>NZ_JBPXMU010000014.1:0-608 GCF_051842855.1 Microbacterium sp. A94 | reverse complement strand
CGCTGCCAGGGCGAGTGCGGGTCGCAGAAATAAAGCGTTGCATCCAGTGCGGTCTGGATCGTGGCGTATTCGGCGAGCTCGGTTCCGCGGTCCCAGGTGATCGAGCGGCGCAGGTGCTCGGGGAGGTTGCCCATCTCTCGGATCATCGCCGCAGCGACGGCGTCAGCGGTATGGTTCTCGGGCAGGTGCAGCAGGATCGTGAAGCGCGTCGCGCGCTCGACGAGCGTGCCGATCGCGGTCCCATCACTCCCGATGATGAGGTCCCCTTCCCAATGCCCAGGCACGGCCCGATCCTCGACTTCGGCTGGCCGCTCGCTAATCTTGAACGCCTCCTTATAGGGGCTGTTCTTGCGCCGCTCTGCCGTGTGAGGGACACGCCTCTTCCGCTTCAAGGAGAGCTTCTCGGCGAGATCCGCCCGCAATTTTCCGCGGGTCTGAACATAGAGGGCCTGATAGATCGTCTCGTGACTCACCTGCATAGTCTGATCATCCGGGAAGTAGAACTCCAACATTGACGAAATCAGCATCGGACTCCATCCCTCATCCATCCAGACCTCGATCAACCGGCATAGCACCGTGTTCTCGATCAGCGTGAACGGCTTCGGGCG
>NZ_JBPXMU010000013.1:0-1526 GCF_051842855.1 Microbacterium sp. A94 | reverse complement strand
GTGTCTGACGCGTAGATGTGGTGGTGAGTAGGCGCGATGAGGATCCCGGGGCCCGTTGTGGCCTCGGGTCGTTCGAGGTCGTGCTCAGGCTGCGTGTGCTTGGTAGGGCTGTGTTCGGGTGAGGATGTGCCAGATCGCGATCAGGAGTGAGTGTTCGATCGCGACCAGCGCGCGTAGCGGTCCCCGGCGGGCAGCGAGGCGCTTGTAGCGGTGCTGGAAGAAGGATCCGTTCGTGTGGGCTGCTGCCATCGCCGCGATCCCGAGAGCACCTTTGAGGTGCGCGTTTCCTGCCCGGGTGTGGGAGTGCTTCGAGATGCCGGCGGACTCGTGCTGTCCGGGGCAGACTCCCGCCCAGGACGCGAGATGGGCAGGGGTTTCGAACGCGGTCATATCGGCTCCAATCTCGGCGAGGATGTTCGCGGCTCCCGTGGCGCTGATCCCGGGGATCGTCGCGATCAGTTCCCGAGCATCTGCCAGCGTGTTCTCGCGGATGAGTTCATCGATCAGATCGGACAGTGTGCTGATCTGGGCGTCGAGGATATCGATGCGATCCAGTTGCAGCCGAGTCAGCGTGGCGTGGTGCCCGGTGAAGTTGCCTCGCAGCGCGAGCTGGAGCTGATCGATCTTGGATCGCAATCGGCCCAGCGAAAGCTCCGCCAGCACTGCAGCGTCCTGCTCTCCGTCGATCAGTGCATCCAGGAACGCTCTGCCCGACTTACCGAGCGTGGCCGAAGCGACCGAGGTGTATTTGATGCCGGTGGATTCGATCAGCTTCTCCAACTGTGAAATCTCCCGCGTCCGCTGCCGACTCAGACTGGTGCGTTGGCGTGTCAGATCCCGCAGTCGGCGGATCGGCCACGGTGGCACGAACGATCCTCGCACCAGGCCGTGCGCGCCGAGTTCGGCCAACCATTGCGCGTCGGACACGTCGGTCTTCCTGCCGGGGAGGTTCTTCGCATGCCGGGCGTTGACGAGCATCAGATTCAGGTGTTCTTCGAGACCGTAGTAGTAGGGCTTCCAGTAATCACCGGTCGCTTCCATCACCACCAAGGTGACCTGCTCCACTCGCAGATGATCAGCCAGCGCGGCGATGTCGTGGCTCATCGCCCCGTGCACCGAGATCTGTTTGGCAAAGGTGCCGCGTCGGGCACCGGGGACCCGGACGCAGACCTTCGCGTCGCGTTTGGAGATATCCATCCCCGCACACCGTTCGTGAATGACTTCCATGATCGTTCTCCTTCCATCACCATTGAGGAAGAGGTAGTGGCCGCGGCAGGCGGAACTGGGCAAATAAAGTGGAATCTGACGCACGTGCTCTGAAGGCAACACTTCACGAATCCCTACGACTGTCCCGCCGACCAGGCTCATAAACGGGCTCTACGGCACCAAAGACACAACGGCCGTGACGCCGCGACCACCACCCCGTATCTCCAGGGTCCGCTGAACCAGCCATCCCGACAAGGCACCAGACGCGCAAGCATCTGCGCGTCCTCAAGAAAACGCGCCGCAGGCGCGCGGGACCGCTC
>NZ_JBPXMU010000012.1:0-2136 GCF_051842855.1 Microbacterium sp. A94 | reverse complement strand
TGTCGGCGGCGCTTGAAAACTGGACAGTAGCGGCGCTTGAAAAGTGAACACTCAACTATTGGAGAGTGATCACTTTGGAAGATTGGGCATTGATTCGGAGGCTGGCCGCGGAGGGCGAGCCGAAGGCGAAGATCGCTGCGCGTTTGGGGATCTCGCGGACCACGGTCATCAAGGCCGTGGCGTCGGAATCGCCACCTCAATACGAGCGGAAAGCAGCGGTGACGTCGTTCACGCCGTTCGAAGCGCGGGTGCGTGAGCTGTTGCTCGAGACACCAACGATGCCAGCGACGGTGCTGGCCGAACGCGTCGGGTGGGAGGGCTCGATCCGCTGGTTCCGTGACAACGTTGCCCGGTTACGGCCCGAGCAGCAACGCATCGATCCCGCGGACCGGCTGGTCTGGGCGGCCGGGGACGCGGCGCAGTGCGATCTCTGGTTCCCACCGAAACGGATCCCGCTCGAGGACGGGACAGCGAAGCTGCTGCCCGTGCTGGTGATCACTCCCGCGCATTCGCGGTTCGCTCTCGGGCGGATGATCCCGACCCGCAAGACGGAGGATCTGCTTCTCGGATCGTGGGAGTTGATCGAGCAGCTCGGACGGGTTCCACGGCGACTGCTCTGGGACAACGAGCCGGGCATCGGCAGAGGGAAACGACACGCAGACGGGGTCGACGCGTTCATGGGCACCCTGGCCACGAAACTTATCCTGCTCCCACCACGAGACCCGGAATCCAAGGGCATCGTGGAGCGGCGCAACGGCTGGTTCGAGACCTCGTTCATGCCAGGGCGTTCCTTCGCATCACCGGCGGACTTCAACGAGCAGTTCATCGACTGGTTGGAGATCGCGAACCGTCGGGTCGTGCGCACGTTGCACGCATCGCCGGTCGATCGTCTGCAGGTCGATTTGGAGGCGATGCTGCCGCTGCCGCCGATTCCGTTGCATCTGGGATGGCGGGCTCGGATCCGTCTCGGCCGCGACTATTACGTCCGCGTTGACACGAATGATTACTCTGTTGATCCGCGCGCCATCGGGCGGGTTGTCGATGTGAGCGCGGACCTAGACCGAGTTCGAGTCCGTCTAGATGGCAGGGTCATCGCGGATCATCCGCGGGCCTGGGCCCGCTCGATCGTGATCACCGACCCAGCCCACAAGGCTGCGGCCGCGGTGCTGCGGCGCAAGTTTCAACAGCCTCGTCTTGTCGCTGCCACAGATGATCTGGCCCGAGACCTCGGCGACTACGACCGCGCGTTCGGGATCGTCGAAGGCTGTCTGATCTGATGGGCGCAACGAAACAGACCGAATCGGTCAAGCAGATCACCTACCTCTCGTCCGCGCTGAAAGCGCCGCGCATCAATGAGGCTGCCGCCCGCCTCGCTGACCAAGCGCGTGATGCGGGATGGTCGTTCGAGGACTACCTCGCCGCGGTCCTGGAACGAGAAGTCTCCGCACGCAACGCATCCGGCGGTGAACTACGGATCAAAGCCGCAGGGTTTCCATCGAGGAAGACACTTGAGGACTTCGACTGGGATCCGCAACCTGCCAGTCGGCAGCAAATTGGCTCTCTGGCATCTGGCGGGTTCCTACTCGAAGCGCGAAACGTCGTCCTGCTCGGCCCTCCCGGGACAGGGAAGACGCATCTCGCGACCGCGCTCGGGATCGTTGCGGCCAGACACGGACACCGAGTGCTATTCGCGACGGCGACGGACTGGGTCACCCGCCTCACCGACGCGCATCGGCAAGGCCGGCTCCCACAAGAACTCACAAAGCTCCGCCGATACGGGCTGATCATCGTCGACGAAGTCGGCTACCTCCCATTCGAGCAAGACGCCGCGAACCTGTTCTTCCAACTCGTGTCATCTCGCTACGAACATGCCTCACTCATCCTGACCAGCAACCTGCCATTCTCCAGCTGGGGCGGAGTCTTCGGAGACCAAGCCGTCGCTGCCGCGATGATCGACAGAATCGTTCACCACGCCGACGTCCTCACACTCAAGGGCGCCAGCTACCGGCTCCGAGGACGAGGCATCGACAGCCTCCCCAGCATCAGAACCACGACCAACGAAAACCCTGACTAGACTGCCCAAAACCGTTCACTTTTCGAACGCCGAAAACGTTCAAAGTTCGAGCGCCGTCGACA
>NZ_JBPXMU010000011.1:0-5651 GCF_051842855.1 Microbacterium sp. A94 | reverse complement strand
AACGCAAAATGGCCACCCAGCGTTGGGTGGCCATTTTGTCTAAAAGAAGTTCGGCGGTGTCCTACTCTCCCACAGGGTCCCCCCTGCAGTACCATCGGCGCTATGAGGCTTAGCTTCCGGGTTCGGAATGTAACCGGGCGTTTCCCTCACGCTATGGCCGCCGAAACACTATTGATGTTTCAATCAAACCTAAAGGCATACGTGTATGCCTGTTAGGGTTCTCGACCGTACATCGAGAACCACTCAGTGGACGCAAGCACCAACAAACGGTGTGTTATCAAGTCATCGGCTTATTAGTACCAGTCAGCTTCACACGTTACCGTGCTTCCACATCTGGCCTATCAACCCAGTAGTCTGGCTGGGAGCCTCTCACCCGAAGGTATGGAAGTCTCATCTTGAGGCCGGCTTCCCGCTTAGATGCTTTCAGCGGTTATCCATCCCGAACGTAGCTAATCAGCGGTGCTCCTGGCGGAACAACTGACACACCAGAGGTTCGTTCAACCCGGTCCTCTCGTACTAGGGTCAAATCCTCTCAAACTTCCTACGCGCGCAGCGGATAGGGACCGAACTGTCTCACGACGTTCTAAACCCAGCTCGCGTACCGCTTTAATGGGCGAACAGCCCAACCCTTGGGACCTACTCCAGCCCCAGGATGCGACGAGCCGACATCGAGGTGCCAAACCATGCCGTCGATATGGACTCTTGGGCAAGATCAGCCTGTTATCCCCGAGGTACCTTTTATCCGTTGAGCGACAGCGCTTCCACAAGCCACTGCCGGATCACTAGTCCCGACTTTCGTCCCTGCTCGACCTGTCAGTCTCACAGTCAAGCTCCCTTGTGCACTTACACTCGCCACCTGATTGCCAACCAGGTTGAGGGAACCTTTGGGCGCCTCCGTTACTTTTTGGGAGGCAACCGCCCCAGTTAAACTACCCACCAGGCACTGTCCCTGAACCGGATTACGGTTCGAAGTTAGATATCCAATATGACCAGAGTGGTATTTCAACAATGACTCCACGAATACTGGCGTATCCGCTTCACAGTCTCCCACCTATCCTACACAAGCCACACCGAACACCAATACCAAGCTGTAGTAAAGGTCACGGGGTCTTTCCGTCCTGCTGCGCGTAACGAGCATCTTTACTCGTAGTGCAATTTCGCCGAGTTCGCGGTTGAGACAGCTGGGGAATCGTTACGCCATTCGTGCAGGTCGGAACTTACCCGACAAGGAATTTCGCTACCTTAGGATGGTTATAGTTACCACCGCCGTTTACTGGGGCTTAAATTCTCAGCTTCGCCTTGCGGCTAACCGGTCCTCTTAACCTTCCAGCACCGGGCAGGCGTCAGTCCGTATACATCGTCTTGCGACTTGGCACGGACCTGTGTTTTTAGTAAACAGTCGTTCCCCACTAGTCTCTGCGGCCTCCAAACGCTTTCGGGAGTAAATCCCTATACGCCGAAGGCCCCCCTTCTCCCGAAGTTACGGGGGCATTTTGCCGAGTTCCTTAACCACGATTCTCTCGATCTCCTTGGTATTCTCTACCTGACCACCTGAGTCGGTTTGGGGTACGGGCAGNAAGTTACGGGGGCATTTTGCCGAGTTCCTTAACCACGATTCTCTCGATCTCCTTGGTATTCTCTACCTGACCACCTGAGTCGGTTTGGGGTACGGGCAGCTAGAACCTCGCGTCGATGCTTTTCTTGGCAGCATAGGATCATCCACTTTTTATCCGCATCGTGTCTCAGCCTGTATGAGTCGCGGATTTGCCTACGACTCGGCCTACACACTTGCACCGGGACAACCATCGCCCGGCTGGACTACCTTCCTGCGTCACACCTGTTAATACGCTAACCGCACCAGCATGGGGTCGTACGCTAGGCCTCACCCCATCACCCCGAAGGGATCCGGTCATGAGGATTCAGATACTTAGCACCACTGGATTAGCTTGGGCGGTTCTTCGCCGGTACGGGAATATCAACCCGTTGTCCATCGACTACGCCTGTCGGCCTCGCCTTAGGTCCCGACTTACCCAGGGAAGATTAGCTTGACCCTGGAACCCTTGGTCTTTCGGAGGACGTGTTTCTCACACGTCTTTCGCTACTCATGCCTGCATTCTCACTCGTGTAGCCTCCACGGCTGGATCACTCCGCCGCTTCGCTGGCCACACGACGCTCTCCTACCCATCAACACGGCTGGACCACGAAGGCCTACCAATAATGTCAATGCCACAACTTCGGTGGCGTGCTTGAGCCCCGTTACATTGTCGGCGCGGAATCACTTGACCAGTGAGCTATTACGCACTCTTTCAAGGGTGGCTGCTTCTAAGCCAACCTCCTGGTTGTCTAAGCAACTCCACATCCTTTTCCACTTAGCACGCGCTTTGGGACCTTAGATGGTGGTCTGGGTTGTTTCCCTCTCGACTATGAAGCTTATCCCCCACAGTCTCACTGCTGCGCTCTCACTTACCGGCATTCGGAGTTTGGCTGACGTCAGTAACCTTTTAGGGCCCATCGGCCATCCAGTAGCTCTACCTCCGGCAAGAAACACGCAACGCTGCACCTAAATGCATTTCGGAGAGAACCAGCTATCACGAAGTTTGATTGGCCTTTCACCCCTATCCACAGCTCATCCCCTCAGTTTTCAACCTAAGTGGGTTCGGTCCTCCACGTGCTCTTACACACGCTTCAACCTGGCCATGGATAGATCACTTCGCTTCGGGTCTAGGACATGCGACTGAATCGCCCTATTCAGACTCGCTTTCGCTACGGCTACCCCACACGGGTTAACCTCGCCACATATCACTAACTCGCAGGCTCATTCTTCAAAAGGCACGCTGTCACCCCTACTAAGGAGGCTCCAACGGTTTGTAAGCAAACGGTTTCAGGTACTATTTCACTCCCCTCCCGGGGTACTTTTCACCTTTCCCTCACGGTACTTGTCCGCTATCGGTCATCTGGAAGTATTTAGGCTTATCAGGTGGTCCTGACAGATTCACACGGGATTTCTCGGGCCCCGTGCTACTTGGGATACTCTTCGTGTCAGAACACGCATTTCGACTACGGGGTTGGCACCCTCTATGACCGGCCTTTCAAGACCGTTCGTCTATACGCTTCTGTAACACCGCCATCTCGGCAGAGATGACTGAAAAGTCCCACAACCCCGAACATGCAACTCCTGCCGGATATCACACACACTCGGTTTAGCCTGATCCGGTTTCGCTCGCCACTACTAACGGAATCGCGGTTGCTTTCTCTTCCTGTGGGTACTGAGATGTTTCACTTCCCCACGTTCCCTCTACCCGCCCTATATATTCAGGCGGGAGTCACTAGGTCGGCACGCCGCCCAGCGGGGTTTCCCCATTCGGACACCCTCGGATCAAAACTTGCTTATCAGTTCCCCGAGGCTTATCGCAGATTGCTACGTCCTTCTTCGGCTCCAGATGCCAAGGCATTCACCGTTTGCTCTTAAAGACTTGAAAATCACATGAGTTTGAATCAAAAAACTCGGACCAACCACAAGGGTTGATCAGAAATTGACTAATGATCTTTAAGATCATCTTTCGCAGCCAACCCGAAGGCCGGCTGCAAGATGCTCGCGTCCACTGTGTAGTTCTCAAAGTACGGGCGGTACCCCTCCCCGCAACCCCCGAAAGGGAAACAGCAAGAGGCCCTGAGAATCCGTCACACCCAGGCCTAAAGACCCAGACGTACCCGGTCCCTCAGGACCCAACAGCGTGCAGATGTGACCTCCAGCCCCATCCCCGTTCCGACCGCCGAAGCAGTGTACTAAGAGAAGGAACCATCCTTCACACCATGTCAAATGTTCCACCCATGAGCTCCCAGCAGAAACGTATGTTCTGATCTGGGCTCTGTCACCCCGAGGGGCGCAGTTGCTCCTTAGAAAGGAGGTGATCCAGCCGCACCTTCCGGTACGGCTACCTTGTTACGACTTAGTCCTAATTACCGATCCCACCTTCGACAGCTCCCTCCCACAAGGGGTTAGGCCACCGGCTTCAGGTGTTACCGACTTTCATGACTTGACGGGCGGTGTGTACAAGACCCGGGAACGTATTCACCGCAGCGTTGCTGATCTGCGATTACTAGCGACTCCGACTTCATGAGGTCGAGTTGCAGACCTCAATCCGAACTGGGACCGGCTTTTTGGGATTCGCTCCACCTCACGGTATTGCAGCCCATTGTACCGGCCATTGTAGCATGCGTGAAGCCCAAGACATAAGGGGCATGATGATTTGACGTCATCCCCACCTTCCTCCGAGTTGACCCCGGCAGTATTCCATGAGTTCCCACCATTACGTGCTGGCAACATAGAACGAGGGTTGCGCTCGTTGCGGGACTTAACCCAACATCTCACGACACGAGCTGACGACAACCATGCACCACCTGTTTACGAGTGTCCAAAGAGTTGACCATTTCTGGCCCGTTCTCGTATATGTCAAGCCTTGGTAAGGTTCTTCGCGTTGCATCGAATTAATCCGCATGCTCCGCCGCTTGTGCGGGTCCCCGTCAATTCCTTTGAGTTTTAGCCTTGCGGCCGTACTCCCCAGGCGGGGAACTTAATGCGTTAGCTGCGTCACGGAATCCGTGGAATGGACCCCACAACTAGTTCCCAACGTTTACGGGGTGGACTACCAGGGTATCTAAGCCTGTTTGCTCCCCACCCTTTCGCTCCTCAGCGTCAGTAACGGCCCAGAGATCTGCCTTCGCCATTGGTGTTCCTCCTGATATCTGCGCATTCCACCGCTACACCAGGAATTCCAATCTCCCCTACCGCACTCTAGTCTGCCCGTACCCACTGCAGGCTGGGGGTTGAGCCCCCAGATTTCACAGCAGACGCGACAAACCGCCTACGAGCTCTTTACGCCCAATAATTCCGGATAACGCTTGCACCCTACGTATTACCGCGGCTGCTGGCACGTAGTTAGCCGGTGCTTTTTCTGCAGGTACCGTCACTCTCGCTTCTTCCCTGCTAAAAGAGGTTTACAACCCGAAGGCCGTCATCCCTCACGCGGCGTTGCTGCATCAGGCTTGCGCCCATTGTGCAATATTCCCCACTGCTGCCTCCCGTAGGAGTCTGGGCCGTGTCTCAGTCCCAGTGTGGCCGGTCACCCTCTCAGGCCGGCTACCCGTCGACGCCTTGGTGAGCCATTACCTCACCAACAAGCTGATAGGCCGCGAGCCCATCCCCAACCAATAAATCTTTCCAGACACTGACCATGCGGTCGCGTCTCGTATCCAGTATTAGACGCCGTTTCCAGCGCTTATCCCAGAGTCAGGGGCAGGTTGCTCACGTGTTACTCACCCGTTCGCCACTGATCCACAAGAGCAAGCTCCTGCTTCACCGTTCGACTTGCATGTGTTAAGCACGCCGCCAGCGTTCATCCTGAGCCAGGATCAAACTCTCCGTAAAAGAAAAATACTGAACACACCGGAAAAAGGTGTGAGCAGCGAGTTTGAACTGACCAAAGAAATGAATCAAACTGACTTCATTTAAAATGCCAACCCCCGGAAGGGCTGGTCTTTGATCCAAAGGAATTCTCACCAGTCCGAAGACCGACGAGGATAATTTGGCATTTGACAAGTGCACGCTGTTGAGTTCTCAAGGATCGGATGCTCCCCCGACCCAGTCATCA
>NZ_JBPXMU010000010.1:0-8255 GCF_051842855.1 Microbacterium sp. A94 | reverse complement strand
ACGCCGCGACCACCACCCCGTATCTCCAGGGTCCGCTGAACCAGCCATCCCGACAAGGCACCAGACGCGCAAGCATCTGCGCGTCCTCAAGAAAACGCGCCGCAGGCGCGCGGGACCGCTCGTAACCTAAATGCCTCACAACCCATGGGATGCGAGACGGCCGTCTTGGTTACGTCGGCGTCGAATGACTTATCGGCGGGCGGCGTGCCGCTTGCGTTGACTGGGCAGGAACTCGAGAAGTACTGGAATGAGGACACCGAGTGCACAGACGATCGCTACAGCCGCAGTGCTCATGCTCTCGATCGTCGCATCGGAGATGCGACACCCAACATTAAGCAGCGCGACGATTGTCCTGAATTTGAACGAGCCAGGTCAGACACCACGTATGTCAAACTCCCTCTACGTCCCGTTACCACTCCGGTCGAACCTTCCACGCGACGAACGCGCTGGCTGCGAAGAGCGCACCGAGCACCCCCGGTATCCAGGGGTGGATGGAGACTTCCGGATCAAAAGCGGTCGGCACGATCAGAATCAAAGACGCGCCTGACGCGACTACGACGGCGAAGAAGACGAGGAACCACAGGACAGATCGTTTCATGGCGTATCGACCTCCGCTGAAAGTAGCCACAAGTGAGCGGTTTAGCGCGACCGTAGCACGTCGCCCGCTCGTGATCAGGAGATGTCCACAAGGAAGCAGCTACGAGCAATCCCGGAAGCTCCGGGAGAGGCAATGCGAATCTGTCTCGTAACCTTCGTGTCTCGCAACGCATGGGATGCGAGACGGCTCGTCATCGTCGACTCCACTGGATCCAGGCCTGGTGACTTGGCGTAATTTTCGTAATACACTAAATACATGGGAGCAGAAGAAACAATCAACGGCGTGCCCGTCACTGAAGAACAGATCGCCGAATGGGCAGCTGAGGCAGAGGCCGGCTACGACATTGGAGCGTTGAAGAGGCGCGGTCGCGGTCGTCCCGGCCGTGGTGCACAACCATCACAGGTCGTCGCCTTACGCCTCACGATCGAGGAACTCGCCGCGATAGACATGGCCGCCGAGCGAGAGCACAAGACCCGTTCGGAGCTCATTCGCGAAGCGCTGGCGGCGTACGCCGCGTGAAGGTTCACGACTCCGCGCTCAGGCACGGCGTTTCATCCGAAGATTCCATCCAAGCGGCATCGTGGCCGACCTGGATCGAGAGCCTTGACGACGAATCGCCTGCCCGCGAGCTTCGACTGGGATTCGACACACATGGCCGGTTGCTCGAGACAGTTGTTCTCGTGTTCGACAGCGGTAATGAGCTCATCATTCACGCCATGAGGGCCAGACCCCAGATGCTTGAACTCCTGCCATAACCACGGAACCCGACGGGCTGCGGCCCCCATGGTCTACCCGATCGCTCTCAAGTCGTGGACGATAGCCTTATGGCCGCGCTTGAAGAGAATCCTCGCCACACTTCTACGACGCCCGTCGTCACCATGGTGTTGGCTGCGATCATCGGCGTGCCGATCGGACTCTACGGGTCCATATTCGGGCCTTACTATTCGGTCGCAGTCGGCGCATTTCTGGTCATCGTTGGAGCCATCGGGACCGTGCGCGGTGCCCGCTGGAACCGCATCCTGCTGATCTTCGGTGCCGCAGTCATCGTCGGTGCGGCGTCCTACTTCATGATCGGTGTTCTGACCCCCGATGGGGCGGGTAGTGGATTTGGCAACGACTGCGCCGCCAGTGGCTCCTGCGAATGAGTTGATGGTCATCGCGAGCCTTCGTTCTGCCCCACAGCGCACCGAAACCCCAATCGCGAAGAGTGTCTCGCAACCTTGGTGTCTCGAAACCCATGTGTTACGAGACGCCCCACGGCTACGGCGAGCCTAGGAAGGTTCGATGCCTTCGACACGTAGCTGCTCTCGCTGGAGCTCTTCTGCGTCGGCGGAGCTAGCCCATAGATCTACGAGTCGCCCTTCCTTGACGATGCTGATGCCGACGCCTGGAACACCCCAGTTCACGATCGTGTATTCATTGAGGTTGGTGTCGCTGCTTTGGTGCCACGCCACGGCCCCTACCTCTCGCACCTCCAGAGAGGTGCCGTCCGGAAGTCGGACTAGTGATCCGACAAGGTCGCAACCCGGATCACCTTGAGACGAGAGATCGGTCGCATCGATGGGCGCTGGTGGGCATTGTACGAGCTTGTCAGCTCCTGGTGGGATGGTCACGCCGTGCCCAGTTGCTCCTGCGCAGGCAGACAACGAGCCGGCAATAGTCACCATCGACAGTGCGGCCAGGAAGCGACGTGCGGTGCTCATGGTTCGGAGCATATCTCGCTGGTCACGAGCGGCGGCGTGAGCCGCACTGAAACCCAGACTGTCTCGCAACCTCGGTGTCCCATAACCCATGCGATACGAGACACCTCTGTACAACTCGGATGGTGTTCACGCTCAGGCAACGGCGGTGAGACGTTTCGTATCCGTAGGGTTTCGAGGCACCGATTGCGGCTCGGAGGGCATGAGAGGGCCAGCCAGGCCATATGCCCTGCGTAGCCTGTTCTCCAGTAAGAAACTGCTACCGCCGACTGGCCCATAGTCTGATGATCAACTATTACTTGGCGACCGTCCACCGCATTGCAACATCTCCCGCGCACCATGACTCGTTGATACTCTTGCGCCAAGAGTATGATTGCTGCATGAGTACTCCTCTTACGCAACCATCGTTCTGGATTTTGACTGCGCTGGCGTCGCATCGGCGACACGGCTATGAAATTCTGCAGGCGGCGGCCACCGCGTCTGAGGGGCGGGTCGCGTTAAAGGTACCCACGCTCTATGCGGCGCTGGAACGTCTCGAGGCTGACGGGTCGATCCGCGCTGATGGTGAGGAGATCGTGAATGGTCGGGCGAGGCGCTACTTCATCATCACGGACGAGGGTACGGCCCGACTGTCAACAGAGGTCGAGTCGATGGAACAGGCGGTACGCGCGGCGCGCAACCAGCTGGCGACACACAAGGCCGCGATTGCGTTTCCATTGGCGGTCTGGGCATGAGCCGCCGCGAAGGCGACGCGTTCGAGCGTCTGCTGATCTGGTACCCGAAGTGGTGGCGTGAAGTCAACGGAGACGTGTTCCTCGGTGCGCTGCGCGATCACGCCGAGCATGAAGGACGAGCGACGCCGTCTCGCGGCGAGGGCTTGTCTGCTGTGGTGAACGGTGTTGCGCTGCGCCTGGATACGAGGGTTGCGCTCTGGTCGTCGGTGGTCGCGCTCGTGCTGAGCGCGGGCGCGTGGCTGCTCGTCCTGTTCAGGCTCGGTAGCGCCTCGACCGGGATCATCACGTCAGGGATCGCCCCGATCCTGACGCTGGTCGGGCTCATCGCTCTGATGCGCTCCCGCGGATGGATGATGCCGCTCCGCGCCCTCATGGCGCTCTTCGTGCTCTCATGCGCACTGGTTCTTGCCGTCCTCGCGCAACTGTCGTGGGCGCAGGGCTTCATCCTCGCGGATGCGAACCACGCGCTCTCTGGGATCTCCGCTGTGTGGGTGCCCCTCTTCATCGCTGGGTGGGTCTGCGGCGGCCTTGGACTCGCAGTTCTCTTTGACGGAATCCTGGGTCACACTCGCACGCCCTGGTTCGGTCGCCTCTCCATCGCTCTTGTTGCGGGCGCGTTGATTGCACCTGTACTCGGGGCGGGGCTACTCAATCCAATGATGTCGAGCATCGTCGCCGCCGGCGTTGCTGTGCTGGCACTCGGCACCCTCGGACGACGGGACACCGTCCCGGCGCGCACGCCGGCGGCTCCAGCACGTTCCCATGACTCGCTTCACGCAGCGCAGTGGCTGGGCTGGCTCAGCGCCGTCGGCGGACTCGTCGGTGTGGCCTACGCGTTCACCGGAACTGTCTGGTCTTCTGCGGCGACAGACGGCACAGTGGCCATGGGGCAGGGCATCACGATTTCGCTGACTGCAAGCATTCCCTTGATTGCCGCGGTAGGTATCGGCGCTTCGAAGCGTCGAGGGCTCATCGTCGTGTGGGGTCCGCTCTGCCTCGCGGTCCTCGCTGTCGTTGCGGTCACCATCGCGTATACCGCCGCTCCCGAGTGGGAAGATATGGGGCCGTGGATGATGGCGTCGGCAGCGCTGGGTGGTGGTGGCCTCGCCTGGTGGCTCACGCCGCGTCTGCGTGGATCGTTCGGTTTCCGCCTCGCCGCGGGAATCGCTATTGGAACTGCCTATGCAGCACTCCTCGGCATTATGGCGGCCCCCGCTTTCGCGTTCGTCGTTCCGATCCTTGGTGTGATCGTGGCTCTTCGCGCTTGGCGTGGCGGCCGAGCCGCACAATCCCACGCTGCCCGCGAGGCGCCAGTGAGCCCGGTGTCGGCATGATGCGTGGACTCCGCGTCGCTATCGCCCTTATGACGCTGGCGATGCTGACGGGATGCGCGGCGTTCGGCCAGACGCCGTCACCCACGACCACCTACACGGACGCCTCAGGCAACACCACGGTTGTCGAGTGGGCGGACTACCCCGCGCATGCCGGTCAAGACGGAGACGCGCTCATCAGCTACCCAGATCAGGCGGAACTGCCGCCGCTGGCAACAGATCTCATCAACGAAGTCGCCGACGCGGTCAGCGACGCATCAGGTATCGACCTCGTCCCGACCACACCTGAAACGACCTGGTTCTCGGACAGCAACTGGCACGAACAGGTGGGGAACGGATACGGTGGCGAGTCTCTGTTGATCACAGTCAACTGTTGCGAGTTCACCTCGGACACGGCGCCGGACCGGACGAAATGGTCGGCGATTCTGGCAGAAGCCAGTCGTGCCGCCGAGGCGTCCGGTTTTGGTACATTCATCATCGATGATCAGATGGAACGTTGCGGGGAGAACGCCGACGATTGTTGGATTTTATCTGCCACCGCCACAGACGGGCCCCAATGGGTATCGCTGTCCATACAGGACGCCGCGCTGGACCCGACCGGCGACGCCGAGCAGGATGCCGAGAAGTTCGGCTGGCCGACGGCAACGATCTCTCTAGGTTACGGCGCCTCAGTGGTCCAAGCGGGGAAGCAGGAGGAGTTCGAGCTCGCCATGCACGACTTCATCGGACTGGATCGTCCGGACACGACGACCTCGGATTAACTGAGACGCGAATCGACTGGCCGAAGTGTCTCGTAACCTCGGTGTCTCGTATCCCATGGGTTTCAAGACACCTTGGGAATTTTCGGCGGTCTGGTTCAGACTGTGTGAATGGAGTACGGCGGAGTAGTTCCCACGGATGCCCCCGACCCGAGCATTGAGTCCGAGGCGCGGTTGCGGAGCCTTGACTTTCCGGTGTTCCAACTCAAACCGCAGCCGTCGCTGACGCGCGCACCGATCGCCGGTTTCGCGGAGAGCTATGGCGCAGCCGGTCTGGAGGAGCTTTCCGTATCTTTCACTTATACGTTGTGGAAGTATCCCGACGACCATTCCGATCCACGCAACGAGATCGAGATGGACGAGCGAGCACGTCGGTCCATCGATGAAGAGCCCCCGTGGGGCCGTGCGGCATGGCTGATCGAGCAAGCACAGATCTTCCGTTACCCGATGCTCTGGGAAGCGGTCTGCACCGCCTGGCTTGCTTCGCCGGATCGTGAGCGGCACTCACTTCCGCAGCAGCTCGTTGACCATACCAACCACGTTCTGCGCAACAGCTTCCGTGAAGAGCTTGGCCTTCCCGCCGGGTTCAGCACACGCAATGATTGGAACGCCACGGTCACCGCCGTGACGGAGGCCTCCGTCAACGTCGACGGTCGCGACCGTCCCGCCGTGCAGATCGACACCGATCCCTTTGTCTACGCTGTCGGGTTCCGCATCGATGAACATGTCGTTTGCACGAGCGTTCTTCCGCGTGAGAGCCTGCCGTGCCTTGACCTGTCCCTGACAACCTACGAGTAGACGGCCGACAGCCACGTCGAACGCGGATCAGAACGGCGTCGTCGGGTCGCCCCGGTCTTAGTCGAGTGTCTCGTAACCGCGGTGTCGCATAACCCATGGGATACGAGACAGTCGCCCCAATCCCGCGGCGATCGAGTTGTTCAAACACTGCTACGAAGCCAAATCAGCGGCGAAAGATCTGCTGCTCGAGGCCGTCGAACGCAACGCTGACGACCTGCGTTCATCGCTCCGGATGCTCGAGGCCGGCACCTCCGCCGGCGAAAGGCCGGCGCCTAGCTGGCGGTGGTGGCAGCGGCGCGTTTAAGCCCCGCCTGAGCTCCGGTCGGTCATTGGTTGAGCCTGTCGACGTCCGCGATGATGTCGAGGCGTGTGAGCAGCAGTTCGCCAGCGTTGGCCATGTTCGAAATCGCAGCGATTGTGACGAATACCGCGATAAGGACGAATGCCGCGATTGCGGGGAGTGCGTATCGACGCTTGACGGTGAGAATGAGGGCGGTGACTGCGCTGAGGATTGCGATGGTCTGACCAGCCACCGTGGCAAAAGCCATTCGAAGCGCGCCATCCACGGTAAGCGCGTCGTAACTGTTCAGCGCGATGCTGAGCGCAACGGGGATCAAGATAATCCCCACGATGAGAATGGCGGCGCGACTGACGCGCCAAGACCTCTTCGCTCCGAGAGGCTGCTTCGTCAGCGCTTGCGCGGTCATGACTCGACGATACCGGCAGGTACTCCGGTCCGCTACAGGATTGCGCCCCTCCACCGATCCTCAGGTGAGATGGGTGTCTCGTAACCTCGGTGTCTCACAACCCATGCGGTATTCACGCTCAGGCAACGGCGGTGAGACGTCTCGGATCCGTAGGGATAAGAGACAGCTTCAATGCGCCCGTTTGACACTTGGTCGGATATTTCTTTGGCGGGGCCCGGCGGGAATCGAGGGCCCAACGATTAGGTCGGTGGCGAAGCAGCCTAAGTGTGTCTCGTGAACAACCCTCAAAGGAGGCAACGCGGCTCCTGGAAACGTGTGTTTGGCTCGACATTTGGAGGCTTTCCTCCGTCAAAATTGACACTCTAACTACTTAGAGAGACAATATAGTCATGAGCGCGACAATTCAAGACGGTTTTCAACCGCCAGGCGGTGAGTGGCCGAGCGATTGGCTGCGGGCGACACTTGGACTTTTCGTGTTGCGCGCGCTGGAAGCAGGCCCGTCTTATGGTTACGCGATCATTGGGCAACTTGAGCAGCATGGTCTCGGCACGATCAAAGGCGGCACACTTTACCCGTTGCTCACCCGATACGAAACGGCAGGGATGGTCGTCACGGAATGGCGTCCGGGCGAAGCTGGCCCGGGTCGAAAGTACTTTGCTCTAACCAAGCTCGGTGGCACTGAACTTGAGCGGCTGCGCCACGAGTGGACGCGCTTCACCGAAATAAGTAACAACTACCTGGGAGCCACACGTCCCCGCAAGGAGAGCATCGCATGACTACCATTACTGCAGACAAGAAATGGTTCGATGAGTTCATTGTGGAGCTTCGTTTGCGCGATGTGCTCGGAAGTTCGATTGGCGACGCGGTAGCGAGTGCCCGTGAACTTCTCGCGGACTCAGGTCAGAGCGCAACGGAAGCGTTCGGCCCTGCGCGGGTCTACGCCGCTTCACTCGAGCTACCTCGAGAGCCAGGAAGAGGCTGGGCGTCTAGGGGGCTCTGGCCATCGCTACTCGGACTCGCTGCCTTCTTGCTGTTCATTCAAGCAGGGACTGCTTGGGCGCAAGGTGAAGCCATTCTGATCTCTCCCGCTCAGCTAGCCCTCATGGCCGCTCCGGTGCTCTTAATCTCCTTCTTGCCGCTTTACTTTCGGGCCGCGATCCGGCGGCTATGGCTGCTCGTTCTCCTGGTCGTTACCGGTGGAGTACTCGGGTTTCTCGCAGCTGCCGTGGCACCGGCGACACCATCCGAAGCTTGGCTCGCCTTCGACCCGCTCCCCTGGCTCATGGGCAGCGGGGCGGCAATGATCCTCTTGTCGACCTTGAACACGATTCGAACGCTTCGACGCGGCACAATCGATGACATCACAGAACCCATGGCCGCGCTACCAACAGGTCCCGCGCACGGTCTGCGAGTGTTCGTGATGGTAACCAACTGGCTCTTCCCCATCTCCGCGATCATCATGGGCCTGGTGATTCTTCTCCTCACAAGGTGAACGCGTCGACTTGTTTGTGTCTGACGCGTAGATGTGGTGGTGAGTAGGCGCGATGAGGATCCCGGGGCCCGTTGTGGCCTCGGGTCGTTCGAGGTCGTGCTCAGGCTGCGTGTGCTTGGTAGGGCTGTGTTCGGGTG
>NZ_JBPXMU010000009.1:0-21142 GCF_051842855.1 Microbacterium sp. A94 | reverse complement strand
CCCGGAAGCTAAGCCTCATAGCGCCGATGGTACTGCAGGGGGGACCCTGTGGGAGAGTAGGACACCGCCGAACTTCTTTTAGACAAAATGGCCACCCAACGCTGGGTGGCCATTTTGCGTTAACGTGCGACTGCGTCGCAGCCTCGTCATCACGGGGTAAATACAGGCAGCAGCAGGTTGACAGCAATGGTCACCATAACTACGGCGATGACGGCATCCACGATCCGCCATGCCTGGGGTGTGCGCAGCCAGCGGCCGAGATAGCGGGCACCGTATCCGAGTGCGCTGAACCACACGACGCTCGCGAGCACAGCTCCGCCGGCGAAGAGCCATCGTGCCTCGCCGTGGGTGGCGGCGATCGAACCGAGCATGAGCACGGTGTCGAGATACACGTGCGGGTTGAGCCAGGTCAGAGCCAGAACCGTTCCCAGTACCGGGAGCAATCTGCTCGAGGTCGGCTCGGCGTCGATGCGCAGACCCTTCTCCGTGCCCCGGAGAGCGCGTCGCGCCGCGAGTGCCGCATAGCCGATCAGGAACAGGGCTCCCAGCACGCGAGCGACAGCGATCAGCCAGGGCGCGCTCTGCAGCAGGAATCCAAGCCCGGCGACACCAGCGATGATGAGCGCAGCATCCGACAGCGCACAGACGGCCACCACAGCGAGAACATGCTGACGCCGGATGCCCTGCCTCAGCACGAACACGTTCTGCGCGCCGATAGCGATGATAAGTGAAAGGCCGAGCCCGAGCCCGGCGAGAAATGAGATCACGTCTCGACGTTATGCCGCAGCGCTCATAAGAACCAGCGACCAGATCTTCAGTCACATTAGTGTGGCTTATATGGCTGGTATCTCCACAGAGCTCGCACTCACCGTCGCCGCGATCGTCGATGGCGGCAGCCTGGATGCGGCCGCCCGAACGCTGAACATCACGCCGTCGGCGGTCAGCCAGCGGCTGAAGGCCCTGGAACAACAGCTCGGTCAGGTGCTCATCGTCCGAGCGAAGCCGGCTCTCGCGACCGCAGCGGGCGAAGCCGTAGTCCGAATGGCACGCCAGGTCGCGCTGCTCGAGCACGAGACGCTCGCTGCTCTCGGGCTGGATGCTGCTGGCGCACGGGTGAGCGTACCGTTGGCCGTCAACGCGGACTCGATGGCCACCTGGTTCCTGGCGCCGCTGTCGCGTCTGGCCGAACGACTCGACATCGACTTCGATCTGCACCGCGACGACCAGAACTTCACCGCACGGCTGCTCGAATCAGGTGAGGTCATGGCCGCGGTGACCTCGGAAGCCACACCGGTCACCGGATGCTCGGTGACGCCACTGGGCATCTTCCGATACGACGCTGTGGCGACACCGCGGTTCGTAGACCGCTGGTTCGCCGAAGGAATCAACGTCGAGGCACTGCGCCGGGCGCCATTCGTCGATTTCGACCGGCGCGATTCGCTGCAGCACACCTGGCTGCAGTCGTACGGGCTCGACGAGCACGGCATCCCGCGTCATTATGTTCCGGCCTCGCACGACTTCGCCGAGGCGGTCCTGCTCGGCTTGGGCTGGGGGATGCTCCCGACCCCGCAGGCGACTGCTGCCGTGGCATCCGGCTCTCTGATCCATCTCGGCGGCGAACCCGTTCGCGTACCGCTGTACTGGCAGCAATGGAACCTGCGTTCAACGCTGCTCGACGACATTGCCCGCGAAGTCGGCGCCGAAGCGGCACGGGTGCTCGACTGACTCAGCCTTCGCGCGCAGAGGCCGTCAGACGGTGCAGCAGCGTAGACAGCGTCTTGATGTCCTCGAGCTCCCACGCTCCTAGGCTCCGAAGCAACCTGCCCTCCTGGGGGCGGCGGGCCTGAGCGAGGCGCTCCAGGCCCTCTGTCGTCGCAGAGATCAGCGTGGAGCGGCGATCGGCCGGGTCTGGTGTGCGCTCGATGAGGCTCAGCTCTTCCAACTCCCGCACCGTGCGGCTGAGCTGCCCCTTGTCCATCTGCAGCACGTCCGCCAGCGTCGAGGCCGTGCTCGACTCGAGGCGGACGATGGTGGTGAATGCCTTGTATGCCGTGGGCAGCATGCCCGGGCTCAGCCGTTCGGCGTTCTCCATGACGACTCGACGGAAGTGCGTGATCAGCTCACCGAACTCGGATTCCAAACTGGTGATCGCGGTGATTCGTTCCTCATCGAGCGCGGAACGAGCGCTGTCGCCGGTCATGAGTCGTTCTCGGGACGGTGCACGGGAATGGATCCGGTCTCAGCCGTGGCCACCGCGAGTTCGTTCTCTCGACGCTGCTGCCTGGCGCGTTCGATGTTGTTCTGCTTGATCAGTGGCTTATTGGGCAGGAATGCGATGGCGATCAGACTCAGCACAGCCAGCGGTACGCCGATGAGGAATGCGTGCGAGATTGCCTGTGCGGAGATGTCCTCGATGATCACGCGGATGGTCTCCGGCATGTCGCGGGTGGTCGGGAGCGCACCCGAAGCGAGCTGTTCGGCGATGGCCTTGCCCTGGGCGCCGAGCTCGGCGATCGCCTCAGCGATCTCCTTGCTGCGGGCAGTCACCTGCTGAGCCATGCTGCCGGCGAGTACGGAGCCCATCACCGCGACGCCCGTGGTGCCGCCGACGGTACGGAAGAAGTTCACGCCTGAGCTTGCGACACCGATCTCCTGCGGGCCGGTGGTGTTCTGCACGACCAGCACGAGGTTCTGCATCGTCATGCCGGTACCGGCGCCGAGCAGGAACATGTAGGTGCCGACCAGCCAGAGCGACGTGTCGTACTGCAGCGTCGATAGCAGGGAGGTGCCGGCGATCATGAGAATGGCGCCGGTGACGAGGAAGCTCTTCCACTTTCCGGTGCGGGTGACGAGCTGTCCGATCACGGTGGACGAGATCAGCATGCCGGCTGCCATCGGAATGGTCAGCAGGCCGGCCTCGGTCGGGCCGTATCCGCGCGAGACCTGCATGTACTGCGCCAGGTATACCGAGGTGCCGAACATCGCGACACCGATGGAGATGGATGCGAGCACCGAGAGCGTGAACGTCCGGTTGCGGAACAGCGTCAGGGGGATGAGCGGCTCGGCGACCTTCAGCTCCACCACGATGAACAGCGCGGTGGCGATCAGTGCGGAGCCGACCATGATCAGCGTTTCCCAGCTCAACCAGCCGTAGGTCGAGATGTTGGAGACCCAGACCAGCAGCAGGCCGGCAGCGACCGAGAGCAGCACGATGCCGAAGTAGTCGATGCGGATCTTCGCGGCACGGATCTGGTCGATCTTCAGGGTGCGCACCAGCACGATGATTGCCAGGACGCCCAGCGGAACGCCGACGTAGAAGTTCCAGCGCCAGCCGACGCTGTCGGTCAGGACCCCACCCAGCAACGGCCCGCCGACGGTGGCGACGGCCATGACACCGGCGAACAGGCCCATGTACTTGCCGCGTTCACGCGGGGAGAGGATGTCCGCCATCAGCACCTGGCTGAGAGCTGCGAGCCCACCGCCGCCGAGGCCCTGGAATCCTCGGAACATGATGAGCATCTCGGTGTTCTGCGAGAATCCGGCGCCGGCACTGGCGAGCACGAAGATCACGAGCGCCAGGATCATCAGGTTCTTGCGGTTGACGAGGTCGGCGAGCTTGCCCCAAATGGGGGTAGAGATGGCCGTGGTCAGCAGGGTCATCGTGATGACCCAGGTGTACGAGGTCTGCGTGCCGCCGAGTTCGGGAACGATGATCGGCAGCGAGGTTCCGACGACGGTGGTCGACACCATCGAGCAGAACATCGCCAGCATCAGGCCCGACAGTGCCTGCAGCACCTGACGGTGGGTCATGCGAGCAGCCGTCGACGCGGTAGGTGGGTTCTGAGCGCTCATGCGCACCTTTCGACGAGAGGTGGGATGGCACGGCAGCACTGACGCGCGAAAGTTGAGAAAAGTCAACCTTAGAAGAGGAGTTGACATTTGTCAACTATCGGTGAGAGCGGGATGGATGCCGCGGGAAGCGCGGTTGGTCAGTCAGCCAGAGCGAGGGCGCGGAAGGCATCGCGCTCGCGCAGCGACTCACGCCGGCTGGCGGCATCGGCGCTGTCGACACTCGGCGGGCGCTGCCCGGTGGTGCGGTGGTAGAGCTCGTCGATCAGCCGGGTGGCGAGTCCGACCAGTGTGTTGATCTCGCGGTCGTCGCGGTCGATCCACACGCACCGGGGCTCATCGTGGATCGGGCGGAAGTTGTCGTGCTCTTCCCAGATAAACAGGGTCCGCTCCGCGCCGAGCACGTGCTGCTGCCACCAGACCTGCCGCAGATAGGTGCGGGGAATCGTGCGCCAGTTCTTATTCGTCGTCTTGATCTCGGCCAGCATGATGCGGCCTGCGGCATCCTGCACGACGCCATCCGGCGTGGCCAGATGCCGGTGCTCGCTCTCTGCGCGGAACAGTGCGGATGACGGATGGATGCCGTGCGTGGCGGCAACCCACGCGGCGATCTCCGGCTCGCGCCGCCGACCATGATCGGTGTAGGCGTTGCCACCGAAACGAGGTCCGCCGCCGAGTTTGGAGTCTGCGGCGCGCTTGATGGAGATCTCGCTCGTCAATCCCGCAACATCGGTCGCGGTGATGCCGCGCGCTCGCGCCCGGAGCCAGGCGACGCGGTCGCGGGAATCCGCAACGATACGAGCCTGAAGTTCCGGAGTCACCATTCGAGGCTACCCCGAGCGGACGACACCCCCGGCCCAGCCGCGCCGGGTTCGCGCCGCCTCGCGCCGCCTCGCGCGGCCCGGCGCGGCCCCGCGCGTCGGGCGTGCTGGCCGTGGAGTGTGCGTCGTTGCGCTCAGCGTCGAACGGCCCAATCAGCCGGTCCGCTCGATCCTGCGGCGTACTCTTCCAACGGGACCTCCCCGCGTGACCAGGCATCCCTCACCGGTTGCACGATGCGCCAGCACTGCTCCGCAGCATCCCCGCGCACCGACAGCATCGGGTCGGCATCGAGGATTCCGGAGAGCACCTCGGCATAGGCCAGCAGGTCTCCGGCACCGAGGTCGGCGGAGAGCGTTGCGCGCTCGAGCACGAACGGATCAGCGGCGCCATTGAGGTTCATCTCCAGCGAGATCTTGTCGGGCCCCAGCGAGAAGCGCAGGATCGCGCCATCCGCGGATCCGGTGAGTCCGACCGGGACGTGCCGCACCGCGCGGAAGGTGACGACGATCTCGCGCGCCGGGTCGCTCAGGGCCTTCCCGGAACGCAGCGTGAACGGCACCCCGGCCCAGCGGCCGTTTCGCACCTCGAACGTCGCCTCGGCGAGGGTCTCAGTGCCACGCTCGGCATCGACACCCGGCTCATCGACATACGAGGGCTTGTCGACACCGTCGACGCTGCCCGCGGTGTACCGCGCACGGCGGGATGCGGATGCGGCATCCTCGTCCCAAATCGTCGTTGCCCGCAGCACTGCTGAGGTCGCCTCGCGGAAGTCTTCCTGCCCCAGCGTCGCGGGCTGCTCCATCGCCAGCACCGCCATCACCTGCAGCAGGTGGCTCTGAATCATGTCGATGAACGCGCCGGCATTGTCGTAGTAACCAGCGCGTCCTTCCAGCCCCAGCTTCTCGTCATAGACGATCGCGACCGACTCGATGCTCTCTGCTGACCAGAGCGGCTCCAGCAGCCGGTTGGCGAAGCGCGCGCCGAGCAGGTTGAGGGTGGTGGATTTTCCGAGGAAGTGGTCGACGCGGAACACCTGATGTTCCGGCACGAGCACGGCCACGCGCTCGTTGAGGGCGCGAGCGCTGGCCTCGTCGGTGCCGAAGGGCTTTTCCAGTGCGAGCATCGCACCTGCTGGAATCATCTCCGGGGTGAGGACCTCGCACGCGGCGGATGCGATCGACGGCGGCACGGCGAAGTAGATCGCCACCTGCCCCTCCAGTCCCTTCAACAGATTGCCGAGATCGTCGGCCTTCGTGATGTCGGTCTGGCGGTACTCGACAGCGACGCGCTCGGTGGCGGTACCAGCATCCGATGTCGCGAATGAGGTCTGCACGACCTGGCGCAGATCATCATCACTCCAGTCCTCGGTGCCTGCGCCGATCAGGCGCACCCGACGATTGGTTTCGAGCGTGAGCAGCTGTCCCAGAGCTGGCAAGAGCAGCCGGGCAGTGAGGTCACCGGAAGCGCCGAGGATCACAAGCGTTGTTGAGGTCTCCATGCGCCCACCGTAACGCTGCCCGTGCGCATCGACTAGAGGCATGCAACAATCGGTGAGATGCCAGCTCCTATTGAGGATTACGCACTGCTCAGTGACTGCCGCACAGCGGCACTGGTCTCCCGCGAGGGCAGCATCGACTGGTTCTGTCCGCCGCGGTTCGATGCGCCGTCGGTTTTCGGAGCGCTGCTGGGGGACACCTCACACGGATGCTGGTCGCTGCGGCCGCAGGATGGTGATGCGACCGTCCGTCGTTCCTATCTGCCGGACACCTTCATCCTCGTCACGCGGTGGGAGACGGCCACCGGCGTGGCCGAGGTACAGGATTTCCTCGCTATGACGGATGATCGTACCGACGTGGTGCGCCGCGTCATCGGGGTCAGCGGCACAGTCGAATTCACGACCGAGCTGCGCCTGCACTTCGACTATGCGCGCACTCTGCCCTGGGTGCGACAGATCGGCACCGAGGATGAGCCCGCGCTGAGCGCTATCGCGGGACCGGACGCCGTTGTCGTCCGAGGAATCAGGTTCACAGCATCCGACCATGCGCACACAGCGACGTTTACGGTGTCAGCGGGGGCCACTCGCGATCTGACTCTCGCGTGGCACCCCTCGCACGACGATGCGCTGGTAGCGCTCGATGTCGACGCAGCCATCGCCCGGACGCGATCGTGGTGGCAGGGGTGGGCGAGCTCTATCGCCCACGACGGTCCGCATCGCGACGCGGTGATCCGCTCACTGCTGGTTCTGCGTGCGCTGACGAACCGCGACACGGGAGGCATCGTGGCGGCTGCGACGACGTCGCTGCCCGAAGACTTCGGCGGATCGCGCAACTGGGACTATCGATTCGTCTGGCTGCGCGATGCTGCGCTGACGCTCGAGGCGCTCATCGCGCACAGCTTCCTGGAAGAGGTGCACCACTGGCGGCGCTGGTTGTTGCGGGCGGTTGCTGGCGATCCGGACGAAGTGCAGATCATGTACGGCATCGCCGGTGAGCGCGACCTCGCCGAGCGGGAGCTGGACAGTCTTCCCGGGTATGACGGGGCAGCGCCGGTTCGCATCGGCAACGGTGCCGTTGATCAGTACCAGGGCGACGTGATCGGCGAGGTGCTGGTCGCACTGGAAGCCGCGCGAATTGCCGGACTCGACGAGTCGGAGTTCTCCTGGCCCCTGCAGCGTGCTCTGATCGGTCGGGTGGTGGTCGGGTTCGATGTGCCGGACAACGGAATCTGGGAGATCCGCGGGGAGCCGCAGTTCTTCACGCACTCGCGCGTGATGATGTGGGCGGCATTGGATCGTGGTGTGCGTGCGGTGACCGAGCACGGCATGACCGGGGATGTCGAGGCCTGGACGCGTCTGCGCGAGCAACTGCGTGCTGAGATCGACGAGCGCGGTGTTCACGCCGATGGGTATTTCGTGCAGCACTACGGCACCGACGAGGTGGATGCTTCGCTGCTCACTCTTCCCCAGGTCGGGTTTTGTGCGGCCGATGATCCGCGGATGCTGCGCACAGTCGAGCAGATGGAGGGCACCCTCGTCCGCGACGGGTTGCTGATGCGGTATCGCGCAGCATCCGGGGTGGACGGCTTGGAAGGCGGAGAGCATCCGTTCCTCGCCTGCAGCTTCTGGCTCGTGGAGCAGTATGCAGCCAGCGGCCGCCTCGACGAGGCCACGGCGCTGATGGATCGGTTGGTCGGGCTCGCCAACGATGTCGGGCTGCTCTCGGAGGAGTACGACGTCGGCGGGCAACGGCACGCCGGCAATACCCCGCAGGCTTTCTCGCACCTCACGCTGGTGCGCGCGGCGGATGCCCTTGCCGGGCACAGCGGCCGCGCCGCCGACCGGCACTAGCGCCGCTGCCTCGCCCCTTCTGTCGTCGAGGCTCCGGGGCGTCGCCGACGCCCCGGGATATTTGCGCAGTTTCGAGGGAGCGTCGGCGCTACCTGGGAGCGCCGACGAATGATGGCTGAAGAGAGCGGACAGTAGCCGACGTCGCGCGACTGGTTCTGCACAGATTCCGGAACGTGGCCATAATCCACCGAACGTGGATTTCACGCCGTGGCCCCGAAGCATCGACGGGCAGGATAACGGGATGCGCCGGACAATCAACATCGCACAAGCGAGTGTGCTTCTGCGCTCTCGCGAGGACATGCTTCACAGCGGTCTGTCCGAACGAGGCCTGCACGCTTTAGTCGCCAGCGGCGCGTTCATCCGCGTGCGCCGTGGTTGGTATGTGGATGCTGTTGAGTGGAAGCAGCTGTGGATCGAAGGGCAGCACCTGCTTCACGTGCTGGCGGCGGCGCGCAGCGCGGGCGGCAGAGGGCCCGTCTTCTACGGAGTCTCCGCCGCAGTTGTGCTGGGGCTTCCGCTGTATCGACTGACACCGAAGAACGTCCACATTCTGATCTTTGGTAGGCGCCACGGGCGGACGGTGTCGAACATCGCGCAGCACAATGTCGAGGTCAGAAGTGAAGACATCATCGAGGTCGACGGCATCCGCTGCACGTCACTGGATCGAACCGTGCTGGATCTTGCCTGCTCACTGTCTCCCGAGGCTGCGCTGTCTATTGCGGATGCAGCGCTGCGCCGCGTCGCCGTGCGCGGGCAGCAACAAGACCCAGACCTCGCGGCGCAATGGCATGACCGCCTCGGAGAACGCGCGGCGGTTCTGAGGGTGCGCGGTATCCGGCAGGCGCGTGACTTGTTGTCGTTCGCCGACGGGCGGGCACAGCTCCCAGGCGAGAGCGTCAGCCGCCTTCACCTGAGGCGTCTGGGGTTCACGGATATCGACCTGCAGACGCAGGTCATGGGGCCTGCAGGCGAGGTTTACTGGATGGATTTCGCCTTTCGCGGCGCACGATCCTTCGGCGAGTTCGACGGTAAGGGAAAGTATCTCGACCCCGACCTTGCAGGTGGGCGGGAAGTCGGGGCTGTCGTCCTGGAGGAGAAGGCGCGCGAGGATGCTGTTCGTGGCGTGACCGGGTGGGGAGTGGTCCGCTGGGGGTCAGAGCACATCCGGACGGCGGGCGACCTGGGCTCACGTCTGGCGTCCTTCGGTATCCGTCCGTGCTGAGTGCGCTGCGGTCCGGCGCAGCAGAGTCGGTAGCATCCATCGTCGCCCCCGAACGTCGCCGAGGCTCCGTGGTATTTGCGTATGCAACTGGGGGTGTGGGCGGTAAGTCGGGGCGACGGCCAGACGAGGAAGCGGGGATGGCAGCGGCCCGCCGCGGCACCGCGCGGCCGCGATTTGGGGAGCGGCCGCACGTCAGGTAGTCTTATCTCAACCAAAGACCGCTGGTCATCATGTTGCGCGCAAGCGTGATGTGATTGAAGCACTGCTCAGCAGTGGGCCCGCGCAGGTGTCACGAACTTTTCTCAGCTCCGTGCGCTTGCGCCGGAGCTTTTTTGTTGCAGCTGCGGTCCAGGTCGATGCCTCACCACCGTGTGGCATCTCGTACCCACCAAGGAGTGACCATGGCGCAGAAGGATGCATCGGTTGCCGAGCTCACGAAGTCATTCGAGAACTCGAACGCCGTCCTGCTGACCGAGTACCGCGGTCTGACGGTTGCCCAGCTCAAGGAGCTGCGCAACAGCATCCGTCAGAACGCTGAGTACGCCGTGGTGAAGAACACGCTGACCAAGATTGCCGCCAACAAGGCGGGAATCTCCTCGCTGGACGACGACCTCAAGGGTCCGTCGGCTGTCGCGTTCGTGCACGGTGACTTCGTCGCCACCGCGAAGGCTCTGCGTGACTTTGCCAAGGCCAACCCGCTTCTCGTGATCAAGGGCGGCGTTTTCGAGGGCAACGCTCTCACCGCCGACGAGGTCGACAAGTACGCCGCGCTGGAGAGCCGTGAGGTTCTGCTTGCGAAGGCTGCGGGCATGATGAAGGCAACGATGGGCAAGGCTGCGGCCACCATCGACGCTCTTCGCGAAAAGCTGGAGACCGCCGCAGCCGCGTAAGCGACTGGCGTTCTCGTTCTACAAAACCACCAATCTAGGAGATACATCATGGCGAAGCTCACCACTGAGCAGCTGCTCGAGCAGTTTGCAGACCTCACCCTCGTCGAGCTCAGCGAGTTCGTGAAGGCGTTCGAGGAGAAGTTCGACGTCACCGCTGCTGCCCCCGTCGCCGTTGCCGGTGCTGCTGGCGCAGGCGCTGCTGAGGCCGAGGAAGAGAAGGACTCGTTCGACGTCGTTCTCGAGGCTGCTGGCGACAAGAAGATCCAGGTCATCAAGGCTGTCCGCGAGCTCACCTCGCTCGGCCTCGGCGAGGCCAAGGCTGTCGTCGACGGTGCTCCCAAGGCTGTCCTTGAGGGCGCTAACAAGGAGACCGCAGAGAAGGCCAAGGAGACCCTCGAGGCTGCTGGCGCGACGGTTACCCTCAAGTAATCACTTCTGCTTTGCACGAAGGCCCCGGGCTCACGCCCGGGGCCTTCGTCGTCCCCTGGTTCCCCCTCCTGTTCCTGCTTGCGAGTGGGCGCTCGTGGCTCGATTTTTCGCGAAAAATGAGCCACAAACGGCCACTCGCAAGCTTTTTTGGGGGCGGGGCTAGGGGGAGCGGGGCGGGGCGGAGGAGTTGCGGACTACGAGTGCCGAGACGGCGACGACGTGCTCCTTTTCGGCATGCGGATGCTGGAGCTGCTGAACCAGTAGGCGAACGGCGGCGTTGCCTTGCTCGCGCGGCTGCTGCCGGATCGTCGTCAGCGCGAACATCTCAGCGTGCTGATGATCATCGATTCCGACGACGCTCAGCTCGGTGGGGACAGCAATCCCCAGCCGTCGCGCCGCGATGATCGTGCCGATCGCGGCCTCATCGCACACCCCGACAACCGCGGTCGGGCGCGTGCGCCGATTGCCGAGCAGGTCAACGGCCGCCTCGTAACCGCTGGGCATGCTGGTGCCGGAGGCGCTGATCACGGTGTGCTCGCCGAGACCTGCGGCATCCATCGCCCGTCGATAGCCCTCCAACCGACGCGCATCGCCAAAGCCCAAAGTGGCGGACTCCGTCGCTGCCCCGACGAAGGCGATCGCTGTGTGTCCGAGGTCGATGAGATGCTCGGTGGCGATCTGCGCGGCAGCGGCATCGTCAATGGATACGGTGCTCGTGCCCTCGTGGTACGGACCCACGCTCACCAGCGGACTGCCCAGGCCGCGCAGTCGGTCCAGCTCGTGCACGCTGGATTGAATGCCGACGGCAATGATCCCGTCGAACCTGCGCCGCGGCAGGATCGTGTCGAACACCATGTGGCGCGTGGGGGAGTGCTCGGCAAGACCGTACAGCGTGAGGTCGTAGCCGTGTTCGAGTAGCGACTCTTGGATGCCCGTGAGCATCTCAGAGAAGTACCAGCGATCGAGGCGCGGCACGATCACTCCGACCGCATGTGTGCGACCGGTGGCCAGACTCGTCGCCGAAGAATGGGCGACGTAGGAGAGCTCGGCGGCGGCCTTCTCGACCAGCATGCGCGTCGCATCGGCCACGTAGCCGTGCCCGCTGAGCGCGCGGCTCGCGGTGGCTTTGGAAACACCGGCACGGGCGGCGACATCCGCGATCGTGCTCATGGTTCCTCCCGGCGGCGGTGAGCGCGACGGTGCGCTCACAGCATCCGAGCACAGCGTAGTCCGCATCCTGAGCAAAAGGAACCGGTTCCACATTGGCGCTGACGGGAGCGCTCCCAAAAAAATCCCGGATGCCGTCGAAAGGTTGTCAGCTTGTGACCATCTTCCATTGTGCCGGGCACCGCAGGACAGTAGGTTGGGCCTGGAAGCGGTTCCCGAATCGTCTGCTCAGGCGGCGTCACACGCCGGGAACGTGAACTCGAAGAGGAGAAGTCACATGGCACTGTCACAGCGTTATCGGCGCCTCGCGCCGCTCGCCCTGCTTGGGGCAGCGGGCATCGCGCTTGCAGGATGTGGAGCTCCGGGTGCGCCCGCGGGCGGCGGCGACGACGGAGGCGGCGGAGAAGGCGAGTCCAGCACCGTCACCATCTACGGCACGATCGTCGACAGCGAAGCTGAACTCATGCAGGAGTCGTGGGCCGACTGGGCCGAAGAGAACGACATCGAGATCAAATACGAGGGCAGCCAGGACTTCGAGACGCAGCTCGGAACCCGTGCACAGGGCGGTAACCCGCCCGACATCGCAATTTTCCCGCAGCCGGGTCTGTTCGCAGACTTCGCTCAGCGTGACTTCCTCAAGCCCGCACCCGAAGAGGTCGAGAGCAACGCCAACGAGTACTGGACTGAGGACTGGGTGAACTACGGCACCTACGACGGCACCTTCTACGGTGCGCCGCTGATGGCGAACGTCAAGGGCTGGATCTGGTACTCCCCGGCGAAGTTCGCCGAATGGGGCGTCGAAGTTCCCGAGACACTCGGCGATATGACCGCGCTCACCGAGACGATCCAGGCCGCCACCGGCACGCCGGCATGGTGTGCAGGCTTCGAGTCCGGCACGGCTACCGGCTGGCCCGGCACCGACTGGATCGAGGACTACGTGCTTCGTCAGGCTGGCCCCGAGGTCTACGACCAGTGGGTCACCAACGAGGTGCCCTTCACCGACCCGCAGATCAAGACCGCATTCGACTCTGTCGGCGCGATCCTGCTGAACCCGGCGAACGTCAACGCAGGATTCGGTCCTGTGCAGTCGATCAACTCGACCGCGTTCGGAGATGTCGCCCCCGCGCTCGCCGGTGGAGAATGTGCGCTGACGCACCAGGCGTCGTTCCTGTCGGGTTTCTTCCCCGATGGTACGAAAATCGCTGAGGACGGCGACGTCTGGGCATTTATGCTCCCGGGTGAGAGTGCAGACGACAAGGCAGTGACCGGTGCCGGTGAGATCGTCGGCGCGTTCAGTGACAGCGAGGCCACGCAGAAGGTGCTCGCGTACCTGTCCAGCCCCGAGTGGGCGAACAGCCGCGTGAGCCTAGGCGGTGTCACCTCCGCGAACAACGGCCTCGACCCGGCCAACGCACAGGACCCGATCCTGCAGGAGACCATCAAGATCCTGCAAGACCCCGACACCACGTTCCGCTTCGACGCCAGCGACCTGATGCCGGGCGCTGTCGGTGCGGGCACGTTCTGGAAGGGCATGGTCGAGTGGGTCAACGGCACGTCGACCGATGAGGTCCTCGCACAGATCGAGACGGGCTGGCCGGCAGGCTAATCCGACTCTTGGCGGGTCGCCCTCGGGCGGCCCGCCAACTCTGGTCCCCGGCAACGATGCCGAGGACCGATGATGATCTGCACAGTGTTGTAAAGGGGACTACTCCGTGACCGCGATCGACTTCTTTCAATGGATCGGGACGCTCCCGGCGGTGCTGCAGGCGGTGGTCCTTGTCATCGCCTTCGCCATCGTCGTGGCCCTGATCCTGTTCCTCGTGGACATCGCTCCACGAACCGGCACCTGGTACACCGTCGCACGACTGGCGATGTGCGTGCTCGTGCCACTGGCTGTGATGTGGTTCTTCCGCTCCTACTACTGGGCGATGGGCGTCGCCGTTGTCGTCGGCGCCGTGTTCTTCCTGCTGGACTACCGCTCCCGGGCCGGCAAGGGATATCTGATCCAGCTGGTCGCTTTCCTGGCGCCGGCATTCCTGCTGCTTCTGGTCGGGCTCATCCTGCCGTCGCTGCAGACCTTCGTCGCCTCATTCCTGAACTCCTCGGGAAAGAGCTTTGTCGGACTCGCCAACTACACCTGGATCTTCGGGCAACCCGACGGCATCCGTGTCGTGGTGAACACCATCGTCTGGGTGCTCGTCGTGCCGACCGTCTCGACCATCGTCGGTCTTGCCTACGCGGTGTTCATCGACCGCACCCGCGGGGAGAAGATCTACAAGGTCCTCGTCTTCATGCCGATGGCGATCTCGTTCGTCGGCGCCGGCATCATCTGGCGCTTCATGTACGAGTACCGCGGCCCGCAGTACGAACAGATCGGTCTGCTCAACCAGCTCATCGTCTGGTTCGGCGGGGAGCCGCAACAGTTCCTGCTCAATCCGCCATGGAACACGCTGTTCCTCATCGTCGTGCTCATCTGGGTGCAGACTGGTTTCGCGATGGTGATCCTGTCGGCGTCCATCAAAGGCGTGCCGATGGAGCTGCTGGAGGCCGCAGAGCTTGACGGGGCGAATGCCTGGCAGCGTTTCAAATCCGTCACGGTGCCCGCGATTCGACCGGCGCTCATCGTGGTGCTGACAACGATCTCGATCGCCTCGCTGAAGGTCTTCGACATCGTTCGCACCATGACCGCCGGAAACTACGAGACCAGCGTGCTCGCCAATGAGATGTACACGCAGTTCTCGAAATTCGAGGCGGGACGCAGTGCTGCGCTCGCCGTCATCCTGTTCATCCTGGTGCTGCCGATCGTCATATACAACGCACGCCAGATCCAGAAGCAGCGGGAGATCCGATGACTGACGTGAAGCACCCCATTTCGGAGAGCACCCGCGCGATCACCACGGGCGGGAAGCTGAGCGCCTCGGCAGGACGAACACGCAAGAAGCTGTCGCGGCCGTGGGCATCGGCAGCATCCATCATCATCGCGGTTCTGTGGACCATCCCGACGCTGGGACTGTTCATCTCGTCGTTCCGTCCTCGTGACCAGATTCTCACCAGCGGCTGGTGGGAGTTCTTCCTGAACCCCCAGGTCACCGGCGAGAACTACGTCGATGTGCTGCAGTCCGGCACGACACAACTAACGATGATCGAGTCCTTCGTGAACTCGATCGCGATTACGATCCCGGCCACCATCATCCCGCTGATGATCGCCTCCATGGCGGCGTACGCGTTCGCATGGATCGACTTCAAGGGCCGCAACTTCCTGTTCATCTTCATCTTCGCGCTGCAGATCGTGCCGATTCAGATGGCCCTGGTGCCGCTGTTGAGCACATTCTCGCGAGGGCTCAGCCTGTTCGGGTTGCAGATCACGCTGCCGCTGGGTGCCTCTGGTGGATATGCGCAAGTGTGGTTCGCGCACTCGATGTTCGCCTTGCCGCTGGCGATCTACCTGCTGCACAACTTCATGTCGGAGATTCCTGGCGAGATCATCGAGGCAGCGCGCGTGGATGGGGCATCCCGCGGGCAGATCTTCTTCCGCATCGTGCTGCCGCTGACCATGCCGGCGATCGCCTCGGTGGCGATCTTCCAGTTCCTGTGGGTGTGGAATGACCTGCTGGTCGCGTTGGTGTTCGCCGATGGCGGCGCTGCGCCGATCACGAAACTGCTGGCCGAGATCACCGGAACACGCGGCAACGACTGGCACCTGTTGACCGCAGGCGCGTTCGTGTCGATCATCGTTCCGTTGATCGTGTTCTTCGCACTGCAGCGGTACTTCGTACGCGGACTGTTGGCGGGATCGACGAAGGGGTAACACAGCATCCGCCACCCGTACGCTTGATCCATGGACTACGCCGAGCACATCGCCGACCTCGTCGGCGGCACCCCTCTCGTGAAGCTGCAGCATGTCACAGCGGGCATCGAGTGCACGGTGCTGGTCAAGCTCGAATATTTGAACCCGGGCGGTTCGGCGAAGGACCGTATCGCCCGGCGCATCATCGATGCAGCCGAGGAAAGCGGCCAGCTGTCAGTCGGCGGAACGATCGTCGAACCCACCAGCGGCAACACCGGTGTCGGGCTCGCCCTGGTCGCCCAGCAGCGCGGGTACCGGTGCGTGTTCGTCGTGCCCGACAAGGTCGGTCAGGACAAGATCGACGTGCTGCGCGCCTACGGTGCCGAGATCGTCATGACGCCGACCTCGGTCGCTCCGGACAGCCCGGAGTCGTACTACAGCGTCAGCGATCGCCTCGTGCAGGAGATTCCCGGGGCGTTCAAGCCGAACCAGTACGACAACCCCAACGGTCCGCTCAGCCACTATGAGACGACCGGCCCGGAGATCTGGGAGGCCACCGACGGCCGGATCACGCACTTCGCGGCGGGTATCGGTACCGGCGGCACGATCAGCGGGACCGGGCGTTATCTGCGTGAGGTCTCTGACGAGCGGGTGCGGATCGTCGGCGTCGACCCCGAGGGCAGTGTCTACTCCGGCGGCACGGGCCGTCCCTATCTCGTCGAGGGCGTCGGTGAGGACATCTGGCCGGGATCCTACGACCCCACCGTCCCGCACGAGATCGTGGCCGTCGACGACGCCGAATCCTTCGCGATGACACGCCGTCTCGCTCGCGAAGAGGCCATTCTCGTTGGCGGGTCCAGCGGAATGGCTGTGGTCGGCGCGCTGAGGGTGGCCAAGACTCTGCCAGCGGATGCCGTGATGGTGGTGCTGCTGCCGGACGGCGGTCGCGGCTACCTCTCGAAGATTTTCAACGACTCCTGGATGCGCTCGTACGGGTTCAGCGATGTCGAGGCGGGGGAGACCGTGGCCGACGTGCTCGCCGTGCGACAGGCGCAGGGATCGGGGCGCGGCATCCCGGAACTCGTGCACGCGCATCCGACCGACACCGTGCTCGACGCGATCTCCATGATGGCCGAGTTTGCCGTCTCGCAGCTCGTCGTACTCAGCGCCGAGCCGCCGGTAATGATGGGCGAGGTTGTCGGCAGCGTCGATGAGAAGGGACTGCTGGATCTGCTCTTTCGCGGCGAGGCGAAGCCGACGGATGCTGTCGCCGCACATGTCAGCGACAGCTTGCCCCTCATCGGCATCCATGCATCCGTCGATCAGGCGCGTGCGGCGCTCGCCGGAGCCGACGCTCTCCTGGTGACCATCGATGGCCGCCCGCACACGGTGCTCACCCGTCAGGACCTGCTCTCCTACCTCTCCCGCTAGTCCCCACCCCTCGCCACCCCCAACCCCCTGCGACTGGGCGTTTGTGGCTCCATTTTTCGTGATTTTTGAGCCACAAATGGCCACTCGCAATCGGGGGAGGGGGAGCGGGGCGTCGCGGGGCGTAATGGGAGGGGCGGCGGCGGAGCCGCGGTCGTAGGCTGAGGGCATGTCCGACCACGCTTTCGCCACCCGAGCCATCCACGCCGGTCAATCGGCCGACCCGCGCACCGGCGCGATCATCCCGCCGATCTACCAGGCCTCCACTCATGTGCAGGACGGCATCGGCGGCTTCCGCGAAGGCTACGAGTACAACCGTGCCGGAAACCCGACGCGCTCCTCCCTCGAGACGCAGTTGGCCGCGCTCGAAGGCGGCTCGCACGCACTGTCCTTCGCCTCCGGCCTCGCTGCCGAAGACGCTCTGCTGCGCGGGATTCTCCGCCCGGGCGACCATGTGCTGCTCGGCAACGATGTCTACGGCGGAACCTACCGTCTGCTGACCAAGGTGCTCGCGCCCTGGGGCATCGAGACCACGACGGTCGAACTCGGCGATGCTGCAGCGATTCAGCAGGCGCTGCGACCCGAGACGAAGATCGTCTGGCTCGAGACGCCGAGTAACCCGCTGCTGAAGATCGTCGACATCGCGGCGATTGCAGAAATCGCGCACGCAGCCGGTGCCCTGGTGGTCGTCGACAACACCTTCGCATCGCCTGCCCTGCAGCAGCCGCTCGCGCTCGGCGCAGACCTCGTCGTGCACTCGACCACCAAATACCTCGGCGGACACTCCGATGTGCTCGGCGGCGCGGTCGTCTTTGCCGATGATCGCTTCTACGAGCAGATCAAGTTCCAGCAGTTCGCCGTCGGGGCGGTCTCCGCTCCGCTGGACGGATGGCTCACCACGCGCGGCATCAAGACGCTCGCCGTGCGGATGCGTCAGCACACCGCCAACGCGCAGGCGATTGCCGAATGGGCCGAGGCCCGCCCTGAGTTCGAGACGGTCTTCTACCCGGGACTTGCCTCGCATCCCGGCCACGAGATCGCGGCGCGGCAGATGAGCGGGTTCGGGGGGATGCTGTCACTCGCGCTGACCGCAGGACCCGCCGCCGCACGGGCATTCGCTGAGTCGACCGAGCTGTTCCAGCTGGCAGAGTCTCTCGGCGGTGTGGAATCACTGATCGGCTACCCGCCCGAGATGACCCACGCCTCCGTACGCGGCACCGAGCTCGCCGTGCCGGAAAACGTCGTACGACTGTCCGTGGGCATCGAAGACATCGCCGACCTCATCGCCGACCTCGAGCAGGGGCTCGCGCGCATCTCGGTCTGAGTTCCGTCGCGGGTCAGATCGCGCGCGTAGGATTGGGGAATCTTGAACGATTCAACACCCTCCCCGTCATCCACTCCTGATCCTCAGCGAACTCCGACCGGCAGCATCCGGGCCATCACCGGAACAATCCGCACCAGCACGCCCACGAGCGCCATTCGCACTCTCGGGGCGGATCCGGCGACCGCGCCGATCATGCTGCACCCGGGAGATGCGATCTCCAACGCGCGCCGGGTGCTATACATCATCGTGCTCGGGGCACTCACGGCGCTGGGCCCGTTCACGATCGATCTGTACCTGCCGGCATTCCCCGTGCTCGAGCAGGACTTCAACACCACATCGGCTGCGATCCAGCTGACACTCACCGGCACGATGATCGGCTTCGCCGTCGGTCAGCTGGTCGTGGGGCCGCTGTCCGACAAAGTCGGTCGGCGCATCCCGCTGATCGTCGTGACGGCATTGCACGTGCTCGCAAGCATCGCCGCAGCTGTCGCCCCGGATCTGCTGCTGTTGGGCGGCACGCGCGTGCTGATGGGAGTCGGCGCTGCCGCCGGTGGTGTTGTCGCGATGGCGATCGTCCGCGACCTGTTCGGCGGGCGCCGACTCGTCGTGATGCTCTCGCGGCTGGCGCTGGTGTCCGGTGTCGCGCCGGTCGTTGCACCCCTGATCGGCTCATGGCTGCTGGGAATCATGCCGTGGCGCGGTATCTTCGTCGTGCTCGCCGGTTACGGCGCGGTCATGCTGCTGTGCGCGATGCTGTTCATTCCGGAGACCCTGCCGAAGGAGCGCCGCAATGACCGCGGCAGCACCACGATCTGGCAGCGCTACCGCAGCGTCTTCAGCGACCGTGTGTTCGTCGGTGTGCTCATCATCGGCGCGATGACCTTCTCTGGACTGTTCTCCTACCTCTCCGCATCCCCGTTCCTGTTCCAGGAAACCCACGGTCTGAACGCGCAGGAGTACGGCTGGCTGTTCGCGGCCAACTCGGTCGGAGTCGTCGTCGGCGTGCAGGTCGCATCACGGCTGGCGGCCCGGTTCGGACCGCAGTGGGTGCTCGCGTTCTCGACCGCCGTACTGTTGGTCAGCGGAGCCGCGATCGTGCTCGACGACCAGCTCGGCCTCGGATTCTGGGGAACGGTCATCCCGCTGTTCGTGTTCATGACGGCCTGCGGGTTCTCGTTCCCATGCGTGCAGGTGTTGGCGCTGGACCGCCACGGCAAGGCCGCGGGCACCGCTGCGTCAGTGCTCGGCGCGAGCAACAACGGCGTCGCCGCGATCATCTCTCCGGTTGTGGGGCTCATCTCGGCCGGCGCAGGAATCACCGCGACGACGATGGCCTCGGTGATGGTCGGATGCGCGGTCATCGGCATCCTCGCTCTCTGGCTGGTCGTGCGTCCGCGTACGGTCGGGATGCTGAATCCGTAGCATTTGCGCACGGTTCTGCGACAGAATGGGCGGATGACTCGTCCGGCACTGCTCTGGTGGGGCGTCGGCGCGATTCTTGCCGCGATCGCCCTGGGGTCCTCGCTCACTGCGGCAGGACCGGATGCTCCGATCGCGATCGACACTGGCTGGAACGCGGTGATGGTCAGCATCCGGTCCGAGTTCCTCGTTGGCCTTGCCGATGTGTTCAACCATGTCGGTGGCGGGTGGATCGCAACCTATCTGATCCCGTTGCTCATCGTCGCGGCGCTGCTGCTGGTGAAGCGCTGGCAGGCGGCGGTCTTTGTCGCTGTGACGCTGCTGGTCAGTGTCGGTGCGGTTCAGCTGCTTAAGAGTCTCTTCGGTCGTGCGCGGCCGGTGGACATGCTCGTCGCGAGCGATTTCGGTTCATTCCCCTCGGGGCATACAGCGAATGCGGCGACACTCGCGATGCTGGCGGTGCTGCTTTTTCCGCGGTTGTGGGTGGTGCTGATCGCGGTGTTCTGGACGTTGGCGATGGCACTGTCGCGCACCGCGCTGTCGGTGCACTGGCTGACCGACACGATCGGGGGGATGCTCGTGGGCGCCGGGGTGACGCTGATCGTCGGTAGCATCATGGTGGCGTGGGCGCAGAGTTCCCCGCCTCTGTCCGAGACGGAAGTGCCCCGGTGACGATCCGCCGGTATCGCGCGAGCGACCGCCCGGCGCTGTTCGAGATCTGCGTGAGGACAGCGGATGCCGGTGCTGATGCAACGGGGATCCTGAGCGACGACGAACTCTGGGGGCTGCTGTTCGCGGTGCCCTATGCCGAACGGCATCCGGATCTTGCCTGGGTTGTCGAATCCGATGACGCGCGGACGATCGGATACATCGTCGCGACTGACGACACGGATGCTTTTGAGCAGTGGTTTCGCGATGAGTGGTGGCCGCAGTTTGCCGCGCGTTTTCCTCGTCCGGTCGAGGCGGTGACGCGCGAGCAGAAGCTGATCACCTACGGCTACCAGCGCGGACCCGGGCGCGAGCGGAATGCGGCGGCGTACCCCGCGCACCTGCACATCGATCTGTTGGCCGAGACCCAGGGGCTGGGGCTCGGACGGCAGCTCATCGAGACCCTGTTCGCAGAGCTGCGCCGCCGCGGCGTGGCCGGGTTACACCTGGGAATGGACCCGGCGAACGCCGGTGCTGCCGCGTTCTATGAGCGGCTCGGCCTGGAGTCGCTGCCTGCCGAACCCGGTGGCCAGGCCTACGGCATCCGTTTCTGACCCGTCGCGTCCGTCACGTGTGCCGTGCGTGCAGTACGACTCATGCTCCGGTCGCAATTGCTGCTGCTATTCCGGTGGCGGATTCATATGGTGGGAGCAACGCTCTGATTGAAGGAGCTGTTCATGGTCACGTTGTTTCCGCTGAGTGCGCGTACTGAGTTCGTTGATTTGGTGTGCACAGGCGTGTCAGTGTTCGG
>NZ_JBPXMU010000008.1:0-22909 GCF_051842855.1 Microbacterium sp. A94 | reverse complement strand
CGCTGCTGACGCTACTGACGCTGCTGACGCTACGGACGCTGCTGACGCTGCTGACGCTACGGACGCTACGGACGCAACGGACGCTGCTGACGCTACGGACGCTGCTGACGCTACGGACGCTGCTGACGCTACGGACGCTGCTGACGCTGCTGACGCTACGGACGCTACGGACGCTACGGACGCTACGGACGCTACGGACGCTGCTGACGCTACGGACGCTGCTGACGCTACGGACGCTGCTGACGCTGCTGACGCTACGGACGCTACGGACGCTACGGACGCTACGGACGCTACGGACGCTGCTGACGCTACGGACGCTACGGACGCTACGGACGCTGCTGACGGCGAAACCGATGCATCCGATGCAGCCGATTCGGCAGCCGGCACCGGCGAAACCGGATCGGGAAGCGTCACGGACGCTGGGGTATCCGAGAATGGCAACCTCGCAACGACCGGATCCAACGTGCCGGTGAACCTGTTGGGTGGTGGCCTCGTGCTGCTGCTCGGCGGAGCCGCAGCGGCGCTGTTCGCTCGCTCGCGTCGTCAGGCCTGACCTGATCTGATCGGCCATTCGGCTGCCAATCGCGAAAACGCCACGGATATCAACTGATGTCCGTGGCGTTTTCGTATTTCCGGCATCCGCTCCCGGGCCGGAAGCGATGAAAGGCGACGGGTGCCCGCGGCGGCGTACCCTTTCTCCATGGATGCCATGCTCTTCTACGTGCTGGTCGGAGCCGTCGCCGTGGCGGCCATCGCGAGATGGCGCGGGTGGCCGGCGCCGTTGTTGGTCACAGCTGTTGCGCTCGCGGCATCCTTTCTGCCTTTCATTCCTGAGTTGGAGATCGACGGCCATCTGCTGTTGAACGTGGTGCTGCCGCCGCTGCTGTATTCGGCCGCGCTCGATGTGTCGTTCGTCGGGTTCAAGCGCAGCCTGCCGCAGATTCGTCGACTGGGGATCTGGCTGGTGCTGCTGACTGCGGTTGTGGTCGGGCTGGTCGCGTGGCTGATTCTGCCGTCGCTGACTCTTCCGGGTGCGCTTCTGCTCGGCGCGATCGTTGCTCCTCCGGATGCCGTGTCGGCAGCTGCGATCGGCCGAAAGCTTGGGCTTCCCCGTCGCATCATGACGGTGCTGTCGGGTGAGAGCCTGATCAATGACGCGACGTCACTCACCCTGTACCGGGTGTTCGCGGCGATCATCGCTGGTGCTGCGCTGACCGTGTGGGACGGAGTCTGGCAGTTTGTGCTGGCGGTTGTGGTCGGAGTCATCGTCGGGCTCGTGTTTGGGATCGTGCTGCATCAGTTGCGCATGCGCATGGCCGATCCGGTCGTGACCGGAACGTTCGGGCTGCTCGTGCCGTTCGGTGCATATGCGATCGCTGAGCATCTGGGTGGGTCGGGTGTGCTGGCGGTCGTGGCGATGGGGTTGTATGTCGGATTCAACGCTCCGCGTACCGAGTACACGACCAGGCAGCAGGAGGCTCCGCTGTGGTTGTCGGCCGATCTGCTGCTGGAGAGTTTCGTCTTCGCCTACATCGGGCTGATGTTCCGGCGGGTGCTGAGTGACCTGGGCTCTGAATCGGTCGGGCACATCCTGCTGCTTTCCGGAGCGGTGCTGCTCATGGTGATTGTGGTGCGTCCGCTCTATATCTATCCCGCGCATGCGATCGCGAGATGGCAGCAGCGTGCTCGGCTGAGGCGCTGGGAACTCGTTGTTGCGAAGGGGCGGTTCTCACGGAAGCAGAGTGTGCGGCCGGGACGCCAGCCGATCACGACCGAGCAGATGAAGAGGCGACTGACCGAGCCAGAGCTGAGCTGGAAGGACAACGCGATCATCTCCTGGGCCGGGATGCGTGGCGTGGTGACGCTAGCCACGGCGCTGGCCGCGGCGGATCTCGCGGCCCTGGATGACGAATCCTCGCATGCGATCGTGATCGTCGCGTTCGTCGTCACCGTGGCCACGCTGATGCTGCAGGGGCTCACATTGCCGGTTCTCATCAGAATGCTGGGCGTTGCGAGCGACACTGATCGTGAGGCGGATGCCAGGGCAATTGCCGCCGTTCGTCAGCGCAGCCGTGAGGCAGGGGTCGTCTTCCTGGAGGCGAAGCGTGCCGAGTGGGCGCAGAAGTACGGACCAGCCGAGATGAAGGCGTTCGACGGACTCACCGAGCGGATGGTGCGGGTGGAGTCGGACGCCGAGGACGTGCAGGAACTCGAAGAGTCTGTTCCGCGCCCGTCATACGACGATCTCGCTGTGCTGATGAAAGGTTGGTTGCAGGTCAGGCGTGAGGTGCTGCTTGAAGAGCGCGACGCAGACAACCTCGACGAAGAAGTGATGCGCGAGTTGATGGCAGCGATCGACGCCGAGGAGTTGGCGCTGGATACACGCGGAGGGATCGGCGCTTAGCCAGGTATCTGGCGGGGCTTGCTGGCTCGAGCCTCTCGCGCTACGGCGTGGAGCACTCGCCGGCGGCCTGCGACATCGTAACGGTGACGAGATCCTTGGCCTCCTGCGAGGTCTGCAGGTCCTTGCCGTCGGCGATGTACGCGAGGTCCTGGTCGGAGAGGGGTGAGGCTAGGAACTTTTCTGAGATGCAGGTGATCTGCTCGAGCGTCAGCAGATCGCCCTGACCGCTGTCTTGCAGAACTTTGTGGAGCCCATCGCTGAGCTTGTCTACGGAGGGTCGTTCCCCCGCGCCGGAGCAGGCGGCGAGCGAGAGCGCGATCGCGGCGATGGGCAGCGCGAGAAGGAAGCGTGTGCGGGCACGCGTGTTGCGGGTCATGAGTTCGATTCTATTAGTTCAGGATCATGACAAATTTCGGAGGTTGGGTGAGGCGGCCTGGCAATGGCCCGACGTCTCGCGGCCCGAGCGGAAGAACTCGCGCTACGTCATCGACCTGTGTCTGTGTTATCCACAGATCCTCAAATCTTTGCACGAATGTCCGTGGCCTCTGAGAGTATGAAATATGGCAACTTTCACCGACGTCGCGACGCTGATCCCCACCCTGGGTGGACAGCTCGTCGACGGCGCCGACGCGGATCTCGCGCAGGCGTCGATGATGTTGATGACGGATGCCGACATCGTGAAAGTACTCGAAGAGACAGCAGTGCTCGCCAAAGAAGTCGAGCAGATCCAGGTCGCCGCCGCGGGTGTGATCGCGGTACGTTCGAAGCGCGAGCGCGGACACTCGGGGTTGTCGGCATCGCGCGGGCACCGGTCGGCGGCGGCGTTCGTTCAAGACGTCACCGGTTCCACCAAGGCCGATGCGAATCGCAAGGTCCGGGTTGGTGAGGCGCTATTCGATGACTCTGAGTCAGATGCTGGTAGCCCCGCCCCTGATGATGGACCGACTCGTGAGGAGCGCCCGGCGCCCGGGCCTTGGTATCAGCCGCTGCGCGACGCCCTGGGCGATGGTCGACTGACCGCCACGCAGTTCGATGCGATCCGCCGCGGGCTGGGAGAGCTACCCGAGATTGACGTCGACGAAGTGGATGCTGACACTCGAGCGCAAGCGAAAGAAGAGGCGCGGGCCGCGTGGGCGCAAGCCGCGGAGCAGCTTATCGACGAAGCGGCGGAGCGCACGGTTGAGGAATTGTGGCAGCAGGCGCGGACGATCCGCGACCTGCTCGACCCGGAGGGGGCGGAGAAACGGTTCCTCGAACGATTCGAGAAGCGTTCGTTCCGCACCTATCGCGGGCAGGACGGTCAGAAGCGGGCGAGCTTGGTGCTTGATGACGATGGCGACCTGTTCCTCGAGACCATGATGGCCGCCGCGCTGCGTCCTCGCCGCGGCGGCCCGCGGTTCGTCGATTCTGACGAGAAAGAACGGGCCGCGTCACTGATCGATGACCCGAGAACGAACGACCAGCTCGCCTATGACCTGATCATGGATGTGTTGCGCGCCGGCGCGCTCGCCGATGCGGAGAGCGTTTTCGGCACTCGTCAGGCGGGCGTGCGACTCGTGCAGGTCGTGGATGCCCACGGCAACACCGCTCCTGTCACCCACAGCGAAGACCACCTGGTCTCGATGCCCGGTGCGGCCGCCGCCCAGCGTATGTGCGAGAGCGGGTTCGTGCCCGTCACGCTCGATTCTTGCGGAAATCCGCTCGACGTCGGACGCGAGCAGCGTCTGTTCATACCGAAACAGCGCATCGCCCTTGCGATCCGTGATGGTGGATGCCGCTGGCACGGGTGTGACCGACCTGCCTCCTACTGTGAAGCCCATCACATCGATGAATGGGATAGAGATCGCGGGCGAACCGACATCGATCGCGGGATACTGCTGTGCCGGTATCACCACATGACCCTGCACCACGGCGGATGGCGGATCACCCGCGACGGAACCGGCGACTTCGTGTTGCACCATCCAAGCGGCGACGAGTTCGTACTCAAGCCGAGGGTCGTCCTCGCCTACACCCATGCCCAAGTCTGGCCCGGGCTCGGCGACGATCCACCCCCGAGGCGATTCCGTCCGGCGGTCGCCTGAGTCCTCTCGGTCAGGCGGCTGGCTGAATCAGGCGACTGGTTGAATTCGGCGATCAGCTGAATCAGGCGAACGAATCCGCAACGGACCGGAGCGCCCGAGAAACCGAGCCGAGCCAGGTCAAACCCAGCCAAACCCGCTCTGCATCACCGCTCAGTCAGCACCAGCAGCTCGCCGACCTCGCACTCCAGCGCATCGCAGATCGCGCGAAGCGTCGAATAGCGGATGGCACGGGCTCGGTCGTTCTTCAGCACTGACAGATTCACGATGCTTACCCCGACTCGCGCACTCAGCTCGGTGAGAGTCATCCCGCGAGCTGCGAGCAGCTCGTCGAGGCGGCAGTGGATGCCGGTCTCTTCATCATCCGGGGCGGGAGTCATACGAGCCCCTCCGTTTCACGCTGCGGACGGGTGTCGCGTGCTCCGGAGCCAAGCGTTGCGTCAACCGGTGGCTGGTCGAGGTCTGCGGTCTCTGAGCGTTGCGATCGAGTGGGGGCAGCGGCGTACATCAGACAAGTCCTTCGGTGTCGCGTTGCAACGCCGAACCTCGACGGACGATGATGGCCATCACGCCCACCGCGATTGCAGCAACGAACAGCGGAACTCCATCCGTGAAGAGAAGCCAGCGCTGTTCGTCGAACTCGCCGCCCAGAGCCGCGAACACACCGTTCAAGCCCATGTTCTCGAACCACGTACCCAGCAGCCCAGCAGCCAAAAGTCCCATTGACATCGCAAAGGTCAGACCGGTGTTGACCCGATCGAACAGAATGCCCCGTATCAGTCGCCGACACACGATCACTCCCAGTGCCGCGACCGTGATCAGACACAGCGCACGCAGCACGATCGCCACGACCAGCGAGACGACGCTGACTGCGTTGACATCAGCCACCACAAGCGTCGCGAGCTCGGTCGTTGCCAGTGCTCCTGCGCCGATCGCCGCGGTGATCTCCTGTGCCGGGATACGCGTGGTCACAGTCACGGACCCCGCGGTCGCGAACAGTTCGACAATGCTGCGGATGCTGTTGAAAATGAGCCAGCCAATAATCAGTGCACCGACGACCATCGCCGAGTTCAAGTCGTTGCGATCGGCCCGCGCCTGCTTCGCCATGTTCTTGCTATTCATCAGACAAGTCCTTCCGTGTCGCGCTGCAAGCGGATGCCGTGGCGAATGAGAACGGCCAGAACGCCAAGCGCCAGCGCACCCCACAGTGGCCAGAGATCGGGCCATGCCGGCCATGCTGGCGTGGGCAAGTCCGCCGTGGGGCTATCGGCACGAATTAACTCGAACGCGATCTCGGCCAGGCGGAACGACGCAAGGCCTGACAGCAGCTGCCCAGCGAACCCTGTGACCAGGAACACGCCCGCGCCGATCCACGACAGCTTCACCAGGTGCGCGGCGAACGGCGCTCGCCGGATGATCCGCTCGCAGAGGATGACGACGAAGATGCCGATCGCGATCGGTGGCAGCGCAGAAATGACGCTCCCGAGAGCCTGCAATATCTGTGTGCCGACATCGGCCTGCGCGACGCCGACGCGGATGCTGTCGACGTGAGCCACCATCACATACGGCTCGGGGCTCATCGTGTCGGCGGTGGGTATCGGCCAGGGTGTGAACGGGCTGACGGCGGCCTCCGCGTGCACGGCGGTCATGCGCCGGAAAACCATGGGCACTGTCGCCACCGCGACGAGTGCGGCCCAGCCTGCAGCTGTTGCTCCGGCCAACTGCGTCAGATACACGATCCCCGGAACCCGCGCCTCCGGCTCGACGCGATTGCGCCGGCGCAGAATGACGAATGCCGCGATGATCGGGAGGAGAGGGAGGGCAATGAAGTAGGCGGTCGTGATCATCAGACCAGTCCTTTCGTGTCCTGCTGCATCCGGGTGCCGATCTGGAAAGCGCCGGCGACGAGGCCGATGACCAGCCCCCATCCGATGGGTGAGAGGTCGATGGTGACAAAAAATGCTGCGAACGGCTCGTCACCGAGCGGTGCGCCGCTGTTGAGAAACAGTGCAGCTTCGGCGAGAGAGATGCCCCGGCAAAGGTTCGCGAACAACCCGCACACCATCACGGCACTCGCCACGACCACAAGCGCGATCGGAAAACGTCGGCCGAAAGGCGTGCCCTTCAGCGTCCCGGCGGCGAGCCACACCGCGGCCGCGCAAACGATCAGCACGAGGAGGATCGGCAGCAGATCAGCGCCGAGCTGCCAGGCGGCGATGCTCGCGGGAGCATCTGTGATCGTCACATCGACACCAGTGGAACTGGCATGTTCGACATGCGGCAGCGCCATCAGATCTTCGTCGACCTCGGCGATGATGCGGCCGAGATCGTAGACCGTGATGGACCCCGGCGCGATCGTCGCGACGACGGTGGCGATCGCGTTTCCCAGGGCCGTGATGCCGACGAAGATCGCGCCGGCCGCGGTGAACGCAGTTCCGAATCGATCGCTCTTCGCCAAGCCGGGCACGGTCTTCGGTGCGCGCTTCAGCAGCAGGACGAGGGCGACGGTTCCGGCGACGAACCCGAGGAGCAGGGCGAGAGCCAGGATGGCGTCGGCTGGGACGAGATCGAACATCAGATTCCTTCGTTGCTTCCGGAGTTATCGATAATCGTTGTTATCGATGTTCGTTAACATAACGACTTTCGATATCCCCGTCAACTGCTTCTCCAGCATCCGCCCGGTCAATAACCGTTCCGGTCGCACTTCGTGCTGCTAAAACGCGGTAATAGCGACGTCAAGTGCGACCGGAACGGGTGGTGGCGCAGCAGGCGGGCGCGCGGGCAGCGGGTGGTGGCGCAGCAGGTGGGCGCGGGCGCAGCAGGTGGTGGCGGGCAGGCGGGCGCGACCGGAGCAGGTGGGGCGGGGGCAGCAGGTGGGGCGCGGGGCAGCAGGTGGGCAGGTGACACGCGGCGGGCGGGTGAATGAGCAGCTATGCGTGGCAGCGGGGGCGTGCGGGGGTGTGCGGGACACCTCAGAAGGTGCCTGCGCGCTATGCCGACGGCGAACACGGGCTTACCAGCCCCGCGCGGTCGTTACTCTCGATGTACAGGCGCAGAGAACCGTATTCGGCGCTAGCGCTTCGCCCCGTGCGAACCAAGGAGTCACTATGTTTGAGAGATTTACCGACCGAGCCCGTCGGGTCGTCGTCCTCGCCCAAGAAGAGGCGAAGATGCTCAACCACAACTACATCGGCACCGAGCACATTCTGCTCGGCCTCATCCACGAGGGTGAAGGCGTCGCTGCCAAGGCGCTCGAGAGCCTCGGCATCTCGCTTGACGCCGTGCGCGAGCAGGTGCAGGACATCATCGGTCAGGGACAGCAGCAGCCCACCGGGCACATCCCCTTCACGCCCCGCGCGAAGAAGGTGCTTGAGCTGAGCCTGCGCGAGGCGCTGCAGCTCGGCCACAACTACATCGGAACCGAGCACATTCTGCTCGGTCTCATCCGCGAGGGCGAGGGTGTCGCAGCCCAGGTTCTCGTCAAGCTCGGCGCCGACCTGAACAAGGTGCGCCAGCAGGTCATCCAGCTGCTCTCCGGCGCTCCGGGCCGCGAGCCGGCAGCCGTCGGCGCTCAGACCAACGACTCCCCGGCTGGCACGCAGGGTGGCTCCGCCGTTCTCGACCAGTTCGGCCGCAACCTCACCCAGGCCGCGCGCGACAACAAGCTCGACCCGGTCATCGGCCGTGAGAAGGAAGCCGAGCGGGTCATGCAGATCCTCTCGCGCCGCTCCAAGAACAACCCGGTCCTGATCGGTGAGCCCGGCGTCGGCAAGACCGCCGTCGTCGAGGGGCTCGCCCAGGCGATCGTCAAGGGCGATGTGCCCGAGACGCTCAAGGACAAGCAGCTCTACTCCCTCGACCTCGGATCGCTCATCGCCGGTTCCCGCTACCGCGGAGACTTCGAGGAGCGCCTGAAGAAGGTCACCAAGGAGATCCGCACCCGCGGCGACATCATCGTCTTCATCGATGAGATCCACACCCTCGTCGGTGCGGGCGCAGCCGAGGGCGCGATCGATGCCGCCAGCATCCTCAAGCCTCTCCTCGCCCGTGGCGAGCTGCAGACGATCGGTGCGACGACCCTCGACGAGTACCGCAAGCACTTCGAGAAGGATGCTGCGCTCGAGCGTCGCTTCCAGTCGGTGCAGGTCAGCGAACCGACACTGCCGCACACGATCAACATCCTCAAGGGCCTGCGCGACCGTTACGAGGCTCACCACAAGGTGCAGATCACCGATGGTGCGATCGTCGCCGCGGCGAACCTCGCTGACCGCTACGTGGCGGATCGCTTCTTGCCGGACAAGGCCATCGACCTGATCGATGAGGCTGGCGCACGTCTGCGTCTGAGCATTCTGTCGAGCCCGCCCGAACTGCGCGAATTCGACGAGAAGATCGCCAAGGTCCGCGAGCAGAAGGAAGAAGCCTCCGAGGAGCAGGACTTCGAGAAGGCAGCATCCCTGCGCGACGAGGAGAAGAGCCTGCTCGCTGAGCGCCTTCGCCTCGAGAAGCAGTGGCGTTCGGGTGACGTCGCGACCAACGCGGTCGTCGACGAGGGCCTGATCGCCGAAGTGCTCGCTCAGGCCACCGGCATCCCGGTGTTCAAGCTGACCGAGGAAGAGACCGCCCGACTCGTCTTCATGGAGAAGGCTCTGCACCAGCGTGTCGTCGGGCAGGAGGAGGCCATCGCGGCCCTCTCCCGCACGATCCGTCGTCAGCGCGCAGGCCTCAAGGACCCGAAGCGTCCCTCGGGCTCGTTCATCTTCGCCGGCCCGACTGGTGTTGGAAAGACCGAGCTCGCTAAGGCTCTCGCCGAGTTCCTGTTTGACGATGAGGATGCGCTCATCTCGCTCGATATGAGCGAGTTCGGCGAGAAGCACACCGTTTCGCGGCTCTTCGGTGCCCCTCCCGGGTTCGTCGGCTTCGAAGAGGGGGGCCAGCTGACGGAGAAGGTGCGCCGCAAGCCGTTCTCTGTCGTGCTGTTCGACGAGATCGAGAAGGCTCACCCCGACATCTTCAACTCGCTGTTGCAGATCCTCGAAGAGGGTCGCCTCACCGACGGCCAGGGTCGAGTCGTGGACTTCAAGAACACGGTCATCATCATGACGACCAACCTCGGATCGTCCGCGATCGCCGGAGGCCCGGTGGGCTTCCAGGTCGAGGGCAACGCGCAGACCAGCTACGAACGGATGAAGGGCAAGGTTGACGAAGAGCTCAAGCGGCACTTCAAGCCCGAGTTCCTCAACCGTGTCGACGATGTCATCGTCTTCCCGCAGCTGTCGAAGCTTGAGCTCGTGCGGATCGTGGATCTGTTCGTGAAGCGTCTGGGTGACCGCCTGCTTGACCGCGACATGACGATCGAGCTCACACAGGCAGCGAAGGAGCGTCTCATCGAGATCGGCTTCGACCCGGCGCTCGGCGCCCGGCCGCTGCGCCGCGCGATGCAGCGCGAGATCGAGGATCACCTGTCCGAGCGCATCCTGCACGGCGAGCTGAACTCCGGCGATCACGTGAAGGTGGATGCTGAGGACGGGAAGTTCCTGTTCGAAACGGCTCCGCGCGGCGAGAAGGTCGCGGTGGGTGTCAACACCACTCCCGCCATCTCGGCGACGCCTGATCTGACGGCCGCCTCCGGCGAGTAAGTATGACGAAGGGACGGATGCTGATGCATCCGTCCCTTCGTCATTTCACAAGCGCTCGGGCTGCCGTGCTTCGGCGGCGGAGACGAGGTCGTTCAAGAGTTTCTGCCACTTCTCGGTCAGTTTCACCATCGCTGTCGAGCCACTGATCGACTGTGGGTGTTTCCTCGCCGCAGACCCTCTTCTTGATCTCCATGAGCTCGTTGCTCACTTCAGTATTCAGATCAACCGGTGTCGTCGGCTTCCTGTCGGCGTTGAACGCGTCGAAGTCATCGTTCGTGCTGCCTGGCATCCGTGTCTCCGTCATCCCTGCTGTCATGTCAGCGTGCTAGCGACGCCAACCATATCGGGGTGATGAACAGTGCCCGGTCCTATCGTCGTCTCCCGGGCGCTTCACCCGGGGATCTCAGCCTCGCGGTCTTAGGGTTGACATGTGAGCGAGTACACCGTCCGCCCGGCGCGCAGCGCCGATGTCCTCGGCATCCACCTTCTGCTGGAGCCGCTGGTCGACCGACGGATCCTGCTCGGCAAGGACCTCGCCGTCCTGTACGGCGCCGTTCAGGAGTTCGTCGTCGCCGAAAAAGACGGCGAGCTCATCGGATGCGGCGCGCTGCACGTCATGTGGGAAGACCTCGGTGAAGTGCGCACGCTGATCGTCCGCGACGACTGGCTGCAGCGCGGAGTCGGACGAGCCATCGTCGATGAGCTCGAAACGCGAGCGCGCATCCTTGGCCTGCAGCGGCTGTTCTGCCTCACCTTCGAAACGGCTTTCTTCACCCGGCGCGGTTTCGCACCGATCGGCGAACAGGTCGTCGACCCCGACGTCTACTCGCAGCTGCTGCGCAGCCCAGACGAGGGCGTCGCCGAGTTCCTCAACCTCGCGCACGTGAAGCCGAATACGCTCGGGAACACCCGGATGCTGAAGAACCTGTGATGTCGCGACGTCGAACCCGCACCATCTACCGTCGGCGCCGTCTTGCAGTTCTCAGCGGGCTGATCCTGCTGATCGCGGCGTTGGCCGTCGGGACATGGCTCGTCATTGCACAGCCATGGGCGGATGCCGCCACAACCGAGCCGACCGCGACTTCGACGCCGACCCCCTCGGTCTCGAAGAACCCGGTGCTGGACGCGGCCGAGTCGCCGTCGACGGAGCCGAGCACGGACCCCGGCACAGAACCCAGCACCGAACCGACAGCGGAGGAGACCCCCGGTATCGCCCCGTGCCAGGCCCGGGATGTCACCGTCGAAGCGGTCACCAATGCCGACACCTATGCGTCCGGGGTTTCGCCGGAACTCAGCATCCTGCTGACGAACACCAGCGCCGCGGACTGCACGCTCGACGTTGGCTCGTCCACGCAGATTTTCACGGTCACCAGCGGCGCAGATGTCTGGTGGGACTCGCGGCACTGCCAGGCCAACCCCAGCAGCATGGTCGTGACTCTGGCGGCCGGGCAGTCGGTGCCCAGTGCATCCGCGGTGGTCTGGGACCGAACGCGATCGGATGTCGGAACCTGTGAGCAGGAGAACCGCCCGCGTGCTCCCGCCGGAGGATCGTCGTACCACCTGGCCGTGTCGATCGGTGGGTTTTCCAGCACCGTGACGCGGCAGTTCTTGCTCTACTGAGTCCAGTCGCAACCTGCTACAGACAGCGAACCATCTTTGGGATACCATTAGAGGATTCTCGAGATTTCTCGGTGCTAGCCATCCCCAGTGGCGTCGTATTCAGCGTCCCCAGCGCTTCGACACTTCACCGATCGAGAACCGGAGGGCCCTCTCGAGTACCCCAGTCCCCACTGGACGACTCGAGAGGGCCCCACTCTCTTAAGCTGGATGCATGGCAGCGAAGAAGAAATCCGCACGCAAGAAGCCGGCACCCGAGGAGTTTCGCTCCGAGGCGCTCGCCCAGGCGCTTGAGAAGCAGGACGTGGCGGCGGTCGCACTCGCGCTGCGCAATGGCAACACCGTTGTGCCGCTTCTGAACTCCGGCGCCCGTGACAACCCGCTCGACAGCGGTGAGGTCTGGACGTTCCGCGATCCCGCATCGGGCGATGTTGCGCTGCTGTTGTTCAGCGACGCGAAGAACAAGCCGGAGAACCTGCCGCCGGGCGTGGGGATCTATTCGCCGGACTGGTTGCGGAAGTTCCTGACGACGCACGGCGACACGATCACAACGGTGTTCCTTGATATCGCCGGGCCGCACCCGATGCAGGCGGCACCGGACGAGCTGCTGAAGGCGCTCGAAGCCTGATCAGAACGGCGGGATATCGTCTTCCCGACGCGACTGCCTGGCCTGTCCTGACTGTGCGGGGTGCCCTGACTGTGTCGGATGCCCCGACCGCGTGCGCGACTTGACGTCATCGAGCGCAGCCTGCAGCGATCCCGACCGGTCGTCGATGACCTGCTGATATCCGAGCCGTCCAGCTTCCGTTCGGCGTTGCGCGGCCTGTGTGACTGCGCGCACCTCTCCGGCCAGGCTGAGTTCGCCGACCGCGGCGATCGTGCGCGGCGCTGAGAAATGGCGGATCGAGCCCGCGACGGCGATCGCGATCGCCAGGTCGGCGGCCGGTTCGGTGAATCGCACGCCACCCACCGTCGATACGTAGACGTCGAGCTTTCCGGTTTCGATCCCGGCCCGCTTCTCCAGGATCGCCAGCACCATCGCCACGCGCGCAGAGTCGAGCCCCGAGACCACTCGCCGCGGGTTCGGAGCGGTCGTGTTCACCGTCAGGGCCTGCACTTCTACCGGCATGGCGCGTCGCCCCTCCATCGCAATCGCGACGCAGGTTCCCGGTTCGGTGGAGCCGTGGCCGAGGAAGAGCCCGGAGGGGTCGGGCACCTCGGCGATGCCGTCGCCGGTCATCTCGAAGCATCCGACCTCGTCTGTCGGACCGAAACGGTTCTTCAGCGCCCGGATGAATCGAAGCGAAGTCTGGCGATCACCCTCGAAGTGACAGACGACGTCGACGAGATGCTCGAGGATGCGGGGCCCGGCGACCTGGCCGTCCTTGGTGACGTGCCCGACGATGATGATCGGCAGGCTCCGCTCCTTCGCGATGCGAATCAGGGTCGCTGCAACCTCTCGCACCTGGCTGGGCTGGCCGGCTGCGCCATCGGACAGTGAGGATGCCACGGTCTGCACCGAGTCGACGATCACCAGCTGCGGCTGCACCTGATCGATGTGGCCGAGGATCGTGGCGAGGTCGGTCTCGCTGGCCAGGTACAGCTCGTCGTGCAGCGCTCCGGTGCGCTCGGCGCGCAGCCGCACCTGAGCCTGGGATTCTTCGGCGCTCGCATACAGCACCCGTCGTCCGCCGCGCGCGGCCTGCGCTGCCACCTCGAGCAGCAGCGTCGACTTGCCGACGCCGGGCTCACCGCTGAGCAGAATCGCTGCCCCGGGGACGATGCCTCCGCCCAGCACCCGGTCGAACTCGCCGACACCGCTGGAGCGTCGTGGCGTATCGGCGGTGGTGATCTGCGTGATGGGTCGCGCAGTGTGCGCAGCATCCGGAGAAATCGCCGCCACCTGCCGGACGATGCCGGTCTTCGCCGCCTGCTCCTGCACCGTGCCCCACTGCTGGCATTCGCCGCAGCGGCCCACCCACTTCAATGTCGTCCACCCGCATTCGGTGCACACGAAGGCCGGGGGAGCGGGTTTACGGGTTGCCATGCTCCCAGGCTATCGACCGCATCCGACATCCCTATCGCCGAACGCTATTATTCACGGCCGGAAAATAGCGGGCTGATCAGGACCTCGAGATAATGGATGCATGGCTACAGCCAGCCCGTGCGGGCCCATCTCGACATACTCGCGGGTGCAGATCCTGCACCTGATGCAGACGCGTTCGCCGCGTACCATCGGTGAGATCTGCGACGCCACCGGGCTGCACGCGAACACGGTTCGTGAGCACCTGCAGCGCCTCATCGAGGGCGGCTATGTCATCTCCGCAACCGAGCACCGCACCACCCGGGGTCGCCCGCGTGCGCTCTACAGTGCCGTCACCGGAGCGCCAGGCGCCTCCAGCCCGGTCGCCAGGGACAAAGTTTCTGCCGCTGCTCGCCGCGGCGACATTCTGCGCCGGATGCTGCCGGCGACGGCATCCGATCTCGACAGCGACGCAACCCATCAGCTGGATGCCCTCATCGAACATCTCGAAGAGAGTGGATTCGAGCCCGTCATCGACGACGCCCAGCTCACCGTAGACCTCACCCCGTGCCCGCACGCCGCGGCCCGGCCAGAGGATCGTCCGGTGCTGTGCCGGGTGCACCTGGGTCTGATGCAGGGGGTGCTCACGGAGGCAGGCGGCCCGCTGGCTGCCGAGTTCGTGCGCGAACCTGCAGCGCCCGAGGAATGCACGGTACAGCTTCGGGTGACGGCTGTGGCCTGACAGCCAACAGGGCAGGGGTGCCCGCGTAGACCGACCGGCCAGTGGCCGATCGGTGAATCGACGACCGATGATCGGCGACCGGTGAATCGGCGACCGATCAACGGATGCGCTACCTGCCTGCACAAGTTCGAATGAAGGAGTCGTGTGATGGAGTGGTTGGACCCACTTGCGTTGGCCAGGTGGCAGTTCGGTCTCACGACCGTCTACCACTACCTGTTCGTGCCGCTGACGATAGGCATGGCGCTTTCTGCGGCGATATTCCAGACGGCGTGGGTGCGCACGGCGAAGGTGCAGTATCTGCACCTGACCCGATTCCTCGGCAAGATATTCCTCATCAACTTCGCGATGGGTGTCGTCACCGGAATCGTGCAAGAGTTCCAGTTCGGGATGAACTGGTCGGACTACTCCCGCTTCGTCGGCGACGTCTTCGGAGCTCCGCTCGCGTTCGAGGGGCTGTTCGCGTTCTTCTTCGAGGCGACCTTCATCGGCCTCTGGATCTTCGGATGGGACAAGCTCTCCCAGAAGCTGCACCTGGCCACGATCTGGTGCGTTGCCATCGGTAGCATCCTGTCGGCCTACTTCATCATCGCGGCCAACGCGTTCATGCAGAATCCAGTCGGCTATATCTACAACGCCGAGACGAACCGCGCCGAACTCGTGGACTTCTGGGCGCTGCTGACCAACCCGGTTGCGCTGGCCGCGTTCCCGCACACGATCTTCGGTGCGTTCATGTTCGCAGCCGGTGTCATCATCTCGGTCTCGGCATGGCACCTCTCACGCGGACAGCACATCGACACGATGCGGGTCTCGTTGAAGTTCGGACTGTGGGGGATGCTCGTCTCCACCGCCGGCGTCGTTCTCTCCGGTGACCAGCTGGGACTGGCGATGTATATCGCGCAGCCGATGAAGATGGCTGCCGCCGAGGCGACCTTCAATACCGTCTGCGGGGCGGATGCCTCGTTCAGCCTGTTCACGCTCGGGACGCCGGATGGCACCAGCGAGCTGTTCTCGATCCGCGTGCCGTATCTGCTCTCACTACTGTCGACACACACCTTCGACGCGTGCGTGCACGGTGTCAACGACCTCAACGCGGAGTACGCCGTGCAGTTCGCTGACATGGGCATCGACAACTTCGCCCCGGTGCTGTGGATCACCTACTGGTCGTTCCGCTGGATGATCGGTCTCGGCATGGCGCACGCCCTCGTCGCGCTCGCCGGCCTCTGGGTCACGCGCAAGAAAGCGAAGAAGCCGGTCGCGAAGTGGATGTGGAAGATCGCGATCTGGTCGTATCCGCTGGCGCTTCTGGCCAACATCGTCGGGTGGGTGTTCACCGAGATGGGACGCCAGCCGTGGCTCGTGTTCGGGCTGATGAGTACGCGCGATGGTGTATCTCCCGGCACGAGCGGGTTGGAAGTGCTGATCTCGCTGATTGCGTTCACTGCGATCTACGCTGCGCTCGCCGTGGTGGAGATCCGTCTGATCATCCGCGCGGCACAGCAGGGCCCGGACACCACTGAACAACCCGACGACGAGACGGCCCAGCTGCCGTCGGTCGTGTACTGAGGTAGGGAAAATGGATCTCGCAACACTCTGGTTCGGTCTGATCGCCTTCTTCTTCGTGGGCTACTTCGTCCTCGACGGGTTCGACTTCGGCGTTGGCATGTCGCTGCCCTTCCTCGGCGGCGTCGGTAAGAACAGGGATGATGTGGCTCGCCGGCAGATCATCAACACCATCGGTCCGGTCTGGGACCTCAACGAGACCTGGCTGATCGTGGCCGGTGCCTGTCTGTTCGCCTCGTTCCCGGAGTGGTACGCCTCGCTGTTTAGCGGGTTCTATCTGCCGCTGCTGGTGATCCTGCTCACCCTCATCATGCGCGGGGTGTCGTTCGAGTACCGCCATCAGCGTGAGGGGCTGCGGTGGAAGCGCGGCTTCGACCGGATGATCGTGATCGGCTCGGCCGTGCCGGCGTTCCTCTGGGGTGTCGCGTTCGCGAACATCGTGCAGGGCGTCGCGCTGGACGAGCGGCACGTGTACATCGGCAGCGTGTTCGATCTGCTGAACCCGTACGCGCTGCTGGGTGGCCTCACCACGCTGCTGCTGTTCTTCACCCACGGCGCGACCTTCGTGGCATTGAAGACCGATGGGAAACTGCGTGCGGACGCCCGGCGGCTTGCCTTCCGGGCGGGCATTGTGACCGTCGCGGTCGCGGCAGTGTTCTTGGCATGGACGGTCGCGGCGCACTTCTCGGTCGTGGTGCTGGTGCTGGCCGCGCTCGCCGCGGTGTCGCTGATCGCCTCGGTGCTCGCGAACGTGCGCGGACGGGAAGGGTGGGCATTCGGTCTAGGGGCTGCGACCACACTGTTCGCCGTCGTCACACTGTTCGCGGCGCTCTTCCCGAACGTGCTGCCCTCGACGATCGACCCGGCGTTCAGCCTGACGATCCAGAACGCATCCAGCACCGAGTACACGCTGCAGATCATGAGTTGGACGGCGCTGGTCGCCATGCCGCTGGTGCTGCTGTACCAGGGGTGGACGTACTGGGTGTTCCGAAAGCGCATCACCCGGGCGTCGATCGAGGAAACAGTGCACGCGTGAAACCTGTCGATCCGAGGCTGCTGAAGTACGCCGCTGCCGCGCGGGGATTCTTTCTCCTCGCAGCGGTGATCGGCGTGCTGCAGACCGGCGTCGTCATCGCCTTCGCCTGGTTTCTGACGGATGCCATCACCGGGGCGATTGCGGGACGTTCGGTGGTGTCTTCGCTGCTGTGGCTGCTGGGGCTGGCCGCGGCGCGCGGCGTGCTGATCGCCGCATCCGACGCCGCCGGCGCGCGTGCTGCCGCTCGCACCGGGGCACAGCTGCGCGCAGCACTGATCCGCGCCGTGGGGCGGCTGGGGCCGGAGTGGCTCGCTACGCGCAACCAGGCCTCGCTCGCGGTCACCGCCGGTCACGGCCTTGAGGCACTGGATGCGTACTTCGCGCGGTACCTGCCGCAGCTCGTCCTGACCGTCATCGCGACTCCCGTGCTGGTGCTGTGCATGTGGTGGCTGGACTGGCCGAGTGGTCTGATCGCGACGATCACGCTGCCGCTGATCCCGCTGTTCCTGATCCTTATCGGCATGGCCACGCGCACCGTGCAGCGCAAGCAGTGGCAGACGCTGCAGCACCTCGCAGCGCGGTTCGCGGACACGGTGCAGGGGCTGTCGACCCTGCGGCTGTTCGGGCGTGACCGCCGGGCGGCGGCACAGATCGAGGTCACCGCCGAGCAGTACCGTCGCGAGACGATGAAGGTGCTGCGGTTCTCGTTCCTCTCCGGCTTCGCGATGGAACTGCTCGCATCGCTCGCGGTGGCTCTGGTGGCGGTCGCCGTGGGGTTCCGGCTGCTGTCCGGGGATCTCTCACTCGAGGTCGGACTCTTCGTGCTGTTGCTCGCGCCGGAGGCATTTCTGCCGATTCGTCAGGTCGGCGTGCAGTTTCATGCGGCTTCTGAGGGCGTGGCAGCGACCGAGGACGTGTTTGAAGTGCTGGATGCGGCCGATGTCGTGGCGCATAACTCCGGAAGAATGGGGCAGAAGTCGCCTCTGCCGGGCGAAAACGGCCAGTTCGGCGCCGTTTCTCAGGAGTTGTGCGCGAACGAGCTGCGTGTCCGTCGCGGCGAAGCGCTGCTGGTGCCGGTTACATTTGTGGCGCGACCAGGAACGGTGACTCTCATCGAGGGGCCAAGCGGGTCCGGCAAATCCAGCGTTGTCGCAGCGCTCAGGGCAGCGGCGACCTTCACCGGCACGGCGACGTTCGCCGGTCACGATGTGCGCCGGCTCGCTCCGGCCGACTGGCTTGCCTGGGCTGGGCAGTCGCCCGGTCTGATGCAGGGCACGATCGGGGCGAACGTCGCGCTCGGGGACGCGAGGCCTTCAGTCGAGGGCATCCGTCATGCGCTGGAAGCCGCCTGCGCCGCAGAGCTCGATCCGGACCAGGAACTCGGCGTGCAGGGGAGCGGGCTGTCGGGCGGGCAGGCGCAGCGCGTCGCGGTGGCGCGGGCGCTGTACCGGCATGACGCCGACCCGCGCCGCGTGCTGGTTCTCGATGAGCCGTCGAGCGCATTGGATGCTGAGACCGAAGCGCGGCTGTGGGCGGCGCTGCGTGAGCGAGCGGATGCCGGCGCCACGATCGTGCTCGTCTCACACCGCCGCTCCGCGCGAGAGATCGCCGATCAGATCGTCGACCTTTCGACGAGCTCAAGGAACGGGGTGACCGTATGAGTGTCAGTGATGTCCTGCGCCTCGCACAGCCGCCGCTCCGGCGATTCCTGCCCGGGCTCATCTGGGGTGTGCTGTCGGCCGCGGCTGCGGTGTCGCTGCTCGCCGTCAGTGGGTGGTTGATCGTCAGCGCCTCGATCGTCGACTCGCTGGTGCCGCTGTCGGTGGCTGTTGTCGGGGTGCGGTTCTTCGCGGTGTCGCGGGCAGTGTTCCGGTATCTCGAGCGGCTGTCAGGGCACCATGCGGCGCTGGGCCAACTAGCCCGCACGCGCGCCGATATGGTGCGAACGCTCATTCCGCTCTCGCCGGCAGGGCTCGGTCGGACCGACCGCGGTCAGGTGCTTTCGGCGCTTGTCGACGATGTTGAGAATCTGCAGAACCTGCCGCTGCGGGTGGTGCAGCCGCTCGCGGTCGCGGCGGTGGTCGCGGTCGGCTCGGTGGGCTTCATTGCTTTCGTGTCGCCTCCGGCCGCGCTCACGCTTGCGGCGTGCCTGGTGGTGGCAGCTCTTGTGGCCATCGGTCTCGGCTGGATCGTCGGGTCTCGTGCCGAGGAGCGGGTGTCCGTGCGGCGGGCGGAGCTGTCAGCATCCCTCGTCGATTACTTCGGCAGTCTCGACGTGCTGCTCGCCTACGGGGCCGAGCCGCAGGCGCGGCAGCGGATCGAGCGGGCGGATGAGGCGGTGCGCCGCCTGGTCACGCGATCGTCGCTCGCTGAGGCTGTCGCGGCCGGCGTTGTCTCGGTACTCGCCGGAGTCGCGTCGGTGTGGGCGGTTGCCGTGGCATGCCCGGGGCTGAGCACCGGTGCGATCGACGGGCCGTGGCTCGCGGTCGTCGTGCTCGTGCCGATGGTGGTCTTCGAGGTGTTCGGGGCGGTGCCGGTCGCGGCAGCGTCATGGCGCGGAGTGCGCGCGAGCGCGCAACGAGTGGTCGATGTGCTTCCGGCGCAGCTTCCGCCGCAACTGCGATCGGATGCTGGAAACGCGGAACCACCGGCATCCACTGTTCTGCGCTTGCGCGACGTTCGCGCCTCGTGGCCGCATAACGGGACGGCACGGGGCGATCTGGCGCTGGGCGATCTGGCGCCGGGCGATCTGGCACTGGGCGATCTGGCACTGCGCGATGCCCCGGCGCTCCGCGGCGTCGACCTCGATCTCGGCGTCGGGGAGCGCGTACTCGTCAGCGGGCCGAGCGGTGCGGGCAAGAGTTCGCTCGCCTCGGTGCTGGTCGGATTCCTGAAGGCTGAGGGCGAGTACACGATCGGCGGGACGGATGCCGCGTCGCTGTCGGGGCCGGCACTGCGGGAGATTGTCGGGCTGTGCGAGCAGCATCCGCAGCTCTTCGATGAGGACATCCGCCAGAACCTGCTGTTCGCGCGGGATACGGCAACGGATGCCGAGCTGCTCGCCGTGCTTGACCGCGTCGGGCTGGGGGACTGGGTGCGGGAGCGCGGCGGGCTGGATGCGCGCGTCGGCGACCGAGGCGCGCTGGTATCCGGTGGGCAGGCGCAGCGGATCTCATTGGCGCGGGCGCTGCTGCACAGCTTCGACGTGCTCGTGCTGGATGAGCCGACGGCCGGGGTCGATCCCGAGGCATCCGAGGCGCTGCTGCGCGATCTGCTCGAGGCGGCGGGGGAGCAGTCGGTGCTGCTGATCTCGCACGTCGAGCCGCCCGCCGGCACCGTCGATCGTGTGGTGCGAATCGAGGCCGGGCGGACGGTCTGAGCTATGCCGTAGCATCCGCTCCCGTCGGCGGCGTAGCCTCAAGGGATGAGCCGAACTGATGAAGTGACGCGCCTCATCAACGCCTCGCCCATGCGAGTTTTCGAGGCGCTCAGCACTGCGGATGCCGTCGCAGAATGGCTTCCGCCGGACGGGATGACCGCACGGATCGACTACTTCGATGCCCGGGCCGGAGGCGGATACCGGATGGTCCTCGTCTATCGGGATGGGACGGATGCGCCCGGGAAGAGCAGTGCGACTGAAGACGTCGTGGAAGGACGATTCGTCGAGGTGGTTCCGGGTGTGCGTCTTGTGCAGGAAGTCGAGTTTGAATCGGATGATCCGCGATATGCCGGCGTGATGCGCATGACCTGGGCGGTCAGGGCGAGCGGATCGGATTCCGAAGTGACGTTTCGGGCCGAGGATGTGCCGGAGGGGATCTCTGCGGCCGACCACGAGATGGGGCTCAGCTCATCGCTGGGCAACCTCGCGGAGCTGCTCTCGGCTCAGTTGTAGAGCTCGGCGGGCGGTTCCATAACGATGCCCTGGGCTTCGAAGGCACGGCGGCGCTCTTCGATACGGCGGTGCAGTTCGAGTTGCGCGTCGTCGACGAGCTGCTGGTCGAGTTCGACGGTGGGCGGATGCTGGTTGCCGTTGTTCGCGGCGATGTAGGCGTCGAGTTCCGGGCCGGAGGTCCATGACGTGATGAGCGAGTAGCGGGGCGCGGGTCCCTGCTGCCAGACGGCATGCCAGAACCGCTGCGTGTCGACGAGGATGCGCGAGCCGGCAGGCAGCGGGAGGCGGATCTCGGATGCTGGATCGAAGCGGTCTTCGCGCAGGATCAGCAGCGAGTCGGCGTCGTCGGTCAGGTTGAACCAGCCGCGTACCACCCAGCCAGTGCCGGGTTCGTTGAGCCGGTTGTTGTCGTCCTGGTGCAGGTTGTAGATCGCATCGGCGTAGGTGTTCGGCTGCAGTTCGATGACGCGGCAGCGTCCGATGTTGGCGCCGGGCTCCTGCGCGCGCCGTGCGAGGGCCGGGGCCTTGGCCACCTGGCTGGGGATCCAGGCACCGTCTTTGTCTGGACGGGGCGGGGTCTGGTTCCAGAAGGCGTTGCACTCGATCTCGCCGGCATAGCTTGTCAGCGGCGCGAAGCGGGTGATGCCGGAGGAGCGCCAGCCGACATACTCCAGCTCAAGCCACTCGGCCGGGTCCGTGGACTGGTCGTAGTCGTCCAGGACGACGTAGCCGGTCTCTTCCAATGCATCCGACATCACGAAGCTCATTGCGCAACCTTTCCGGACCGGCGTCTCCGTCCATCCGTAAGGCCATCCTAACCAGCGCCCAGGGGCGTGGCGGCCGCCCGTGCCCGGACAAAATGCGGGCCTCGTGGCGAGAAACATGCTTCAGCATGAGACAGGGGTTCCCCGGACGTTTCTCGTGCGGGAAGACGTTTCTCGCACCGGCGAAACGCCGATTCGCGTGACGGCCCCGCGTCACGTAAACTCTTTCGCGGTGACGTGTCCGAGCGGCCGAAGGTGCAACACTCGAAATGTTGTGTAGGTTCACCCCTACCGTGGGTTCAAATCCCACCGTCACCGCCACTTTGAGCCCCGTTTCAGTTGATTTCGATCGGCTGGGACGGGGCTCATTCCTGTTGGTTCGGATTCAGCTGTGGGCACGGTGTGGTCAGGAGTTTTATTGCTGACGAGCTTAAGTGTTCGTAACTCATTCCAGGCGAGCTGAAACGGTACGAGAACGGTCGAGACAGGTGTCGGATCTGGGCGTGCCCACGGTTTGCCCACACTTCTTTATTTGGTGTGGATGCCCACCGTAGGTTGACGACTGATCGTCCTGCGTGCGGGCAGCCTTCTCTGGACGATTCTGCAGCCAGGAGAGCTCCTCAACTCCGCGGGGATGAACCGGGTGCAACTCGCTCCCACTGGCTCGACCGGACCCACCGAAGATGATCGTTTACGGTCTGTTGGTCTGTTGGTCTGTTGGTCTGTTGGTCTGTTGGTCTGTTGGTCTGTTGGTCTGTTGGTCTGTTGGTCTGTTGGCCTGTTGGCCTGTTGGCCTGCTGGGGTGACCGGGTGTCATGGACGTCGTTCCCGCAACACCTGCCCGAGAAAAGCCCGGTCAAGGGGCATCAGACGAACACATGGAAGCTGTCTCGCAACCCTACGGAAACGAGGCGTCTCACCAACGTCGACTGATCACTGACACCGTTTGGGTCTGCTGACGTTTTGGTTGAGTCCGGGGTTTATGCCGCCAGGCAGACGGCATCCATCATTATGGTCTCGAACTCGATGGGCGTAATGTCGACGGCGCTCGAACTTTGAACGTTTTCGGCGTTCGAAAAGTGAACGGTTTTGGGCAGTCTAGTCAGGGTTTTCGTTGGTCGTGGTTCTGATGCTGGGGAGGCTGTCGATGCCTCGTC
>NZ_JBPXMU010000007.1:0-139055 GCF_051842855.1 Microbacterium sp. A94 | reverse complement strand
GAACACTGACACGCCTGTGCACACCAAATCAACGAACTCAGTACGCGCACTCAGCGGAAACAACGTGACCATGAACAGCTCCTTCAATCAGAGCGTTGCTCCCACCATATGAATCCGCCCGACAAATAGCGACATGAATTGCGACCGGAGCGGAGAGTTTGCGACCGGAGCGGAGAGTTCACGCCGGGATCAGGTCCTCGGCGGCGAGTTCGAGCCAGAACGCCTCGGGGATCGCAGCGGCTGCGAGCTCGGCGTTCTGTCGCACCTGCTCGGGGCGGGAACTGCCGAGCACAACCGCATGCGTCACCTCGTCGCGAAGCGGGAACTGAATCGCCGCCGCGGGCAGCGCCACGTCGTGGCTCCGGCAGATCGCGACGATCTTTTGCAGTCGATCCCAGACGTCTTCGGGCACGCCGCCGTATTCGTAGCGGCTGTCGCGCGTCGGCTCGGCCTTGGCCAGCAGCCCAGAATTGAAGACGGATGCCGCGACCACACCGGTGCCGCGTTCGCGACAGGCTGGCAGCACATCTGCCGCAGCCGGCTGCTCCAACAGCGTGTAGCGTCCCGCGATCATGATGATGTCGAGATCAGCCTCGCGCACGGATCGAGCCAGCGCCTCGCTGACCATAGAACCGACGCCGATCGCGCCGATCGCCCCCTCGTTGCGCAACCGCTCCAACGCCGGGAATGCCGATTCGAGCGCCAACTCGAGGTCGTTGCGCTCCGGGTCGTGCAGGTAAACGAGATCGATCCGGTCGAGTCCCAGCCGCTCTTTCGATTCTTCGATGGATGAGCGGATGCCAGCATCCGAAAAGTCCCACACCCGCTGCAGGGTGTTCGGCACGAAAAAGTCGTTGTCGGTGTCGAGTCCACCATCGAACTCCGGGTTCGGGCGCAGCAGACGCCCCGCCTTGGTGGAGAGGACAAACTCGTCGCGCGGCTTCGTCTGCAGGAAAGCCCCGAGGCGACGCTCGGAGAGTCCGAGCCCGTAGTGCGGAGCGGTGTCGTAGTACCGCACACCGCTGTCCCACGCGGCATCCAGCACCGCCCAGGCCTCGTCATCCGTCAGCTCTCGAAAGAGGTTGCCGACGTTCGCCGCCCCGTACCCGAGCGCGGGGATGCGCAGCTCAGTCTGTGACATGCGCACCCTTCCACTCGTACTTCGCGATGCTCTCGGCCTTCATCTCCATGCTGGCACCGGCAGCGGTGGGTGGCATGTAGGAACCGCCCTGAATGTCGGTCGGCACGACAAAGTGGTCGTGCAGATGATCGACGAACTCGATCAGGCGTCCCTCGCGCGTGCCCGTGACGGCGACGAAGTCGAACATCGACAGGTGCTGCACTGCTTCGCACAGACCCACGCCGCCCGCGTGCGGGCAGACCGGCACGCCGAATTTCGCTGCCAGGAGCAGGTTGGCGATGTTCTCGTTCACGCCCGCAACGCGCACGGCATCGATCTGCATGACCTCGATGGCGTTCGCCTGCAGCAGCTGCTTGAAGATCATGCGGTTCTGGGCGTGCTCGCCGGTTGCCACACGGATCGGGGCGATGCCGCGGGCGATCTCCGCGTGCCCGAGGATGTCGTCGGGGCTCGTGGGTTCCTCGACCCAGGCCGGGTTGAACTCGGCGAGCGCGCGGACCCACTCGATCGCTTCGGAGACCTCCCAGCGCTGGTTGGCATCGATCGCGATCGGGAAGTCGGGCCCGAGAACCTCGCGGGCCTTGCGGAAACGGCGGATGTCGTCGTCGAGGTCGGCACCGACCTTGAGCTTGATCTGGGTGAATCCGTCTGCGAGCGCCTCGCGGGCTAGGCGCTCGAGCTTCTCGTCGGAGTAGCCGAGCCAGCCGGGGCTGGTGGTGTAGCCCGGGTAGCCGGTGGCCAGCAGCTCGGCCTCACGTTCGGCGCGACCGGGGACGGCAGCACGCAGGATCTCGAGGGCATTCTCCCGAGTGAGGGCATTGGTCAGGTACCGGAAGTCGACGAGGTCGACGATCTCCTCCGGAGTCATGCGGGCCAGCAGCTGCCACAGCGGGAGTCCGGCACGCTTGGCCTTGATGTCCCAGAGCGCATTGATCACGGCGCCGATGGCCATGTGCATGACGCCCTTCTCCGGGCCCAGCCAGCGCAGCTGCGAGTCGCCGATGATGTCGCGGAAGGTCGTGCCCATGTCGTCGAGCAGCGGTTCGATCTCGCGGCCGACAAGGTGATCAGCGAGTGCATCGATCGCGGCAACCTGCACGTCGTTGCCGCGGCCGATGGTGAACACGAAGGAGTGACCGGCGATCTCGTCGTCGGCATCCGTGCGGATCACGACATACGCCGCCGAGTAGTCGGGGTCGGGGTTCATCGCGTCCGAGCCATCCAGGCTCAGCGACGTCGGAAAACGAATGTCGGTGGTGTCGAGGGCGACGATGCGGCTCACGGGATATTCCTCTCCTGGTGCAGCACGAAGTTTCTGCACGGACCTCTTGGAGTGTAAACATCCGATGTCTATACTGTCAATCAGACGTGCCGTCCACGGGCGGCTCCCCAACGAGGTAGGAGAACCATGAAGTTCGCGCGGCTTGGCGCCCCTGGATCCGAAATTCCCGTCCTGGTGGACGGTGATCGCCACCTCGATCTACGGGCGGTGACATCCGATGTCAATGGTGATTTTCTCGCCGACGACTTCCGCTCGCGGGTGGCTGCCGCGCACGCGGCCGGTGAACTCCCCGAGCTCGAAGGCGCCGCGGATCTGCGCATCGGTGCCCCGATCGCCCGCCCGAGCGCGGTCATCTGCATCGGCATGAACTACGCCGCGCACGCGGCAGAATCCGGCTCCGAGCCGCCGAAGATCCCGATCCTGTTCCTGAAGACGCCGAACACGGTCGTCGGCCCGAACGACGACGTGACGATCCCGCGCGGCAGCGAGAAGACCGACTGGGAGGTCGAGCTCGGCATCGTGATCGGCAAGCGCGCCGCGTATCTCGATTCGCCGGATGAGGCGGATGACCACATCGCCGGCTACGTCGTCGCCAACGACGTCTCCGAGCGCTCATTCCAGATCGAGGTTTCCGGCGGCCAGTGGTCCAAAGGCAAGATCGCGGCGGGCTTCAACCCGACCGGTCCCTGGCTCGTCACCCCGGACGAGGTCGACGTCGACAACCTGAACCTGAAGAGCTTCGTGAACGGCGAACCTCGCCAGGACTCGAACACCTCCGACATGATCTTCGACGTGCGCGTCATCGTGCACCATCTCTCGCAGTACGTCACGCTCGAGCCCGGTGATCTGATCCTCACCGGCACCCCTCAGGGTGTTGCGCTGTCCGGAAAATACCCGTACCTGAAGGACGGCGACGTCGTCGACATCTCGATCGACGGACTCGGCGGCCAGCAGCAGAAGTTCGTCGCGTGGGAGGCTCAGAAATGACCGGGTCCAGTGGTCGCGACCTCACCGGGCTCGTCGCCATCGTCACCGGCGGCGCATCCGGAATCGGAGCATCGATCGCGCAGCGTCTGCACGCTGACGGCGCCGAGATCGCCGTACTCGACCGCGACCCCTCCGGTGCGGATGAGCGCTTCGCCGCGTTCGCCGCGGATGTTTCGGATCGCGCGAGCGTGGATGCTGCGGTCGCAGCTGTCGCTGAAAAGTTCGGTCGCATCGACATCGTCGTCAACAATGCCGGTATCGGTGCGGTCGGCGACATCAGCGCGAACGACGACGACGAGTGGGCGCGGGTGCTGTCGGTCAACGTCACCGGCATCGCACGCGTGACAGCTGCGGCGCTTCCGTGGTTGCGGAAATCACCTGCCGCCGCGGTGTGTAACACAGCATCCATCGCGTCCTCCACCGGACTCCCGCAGCGCGCCCTGTACAGCGCGTCGAAGGGCGCGGTGTCGGCACTGACCCGTGCAATGGCCGCGGATCATCTGCGTGAGGGCATCCGTGTCAATGCCGTGAACCCCGGCACCGCCGATACCCCGTGGGTCGGCCGATTGCTCGGTCAGGCCGATGACCCCGCTGCGGAGCGCGCGGCGCTCGAGGCTCGCCAGCCGCACGGGCGCCTCGTCTCCCCCGATGAGGTCGCCGCCGCCGTGGCGTATCTGGTGTCCCCGGCAGCCGGTTCCACCACCGGAACATTCATCGAGGTCGACGGCGGTATGGCGCAGCTGCGCTTGCGCGCCGAGTAGCGCTCCGCGCGCCGGTCGCCCCGCAGGGGTCGCAAGTGGCCGCGACTCACGTGGCAGGTGTCGCAAATGGCCGCTCACGCGCACGCGGAGCGGCCATTTGCGACACCCACCGCCGCGTTCACGGCCGGGCTGAGGCTAGTCCAGCCCGTAGAACCGCTCGGCGTTGCGCCAGAGAATCGCATCGACGTCGAGATCACGGGCGCCGGCCCAGGATGCCACAGCTTCGGTCCACGCACCGATGGCTACGGAGTCGATTTTGGATGCCCGCACCGCAGACACCGGCCAGTCACTGCCCCACATCAGCCGTTCCACTCCGAAGGCGGCAGCCGCAGCATCCAGGAACGGCTCCATCTGACCTGCGGACCAGTCGCCTCCTGCCTCGGCTGGCAGTCCCGAAAGCTTGCAGAAGACCCGCGGATGCTGCGCCAGAGCCGCCAAGGCGTCCACCCACTCGGTCGCCGGCGCAGCCGGGTCCGCAGCGGTTCCGACCACGGGCTTGCCCAGGTGGTCGAGCACGATCCGCAGTTCCGGCACCTCGGCCGCCAGGTCAATGACGTCCCGCAGCTGCGGCACCGTCTGAACGCAGGCGTCGAAGGTCAATCCACGCTCGGCAAGCGCGGCCGCCCCGGCACAAAATTCCACAGACCGTGCCAGGCCCACCGGCGCTCCCTGCAGCAGATGACGCACTCCGACCACGAGCGGATGCTCGGCGGCAGCATCCAGATACCGCACTGTCGCCTCTCCCAAATCGAGCCGTGCGCCGGCGACGATTCCGCGCACGTTCACCTGCTCAGCCACCGACGAGACCCACGCGACCTCGTCGAGGTACTGGTCCTCGGCGGAGCCGGCCTGTACGAAGACGAACCCGTGCGACTCATCGATGCCGCCTACAGCGGCGGCGAGTTCCTCGGGTCCGAACCGTGCGCGCAGCGGCCCCTCAAGCCAGGAGTAATCAAGACGAGACGGATCCCACAGGTGCAGATGTGAATCGAGAACACGCATGCGTCCATCCTGCCCCAGACATCCGACCTATGTGCCATGATGACGAGCATGGCAGTCACCGATGAGGCGATCGAGAAGATCAAGGCGATGATCGTTTCCGGAGAGCTCTCCCCCGGAGATCGACTCCCCCCGGAGAAGGAACTGTCCGAGCGCCTCGGACTCTCCCGCAACTCGATGCGCGAAGCGGTCAAGGCGCTCGAGGTCATCCGCGTGCTCGATGTGCGTCGCGGCGACGGCACATATGTCACGAGCCTCGAGCCACACCTGCTGCTGGAGGCGATCTCATTCGTCGCCGACATGCACGATGACGACTCGCTCTTGGAGATCTTCGCGGTGCGGCGGATGCTGGAATCGCAGGCGACGGGCCTTGCCGCAACCCTCGGCACCCCCGAGGCGGTCAGCGCTCTGCACGAGGAACTCGAGAGCATTGATGGGGCTGAGGTCACCATTGACGAGCTGGTCGAGCACGACATCCGCTTCCATCGCGAGATCGTGCGCATGGCAGGCAACAGCTACCTGGCCAGTCTCATCGAGAGTCTGAGCGGACAGACCGTGCGTGCACGGGTATGGCGCGGCCTCACCGAGCAGGGTGCGGTCGAACGCACTCTCTCCGAGCATCGCGCGATCGCGGACGCCATCTCACAGCACGATCCGAACCTGGCCACGTCGCTCTCGACCGCGCATATCGCCGGGGTCGAGCGCTGGTTGCGTCAGGCCGCGACCGCCTGACATCTCGCCTGCGCCCGCGCCCGCAGCCTGCGGCCTGCGGCCACAGCCGCGCCCGCAACCCGCACAACCCGCAACCCGCGCCCGCGCCCGCAACCGCGAGCCGAGCTCACGCCCCGATGCGCCCCATGGCCGCTTCGAACTCCGAAGCCGAGCTGTCGCTGACCTCGTGGAACAGCACCTCGTCGAGAACGTCGGGGGCGGCCGTGAAGTACGGCACACCGGCCAGACGCAGCGAGACGATGTCATCGGCTGAGCGCAGACTGGCCGCGAGCACGTTCGTTGCGCTGCCCGCACACACCGCCTGCATCTCGGGGATCAGCGCATCGCCGTTGACTCCGGCATCCCGGAGCCGCCCGAGGTAGGGAGCGATGTACTGCGCGCCGATGCTGGCTGCGGCGAGCGCCTGGGCAACCGAATAGACCGCGGTAATGAGAACCGTCGCGCCGTCGCGAACCAGGGCAGAAGCGACAGCGAAGCCGTCGGCGGTCGCTGGCACCTTCACCGCGACCCGCTCACCGAGCGCGCGGATCATTTCGGCGTTGCCCAGCAGGGCGGCGCGGTCAGCACCCCAGGTCTGGAAGAAGATCTCCTGAGCGCCCTCCGCCTCCCACCGGGCGTAGAGCTCGGGGATCTCGGCCGCAGTGCGGCCACCGCGTTCGAGGATCGTCGGGTTGGTCGTCACGCCGTGCACGACACCGGCCTTCAGGAGCCGGGAGACCCGCTCGCCGTCGGCGCTGTCGACGTACAGACGTGGGGAGATGGCAGCGACAGCAGACATGGGTTCTCTTCCTGATGAGCAACCTGTCGTTACAGGTGCGGATTCGGCTAATGTAATGACAGGACTCACCGAAGTCAAAGAAGATCAGGAGCTCCATGACCGTCTCGTCCTCCGCAGCGACCTCAGCAGCGCGCACCGGCGTCGTCATCGTCGGCAGCGTCACCGCCGATGTCACGACGTTTTCTCAGCGCCTTCCCGCGCGTGGTGAAACGATTCTCGGCGACCAGTTCACGCTGATGCTCGGTGGTAAGGGCGCGAATCAGGCCGTCGCCGCCGGTCGTGCCGGGGCCGCGACGAGCTTCGTCGGATGCGTCGGCGACGATCTCTTCCACGACCTCGTCGTGGATGGTCTCACCGATGCGGGCGTCGACCTCACCCATCTGCGAACGGTCGCCGGCCCCACCGGCATCGCGCACATCCGTGTCGACGCCTCGGCGCAGAACGACATCGTGATGGTTCCGCTCGCCAACGCCGAACTCGACGCCGCTCAGATCGACACCGCCCTGGCAGCGCTCGCCCCGACGACATCGGTGCTGCTCACCCAGCTCGAGACCCCCTCGACGCTGACCGCTCGCATCACCGCTCGGGGCCGCGAGCACGGCATGACGGTGATCCTCGACCCCGCCCCCGCCGCGCCCCTGGCGGACGAGGTCTGGCAGAACATCGACATCGTCACACCCAATGAGACCGAAGCATCCGTTCTCAGTGGAATCGCCGTGACGGATGCCGCGACCGCCGAGCAGGCCGGACGCTGGTTCCTCGCCCGGGGTGTGAAGGCCGCTGTCATCACGCTCGCCGAGCAGGGATCGTGCGTGGTCACCGCCGAGGGCGCCCAGATCGTCCCGCCGTTTCCGGTCGAAGCCGTCGATACCACTGCCGCCGGCGACGCCTACGCCGGATACCTCGGTGCGGCCCTCGCTAACGGCGCTTCGCTGACCGACGCCGTGCGCCTGGCCACTGCTGCCGGCGCTTTGACTGTCACCAAGCAGGGCGCATCGCCCAGTCTTCCCCTCCGCTGCGACGTCGATGCCTTCGTGGCATCCCGGGTCTGACCAGGAGCCCCCATGCGCAAAACCGCAACCACGATCAATCCCGCGCTCTCACGCGTCATCAGCGAAACCGGACACACCGACCTCATCGTCGTCACCGACGCTGGCCTCCCGATCCCGGTCGGCTCCGAACGGATCGACCTTGCCTACCGCCCCGGTGCTCCAGCATTCTTCGATGTCCTCGACACCGTGCTCGCAGAGATGGTGGTCGAGGGTGCGACGGTGTCGGCCGAAGTCGCCGAACACAGCCCCGAGGTGCTCGCCGCGCTGCGCGAGCGACTGCCCGACATCGAGATCGAGCTGATCCCGCACGTCGAGTTCAAAAAGCGCACGCACGCCGCTCGCGCATTCGTGCGATCCGGCGAGTTCGCGCCCTACGCCAACGTCATCCTGCACGCGGGGGTGGCGTACTAAATGGAGCCGACCGCGACCTCCGACGACGTGATCGACCGGCGCTCCGCCGCGCCGATGTACGACCAGCTGCGCCAGCTGATCATCGACAGTATTGAGCGCGACGGGCTGCAGCCCGGTGACCCGCTCCCCGGCGAGCACCGGCTCTGCGAGCGCTACGGAATCTCGCGCACGGTCGTACGGCAGGCTCTCGCACAGCTCGAACACGAGGGCCTGGTCGAGCGAGTCAAGGGCAAGGGCACCTTCGTGTCACGTCCGCGCACGAGTGAGGCGCTGGTGCACACGCTGATCGGACTCTACGACGATGTGGAGCGGCGCGGCGGTCATGTGCGCAGTGACATCCTGCGGCATGAGCGCGAGGATGCTGACGCCGAGATCGCCGCAGCCCTCGAGATTCCGGTGGGCTCTGCGGTGATCGCGCTCGAGCGCCTAAGATACGTCGACGGGGAGCCGTGGTCGTATTCGACGACGTGGATGCCCGAGCACATCGGCGCTGTCAGCCTCGGAGTTGATCTGTCCGAAGCATCCCTCTACCGGCTGCTCGCAGACAACGGCATCCAGGCGACCGACGGCGTGCGTTCGGCCGAAGCGACTGTCGCGACGCACGATCAGGCCCAGCATCTCGACGTCAGCGCAGGGTCGGCGCTGTTGCGGCTGCGCAGCATCAGTCGTGATGCTGCCGGCACCCCGATCGAGTACTTCATCGCACTGCACCGCGGTGACCGTTCGCGCTTCGAGTTCCAGCTGCGCCAGGAGCAATCGCAGGCATCGCTTCTGCATGTCGACGGTGCCGGCGGAACCTCCCGTGCCGGTACAGTCTCTATCTAGAGTGCGCCGCACTTGAGAGAGGGGTTGCACATGACCGACGGACGTCCGAGTTCTCCGGATAATTCCTCCCCTCCGCTGATCGATCTGACCAGTCGCCCCGAGCCGACGCCCGGTCCGCTGACCAAGCCGTCGCCGACGATCAAGCCGCAGAAGGGGCCCCGCTGGCGGATTCTGCTCATCGCTGTACTGGTGCTCGCCGCGGCCGCAGCGGCCATCGCCTTCCTGCCGCCGCTGTTCGCGTGACCTCCTGGGCCAGTACCGCGATCGCACTGCTGGAGGCAGATGCCAATCGCAGTGCCGACACGCATCTGCACGTCTTCCCGCTGCCGCCCGCATGGGGCATCGACCTCTATCTCAAAGACGAGTCGGTGCATCCGACCGGTTCGTTGAAGCATCGCCTGGCGCGTTCGCTGCTGCTGTATGGGCTGGTCAACGGGCGCATCGTCGAGGGGACGACGCTCGTCGAAGCATCCAGCGGTTCGACGGCGGTTTCGGAGGCCTACTTCGCTCGGATGCTGGGACTCGACTTCGTCACGGTCGTTCCGCGGTCGACGAGCCCGGAGAAGATCGAACTCATCGAGTTCTATGGCGGCCGCTGCCACTACGTCGACCAGGCGCCGGAGATGCATCCTGAGGCCGAGCGGCTCGCCGCAGAGTGCGGCGGGCACTACCTCAACCAGTTCTCCTACGCGGAGCGGGCGACGGACTGGCGCGGGAACAACAACATCGCCGAGAGCGTGTTCAGCCAGTTGGAACGGGAGCGGCATCCGGTTCCGGAGTGGATCGTGGTCGGCGCCGGCACCGGCGGAACGAGCGCGACCTTCGGCCGGTATGTGCGCTACCGCCAGCATCCGACCCGCGTCGCCGTGGTCGACCCGGAAGGCTCGGCATTCTTCGGCGGCTGGAGCACGGGAACGGCCGACTACACAACCGGAACCCCCAGCCGCATCGAGGGCATCGGCCGGCCGCGTGTCGAGCCCTCATTCGTGCCGGGTGTGATCGATGAGATGCTGCAGATCCCGGATGCTGCGTCGATCGCCGCGATCCGGCTGCTGAAGGAACGCACCCTGCACTGGGCCGGAGGCTCGACCGGCACCAACCTGGTCGGAGCGTTCCGCCTCATCGCCCGAATGCTCGCCGAGGGCAAGCAGGGCAGCGTCGTCACCCTCATCTGCGACGGCGGTGCCCGCTACGCCGGCACCTACTATTCGGACGACTGGATTGCCGAGCAGGGGTGGGATCTCGCCCCGCACCGCGCCCAGTTGGATCGTTTTCTGCAGACCGGGGTCTGGGACGACTGAGCCTGCCGGGCTACGCTTCAGGCATGACCACTCTGATCCTCACCGTTGTCGGATCCGACCGCCCCGGCCTCGTGGCATCCGTCGCCGATGTCGTCGACGCGCACGGCGGCAATTGGGAGAACAGCCAGCTCGCCGAACTCGCCGGTGTTTTCGCCGGCGTCATCCAGATCTCGGTGCCGGATGAGCGGATTGCGGAGCTGACGGCGGCGGTGCAGTCGCTGGACGGGCTGAGAGTTGTCGCGCACACGGGTGCGGATGCCCCGGCCGCCGCCGCCGCGCGACCGATCTCGCTGCAGATCCTCGGCAACGACCGCCCCGGGATCGTTCGCGAGATCTCCGCGGTGCTCAGCAGCCATCACCTGAGCATCGACGATATGACCACTCAGACCCGGGACGCAGCGATGGCCGGCGGCCGGCTCTTCGAAGCGTCCGTGACGGCGGAGGTTCCAGCATCCGCCGATCTCGACGCCCTCCGCGCAGACCTCGAGCGGCTGGCATCCGAGATTCAGGTCGACATAACCCTGGACTGAGCACGCCCGCACCGCTCTCGCGATGGTGCGGCCTCAGACCTGCCGCGTCTTCGGAGAGACCGTGTAGGTGTGCTCGGCGTCACGGTTGGGGACGTCGCCGAGGGCCGTGTCGATAGCGGCGAGCGTATCGGCGTCGAGCGTGACACCGGACGCCTTGACCGTGTCGGCGAGCTGCTCGGGACGGGATGCTCCGACCAGAGCCGCGGCGACGTTCTTGTTCTGCAGAACCCAGGCGATCGCCAGCTGCGGCATCGTGAGCCCGGCGTCGGCGGCGATCGGCTTGAGTCGCTGCACAGCGGTCAGGATGTCATCCTGCAGGAAACGCTTGATGAACTCGGCACCGCTGTGCGGGTCGGTGGCGCGCGAGCCGTCGGGCACGGGCTGGCCAGGCAGGTACTTGCCGCTGAGAACGCCCTGCGCCATCGGCGACCAGACGATCTGCGAGATTCCGAGCTCTTCGGATGCCGGAACGACCTTGCCCTCGATCACCCGGTGCAGCATCGAGTACTGCGGCTGGTTCGAGATGAGCTGCACGCCCAGCTGCTTGGCGAGCGCGTGGCCCTCGCGCAGCTGCTCAGCGGTCCATTCGCTGACGCCGATGTACAGCGCTTTTCCCTGGCGGACGATGTCAGCGAAAGCCTGGAAGGTTTCCTCCAACGGCGTCTCGTAGTCGAAGCGGTGCGCCTGGTAGAGGTCGACGTAGTCGGTGCCCAGGCGCGCCAGCGAACCGTTGATCGACTCGAAGATGTGCTTGCGGCTCAGGCCGGTGTCGTTCGCACCCTTGGGCCCGGTCGGGAAGTAGACCTTCGTGAAGATCTCCAGGCTCTCGCGGCGTTGACCCTGCAGCGCCTTGCCGAGAATGACCTCGGCTGCCGTGTTCGCGTAGGTGTCAGCGGTGTCGAACGTGGTGATGCCAGCGTCGAGTGCGGCGTGCACGGTCTTGACGGCCGCGTCGTCTTCGACCTGGGATGCGTGCGTGACCCAGTTGCCGTAGGTGATCTCAGAGACCTTGAGGCCGCTGTTTCCGAGGTAGCGATAGTTGACCATGGCTCAACGCTACTGGCCCCGCGCGCGGCGTCGGCCGCTCCGGTCGCACTTTTCGGCCGTTCCGGTCGCACTTTTCGGCCGTTCCGGTCGCACTTTTCGGCCGTTCCGGTCACACTTGGTGCTGCTAAACCCGCGTTTTAGCAGCACGAAGTGCGACCGGAGCAAGGGGGCGGTGTGGAGCGGGCCGTTACAGCGCCGCGGCCGCCACTTCGTCTTCGGTCGTCGCCACGAGCTGGCCGCAGGCCCCGTCGATTTCCTTGCCACGTGTGTCGCGGAGGGTCGTCGGCACGCCGGCATCGTTGAGTCGGCGCACGAATTCGTTCGTCACTTCACGGGTGGATGCTGTCCACACCGATTCCGGCGTCGGATTCAGCGGGATCGGATTCACGTGCACCCAACCGCGGCCACGCTGGTTGAGCTTCTCCGCCAGCAGGTCCGCACGCCAGGCGTGGTCGTTCATATCCTTGATGAGCGCGTACTCGATCGAGACGCGACGACCGGTCTTCTCGTAGTAGTTGTACGCGGCATCCAGGGCCTCGTCGACCTTCCACTTTGAGTTCACCGGGATGAGCTCGTCGCGCAGGGTGTCGTCGGGGGCGTGCAGCGAGAGTGCGAACGTGACGGGGATGTTCTCGTCCGCGAGCTTGCGGATGGCGGGCACGAGGCCGACCGTCGAGATGGTGATGCCACGGGCACTCATACCGAGTCCGTCCGGCTGCGCGGCGACCATGATGCGCACAGCATCCATCACCCGCTTGTAGTTCGCCAACGGCTCGCCCATCCCCATGAAGACGATGTTGGAGACGCGCTCCATCGAGTGGTCGTCGCTCTTCTTGCCCCCGAGGCCGCCCTCGGCGATCAGCCGGTTCGCGCGGACGATCTGCTCGATGATCTCGGCCGTCGACATGTTGCGGGTCAACCCCGCCTGCCCGGTCGCACAGAACGGGCAGTTCATGCCGCATCCTGCCTGACTCGACACGCAGAGCGTGATGCGGCCGGGGTAGCGCATGAGCACCGACTCGACGAGAGCCCCGTCGTGGAGGCGCCACAGGAACTTGATTGTGTCGCCCTTGTCGGTCTCCAGCCGGCGCACCTCGGTGAGCAGCGGCGGGAGCATTCCGGCGACGAGCTCATCCCGCTGCGCAGCGGGAAGGTCAGTCATCTCGGCGGGGTCGGACGTGTAGTGCGTGAAGTAATGCGTGGAGAGCTGCTTGGCACGGAAGCCCGGAAGTCCGAGCTCCTTGACCTTCTCGGTGCGCTCGGCAGGCGTGAGGTCCGCAAGATGAACGGGCGGCTTGCCGCGCTTCGGGCTCGCGAACTGCAGCAGCGGGCGCCCCTCGGCGTCCTTCTTCTGCGTCCAGCCCTCGGTCCGCGGACGCACCTGCGGTTTAGCGGGACCCGTCGAGCGGATGGCGGAGGACTCAGTCATGTATCCAGGGTACGCGGTGACAGGTGGGAAGCGGCTGGGGTACGGGTGGATGCCCGTTCAACCAGCTCGGTCGGAAGCTCGATCCGCTCGTCATCGATCTCGGCGCCGGCGACCGCCGCCGCGAGGGCATGAACAGCGGCAGCCGCCATCGCGCGAATCGGCTGTCGGATAGTACTCAACGGTGGATGCATCCACCGGGCACCGCGCACATCATCGAAGCCGACGACGAGCACGTCGTTCGGGATCGACAATCCGGCCTCGGCGATCGCCCGATACGCTCCGGCAGCCATCTCATCTGTGCAGGCGAACAGGCCGATCGGACCCGACCCGCTGATCTGAGACAGTGCACGGGCGCAGGAGCGCCACGCTCCCATCGCGCTCCAGTCGGCGTCGGCGCGCACCCGTTCGGCGCCGGGCGCGAGGTTGGCCAGCGTCTCGAGGAAACCCTCTGCGCGTCCGCGCCCGTACCGGTATGACGGCGTTCCGCCGATGAGGATGAAGCGGCGAGCGCCCCGGCTGATGAGGTGCTCAGCCGCTGCCGCACCGCCGGCATGGTCGGTGCTGCGGATGCTGGGCAGCTTCAGCGGCGCCTCTGATCGCGGTTCGAGCAACACCACGGGAATGCCGGCTCGGCGCATCGGCGCGAGCTGGGCCGCGGTCGGGACGATGAGTCCGAGGATCACACCAGCCGTGCCGCGCGAGCGGATCCGCTGCGGCCAGTCGTCATCGGGGTCGTCGCGCTCGGTCGTCAGCACGAGGTCGTAGCGCAATTTCGCCGCCGCCGTGCGGGCGCCCGCGGTGACCTCGTCCGTGTACGGGTCGTGGAATCCGCTCAGCACCAGATCGAAAACGCGTGACATCCCCCCGCGCGGACGGCCACGCGATTCGCCGGCAACCGTGTACCCGAGCGTGCGGGCCGCCTGCTGCACGCGGGCTCGCGTATCCGCTGCCATGTCACCTCGGCCGCGAAGCGCGCGTGATGCGGTCGAGACGCTGACGCCAGCATCCGCTGCCACGCGAGCGAGCGTGACACGGGCGGTTGAGGGCATCCATCTATTTTGCGCAAATTCTGGGACTTCTGCCAGTGCACCTGGCAATGTTTTTGCAAACACCATCGACGGCGAAGGAGCATCTATGGCGGCGCTGCGCGTAGCGATCATCGGAACCGGATTCATGGGCAGGATGCACGCCCATGCCTGGCGGACCGCACCACGATTCTTCGACCTACCGGCGACCCCGACCGCTACTCTCCTCGTCGGCAGCAACGCAGAGCGCACCGCGCTCGCCGCGGCCGAGTTCGGCATACCGGAATCCTCCGACGACTGGCGCTCGGCGATCGCGCGCGATGACATCGACATCGTCGACATCTGCACGCCCGGCCATACGCATGCGGAGATCGCGCTCGCAGCCCTCGCCGCCGGAAAGCATGTGCTGTGCGAGAAGCCGTTGGCCAACGATGTCGCCGAGGCCGAGCAGATGGCCGAGGCCGCGGCAGCTGCCACCCGGCGCGGAGTCTTCAGCATGTGCGGTTTCAGCTACCGTCGCACCCCGGCGCTGGCCCTGGCGAAGCAGCTCATCGACACCGGCCGACTCGGCGAGATCCGCCACGTACGCGCCCAGTATCTGCAGGACTGGCTGACGAGTCCGGATGCCCCGTTCACCTGGCGCCTCGATCGCGAGCGTGCCGGATCCGGCACGCTCGGCGATATCGGTGCGCACAGCATCGACACCGCACAGTGGCTGACCGGATCGACGATCACGGGTGTCTCGGCGATGCTGCGCACGTTCGTCACCTCACGCCCGCGGCTGGACGAGCGTGTGGGCCTCGGCGGACACGGAAGTGCGGATGCGCCGCGCGAAGCCGTCACCGTCGACGATGCCGCAGCGTTCACCGCGACCTTCGCGGACGGCGCCCTCGGCGTCTTCGAAGCAACCCGGATGGCCGCAGGCCACCGCAACGCCAACCGCATCGAGATCAACGGCGACCGCGGCTCGGTCGCTTTCGACTTCTCGTTCATGAATGAGGTGCAGTTCCACGACGCGACGCTGCCGAGCCACGAGCAGGGCTTCCGCCGCATTGACGCCACGGAGCCGGAGCATCCCTACGCCGGAGCCTGGTGGCCCGCGGGCCACGGCCTCGGCTACGAGCACCTGTTCACCCATCAGGCCGTCGATTTCGTGCGGGCGGTTGCCGAGGGGCGCACCCCGCATCCGAGTTTCGAAGAAGCTGCCCAGGTGCAGCGGGTTCTCGCAGCCGTCGAGACCAGCGCCGCTTCCGAAAGCCGATACACCCCTGTAGAAGGAGCACGCTCATGAGCACGCGCAAGGCATTGGTCGTCCGCGGAGGCTGGGAAGGGCACCACCCGATCGAGGCGACCGAGCTGTTCCTGCCGTTCTTGACGGCGAACGGGTTCGAGGTGCAGATCGAGGAGTCCAACGAGATCTATGCGGATGCTGCGGTGATGGATGCCGTCGACCTCATCGTCCAGTCCGTCACGATGTCGACGATCTCCGCCGAAGCGCTGAAGGGGCTGCGCCGGGCAGTCGAGCGGGGCACCGGCCTGGCGGGATGGCATGGGGGCATCGCTGATTCCTACCGCAACAGCTCCGATTACCTGCAGCTGATCGGAGGCCAGTTCGCCACTCATCCAGCGAAGCATCCGGATGCCCGCGAAGGCGGCGAAGCAGACAACTTCCTCCCGTACACGGTGGAGCTGACCGAACTCGGCCGCGCGCATGAGATCACGGCCGGGCTGGACGACTTCACCCTGAACACCGAGCAGTACTGGGTGCTCGCCGACGACCTCAACGACGTGCTCGCCACGACGACGCATCCGGCGCAGCCGTACCATCCGTGGCACCGACCGATCGTGTCACCGGCCGCGTGGACGCGCGAATGGGGGCAGGGACGCATCTTCGTCGCGACCCCGGGACACGATCCCGCGGTGCTGCGCGACGACAACGTACGCACGATCATCGAGAGGGGAATGCTGTGGGCGAGCCGCACGGTATCGGAATAGTCGGCCTCGGAGTCATCTCCGCCCAGTACCTCGAAACGCTCCGCGCGCACCCCGGTGTGCAGGTTGTCGCCGTCGCCGATCTGAACGTCGAACGCGCAGCAGAAGTCGCCGCGGGCATCCCGGGCTGTCGCGCCCTGACCGTCGATGAGCTGGTCGCCGACCCCGACGTGCAGACCGTGCTGAATCTGACGGTGCCAGCCGCCCACGCCGAGGTCGCGCTGGCGGCTCTCGGACGCGGCAAGAACGTCTACGGCGAGAAACCACTCGCCCCGGGCCTTGCCGCAGCCCAGAGCATCCTCGACGCGGCGGGCTCGGCCTGGGTGGGCTGTGCCCCGGACACGGTGCTCGGCACCGGCATCCAGACCGCGCGCGCCGCGATCGATGAGGGTGTGATCGGGCGTCCCGTCGCTGCGACAGCGACCTGGGTTTCGGCAGGGCATGAGTCGTGGCATCCGAACCCCGATTTTTACTACCGCGAAGGTGGCGGCCCCCTGCTCGACATGGGGCCGTACTACCTCACCTCGCTGTTCCATTTCCTCGGCCCTGTCGCGCGCGTTTCCGGCGTATCGTCGCGGCCGAAGGCGGTGCGACGCATCGGCTCGGGACCCCGGGTGGGCGAAGAGATCCCCGTGGAGATCGACACGCATGTGACCGGTGTGCTCGAGCATGTCGGCGGCGCGGTGTCGACCGTGACGTTCAGCTTCGACGGCGCAGCGACGGATGCCGCGCCTCTCGAGGTGCACGGCGAGACCGGTTCCCTCTCGGTGCCGGATCCCAATCAGTTCTCCGGCGATGTGCGGCTGCGCCGTCCCCGAGAGAAGGAATGGATGCCGGTCGAACCTCGTGCCGGGTACGTCAACGGCGGCCGCGGTATCGGGCTGCTCGATTTCGTCGCGGGTGGCGGGCGCGCAGACGGCACCATTGCTTTGCACGTGCTGGAGATCATGACGTCGCTCATGGAGTCGGCTCGGATCGGTCGACGGATCGAGGTGACCACGACGGCGGAGCGACCGACGCTTGTTCCTCTCACGGACGAAGAGCGGTGGCGACACTGATTCACACTTGTAATTACAGGTGTGAATCCGGGACAATGAGAGCGCACCCCGATGAAGGAGCCTCATGACCGACCGTCTTGCCCGCGCCCGCACCACCGGCGTCCTCGCCGTACTCCGCGCACCCTCCGCCGAACTGGCGCTTGACGCGGCCGACGCGATCATTCGCGGCGGTGTCGCCGGCATCGAAGTCACCTATTCGACCCCGGATGCTCCGGCCGTCATCCGCGAACTGATCGCTCGTCACGGCGATGCGGCCTATGTCGGCGCCGGCACCGTGACCACTGTGGCGCAGGCCGTTGCCGCGGCGGATGCCGGGGCCGCGTTCCTCGTCAGCCCCGGCACCCTGCCTGACCTCACCCGCGCGATGCTCGACACCGGCCGGGTGGTGATGACCGGGGCGATGACGCCGACCGAGGTCATGGGTGCTCTGGCACTGGGGGTCGATGTTGTGAAGATCTTCCCGGCGTCCCTCGGCGGGCCGTCGTACCTCGGCGCACTGCGCGGCCCGTTCCCGGACGCTCCGCTCATGCCGACCGGCGGCGTGAGCCCCGACAACCTTACCGATTGGTTCGCAGCCGGTGCGGTGGCTGTCGGCGCCGGCGGAGACCTGGCAAACTCCGCATCGATCAAGGCCGGGGACTGGGCCGACCTCACCCGACGGGCCGAGAGATTCGCCGCCGCGTTCGCTGCCACCCGCAGCTGAACCCGCTGTTCGATGCCTGATCTGCTGCCCTGGGCGTGGGCACTCCTCGCCCTCGCGGCTGTGACGATCGGCATCTCGAAGACGGCGCTGCCCGGTGGCAGCATCCTGGCCATAGCCCTGTTCGCCGCGGTGTTGCCGGCGCGCACTTCCACCGCGGCGATGCTTCTCCTGCTCATTGTCGGCGACGTGTTCGCGCTGATCGCCTACCGTCGACACGCACACTGGCCGACGCTGGTCAGGCTCGCGCCGGCGGTTGCCGCCGGGCTCCTCGCCGGGTTCGGGTTCCTCGCCCTCGCCGGAGACGGAGTCGTCCGTCGCGCGATCGGCGTGATCCTGCTCATCATGATCGGGCTCACGCTGTGGCGACGGTGGCGCGAGGCGAAGACGGATGCCCCGGCATCCGCTCACGGCGGCGTGCTGCTGTCGACGGCGTACGGAGCACTCGGCGGGTTCACGACGATGGTGGCCAATGCCGGCGGACCGGTGATGTCGATGTACTTCATCGCCACGCGGGCTCAGGTCAAGGTGTTCCTGGGCACCTCCGCGTGGTTCTTCGCGATCGTGAACCTCGTGAAAGTACCGCTCCTGGCAGGGCTCGGACTGTTCACCCGGCCCGTGCTGCTGATGGATGCGGCCCTCGCACCGCTCGTGGTCATCGGCGCCCTCGCCGGATTGCGGCTGGCACGCCGGATGAATCAGCAAGTGTTCGACCGCATCGTGATCGTTCTCACAATCGTGGGGGCGACGTACCTGTTGTTCTGAAGCGCACTTGTCGGACCGCGCCGTGCCGGATCCCAGACGCCCGTCCTGGGCCGCGGCGTGTCGCCGGCCTCGGTCGCTCGACACGCCGATCCCGTCTGGGATTCGGCACGCACGAATCTCGGCCCGGCGGGCCAGGCGGCCTCAGCCGAGGAAAATGTCGGGGAACAGACGGTCGTCGGGAGTGCCAGGAACCGCAGCGTAGCCGGAGAAATCAGTGACACCGGCAGCCTCGAGCACGTCCTCGACGATCAGGCTCTGGCCCGAATACGACGCTGCTTCCTTCGTGAGAACGGCGTACGCGGCATCCGCATAGATCTCGGGCGTCCGGCTCGCGGCCATCACCTTGTCGCCGCCGAGCAGATTCTGCACCGCGGCGGTCGCGATCGTCGTGCGCGGCCACAGCGTGTTCGCCGCGATCCCGTCGCCACCGAATTCGGCAGCAAGCCCCAGCGTGACCATCGTCATCCCGAACTTCGCCAGCGAATATCCGGTGTGTGCCCCGAGCCACTCCGGCGTCGGGTTCAGCGGCGGCGACAGCGACAGGATGTGCGGGTTCTCGGCCTCACGCAGCTGCGGAATCGCCGCGCGCGACAGCATGAAGGTCCCGCGCACGTTGACGTCCTGCATGAGGTCATACTTCTTCGCGCCGAGATCGAGAGAGCGCGACAGGTCGATGACGCTGGCGTTGTTGATGACGATGTCGATGCCGCCGAACTCGCCCTGCGTCTTCATGACTGCTTCGGTGATGTCGTCATCCTCACGCACGTCGCCCACGATCGGCAGCGCATTGCCGCCGGCCGCGCGGATCTGCTCGGCGGCCGTGTGAATCGTGCCCTCGAGCTTCGGATGCGGGGTGTCGGTCTTCGCCAGCATCGCAATGTTCGCGCCGTCCGCTGCTGCGCGCAACGCGATGGCGAGGCCGATGCCGCGGCTGCCGCCCGACATCAGAATGGTTTTTCCTGCCAGTGTCATCGGATCTCCTTTTCCCAGCACCCGTTCGACGAGCGCAAATGGTTCTGTTTCGACCGGATCTGGAGCCATTTGCGCTCCGTGAACCTGGGTACGAGTGTCTACTTCGGGGCCATCCGGATCGCGCCGTCCAGGCGAATGGTCTCACCGTTCAGATAGTCGTTTTCGACAATGCTCCGCACGAGCGCGGCGTATTCGCCGGGGCGTCCGAGGCGCGCGGGGTACGGCACCTGCTGCCCGAGAGATTCCTGCGCGGCTTCAGGGAGGCCGGCGAGCATCGGCGTCTCCATGATTCCGGGCGCGATCGTGCAGACCCGGATGCCGTGGCGGGCAAGCTCTCGCGCAATGGGAAGCGTCATCGCGTGCACGCCGCCCTTTGACGCCGAGTAGGCGGGCTGGCCGATCTGGCCGTCGAAGGCGGCGACGGATGCCGTGTTCACGATGACGCCGCGCGCGCTGTCGACGTTCCCTGAGCCTTCGACCGGCTCCGGGGTCGAAGGGTCGTTCTTGGCCATCACTGCGGATGCCTGCGAGATCACATTGAACGTGCCGACGAGGTTGATCCGGATGACGCGCTCGAAGTCGGCGAGCACGGCAGGGTTCCCGTCACGATCGAGTACCTTCGCGGGCGGTGCGATGCCGGCGCAGTTGACGACGATGCGCAGCGGTGCTTTCTCATTCGCCGTAGCGACAGCAGCCTGCACCTCATCAACGTTCGTGACGTCGGCGGCGGCGAACGTGCCGCCCAGCTCGGCGGCCACGGTCGCGCCGTCAGAGGAGGGGAGGTCGATCAGTGTGACATGGGCGCCCGCAGCGGCAAGCATCCGAGCCGTTGCCAGACCGAGGCCGGAAGCCCCGCCGGTGATCAATGCCCCAGTTCCCTGGATCTGCATGCGTTCTCCTTCGAACCGTTTGCAACTGAGTCCCAGCATACGCAGTTCTCAGTGTCACCCCTGGCGGCTGCGCCTAGGGAGGTGTTGGCTGTAGTCATGGAACTGCGTCGCAAGCGAGCCTACGATACCGCCGAACAGGCCGATGGATTCCGTGTTCTCGTCGATCGACTGTGGCCCCGAGGCGTCTCGAAGGAGCACGCGGCCATTGACCTGTGGTCCAAGGACACCGCGCCGAGTCCGGAACTGCGAAAGGACTGGCATGCGGCATCCGACGACGATTGGGGCGTCTACGCCGAGCATTACCGAGCGGAACTCGCGAATGAAAGCGCCGGGGCGCTGGACGAACTGGCAGCAGAGCTGAAGCACCACGACGTTGTCACCCTTGTCTACGCAGCCCACGACGAGCGGCACAATCACGCCATCGTTCTCGAAGCGGCGCTGCGCGAGCTGCTGTGATGGTCGTCCCCCGCGCACAACTCCTGAGAAACCATGCACAGCGGCCCGATCTGGCAGTGTTTCCCGGCTTCTGCGGCCATTCTTCAGGAGTTATGAACGGGAAGCAGGTGGGACTGTGACGATTCCGGCCACCGACATCGCCGTCCCGGCACAGGTGATGCACCTGGCGGGCGGCGCGGCACTGACCCCGGTGTGGGCGAACAGCATCGGCGGGCTGACGTTCCGCAGCGACGACGGCCGCTTCATCAAGTGGGGGCCGCACGACTCCGAGGCGAACATGCGCGATGAAGGGGAACGGATGCGGTGGGCCTCCCGGTGGACGCGCGTTCCCGAGGTGATCGCGCAAGGACAGGATGCGACGCACGAATGGCTCGTCACCGTGGCTCTTCCTGGCGAGAGCGCGGCCTTCCCACGGTGGATCGCCGAACCGGCCAGCGCCGTGCGCGCAATCGGCGAAGGCCTGCGGATGCTGCATGACGCGCTGCCGGTCGATGAATGTCCGTGGAGCTGGAGCGTACCCACCCGCATCACGAAGGCCGAGGCCCGGGGCATCCGCGTTCCGCATGTGTTGCGCGACCCGCCGCCGGTCGACCGGCTCGTCGTCTGCCACGGCGACGCCTGCGCGCCCAATACCCTCCTCGACGAGGACGGCACTCCGCTTGCGCACGTCGATCTCGCAGCCCTGGGCACCGCCGATCGTTGGGCCGATATCGCCGTGGCATCGATGAGCACACTGTGGAACTATGGCCCCGGCTGGGAGGAAACCCTCATCGAGGCATACGGCGTCGCACCCGACCGCGAACGCCTGGCCTATTACCGAGAACTGTGGAACGCGAACTGATGGCTCATCCACTCATGTTCACGGACGGCGACCCGTTGCTGCACCGGGTGCGTGCCATCGCGCTCGCATTTCCGGAGGCCGCCGAGAAGGTCAGCCACGGGCGCCCGGCGTTCTTCACGAAGAAGGTGTTCTGCTATTTCGGTGGCTCGCAGCGCGTCGACGACGAGTGGATCGCTCATGATGCCGCGATCATGGTGCGCCCGGATCCCCTCGACGAGCCGGCGCTGCGTCAGGACGCCCGCTTCTGGGTACCGGCATATCTGGGTCCGTCTGGATGGCTCGGCATCGATCTCGACGAGGCAACCGATTGGCGGGAGATCGCAGAGCTCATCGATGCGTCGTACCGGGTCACCGCGTCGAAACGGTCGATCCGAGCGCTCGATGAGCTGCACCACCTGACATTGTTCAGTAGTACGTATTAACGTATTATTGCGGGATGGATGACGAACTAGCAGCACTGCGCGAAGCGGTGCGTGTCCTGACGGAACGAGTCGACACCCTCGACACTCAGCAGCAGACCGCTCAAGCGGTCGATGAATCACCTGCTGATGGCGATGCGTTCTGGGCCCTGACCGGAGTGCAGTCACGTCTCGCGGATGCTCCCTCGACCGCGGACGGTGCCGTGATGCTCGTGGGGTCGCTGACTCTGCCCACCGGCGCTCCGGTGTCATGGCAGCAGAGCGTCGGAACCGCGGGAATGCTGGAGACGGAATGGACGGAGCGCGCGGCGGCGTTCGCGGCGTTGGGGCATCCGGTTCGGATGGAACTTCTCCGGCACATCCTCTCCGGCGTGCATGCGACAGCTGACCTGGCGTCAATCGAGGCACTCGGGACGACGGGCCAGCTGCACCACCATCTGCGCCAACTGCTCAGCGCCGGATGGGTGCGTCAGAGTGGGCGCGGCAACTACGAGATCCCGGCGGCGCGGATCGTCCCTCTGCTGGCGTGCGTGCTCGGAGCCGAGCGATGAGGCACGCGCTCGCTGCTGTCTATCGCTTTCGCGTGCCCGGGTACTACGCCGCGACCGCAACCCTCCTCGCCGTCGCTCTGTCCACATTCTTACCTCTGGGCGAAACCGTGCGTCAGGCTCGCGGCATCCTGTCGCTGATCGCGGTGTGCGTGCTGGCGCTGTGCATCGTGCTCGCATTCGTCGCCCCCACCTTTCTCCCCGACTCATCGACGGTGCTGGTCTCCTCTCCGGTACACGGAAGATGGCTCGCGATGAACAGCCCCGCGTCGAAAGTCCCCAGTCACGGAGTTCGTGCATACGGTCAGACGTACGCGATCGATCTCGTCAGTGAGCCAGTCGATGAGGTCCGTCCGACCTTCGGCGAGGGCTCGGCGATGCGTGACCCGTCGGAGTATCCGGCCTTCGGCGCGCCAGTGCTCGCCATGTGCGACGGAGTGGTGGTGCGCGCATCCGACTGGCGACGGGATCACCGAGCGCGCTCCAGTGCGCTCGCAGTGATCTACATGATGATCGAAGGTGCGTTCCGGGAGCTGAGCGGGCCGGGGTTCGCCATCGGCAACCACGTCACGGTCCGCGGCGCGGATGGCGTGCATGCCATGGTCGCGCACCTGCAACGCGGGTCGGTGATCGTTCGCGTCGGCGAGACGGTGCGCGAGGGTCAGCAGCTGGGAAGCTGCGGCAACTCCGGTAACACCAGCGAGCCTCATGTGCATGCTCAGCTCATGGATCGCGCCTCGCCATGGACAGGGATCGGTATTCCGATGGCCTTCACCGGAATCTCCCTCGCAGATGCTGCAGAAAAGGTCCGCGCACTCCCCCAAAATGGCGAGCACATGACCCACACCCTCTGATTGCGAGTGGGTAGTTGTGGCCCGATTTCGCGCGGAAACTGAGCCACAACCGGCCACTCGCAAGCCGGTTAAGAGGTGGGGCCCAGGATGAAGTTCCAGGTGTTGAAGACCACGGCGGCGGTCAGCGCAGCGGTGGGAATCAGCATCCCGATGATGAGCAGCACCGTATCGCCGCGGTCCCACGGCGACGGGCGAGCCCAGGTACGCGCTGCCGGGCCGCCGAAGCCGCGCGCCTCCATCGCGGTCGCCAGCGATGACCCGCGCCGGATCGCCAGGACGAACAGGGCGAACGCCATCCCGATCCCCCGCCGGATCCGCCCCTGATCGGCGACGCCGCGGGCTCGACGGGCCAGCGCCAGCGCACGCCAGTCATCAGCGAGTAATCCGAGCATCCGCATTCCGGCGAGCGCGCCGATCACGAAGCGGGCAGGAAGGTGCGCTCGTTGCGCCAGATCATCGGCCAGATCGGTGGGGTCCACGGTGACGAACAGCACGATCGCCGGCAGCCCGATGGCCAGCACGCGCACCGCCGTCGCCGCCGCGAGCGCCAATGAACCATCGCTGACGCGCATGACGAACCACTCGAAATAGACGGTTCCGCTCGCCTCGCCATACAGCGCGATCGTTACGGCACTGAGCGGCGCGGCAATCCACAGCACCGCGGTGCGCATCCAGAACTCCCGCGCTTTCAGCCCGGCGAGCAGCAGCAGCGGAATCTCCAGCACCAGCGCGACAGCAGCCGACAGCACATCGATCGTGAGGATCAGCGGGACGCTGATCAGCAACGCCGTCGCCAACTTCGCCAGTGCACTGCGCGGAGCGATGGGCCCGGTTCTCGGCACCCGGCCGGTATCAATGGCGAACGCGCTCACGATCCGAGCTCGATCCGACGCGCATGCAAAGCCTTCATCACGTCCTCATCGTGCGAGACAACGATGATCGCCGCGCCCTGGTCGCGCAGGCCCGCGATGATCGCGACGAGCTCCGCCCAGGTCACGGCATCCTGTCCGAATGTCGGCTCATCGAGCATGAGCACGTGCGGCCGGGTGGCAAGCGCGGCGGCCACCGTCAGTCGTCGCTTCTCGCCGCCGGAGAGCGTGTACGGGTTCGCCTCAGCCAGCGCGTTCAGCCGCAACCGGACGAGCAGGTCATCAACCCTGGCCGTGACCTCGCCCTCATCGAGGCCAAGGGCGCGCGGCCCGATCGACAGCTCTTCGCGCACGGTTCTGGCGAGCAGCTGATGCTCCGGGCTCTGCAGCACCGCACCGATGCGGGTGAGCAGCGCGCGCGAAGACCATTTCCCGGGGTTGGCTTTTTCACCGGATGCCAGCGAAGCGGATGCCGTGACCCGCCCGCTTTCGGGATCGATGAGCCCGGCCAGCGTCAGCCCGAGCGTGGACTTTCCCGTGCCGTTGCGCCCGACGATTCCGAGCACCTCACCCGCGCGCACGCCGACATCGACAGGGCCGGCGACTGGCATGCCCCGACGTCGTGAAACTACGAGCTGCTGCGCCTGCAGCAGCTCGCCACCCGGCGCCGCGACGGGCGCCGGCGGAGAGGTCGGCGGATGCCCGGGAACCCACACGCCCGCCGCGGCGAGTTCTTCGCCGCGGGCGCCGAGCACAGCCTCCGGTGTGCCGTCGGCGAGAACGACCGTCGAGTCCTCTTCCACGCCCAGCACGATCACGCGATCGACGAGCGGCAGCCACACATCGATGCGGTGCTCGATGACCACGAGCGTCGCTCCGGTTGCATCCAGCACGTTTTTGACCGCATCGCGCACCTCCTCGACCCCGGCGGGATCAAGGTTCGCGGTCGGCTCATCGAGCAGGATCGCCCCGGGGCGCATGGCCAGCACACCGGCGAGTGCGAGCCGTTGCTTCTGCCCGCCCGAGAGCGCGGCGGTTGAGCGGTCCCGCGGCAGATCGAGGCCGACCGCATCGAGCGCAGCATCCACTCGCGGCCAGATCTCCTCGCGCGGTATTCCGAGGTTCTCGCATCCGAAAGCCACATCGTCACCGACACGCGCCAGGATCGTCTGGGTATCGGGGTCTTGCAGCACCATCCCGACCCGGCCGTGCACCTGTGCCGCAGGCAGGCCGTCCACGTGCAGCTCGCCGATCTCCTCGCCCTCGTCGGCGCCGCCGAGCACACCGCCGAACGCCTGCAGCAGGGTCGACTTCCCCGATCCGGATGCGCCCAGCAACAGAACCCGCTCGCCGGCGGAGATGTTCAGAGTGACATCGCGCAACGCCCAGCGTCGGCGTGTGGCGTAACGCCAACCCCAGCCGTACGCCGAAAGCGCGGCTGGGGTCGACGTCACACCGGTGCCGATCGTCACACCCGCGGGGTTGCCGCGCGCCCAGAGGCGAAACGGCCCAGCGCACCGGTAGCGGCGAGCCCGCGAGCGATGAACCATCCGCCGAGGCCGGCGATGACGGCGCCGGAGATCGTGGTCGACGCGATGTACACGCTAGTGAACAGCACATCGGCGCCGGGGTACCAGAGGATGCGGTCATTGATGCCGCAGGCCACACCGGCACCGGCACCGGCGAGAACAGCCACCGGCAGGCGCCAGACGCCGTAGAGGAACAGCAGGAAGATGATCTCCGCGCCCAATCCCTGCACGATGCCGGACGCGATGGTCAGCGGCCCCCACTGGTTGCCGATGAGAGCGGAGATGACCGACGCGACGACCGAGGTGTAGATCGCGGCGCCCGGCTTGCGGATGATCAGCCCGCCGAGCACGCCGGCGAGCAGCCAGGGGCCCGCGAGAAGCCCCTGCACGCCGGGAAGCAGCGGCTTCAGCAGCGCGCTCGGTGCCTCATAGCCGACGTTCCAGAGCAGGAAGATGACGGCGCAGGCGACGGCGATCACACTGGCGACGACGATGTCGACGACGCGCCAACGCCACAGCTCCGAGCGGCGCAATCCCGTGGCTGTGGACGTGGCCGATCCGACAGATCCTGAAGCGGACATGGATGTACTCATTTGAACTCCTCCCTGCGCTGGCATTACCCAGATCAGGTTCGACGGTCGAAGCGCGGTTCGCTCCCTCTCAGCCCGACATTCGGGCTCCCGTGGTTGTGCTGATGATCATACCCGTCTGCAACCGCAGCCGGACTCAGCGCAGAGTGCGAGCGGATTCGGTAGCGTAGATGGGTGACCCCTGACGATGCCACGCCCGAGACGGGCACGCTCAGCCGCCGAGCACTGCGTGCACGCGCCCACAAGCGCGATGCTGAACACTCCCCCACGGAGCCGCCCAGCGAGAGTACAGAACAGGGGTCCGTCTCCGCGCCGATACTGTCGGATGCTACGCAGTCACCGTCCACGGATGCTCAAAAGCCGCCGGCACCTCCGGTCGGTCTTTTCGATTTCGATGCTGAGCTGAACGCGATCGAAACTGCTCTGGCGGAGCCATCGCCGCAGGCGCGGTGGGCTGACGCCGGCAGTTCGGGTTCCGCTCTCACCTGGCTCGATTCCGAAGCCGTGGCGGCGGGGACCCGTCCAGCCGATCTCGATGCGGTAACGATGCACGAGCCCGGTCCGGATCTGCTCGCCGGCGCTGCGCTTCGCTCCGGTGCGGCACGCACCTGGCTGCCGCCTCTGGGCGCTTTGGCCGCTCTCGCGGTGGCCTACTCGGCGACCATGCTGCTGTGGCCGTTGCACGAGGTGGCACCGACCGTGCAGGCAGCCGATTTCCAGCCGGTGGCGTCCGAGCCGGCGACAGTGTCCTGGCCGACCATCGGCAGTGCCGGTGTGAGCGTGGCCGGAGTCTCATCGATGGCCTCTGATGCGGCCGCCGTGCCGATCGCCAGCGTGACGAAGGTCGTCAGCAGTCTGATGGTGCTGGACGCGCTGCCGCTGCAGCCGGGCGAGACCGGGCCGGAGTACGGTTTCAGGTACAGCGACACCGTCGATTACTGGGACTACCGCCGCGCCAATCAGTCGGCACTGGATGTTCCTGTCGGCGGCGTGCTGAACGAATACCAGCTGCTTCAGGGCACGCTGCTGGGTTCAGCCAATAACTACATCGACCGTCTTGCCCGTGAGATCTGGGGTTCCGATCGTCGATTCGCCGAAGCTGCCGAGAAGTGGCTCGCGGACCGCGGCTTGGACGACATCACGATCGTGACGCCGTCGGGCTTCGATGAGGACAACGTCGCCACCCCGGAGGCTCTCTTGCGGCTCGCCGAGCGGGCGATGCAGAACCCGGTCTTCGCCGAGATCGTCGGTACCCCGAGCGTAGAACTGCCCGGCGCCGGACTCGTCGAGAACACCAACGGGATGCTGGCGGACCCGGGTGTCGTCGGGATCAAGACCGGAACCCTCGTCGGCTGGAGCCTGCTCACCGCGAAGGACATCACGGTCAATGGCACAACGGTTCGCCTGTACGCCGCGGTGCTGAACCAGGGCGACAACGACGAACGACTTGCCGTGACGCGGTCGCTGTTCTCCGGCGTGGAAGCCTCGTTGGCTGCGGCTTCCCCCGCTGTCGCGAAGGGCACGGTCGTCGGCGCAGTCAGCACGCCGTGGGGCGCGAGCGTCGATGTCATCACGGATGCCGATGCCGAGGTGGTGCTGTGGAACGGCGCCGCCGCGGCCTCGAACGTGGTTTTTGATCTGACCGATCAGCGCACCGGCGAGATCGGCACGCTGACAGTCACCGGCCCCGTGGATGCTGAAGAGATCAGTGTTTCGCTGGCCGAGGAGCTGTCCGGCCCGAGTCCGATGTGGCGGCTGACGCATCCGCTCGAACTACTCGGGCTCGACTCCGCGAACTGATCTTCGCCCGCAGATAAAGAGGGCCAGCAGACGACGAGGGCCGGCTACCCATGCAGCCGGCCCTCATCTCTTGCTCACGGTGTTTCGTCGACCACGACCTCGGCTTCTTCCGAGGCGACCACACCGATAGCGCCGGTCATCGCCTCTTCAGCGTCGATGTCGGTCGCGGCCTGCTCGAACTGCGACTGGTAGAGCCGCCAATAGGCGCCCTGCGCCGCAATGAGCTCATCGTGCGTGCCCTTCTCGACGATGTCACCATGCTCCATCACCAGGATGAGGTCGGCATCGCGAATCGTGGACAGCCGGTGCGCGATCACGAACGATGTGCGGCCCTGTCTGAGCGCGGCCATCGCATGCTGCAGCAAGAGCTCCGTGCGGGTATCGACGGCGCTGGTGGCCTCATCCAGGATGAGGATCGACGGCTTCGCCACGAACGCACGCGCGATCGTCACGAGCTGTCGCTCACCCGCAGACACGTTGGCGGCGTCTTCTTCGAGCACGGTGTCGTAGCCATCCGGCAGCGCGTGCACGAATCGGTCGACGTAGGTCGCCCTGGCGGCGTCGAGCACTTCCTCATCGCTGGCTGTTGCGCGCCCGTAGCGGATGTTCTCCAGGATCGATCCCGCGAACAGCCACGGGTCCTGCAGCACCATCCCGGTGCGGGAGCGCAGATCATCACGCGTCACCTCGGCGATGTCCTGCCCATCGAGAAGGATCCGGCCCGAGTTCAGCTCGTAGAACCGCATGATGAGGTTCACCAGTGTCGTCTTGCCGGCCCCGGTGGGGCCCACGATCGCAACGGTCTGCCCCGGCTCCACCCGGAAGGAGAGGTCGTTGATCAGCGGACGCTCCGGCGTGTACGAGAACGACACATTTTCGAACTCGATGACGCCTTGAGCCGCCTCACCCCGTGGCAGAGTCGGCGCGTCTTCGGCGTCGGGCTCCTGCTCATCAGCATCGAGGAAGTCGAACACCCGCTCTGCGGAGGCCGTACCCGACTGCACGATTGCTGCCATGCCGCCCAGTTCGCTCAGCGGCTGTGTGAACTGCTGTGAGTACTGGATGAAGGCCTGCACATCACCGAGGCGCAGCTGTCCGCTGGCGACCATCAGACCGCCAAGAACCGCGATGCCGACGTAGGTGAGACTGCCGATGAACGTCATCGCCGGCATGATGATGCCGGACAGGAACTGTGCTTTGAAGCTCGATTGGAACAGCTCTTCGTTCTCGGCCTGGAACTTGTCGAGAGCATCCTGCTCGCGGCCGTAGACCTTGACCAGTGCGTGGCCGGAGAAAGCCTCCTCAACGCGAGCATTGAGACGGCCAACCTTGCGCCACTGCATGCCGAAGGCCTTCTGCGAGCGCGGTCCGATGACCCCGAAGATCACGCCCATGAGCGGCAGTGCGACAAGAGCCACCAGCGCCAGCTGCCAAGAGATCGAGAACATCATCACGAGGACGCCGGCCACGGTCAGAACCGAGGTCAATGCCCCAGAGAGGGACTGCTGCATCGTCTGGGTGATGTTGTCGATGTCGTTGGTAACGCGCGAGATCAGTTCACCGCGCTGCACCTTGTCGAAGTACGCCAGCGGCAGCCGGTTGATCTTCGCCTCAACGTCTTCGCGGAGCCGCCACATCGCGCGGACCATGATCACGTTGATGACGTAGCCCTGAATCCAGCTCAGCAGCGCCGCACCGACATAGATGGCCAGAACGCCGATGATGATCCACCGCAGGCGTTCGAAGTCGATACCGGCACCGACCTCGAAGTCGCTGAAGGCTGCGACCATGTTGGCGAAGTCGTTCTGATCCTGCGAGCGCAGCAACTCAACGACATCGGCTTGCGACGTACCAGCCGGAACGCCGTTGTCGGCGAGCATCCGCGAGATGAAACCCTCGTAGATGATGTTGGTCGCCTCGCCGAGCACCTTGGGTGCTGCGACCATGAGCACGACACCGATCGCACCGAGGATCGAGACGATGACGAGCCAGATCGCCGACGGCTTCAGCAGCCCCAGCATCCGGCCGAAGCTCTTGCCGAAGTTATCGGCCTTGCCGGGGGTGGGAGCATCCCAACCACCGGCCTCCAGGCGCGCAGCGTCGGCGAGTTCTGCCTCGTACTGCTCTTCGGCGGTCAAAACGGCCGCTTCGTTCGTCGCATCGCTCATGCGTCCACTCCCAGCTGCGACTCAACGATCTCGCGGTAGGTCTTACTGGTTTCCAGTAGCTCGTCGTGTGTGCCGACGCCGACCATGGTGCCGCCCTCGAGGACGACGATGCGATCAGCATCGGCGATTGTCGAAACACGTTGCGCAACGACGATCTTCGTCACCTCTGGCAGCTCTCGCCACAGTGCCTGTCGCAACCGGGCATCGGTGGTGAGGTCCAGCGCGGAGAACGAGTCATCGAACACGAGGATCTCTGGCTGGTGCACGATGGCCCTGGCGATCGCCAGGCGCTGACGCTGACCTCCGGACACGTTCGTCCCGCCCTGCGAAATCCTGGATTCGAGCCCATCGGGCATCTCTTCGACAAAGTCACGACCCTGGGCGATCTCGAGCGCATGCCACAGCTCTTCATCGGTGGCTTCCTCGCGCCCGTACCGCAGGTTCGATGCGACAGTGCCGGTGAAGAGGAACGGCCGCTGCGGCACGAGGCCAATGCTCTTCCACAGCGCTTCGACATCAGCGGCACGAACGTCGGTGCCATTGACACTGACCGAGCCGCCCGTCACGTCGAACAGCCGCGGCAGCAGCGATACCAGCGTCGTCTTTCCGGAGCCGGTCGAGCCGACGATCGCGAGGGTCTCCCCCTTGCCTGCGGAGAACGTCACCCCCGAGAGCACTGGCGCTTCGGCGCCCGGATAGGTGAACTCGACATCCTTCAGGTCGATGGTGCCGGGTGCCGGGAAATCCACGACACCGTTCTCGGGGCGCTCCAACCCTGATTCGGCATCCAGCACCTCGCCCACGCGTTCAGCGGAAACAGCAGCGCGGGGGATCATCATCGCCATGAAGCTCGACATGATGACGCCCATCATGATCTGGCCGATGTACTGCATGAACGCGAACAGCGTGCCGACCTCGACGTTCCCGGCGTTGATCTCGATGCCGCCGAACCAGATCACCGCGACGACCGTGACGTTCAGAATCAGCATGAACAGCGGGAACAGCAGCACGAAGAGGGACCCGATCTTGCGGCCCAGAATCATCAGGTCGGTGTTCGCACCGCGGAATCGCTCTTCTTCGATCCGCTCGCGCACGAATGCCCGCACGACGCGAACGCCGGTGAGCTGCTCGCGCATGATCCGGTTGATCGCATCGAGCTTGGCCTGGTTGCGCCGGAACAGCGGCACCATCCGGCTGATGATGATCACGGCAACCACCAGCAGCACCGGCACCGAGACGCCGATCAGCCAGCTGAGCCCGACGTCCTGCTGGACGGCCATGATGATGCCGCCGATGGCCAGCAGCGGCGCGGTGACGAACATCGTCGCCCCCATCATCGCCAGCATCTGCACCTGCTGCACATCGTTCGTGTTGCGGGTGATCAGCGACCCCGCGCCGAACTGCGAAACCTCGCGTTCGGAGAAGCCACTCACCCGCGAGAAGACGTCGGCGCGAATGTCACGACCGACACTCATCGCCGCCTTCGCCGCAAAGTACGTCGCGATGACCGAGCAGACGATCTGGCCGAGCGACACCACGAGCATGAAGCCGCCCGTGCGCCAGATATAGCCGGTATCGGCCTGAGCGACGCCCTTGTCGATGATGTCGGCGTTCAGGCGCGGCAGATAGAGGGTTGCCAGTGCGCTGGCGAACTGAAAAACAAGTACGCCGACGAGGAGCCAGCGGTATTTGCGGAGGTAACGGAAGAGAAGTTTTCCGAGCATGAAAGTGTCCTTGACAGAGAGGGGCCGAATCGGCCACAACACAGGTTGTCACGAACCTCAGACATTCGAAATACCCGCGTGCGATTATCCGCTCAGGGCGAACGATTCGCAGGTCACGGTCTGATTATTCCCACAGCGCCTGCTCGGGAGCATACGCCCGAGCGGCCGCTCCGGCATCGGTCTCGAGCTCATCGATTGTGGCCGGCTGCCACTTCGGCGTGCGGTCCTTATCGACCAGCTGCGCTCGGATTCCCTCGACGAGATCGGGGTGCTCGTGAGCGAACCACATCACCCGGCGGTACTCGCCGCGCAGCGCGTCGCGCAGGTCGCCCTCGCGGGCCTCACGGACGGCGTCGAGCGTGACGGCGAGACCCGTGGGTGACAGCTCTCGAAGTGTCTCGGCTGTGGCGGATGCCGCGGGCTCAGACCGTTCGGACAGCCGCTGCATGATCTCTCCGACGGAGTCGGCCGCGAACACCTCGTCGATCCAGGCCCGTTCATCGGCGAGCGCTGACGGCTCCGGCGTCTCGTCGAACAGGAGGACGAGCTCAGACGGGCTGGTCGGATCGGCGCGCTTGCCCAGGGCCTCGCGAAGCTCGGGCAGGTGTTGTGAGGGCACGAAGTGATCGGCGAACCCGGCGTAGATGGCATCCGTTCCGCTCATCGTGGTGCCGGTCAGTCCGAGATACTCGCCGAGCCGTCCCGGGGCCCGGCCGAGCAGCAGCGTGCCGCCGACGTCGGGGGTGAAGCCGATTCGGGTCTCGGGCATCGCCAGGCGGCTGCGCTCGGTAACGATTCGGATCGCGGCATGGCCGGCAAGGCCGATGCCGCCGCCCATCGTGATGCCGTCGGCGAAGACCACGACCGGCTTCGCGTACTCGGCGATCATCCGGTTGAGGGTGTATTCGGCGCGGAAGAACGTGGCGGTGCTCTCCGGTCGCCCCGCGGTGATCTCGTCGTACAGCATCCGCACGTCACCCCCGGCGCACAGGCCCCGTTCGCCGGCTCCGTCGATGAGCACGATGTCGATGTCGGAGTCGTACCGCCAGGCCTCGAGTGCCGCGGTGAGCTGCTGGATCATGGCGAGATTGAGTGCGTTGATCGGCCTCGGCCGGTTCAGGGTGAGCCACCCCAGCGATCCCTCAGTGCGGATCAGAACGGCGGATGCCTCGTCGATGTCAGTCACGAAAGCCACGTTACAACGGCTGATCTGGTCGTTCTGCACCCACGAAAGGCGAGATTCTGTGCGTTTTCCGGCAGGATAGGGGGAACGACCATGCAGGAAAGGCCTCGGATGCCCGACGGACAGCTCATTGAGTTCGACCACGTGACAAAGCGCTTTGGCGCTGTCGCCGCCGTCTCCGACTTCTCCGCGCGCGTCAATCCCGGTGTCGTGACAGGGTTCCTCGGCCCGAACGGTGCCGGCAAGACGACCACTCTGCGCGTACTTCTCGGACTCGAGAAGCCCACCTCGGGAACCGCCACCCTCGGCGGCACGCGCTACGCGGAACTGCGAAATCCCGCTCGCGTGGTCGGCGCCATGCTGGAGGATCCCGGCTTCCGCCCTCGGCGCACGGTCGAGCGTCATCTCACCGCTGCGGCCAAGGCCAACGGCATCTCTTCCTCGCGGGTGGCCGAACTCATCGCTTTCGTCGGTCTCGGCGGCGACGTCGACACACGCATCTCGGCGCTTTCGCTCGGCATGCGCCAGCGGCTCAGCGCGGCCACCGCTCTGCTCGGCGACCCGGGCGTCCTCATTCTCGATGAGCCGGCCAACGGCCTCGATCCCGAAGGCATCCGGTGGATGCGTACGCTCATCCGCGGCCTGGCCGCTGAGGGACGCACCGTGCTGGTGTCATCGCACGTCCTTTCCGAGATCGAGCAGACGGCCGACGAGATCCTCGTCATCGCGAACGGCAAGCTGAAATTCGCCGACACCATGGAGAATCTCGCCGACCCGCGGACCGGTCCGGTCGTAGTGGATGCTGAAGACCGCTCCGCGTTGTCGGAGACCCTGAGCGGCGCGGGTTATGAGTTCGAGGTGCTGCGCTCCGGTCTGACTGTGCGCGGCAGCGATGCCGCCACCATCGGCAGCTTGACTGCCCGCGCCGGCGTCGCACTGACCACGCTGCAGCAGCGGGGACCGACACTCGAGGACGTCTTCCTCGACCTCGTGAACGACCGCTACCAGGCCCCGGCCCCGCTGGCGGCTCCGGTCGCCGAGCCCGAGCAGGTCGCCGAACCCAAGCCCGTCGCCGAACCCGCCCCGGTCGCCGAGCCCGAGCCGGTCGCCGAGCCCGAGCAGGTCGCCGAACCCGAGCCGGTCACCGAACCCGAACCGGTCACCGAACCCGAACCTGTCACCGAACCCGAACCTGTCGCCGAGCCCGAACCGGTCGAAGCGCCTACGGTCGCCCCCGCAGAAGAAGATCGTCCGCTCCCCGGTCTCGCGGGTCTCGCCGCGATGGCCAGCGCGTTCAACACGCCAGAGCCGGTCGCAGTACCCGAAAGCGATGCGCCGGGCCGCGACGAGACCGTGTCCGCTGAGCAGACTCCAGACGAACCAGCCTCAGACGAACCAGCCGCAGAAGATTCTGCGGCTGAGCAGCGCTGACCTCAGGCCGGGCGCGGCCGGATCACCGGACGCTGACGCCCCTTCACCACCGGAATCGGTGCGGTGCTGGCAATCTCGACGACATCGACGGGATCCTCTGAGACATCGAGCCGCAGCGCCTGTGTGAGGGCGAGGCCGTGCCGGGTGGTGAGGATCAGCCGGTGGAACTGCTCATCGCCGTGCAGGTCGATGACCACGCTCGGGCGACGCCCACGGACCATGACGAAGTCGGTGGTGGCCGCGGCCTTCCAGGTGCCGGCGGCGACGATTCCGGGAATGTGCGTGCCGGGGCCCGGCACGCCGCGCAACCACGTCCAGGCGTCGTCGGTCAACTGAACCTTCTGGATCGTCTCGCGAGAGATCCGCAGGTTGTCACGGTGAAACGTCGCGGCCCGCTCAAGCGGGGAGAGCACAACTTCCAGCTGTGTCTGATCCAGAAGCAGCGTCACCATGCATCCAGTCTGCCAGCGGTAGCCGCAAATCTGTCGGCAACTTGCTCACAGTGCCACAACAATCAGTCAGAGACGAGCGGATGCTGCTGCCGCCGCTGCCGCGGGCAACGCTGCCTCGATGCGAGACAGCGCGGCGTCATCATGTGCGGCGGTAAGGAACCAGGCTTCGAAAACGCTCGGCGGAAGCGCAACGCCCTGCTCACGCATGGCGTGGAAGAAGGGCGGGTACCGGAACGACTCCTGCGCCAGCGCCTCAGCGTAGGTGCGCGGAGGTGCAGGCGCGAAGGCGACCCCGAACAGGTTGCCGGCTCGCGGCACCGCGTGGATGACTCCGGCGTCGGTGAGGGCCGCATCCAGAGCGTTCGCAATGCGTGTCGCCGCGGCATCCACCCGTGCATAAACGGCCGGGGTTGCCAGCCGCAGCGTGGCCAGCCCCGCGGCCACCGACAGCGGGTTCCCCGACAGCGTTCCCGCCTGATAGACCGGGCCCACGGGTGCGAGCTGGTCCATGACCTCGGCCCGTCCGCCGAGGGCGGCCAATGGCATCCCTCCGCCGACGACCTTGCCGAAGGTGATGATGTCGGGAAGGTATTCCTCGCCCAGCGAGGCCTGCAATGCCCAGAATCCGGCGTGATGCACCCGGAAGCCGGTGAGCACCTCGTCCAGGATCATCAGTGCGCCATGCGCGTGCACAGTGTCGGCGATGAAGCGGTTGAACCCCGGGTCAGGAGCCACGACGCCCATGTTGGCCGCAGCAGCCTCGACGATGACGGCGGCGATGCGGTCGCCGTGTTCGGCGAAGACGGCGGTGAGGGCATCCCGATCGTTGTATTCGATCACCAGCGTCTGCGCGGCGATCGGCGCCGGCACTCCGGCCGACCCAGGAAGCGCCAGGGTCGCAACTCCAGATCCTGCTTCGGCAAGCAGGCCGTCGGAGTGCCCGTGATAGTGACCGGCGAACTTCACCAGCAGGTCGCGTCCGGTAACGCCCCGAGCCAATCGGATCGCCGTCATCGTGGCCTCGGTGCCAGTGGAGACCAGACGCACCCGCTCGATCGGTGCGAGGTCACCCAGCCGCACGCGCTCCGCGATCACGCGGGCGAGTTGGACCTCACCCGCGGTGGGTGCGCCGAACGACAGGCCGCGCGTGGCGGCGTCCTGCACCGCGGAGACAACCTCTGGATGCGTGTGCCCGAGCAGGGCCGGACCCCACGAGGCGACGAGGTCGACGTATTCGGTGCCGGCGGCGTCCGTTACATAGGGGCCCTGTGCGGATGCCAGGAACCGGGGCGTCCCACCGACGGAACCGTAGGCGCGTACCGGTGAGTTCACCCCTCCGGGAGTGACCGCCTGCGCGGCGGTGAAGAGGTCATCGTTGCGATCAGTCATCAGAAGCTCCTCAGCCAGGAAACCGGATCAGTTCCGAAGCCACTCAGCGGCCTCGGTCGCCCAATACGTCAGAACCGCATCGGCGCCCGCGCGGCGAATCGACAGCAGCGATTCCAGCACGGCGGCCCGGCGATCGATCCAGCCGTTCGCACTCGCGGCCTCGATCATCGCGTACTCGCCGGAGACCTGGTACGCCCAGACCGGAACGTGTACGGCATCGCGCACCTCGCGCAGCACGTCGAGGAAGCCCATCGCGGGTTTGACCATCACGACGTCAGCACCTTCGGCTTCATCGATCAGCGCCTCGCGCAGCCCCTCGCGGCGGTTGCCGGGATCGAGCTGATAGGTGCGGCGGTCGCCCTGCAGCTGCGAGTCGACGGCTTCGCGGAACGGGCCGTAGAACGCGCTGGCGTACTTGGCCGCGTACCCGAGCAGTAGCGTGTCGGTGAAGCCGGCAGCATCCAGCCCCTGCCGAATTGCCGTGACCTGGCCGTCCATCATGCCGGACAGTCCCAGCAGGTGGGAGCCTGCGCGAGCCTGCGCAAGCGCCATCGACACGTAGCGCTCCAGCGTCGCATCGTTGTCGATGACGGGATCGCCCCCTGAGCTGGTCGAAGGGCGGAGCACGCCGCAGTGACCGTGGTCGGTGAATTCGTCCAGGCACAGGTCGGTCTGCACGACGAGCGCGTCGCCGACCTCGTCGATCAGCGCGGCGGTGGCGCGGTTCAGGATGCCGTTGGCGTCATCCGCTCCGGATCCCTGAGCATCACGCACCGCAGGAACGCCGAACAGCATCACCCCGCCGACGCCCGATTCAGCCGCCTCCACTGCCGCTCGGCGCAGCGAGTCCATCGAATGCTGGACGATGCCAGGCATCGATGAGATCGCCGTCGGCTCAGCGATCCCCTCGCGCACGAACATCGGCAGCACCAGCTGTCGTGCTTCCAGCGAAGTCTCCCGAACGAGAGCACGAACGGCCGGGCTGGTGCGAAGCCGACGCGGACGAACCTCGGGGAAGCTCACGGTGCGAACTCGTCAGCGGCATGCGGAAGCGTGAAGTGCGAGACCGCGTCGATCAGCGCGTCAACCGTCTGCTTGTCGGCCACCACGGTGATCGGAAGACCGGCCTTACGAGCATCACTTGCGGTGCGCGGTCCGATCGCGGCGAGCAGCGTGTCATCAGGGATGTCAGGGAACTGCTCGCGCACCTGCTGCGCGACGGATCCGCTCGTGATGAGGATCGCGTTGATGCGCCCGCTGTCGACGTCACGACGGATGCGATCGGTGACCGGCACGCCCACGGTGCGGTACGCGACGACGCTCGATACGTCGTGCCCGGCTTCGATCAACGAGCGGGTGAGTACGGGCTTCGCGATCTCGCTGCGCAGCGTCAGGATCCGGCGCGGCTCGGGCTCAAGGGCAATCAGCTGCTGTGCCATGCCGGCAGCGGAATTGTCGCGTTCGGGTACCAGGGTGACTTCGTATCCGACCGCCTGGAGAGCTGCGGCCGTGGTTTCACCCACTGCGGCGATCTTGGTCGACTTGGGAACCTCGGCGCGGTGCGCGAAGAGAACGTCCACCGTCGTCGCACTGGTGACGGTCAGCCAGTCGAACTCTCCGGCAGCCAGCTTCGCGAGTGCAGCGTCAAGCGCTGCCTGGTCGTTGGTCGGGCCGAAGTTGATCAGTGGCGCGACGACAGGAACTGCTCCCTGCGCACGCAGGCTCGCGGCGACACCGTCGCCCCAGGGGCCCCCTCGCGGAACGAGGACGCGCCAGCCGGTCAACGGCTTATCTTGCTTCGTTTCGGGTGTGCTGATCATTGAATTGCTCTCAGGAGACGAGTCCGGCCGCCCCTTGATCGAGCAGCCGACGGGCGACAGAAAGTCCGATCTCGCGTGCTGCGTGATTCGGGTCCGCACCATCGGCAGTATCCGCTCCGTTGCCACTGCCGTTCACACGAATATACCCCCGGTTCAGGGATTCCGTGACGTCGAGGTCGATCACACGCTCTCCTTCGGGTGCGTAGACAGCCGTTCGCACTCGAACAGCATCACCGGCGACGACCGCATGAGCGGCCATCGGCGCCTGGCATCCGGCATCCAATCCCTCGAGGATTCCGCGCTCCACGGAGATCGCCAGACGGGTGTCTTCATCGTCGAGCCGGGCGAGGAAGCCGCGCAGCTCGGCGGGCGCGTCGGAGGTCGTCTCCACCGCGAGCGAGCCTTGGCCAGGAGCCGTGGGCCAGGTGGTCAGATCCAGCTCTTCACGGGAGAGTGGCGTGTCAGATCCCAGTCGCGAGAGGCCAGCTGCCGCGAGGATGACAGCATCCAGCTCGCCGGATTCGACCCTCGCCAGGCGCGAATCGACGTTCCCGCGGATGTCGACCACCTCGGCCTGGGGTGCACGGCGATGCACCTGCGCGATGCGCCGCGGCGAGCCGGTACCGACCTTCGCACCGGCGGGCAACTGATGCAGCGGTGTGCCGTCGCGCGTGATGACGACATCATGCGCCGCCTCCCGGACCGGGGTCGCGCCGATCACGAGCCCGGCTGGCATGGCCGTGGGAAGGTCTTTCAGGGAGTGGACGAGGATGTCGCACTCACCGGCGAGCAGCGCCTCGCGCAAGCGGGTGGCGAAGATGCCGAGCCCACCGATCTCCGAGAGGGATGCACGGTTCGTGTCACCCTCCGAGACGATCGGGACGAGCTCGACCTTCCGGCCGGAGATCTTCTCCAACGCTGCGGCGACGTGTCCGGACTGGGCTTGGGCAAGGGCGCTGCGGCGAGTGCCGAGACGAATAGGAGTGTTCATCATGACCTACTGCAGAACGTCCGCGATCTCGTCAAAGCGCAAGCGCCGACCCGTGTAGAACGGCACTTCCTCTTTCACGTAACGGCGAGCCTCGGTGTAGCGAAGGTCGCGCATGAGGTCGACGAGTTCAGTGACATCGTCTGCTTCCAGCGGCAGCAGCCACTCGTAGTCGCCCAGGGCGAAGGATGCCACGGTGTTCGCGATGACGCCCGTGAAGGCGGCGCCCTTCCGACCGTGATCAGCGAGCATCGCGCGGCGCTCTTCTTCCGGTGCGAGGTACCACTCGGGGGTGCGCACGAACGGATACAGGCACAGCCACCCCTTGGGCTCGACGCCGCGGAGGAACCCGGGAACGTGAGCACGGTTGAACTCGGCATCGCGATGCACGCCCATGACGTTCCACACCGGCAGCAGGGTGCGCAGCAGCTCGGTGCGGCGCAGGCGACGCAGCGCCTTCTGCAGGTCTTCGGCGGTGTCGCCGTGCAGCCAGACCAGCAGGTCCGCGTCAGCCTTCAGACCGGAGACGTCGTAGAAGCCGCGGATCGTGACTCCGGAGTCTTCGATGTGACCGGAGATCGTCTCGAGCTCGGTCGCATCGGTCTCGGTGACGGGCGCGTCCGGATTACGGCGCCAGACCGCCCAGAGTGTGAAGCCAGAAGGGTTTTGTTCGGTTGCATCGGACATGCTTCCAGTGTGCCTCTTTCTGGAGGCGGGAGCGAAACGTGCGACCGAGCGGGGTCAGCGAGAGATCGCGCGAGCGATCGCCCACACCAGCGCACCGGCGACGGCGGCAACGCCGACCGATGCTGCAACCGCCCCCAGCGGGTTCCGATCGGCGAACGCACGAGCCCGGGCGGCTCCGCGCACGGACGCCTTCTCGATGCGGCGCGGGACGTTGCCCTTGATCTCGATTGCTGCCAGCGCAGCCTTCAGCTCTGCCCGCGCGGATGCCACAGGATCGGTGATTCCGGAGGGAACAGCGGTACGGGGCAGGCTCTGCTCAGACAGTGTCATCACCGGCCTCCTTCACAAGTCGAATATCGGTAGCAACGGCCTGCCCGGGGTTCTCCCGGCGCAGCGCCTTACGGAATTTCAGCAGTCCCAGGAGGACGCACGCTGCCATGCACAGCAGCAGCAACCCGAGCACCGCCAGTGCGGACAGCCAGACCGGCCACCATGATGACAGTCCCGCAACGGCGAAGACGAGAATCATCGGTACGAGCCAGAACAGGAAGAACAGCGCGATGAGGAACCATACGCTGCCGATGCCGGCGTCCTTCGCGGTGCGAGACACCCAGGCCTTCGCCGCGTCGATCTCTGCCTTGACGAGTTTGCTGACGAGCTCCGGAAGATCGCCGAGCAGCGTCAGAAGGCTGTCATCGGCACGGTCACGATAGCCGCGAACCATGTCACTTTCCGTTCGTCGAGGGCTTCTTGGCAGCCGGCTTGGCCTTGCTGGTCGAACCGGTGGAGGTCTTCTTCGCGGCCGCGGCATTCTTTTTGGCCTCGTCCACCGCGTCTTCTACGGCATCCTCAAGATCATCCGCGACCTTGCGGCCGGTGGCGATCGCCGAATCGAGCTTCTTACCCGGGGTGTCTGCGTTGCCTGCGGCCTTCGCGACCTTCACCAGACCGTTCCAGACTGCGCCCGGAACCGCGGCGGCCTTGTCGCCGACGTAGCCCTTGACCTTGGTGACCTGTTCCTGCACTGGATCGAGGTGCCAAACCTTCAACCACTGCGTCTTGATCTGCTCGTAACGCTCACGTCCGGCTCGTGTGCCGAGTACGTATCCGACGCCGAGCCCGACGACGAGTCCGATCTTCCCCTTCATGGGGTCTCCTCACGTTGTTCCGGTCGAGCCGCTGGCGTTGCCGCCGTCGGCCAGGGTTTCCAGCGTAACGCTATATGCCGAAATCGGCATCTACAACAGTGGGGCTTGACAACCCAGCATTCACACCCAGATCAGAGCGCGGCGCAGGCGGTCAGCCTCGAGCTTCGCATCGGGGATGACCTGTGCGAGCCCGGTTCCGGCGACCCATGCACCGACGACCGCCAGAGCATCGATCTGCTCCACAGCAGCCCGCACGGCGCGACGCCGCTCACCTGCCCCGATCAGGGATGACGGCTGAGACTGGGTGAAACGCGCCCGGTGAGCGGTGATGAGGGCCGATGAGGGCAGCGCTACGCCGAGCATCGCCGAAGCCTGCTGCAACGCCAGGCGGGCCGCGGACTCCTCGTCAAGCTCCGCGGTTGCCGGCAGCTCACCCTGCGAGCCGAAGGAAACACGCACGATGTGGCGGCCTCCAGCGGCCTCCCGCAACCAGGACCATTTCGCCGTCGCATGCGTCAGCGCTTTGGCGACGAGGCTGCCCGGTGCGGTCAGCACTCCCGTCCCGCGCGGGAAGGCGTCCAGGGCCGGCGCATCCAGGAGCAGACTCACGATCTCGATCTGCGGCGCCTCGGGGGCCGCACCGAGATCGATCTGCTCACGCAGCAGCGCGCGAGCATCCGATTCGGTCGTGGCGATGATGACGGCATCCGCTGCAATGATTTCGGGCTCGGGCTCGGACTCCTCACTATCCGGGTCGGTGTCCGCGGTCGTGAACGACACGACCCAGCCGTCGCCTGTGCGATCGAGGGCTGTGACGGCAGCGCCGGTTCGGATGACTCCACCCAGATCGACCAGATCAGCTGCCAGGGCATCCACCAGCGTGCTCATGCCGCCGGCCAATGCCTCGACGGCCGAGCCGGGAGCGGACTTCGCGCGATCAGCGCGGTCGGCGACCAGCTGTGCGACGGCGCCGGAGAGCGAGCCGGTGCGGGTGAGCGCCTCGTTCAGTCCGGGAGCGGCAACTTCGACGTCCACGTCGTTCGGGTGAGCGGAGTACACGCCCGCCGTCACCGGCGTGACCAACCGATCGCGCACCTTCGCCCCCATGCGCGATTCGACGAGCTTGCCGAGGCTGTGCTCTTTGCCGATCGTCAGCGGCGGGCGCAAGCGGTCGACGTACGCACGCCATGCCCCGCTCCAGCCGATGATCCGGCGCACGTCCTCAGCGAATGGGTTCGCCGGGATGCCCAGGATGCCGCCTTTGGGAAGTGGAGCCGGGTTCACTCCGGGAACACCGGCAAGCCACGCACCAGCAGGGTTCGGAGTCACGATGCGGTCGGTGAGACCGAGCTCGGCGATCAGCTCGCGCACGTGCCCGCCGCGGGTCGCATAGCTCTCGGCGCCGGCATCCACTGTCAGTCCGGCGAGATCCGCGCGACGGATCGCACCGCCGAGCATTTCTGCCGACTCGAGCAGGGTCACCCGAATGCCGACCTTCGCGAACTCCCGCGCGGCGACCAGGCCGCCGATCCCGCCGCCGACGACGACGACGTGGCGCTCGGCTGCCCGTTCGGCCAGCTCAGCGGTTGCTTCTTCGTCTCGGTCAGTGGTCATGACGCCGTGCGGTGCACAAGCTCCACGATTCGGGTGAGCTGGTCGGGATCGGTTTCGGGCGGCACCCCGTGTCCGAGGTTCACGATGTGCGCACGCGCAGCACGGCCGCGCGCGAGCACGTCGAGCACGTGCTTCTCGAGCACCTCCCACGGAGCCTGCAGCATGGCCGGGTCGATATTGCCCTGCACGGTGACGTCGGGGCCCAGGATGCTGGCGGCTTCGTCCAGCGGCTGACGCCAGTCGACACCGACAGCGGATGCTATGCCGTCCAGACGCATGTCGGTGAGGAAGGGTCCGGTGCCGACACCGAAGTGAATGACCGGCACGTCGAGATCGACCACAGCTGCCTTCGAGTGCGGGGCGATGTGCTGACGGTAATCAGCGGGGTTGAGCGAGCCTGCCCAGGAGTCGAACAACTGCAACGCAGACGCTCCAGCATCGCGCTGCGCCTGCAGGAATCGACGGGAGACGCGCGAGAGCCAGTCGGCAAGTCGGTTCCACGCCTCAGGGTCGGCGTGCATCATCGCCCGAGCGCGCAGGTGCTCCTTCGAGGGGCCACCCTCGATCAGATACGCAGCCAGGGTGAAGGGGGCTCCGGCAAAACCGATCAGCGGCGTCTCCCCCAGCTCATCGATGACGATGCGCACGGCCGCGGTGATCGCGGTGTGATCGAGGTCTTCCGGATCGATCGCCGTGATGCGGTCGACATCGGCGCGTGTGCGCACGGGCTCGGCGAACACCGGGCCACGTCCTGGAACGATCTCGACGTCGACCCCGGCCAGACGTAGCGGGATGACGATGTCGCTGAAGAACACCGCGGCATCCACGCCGTGACGGCGCACCGGCTGCAGCGTGATCTCGGCGGCAAGATCCGGGGTGAGGCAGGCATCCAGCATCCGGGTGCCGACGCGGAGCTCGCGGTATTCCGGAAGTGAACGGCCGGCCTGGCGCATGAACCAGACGGGGGCGTGCTCGGGTCGATCTCCGGCGAGCGCGCGCAGCAGCGGGGCTGTGGGTGAAGGCATGCTGCTATTGTCCCACCAGCCGGCACGAACCGCCCTTTCAGCAGACTCCTCAGCACGCGACGTAAACTGCTGGTGTGCTGCTGTGCGTGACGGCGAGTCACAAGACCGCCTCCTTTGAAATGCTCGAGCGACTGAGCCGCACCCCCGACGACCTTGCGCCGAATCTTCTGCGTATTGCGCCGTGCGTGCAGGGTGCTGTCGTGGTGTCGACCTGCAACCGCTTCGAGGCGTATGTCGAAGTCGATGAGCCGGTGACTGCTGCCGGCGCTGTGGGCGTGGAAGCGGTGCTCGAGGCGATCGAGCAGTCCACGGGCATCACGGCATCCGATCTTGAGGGTGCGTACGCCGTGCATTCGGGTCGCCGGGTCGCCGAGCACCTGTTCGCCGTGGCATCCGGTCTCGAATCCGTCGTCCCCGGCGAAGGCGAGATCGCCGGTCAGGTCCGGCGTGCGCTGAAGGTCGCTCGCGAGGACGGCACCACGTCTCCGGAGCTGGAGCGCCTGTTCCAGCGTGCGAGCCAGGCGCAGCGCAAAGTGAAGAACGTCACCGCGATCGGCCGGGCCGGCCGCTCACTCGTGCGTCTCTCGCTGGAACTTGCCGACAGCCGCATCGCGGACTGGACTGCTGAGCGCGTTCTCCTCGTCGGCACCGGCGCTTACGCAGCCGTCACCCTGGCCACGCTCCGCGAACGGGGCGCAACGAACATCTCGGTGTACTCGCCGTCAGGACGCGCCGAACTCTTCGCGAAGAAGCACGACATCGTCGCGGTGGCTGAACGGGACTACGCCCGCGTCGCCACGGAATCGAGCCTGCTGATCACCTGCACCACGGCGACCGAGCCTGTTCTCGGTCCCGAGCATTTGCAAGCACAAGCCGGTGCTGTCGCGGGCGGATGCCCGATGGGCGCTGCCGATCAGTCGTCGCAGCTCGTCATCGACCTCGGCATGCCGCGCAACGTCGACCCCGCCGTGGCGCACCTCGAGGGCGTCGCCCTGCTCGACCTCGAGACCATTCGGCTGCACGCACCGCTGGAAGAACTGCAGGCGACGGATGCTGCGCGCAGCGTCGTCCGAGAAGCAGCCGACACCTTCAACGTCGTCGGCGACCGACAGAGTGTGACGCCGGCAGTGGTCGCGTTCCGCACGCACATCCTCTCGCTCATGGAATCCGAGATCGAACGTGCCCGAGCCCGCGGTGACGAGGATGGCAGGGTCGAGCAGGCCATGCGCCACCTGGCCGGAGTGCTCACCCACACCCCCACGACGAGGGCGCACGAACTCGCCGCCGACGGGCGTGGGGCGGAGTTCATCGCAGCCCTCGAGACGGTTTACGGCATCAGCCCCGCTGCGGCTGGGGCTGCGGGTGCCGGCCCTGCGGTCGCGGCATCCGCCTGACCGCCCCGCCGTTCCGGTCAACCACCCACCGGTCCGCTCAACCACCCACCGCTCCGGCCGCACTTTATGTTGCTATTCCGCGGTTAGAGCGACACCAATTGCGACCGGAACCTCGTATGGAAGTGAAACACGTGCCTTTGATCTCGCCCGCGTCCCGCCTGCTCGCCCTCGTTACCGTCGGAGTGTTCTCTCTGAGCTTGTCGGCCTGCGGCGCGTCCCCAGCGACCGAAGAGAAGCTTCCCGCCGCTGAGTCCGCGGCCGCGACTTCCGAGCCCACCGCGGAGCCGACTCCCACGGCAGAGGACATCAACGGCCGCTGGTGCCCGACAGCCGAGAGCCCCGCGACCGAGCCCTGCGTGACCATCGCACTCCCGAACGCCACCCGTGACGATGGTTTCGTCATCGACATCGCCCAGCACGGTTCACCCGCCGAAACCGAGGACGGCGGGTTTTCATTCTCAACCGTCGATGCCCCGTTCGGCACCTACTACCCGGCGGGCACAGAGATCGCTGGCGGCACTCCGGATTACTACCCCGGCACCGATCTGCCCGACGCGGACCGCGTCTGGAACGGACAGAGCGGGACGATGCTCGTGCGCGTCGCGACACCGGAGATCACCGCAGCAACTTGCGCAGACGTCACTGCCGGTGAGGCGCTGGCTGCCTGGGGCGGTGAACTGGCCGCAGCTCCCAACGGAACGTGGGATCTGAAGGACGAGATGGGCTGGGCAGATGAGACTTACGATGCCTGCGCGACGCTGTCGTGGATTGTCGTCCCGCTCACGGGCTGCTGCCTGGGCGGTTACCCGTACGAGGTCATGCTCTTCCACAAGGGCGAGTTCGTGCAGACAGCTACCGAGGAGGTCTACGGACGCGCTCCGGAGATCACCCGCATCTCCGAGGACGAGATCGAGATCATCCGGTCGTGGGTTCCCGATGGTGGCTCGGGCGCCGGACCCTACGAGTCCGCAGCCTCGACCTTCACCTGGGACGAAGGCACCGAGGCCGTCGTCCGCGAGGGGGATCTGCCGCCGTATTCATTCTGACCTGCGGTCAGCGCGGCCGAGTGCAACACCGGATGCACGGTCCTACACATCACCGCCGCCAATTCGCCACTGACCGACGACCCGTTCATGCTGTTGGAGGGGATGTCCTCGACCAGCAGATGCGCTAACCATGGGGTTCGTCCGGCGATGCAGATCTCTGGTCAATCATCGACCGCTTCGGCGAGAAGCGATGCGATCGCTTCACGCACGCGGGGAAGATCGACGTTGAGGGTGGCCCACACTGCGTCATAATCGGTCGCCTCGTAGTGATGCGCGAGCCGATCGCGCATGCGCTTGATGCTCGACCAGGGCACCTGCGGGTTCGCGACGATCGTTTCATCGCTCAACCGCGCGACATTCTCACCAATCTTGATGATGATCGATTCGGCCGCAAGCCCCGGTGTGTTGAGATCATCCGAGACGTACCACTCGCGGCCTCGACCGGCGAGTCGGGTGCCGTTGTCGCACAACCGCACGATCTCACGCAACGACCGTTCGTCCCTATCGCTCACGCGGCCACCGCTGTCCGGAGGATCGGATGATCAGCGGGGAGCCCTCCGTCTGTGACCACGTCGATCGGAACGCCGAGCAACTGTTCGGCGGCGAAGGCGAACTCAGCGATCGTCAGCAATCCGACGTTCGGCGAGCGGGTGACAAGGATATCGAGATCGCTCAGCGCAGTGTCCGTGCCCTGCGCGGCGGAGCCGAACACGCGCACGTTGTTCAGCCCGTACTCCGCAGCGAGCTCCTTGAGTTCGTCACGATGCTGTTCGAGCGCCTCGTGAGGGAAAGGGCGCATGGCCGACCGCAACCTATCGACCATTGCCGCCGACGGATTCCGCCGCCCTGACTCATAAGCGGCGATGTTTGGCTGCGCAACACCGCTGCGCAATGCGAGCTGCGCTTGGCTGAGCCCAGCTCGCTCGCGCAAATCGCGCAACACTTCACTCATATCATGATGATATCGCGCCGAAGGATTCCGGGAAAGGGGAGAAATCGGGCATCGAGCACCCCCTGCAGCATCGCCCGCTTGCAATGTACGAAGCGCCATCACGCGCATCAGCCCATGGGGTCTGGCGGCGGTCACCCCTGGCAGACTGGATGCATGGCCCTTCACATCACCGGAGACAGCGCCGCCGACACGCTTCTCACCGACAACCCCCTCGCACTGCTGGTCGGAATGCTCCTTGACCAGCAGGTTCCGATGGAGACCGCGTTCGCCGGCCCGCTGAAGATCGAGCAGCGCACCGGCGCTGTGGATGCCGCCGCCATCGCCAGCATGGATCCCGAGGCCTTTTTCGAAGCATTCCGTCAGACGCCGGCTGTTCACCGCTTCCCCGGCTCGATGGCGACGCGGGTGCAGACGCTCTGCCAAGTACTGGTTGAGGAGTGGGGTGGGGATGCTGCGGCGCTGTGGACGACGGGCGACCCTGATGGCCCCGAGGTGCTGAAGCGGTTGAAGAAGCTCCCCGGCTTCGGAGAGCAGAAGGCGAAGATCTTTCTCGCACTTCTGGGCAAGCAGTACGGCTTCACCGGCGCAGGCTGGCGCGAAGCGGCCGGTGACTACGGTGTGGAGGGTTCGCTCCGCAGCGTCGCCGATATCGTCTCGGTCGAGTCACTGACGAAAGTGCGCGAGAACAAGAAAGCGATGAAGGCTGCCGCGAAGGCAGCGAAGTGAAGCAGACCGGAGGCAGCGTCGGCGCCTTCATCGCCGCTGTCACGCCAGCTGGACGACGCCGGGATGCCGAAACGCTCACGGCCGTGCTGCAGGAGATCTCCGGACGCGAGCCCGAGCTGTGGGGAACGATCATCGGCTTCGGCAGCTGCCACTACCGCTATCCGACCGGCAGCGAAGGCGATATGCCCGTGCTTGCCTTCGCGCCGCGCAAGACGGCATCGACGCTCTACCTCGATGACACCTCTCGGCACGGCGAGGCGCTCGCGCTTCTAGGCCCGCACACTACAGGCAAGGGGTGCCTGTACATCAAAGATCTCGAGGCGGTCGACCTCACGGTACTGCGTGGCATCCTCGAGAATGTGCTCTCCTGGACGGAATCCGGGGGCAGCGAAGGGGTTGAGCTGACTATCACCGGCTGACGCGCCCGCCGCCGTTCACCGGCTCGAAAGCCGGTCAGCGTCCGCCGTGGCGTGCGACGATCTCTTCGGTGAGCGCGGGCCAGATGCGCTTATGGTCGTCACCGAAGGCGACCCCCGAGAGGAATGCCGCGGCGATGTCTCGGGAGCGGTCGATGAACAGAAAACTGCCCTGCCCCCCGAAGTGTCCGGCTGTCTCGGGCGGCATCGTGTCGCTCAGCCAGTGCGGACTCTTGGAACCCTTGATCTCGAATCCCAGTCCCCACTGGTTGTCGTCGAACGAGCCGTAACCGGGCACGACGCCGCGCAGCCCGGGTCTCGACACCATGAGCGCGAGGTCGCGCAGCTCGACGGGAACCAGCTTCGGTCGCAGCACCTCGCGACCGAAGATCAGTAGATCGGCGATCGATGCCCGGTAACCCGCCGACGGTCTACCGACCACTTCAATGTCAGTCATCCCGAGGGGCCCTGTGACCTCACGAGTCATCCATTCATCGAACGGCATGCCCACGGCCTCGGCCACGTGCGTGCCGAGCGCGTCGAACCCGGCATTCGAATAGATGCGTCGCGTTCCGGGCTTCGCCTGCGTCTGCTCACCCTCGAACGGCAGCCCGCTGGTGTGGTCGAGCAGGTTCAGCAGCGTGGAACCCTCCGGCCCGGCTGGTTCATCGAGGTCGACGAGCCCGCGCTCGACGGCGATGAGCACGCCCCAGGCCGAGATGGGTTTGGATACGGATGCCAAAGGCAGCACCGTGTGCGAATCCCCCTGCACAGCCAGGGTCGCCTCAGGGCCGGTAACGCCGATCAGGGCTGTATGCGGGAAGCCGTCGGTCGCGGCGAAAGTCGTCGTCTCCATCCCGCCATCGTCCCACGATGCTGTCGCGGTCAGGCGCCCTTCAGCCGCTCGGCGAGGTAATCGTTCAGCTCGGCAACCGGAACGCGCTCCTGCGACATCGTGTCGCGGTCACGGACCGTGACGGCGTTGTCGTCGAGCGAATCGAAGTCGACGGTGACGCAGAACGGGGTGCCGATCTCGTCCTGACGACGGTAGCGGCGGCCGATGGCGCCGGCGTCGTCGAAGTCGATCGCCCAACGGCCGCGCAAAGAATCGGCGACCTCGCGTGCGAGCGGCGAAAGCTTCTCGTTGCGCGACAGCGGGAGAACAGCCACCTTGACCGGAGCCAGGCGTGGGTCGAGCTTGAGCACCGTGCGGGTGTCGGTGCCGCCCTTGGCATTGGGCACCTCTTCTTCGACATAGCTGTCGACGAGGAACGCCATCATCGAGCGCGTCAGACCGAACGAGGGCTCGATCACGTACGGCGTGTAGCGCTCACCGGATGCCTGATCGAAGTAAGACAGGCTCTGACCGGATGCCTCGGAATGACTGCTGAGGTCGAAGTCGGTGCGGTTGGCGACACCCATGAGCTCGCCCCACTCGGAGCCGGGGAAGTTGAACCGGTACTCGAAGTCAATGGTGCCAGCCGAGTAGTGCGCACGCTCATCGTCGGGAACATCGAAACGACGCATGTTGGTCGGATCGATTCCGAGGTCGACGAACCATGCCCAGCACGCCTCGACCCAGTGCTCGAACCACTCCTGCGCGTCAGCCGGCGGGACGAAGAACTCGATCTCCATCTGCTCGAACTCGCGCGTGCGGAAGATGAAGTTTCCGGGCGTGATCTCGTTACGGAATGCCTTGCCGACCTGGCCGATGCCGAACGGGGGCTTCTTCCGGCTGGCGGTGAGCACGTTCGCGAAGTTCACGAAGATGCCCTGCGCGGTCTCAGGGCGCAGGTAATACAGGCCCGATTCGTCATCGACGACGCCGAGGTAGGTCTTGACCAGACCGGAGAACGACCGCGGTTCGGTCCACTTGCCGCGCGTGCCGCAATCGGGGCACGCGATGTCGGCCATCCCGTTCTCGGGCTGGCGGCCCTTCTTGGCTTCGAACGCCTCGAGCAGGTGATCCTCGCGGTGACGCTTGTGGCACTGCAGGCACTCCACGAGCGGGTCGCTGAAAGTGGCGACGTGCCCGGAGGCTTCCCAGACGCGCTTCGGGAGGATGATCGAGGAGTCCAGGCCCACCATGTCGCCGCGGCCGCGAACGAAGGTCTGCCACCACTGGCGGCGGATGTTCTCCTTCAGTTCGGTTCCGAGAGGACCGTAGTCCCAAGCCGAACGGGAGCCGCCGTAGATCTCACCCGCTTGGAAGACGAACCCGCGGTGGCGGGCGAGGCTAATGACCTTGTCAAGACGGGACTGTTCGGCCACGGTGGCTCCAATGGTCGGATGCGGCGGGGGTTGCGCCCGTGAATACGGGCGATTCAATCCTATCCGCGCTGTCGCTGACGATCAGCCCCGGGTGCTCAGCGGTTCGGGAAAGCCTCTCCACCGCCGCTCGCGAGCGACTCGGCGACGATGCGGATGTGCTCGACAGCCATCTCCTGCGGAATCGGCGGAAGGACGTCGTCCCAGAATGCGAGAGCCGCACCACGCCCTTGCATCATCCCGGCAGGGCGTGCGAGCGCCCAGAGGTGCAGGTGTGCGGATCCGTCGTTCCAACGGCCGAAGTGACAGCGAGCAACACCGGGAATTGACTTCACTGCCTCAGAGACGCGCTGCATAAGCGGTCCGAGCGCGGCAAGAACCTCGATCGGAGCGTCCTCGAGCAACCAGTGCTCACGAGGTGAGATCGCCGCAATGAACGGCAGCCCGCTCGGCTCTGCCATGACCCGCACCTGCCAATGCTCGTCCTGCCAGATCGTCCCTGGCGACGGCAAGCACGGTCGGCACTCGGAGCTGTCCACCTCGCCGCCGCGCGGGTTCTCCGGCACAAGCATCGCCTCAAGGGGGCGCATCCGAATCTCTTCGAATGCCCAGGGCAGCCCGTCGCTCAGGGCCGAGGCGTCCAGACGTTCACCGATCGGCAGTCGGGAATGAAACGGGGACTCTGCGGGATGCTGCGCGAACTCTTCCTCGGGGCTCATCCGTCCATATAAGCAGAAGCCGTCAGGACGGATCGGTGAACAGGTACCCGCGCTCGGCGTCGAAGCCGGAGAGGGTGAGTCCGCGTCCGAGCAGCTCCTCCATCTCCCCGCGCAGGCGCAGACGCCATTCGTGGGCGGCATCCGGATCTGATGCGCGCATCGTCTCGACGTCCGAGGGAATCTCCAGCGTCGCAGCGATGGTGTCATCGGCGGGCCGCTTGGCGATGTCGGCCAGCATCCACTCGACGTCCAGACGGTCACTTTCGTCGCCGGCGTCGCCGCCACCGAAGATGCCGTAGTTGTTCACGGAATATCCCGTCACCCGTGCGCCGAGCACCGTGAGGAAGAAGTGAGCGTTGCGCGCAACGAGCGGATCGAACGTCCAGGTAACTCTGCCGACATCACGCGAGAACGCCCACTGCCGCTGGTGTTCCTTGAGCTCACGCCCCCACCCGCGGCCGCGATAGTCAGGCAGCAGCGCGGTGATGTGCGAGTGCATCGTGCGCTGGCCGGGAACGCCGAAGAAGGCGATGGATGCTCCGACCATGCGCTCCACGCCGGATTCGTCGTCGAAGAATCCGACGACGTAGTTTCCGGACTGCTCCAGCGCACGGAGGGTTCCCGCATCGATCACGCGCTCCGGCCCGCGGATAGCATCCAGCAGGGACTGCGCCTCAATGATGAGCTCAACGGTGTCTAGATCACGTATGGTTCGCACGCCTCCAGTCTGCCCCGCAAAACCCAATACAGACCCCGAACTGCTCATCCCGGCGCCGCGGTAGCAATGTCAGCGCACGACATCTTTGGATTACAGTCCAGTCACAGCACGGCAATCCTCGCTTGTGAACGCAAACATTTCGAGGTTTAATGGTTCCACGGCGCTTGTGTCACAGCATCCGTCTCGACCGTCAGTCACATGACCCTCAAAGAGGAGAACACCTCATGGCAACCACACGAATCACACGCACGGCCGCCGTCGTCGCCGTCGGCGCTATGTCGGCATTCGGGCTCGCTGCGTGCAGCTCGGCCGACACCGGTAACGGCTCCGGTGGCAACACCGCCGAAGGCGAATCGATCACGATCGAGTACATGCACCGCCTCGACAACGGCGCTGACATGGCTACCGTCGCTGAGATCACCGAGCGCTGGAACGAAGAGCACCCCGATATCCAGGTCAAGACGACCAAGTTCGATGGTGCCGCGACCGACATGATCCTCAAGCTGGAAACCGATGTGAAGGCCGGCAACGCACCGTGCCTCGCTCAGGTCGGTTACTCCGAGGCTCCTCAGCTCTATGTGAAGGGTCTTCTCGAAGACGTCACCACCGAGGCGGAGAAGTACGCAGACAACTTCTCCGGCGGAGCATACGCCGGCATGCGCGTCGGCGACGTCGTCGTGGGCCTGCCCCAGGATGTCGGCCCGCTGGTCTACTTCTACAACGCGGCAGAGTTCGAGGCTCTCGGCCTCGATGCTCCCGCAAACATCGAAGAGCTCACCGCTGACTCGGTCACGGCAGCTGTCGCTGGCAAGTACCTCACCGCTTTCTCGCCGGACGAGGCCACGCACTGGCTCGCCGCGCAGTCCGCTGCCGCCGGCGACACCTGGTTCTCGACCGAGGGCGACGAGTGGGTCGTCAACGCTGAGGGCGAAGGCTCGCAGACGGTCGCCGCTTTCTGGCAGAACCTGCTCGACACCAACCAGACCCTCAAGGCCGACCGCTGGGGCGAGCCCTTCACGATCGCGCTCAACGACGGCAGCCTGATTGGCCACATCGGCGCAGCGTGGGAGGCAGGCTTCCTGCTCGACTCGCTCGATGGCACCCCGGCCGAAGGCCAGTGGCGCATCGCCCAGCTGCCCGACTTTGGCGCCGGCGCCATGACCGGCCCCGACGGCGGATCCGGCGTTGCAGTCTTGAAGGGCTGCGAGTACCCGGCCGAGGCCATGGAGTACAACAACTGGTTCAACACGCAGATCGACGACCTCTCCTCGCAGGGTCTCGTCGTCGCGGCCGAGGGCACGCCCGAGACCAGCGAGAAGATGCTGCGCCAGTTCGGCGACCAGGACGTACTCGCTGAGCTTGCCACGGCCACCGCGAACATGAACCCGGACTTCCCCTACGCTCCCGGATTCTCCACCCTCGCCGCCATGAACGAGACGGCAGCCGCCGTCGTCGCCGGCGACGCGCAGGTCGCAGACATCTTCACCACCGCGCAGCAGACCGCGGTCAAGGCTCTGACAGACCTCGGTCTGCCAGTCGCCGAGTAACTCCCCCGCTCTCTGAGCAGCCAGTTCCGGCGGAGGACACGACGATAGTGTGTCCTCCGCCGGACCTATTTCTTCCGAAAGGTGAGATCACGCCGTGACCACTACCGCTGAGACCATCGGCCACCGGCCGCGTACGAGAAAGGGCTTCCGCGCTCGGCAGGAGGCGCGCAACGGCTGGCTGTTCATGGCCCCGTTCGCCATCTTGTTCACCGTGGTCTTCCTCATTCCGATCATCATCTCGGTGCGCTCGGCGTTCTTCTCGCAGGTTCCCTCCGGTGGTGGCCTGTTCGGTGGCGGCGAGCTGGTCGACACGTTCGTCGGGTTCGACAACCTGGCCGCGGCTGCCACCAACGGCGCATTCTGGGCAGGCATGGGGCGCGTCGTCCTGTACGCCGCATTCCAGATCCCGGTGATGATCATCGTCGCCCTCGCGCTGGCGCTGCTGCTGGATTCATTCATCGTGCGGCGCCCGGCGTTCTTCCGCCTCGCCTTCTTCCTTCCCTTTGCGATCCCGGGCGTCATCGCCGCCATGATCTGGCTGTACATGTACACCCCCGAGGTGTCGCCGTTCATGCAGTTCCTGCCCGAGGGAACGAACTTCATGGCCCCGGGCACGATCCTCGCGTCGATGGCGAACATGACGACGTGGACGTTCACCGGTTACAACATGCTGATCTTCCTCGCAGCCCTCCAGTCGATCCCGCGCGAGCTGTACGAAGCCGCCCGCCTCGACGGCGCCAACGGGTTCCAGATCGCCATGAAGATCAAGGTCCCTATGGTGCGCGGCGCCGCGTTGCTCGCCGTCCTGCTTTCCATCATCGGCACGATCCAGCTCTTCAACGAGCCGATGATCATGGAGGGCGCGAACTCCTGGATGGGCCTGGATTACACCCCCATGATGCTGACCTACAACTCGATGATGGGCGAGATTTCGCCGTCAGGCAGCGGTCCCGCATCCGCATACTCCCTGCTGATGGCAGTCATCGCCGGCACACTCGCCGTCGTGTACTCCTTCGCGCAGCGTAAGAAGGCGAACTGATATGAGCACTACTTCTCTGATCACCGCACCGGTCAAGCGCAAGCCGCTGAAGGCGACGTCCGGCGACATGCCGCCGCGTTCAATCGCTCCCGGCCCGGTCGCCAAGACCTTCGGCATCATCGCGCTCGTCTTCGCCCTGGTGTACTTCCTGATGCCGGTCTACTGGGTTTTCGTCGCATCCACCAAGAGCAACGCCGACCTGACGAACACATTCGGATTCTGGTTCGCGAACTGGAACCTCGACACCAACTACGCCAGCCTCATGAGCTGGACGCAGGACCTGTTCTGGCGCTGGGTGGGAAACTCCATCCTGTACTCGACGCTGGCCGGTGTCATCGGTACCCTGTTTGCGATCATGGCCGGCTACGCGATCGCCAAGTTCGTCTTCCCGGGTAAGAAGATCGCTGTCACCGTCATCATGGCGGGTCTGCTGCTGCCCGTCGCGCTGCTGACCGTGCCGCTGTACATGGAGTTCCATGCCCTGGGCCTGACGAACACCATGTGGGCGATCATCATCCCCTCGGCAGTCTCACCGTTCGGGGTATTCCTCGGCATGGTCTACGCCGAATCCTCGGTGCCGACCGAGTTGCTCGAGGCTGCGCGCATCGACGGCGCGAGCGAAGCCCGGATCTTCTTCACCATCGTGTTGCGCCTGCTGTCGCCCGCGATGGTCACGATCTTCCTGTTCATCTTCGTGGCCACCTGGAACAACTTCCTGCTGCCGTTGATGATGATCTCCAGCGCCGAGTTGAAGCCGGTGACTCTGGGACTGTACGGCATGATGAGCTACTTCGCTCCGGAGAAGGGCGCGGTCATGCTGGGCGCGCTGCTCGGCGTCATCCCGCTGATCATCCTGTTCTTCAGCCTGCAGCGCTACTGGCGCTCGGGCCTGGCAGCCGGTGCTGTGAAGGGCTGATCGCCAGAACACAGAAGAGGGGGAAGATGCCGTGCTGGCGTCTTCCCCCTCTTTATGTGTGTCCGGTCAGGAACCGATGAATTCCTCGACAGGGCCGTACTCCGGCGTCTCGCGCAGCTCGACGGCGGTCGGGAGCGCATCCGTGTCGAGCACGACGATCTCGTTCGCGCCGGCATTCCACAGCGGAGCGGGTGCGTACAGCGTGAGCTGGGGGCCCCGCGACCAGTAGCGGCCGAGCAGGAAGCCATTCAGCCACACCATGCCTTTGACTCCGCCTGGGAAGGCGAGCCAGGAGTCCGCCGGGGCCTCGACCTCGACGGTCGCAGTCGCGAGGCCCGCCGTATCTGGGGTTCCGGTCGCCGTCGGCACCTCGAGCGGAAGCGCGCGGTGCGTCCAGCCGTGGATGTACCGGCGACCGTTGACGCGAACGCCGCGCAGGATGCCCTTGTGCTCGCCCGTGAGAGGACCGTAGTTGATGCGTCCCAGGCTCTCGACGAGGATCGTCAGGATGCCGCGACGCGCGCCGCCAGGAACGGTGAGCACGTGCTCACCGTCGTGCTCCATGACGCCGATGCGCTCGTCATCGATGAAGACGACAGCACGGTCTCGCAGGCCGTCGATGTCGATCTTGCTGTCCGCGGGGATGTCGATCTGCGCCTGGTAGACGACGATGCCGTCCTCGACGCCCAGCTGCTCGAACGTCTGCGGCATCGGGGAGGCCCCGCCGACTGCGGGCAGAGTCTCGAGCATCGCGCGCAGGCCGATGGTCGCCGTCAGCGCGACGGTCTGTGCCGCCTGCACCGGGTTCGGCGCGGGAACGGCAGGCAGTTCCTCGTCGTGGAACGGCGCGAAGGCGGCGCGCAGCGCGTCGAACTTCGCGTTGGTCGATCCGTCTTCGCCGATCGGAGCATCCGAGTCGTAGCTCGTGATCGTCGGCTGCACGACGCGGTCGTAGTTCGCGCCAGCCCACAAACCAAAGTTTGTGCCCCCGTGCGCCATGTACATGCTGACCGAGCCCCCGGCTGCAAGCAGCGCGTCGACTGTGCTCATCATGCTGTCGGCCGAACGCACGTGATGCTGCTCGCCCCAGTGATCGAACCATCCACCCCACAGCTCACTGCACATCAGTGATTGGCCGGCGGGAAGGAGGGCTTCAGCCTCGGCGACGCCGGTGCCGAAGGTGAATGTGGTCATCGCACCCTCGGTAGCTCCGTGCGTAACCATGTCACGCTGCGTGCCATCGGCGGTGGTGAGCATCTCGACGATGCCGCGCGAGGTCAGCGCATCGCGCTGCTGGCGGATGTACTCACTGTCACTGCCGAACGAGCCGTACTCGTTTTCGATCTGCACCGCGACGATCGGTCCACCGTGGGCCGCCTGCAGAGGGACCATCCGCGGGATCAGTTCGTCGTACCAGCGGTCGACTGCGGCGATGTACGCGGAGTCGCTGGTTCGGATCGCCGAGGTGCGCCCGGTGAGCCAGAACGGCAGGCCACCGTTTGACCACTCCGCGCAGATGTACGGGCTCGGACGCAGGAAGACGTCGAGGCCCACGTCTCCCGCCAGACGGATGAAGGATTCCAGGTCGCGCCAGCCGTCGAAGCGGATGTCGCCCTCGACGCGCTCGTGGAAGTTCCAGGCCACGTAAGTGTCCACAGTGTTTGCGCCCATAGCGGCGAGTCGACGGAGGCGGTCTTCCCACTGGTCCGGGTGGATGCGGAAGTAGTGCATTGCGCCGGAGAGGATGCGGTGCGGCTGTCCGTTGCGGAAGAGCTGCCCGTCCCGCCAGACGATCGCCGGGTTCAGACCCGGGGAAGGCGAGAATGCTTGATTCATCAGGGACTCCTGCGTGACTATCCCAATCCGGAATTTCTCCGAAGCGGGGACGGATGCCTGTCGCACGAGGCTGCGCGCGACACACCTGGAGAGCTCTTCCGTCCCGAGAGGCGTCACTGCGCAGTCTGGCATGACAAAAACTGTTTGCGTTCACATTATTGCACTAATGACCAAGGAACGCCTCGCCTTCGAGCCCCGCGATCACTAGCATGGGGGGCATGTCACCCCGCCGGGATCCCGCTGATCGCGCTCCCAATCAGAACGATGTCGCCCGTGTCGCCGGCGTCTCCGCGCAGACCGTTTCACGCGTCATGTCGGGACAGAGCAATGTTCGCCCTGACACGGCACGAAAAGTTCTCAATGCCGTGGAGGAACTCGGCTACCGTGTACATGCGGCGGCCGCCTCACTCGCATCCGGCCGTACCCGCGTCCTCGGCGTGATCGTGCTGAGCACGAACCGCTACTCCACAGCCGCCCTCGGCGTCGGGATCGAGCGCGTCGCAGCCGAGAACGACTTCACTGTCAGCACAGCATCCGTGTCGGATCACGCCCCCATCGAAGAGATTCTCGCGGCCTTCGATCGCCTCGAGCGCCAGGGAGCAGAAGGCATCATCCTCGGCGTTCCGGTGTCGCTCGATCATGCCGGAATGCGAGCGCGAACACAGCGCACCCCATCGACCCACAACGTGCGCGTCTCCCCCGAAGAAGACGCCGCGTTCGCCGTCGATCAGACCGAGGTCGCCCGGCTGGCCGTCGAGCATCTGCTGGAGCTCGGTCATGAAACCGTCTGGCACATCTCCGGCGACGAGTACTGGACCGAAAGCGTCCAGCGCCGCGAGACGTGGGAGCAGGTGCTGCGCAGCCACGGCATTGAGCCCCCGCCCGTGATCCCCGCGGACTGGACCAGCGAATCCGGCTACCGCGCCGGACGCACGATCGCGGCGATCCCGGGCGCGACCGCGGTGTTCGTCAGCAGCGATGAGATGGCATTTGGTGTCATCCGCGCACTCCACGAGGCCGGCCGCCGCGTGCCAGAGGACGTCTCGATCGTGAGTGTCGACGACATCGCGCTGGCCGCTTATGCGGCCCCTGCCCTCACCACGGTGCGCCAGCCTTTCGAAGAGGTGGGCGCGGCAGCGGCCCGCCGTGTCATCGCCGAGATCGAAGGCACCGAACCTCAGGGGGAAGTGCCGCGCGTGGAGCCGACCCTCATCCTGCGCGCATCCACCGCTCCACCGAATCTGCGCCAGGACTGATCAGCTGATTGCAGCGCCACGGACCGCCGCCGCTTCGGACACCGATAGCCTGAGATGATGCGAGACGGTGATGAGCGAGCGAGAAAGCGACTCTCCCGCTCCCCGAATCGCGCTCTGACGGTTGCCGCGCTCGCTTTCGCCGGCCTGGTTTCGGCGTTCATGTTCACGCTCGTCGTGCCGCTGCAGGCCGAGCTGCCGCATCTACTGAACGCATCACGCGAAGACACCACCTGGGTCGTCACGATCACCCTGCTCGTCGCCGCCATCGCCACGCCGATCTCCGGGCGTCTCGGCGACATGTACGGCAAGCGCCGCGTCGTGTTCGTCCTGCTGGTGCTGCTGATCATCGGCTCCGTGATCGCGGCTCTGTCGACGTCGATCGTCGGCGTCATCATCGGCCGCGCGCTGCAGGGCGCTGTCACCGGTGTCATTCCGTTGGGCATCGCCATCATGCGCGACATCCTGCCCATGAATCACCTGGGCACCGCCGTCGCGCTGATGAGCGCGACGATGGGTGTCGGTGGTGCACTCGGGATGCCCCTGGCCGCATACCTGGCACTCAATGCCGACTGGCACTCGCTGTTCTGGCTCGCGGCCGGGCTCGGTGTGATCGGGCTGGTGCTGATCTTCTTCTTCGTCCCCGAGGACGTTCTGCTCGCGCCCGGACGCCTGGATATTCTCGGCGCCCTGGGCCTTGCCGCAGGCCTCACGGGCCTGCTGCTGTACGTATCGCGCGGGGCCGAGTGGGGCTGGACCTCACCCATCGGGCTGAGCCTCGTCATCGGCGGTGTCGCCGTTCTCTTGCTGTGGGGCTGGTATCAGCTACGAACGAAGGACCCACTGCTGGATCTGCGGGTTGCCGCTCGTCCCGCTGTGCTCTTGACGAACATCGCCGCGATCGGGATGGGCTTCGCGCTCTTCTCGTCCAACGTCACGTTCCCGCAGATGCTCGAGCTGCCGGTGGAGACGGGCTCAGGCTTCGGGCTCGACATGGTCACCGCCGCGTTCATCATCATGCCCGCAGGCCTGGTCATGATGGTGATCTCACCGCTGTCCGGCTGGCTCGAGCGGACGATCGGACCGCGACCGCTGTTCACCGCCGGCGCGGCCGCGATCGTCATCGCCTACGTATTCGTGCTGGTCTGGTCGAGCGAGTGGATGCACATCCTCATCGCCAATGCGATCATCGGCGTCGGAATCGGGTTCACCTTCGCTGCCATGCCGATGATCATCATGCGTTCGGTGCCGGCTAATGAGACGGGAGCCTCGAACGGCCTCAACGCCCTGTTCCGTTCGGTCGGCACCTCCAGCGCCTCCGCTGTCATGGGCGGGGTGCTGGCTGCGATGAGCGTCGAGGTCGACGGCGTCGCGATCCCCACGCGGGAAGCCTTCAACGTCTGCTTCTGGCTCGCGATCGTCGCCGGGATCATCGCCCTGGTGCTGTCGCTGCTCATCCCGAAGAACCGCTCGATCGAACCGCGACCGTCGCTGCCGAGCTGACCGACCACTGGCTCGGACGCCGCCGATCAGAAGGTGAAGCCGTCCGGGTCGCCAGCCCGCGGTGGCCGTAGCCGGTCCGGCAACGGCCACGGTAATACGTGCTGCTGCGCATACCCGGACATGTCTCCGTAGTCATCGATTTTCACGACGATACGGCCAGGCGTACCATCACCGTCCGGGGTGACCTCGACCATGCGCACACGGAGCGGACGTTCGGCCTCCCCCTCCAGCATCCACGGATCAGCGAGCCAGGCAAGTCCGTGCGCTTCCAGGGCGGCCTCGGCGTCCAGCCACTCCATGGCCCCCGAGACGGGGCGGCCGAGCACGTCGACGGCGACCCAGTCGTCGCCTTCGGGGTGGATCCAGCCGAGCAGCTCGCCATCGTCGCGGCGGTGCGGTGTCCAATCGTCCATGCGTCGATCGTACGCATGCCGCGCGCACCGCGCCGGCGTGCTTGCCTGGGCAACTATTCCGGACAGAATGGATCCATGTCCGTCCCCCCCACCCGCATGACCGCGCAGCAGTCCCGCGCCTGGCTCGCGCTCATCTCGACGGCCGAGCTGCTGCCCGCAGCTCTCGATGCCCAGCTTCAGCGCGATGCCGATCTCACGCATTACGAGTTCATCCTGCTCAGCGCACTGCAGCGCAGCGGAGCGATGCGGTTGAGTGATCTGGCCGCCGCGACGAATGCGACGCTCCCCCGCGCATCGAAAGTCGTCAGCAGATTGCAGCGCCGCGGGCTGGTCGGGCGCGAGGAGAACCCCGAAGACCGACGTGCGGTGCTGCTGACGATCACGAAGCGGGGACGCCGACAGCTGGTGCTCGCGACGCCTAAACACTTCGAGACGGTGCACGAGCTCGTGCTCGATCGCCTCGATCCCGACGCGCTGACCGCGCTGGCAGATGCGCTCGAGCCCGTCGTCGAAGCACTGGACCCGCAGCGTCGGTTCGGACCGTTCTGACCTGTCACGGTTCGTCATGCGAATCGGTCGGTGCCGGCGGCGCTGGATAGCATCACGAACATGAGCACGATCGCTACCACCACCGCCGGAAGCCTGCCCCGCACCGAAGCCCTTATCGCCGCGAATGCCGCCCGCACCGTGGCCGAGGATGGTTTCACGCTCGAGTCCACACCCGAGTTCGAAGCTCTGGTCTCGGATGCCGTGACCGATGTCGTCGCGCGTCAGCGTGCCGCCGGCATCACCCAGATCGGCGACGGCGAGTTCGGTAAGGCGATGTCGAACGCTGTCGATTACGGAGCATGGTGGAGCTACTCGTTCCAGCGCGTGAGTGGCCTCTCCCTCACCGAGAACAACCTGTTCACGCAACCCACCGCGGTATCCACCCCCGGGAGTATCGAGCTGACCAGCTTCGCCGACCGTCGCGACCGCCACCTGTTCCCCGCTGTCTACAGTGACCCGCATTCGGGCGCCTTCGCGGGCAAGCCGGCAACCGAGTTCCCGACCACCACCGGCCCGCTCGCCTATCGCGGACAGGATGCTGTCGCCGCCGACATCCGCCACCTGAAGGCGTCACTCGCTGAGGGCGAGCAGGGCTTTCTGACCTCCATCGCACCGGGCTCTGCCGCGCGGGTGTGGAATGAGCACTACTCCGACCATGATGCGCACCTGTGGGCGTGGGCCGAGGCTCTGCGTGAGGAGTACAAAGCGATCACCGACGCCGGACTCATCGTTCAACTCGATGACCCCTCGCTCGCTGAGAACTGGGACCAGATCAATCCCGAGCCCAGCATCGAGGACTACCTCGCGTTCACCGCGAAGAGCATCGAGGCGCTCAACTACGCGATCGAAGGACTGCCGAAGGAGCTGCTGCGCCTGCACCTGTGTTGGGGCTCGTGGCACGGTCCGCACGTCACCGACGTCGAGGTCGGCAAGATTCTGCCGGCGATCCTCAAGGCGAATGTCGGATCGGTCTCATTCGAGGCCGCGAACGTGAGACATGAACACGAGTGGACCGCATGGCGGGATGCTGCCCTGCCGGACGATCTCGTCCTGATCCCGGGCGTCGTCGGCCACGCCACCAATGTCGTGGAGCACCCTGACCTGGTCGCCCAGCGCATCGAACGATTCGCGCAGATCGTCGGCCCCGAGCGCGTCATCGCCTCAACCGACTGCGGGCTGGGCGGACGCGTGCACGCCGACATCGCCTGGGCGAAGCTGGAATCGCTCGGCGAGGGCGCCCGGCGCGTGCGCGTCTGAGACGTGGCCCTGCGCCCCGGCCCGCGCTCTTCGGCCCGGCGCGCTTCGGCCCGGCACACCTGCAGGGCCGAAGCACGGATGCAGGGCGAAACGCCGAGGAATCCCCTGCATCCGTACGATCAGTCTGCATCTGTACTGAAAGCGGGCGGAACGGGCCGAACGGGACCGAAACCGGGCCTCACGGGGGCCAGCTCAGTGGGTGTACTCCATGAGCTCCAACCCCAGAATCCGGAACGCATCGTGCGCGCGCAGCCGGTGGGCGATGGAGAGGTCGTCGAAGCACACGATCATGGCGTAGGCGATGCCGGCGCGAGGCCCGGCCAGTACCCCGGCCTCGGCCCTGACTCCGCTCTCGCGGCCGGTCTTGTTGATGAACAGCAGCCCGTGCCGGTCGTGCTCATGCGCGAAGGGGTCCAGGCCCGTCGACGCGGCGATCAAAGTGAGGTCGTGGTTCAGACTCAACCACTCGGCGACCTGCGAGCTGACCGCGGCATCGACCGCCTGAGCGTTCACCAGGGCTGAGAAGAGCGCGGCCAGCTCCCGCGTCGTGCCGACTGCGACATGCGGCGCGTCATCCGGGCCGCGTTCGTCTCGGAACTGATCGAGCACTGTGGTGCGCTCCAGGCCGAGCGAATCCAGGCGTGCGAGCACGCGGTGATGCCCGACCCGGCGCAGCAGGATGTTCGCCGCGAGCGGGTCTCCGGTTGCAGCGGTCAGCACGGCCAGGTCGGAGAGCGGCAGCGCCGGTGCTCGAAGGTTTCGCCACAGTCCGGAACCTGCCACCGCCTCAACCGAGTTCCGATCAATGATCTCCAGTGGATCGAGTGCTCCCGATTCGAATCCCGCGGCGACCTCGATCAGCAGCGGGACGACACCGACCCCACCCATCGGTAGCGTCACGTGGTCATCCCCGGCGAGCACTTCGCCGCCATTGTCGAGGTCGCTGACGTGCACGGAGACCCGGGCTCCGGCATCCGCTAACTGCTCGAGAGCGCGCATCGTGGACGTGAACGTGCGCTTGCCGATCGCCGCACGGCGCGGCAAACGCCGGGTGGTGCCACGAGATCGGCGCAGCGTTGGCTGCGATGTCTCTTCAACGGGCTCGGGGGGAGTGCCCACGCGTAGTCCTTCCCAGGACGATCACTTCTTCGGGAGTGCCTCTACGGGAGCGCTCCCCAGCGGCACCGCCATCGTAACCCCCGCCCCGAGCCCGCGTCACGCGATTTCGGTAACAATCACCAGATTGTCACCCGCTGCTCACTCGGCAGGTACGCCGCATCGGCCTCGGTGACGTCGAACGCTTCGTAGAAGGCATCGATGTTGCGCACGATCTGGTTGCAGCGGAACTCGTTCGGCGAGTGCGGGTCGATCGTGAGCAATCGGATCGTCTCAGCATCCCGACTCTTCTGCTGCCACACCTGCGCCCAGCTCAGCAGCAGGCGCTGCACACCGGTAAGTCCGTCGATGACCGGAGCCTCGGCACCCTCGAGCGACAGCTCATAGGCCTTCAGGGCGATACCCAGACCGCCCAGATCACCGATGTTCTCACCGATCGTGAGAGCGCCGTTGACGTGGTGCTCCGCTGCCAGCCCTTCCGGGACCAGGGCGTCGTACTGTGCGATCAGGGCCTTGGTCCGCTGCTCGAACGCGGTGCGGTCAGCATCCGTCCACCAGTCCTCGAGCTTGCCCGTGCCGTCATAACGGCTGCCCTGATCGTCGAAGCCATGTCCGATCTCGTGGCCGATGACCGCGCCGATGCCCCCGTAGTTGGCGGCGGCATCACGCGAGACATCGAAGAACGGGTACTGCAGGATCGCCGCTGGGAACACGATCTCGTTCATCGACGGGTTGTAGTAGGCGTTGACCATCTGCGGCGGCATGTGCCACTCGGCACGGTCGATCGGCTTACCCACCTTGTCGACGTTGCGGTCGTGCTCGAAAATGTACGCCCGACGGATGTTGCCGAACAGATCGGCCGCGTCGATCTCGAGCGTCGAGTAGTCGCGCCACACCTCGGGGTGACCGATCTTCGGCGTGAAGGCGTCGAGCTTGGCCAGCGCACGCTCGCGAGTGTCGGGACTCATCCACTCCAGCGTGGTGATGCTCTGCCGGTACGCCTCGGTGAGGTTGGCGACGAGCTCATCCATCGCCGCTTTCGCCGTGGACGGGTAATGCCGTTCGACGTAGACCTTGCCGATCGCCTCGCCGAGGGCGCCCTCGGTGACGGAGACGCCCCGCTTCCAGCGCTCACGGATCGTCGGCACACCGGTGAGTTCCGTGCCGTAGAAGGAGAAGTTCTCCTGCACCATGTCGTCGGTCAGGTACGGCGCCGCTGCGTGCACGACCTGCGCGCGCAGCCACGCCTTCCAGTCATCCAGCCGCTCGGCGCTCAGCAGTGTGCCGAGACCTTCCAGGGCGCTGGGCTGGGCGACGACCGTCTCAGCGAATCCGCTGGCGCCTTGAGCGGGCGCAACAGCATCGCGCCACGGCGTGAGGTCGACACCGGCAAGGGCCTGCAACTCATCCCAGCTCTTGAGGTTGTACGTGGCGACAGCATCGCGACTGGCGACGTTGTCCCAGTGGTGACCGGCGATCTCGGTCTCCAGCGCGAATGCGCGTTCGGCGGTGCCAGCGGCATCTGCAACCTCGGCGAGCGCGAGCAGACGCTCGAGATGCGCACGGTAGGCGGCGCGGGTGTCTGCGAAGTTGTCGAGGCGGTAGTAGCTCTCATCCGGCAGCGAGAGCGCAGACTGCACAAGGATGGGCAAATAGCGCTCGGGGTTGCCGGGGTCACCGTCGACGTACAGCCCGATCAGGTGCGCACGACCGTCACGCTCATACGCGCCGCAGGCGGCGAGGAGAGCGGGGATGCTGTCGATCCGATCGATCTCGGCAAACGTTTCGGCGAGCGGGGTGATCCCATCGGTGTTGATGCGCTCGGTGTCCATGAAGCTGGCGAACAGGTCCCCGATCTTGCGCTCGAGGGTGCCGACTTCAGCTGTCTGCGACTCTTCGATAATCGTTCGCACGTCGGCTTCTGCCTGCTCGGCGAGCAGGTGGAAGGATCCCCAGCGGGCTTTGTCCCCCGGGATCTCGGTGCGATCGATCCATGCGCCATTGACGTACCGGTAGAGGTCGTCTTGCGGACGGACATCGGAGCTGAATTCTTCAGTTGCAAGACCTGCGGGGAGAACATCTGTCATGCCTCCACCCTATGTCGGTGCCGTCCCGCGCGCGCTTCTGATCGAGAACGCGCAAACCGCCCTCAACCAGCGCCGGGAACGGCGATCTAAGTGTTCTCGATGGCGGAGGCATTGCCCGTAGGCTCGGACTGTGAGTGCGCGCGGGGTGACCCTGAACCGAGAGATTCTGCGGCTCGCGGTCCCCGCGCTCGGTGCGTTGGTCGCCGAGCCCGCTTTCCTGATGGTGGATGCCGCGCTCGTCGGCCACCTCGGTGTCGTTCCGCTGGCCGGTCTCGGCATCGCCAGCGCGGTACTGCAGACCATCGTCGGGCTGATGGTGTTCCTGGCGTACTCGACGACCCCCGCTGTCGCGCGACGCTTCGGCGCAGGCGAGCACAAGGATGCCGTCTCGGTCGGCATCGACGGCCTCTGGCTGGCGCTGGGGCTGGGCGCCGTGCTGGCCGCGGTGGGTGCGATGTCGTCGCCATGGCTGGTGTCGTTGTTCGGGGCATCCGCCGAGGTCGCCGAGCAGGCCGACACGTATCTCGTGATCAGCGTCTGGGGATTGCCCGCGATGCTGATCGTGTTCGCCGCGACCGGGCTTCTGCGCGGAATGCAGGACACCATGACCCCGCTGTGGATCGCCGGTGCTGGCTTCGGCGCGAACGCGCTGCTCAACTTCCTGTTCATCTACGGTTTCGGCTGGGGCATCGCCGGATCCGCCGTCGGCACCGTCACCGCTCAGTGGGGCATGGTCGCCGCCTACGTCGTGGTGGTCGGACGCCTCGCACGCAAACACGAAGCGTCGGTGCGCCCACAACGCGAGGGGGTGCGGGGCTCTGCCCGCTCGGGCGGTTGGCTGTTCCTGCGCACGGTCAGTCTGCGGGCGGCGCTGCTGCTGACGGTCGGCGTGGCCACCGGAATCGGCACCGATGAGCTCGCCGGTTGGCAGGTCGTGTTCACGATCTTCTCGGCTGCCGCTTTTGCTCTGGATGCCCTGGCCATCGCCGCGCAGGCACTGATCGGCAAGGGACTCGGCGCCGGCGACATGGCCGGCGTCCGGCAGGTGCTTGCGCGCACCGTCGCGTGGGGCGCCTGGTTCGGAGTCGCCGTCGGGCTTCTCATCGGGATGCTGTCCGGAGTGATCGGCCTCGCGTTCACGGGTGATCCGGCTCTGGCATCCCTCATCCAACCGGCCTTGATCGTGCTCGCCCTCGCACAACCGGTCGCCGGCATCGTGTTCGTCCTCGACGGCGTGCTGATGGGGTCCGGAGACGTGCGTTACCTGGCCATCGCCGGTGGTCTGAACCTCATCCCGTTCTTGCCAGCGCTCCTACTCATCGCGATGATCGGGGTCGGCGGCGCCGCTGGGCTCATCTGGCTCGCGGTGGCCTTCTTCGGCGTCTACCTGCTCGCCCGGTTGGCAACGTTGGGCTGGCGTGTGAAGACGGGCAAGTGGCTGGGTGCGGCGGCATGACCACGCGACTCAGCTCGCGTAGCGGCGGCACCACTCGTACATGATCACGGCTCCGGCCGCGCTCGCGTTGATCGATCTGGTCGACCCGTACTGGGTGATCTCGATGTGTCCGGATGCCGCGGCGATCGCCTCTTCGGTGAGCCCAGGGCCCTCCTGACCGAACAGCAGAACGCAGCGCTGAGGAAGATCGGCTTTGTCCACCGGAACCGCACCATCGACGTTGTCGACCGCGATGATCGGGATGCCCTCGCCCGCAGCCCACGCGGCGAACGCGGCGACATCTTCATGGTGCACGACGTGCTGATAGCGGTCGGTGACCATGGCACCGCGCTTGTTCCAGCGACGGCGGCCGATGATGTGCACGGTGTCGGCGAGGAACGCATTGGCACTGCGCACGATCGACCCGATGTTCATGTCGTGCTGCCAGTTCTCGATGGCGACATGGAACGGATGCCGATGGGTGTCGAGGTCGGCGACGATCGCCTCCATCCGCCAGTAGCGGTACCGGTCGATGACATTGCGAGTGTCGCCGTTCTCGAGCAGCTCCGGGTCGTACTGCTCGCCCTCCGGCCAGTCGCCTACCCAGGGTCCGAGGCCGTGGGTGGTGCGTTCAGGAGTCTCGGTCACTGTGTCAGCGTAGTCTGGAACCGTGGCATCCCCGGCAGCAGACGACTACCTGAAAACGGTGTACGCGCACACCGAATGGCAGGATGCGCCCATCACGCCGTCCGCGCTGGCTGCGAAGCTCGGCATCGCGCCGTCAAGCGTTACCGAGATGGTGAAGAAGCTCGCCGCCGCCGGCCTCGTCTCGCATGTGCCCTACGGTGCCGTGCGGTTGACGGATGCTGGCACCCAGCGGGCCCTCGGCATGGTGCGCCGCCACCGCCTGATCGAGACATGGCTCGTGCAGGAGTTCGGCTACGCCTGGGATGAAGTCCACGATGAGGCCGAAGTGCTCGAGCACACCATCAGCGACCGCCTGCTGGAGGGCATCGATACTCGGCTCGGCCGACCACGGTTCGACCCGCACGGCGATGCGATTCCGGATGCCACCGGCCACGTCGAGCGCTGCCCATTCGTGCTACTCGCGGAGGCGCCGGTCGGTCATGAAGGCCGCGTGCTGCGGGTTTCCGACACGGATCCGGAGTTGCTTCGTTCATTGGAGAATCTTGGCCTGTCCGTGGCCTCTCACGTGCGCGTGACCGCGGGTGGCATTGAGCTCGACGGGCGCGCAGTCGTGTTGGCAGAAGGCACCGCCGATATCGTCTGGCTGAGCGCGTAGCATCCGCTCCCATTCCCCATCGGGAATATTTCTCTGCCCTCCAGCGTATTTATATACGTACGCATACTTATCTGGAGGTTGGAAAATGACGAATCACGTCGATGGCCGAGTCATCATCATCACCGGTGCCGGCAGCGGTTTTGGGAAGCTTGTCGCCGGAATGACCGCGGGACTCGGAGCACACGTCATCGCCTCTGACATCAATGAGGAGAACCTGAAGTCCGTCGTCAGCGAGATTCAGGCCAAGAGGCAGAGCGCCGAGTACATCGTTGCGGATGTGACTAACAAGGAGCAGATGGATGCTGTGGCATCCTTCGCGGTCGAGAAGTTCGGTCGCATCGACGTCATGCTCAACAACGCCGGCATCATGCCGCTGGCTTTCTGGTCTGATCACAAGAAAGCTTCGAAGGCCTGGGACAAGGCGATCGACATCAACATCAAGGGCGTCGTGAACGGCATCACCGCCGTGTACGACCAGATGATGGAGCAGGGACGCGGCCAAGTGGTCAACATCTCCTCGATCTACGGCAACGCAGGAATGCCGGGATCAGGCGTCTACAGTGCGACCAAGGCTGCGGTGAAGATCATCTCCGACTCGCTGCGCATCGAGTCGCACGGCAAGATCAAGGTGACGACGCTCAAGCCCACCGGCGTTCCGGGCACCAACCTCGCCAGCGCTGTCGTGAACGAGACGGCCATCTCCGGGCTCGCCGGCCAGAACACTCAGGACTACGCCGACAGCACCGAGAAGTTCATCAAGGGCGAGTTGCCGGCGGAACAGACTGATTCCGACAGCATCGAGTACTGGGCACTCACCCCCGAGGATCTCGCCGAGAACGTCGTCTATGTCATCAATCAGCCCTGGGGCGTGAACATCAGCGACATCACCGTGCGCGCCAGCGGCGACGTGTTCATCCACTGACTGTTACACCTGTCGGAGACTGTTGCGCCCGTCGGAGGAATTCGACCAGAACCTCCGACGGGCGCAACATGCTCCGACGGGCGAGGCACCAACCAATAGGCTGAGCACATGGCACATCGCGACGACATCGAATGCTGGCTCACCGACATGGACGGCGTGCTCGTCCATGAGAACGACGCCATCCCCGGGGCATCCGAGATGCTCGCCGGGTGGGAGGCAGCCGGCATCCCGTACCTGGTGCTGACGAACAACTCGATCTTCACCGCACGCGACCTCTCCGCGCGGCTGCGCTCCAGCGGGCTGCACGTTCCGGAGGAGCGCATCTGGACTTCGGCGCTGGCGACGGCGGACTTCCTGAAGCAGCAGGTTCCCGGCGGCTCTGCGTTCGTCATCGGCGAGGCCGGCATCCTCACAGCCCTGCATGACGCCGGGTTCGTGATGACCGAGACCAATCCCGACTTCGTGGTCGTCGGTGAGACCCGCACCTATTCCTTCGAAGCGATCACGCGGGCGATTCGCCTCATCAACAAGGGCGCGCGCTTCATCATCACCAACCCGGATGCCACCGGCCCCAGCGCCGAGGGCCCGCTGCCCGCGACCGGTGCTGTCGCGGCACTCATCACCAAGGCCACCGGACGCGAGCCATATGTCGTCGGCAAGCCGAATCCGATGATGTTCCGCTCGGCGCTGAACAAGATCGGCGCCCACTCGAAGAAGACCGGCATGATCGGCGACCGCATGGACACCGACATCGTCGCCGGCATCGAGGCAGGCCTGCACACGGTGCTCGTGCTGACCGGCATCAGCGATCAGGCCGAGATCGAGAAGTACCCGTTCCGGCCGGATGAGATCGTCGACTCGGTCGCTGATCTGCTGCCGACCATCACCGGGGCGATCCCGACACAGGGCTGACATGGGCGTACTCGACAAGGGCGAGCGGATCACAGCGGTGGATGCCGCAGCGTGGCGCGCCTGGCTCGAAGAACACCATGCGGACTCGGCGGGCGTGTGGCTGCTGAACGTGCGTCGCGCCGCCACGGGCGACAGCGTCGGCTACGAGGATTCGGTGCGGCAGGGGCTGTGCTTCGGGTGGATCGACGGACCGGTGCGGACGTTCCCCGAGGGCGTGGGGCAGTGGTTCTCGCCGCGCCGACCGTCGAGCGGCTGGGCTGCGACGAACAAGGCACGCCTCGTGGAGCTGGAGCAGCAGGGCCAGCTCGCGCCTGCCGGCATCCGCGTCATCGAGATCGCCAAGGCCAACGGCACCTGGGAGATGCTCGACGGACCCGAGGCCGGCATCGAACCCGATGAACTCGCCGCCGCCCTGGACGCCGTCCCCGCTGCGCGTGCAGCCTGGGACGCCTTTCCGAAGTCGGTCAAGAAGCTCGGGCTGACGCACATCGCGACGGCGAGGCGCGCTGAAACCAGAAGCGCCCGCATCGCGAAGATCGTCACCGACGCAGCAGAGGGGAAGCGGCCATGAGTGAGCGCGACGTGATGTTCCTGGTGATGTTCGTGATATTGCTGTCGACGCTCGTCGTCTTCGTCGTGCAGTTCGTCAGGTCACGGCGCGGTAAGGGCGGCCGCGGCAACTGGTGGGAAGGCCCCTGGGACGACGACCGTAAGAAGTGAGCGCCGGGCGCGCCGCGCCGTTCCCTATGCCCTGTTCGGGCCACGCAGGTGTCGCTTCGTGCCGCCCGGCCACCTCCGAAGCGACCACAAGCGCCACCTGCCCGGTGGACCGGCCAGACTCAACCCACGCAGGTGTCGCTTCGTGCCGCCCGGCCGCCTCCGAAGCGACCACAAGCGCCACCTGCCCGGTGGTTCGGTGCGCCTGGGGTTACGCCCGGTGCTCCCGGTAGTACGCCAGCAGCGCCTTGGTCGAGGCATCCTGCGCGTCGAGCGCTGCAGCATCCCCCTCGATCGCCGGGGCGATCTGCAGCGCGAGCTGCTTGCCGAGTTCCACGCCCCACTGGTCGAACGAGTTGATTCCCCAGATCACGCCCTGCGTGAAGACGATGTGCTCGTAGAGGGCGATCAGTTCGCCGAGCACGCGCGGGGTCAACGCGGGCGCGAAGATCGATGTCGTCGGGCGATTGCCGGCGAAGGTCCGCGCAGCCACGAGCGGGCCCGTGGTGCCTTCGGCTTCGACCTCTGCCGCGGTTTTGCCGAACGCGAGCGCCTTGGTCTGAGCGAGGAAGTTCGCCAGGAACAGGCCGTGCACATCACGCCCATCGTCCTGGAGCGGATAGGCCGGGTTCGCGAAGGCGATGAAGTCGGCCGGGATCAGGCGCGTGCCCTGGTGGATCAGCTGGTAGAACGCGTGCTGGCCGTTGGTTCCCGGCTCGCCCCAGAAGATCTCGCCGGTGTCGGTGGTGACCGGTGAGCCATCCCAGCGCACCGATTTGCCGTTGGACTCCATGGTCAGCTGCTGCAGATACGCGGCGAAGCGGCTGAGCTGCTGCGCGTAGGGAAGTACGGCGTGCGACTGCGCGCCGAGGAAGTTCGTGTACCAAACGTTGAGCAGGCCCATCAGGATCGGCACGTTGCGCTCGAGAGGGGTGGATGCCACGTGTTCGTCGACCGCGTGGAATCCGCTGAGAAGCTCCCGGAATACCTCGGGGCCTGCCTCAATCATCACGGACAGGCCGATGGCTGAATCGACCGAGTAGCGGCCGCCGACCCAGTCCCAGAACCCGAAGGCGTTGTCGGTGTCGATGCCGAAGGCGGCCACCTTGTCGAGCGCAGTGGAGACAGCCGCGAAGTGGTGGGCGACAGCATCCGTCTTCGCCTCTTCTGTGTCTTCGATCGCGCCGGCCGCGATCAGGCCGGCCCACAACCAATCCCGCGCGAGGCGCGCGTTGGTCAGGGTCTCCAACGTCGTGAAGGTCTTGGATGCGACGATGAACAGCGTCGTCTCCGGGTCGAGATCCTTGGTCTTCTCCGTGATGTCGAACGGGTCGATGTTCGACACGAACCGCGCCTGGATGCCGGCGGTCGCGTAAGGCTCGAGCGCCGCCGAGATCATGACGGGGCCGAGGTCGGAGCCGCCGATGCCGATGTTGACCACGTGCGTGACCTTCTTGCCGGTCACCCCCTGCCACTGACCCGACCGCACTCGGTCGGCGAACGCCGTCATGGCGCCCAGCACTTCCTGCACATCGTGGTCGATGTCCTGCCCGTCCACCGTGAGGGCGGGCTGGATGCCGGCGGGCCGACGAAGCGCGGTGTGCAGAACAGCGCGGTCCTCGGTGGTGTTGATGTGCTCACCGCGCTGCATGGCGGCGAAGTGTTCGGCGACGCCGGTCTGCTCGGCGAGCGATACGAGGGAGGCGAGGATGCCGTCATCGACGAGGTTCTTCGACAGGTCGACTCGGAGATCCGCGAGGTCGAACGTCATCCGTTCGACTCGGCCGGGATCGCTGTCGAACCAGCTGCGCAGGTCGGGGACGAACCCGCTCTTGCGGGCTTCGAGTTCGGCCCAGGCGGAAGTGGCGGTGGCATCAATAGGAGCGGTCACGCTGACCAAACTACTCCAGCCGACGGGGCCGGGGCTTCGCGGTCTAGAAGAGAGCGACTCCTGAGCGGTCGATGAACGTGCCGGTCGAACCCTGCCCTCCCCTGGTGGCGAGCTCGACGATCGCATCGGTTCCTTCGCTCACCGTCTGAGGGCCCTGATTACCGTTGAAGTCCGTCTTCGTATAACCGGGGTCGGCGGCGTTGATCCGCATCTCGGGAAACGCCTTGGCGTACTGCACCGTAAGCATGGTGACCGCCGACTTCGATGAGGTGTACAGCGGCGCGACGAGCATCGACTCGATGCGTTCAGGATCATGCACAGCGGCGAACGACCCGAGACCGCTCGTCACGTTGACGATGGTTGGCGCACTGGATTCGCGCAGAATCGGAAAGAATGCGGACGTCGTGCGCACGATGCTGACGACGTTCGTTGAATACACGTGAGTGGCATCCTCCGCGGTCAGCTGCTCAGCGGGCTTCATCGGCCCCGAGATGCCAGCGTTGTTGATGAGCACGTCGAGGCCACCGGCATCCGTGATCTTTCGCGCGGCGTCGTCGACGGATGCGTCGTCCGTGACATCGAGCTGGACGAAGCGCCCGCCCAGCTCATCGGCGGCCTGCTTCCCCCGCGTCTCATCGCGTGCCCCCATCCACACGGTGTGGCCGGCTTCGATCAGTCGACGGGCGGTCTCGTATCCGAGGCCCTTGTTGGCTCCGGTGATCAGTGTTGTTGTCATATTTCCAGTCTGTGGATGCCGCGCGGCGCTGTCGTGGCCCGGATAGGCGGGGGGACCCGCAGTACCACCCAAGCTCCTTCAGACGCTGTCAGACTGATGGGATGCAGCAGAAGCAGATCTCGGACCTCGGCGGGGTGCTGCGGGCGTGGCGAGATCGACTGTCCCCTGTCGACGTCGGCCTGTACTCCGGCGATGACCGCCGCGCCGCGGGGCTGCGTCGAGAAGAGCTCGCCGCACTCGCAGGGCTGAGCGTCGACTACGTCGTCCGGCTGGAGCAGGGTCGGGCTCGGCATCCCTCTGCCCAAGTGACGGCGGCACTCGCTCGCGCCCTTCAGCTGAGCGACGCCGAACGCGACCATCTCTTCGTCGTCGCGGGTCTGCTCCCGCCCTCACCAGGGCAGGTCCCGACGCACATCCCTCCCAGCATCCAGCGGCTGATCTCCCGGCTCGGCGAGACTCCCCTTGCGGTGTTCAGCGCATCATGGGATCTCATTTCCGCGAGCCCGCTCTGGAAGACGCTGCTGGGCGATCCTTCCTCGACGGCCACCGGGCCACCCAACCTGTTGAGGCAGCACTTCACGGGCACATCCCAGTGCGATGACAAGAAGAGGGTCGTCAGCCAGTCCGGCAGCCCCGAAGTGTTCGAAGCATCGCTCGTCGCCGACCTGCGCCGAGTGAGCGGGCGTTATCCGGACGACCAAGGCGTCAAGGCATTGGTCAATGAGCTTCTCGAATCAAACGAGCGATTCCGCGCCCTCTGGCATAGCGGCGCTGTCGGAGAGCACCAATCGGAGCGCAAAGTTATTCGACATGAGGCCGTGGGCGACATTGAACTCGACTGCGACGTGTTCACCGTCGCAGGCACCGACCTGCGCATCGTCGCGTACACCGCCGCCACCGGGTCGGATGCCGCGGCGAAGCTCGACTTCCTTCGGGTATCGGCGGTGACTGCACCGCGTGCGCTGAGTGGCGCCTAACGCAGCACGAGTGCGGCCGCGCCGATGAGCGGGCCCTCGTCTCCGAGGCCCGAGCGCACCACTCGTGCGCGACGCGAGTAGTCGTGCGCGGCGCTGGCGATGAGCGCCTGCTGCACAAGGTCGATGTAGTCGTCTGACACCCGCGAGAAGCCGCCGCCGATGGCGATCATGTCGAGGTCGACGAGCGTCGCAGCATCCGCCAACGCCTGGCCGACCTCGCGCGCGGAGCGTTCGATGGCCGCGCGCGCGATCCGATCACCGGATGCCGCATCCCGAGCGAGATCTTCACCGGTCGAACCGGTCCAGCCCTGGGTCTGCGCCCATGCCGCGCTCGCGGGACCGGAGGCGATCTGCTCGAGCGTCAGCCCACCTTCGCGGCGCACCTGGCCGAGGTGTCCGGCGTTGCCGGATGCGCCGGGAATGTACTGACCGCCGATGACGAATCCGCCACCGACGCCGGTGGAGACGACGATCGACAGCGACGCTTTCGCGTCACGGGTGGCACCCAGCCACGATTCGGCGAGAGCGAGCGCACCGCCGTCGTGCCCGAAGACGGTGGGGACGTCCGCTCTGACGATTTCGGATGCTGCGCGGCGCACCGCATCCGCCAACGGGTAGCCGAGCGCCTGAGGCATATTGACCGGCAGGATCTGCCCGGCCGGTCGATCGATCGGACCGGCGCTGCCGACACCGGCTCCGACGAGGCCGGTACCTTCGGGAAGCTGCGCCAGGGCGTGTGTGACGACCTGCACGACGGCCGCATCCAACGACGCGGGCGTCGCGGCACGTCCGGTCGCGCTGCGCGAACGGCTGCCGTTGACCAGCACGCCCTCGTCAGAGACGAGCGCCGCCTCCATCTTGGTGCCGCCGACGTCGACGGCGAGGGCGTAGCGGGTCACTGCGGGTCGAGGCCGAGGTCGTCGAGGTCGAAGGCCGCGAGCCACTTCAGACCCTCAGCCTCGATGGCGGCTTGCGCGCCGGTCTTGCGGTCGACGATCACGGCAACGGCGATGACTTCGGCGCCTTCGCGGCGCAGCACCTCAACGGCTTTGAGCGCGGACTGTCCGGTCGTGGAGGTGTCCTCCAGCACGACGACACGCTTGCCCGCGACATCGGCCCCTTCGATCTGGCGTCCGCGGCCGTGGTCTTTGGGCTCCTTGCGGACGACGAACGCGTCCAGTGGACGATCGGTGTCGACCGAGGCGTGCAGCACGGAGTTGGCGATCGGGTCGGCGCCGAGCGTCAGCCCGCCGACGGCTGCGACATCGAGGTCGGCGATGAGATCGAGCATGATGCGGCCGATCGCGGGAGCGGCACGATGATCGAGGGTGAGCCTGCGCATGTCGACGTAGTACGTCGCCTGCTTGCCGCTGGAAAGCGTGAAGTCACCATGGAACACCGCCTCATCTTTGATGAGGGCGAGCAGGGACTGGCGGTCGGCGTCGAGAGTCACGGCATCCAGTGTAAGGCGCACGGCCCGCGCACAACTCCTGAAGAATGCAACCGGATCGGTCGATTCAGCCCGAATTGGCGCCGACCGGGCCGGTTCTTCAGGAGTTGTGCACCGGCGACGGCCCCGAGCGTTTGGCCAGCACGGGATGCGAGCGTCTATCGTGGCGATGAGCCGAGTCTGATCGGAACCCGCGACGTGAAGGAGCCTCCGTGTTCTCGTACGATCCCTATGCCGAACTCGCCACGCTGCGAGACTTCCTGCCGTTGGAGCTCACCAGCCCTGATTTCGACCCCGATGGCGCGCTGCCGCTGTTCGCCTGGTCGGCCGATCGTGGCGGCGAGGATCGATCTCCCGCATTGCAGTGGTCGACGCCTCCTGCCGGCACGAAGAGCATTGCGATTTCCTGCTTCGATCCGGATGCTCCGACCGGATCGGGATTCTGGCACTGGGCGGCATACAACCTCCCGGCCGCGACCACGTCCCTGGCAAGCGGCGCCGGTGACCTGGCGGCCCTTCCCGCCGGCGCCACAGTCCTGCCGAACGAATCCCGAACGGAACGGTTCATCGGCGCTGCTCCGCCGGAGGGCACCGGTGTGCACCGATACTTCTTCGTCGTCGACGCCCTGGACGTTCCCACCCTCGATATCGCACGCGGATCGACCCCTGCGGTGCTCGGCTTCAACCGCCACTTCCATTCACTGGCACGCGGCGTGCTGATGGGCACGGCTGACCCGTCCGAACGCTGACGTCCCTGCCCGCAATTAGGCTGGGTGTATGCGCCTGGCCACCTGGAACGTCAACTCCATCCGCACCCGCGTCACCCGCACGGTGGAATTCGCCGTGCGCGAAGACATCGACGTGCTCGCGATGCAGGAGATCAAGTGCAAGCCCGAGCAATTCCCCTACGCGCCATTCGAAGAGGCGGGATACCACGTCGAGGTGCACGGGCTGAATCAGTGGAACGGTGTCGCGATCGCGAGCCGCCTGCCGATCACCGACGTCGACACCGCGTTCACCGGGATGCCCGGCTTCGCCAAGGGCCACGACGGACCGGATGCTCCGCTCGAAGCGCGTGCGCTCGGTGCCACGATCGAGGGTGTGAAGGTGTGGAGCCTGTACGTGCCCAACGGCCGCTCGCTCGACGATCCGCACTACCAGTACAAGTTGCACTGGCTCGAGGCGCTGCGCCAGCACACGGCATCCGAACTGCAGAAGAACCCTGACCTGCCCTTGGCCCTGGTCGGCGACTTCAACATCATCCCGTTCGACGCCGACAACGGCGACCCCGACATCGTCGAGGGCGTCTCCACCCATGTCTCTCCCGAGGAGCGCGCTGCGTTCTTCGCGTTTCAGGATGCTGGACTCACCGATGTCGTGCGTCCGCTGCTGCCGGAGGGCTTCACCTACTGGGACTACCAGCGCCTGAAGTTCCCTCGCAACGAGGGCGTCCGCATCGATTTCGTGCTGGGCTCCCCCGCGCTCGCCGGCGCTGTTACCGGGGCATCCATCCATCGCGATGAGCGCAAGGGCGTCCAGCCCAGCGATCACGTTCCGGTGGTCGTTGATCTCGACTTCGGCAGCGCCGATGACGACGATGACATGCCGATGATCTTCACGTGACTCGGCTACCGCGGCTCATCGCCAGCGATCGCCAGCGATCGCCGACGGAGCGGGCTTCGAGGAGTGGGCACTGTGCGGCAATGGCGCCTTGTTCACCCCCTGAGAACTGCGCTCGGCGCCAGACGTAGGCGGGCGTCGGCACAGATCCGACAATATGTAGAACTCATATCCGACAAAGTGTAGAGTTCAGAATCGACAAAGTGTAGAGTTCGATCATGGTCGCATATCGGAACCGCGTCGTAGACGCCGAGCTGGATCGGCGAATGTCCGCTATGGGCGCGATACTCATCGATGGCCCCAAGGCCGTCGGAAAGACGGCGACCGCCTCTCAACTCGCTCGAACCGTAGTGCGCATCGACACGGATCGTGCTGCTCGCGCAGTGCTGGAGGTGCACCCCGCGCAACTCTTCACTGCTCCGACGCCAATCCTCTTCGACGAATGGCAGGAGCGACCGGAACTCTGGAATCTGGTGCGACGAGCAGTCGACGACCACTCGGACAAAGGCCTCTACCTGCTCACCGGCTCAGCGCGACCTCGCGACACTGCGCCAATGCATTCCGGTGCAGGCCGCATCGGTCGCCTGCGCATGCGTCCGATGTCGCTGTTCGAGACTGGACATTCCAGCGGCGAAGTCAGCCTCGCCGCTCTCCTACAAGGAGATACACCTGCTGGCTCGCCGACTGATCTGACCGTTCCCGAGATCATCGAGAGGATGGTCATCGGCGGGTGGCCGGCACTCCTCGACCAAGACGAGCCAGAGGCTCGAGCGTGGATGGAGGACTACCTTCGAACGGTCGCAGAGATCGACGTGCCAGGGCTCGGGCCTCGAAGGAATCCGGGCAACGTGATGCGGCTGCTCGCGGCGCTCGGTCGTGCAACCGGTACACCCACGAAAGGCACGGTCCTCGAGGGCGAAGTCGGAGGTGCGCGCGGACCGATCGCAACCGAGACACTGTCGAACTACCTCGATGCGCTAAACCGGCTGATGTTGGTCGAGCCGCTGCCAGCTTGGCGCCCGCACATGCGCTCTCGAAGCAGGCTGCGCGCATCGGCTGTGCAACATTTCGTCGATCCATCGATCGGCATAGCTGCCCTGGGCGTCGGCGCCCGTGAGTTGCTCGCCGATCTGGAAGGCGCCGGACTGCACTTCGAGTCGCTGGCTCTGCGCGACCTACGCATCTACTCGCAGGCATTGAACGCCACCCTGTCCTCCTGGCGAGATTCCCAGACCGGCGCCGAGATCGACATGATCCTCGAATTACCCGACGGGAACTGGGCGGCCGTCGAAGTCAAGATGGGCGAAGTCGCCGCCGATGCCGCCGCCGCGTCCCTGCTACATTTCGCAGGCAAGGTCGATACGAGTCGCCACGGGGATCCGTCAGCCCTAATCGTGATCACCGCGGGACGGTTCACCTACCGGCGTCCCGACGGCGTTCTGGTCGTTCCGATCACTGCTCTCGGCCCCTGAGTTGCACGCCGCAACTCAGTGAGAGCTGGCCGGCTTCGACTCGCGGGGGCCCGCACTGAGCGAGTGGAGCGGGTCGAAGCGTCGCTCAACGACCCGCAGGACTGGGCGGGCAACGGCGTGCGGGACTGTGCTGGGCGACGGGAGGCAGAATCACTCCCCCATGACGCCGGTGCGCACCGGACCAGGAGCGGTCGCGTAGCGCAGACTCACTGCTCCGTTCTCGCCAACCTCAGCACCGAGCAGCGTCAGATTCGCGGCGGCAGAGCCGTCTGGAAACACCTTCTTGCCCCGACCGAGCACGACCGGATACACCCACAGTTGCAGCTCGTCGAAGAACTGCTCGGCGAGCAGTGTCTGCACGAGGTCGATACTGCCGATCACGTGCACGTCGCGGTGACTTTCGCGCAGCGCGGCGAGTTCGGTCCTGAGGTCTGCGCCGACCCGCGAACTGCCCTGCCATTCCAGATCGATGTCTGCGTCGTGCGAGGCGACGTACTTCGGAACGCGATCGAACAGTTGCCCGATCCAGCCCTCCGGGCCCGTCGTGTGGCGCGGCCAGTATGACGCGAACAGATCGTAAGTGCGCCGGCCAAGCAACAGCGCGTCGAGCGTCGACATCCCCTCCATCACCCATTTTCCGACGGCCGCGTCGGGAACTCCGGCCTGCCAGCCGCCGAAGGGAAAGCCATCCGAGGCGTCCTCCTCCGGCCCACCCGGAGCTTGGGCGACTCCGTCAAGGGTGGCGAACAGATCGATGATGATGCGACCAGTCATGATGCGCCGCCCTGTTCAGCGGCGAGGCCCTTCGCGAGGACCGCATCGGAGGTGGGGATGATAACGAAGATCTTCGTAGACATACTGGCTCCTTTGTCGTATCGATTCTTCAAGCTTGCGAACAACAACCGCGCTTTTCAATAGCAAATAGCGGCGGCGAGTCCGTCGTGCGGCGGATGTCCCGGCATCCGCTTGCCCGTACCGTGGAAGTATGTCCGCATCATCACGCGCGCTGACCGCGCGCCAACGACAGTCCGACCTGCTGCTGGCCGGCGTCGTGTTCGTCGCCGGCATCATTAGCGCCGCGCTGTCGGCGGTCTCCGGACTGTACGGCGAAGAGCAGGCACCACTGTGGCAGGCGATTGTTTACCTGCTCGTGCTCGCGCTTCCGCTCGCCGCGCGCCGCATCTGGCCTGCTCAGGTCGCGGTCATCGTCTCAGTCGCGTACTTCTTCGCCGCGACATTGCGCGTGCCGGAGATGTATGCCGGAAACATCGCGATGTTCATCGGGCTGTACACGGTGGGTGCGTGGATGGCCAACCGCCGTGCGGCGATGATCGTGCGGGTGTCGATCATCGTCGGCATGTTCATCTGGCTGATGATCACGATGTACCGTGACGCGATCGACACCGCCAACGAAGAGGAGATCGTCGCGGGGGCGATGTCGCCGTACCTCGCCTTCATGATGCTGCAGCTGTTGGTGAACGTGCTCTACTTCGGCGGCGCCTACTACTTCGGAGAGCACGCTTGGAAGGCCGCAATGCAGCGTCAGTCCCTCGAGCAGCGCACAGAAGACCTGGAACGCGAGCGCGAGGTCACTGCGGCGCAGGCGGTGGCGCTCGATCGCGTCCGCATCGCGCGCGAGCTTCATGACGTCGTCGCGCACCATGTATCGGTGATGGGCGTGCAGGCAGGGGCCGCGCGCATGGTCCTCGATCAGGATCCCGCTCGGTCGAAGCAGATCCTTTCCAGCGTCGAAGAATCGGCGCGCGAAGCCATCAGCGAGTTGAGACACCTCCTGGAGACCCTGCGGTCGAACGGCGACGACGAAGATGCTGCGTCCACCGTCTCGCTCGCCGACATCGCGCAACTCGTCGCGGCGTCGAATGGCGCAGGACTCCCGACCGAATACACGGTCATCGGCGAAGAACGGCCAGTGCCGTCAGTCGTGCAGGTAAACCTCTATCGAATCGCACAGGAGTCACTCACCAACGCCCGCCGCCATGCGGGCATCGGAGCTACGGCCGACGTGCGTCTGCGCTACACCGCGACCGGCGTCGAGCTCGAAGTGGTGAACACCGGCCGGCCAGTGCTCGCGCCCCGGCCGGGAATGGGACAGCTGGGCATGCGCGAGCGCACCCTGGCCTCGGGTGGCACGATTGAATCTGTACCTCGCGAGCGTGGAGGCTGGCGCGTGCGCGTGCAGATTCCGCTGGCCGCACACGCTGAACTGGCTGGAGCCGCCGCATGACCGACCCGATCCGCGTTCTCCTCGTCGACGATCACGCGATGCTGCGCGCCGGATTCCGCACCATCCTCGACATCCAGCCCGACATCACCGTGGTCGGCGAAGCATCGACCGGCGCCGAAGCGGTGACTGCGGCATCCACTCTGCACCCGGATGTCATCTGCATGGATGTACAGATGCCCGACATGGATGGCATCGAGGCGACCAGACGGATCATCTCCGATCCGAACGTGCACGCCGCGATCGCGATCGTGACGACTTTCGATCGCGATGACTATCTGTTCAGCGCTCTGGATGCTGGCGCGAGCGGTTTCCTGTTGAAGAACGGCGGCCCGGAGGATCTGGTCGCCGCGGTGCGCGTGCTCGCCGCAGGCGACGGGATGCTGGCACCAGAGGTGACCAGGCGTGTCGTGCAGCGGTATGCGACGGCCTCGACGGGGGACGGAGCTGTGGCCACGGCATCCGCCCCTTCACTCGATCTCATCGAGCCGCTTACCGAGCGTGAGGCAGAAGTTCTCGCGCTCCTGTCCGAAGCGATGAGCAATGCAGAGATCGCGACAGCACTGTTCATCGGTGAAGCGACGGTGAAGACCCACGTCTCACGCGTGCTGCAGAAGATCGGTGCCCGCGATCGGGTGCAGGCGGTGGTGCTGGCGCTGCGGCATGGGTTGGCGTGAACCTTACATTCGGTATTTCGAGACCTCACTGAGACCGACGTACTGGAGTTCGACGCATGCGAGAAAACGACGGATGCCCCGCAGCACGAGGCTGCAGGGCATCCGATCAAGCAAGAATGCTTAGGAGTTCACGAGCTCCGCGGAGTGCTGCACGCGGTTGATGAGGCCGTTGAACGCCTCGAGGTAGCCGACGAGGAAACCAGCGGTCGAGTCATCCGTGACCTGGCCCTCTTCGGTGAACAGGCCCGGGCGGTCCTGGATGAAGCCCTCAGGCTGGCCCATCGTGATTGCGCTGAAGTGACCGAGGATCGCGCGCAGGTGCTGCTGGGCCGCTGCGGTTGCGACACCGGATCCGGAGGTGCCGATGACGGCGACGGGCTTGCCGTAGAACGACATGTCGCCGTAGGGGCGGGTCGACCAGTCCAGGGCGTTCTTCAGCACGCCGGGGATAGAGCGGCTGTACTCGGGGGTGACGATGATGACGCCGTCGACGTCGGCGATGGCCTTCTTGTACTCGGTGGCCACCTCCGGGAAGTTGCCGTCGAAGTCCGGCGAGTAGAAGGGGAGGTCCTTGATCGGGATCTCGACAAGTTCCGTGCCCTCAGGAGCGAGATTCGCGAGAACGCGCGCAAGGCGGCGGTTGATGGAGGCGCTGGAGATGCTGCCGACGATGTAGCCGATAGTGCGAGTCACAGGTGTTTCCTTCTGTTCGGGCTCAGCTGAGCCGATTGCGGTCTGCCGGTGTCAACGACCGACGCGTCGATTCTATTCCGACGCATGCAATCACTTCCCTGGGAGCACAGAGCGGATGCTACGAGGACACTAGACTGGGCATGCCCGCCTTCCCGCGACATCCGGAGCCGTTCATGCCCACCATCGTCGTCGACGTCATGCCCAAGTCCGAACTGCTCGACCCGCAGGGAAAGGCCGTCTCGGGTGCGTTTGCACGTCTGGGCGTCACCGCCTTCAGCGACGTGCGCATCGGCAAGCGCTTCGAACTCACCGTCGACGGTGAGGTCACCGACGCTGTGCTCGCCGAGGCCGAGAAGATCGCAGCAGACGTGCTCTCCAACTCGGTGATCGAGGACGTCGTCGGTATCGAGGTCGTCGAGTGACCGTCCGCATCGGGGTCATCACCTGGCCCGGGTCGCTGGATGACCGCGACGCCCAGCGCGCCGTACGCCTCGCCGGCGCCGAGCCCGTTGCGCTCTGGCACGGTTCGCACGATCTCGAAAGCGTCGACGCTCTCGTCCTGCCCGGCGGTTTCAGCTACGGCGACTACCTGCGCTCCGGCGCCATCGCCGCGCTGTCGCCGATCATGGCCGAGGTGAAGGATGCCGCCGCGAAGGGCATGCCCGTGCTCGGAATCTGCAACGGATTCCAGATGCTCGTCGAGGCGCACCTGCTGCCCGGCGGCCTCATCCGCAATGAGCACCAGAGCTTCGTGCGCCGCGATCAGAAGCTCATCGTCGAAGACACCGGCTCCGCCTGGACGAACGAGTTCACGCAGGGCCAGGAGATCATCATCCCGCTGAAGAACGGCGAGGGCGGCTACATCGCCAACGACGAGACGCTCGACCGCCTGGAGGGTGAAGGTCTGGTGGCGTTCCGCTACGCCGGGGTCAACCCGAACGGCTCGCTGCGCGATATCGCCGGCGTGCGCAACGAGGCGGGCAACGTTGTCGGCCTCATGCCGCACCCCGAGCACGCCACCGAGGCGGGCTTCGGCCCGAACACGGCTCAGGCCATGCGCTCGGGCATCGACGGTCTGGCGTTCTTCACGAGCGCCATCGCCGCCGTCAGCCGCGTAGCCGCGTAGCCTTTCCCCGCCCGGGGCGGATGCCGCGGCATCCATCTGTTACATCCGTCGGAGACTGTTACATCCGTCGGACCTTTTTCCACAAAGAGTCCGACAGGTGCAACACCCTCCTGCAGACGTAACGCGCCAGAACTAGCCGAGAACCGGCGGCCAGACTCCGATGATCACGGCCATGATCACCACGGTGACCAGTTCGTGCGCGATGTTCAGCGTCGTCAGCTGAGTGGGGCGACCTTCGAAGGCGTCGTGCGTGATGAAACGGGCGGCGGTGAATCCCGCCCACAGCAGGATGGCCGTGACGACGGCCGCGCTGAAGAATGACCCCTCGTAGAAGTGCCAGGCGATGGCGGATGCTCCGGCAAGAACCCCTGCCGTCATGAAGCTCACGAGAACTGTGGTGATGATCGGCCACAGGGCGCTCTTGGCAGAGCCTTCGATGTCGACATTCGCCAGCCGCGCCCAGCGGGTGCCGAACACCTTCGGGGTGTACCAGATCGACCCGACGATCATGCTCGAGAGCATGGCCAGCAGCACCGCCCAGTAGTTGATCTCCGGAATCATGACTCCTCCTTGAGAATCTGCGCGACCGAGCGTCGCCGTTGTGGCCGAGGCTACTCCCCTGCCCGGTCACGATCGATAGGCCCTCCGCGGTCGATAGGCTCAGAGTGTGAATCTCTTCGTCACCGTCCCCACCGCCCGCCTGGCCGAGAACATCGGCACGCTGCCCGAGGGCGTGGAGCTCGAGGTCTGGGATATGCACTCCCCAGCGCCGCGCGAGCGCATCGATCTGGCGGTTTCTCCGTACATGGGCAGCTCGAAGGTACTCGGCAACCTCGAGGGCCTCGACATCGGACTCGTGCAGAGCCAGTCGATCGGATACGACGGGGTCGCCGATGTCCTGCCTGCGGGGATGCCTTTCGCCAACGCCGCAAGCGTGCACGAGGCATCCACCGCTGAGCTCGCACTCGCCCTCACGCTGGCCGCGCAGCGGCAGTTCCCCCGGTTCGTGCTCGCGCAGCAGCAGGGCGAGTGGTCACCGGTATTCGCGGAGAGCCTGGCCGACCGCAAGGTACTGCTGGTCGGATTCGGCGGCGTCGGCGAAGCCATCGCGCTGCGCTTGGAGCCGTTCGAGGTTGAGCTGACGGTAGTCGCGCGCACCGCCCGACCGGTGTGGCACGAGCGCCTGGGCCGCGTGCAGGTGCATGCGATCGATGAGCTCGAGACGCTGGTCGCAGATGCGGAGATCGTCATTCTGACCCTCCCCGGAGGCGCGGCAACGCATCATCTGTTCGACGAGCGGATGCTCGCACGCATGCCCGACGGCGCGCTTCTGGTCAACGTAGGCCGCGGCACCCTCATCGACACCGATGCACTGGTGCGCGAGGGCGGCCGCATCCGTGCAGCCCTCGACGTCATCGATCCGGAACCGATCCCGGCGGGGCATCCGCTCTGGAAGACCGACGGCGCCCTCATCTCACCGCACGTGGGCGGAGCATCCACTGCCATGAATCCGCGCATCGCGCGTTTGATCCGCAAGCAGGTCGAGCGGATGCTGCGCGGCGAGGCCCCGGTCAACGTCGTGATCGGCAGCTGACACCGGCACGGATGCAGGTCCGATTCACGGATGCAGAGGCATTTCACGGCGTGTCGCCCTGCGCCCGTACGATCGCCCTGCAAGTGTGCCGGAGGGCAGGATCACCGAACCGATTCGATCGGCGCTCTAGCGCATCTGTAAGCGCTTGCAGTAGGCTCGTCGCATGACAGAGCTTGAGCAGTCCGCGGCGCCCGGTTCCGAGTGGTGGCGCAGCGCCGTTATCTATCAGATCTATCCCCGGTCATTCGCTGACGCGTCCGGCGACGGAATCGGCGACCTTCCCGGCATCACCGGCCGGCTGGACTCGTTGCAGGAACTCGGCATCGACGCCATCTGGCTGAGCCCGTTCATGACGAGTCCGCAGAAGGATGCCGGTTACGACGTCACCGACTACCGCGACGTCGACCCACTCTTCGGCACCCTCGCCGACTTCGACGCGATGCTCGCCGCAGCTCACGCCCGCGGCATCCGCGTCATCGTCGACCTGGTCCCGAATCACTCCTCCGACCAGCACGTCTGGTTCCAGGCGGCTTTGAAGGCGGCCCCCGGCAGCCCCGAGCGCGCGCGGTATGTCTTCCGCGACGGCAAGGGCGAGAACGGCGAACTGCCCCCGAACAACTGGGAGAGCGTCTTCGGCGGCGGCATGTGGGAGCGTGTCACCGAGGCCGACGGCACGCCCGGCCAGTGGTACCTGCACATCTTCGATGCGACCCAGCCCGACTTCGACTGGACCAACGAAGAGGTGCGCGAGGAGTTCCGTGGCGTGCTGCGCTTCTGGCTCGACCGCGGTGTCGACGGCTTCCGCGTTGATGTCGCCCACGGCATGATCAAGGCTGACGGCCTGCCCGACTACACGCCTCCGGCGGACGCCGGCTCGATGGGCGGCGTGGACGACGTGCCCTACTGGGGTCAGGACGGCGTGCACGACATCTACCGCGACTGGCACAAGGTGCTCGCCGAGTACGACGGCGATCGCGCCCTGTGCGGCGAGGCTTGGCTGCCCACGCTCGAGCAGACCGCCCTCTGGGTGCGGCCGGACGAGATGCACCAGACCTTCAACTTCCCGTACATGATGACCGAGTGGGATGCCGAGCGCATCCGCAGCGTCATCAGAGAGTCGCTCGAGCAGTTCGGCGACGTCGGGGCACCCAGCACCTGGGTGCTGTCCAACCACGACGTCATCCGCCACGCTTCGCGTCTGGCACTGACCGCCGACAGCCCGCAGGGCGATGGCATCGGCCCGCTCTCCGCCGGCAAGCCTGACCAGGCGACCGGGCTTGCCCGCGCGCGCGCCGCGACCACCGTCATGCTTGCCCTGCCGGGTTCGTCCTACCTCTACCAGGGCGAAGAGCTGGGTCTTCCCGAGGCGATGGAGATCCCGGACGAGTTCCGACAGGACCCGACCTGGTTCCGTACGAACGGCGAGCGCTACGGCCGTGACGGCTGCCGCGTACCGATCCCGTGGGAAGCGAATGCCCCGGCCTTCGGCTTCAACGAGACCGGTGGCTCCTGGCTGCCGCAGCCGGACGAGTGGGCCCGTTTCGCCCGCGACGTCGAGGAGGCGGATGCCGGATCCACCCTCAACCTGTACAAGCAGTTGCTGCGCCTGCGCCGCGAAAGCGCGCTCGGCACCGGCTCGATGGTGTGGGAAGACCTCGGAGCGGATGCTGTCGCATTCCGCCGCCGCGACCTGCATGTGGTGGCGAACCTCGGTTCCGCTCCGCTCGAGCTCGGCGAAGGCGTGACCTTCGTCGCGCAGAGCCAGGCGTTCGAGGGGACCGCGGTGCCCACCGACACCGCAGCCTGGTACCGGAAGGCCTGACCGCCGCACATGGTCGGCATCGATGAGGTCGCGCAACTCGCCGGAGTATCAACGGCGACGGTTTCGCGCGCCCTCAGCGGTCGCGGCTATGTGTCGGCGGCATCCCGCGAGAGAGTCCACGTGGCCGCGCAGAAGCTCGGCTACGTGGTCTCCTCGCGGGCATCCAGTCTCGCGTCGGGGCGCACGCGCAACATCGGCGTGGTCGTCCCGTTCCTGGACCGCTGGTTCTTCAGCACGGTCCTGTCGGGGGTATCCAGCGCGTTGATGCGGCAGGGCTACGACATCACGCTCTACAACATCACCGCAGACAGGGATGTTCGTCGGAGCGTTTTCGAAACCGCCCTGAGACGTCAACGCGTGGATGCTGTGATCGCCGTGTCGATCGAGCTGAACGACGAAGAGACCGACCGGATGCTCGCACTCGGGTTGCCGATCATCGCCATCGGCGGCCCCAATCCGAAGCTCGACACGCTCAGCGTGGACGACCTCGCGGTTGCACAGCTTGCGACCGAGCATCTGCTGAGCCTCGGGCACACCGCGATCGCGCACATCGGGGCGAACCCGGAGTTCGATATCGACTTTCACATTCCGACCAACCGTCGGCTCGGTTTCGAGAAGGCACTGGCGGATGCCGGAGTCGCTCTGAAACCAGAGTTCCTGGAGCCGGCGGACTTCACCGTGGACGGTGGCTACCGCGCCTGCAAGCAGTTGCTCGGGCGTCCGGGGCCGCGCCCGACCGCGGTGTTCGCTGCATCCGATGAGATGGCCATCGGTGCCCTTTTGGCAGCCCGTGATCTCGGGTTCCGCGTACCGGAAGATCTCTCGATCATCGGCATCGATGGTCACGAGCTCGGGGCGTTCTTCGGTCTGACAACGGTCGATCAGTTCCCGCTGGGCCAGGGTGAACGGGCGGCTGACGCCGTGCTCACAAAGCTCGCAGCCGATGCGGCAGCGCCCGCCCAAGAGCACGAGGAACTGCCGTTCGAGCTCATCGTGCGCGGGACGACCGCCCGGGTCTGAAGCGGCGCGGTCCTGGCTGCGGCTACGCCGCCGGGAACCCACCGCTCAACCGGCCGTGGAAGACTCCGGTCGCATCGTTCATACCGACGAGCTCGACCTGCTTGTCGAGTCGGGCGTACTTCGTCACGATGGCATCCAGAGCCGCGACCGTCGAAGCATCCCAGATGTGAGAGCGCGACATGTCGATGATGATGCGGCCCGGGTCATCGGTGTACTCGAACTGGGTGGTCAGGTCGTTGCTCGATGCGAAGAACAGCGCCCCGTCGACCACGTAGTGTGCGCGGTCTTCGTCAATCGTGCGGGTGACCGAGACGACGTGCGCGACGCGGCGGACGAACAGCACAGAGGCGACGATGACCCCGGCGACGACGCCGATGGCGAGGTTCTCGGTCAGCACGACCATCACGACGGTCGAGACCATCACGATCGTCTCGCTCTTGGGCATGCGCTTCAGTGTCGAGGGGCGGATGCTGTGCCAGTCGAAGGTCGCAACGCACACCATGATCATCACGGCGACCAGGGCCGCCATCGGGATGATCGCGACGATGTCACCGAGGGTGACGACCAGGACGAGCAGGAACACGCCCGCGCAGAACGTCGATATCCGCGTCCTGGCACCGGACACCTTCACGTTGATCATCGTCTGCCCGATCATCGCGCAGCCACCCATGCCGCCCAGGAAACCGGACAGCATGTTCGCCACGCCCTGCCCCCATGCCTCGCGCGTCTTCCGCGAGTGCGTATCGGTGATCTCATCGACGAGCTTCGCGGTCATGAGCGATTCCAGAAGCCCGACCAGCGCCATTCCCAGCGAGAACGGGGCGATGATCGCGAACGTCTCCCAGGTGAGCGGAACATTTGGGAGGAACAGCTCGGGAAGGCTCCGCGGCAATTCGCCCTCGTCGCCGACGGTGGGAACATCCAGCGCGAACACGACGACGACCGCGGTGATCAGAACGATCGACACCAGCGGACCCGGGATGACCTTGGTGATGCGCGGCATGAGGACCATGATCGCGATTCCTGCCGCGACGAGCGGATACACCAGCCATGGCACATCGATCAGGTGCGGAAGCTGCGCAATGAAGACGAGGATCGCGAGTGCGTTGACGAATCCGACCATGACGCTGCGCGGGATGAAGCGCATGAGCTTGGCGACGCCGAGTACCGCGAGCAGCACCTGGAAGATGCCCGCGAGGATGACGGTCGCGATGAAGTAGTCCATCCCGTGCTCGCGCATCACCGGGGCGATGACCAGAGCGACGGCGCCGGTGGCAGCGCTGATCATGGCCGGGCGTCCGCCGACGAACGCGATTGACACGGCCATCACGAACGCCGAGAACAGGCCGACCTTCGGGTCGACTCCGGCGATGATCGAGAACGCGATCGCTTCGGGGATGAGAGCAAGTCCCACAACGAGTCCGGCGAGCACTTCCCGGGTCAGCAGTCGCGGGCTCTTCAGCGCGTCGAGCACAGACGGATTCGCACGGTAACGGGCACGGTCGTCAGCGGTTGTGGTCATGAAGACTCCAGGGGTGATTGCCCGGAAGGGGGCGGCTTCCACCCTAGCTCGGAGCCCTAGCTCGGAGCCCTAGCCTGCTGCCCTCGCCCGAGGCGGGCTCAGGACACCGTGAACTGCGCGCGGAGCGCCGATAAGCTCAGCCCATGAGCATCGACCTCGAATCGCTGTACATCGACCTCCACCGGCATCCCGAACTGTCGTTCCAGGAAACGCGCACCGCCGGCATCGCCGCCGGCCACCTGCGCGATCTCGGGCTCGAAGTCGAAGAGGGCGTGGGCATTACCGGTGTTGTCGCGCTGCTGCGCAACGGCGACGGACCTGTCGTCTGGATGCGCGCCGATATGGATGCACTGCCCGTCCAAGAGCAGACCGGGCTGGCCTATGCCAGCACCGCGACCGGAATCGATCCAGCCGGAAACACGGTCCCCGTCATGCACGCGTGCGGCCACGACATGCATGTGACCGCGATGATCGGCGCCGTGGAGCAGCTGGTCGCAACTCGCGGCGAGTGGTCGGGAACCGTTGTCGTCGTCATGCAGCCCGCCGAGGAGTACGGCGCCGGTGCGCGGGCGATGCTGGATGCTGGCATCCTCGACCGCTATCCGAAGCCCGACATCGTGCTCGGCCAGCACGTCACTCCCCTCGCCGCCGGCATCATCGGCGTTCGCAGCGGCACACAGATGGCAGCATCCGACGGCCTCACCGTGACGCTGCACGGCCGTGGTGGGCACGGATCCCGACCGCACACGACTGTCGACCCCGTGGTGATGGCTGCCGCCACCGTCATGCGACTGCAGACGATCGCCTCCCGGGAGACCGATCCGCAGGATGTCGCGGTCGTTACGGTCGGCTCGATCCACGCCGGGCTAAAGAACAACATCATCCCCGCCGAGGCGGCGCTCGAGCTCAGTCTGCGCTACCCAAACGACGAGGCACGGGCGCGTGTGCTCGCGAGCGTGGAGCGAATCGTCCGGGCCGAGGCCCTGGCATCCGGAGCCGAGCGCGAACCCGAGATCCGCACCGACCACGTCCTGCCGCCCACCATCAACGACGTGGATGCTGTGACGCGGGTCACCGCAGCGTTGAAGCGCACGCTCGGCGAAGCCGCCGTGATCGACCCGGGGATGATCACCGGCAGCGAGGATGTGTCGTGGTTCGCGCGCGATGCCGGCGCACCGCTGGTCTTCTGGTTCTGGGGAGGCATCGACCCCGCGACGTTCGCCGCGGCGGTCGCCAGCGACTCGGTCGCCCAGACCATTCCCACCAACCACTCCCCGTTCTTCGCGCCGGAGATTCACCCGACGATCGAGGTCGGCGTCACCGCGCTGGCCACCGCTGCCCGGGAATTCCTCGACTAAACCTGCACGGTTCTCGGCGGCGGCGCTGGCAATTCCCGCTGCTGCACGCCGTGCGCTTCGCGGTGTAGGCGCTCCATCTTCACATCGAGCTCGCTCGCGGCCTCGGCCGCATCGGTCAGGCTGTCGACGAGATGCGCAGGCACCTGCTTGGCGAACTTGTAATAGATCTTGTGTTCCAAGCTCGCCCAGAAGTCCATCGCGATCGTACGGAACTGCACCTCGACCGGAACTAAAAGCGGTCCGGTCGATAGGAACACGGGCACTTCGAGAATCGCGTGCAGACTCCGGTAGCCGTTCGCCTTCGGCTTGGCGATGTAGTCCTTCACGACACGAATGGTGATGTCATCCTGTGCAGCGAGCAGGTCGAACAGCCGGTACACGTCTGCGACGAAGCTACAGGTCACGCGAACACCGGCGATATCGGTGATCTCTTCACGGATGCGGGCGAAGTCCGGGTCGTCGATTCCCCTGCGGGCGATCTTCTCGACAATGCTGTCGGGGCTCTTCAGCCGCGTCTTGACGTGCTCGATCGGGTTGTAGGCGTGATCGTGGGTGAACTCATCCTGCAGAATCGAGATCTTCGTCTCGACCTCGCGGATGCCGAACTCGTACTCCCGTAGGAACCGCTGAAACTCGTCACGGAGCTCCTTCACGTGGCCCAGGTCGGCCTCGGTCACATCGACGCTCGTCATAACCCCGACGTTACGCGTCCGCGTTCAGAACGCGCTGTGCGTTTCGCTCTCGGCGGATGCTGGAGCATCTAAGCCCGTGCCCGTAGAACTACACGCGAAGAAGCCGCCACCCCTGCGGGTGACGGCTTCTTCGTCGAACGCTCCTGCGATCAGCCCGCGAGCAGCCCGGCGATCGCCGGCACGGTGAGCACGGCCACGTAGTAGCCCATGAATTGAACGCCGGTGTGCACCTGGAACAGCTTGTTCAGCAGCCCGCCGACAAGACCGATCGTGAGGGCCACCAGCAGCGCGATGATCCCACCCTCGTAGAGGCAGATCACGGCGATGAGACCGGCGAATGCGCCGATGATGGCCTCATGCGAGACCTTCTTCATGATCCAGGACGCCGCGCGGTGGGCCTGCGTCATCGCGAACGGGTAGGTGATGATCATGGCGATCAGCACCGCGGCGAGCCCGAAGAAGAGGAACTCCCAAGCTCCGAGCATGTTGTGCAGGTTGTTCGTCTCGCCCGTCTCGGCATTGATCGTGTACACCGGCGGTGCATTGAACAGCGGGTTCGCAGGACCTGCGGCCATCGGCGACAGCGGCAGGCCGATCGCGATCAGCGGGATCAGCGTCTCGGCGATGTAGGTGGATTCCGTCGTGCCGTTCTTCACCGCCATCATCGTCGTCAGACGGCGATACCCGTTCTTGATGCGTCCACCGAATGCCTCACCCATCAGCACCGTCATCGCCACAGGCGAAATCACGAAGGTTGCGCTGGAGATCACCGCAGCCCCGGCCGTGCTGGCCAGCTGGCCGCGATCGAGCACGCGCATCGGGTTCGGCATCCGCCCCTTCCAGGTGCGCACATCAGGCGCGAGGTCGAATGAGCGCGGTGCATCGCGCTTCATCAGCACGCGGCCGGCCGGCGTCGAAGCCAGGACGAGGTCCGCGATGAGCGGGCCGATTGCGATGCCGAGGAAGAAGCTGATCGACAGGCTCTTGCCGAGAATTTCGGAGGAGAAGCCCTGCAGACCGACGACGATCAGCACGAACGGCACCAGCGCGATCAGCGCACCCCAGCGTCCCTTCGAGAGCACCGCGATGAGCACAGTCGCTGCCAAGAAGAGCCAGGGGGCCACCGAGCTGATCGCCGCGGAGAACGGCGTGAGGATCCAGGCGAAGAACACGGCCAAAGGAACGGCGATGATCGCGGCGACCACACCACCGGAGATGGCTTTGCGCAGAGCGATGTGCGGCACGCCCAGCTCCCTGAGCATCTGCGCATCGCGCAGCAACGGGGCGGCAAGCGTGTCACCCGGTATGCCCAACAGGGTTGTGGGAATGGCGTGCGTGATGTGCTTGGCCGCGATAGCTGCCATGAAGAACGCGAAAACACCGGCCGGCGGAACGCCGAGCAGGATGACCAGAAGCGTCAGCGGGGCGATCGTCGCCGTCTCATCCGTTCCGGAGACCAGGCCGATGAGCGCGAAGATGACGGTGCCGAGCACTGCCATGCCCAAGGCCCACAGGGTGGGTTCAAGGAAGGTTTCCATCACACCACCTCCCCGGCTGCGAGCTTGCGCTGGTTCTTCTCATGCTGGGCGCGCAGGTCGTCATACAACCCGAGCTCCTTGACCTCGGCGAGTGTCGCTCTCGGGAGTTCGTCTGGGTCACCGAGAGGGCCGAGCTCGGCTTCGATGGAGTCCATCGCAGCTTCGCGAGATCCGGTGGGAGCCTCCCCGATGCTGACGATGCGCTTGGGCTTGAATAGGCGTGCCGCGATCACTGCTGCGAGCACGCAGGCGGCCAGCCCGGTCACCAGTGCGTAGGAGCCGCCGAGCGCATCTCCGCCGGTGAGCTCTGCGAAGCCCCACTCTGCGACGAGGAAGACCGGCACGGCGATGCCGACACCGAGTCCGATCGAGGCGAGAAGGTGCTTGCTATCGACGGTGTCGCCCCACACCTCCAGGAGTTGTCTTTCTGACAAGGGAATGTCCTCTCTATCGGGTCAGCGCCGCTGCGACTCGTGACGTGGTGGGCTTGGAGAGCACCTGGGAAAGCCAGGCGCTCGTCTCGGTAAGTGCATCAAGGTCGATGCCAGTGCGGATGCCGAGCCCGGTGAGCATCCAGACAAGATCGTCGGTGGCGAGGTTGCCGGTGGCGGACTTCGCGAACGGGCATCCGCCCACGCCTCCTGCTGCGGCATCGAAGATGCGCACACCCTCTTCCAGACCCGCGTAGACGTTCGCGAGCGCCATGCCGTAGGTGTCGTGCATATGCAGTGCCAACGCCGAGGTCGGGATTCCGTCGGCGACGAGCGCTCTGACGACACCGCGAACCTGGCCGGGGGTGGCGACGCCGATGGTGTCGCCGAGCGAGAGGTCTGCGATGCCCCAGTCGCGCATGAGACGCGCGAGACGCACGACCTCTCCGACGGCGACCTCACCCTCCCACGGGTCTCCGAAAACCATCGACAAATAGCCGCGAACGCGTACTCCGTCGGCTGCAGCGCGCGTCACAACCTGCTCCACGGCCTGTTCCATCCGCTCTCTCGACGCGCCGAGGTTGGCCTCGGAGAACGACTCGGTGACGCTCAGGAACACGGCAATATCGTCCGCTCCCGCCTCACGCGCAAGGTCGTAACCCCGCACGTTCGGCACGAGAACAGGGGTGCGTGCCGCGAGATGCTTCGTGCGGGAGAAAACCTCACGGGAATCTGCCATCTGCGGCACCCGGTCGGCACGTACGAAGCTGCCGACCTCGATCACCGGAGCACCGGCCGCGGCCAGACGCTCGATGAGTTGGACCTTGGTATCGACGTCGACGAGCGTCTTCTCTGCCTGCAGCCCATCGCGAGGGGCCACTTCCCAGATCTCCACGTCGTCGGCAAGGCCCTGGTGCGGGGCAACGGTAGGGAGGCCGAGGCTGCGGGTGGTCGTCATCGCGCGGCTCGAAGTTCGGCGAGGATCTGCTCGGCGACATCGGCGCGTACCGCACCCCGCTCCACCAGTGCGGCGGCAACCCGGTCGACCTCATCGGCGCCGGCGCCAGCCGCGACGGCGACATTGCGGGCGTGCAGGCCCATGTGCCCGCGCTGGATACCCTCGGCGGCCAAGGCACGGACAGCGGCGACGTTCTGCGCAAGTCCGATCGCGGCGACGATCTCGCCCAGCTCTCGCGCGGTGGTGACCTCGGTCATCGCCACTGCTGCGCGGGCTGCGGGGTGCGACTTGGTCGCTCCCCCGACGAGACCCACCGCCATCGGCAGTTCAATCGTTGCGGTGAGGTTGCCGTCGGCATCCTGTTCGAAGCGCGACAGCGCACGGTACTGGCCGTCGCGTGCTGCGTAGGCATGTGCGCCGGCTTCCACTGCTCGGGTGTCGTTGCCCGTGGCGAGAACGACGGCAGAGATGCCGTTCATGATGCCCTTGTTGTGGGTCGCGGCGCGATAAGGGTCGTCATAGGCGAGGGCCGCGCCGGCGACCATGTTCGCGACGATCTCCGGCCCGCCGACCTCATCGGGGTGGATGGTCAGGCGTGCGCGGGTGAGGCGCAGGTCCGCGAGGTTGGTGAGAATCCGTAGCAACGATCGCCCGCCGGCGATCTCTGCAAGCCTGGGCGCGATCGCCTCGGCCATCGTGTTCACGGCATTCGCGCCCATGGCGTCGCCGACGTTGACCACCAGGTGCACGATGAGGTGCTCGTCGAGCAGCCCATGGATCGTGCGTACCAGCAGGTCGCGTGCGCCGCCGCCGACCGATACGAGCTTGGGATCCTGCTCGTCCGCCAGCGCGAGGATTTCGTCCTTCGCTTCGAGGATGCGTGCACGGGCGCCGTACGGATCGGCGACATCGAGCAACTGGATCTGGGCCTGCATGAGGGGCTCGGTGGAGGTGGTGACGATGCCGCCGAACCGGCGCGCCATGCGCGCGATGTTGGATGCGGCGGCCACGACCGAGGGCTCCTCCGTGGCCATCGGCACCAGGACCTCACGGCCGTTGACGATGACGTTCGTGGCCACACCGACCGGGATACTGATCTGCCCGATCACGTTCTCGACCATGCGGTCGGCCTGCTCGATACTCAGCCCGTCTCCGGCCAGGGCGCTCAGATCGACGTCGCCGATCGCTTCCGTCACGGTCTTTCGTCGTTCCTCGACAGTCAGATTGCGTAGTCCGCTCAGGCGGGATGTCGTAGCCACGTCGTCGTCCTTTCATGTGGCAGTCGTTGCCACCCAACTTCGACATCTAATCAGCGGCCGCACCCCTCGACATAGATCCGATTCGGACACATTCAATCGATGTGCAATGTCTGTTCTGCAGCTCTTCTGGCCCGCTCCACCCGTACGGCGAGCTCCAGCCGGAAGCGCGTTTCCGGCTGGTTCAGCTCGTCGCCAAGCAGCATCTGCATCCGCTGAATGCGCTGCTTCAGCGTGTTGAGGTGGATGTGCAGCGTGCGTGCGGTGGCAGCCAACGACCAGCGCTCGTCGAACAGTGCGGCGAGGGTGTCCACGAGGACACTGCCGTGTGTCTGATCCCAGCGCAGCACCGGCGAGAGCATGCTACCCACGAAGTTGGCCAGCGCGGCACCGTCACCCCCGAACAGCAGCGCATACGGCGAGAGCGAGACCGCGTCGAGCACGCCGGAGCTGATGCCGAGACCTCGTGCGAGCGCCGCAACATGCCACGAGTTCGGCGCCTCTGCGGCTGCCGCATCGAGCGTGGTGGATCCGGTGGCGAGAGCGAACGGCGCCGCATCCGCACAGATCTCCTGCACGACGCGCGCGACGGCGACCGGTGACGACTGCGCGGGCTGCGCTCCGAGCGGCGCGAGAACCGTCACGCCATGCGGCGATGTCGCGACGAGCCAGTCGGTATGCGAGCGCAGCCGTGCGACCAGTCGCGTGCGATCTCCTGCGGCGCATGGCAGGACGATGGTGACCCACGGATCATGGATGGCATAGTTGCGTGTGGCCGCACGACGAATCCCCGACGCCCGGTTGGTCGGCCCCTCGAGCAATTCGGTGGCGAGCTCGCCGCGCACACGCTCTTCTGCATCATCCAGGGCGTCGAGGCGCAACCGGACGAGCGCAGCCATGAGGGCCGCGCGTTCGACCGTGCGCCGCTCGATCTGCGTCAGCATCCGCTCGCCGCCGGCCACCAGGAACGTGCTGGATCGTGTTCCCGCTCCGAGTACCGCGGCCACCAGTTCGATCCGGGGATGGGCAACCATGACGCTGCGACCGCTCTGAGCGGCGTCGGTCGCGGCTCGTCGCACCACGGGGTCGGCGGGCAGGTCCTCATCGCCCGCCAGCGCCACCTGCCGACCAAGTGCCTCCGCGAGCGCATCGACGATTGCCTCGGCACCGTGCCCATCGACGACCAGTCGGGTGAGCGCATCGTGCAGGCCCGCCGCCCACTCGACGTCCCGCTGGCGTGAGGCTGCCTCCGCCGTCGCCTCAGTCGCGTCGCGCAGCAGTTGCGCCTGGTGCAGCGCGAGGGCGGCGTGTCCGGCGAAGGCCGAGAGCAGCGCGACCTCGTCCGGACGGAAGGCATGGGGCACACGACTGGCAGCGAACAGCACCCCGAGAACCCTGCCGTTGACGACCAGCGGCGCTCCGAGCAGCGAGCGCAACTGCTCCTCCCTCATGATCGCGTCGATCGTCGGATCGTGGGGCACGCTTGTGAGCGTGGAGTAGTCCTCTACCCACTGCGGATGCTGAGTGTGAACGGCGACGCTGGCGAGGCCGACACCGGCAGGCACGACCATGCCGAGGAACCGGGGAGAGATAGTCCCGGTCTCGGCACGGACATAGAGCTCGTCCTGGACAGGCTCGTAGACGGAGAGATAGGCGACGTCGACCTCCATGAGCTCGTGCGCGCGATCCACAATGCGCTGCAGCATGAGGTCAGGATCGGTCACCGAAAGCAGGTCGCGAGTCGACGACATTACCGCGCGCAGCTCGGCACCCCGCTGACGAAGTGTCGCCAGGCTGCGCCCCAGGTGCACCAGTGCATCCGCAGCATCCGCGTCGCCTTCCAGCGCGGTTCGCAGCGCATCGGAATCGACGGCTGCGCCGTCGGCCAGCGAGCGGATGATCGTGGCGAGGTCGGAGGACATGCTTTCATTCTCCCGCGCGGCAGGCGTGCCCCTCTGCACGCCGGGCGAGCGCCACGAGGGGGCGGATGCCGCAGCATCCGCCCCCTCGTCAGGCAAGCCCTACGGCGTCATGCGGTTCGTACGCGCTCCGCGCCCCACCCCGTTGACCGTCAGCAAGGTGCCGGTGTCAGTGAACTCCTGCAGGATCTCGTCCTGGCGCTCCGTCCCGTCCTTGTGGGTGATGAGGCTGACTACCACCGCGACGATCATCGCGCAGATGAAGCTGGGCAGCAGTTCGTACATCTCGGGCCACACGGCCTTCCAGATGAAGACGCCGGCGGCACCGACGAACATGCCAGCCAGGGCGCCCCAGTTGGTGAGCTTGCGCCAGAACAGGCTGAGCAAGATCAGTGGGCCGAAGGCCGCACCGAAACCGGCCCATGCGAACGAGACCAGCCCGAGGATCGTATCGTTGGGAATGATCGCGAGCAGCGCGGCGATGATGCCGACGCCGAGCACAGTCAGTCGTCCGAGCATCACCAGCAGCTTGGGCGACGGCTCTTTCTTGACCACTTTGAAGAGGTCTTCCACGAGAGCCGACGAGGCGACGATCAGCTGGCTGGAGATCGTGCTCATGATCGCCGCGAGCACCGCCGCCAGCACGAGGCCTGCGACGAACGGGTGCAGCAGTGTCTGCGCCATCACCAGCACCACCGTCTCAGGGTTACCGAGATCGATGCCCTGGTGTGCCATGTAGGCGATGCCGACGAAGCCAGAGAACACTGCGCCGATCAGCGAGATGATCATCCAGCTCATCCCAATGCGGCGGGCAGCCTTCGCCTCGCCGGGGTTACGTAGTGCCATGAACCGCACGATGATGTGCGGCTGGCCGAAGTAGCCCAGTCCCCAAGCGAGCGACCCGATGATAGCCAAAACCGTTCCACCGGTCAGAGCAGTTCCACCGATGAGCGAGATGTGGTTCGGGGCAAGGTCTTCGACGTACGTGGCCACCTCGCCGAAACCGCCGACGGCGATGATCGCAGCGACCGGGACGACAATCAGGGCGATCACCATCATCAGTCCTTGCACGACGTCCGTGAAGGAAGCGCCGAGGAACCCGCCGAACAGCGTGTAGAGAAGAGTGACTCCGGCAACCAACACCATGCCGAGCAGGTAGTCGGAGTTGAACGAGCTCTCGAAGAAGAAACCGCCGGCCACCATGCCGGAAGAGATGTAGAGCGTGAAGAACACCAGGATCACGACACCGGCGAGGATGCGCAGCATCCGCGACGAGTCACGCAGCCGGTTCTCGAAGAAGCTCGGAATGGTGATCGAGTTGCGCGAAACCTGTGTGTACGCGCGAAGCCGCGGGGCGACGAGCAGCCAGTTCAGGTAGGCGCCGATCGTGAGGCCGACGGCGATCCATGCCTCGATGAGTCCGGAGAGATAGATCGCGCCCGGAAGACCCATGACGAGCCAGCCGGACATATCGGATGCTCCGGCGCTCAGCGCCGCGACCCACGGCGGCAGATCCCTCCCCCCGAGCATGTAATCCTCGTGGTCCTTCGTCCGGCGAAATGCCAGATAACCGATGATGAGCATCGCGGCGAAGTAGAGCCCCAGCGCGATGAAGATGAATACCTGATCGGACATCGTCGTCCCTCTTTCGTTGCAGATCGGTGCAGCGGTTCTGCCTCGATACTGACAGGGACGGATGCCGGGGGCCACCCCTATTCGACGATGGTGGACGATCACGGTCAGAGTTTTGCTGAATCGCGTAATGTTGCGACGTTTCGTGCGTCTCATCTCTAGGCGCAGTTGTGCCCGCACATCTGCATTTAGTCACTTCTGTAAGTTCAGGAGTTCGCACAGGGGGAAGAATGAAAGCCCATCGTCACCGGCGACGCATCGTCGCCACGGTCGTAACTGCCGCGATGGCGGCTTTGGGAATCGCCGGTGTTTCACCGGCTTTGGGAGTCGAGCAACCGGTTACAGCCTCGGCATCTCAGCAGGTGAGCCTGAGTGCCATTCCCCCAATAGCAGAGGCAGATCCGTTCTCTGCCCCTGCCTGCGTGGGGTCAGACCCTTCCGAGGCAAGCTTGACGGTCACGGGCGCCCAGCTCGACAACTACAACGACGGCGGCATCGCGGTTTTGTACGACGTCAGAGGCACCCGGTTCAACACCAATGGCGCCCCCTTTGGCTGGGGATCCCCTGCAGGGTGTGGCGTTCGCTATGTCGAGAATGTCGGTGCGGTCTCTGAATGGATGTACTGCACGGATAAGGAGGCCGCGGCCTGTCTGCGTGTCGACGAAAATGGCAACCTCACTGACACACCAGGTGTCGCCGTGCCGCCGATGGAGTGGCAGCCGAACAACGAACGCCTGACCGAGGACCAAGAGCGGATAATCGCGTACATCATCAACACTGACCTCGCGGTTACTGCTAAGCCTGATGCCGACCCGGCGCGGGCAACAACTCTTGCCTCCAACGCAACGGAGGAGGACCGTCGGGCTCGTCAGGATCTCGTGTGGTGCGTGTCTGACCGCGAATTCTTCGAATCGGAAGACGGCGCCGATGCCGATTTGGCTTGGTGCGATGACAATATGAGCCCCGAACGCCAGGCGGAGATCTTGCATCTGATGCCTGACGATCGAGAGCACGTTTTGAGTATCTCTGGTGACGGAGTCGACGTGCCTGTCGACGAGATTGCGGAGTTCGCGGTCACCACAAACTTCTTCGACCAGAACATCGCGGTTACAACTTCGGGCGGGCCTGTGGCGCTGTGCGAGAACAACGAGAGCAACGCAACGCTCACAAACGGGACTCTGACTGTGACAAGTGACGACCCCGACGCAACAGCGACAGTACTTCTCTGCGTCACCGGCAGCGCTGCAGGTGAAACCACGGTGTCTCTGGAGGCCACCCCTCCCGCGCGTGAACATCTCAGCTGGTCCCAGGCGCAGGCGCCAGAGGGCGAAAAGCCGTGCCAGGTCTTTGCCGCCCTCGAGCGCGACCGGATGGAAACGCTGAACGTGGAAGCCAGCGCCAACTTCGTCGATGAGGAGGCTGACGCAGCAGACGCTGACGCTACCGACGCTGACGCGACTGACGCAGACGCAACTGACGCCGATGCAACGGATGCAGATGCAACCGACGCAGACGCAACGGACGCAGACGCAACAGACGCAGACGCCACTGACGCTGACGCCGACGCCGATGCGACTGACGCCGACGCCACGGACGCAGCCGCAACAGACGCAGACGCCGACGCCGACGCCGACGCCGATGCGACTGACGCCGACGCCACGGACGCAGACGCCACAGACGCCGACGCCACGGATGCTGACGCCACAGACGCCGACGCCACAGACGCCGACGCCACGGATGCAGATGCGACTGACGCAGATGCAACTGACGCCACCGACGCAGACGCAACTGACGCCACGGACGCAGATGCGACTGACGCAACAGACGCAGCCGCAACAGACGCAGACGCCGACGCCGACGCCGACGCCGATGCGACTGACGCCGACGCCACGGACGCAGACGCCACAGATGCAGACGCCACCGACGTCGACGCCACGGATGCAGATGCGACTGACGCAGATGCGACTGACGCCGACGCCACGGATGCAGACGCCACGGATGCAGATGCGACTGACGCCGACGCCACGGACGCAGACGCCACAGATGCAGACGCCACGGATGCAGATGCGACTGACGCCGACGCCACGGACGCAGACGCCACCGACGCCGACGCCACCGACGCAGATGCGACTGACGCCACGGACGCTGACGCCACCGACGCAACAGACGCAGACGCCACAGACGCCGACGCCACCGACGCAACAGACGCAGGCGCCACGGATGCTGACGCCACCGACGCAGACGCCACGGATGCAGACGCCACTGATGCAGACGCTAGCGACGCAGACGCGACCGACGCAGCCGGCGGTACCGACGGGGGACTTGCTATAACGGGTGCTTCCCCAGCTGGACCCCTAAGTCTCGCTGGCTTGCTGCTCGCGATCGGTGCTGTTGTTCTCCTCAACAGGAAGAAGCGAGTGGGCTGAGCTTGGGGTATAGCTACCCGGGCCGATATGCGTATCTCTCGGCCCGGGTAACACGTATCGACGTGATCGCCGGAGCACCGCCCCGGTCAGTGATCCTGGATACCGAACTTGTGGTGCGTGAAAGCGCCTGACCTTCAGCGCCGCCGTCAGGCGTGCAGTAGTGATCCGCGCGCCGAGGCCCGTGGGCTCGACGGAGTCAGCACCGCGAGGATGCGCACGAGAGTGGTCAGCCACAGCAGCCCGAGACCGATCACGATCGCCTCGAGCACCGTGAGCGAGTACAACTTGAACCCGTCCGCGAGGACGAACGCGACCACGAGCAGCAGCGCGATGCCGACCGTGACCACCAGCAGCGGACGCGGTGGCCCCGGCATCGCAACGGTCGTCGCGACTCCGGCCGCGACGAACAGCACGAGCGTCGAGGCGGCCGCGATGTTGTGCACCACGACGATCTGCTCGACCGGGAACAGGCCGACCCCGGCGAGCGCGACTCCGGTCCCCACCCACAGCAGTGACACAGCCGCAATGCGGCCGAACCAGGCGTCGCCGCGGATGCGGTGCAGATCACGTCCGATATACATGCCGACGGTCGCAGTCAGGATGCCGGCGACGACGAGCGTCCCGTTGAACGCCCAGGCCCCGTCGCCGATGCCGAGCTGTGAGAAGTTCAGCTCCCACCAATGAGGATCAGCTGCGGTGAGCATGGCGAACAGCGTGCCGATGGCGAGATAGCTGAACAGCAGTGTTGCGAGGTCGGTGGTGCGCAGGCCAATGCCGGCGTCGAATGCGAGGCGACCGCCAATCGCGCTGGCCACCGCGATGACGAGGGCACCACCGAATGCCGGAAGCTCCAGTCCCTGCAATCCGACGCCGAGCACTTCACTGGCCAGCAGCACGCCCAGTGCTGTGACCCCGGCGAAGGCCAGGGTGAGGGCAACGGCGGAGGATGCCGAGATGATGATCTGCCAGCGCGGCATCTCCTGGTTCTGACCGCGGCGATGCAGGAATGTCGAAACCGCGAAGGATGCTGCGGCGATGCCTCCCGCGACGAACGCGGCGGGTAGACCCACCGAACCGTCACCCGCGATCGGGCGTGGGCTTCCCCACAGCACGAGCGTTCCCAGCGCTGCCCCGATGACGAAGCAGATGAGGGTCGCCCAGATCGCACGGGTCTCCCGTGTCATCTCGGGTTCCTGCGCCATCTGCGGATCCTGCTCCATGCTTCGATCAAACCACGCACTGCCGACGTCACCCCCCGTTCCGGTCGCAGTTGATGTCGCTAAACCCGCGGAATAGCAGCACCAAGTGCGACCGGAACAGGTGGGTGGTGGGTGCACGGGGCGCGCGGGCACCGGGCGCGCGGGAGGTGTGGACGCGCGGGCGCGCGGGGGCGCGGTGCGCGCGGGCTAGCCGCGCATGGCGACGCCGCGGCGCCAGTAGCCCATGAAGGCCACCTGTGCGCGGTCGATGCCGAGCTCCTTCACGAGGTGGCGGCGCAACGTCGTGACGACGCCGCTCTCCCCCGCGATCCAGAAGTACCTGTTGTCGCCCGAAGCAGTGGGCGCAACGTCCTCGCCGCTGCCCGAGTAGATCGGCGTTTCCCACACCAGGTCTTCGCCCTCAGCATCCTGCACGACGATCTCGGCGTGACCGGTGTCTCCCAGATAGTCCAGCACGGTCGGGATGACTCGCAGCCCGTGCGCCGCGTCACCGCGCGGTAGCCAGTGCACGTCGACTCCGGCGGGTGCATTGATCGTCAGCTGGTCTGCTGCCGCCGGAACCTCGATGAACGCGATTCCACGCAGATCGCGCGGAGCATCCTCCAGGATCCGCGCGATCGCCGGGGCAGCCGTCTCGTCCCCGACCAACATCACGGAGGATGCACCGCCCGGAGCGTACTCAATACCGTTGCGGTCCTCCCGCCCACGCCGCGGCCCGACGATCAACAGCTCATCACCAACCTCGGCGCGGCTCGCCCACAGCGAGGCCGGTCCGGTGAGTCCCGGTTCCAGATGCAGCACGAAGTCGACGACGACCTCGGTGCTGGCATCCATCACTCGCAAATCACGCACCGAATAGGTGCGCATCGAGCCGCGCTCCTCCTCCGGGACGGCGAGATACGCACCCCACCAGTCGTCGGTGTCACGCGCGACCGGAGGCAGAATGCCGGATGCCGGCGGGAAAACCAGCTTGATCCGCGCGTCATAGATATCTCCGGGCGTGCCGAACTCGACAAGTTCCGAACCGCCGAAGGTGACGCGCACGAAGCTCGGCGACACCCGCTCAACAGCTCGCACCTCGGCGCGGGCGAGGACATAGGAGGGACGAGTACGAGTTTCAGCGGACATGATGCCTCCCGATCGGGGTGACCATCGGCTTCCCGGAAACCGGGTCGGTCGTGATCTGATTAGCCATGCCGAAGACCTCTTCGACCAGCGTGTGGGTGAGAATTTCATCCGGTGCGCCCAGCGCGTGCACCTTGCCGTCACGCATCGCGACGAGCTCGTCGGAGTAGCGGGCGGCGAGGTTCAGATCGTGCAGCACCATGACAATGGTGGTGCCGCGCGAGACGCTGAGGTCCGTGAGCAGGTCGAGCACGTCGACCTGGTGAGCGACATCGAGGAACGTGGTCGGCTCGTCGAGCAGCAGGATATCCGTCTCCTGTGCGAGAGCCATGGCGATCCAGACGCGTTGGCGCTGACCACCGGAGAGTTCGTCGACGCTGCGATCGGCAAGATCGGTAATGCCGGTGACAGCAAGCGCATCGGCGACAACCTCGTAGTCGTGTGCGCTCCACCGCGCGAGCATCTTCTGGTGCGGATGCCGGCCACGGCCCACCAGGTCGGCCACGGCGATGCCCTCCGGTGCGATCGGCGACTGCGGCAGCAGTCCCAGCACCCGTGCGATCTCCTTAGTCGGGCGCGAGTGCACGGATCTGCCATCGAGGACGACCTGACCGGATGCCGGCGACAGCAGACGTGCGAGCGAACGCAGCAGCGTCGACTTGCCGCATCCATTCGATCCGACGATCGAGGTGATCTTTCCCGGAGCGATGGCCAGATCAAGCCCGTCGATGACGGTGCGGTCACCATAGGCGAGCGTCACTGCCTCGGCGGACAGCGTGTGGGCCTCGGTCACAGCGAGCCTCCCGAACAGTTGGTGCGGATGAGTAGATAGATCAGGTACGGCGCACCGAGAATTCCGGTGATCACGCCGACGGGGTAGCGCGCGTCGAAGACGAACTGACCGATCAGGTCGCCCGCGAGCACGAGCACCGCACCCACGAATGCGGATGGCAGCAGGAGGTTCGCCCCAGGTCCGGTGACGCGAGCGGCGATGGGTCCGGACATGAATGCGACGAAGGCGATCGGTCCGGTCGCGGCTGTCGCGAAAGCCAGCAGCGAGACAGCGCCGATGATGAACATCAGCCGTGTCGCGTGCACCCGCACGCCGAGGCCTGCGGCCGACTCGTCGCCGAGCTGCAGCATCCCGAGCGCTTGGGCCTGGCTGAACAGCAACGGCAGCACGACAACGCTGGCAATGACGAGCGGGACGATATCGTCCCAGGACGCATTATTCAGACTGCCGGTAAGCCAGCGCATAGCCGTCTGAATGTCCCACTGCGCAGCCCGGGAGAGCACGTACGACACGACGCTGTGCAGCATCGCTGCGACGCCGATCCCGATCAGAATCAAACGGATGCCGGCGAAGCCGCCCTTGTTCGAAAGCAGGTAGATCGCCAGGGCGGTGATCAGGGCGCCGGCCAGTGCGAGAACCGAGACCATCGGGCCGGTGAGGCCGAGGACGACGATGCCGACGACGGCTGCTGCACTCGCCCCCTCGGTGATGCCGATGATGTCAGGGGATGCGAGCGGGTTGCGCAGCAGCGTCTGAAACGCCACACCGGCGATTCCGAACGCGAAACCGGCGAGGATGGCGAGCACGGTGCGCGGCAGGCGGAGTTCACCGACGGTGAAGGATGCTCCCGGCACGGTCTCACCCAGGATCACTCGGATGACCTCACCGGGGGTGTAGAAAGTGTTGCCCACCATGAGCGCGATCGCGGCGAGTGCAAGCAGCAGCACGGCCAGCACGATGCTCGCGATGGCGTGACGGCGGTGGCGCGCGCGGCGACCGGCGATGATCGCAGCCGTCACAGCTCACGCACCTTCTGCCTGCGGACGATCCAGATGAAGAAGGGCGCACCGATCACCGCAGTGATGATGCCGACCTGAATCTCTTCTCCGGAGGGGGCGATGACGCGGCCGACGATGTCACTTGCGAGCAGCAGCGCCGCGCCCGCGATCGCGGAGAACGGCAGCAGCCAGCGATGATCCGTGCCGATCAGGAGGCGGCACAGGTGCGGGATGACGAGGCCGACGAAGCCGATAGGGCCGGCGATCGCGGTGGCGGCTCCGGCGAGGATCACCGCACCGAGAGCCGAGATGAGCCGCGTTCGAAAGACGTTCTCTCCGAGGCCTGCGGCCATGTCGTCACCGAGCGCGAGCGAGTTCATCCCGCGAGAGCATGCGAAGCAGATGAGCGCGCCGATGCCGAGCGCCGGCGCGATGACCGCGATCCGGGGCCATTCAGCACCCCCGACACCGCCGATCATCCAGGACTGGAACGTCTGCAGCAGGTCAGCGCGCGGCAGCATGATGGCGCTGATGAGCGCGCCCAGCGCAGCCGAGGTCGCAGCCCCCGCCAGGGCGAGTTTCAGCGGAGTTGCGCCGCCGCGCCCCAATGATCCGACGGCGTAGACGAAGACGCCGGCCACGGCCGCACCCGCGATCGCGACGAACATCTGGCTGGATGCGCTGGACAGGCCGAAGAAGGCGATGCCGAACACGACGGCGAGGGAGGCGCCGTTCGAGATACCGAGAATCCCCGGTTCGGCGATGGGATTGCGCGTGACAGCCTGCATGGTCGCCCCGGACAGGGCGAGGGCTGCGCCGACGAGAATCGCCAGCACCGTGCGCGGGATGCGCTTGATGATCGCCGCCTGAGCGATGGTCTCGTCGTGTCCGCCGAGGGCGGTGAGCACATCGTCGATCGAGACCGCACGCACCCCGAAAGACAGCGAGAGGATGCTGAGGACGACAATGACGCCCGCACCGATGAGCAGCCAGACGATGCGGGCAAGCGCCGGGCGCCGCAGTTCTGCGGCACCCGGCGTCATGGTCGTGGCGACTGAGGTCACTCGCTCAGCAGCGGCGCCTCGAGGATCGCGAAGTAGTCGTCGATCCCCCAGCCGATGGACAGCGGCGACGGGTTCGCGGAGGCCGCGATCGGCGTAGCATCCGGAAGGATCGCAATCCGCCCCTCGGCGACGGCGGGGATCTTCGACAGCAGCGGGTCGGCCTGGAGCGTGGCGATCATCGACTCGTCTCCATAGGAGATGAATACGTCGACGTCGTTGAACTTGTCGGCTTCCTCCGCGCTGAGCGTGAGGTAGAACTCGGTGCTGTCAGCGTTCTTCTCGAGGACCTCCGGCACCGGAAGGCCGAGGTCCATGAGGAAGCCAGGGCGCGTATCAGCGGGGGTGTAGAAGCCGACCTGGCTCAGATCGCTCGGGTCGAGGTAGGTGAACAGGAGCTTTGCGTCCTTGAGCGCCGGGTGGGCCTCAAGCGCAGCATCCGTCTCGGCGTGGATCTCGTCGATCAGAGCGTCGCCCGCCTCGGCGAGGCCGAGCGCCGTCGAGTTCATCGTGATCATGTCCTCGACCGAGGTCGCCCAGGCAATCTCGGGGTAGGCGATGACCGGTGCGATCTTGGAGAGGGTGTCGTACTCCTCCTGCGTGATGCCGGAGTATGAGGCCAGAATCACGTCGGGGTTCGTGTCGGCGACTGCTTCGAAGTCGACGCCGTCCGTCTCGTCGAACAGCACGGGAACGTCGCCGGCTTGCTCGGCCTTCTCATCGCCGATCAGCGAGACGTCAACGCCGAGTTCGGTCATCTCGTCCTCGACCCACGGGAGCACCCCGTTGTCATTGTCGTCGCCCCAGGTCGCCTTGCTCATACCGACCGGGACGATGCCCAGAGCGAGCGGCACTTCGTGATTCGCCCAGGCGACGGTCGCAACCCGTTCCGGCTTCTGCGTGATCGTCGTCTCGCCGTAGATGTGCTCGACCGTTACCGGGAACGCATCATCGGATGCCGGATTCGAGCCAGCGGATGCGTCGGTGCTGGTGGGGGCGGGCGACGAGCAGGCTACGAGGCCGACGGCCAGAACAGCTGCTGCGCTGATGCCCACGGGACGGGAAATGCGCACAGGCTTCCCTTTCGGGTTGGTGGTTTCGGGTGACGTGAAGCGTGGAGACTTTGGTAAGCCTCGCCTAATGTAACACGAGGTTAGGGTCACCTCACAAGAGTGAGTTTTGACATTACGGCGCTAACGTTGCCTCATGCGGATGACAGTGCGCAGCGCGAAGCGCGCTCCCCTGCTGCAGGTCGTGAAGTCGGCTGTGGCGACGATCGGCGCGTGGTTGATCGCCGGATGGCTGATGCCGGGACCACTGCCCGTGTTCGCCGCGATCGGCGCCCTGCTGGTCGTGTTGCCGAGTGTGAACCAGTCATTCACCAAGGCCATCGAACGCAGCCTCGGAGTCATCGTCGGCGTTGTCATCGCGTCAGCGCTCAGCCTGCTGCTGGGCCCGCAGAGCTGGGTCGTGCTGCTCGCGATCGTCGTGGCGATGCTCGTCGCCTGGGCTTTCCGCGCGACACCGGGGGTGGGCAACCAGGTTGCCATCTCAGCGATGCTCGTGCTGGCACTCGGGTCCTCAAGCCCGCAGTACGCGGTCGATCGGATCCTGGAGACGTTGATCGGCGTCGCGATCGGGCTCATCGTGAACGCGCTGATCGTGCCGCCCGTCCTCACCGCTCCGGCACGCCGTGACCTCGGTCTGCTCGGTGCTGAGCTGGCCGCGAGCCTGGATCGGCTGGCCGTTGCGCTGCCCACGGCCCGAACGCCGCAGCAGCTGCAGGAGCTCATGCTGGAAGCACGGCTGCTGCGTCCGATGAAAGAGGCCGCCGAGGAATCGGTCACCGCCGGCGAGGAATCACTGACCCTGAACCCGCGCCGCGCCGCTCGTGGCGATCTCGCCGAGATGCGCACCCTGCTCACCCGGCTGGCACCGATCGTCACGCAGGTGATCGGAATGACGCGGGCGTACTTCGACCACTATGACGATACTCTCGCCGACGAGCCGACCGTGCGCGCGATTGCCGAGCAGCTGCGCCGCGCCGGGCACGACGTGCGATTGGCCGTGCAGCTCGCTGAAGTCGCGCCGGAAGAGACGACCGAGACATCGGCGATCCAAGCGCTGACGGCTCCGCTGCGGGTGAGGCCGCCGGCATCCGGTCACTGGATTCTGATCGGCTCACTCATGGAGGATCTGCGCCGCATCCGCGAAGCGCTCGTCGAGGACTGAGCCCGCGAGGGGTGACTACGCTCGACACATGAGCACCCACATCGCCGCTGAGCCCGGTCAGATCGCCCCCGTCGTCCTGTTCCCCGGAGACCCGCTGCGGGCGCAGTGGATCGCGGAGACTTTCCTCGAGGATGCCGTGCTGTATTCGGAGACCCGAGGGATGCTGGGATTCACCGGCACCTGGCAGGGCCATCGCATCTCGGTGCAGGGGTCCGGCATGGGTCAGCCGTCGATGGCGATCTACGCCAATGAGCTGTTCAACGAGTACGACGTACAGAAGATTGTGCGCGTCGGCTCCTGCGGTGCGCTGACTGAGAAGCTGGCGGTGCGCGACATCATCATCGCCAATGGCGCCTGCACCGATTCGGGCATCAACCGCGTGCGCTTCAACGGCCTGGACTACGCGCCCGTTGCAGACTTCGCGCTCCTGCGCGCAGCGGTGGAGGCGAGCGAGGAGCTGTCGATTCCGTCGAACGTCCACGTCGGCTTGCTGTTCTCGAGCGACCAGTTCTACAGCACGCGGCCAGAGCTCAGCGAACCATTCGTGAAGCACGGCGCGCTGGGCGTGGAGATGGAGACCAGCGGGCTCTACACGCTCGCGGCGTACTACGACCGTCAGGCGCTGAGCATCTGCACCGTGTCGGATCACCTCATCACCGGCGAGGAGACGACCGCGAAGGAGCGCGAGCAGACCTTCGGCGACATGATCGAGATCGCGCTGCGCGCGGCGACGGCCTGAGACCCGACCCGAGCCTCACCCCGCCGAGGCCGCCCGCACGATGTGGCTGCGCGCATGCGCGACAGCGGTGCCGAGATCCTCGAACAGGTGGTTCTGGTGACGCAGGGATGCGATCACGCCCACGCGCTCGGCGAGCTCACGATGCTGCGGCGCGATGCCCTTCACCAGCACGGTGATGCCCCGCCGCTCCAGCGAGGTGATCAGCTCGGTGATCACCTGCGCGCCGGTCGCATCGAGAACCTGCAGCTGAGACATCCGCAGCACGACGACCTCGACATCGCGCAACTCATTGACCCGCTCCATGGTCTTCTCGGCTGCACCGAAGAACAGCGCACCCTCCAGTCGGAACACCGCGATGCGCTCATCCCCCGGCTGCGCCGCACCCGGCAGCTCCTCGCGATACACACCGCTGGTGCGCGCGAGCTGACGAAGCGCGAAGAAGCCGGCCGCGACAAGGCCGATGAGCACGGCGTAGATGAGATCGACGCTGACAGTGATCACCGCGGTGAGGCAGAAGACGACAGCATCCGCCCGCGTCGAGCGCATCACGGTGCGCACCGTCGACGGCGCGACCATGCGGCAGGCGGTCACCATCAGCACACCGGCGAGAGCTGCGAGCGGAATGTGCGAGACGACGGATGCTCCGACCAGGGCTATCGCCAGCAGCAGCACGGCATGGACAATCGACGCGAGCCGCGTGCGCGCCCCCGCCCGGACGTTCACTGCGGTGCGGGCGATGGCGCCGGTCGCCGGCATCCCGCCGAATAGTCCCGCGGCGAGCGAGGCGAGTCCCTGCCCGACCAGCTCGCGGTCGGCGTCGTAGTGGCCGGTGTCGGCGAGCGTGGATGCCACGCGCACGGAGAGCAGCGACTCGATCGCGGCAAGCGCGGCCACGGCAGCGGCGGGACCCGCCAACGACAGCAGCACCGCGGGGTCAAGTGTGGGCAGGGTCGGCGCGGGCAAGCCCGTCGGCAGCTGTCCGATGGTGTCGACGGGCAGAGCCAGCCCGATCAGGGAAGCAACGACGATCGCGAGCAGGGAACCGGGAAAGCGCGGATGAATCTTCAGCGAGACGAGCATGATCACGACGACCACGACGACGAGCAGCAGCGACCAGCCGAGCTTCGGCCAGCCCACCATCATCAGTGATTGCCACGCGGCGATCGCGGCATTTGTGCTGTCACCGATCGGGGTGCCGGTCGCGGTTGGCACCTGCTGCAGGAAGATGATGATGGCAATGCCGAGGGTGAAGCCCTCGATCACCGGCCACGGAATGTATCCGACGGTGCGGCCCAGGCGCAGCACGCCGGCGAGGAGCACCATGATCCCGGCGAGCAGGCAGACCGCGGCCAGGGCACCTGCGCCATGCTGCGCGAGGATCGGTGCGAGCACGACCACCATGGCGCCGGTCGGCCCGGACACCTGCACGTGGGACCCGCCGAACACCGCTGCGACGAAGCCCGCGATGATCGCGGTCACCAGCCCGCTTGCTGCTCCCGCGCCCGAGCTGACACCGAAGGCGAGTGCCAGCGGTAGCGCGACGATGCCGACAGTGATCCCCGCGAGGATGTCGCCTTTCCAGCTGCGGCGCAGTCCGTGATAGTCGGATGCCGCCGGCAGCAGCGTCAGCGCAGATCGAAGGCTCATGAACGGACCAGGATCTCGGGGAGCCCTTCCCGCGCGATCAGTTGTTCCTGGGTGGTCTCGAGTATCTCGGCTAGCAGTGCCCGGGCGACGTGGAGCAGATTCGCCACCTGCGGGTAGGCGAGGCGGTAGAAGACGAGGCTGCCGCGACGTTCCGAGATGACCAGTCGGTTGCGGCGCAGCACGGACAGGTGCTGGGAGACATGTGAAGCCTCGATGTCGATGGCTTTGAGGAGCTCGGAAACCGAGGCTTCAGGCGTCGCGGAGAGCACCTCGAGGATGCGGATCCGGATCGGGTGTGCGAGGCCCTTGAAGAGCCCGGCCTTCACCTCATAGAGCGGCCGATTCGGGTCGGTGAACATGCGGCGAGCCCTCCTTCGGCATCATCAGGCCGTGGCGGTCTGATGATTTCATCATATCGCGGTATCATGGCGGCATGGCTGATTCGCTTCCCCTGTGCCCCGAGTGCTCCAGCGAGCACGCCTATGAAATGGGCGCGCTGCTCGTCTGCCCGATGTGCGGACATGAGTGGTCTCCGGCTGAGGCCGATGCCGCGTCCGCCGATGCTGATGCTGACGCCTCTGCTGGCGATGCCGCTGTCGTGAAGGACTCCGTCGGCAACGTCCTCACCGATGGCGACTCGGTCGTGGTGACCACCTCCATCAAAGTGAAGGGGTCGCAGGGAATCAAGGCCGGCACCAAGGTGCGCGGCATCCGCCTCATCGATCCGGTCAACGGCCACGACATCGACTGCAAGGTCGACGGATTCGGCCCTATGCTGCTGAAGTCGAGCGTCGTCAAGAAGGTCTGAGCCGGGTCTTTCTGGTTCATAACTCCTGAAAACTGGCGCAGATCGGGCCGTTTCGGCCGATGTGATCGTCACCACGCAGCATTTCTCAGGAGTTGTGCGCGGCGAGGGTGCGTGCCCATCGGTTGAGTGAGAGATGATCGAAGGACCATGACTTCCTCCGCGCGCCTCGATCCGACCTCCTTGCGCGACGATACGGGGGCCGTCGACCCGGATGCCGTCTACCTGGCGTTCGTCGAATGGGCAGAGTCCACCGGCATCCAGCTCTACCCGGCGCAGGATGAGGCGGTCATCGAGATCGTCTCCGGGAACAACCTGATCCTGTCGACGCCGACCGGCACCGGAAAATCGCTCGTCGCGATCGGGGCACACTTCTCCGCTCTTGTCCACGGACGCCGCAGCTATTACACCGCTCCGATCAAAGCCCTGGTGAGCGAGAAATTCTTCGCTCTCGTCGAGACCTTCGGCCCCGAGAACGTCGGGATGATCACCGGCGATTCGTCGGTCAACGCGGATGCGCCGATCATCTGCTGCACGGCCGAGATCCTGGCGAACCTCGCGCTTCGCCAGGGACCGGATGCCGACGTCGGACAGGTCGTCATGGACGAGTTCCACTTCTACGCCGACCCCGAGCGCGGGTGGGCGTGGCAGGTTCCGCTGCTGACGCTGCCACAGGCGCAGTTCGTGCTGATGTCGGCGACGCTCGGCGATGTCACTGAACTTGCCGAAGACCTGACCCGGCGCACGTCGCGCGAGACCGCCGTGGTGACCGGAGTCGAGCGCCCGGTGCCGCTGCACTTCTTCTATGAACTGACCCCGATCCACGAGACCGTCGAAGATCTGCTGAACACCAGCCAATCGCCGGTCTATGTCGTGCACTTCTCACAGGCCGCGGCCATGGAACGCGCGCAGGCACTGTCGAGCACGAAGATCGCGACGCGCGAGCAGCGCGATGAGATCGCAGCACTGATCGGCGAGTTCCGCTTCACCACGGCATTCGGCCGGACGCTGTCCAAGTTCCTGCGTGCCGGCATCGGTGTACATCACGCGGGCATGCTGCCGAAATATCGGCGACTTGTCGAACAGCTCGCCCAGCGCGGGATGCTGCGTGTGATCTGCGGCACGGACACCCTCGGCGTCGGGATCAACGTCCCGATCCGCACGGTGCTGCTGACGGCGCTGACGAAGTTCGACGGCACGCGGATGCGTCAGCTGAATGCGCGTGAGTTCCATCAGATTGCGGGCCGCGCCGGTCGCGCCGGGTTCGACACCGCGGGCACCGTGGTTTGCCAGGCTCCGGAGCACGAGAGCGAGAACGCCGCCGCGATCAAGAAGGCCGGCGACGACCCGAAGAAGAAGCGCAAGCTCATCCGCAAGAAGGCTCCGGACGGCTTCGTGTCGTGGGGAGAGCCGTCGTTCCGCAAGCTCGTGGACGCGGAACCGGAGACTCTGACTTCGCACATGCAGATCACGAGCGCGATGATGCTCAATGTGATCGGCCGTGGCGGCGATGTGTTCGGAAATATGCGCGCACTGGTATATGACAACCATGAACCGCGATCGCGCCAGCGTCAGCTCGCGATCCGGGCGCTCGGCATCTATCGCACGCTGCGTGAGTCGGGCATCGTCGAGCAATCGGATTCTGGCGAGATTCGTCTCACCGTTGATCTGCAACCGAACTTTGCGCTGAACCAACCGCTGTCGCCGTTCGCACTGGCAGCCTTCGAGCTACTTGACCCGGATGCCGCGACATTCGCGCTCGACATGATCTCGATCGTGGAGTCGACCCTCGATGACCCGCGTGCGGTGCTAAGCCAGCAGGAGTTTCTCGCCCGCGGCGATGCCGTGGCGGAGATGAAGCGCGAAGGCATCGAGTACGACGAGCGCATGGAACTGCTCGAGCAGATCACGTATCCGAAGCCGCTCGAGGAACTTCTCGGTGCGACGTTCGAGACGTACAGTGCCGCGCAGCCGTGGATTCGCGACTTCGAACTGCATCCGAAAGCTGTCGTGCGCGACATGTATGAGCGAGCCATGTCGTTCGGGGAATATGTCGCGTACTACAAGATCGCTCGGTCAGAGGGCGTGGTGCTGAGGTACCTGTCGGATGCTTATCGTGCGGCGTCGCAGACCATTCCGGAGGAACTCAAGAACGAAGACCTTCGCGACCTGATTGAGTGGCTCGGTGAGCTTGTGCGCCAGGTCGACTCGAGCCTGCTCGATGAGTGGGAAGAGTTGCGTGCCGGCACGGATAACGGCATCGTCGATCTGCATCGTGCGGATGACGATCCGATCGTGCCACCTGCTCCGAAGCGGCTCACGAGCAACGTGCGTGCATTCCGAATTCTGGTGCGCAACGAGCTGTTCCGTCGCGTGCAGCTGGCCGCGCTCGAAGATGTCGATGCCCTGGCCGCGCTTGACTCCGAATTCGGCGCCGATGGGTGGAACGATGCGCTCGACGCCTACTTCGCCGACCACGACGAGATCCTCACCGGAGCGGATGCCCGCAGCTCGAAGCTGCTGCTCCTGACTGAGGGCGCCACGAGCTGGACGGTGCGTCAGATCATCGACGACCCGGCTGGCGACCACGACTGGGGTATCTCCGCGACGGTGGATCTTGCGGCATCCGATGAGGCCGGCGAGGCCGTGGTCACGGTGAGCGGGGTTGATCGGCTTTAGCGACGGCGCGATTGCCGCGTCCGGTTGCGCCGCCCTCCTATCCGCGCATCGCGTCCGCGAACCACGACGTGATCGTGCTTGGGTGGGTGATGGCCGTCCCGACGCAGACGGCCCACGCTCCGGCATCCCGAGCAGCGGTGACATCGGCCGGCACTCGGACGCGCCCCTCGACGATCACCGGCTTCGTGCATCGTTCGACGATCTGTGCGATGAGGTCCAGATCCGGACCCGCCGACTTCGGACGCTCTCCCGTGTATCCCGCCAGCGTCGTCCCGAGGATGTCCGCGCCGGCAGCCTCAGCCGCGAGTGCGTCATCCACCGAGCCGCAGTCGGCCATGACCAGCACGTCGCTCCTCGCACGCACACCAGCGATCGTCTCCGCGAGAGTGAGCCCATCCGGACGCGGGCGTCGCGTGCCGTCGATCGCGACCACGTCGGCACCCGCATCCACGACCGCGAGCGCGTGCTGCAGCGTGGGCGTGATGAACACCGCGTCGTCGCCGTCCTTCCACAGGCCGATGATCGGCACCTCGAGGTCGGATGCTGCGCTGATGTCATCGACACCCTGCAGGCGGATGCCGGCGGCTCCCCCGATGACGGCGGCCCGGGCTATCTGAGCCATCGTCGCCGGATTGCGCATGGGCTCCCCTGGATACGCCTGGCAGGATACGATCAGTGCTCCGGCCAGAGCTTCTAATACCCCGCGCTTCATCGCTGCTCCCGTCTTGCGAGCGCAAGTGCGCCCTGTGTGCCGCTCGCTGCGAAGCGCAGCCGATCGCCGTACTCGGGCGTCAGGAGTTCGCGGACGGCCCTGCCGGTCGGCAGCGATTCCTCAAGGATGCTCCCGGCCAGCACCACGGGCCCGTCCTGGGCGCGCGAGAGCAGCCCGCACACCGTCCGGACCAGGTGCCTGGCCGCCTCATCGACGATCTCGGCCGCATCTGAGGACCCTTCGGCGCATGCCAGGGTGATGAGAGGAGCGAGCTCCGCGAGAGCCAGCGGCCCCGAATCATTCACGATCCGGATCAGAGCCGAAGCCTGTGCCTCCCCCGGCCATGCCTCCGCGCTCTGCTGCACTCCGGGCCGCGTCGTCAGGCCGAACTGGTCGATGACCAGCGATGCGAGCGTCGAGATCCGACCCTCCTGCAATGCCGCCAGCGTCGCACGCACCGCAGCGCGTCCGAGCCAGACCCCCGCCCCCTCATCACCGAGCAGCCATCCATAGCCTCCGCGGCGCTCAACCACCTGCCAGCCATCGATCAGCGCTGCAGAAGCACCGGTTCCTGCGATGAGCACGACACCGGTATCTCGATCGGTCGCTGACGCGTAGGCGGCTTCGAGATCCGAGACGATGCGCGGAACTCCGGTTAGGCCGCACTGCGCCCACGCCGCGTCGAAGCCGGCCCGTCGCGCGGGCTGCTCTCGCAGCGCAGCACTCCCGGCCATCCCGATCACGCCTCCGCGGATCCGTGCCGGATCCACGTCGCCGAGCGCTGCGCGCAGCGCGGCGGCGAAAGCGAGGTGCGCCGTCTCAGGCTGCGACACGGGATTCCCACCGCGGGCCGTCCCCTCTCCCCGCACAGCACCGACCGCATCGGCTATGACGATGCGCGTCGTCGAGCCACCGAGATCGCCTCCGAGGACCAGGTCGCTCATCTCACCCACCTGTGATGGCCGCTCGAGTCACGGCTGCGCCACTGCGGCGACGGCACGATTCCACTCCCGCAGCCGGACTGCGGTATCGAGGACGCGCTCCGACACCGGTTCCTCGAACTTTGGCGCATGCTGCCACGCCGCTTCGAACTGCGACAGCTGCTCGTTGAAGGCATCGACGTCGAGTTCCGACTCCCAGGCCGCCTCCAGCGCGTGCACCCAGCGCGCCCAACGCTCGCCGTAATAGCCGGAGATGAGACCGCTCCAATGTTTGCCCGCGTAGTCCTGGATCGGAAGACCCGGCGCGAACCACGAGGTGTTGATCAGCGTGGCGTCATGCACGAGGATCTGCTCCTCCGCTTCGCTCGTCGCCCAGCCGCGTGCAGCGTCCAGCCACGTGCGGAACCGATAGCCGGGGTATCGGTCTGCGAGCTCATCCATCGACCGGATGCTGTCGAGCAGTGCACCCGCAGCCGCGTCGAACTCCGCTCGGTCGCGCTTGACGAAAGCCGAGCGCGCACGGATCTGGATGCCGTTCGCGGTGCGGGAGAGCACCTCGAGTCCGAGATCGACGATGTCGCGCTCGAGCCCCGGTGTCGCGCCGTCTGCGAGCGCTGCCTCAATGAGCAGTTCCCACGCACGGATCATGTCGGCCGAGAGATCCTTCGGCTCGAAGTCTTCAGTGGTGTTGCCCGTCCATTCAGCGGCGAGGTCGCCCTCCACTCGCGGGCGGCACATGATGACCGAACGCACAGGACCGGTGCGCTCACCGTGTGTGTACACCTCTCTCAGGAGAATGCGCCAGGCCTCGCGGATACCATCATCCAGCCGCCCGTAGCGGATCCGCGCATAGTCGTCGATCCACGTATCCAAATCGATCGCCTCACGGCGCCACACGGCGTCGGCCATCAGTTCGTAGGCGACCGGGTCGTGGTCGAGGGCCTCGGGCGAGAGGCCGATGCCGGCCATGCTCCGCGCGGGCTGGTTGAGAATGCGGAAAGGCTCGTTCGCCACGAGGTCGAGCGCACCGTGCATACCGGGGCGACCCCCGAAGTTGTGCAGCATGGTCCATACCCAGGGACGACCCTCGAACTCCTCGGTCTTGTCCCACACCGGCGAGTGCTCGCCCCAGGTGTCCTGGATGAGCGTGTTCATGACGGGCATCTCGTTCAGCGCGGCGGTGATCCGTGCCGGCGTCCAGTACTCGGTGCGGTACTGGAAGGCCCAGCTCATGAGCACCCAGACCGCTGCAGGGTTGTGGCCGGTCAGCATCTTCGTGATCTGCGCGGCGCGCTTGGCGACCATCGCCGCTCCGGGCTCGACGCCGTCCTCAGCGGGGAGCTGCGGCAGGCCCTCGATGAAGGGGTCGATCGCGTAATAACCGTCGCTGCCGAACAGTCGCTCCTGCTCGCGCAGCAGCGCACTGCCGAGCTTCTCGAACGTCGGGTCGTCGGTGCCGAGCACGTAGTTGAACCGGTCCATCCACTCAACCTCGAACGAGGTCTCGCCCTTGAGGATCTCCGGCACGTAGCCGGCGAATCCCGGCAGCACCGGCTTCATACCCAGGCTCCGCTGGCGATCCATGATGCGCTGTCCGAGCTCGACGTGCGAGTCGATCCATTCCACAGTCATCGGGCCACCGTGGTAGCGCACGGATCCATGCCAGGTGAACGGCAGGAAGGCCGCGCTCCCCATGAATGCGAGCACTTCTTCCTCGCTCATGCCGAAGTCCTGGAAGACGCGGTACCAGACGCCCTCGTTGCCGACAACGTTCAGCGGCAGATTGATGCCGTGCAGCGCCATCAAATCGACCTCGCGCTCCCAGCGCTCCCAGTCCCAGAACGCCGTCGTGTACGAGAATGTGCAGAAGTTCATGTGGTAGCGGTGCTCCCACGGCGACGTGCGCTCGGTGAGCTCGAAGTCGGGAAGACGAGCGGGCAGCTCCACTGCTCCGGTATCGCGTGCGATCTGCAGGCCGCACGCGCTGCTCAGATAGAACCGCAGGGCAGAGGCGATCGCGACGCCGTTCGTGCCGCGCAGCGTGACGATTCCGTCGGATGCTGAGACCGCGAAGGAGTCTTCATCCCCTCCGGTCTGCGGATCGATCTCGACACGGAAGTCAGATGCTCCTTCGCCCAGCAGGCGGTGAAGCAGGCTCTCTGACGCAGTCTGCGTATTCATGTTGGCAGTCAACCTTTCAGTGCTCCTTGTGTGAGGCCCTCAACGAAGTAGCGCTGGAGCGCGATGTAGAGAACGAGGATGGGCAGCACCACGATGATGGATGCCGCGGACAGCAGGGGGATGTTTATCGTGAACTCCCCGATGAAGAAGCCGAGGCCAGCAGGGGCTGTGCGCTTGGACGAATCCTGGATGAGGATCAGAATCAGCAGGAACTGCTTCCAGCACCACATGAACACCAGCACGGCGAGAGTCGTCATCGCCGGACCCGAAAGCGGAAGCAGAACGATACGGAGGATCGTGGTCGAACGGGCTCCGTCGATCTGCGCTGCTTCCATGAGCTCTCTGGGCAGCGACGCGAAGTGCGTATACATCCAGAAGACGCTGAACGGCATGTACAGCGCGGTCTGCACGAGCACGAGACCGGTGAAGGTGTCCGTCAGCCCCACCGACTGCAGGTTGTAGTACAGCGGGATGATCACGAGCTCGATCGGGATCGTGAGGCCAGCGACGAAGAAGGCGAGTACGCCCTTGCTCCATCGCAGATTGAGGCAGGCCAGGCCGAAGCCCGCCAGCGTCGCGATGATCAGCGTGAGCGGAACGATGATGACGGCGAGGATGACACTGTTCCAGAGCAGCTTGTCCATCCCGGCCGAAGTCCATGCTTCCGCGAAGTTCGACAGGGTGGGCTCGTCCGGCCAGCCGATCCCCTGAATAGCACTACCCGAAGGGTAGAGCGCCGAGAACACGAGCGCGACCAGCGGAACCATCGTGACGACGACGAGCACAGCGACGATGGCATAGGCGAGAGTGCGGCCGAGATGGCGAGTCATTCTTCCCTCGTGATTCGATTGACGATGAGGACGACGGCAAGGATCATCGCGCTCAGGCAGGCGCCGACGGCGGAGGCCAGACCGATGTCATGCTCGGTGAAGGCGAGTCGGTAGATGACCAGGCTCGGCACCAGCGTGCGGTCGGCCGGTCCGCCGTTGGTCGTGGTGAAGACCAGGTCGAAGCTCGCGAGCGCCGCAACGATCGTGATCGTGAGCGCCACGCGGATCTCGCCGCGCAGGCCCGGCAGTGTCACGGCGAAGAACTCCTGCACTGGCCCGGCGCCGTCCAGGCGAGCGGCCTCGTACAGCGAGTGATCGATCTTCTGCACTCCGCTGGAGAAGAGCAGCATGCACAAACCGGTCATCACCCACGTGCCGATGAGGCCGACCGCGACGAGGGCGAAGCCGAAGTCGGCGAGCCACGCGCGGGTGATGGCCTCGAGACCGACCGCACGCAGCAGCTCGTTCAGCGGACCGCTGTCGGCGTACATCCATCGCCACACGATGCCGACGACGACGAGGGGGAAGATCTGCGGCAGGAACAGCAGCACGCGGGCCGCAGTCATCCAGCGCGATTTGATCTTGGCCACGATGCCGGCGACGAGAAGCCCGATGCCGATCGGCAGGATCGAGAAGAACGCCACGAGGATCAGAGCGTTGAGCAGCGTACGACGGAGCCGCTCATCGGCGAATACCTCGACGTAGTTTTCGAACCCGACCCAGGTGCTCGGCGAGATGCCGTTCCAGTCGTACAGCGAGTACTGCAGGGTCTGCACGGCGGGGATGATCGCGAAGATGATGTAGAGCACAAGCGCGGGCAGGACGAACCCGTACCCGGCGATTCGAAGGCGACGACGCGGGCGCCGGCGCCGGGGCGACGACGTGGTCGTCACCCCGGCGCGCGGAGCGCGCGTCTGAACTTCAGAGGTCACTCGATCATTCCGAGTGGTACTCGTCGCGGAAGCCCTGCAGCTCCGCGAGGAACGCGACGGGGTCGCCGGCGCCCGCCGTGAGCGCCTGGATTCCGGGTGTCATCCGGTCGATGATGCCGGGCGCTGCCGAGTCCGGGAAGCGCTTCATGCCGTCGTCAGCCATCACCGCGGCGAACGCGTCGAGCAGATCGCGGGTGGCGCCTTCTGCTTCGACCTTGGTATCGACGTGCGGGGGCATGTAGCCCTGATCGACGGCGACCTTTCCGCCCTCAGCGGATGCCATGTAGTCGAGGAATGCCACAGCGGCATCCGGGTGCTCGGTGCGGTTCGAGACCATGAACGCGACCGAAGATCCTGACATCGTGGCGGGAGAATCCGCCGTCTCACCGGGCATGGTGAAGAATCCGCCATCGTCACCGAGCACGTCGTTGACCTGCGTGACCGCCCAAGTTCCGTTGAACAGGAACAGCGTGTCGCCCTCGACGAAGTTCGCTGTCGACTGCGCCTGGCCGTTCGCGTTCGCGTCGGCCGGGAGGTATCCGCGAGCAGCCCAGTCGGCGAGCTTCTCTGTGGCGGCGAGAGCGCCGGGACCCGTGATCGAGCCGCCTTCCTGGCCGTTAACCCAGGCTCGGAAGTCATCCGACGGCATCAGGACATCCAGCAGGTTGGCCCACAGGTGCAGCGTTCCGGTGTCGAGGCCGCCCGCCTCCATCGGCGTGTAACCGGCGGCGAGCGCCTTGTCCATCGCGTCTTCGAGGTCGCCGAGAGTCGCGATCGGCAGCTCGATGCCCAGCTCTGCGGCAAGGGCCTTGTTCACGAAGATCCCGGTCTCGGAAAGAGCCGTCGGCACACCGTAGAGGTCTCCCTCGCCGAAGCGCTTGCCGTCGTCGCTGAACTCGGAGAACGCGAGGGCTGCACCGGGGAGAACGTCATCCCAGCCATAGGCCTCGCGGTACTGCTCGAGCGACAGCAGCTCACCGCCTGGTACGAGCTCTTTCATCACAACGCCGTACTGGGCGATGTCCGGCGGAGTGTTCGATGTCATCGTCAGGTTGATGCTGGTGTTGTACGCCGCGAACTCCGCGTACTCGGGTTCGATGGTGACCTGCGGGTACAGCTCATTGAACCCTTCGATGTACGCCTCGACCATCTCGCGAGGTGCGGTGGTCGCCATCCGCAGAGTGACCTCCTCCGGACCGATCTCCGTGGAGACCTCTCGATCCTCTGCGCCGGCGCTGTTCTGCGTCGCCTGTCCGCCTGGGGCGCACCCTGCGATGGCGAAAACAGCGATAGCTGCCACCGACAGCTGCGCAAATCTGCGAAATTTCATCGACTACTCCGTCCGAATATTTTCCTGCAACGAGTTCCGTTGCTCAAGATCACAACAACCCTAGGGATCTAGTTAAACACTAGGTGTACACGATAAGCTAACAGCCATGATCGGAATCGTCAATAATCAGCACCGGGGCCTGAACAGCGTCGATATCTGTATAGATATCGGGGGGACCGGTGTCCGCGCCAGACTGCTGCGCTCAAGCGATCATGCTGTGGTCAACTCTATGATTAGTTCCAAATCCCTCGGGGAGCTGGTCACACAGCTTTGCGCGCTCGACATCCGCTGCGAACGCGTCGCGGTCGGCGCGACCGGAGTCTGGGGGGATGCATCGCGCTTCGATACCGCGGCTCTCCAACCGCTCGGCGCTCACGAGGTGCGCATCGCAGACGATGGGCTGACCGCGCATCTGGGCGCCCTGGCAGGCCGCCCGGGCATCGTTGTGGCGATCGGCACCGGGCTCGTCACCGTGCGCATGACGGCAGATGGCCCGTTCACGCACATAGGAGGATACGGACTTCTGCTCGATGACCGCGGTTCCGGCGCGTGGATCGGCCAGCGCGCGGTGCGCCATGCCATCGACACCCACGAAGGTGTCAGCGACCACCAGAGCATCCTCGAGCTCTGCATCCGCGAACTCGGTCCGATCACACTGTGGTCCGAACGCATTCTGAGCACCGGACCCCGCGCTCTTGCCGCGCTCTGCTCACCACTGGCACTGCATGCCCGCGAGGGCGACGCCGACGCCGCGGCGATCTTCACCGCGGCCGGAACGCATATCGCTGACCGCCTGCACGCGGCAGTCAGGTCCGCAGCCACCGATGACGAGGCGATCACCACGACATTCACGGGCGGAGCGGCAGCCGCGCTCGATCTGCTCATGCCCGGGATCAGGTCGCGCGCTCTCGACCTCCCCCTCGAATTCGTCCCTGCCGAGGGAAGCCCGCTCGATGGCGCTGAGCGCCTGCTGCGCATCGAGAATCCGTCCGCAGAATCAAAGCTGTTGCACGTCATCACACGCCGATAGGGTCAGATCGAACATGGTTGCCAAGTATCAGCAGATTCTGCACACACTCTCCTCGCGCATCGACACGATGAGCGCTGGCGATGCGCTGCCCAGCGAAGAAGAGCTGTCGAAGGAGTTCGGTGTCTCTCCTATGACGACCCGGCGCGCGCTCACGATCCTCCTCGACGCCAAGCGCATCGTGGGCATCCGCGGCAAGGGCACGTTCGTCGCGCAGCGGCCGATGACCAGAACCATGACGCTGATGTCCTTCAGCGAGGCGATGCGCTCTCATGGCCGGGTGCCGCACTCGCAAGTGCTCGGCATGTCGATGGAACCGGCCGACGAAGAGACCGCAGCGAGCCTGCAGGTTGCCGAAGGAACCCACGTCTACAGCATTCGCCGCCTGCGTTTCGGAGATGATGCGCCCATCGGGGTCGACGTGTCGACGCTGCCTGCCGACCGGTTCCCCGGGCTGCTCGGGCACGACCTCAGCGGTTCGCTGTACACGGTGCTGCGCGACCACTACAGCACGAACATCGAGCGCGCAACCTCGCGGATCAGCGCCGTGCTGCCCGATGCCGAGACCGCCGGAATGCTGGACATCGAAACCGGCACGCCGTGCCTGGCGGTGAAGGCCACAGCCAAGGACGAACACGGCACGATCGCAGAAACAACCAGATCGCTCTACCGCAGCGACCTGTACGAGCTCACCGTCGACCACCATCGCGAGGCACGGTAACAGTAACGACCCGCTCCGTTTCGCCTGGCGGCGAGGCCGAACCATGTCTCACCGGGCGACACTCTGGGGGCGCTCGCACACATGTCGGACGGATCCGGCGAAAACGTCCGGCATCCGTGCATCCGGCCCCCAAACTGTCCGGGCGCCGGGCGCCGGGCGTCACCGACGCGCGCTCACCACGGGTTCGGCTTGTAGTCCTTCAGGAACACCCCGTGCTGATCGACGCCGAGCTCGCCCTGCACGATCGGATCGTACACGCGCGCAGCGCCATCGACGAGGTCGAGCGGTGCGTGGAAGCCCTCCTCGGCGAGACGCACCTTGGTGTGATGCGGGCGCTCGTCGGTGATCCAGCCGGTGTCGACGGCCGTCATCAGAATCCCGTCCTTCTCAAGCATCTCGCCGGCACTGGTGCGGGTGAGCATGTTGAGCGCCGCCTTGGCCATGTTGGTGTGCGGATGCCCCGGACCCTTGTAGCGGCGCGAGAACTGCCCCTCCATCGCCGAGACGTTCACGATGTACTTGCGGGAAGCCATCGAGGCCCGAAGCCTGCTGATCAACAGGAACGGCGCGGTCGTATTCGCCAGCTGCACCTCGAGCATCTCGAATCTCGCAGCATCCGATGAGGCGGGCGAGGCCGTGGTGACTGTTACCGGGGTTGATCGGCTGTAGCCGCGGCATCTGGCATTTTCGGTCGCCGCCCCTGCACCACCAACGCCGCGCGCAGGCTCTCAAGCTGCGCCTGACTCACTCCGTGTGCCAGCAGGAAAGCCGCAATACTGCCGTACTCACATTCCAGAGCGTCGAGTGCGTCGGCGAGAAGCTCGGGCGGTGAAGCCGTGGCGCGGTGGGCGACGATTCCGGGTAGGTTCTCGACGTCAGCATCTGCAAAGAGATCAGCGAGATACTCAGGCCCTAGGTGGCTCTGGGATGCCGCGAAGTCATCGAGTATCAGCGCGCGGTCGACCCCCAACACATCCAGTACAAAAGCGCTGAGCATGCCGGTGCGGTCCTTACCAGCGGTGCAGTGGATGAGCACGCCTTGCTCGGCCTGCTCGGCGATCGCCGCGAATGCGGCGACCAGAGATGGGGCGAAATCGCCGGTCATATACGTGTAAAGCTCGGGCAAACCATCGAAGGTGATGTCCCGCAGCCGGTCGTCGAACACCGGCATCTCTCGCACGGCGAGGTCGTCATGCCGCCAGGCCCCGGGTGTGCGGTCGCGCTCTCCCCTATCGCGCAGGTCGATAACGCAGGTGATGCCGAGTCCGGCGATCAGATCGCTCGCATGTGCGCGCGCGGCGAATGGTGCTGCCGAACGCCACATCAGGTCGTCACGCACCCACTCTCCGCTGCTGGTGGGCAATCCGCCCACGGGGCGCAAATTATGTAGGCGTGCAGTGGTTTCAGTGGGGAGCGTCATGCTCGCCCTCCTCTCGAGATGCGGTCTTTCGTACCGGAAGTACCGGAACGCTAGCGATGAGTTCGCGGGTATACGGATGCTGCGGCGCATCCAGCACCTGCGAGACGGGTCCGTGCTCGACGATGTTTCCCGCCGACATGACGGCTGCATCGGCGCACAATCCGTCGACGATTCCTAGGTCGTGCGAAATGACGGCAATGGTCAGTTCTTCATGGGCGACTAGTCGCCTAAGAAGCCGCAGCACATGGGCGCGCACCGACACATCGAGCGCGCTCACGGGTTCATCGGCGATAACAACTTCGGGTCGCACGGCGAGCGCACGAGCAATAGCGACCCGCTGACGCTGACCGCCCGAGAGTTCTCGGGGAAGCCGCTGGGCGACGTCTGCCGGAAGTTCAACGGCGGCCAGCAACTCGAAAGTTCGCGCCTCAGCATCCCACTTCGGCCGCAATGCACGCACGGGTTCAGCGATGATCTTGCCTACTGGCATCCGGGGATTCAGCGATGTGAACGGATCTTGAAGTACGACCTGAACGCTGCGGCGAAATTCTCGCGCTCGACGACCGCGCCCGGTTGGAACCGGTTCGCCGCGGTACAAAACGGTTCCAGCTGTCGGGCTTTGCAGCCCGAGCATGATGCGTGCGAGTGTGCTTTTACCCGATCCTGATTCGCCAATGATGCCGAGGTTGCGGCCCGATTCAATCGTCAGGTTCACGCCATCCAGCGCCGGTCGCCGCATGCCGGGGTGCACCATCCGCACGTCTTCGGCCCTGAAGAGTTCGCTGTTCATGCGGCCACCGCCACACGGGTCTTGACCTGCGGCTGCCATCCTGTCGCATACGCCGCATCAATGAGATCGGCGGTGTACCCCTCTCGCGGGCGCTGGATAAGCTGCTCGGCGGTACCCTCCTCGATGATTCGCCCCGCGCGCATCACGACAATGCGATCGCAGTGCGACGCGGCAACGGCCATGTCGTGTGTCACGAGCAAACTGCCGGCGCCGCTCTGCTGAACCAGGCCACCCATCAGGTCGAGCACCTTCGCCTGCACCGTGACATCAAGCGCGGTGGTTGGTTCATCAGCCAACAACAGCGACGGACTCGTCGACATGGCCATCGCGATCATGACGCGCTGGCGTTGTCCGCCGGAAAGTTCATGCGGGTACCGACGAATCATTGAATCTGGTTCAGGAAGCCCCACGCTTTCCGCCAGGCGAACGGCGGTTGCTCTGGCATCCACACGGCGCAGCAGTCCGTGGGCTCGCAGCGGTGCAACGAGGTGTCGACGAATGGGAAGCAGCGGGTCGAGCGCGCTCTGCGGCTCTTGAAACACGCAGCCAACTCGCCGACCTCGCAGGTCTCGGAGCGTGCGCTGGTCGGCGCCAATTATCTGCGTGCCCTCGACCGTGATACTGCCACTGACCTGTCCGCGCGCAGGCAGCAGCCCGAGCACCGACATACAGGTGAGCGATTTGCCTGATCCGGATTCACCGATCAGCCCCACTCGCTCTCCTCTTTCGACTCTTAGCGATATTCCATCGACGAGACGGCGGTCGCCGATGCTGATTGTGAGGTCGCGGATATCCAAGAGAGTCATGCGGTCACCTTCTCGGTGTCGGGGGCGGAAACAGTGTCGGGGACGGATGCAGCATGTCGGCGTTGCGCACGCGTGACGGGCCTGCTGCGCTGGCCGGGTTCGAGGGCATCCCGCAGCGCATCGCCCAGCAGTGCGAACCCAATCACGAGAGTGGTGATCGCAAGGCTCGGGGCAATCAGCACTTCGGGGCGCACGAGCACCTGTGACTGCAGGTCGGCAAGAGTCCGACCCCACGACGGCGTCGGTGCAGGGGTTCCGAAACCGAGGTACGAGAGCCCGGCTTCGGCGAGCGCGGCAGCCGCAAGGAGCTGCGTGGCGCGAATCAGAAGCGTGGGTGCGACGTTGGGCAAGACGTGCCGCGAGAGGATACCCAGGGTGCCGACCCCGCCAGAAGAGGCGAGCGTCACGTAGTCAGCGGCGAGCGCACCACGCAGTTCGGGCACCATCGTGCGGGCGATGACGACGGCACCGCCGAGGCCGATCGCGACGGACGAGGCCCAGAGGCTTGCTCCATATGAGGTAACCAGGATGATGGCGAGCACCAGCGTGGGGAAGGCAATGGCCACATCAATTGCTCGTTCGAGGGCTGCCCCCAGTCGCCGCCCCGCGAGGGCGGTCGCCATAGCCAGCGGCAGGCCGACCGCCACGGCGATCGCTGTGGCAAGCACCGTCGCAGTCATAGTCGATTGGGCACCGGCAAGCAGAATGCTGAAGAGATCGCGCCCTCCGGCATCCGTTCCCAACAGGTGCTCTGGCGAAGGCGGCAACCAGCGGTTGATCGGGTCGAAGGCGGCCGGGTCATAGGGCGTCCACACCAGCGAGAGCAGGGCTGCGAACGTGGGAATCGCCACGAGTACGAGGCCGATGGCGCCCAGCGGATGCCGGATGAAACGAGTGATCACTGGGTCCTCCGGATACGAGGGTCAAGAACACGGGAAAGAGTGGTGAGTGCCATCGTGCTGATCATGACGAGCGCGGTGAGCACGAACAGGGTGCTTTGAATAGAGACGATGTCTCGGTTACCGACATCCGCCAGCAGCATTCCTCCGACACCAGGAAGCGCGAAGAGCTGCTCAACAATGACCGATCCCATGAGAACGCCAGCAATTTCGAGCCCCAGCACGCCGAGCAACGGAAGCGACGCATTGCGCAGGCCCTGTCGCAGCAGCACTGAGCTGAGCGGCCAGCCCTGGGCGAGCCCGGTTCGCACCCAGTCCTTCATGAGCACGTCGATGGTGGCGCTGCGCACGAAGCGCACCAGTACTGCGGCCTGCCCGATGGCGATGGCCGTTGCCGGGAGGATGAGTGAGCGCAGCGCTTCTGCGGGGTCGGCCCAGCGATCAGCGGGGAAGCCCTGCACCGGCAGGAGGCGTGTGGGAAGAGCGACGGCGACGACGAGCAACAGCCCCAAAACGAAAGTGGGAATGGCTGCGGCGAGCTGGCTGAGCCCCGCAATCGCACGACCAAAAGCGTTCTCTCGATATACCGCCGCGAGAATGCCGACGGGCAGCGCGATGACGACGCTAAGCAGCAGAGCCAAGATACCCAAGGGCACGGTGACCTGTAGTTTCTCGCCGAGTTCTGCGGCGACCGCGCGACCGTCGAGCCCGGAGACTCCGAGGTTGCCGGTAAGTACGCCGCCGATCCAGTCGAAGTACCGCTCCCAGATGGGTCGGTCTAGGCCCAGTTGGGCACGCAACGTGAGGATCTGTTCGGGCGTAGCATCCATCCCGCCCAGCATCGCGGCCTGGTCTCCTGGAAGGATCGCCAGAAGGCCGAAGATCACGATGCTCGCGGCAAACAGGGAGAGCAGCAGGATGCCGATCTCTCCGAGTACTTCGGCCACGACGTGCCGGGCGCGAAGGAGTTCTTCGCGCCCGGCACGTGGCCGACTCAAGGTCGCCGAGATGGTCACGTTACTCCGCGACGGTGATACCGCTGACGCGGAAGTTGTTCGAGATGCGGTCCACAGGGAATCCGGCAACGTCGGCATTCGCGACAACGACGGTCTGCGCCGTGTAGAGCCAGTCGCTAGCCGAGTCCTCAGCAACCAGGGTGACGAGTTCGCGCATCTTTTCGTCGCGTACGTCGGTGGTGGTGGCTGTGCGCGCTTCGGCAACAAGAGCCTGCGCCTCGGCGTTGTCGTAGCTCCAGTAGTAGTTCGGGTTGCCGTAATACGTGGCCGTCGACGGGTCGACGTGCAGCACCATCGTGAGCTCGAACTGCTTGTTCGTGTACGCATCTTCGAGCCAGGTAGCGAACTCGACGGTGTCGATCGTGACGTTGACCCCGATGTCGGCGAGCTCAGCAGCGATGAACTCGGTGATGATCGTGTCGTAGGTATTCGACACGGTCAGCGTCAGGTCGAGGTCGCTGTAGCCTGCTTCTGCGAGAAGATCTTTCGCAGCTTCCGGGTCGAACGGCGCCGAGTCAGTCATGTCTACGAACCACGGGTCGCTCGGAACCGTGATGCTTCCGGCTTCAGTAGCCTGACCGACGATTTCAGCAAGCTCTGACTTGTCGATTGCCTGGCGCAGGGCCTGGCGTACGCGCTGATCTGACAGCGACTCGACAGTGTGGTTGAACCCGAGGGTCATCCAGCTGGTCGAGTCACCCTCGACAACCTGGAAGGCGTCGTCTGCGCTGAACAACTCAGCCGTTTCAGCTGTCGCTCCGGCGATCATGTCGATCTCGCCGCTCTGCAGAGCGGTAGATGCGGTGGTCTCATCGGAAATGTAGTGGAAAACCACACCGCCGTTTGCGGGAGCGTCACCCCAGTAGTCGTCGGCCGGCGTGAGGGCGAGGGTTGCGCCGCGGTTCCACTGGTCGAGCGTGTACGGGCCCGTGCCGTTGGTTTCGGACGCAAGGTCTGCGTCAGACGCACTGGACACAACGTATCCGGCAGCGGTGGTGAGGGTGTCCAAGAAGTTAATGTCGCGCTCTTCGAGCGTGATCACGACGGTGGAGGCATCGGTTGATTCGACGCTTGCCACCTGGGTCATACGCTTGGCATCCGGGTTGACCGATCCTTCGGCACTGGCTGCCTGAAGGGATGCCACGACGTCATCCACGGTCATGGGCGTTCCATCGTGGAATGTGACGTCGTCACGAACGGTGAAGGTGTAGGTCAGGCCGTCTTCGCTGACCTCCCACTCCGAGGCGAGCGCCGGAACGATCTGGAGGTCTTCGGTAATACCGACGAGACCTTCGTAGACGTTGCCCCGCATGACTTGCACGAGGCCTGCGCCCGAGGTGGTGGTCACATCGAGGCTGGTGGGTTCGAGGCCGACGCGGATGTCGACGATTGCATCGGATGCGACCGAGGTGGGGTCACTCGCCGGTGTAGTTGAACCTGCACCGCTCGCACAACCGACCAGGAGGATTCCGCCGAGGACCATACCGGTCGAGGCGATCATTCTGCGCATGACGTACCTTTCTCTTGCAGGTAATTTTTCGGATCCCTGCGTGCTGTGATCAAGACGTCTATATGTCTACGGATCGTCGATGACGCGATGAGGAGTTTCAGGTGAACGGTATGCAAAGTGGTCGTAGCCGTGTGGACAACAGCGGGCCGGTTTACCGTCGGATTGCGACAGAGCTGTGGGAAGAAATTCAGTCGGGTGCGCTCGCGGCCGGTTCACGGTTACCCAATGAAGCCACGCTCGCCGAGCGCTTCGGGGTGGCTCGACTTACCCTGCGTCAGGCGATTATCGAACTGCAGCGCCTGGGTGCCGTCGAGATCCGTCGCGGCGTAGGGACGTTTGTCGTGTCCCCTCCCGATCTGGTCGAGATTGTTGCCACCCTGCCGCGATCCCGTCAACAGTCGGATGCCACCGCCGATGCCCTCGATTCGGCAGCACTCCGGCGCTCCGCAGCCCCCGTGCGCCAAGTGGATGAGCGGGTTTTGTCGTTCGGTCCTGTATCTGGTTCGCTCGCCGAAGAAGCAGCCGGCCACCTGGGGATTCCGGTCGCTGATGTGCACAGGATCGACACCGTGATGGTGCGCGGCGGACGCCGCTGGATCGCCAACTCGTACTGGCACTCTGCGCAGTGGTCGCAAGTACTGGATCGGGTCGGTGAAAACGGCCTCGTCGTGCGCGCATTCGCCGATGGATTCGGCCTTGACCTGCGCTATTTATGGCGCGCTTTTAGTGCTGTTGCCGCCGATTTCGACGACGCCGATGTGCTCGATGTGCCCCTGGGAACCGCGCTTTTGGTGCGCGATGGCGTCTCCGCCGATGCGTACGGCACCCCCGTGTTTTATGTTCGCCGCAGACTGCGCGGCGACGAAGCAAAGTTCGTGTTGCGCTATGACAACGACGCAGTTTGACGGTTTGGGCGCTGCCCGCGGCATCCGAATCTCAGGACTTCGCACGAATCGGGTCGAGCTTAGCGCCCGGCGGCGGCGATGATGCGGACGACCGCTTCCTCTTCGAATTTGAAGACTTCAGCATCCGCCGCCATCCGCTGCTCGAAAGGCACGACGCGCACGCGGTCAGCCGAGATATCAACGGTCGCTCCGCCGTAAGCATCGATGGCGGATTCTTCGGTGCGGCGATCAAAAGCCCGGGCGATATTTGCTACCCCTGGGGCGACGACGATCGGCACGCCACCAACGGTTTCAACGACCGGCAAGTGGTAGTGACCGCTCAGGATGACCCGCACATCGGTGCCACGAATCGTTGACAACAGCCACGCGGTATCGTGCTCATCAAGGCAGAGAGCCTGCAAGAGATCGGTCTGCGCGTCAATCGGCGGGTGATGCACGACCACGACAGTGCCGTGTTCGGCCGGGCTCTGGATCGCCTGTTCGAAAAATTGCTTCTGCGCCTGATCGATGGCGCCGTACCCTCGGCCGGGCACCGAGCTATCCAGCACGATCACGCGCCAGCCGTCATGCTCAGCGACTGAGGCGACGGGGGCTTCTGCACCTTCGAGGGTTTGCTCGCCAGCATCCGGTTGTCCGCCGCCCAGCACCGCACGGAAGGGCGCACGGCGATCATGGTTCCCCATCGCGAACACCGCACGGGCGCCGCGCTCGCGCGCCCATTCGCCAATCAGATCACGAGCGCGCCGGTACGAACCCTCAGACCCGTCTTCGCTGACATCGCCCGAGCACACGACCAGATCGAAGGGGCGATCTGCCATATGCGCGAGCGTCAGGCGTAGCCGTTCGGCGGTGTCAACGACCCCGTAGTGCAGGGTCTCATCCCCGAAAAGATGGGTGTCGGTGAGGTGCAAGATTCGCAAAGCAGACATAACACCAGGTTTACCGCGTGGAGGTTAACAGCGGGTGCGAATTCGGGCGCGGGCGCAGCCGTTGCATCCGTCGGAGGATGTTGCAGATGCAGGAGGAATCGGACCAAAAGGTCCGTCAGGTGTAACACCCTCCGACGGGTGTAACAGGGCGGATGCCCCGAACGCCCAGCCCCATCACCAGGGGTTCGGCTTGTAGTCCTTCAGGAACACCCCGTGCTGATCGATGCCGAGCTCGCCCTGCACGATCGGGTCGTACACGCGCGCAGCGCCATCGACGAGGTCGAGCGGTGCGTGGAAGCCCTCCTCGGCGAGGCGCACCTTGGTGTGGTGCGGTCGCTCGTCGGTGATCCAGCCGGTATCGACGGCTGTCATCAGAATGCCGTCCTTCTCGAGCATCTCGCCGGCACTGGTGCGGGTGAGCATGTTGAGCGCCGCCTTGGCCATGTTGGTGTGCGGATGCCCTGGGCCCTTGTAGCGGCGCGAGAACTGCCCCTCCATCGCCGAGACGTTCACGATGTACTTGCGGTGCGCATCAGACGAAGCCATCGAGGCCCGAAGCCTGCTGATCAACAGGAACGGCGCGGTCGTATTCGCCAGCTGCACCTCGAGCATCTCGAGCGGGTCGACCTGCTCGATCGACTGCACCCAACTGTTGACGTGGTCGATGTCCGGCACGAGGCCGCCCGCATCGATCGCCGAACCGTCAGCGTGTTTGGCCAGCGAAGACGACCCCGGCGCCATCGCGAGTCGTGCGAGGTCTTCGGCGGTGAGCGCCTGCCCGCCCTGCTCGGCCACGGTGCCGCCGAGAGCGGCCACCGACAGCAGTGGGTTCGAATCCACCGAGGCCTGCAACGCCTGCGGATGCGGATCGACAGTGTGCCCGAACGTCTCCATCTCGGGCAGCGGCCCATCCGGCAACGGCTGCATCTCAGCATCCGCCAGCAGAGAATATGCACCCGGCGAGCGCCGAACCGTCTGTGCGGCGTTGTTGATGAGGATGTCCAGTGGCCCCTGCGCGGCGACCGAATCGGCCAGCCCGATCACCTGGGCAGGGTCACGCAGATCGATGCCCACGACACGGAACCGGTGCAGCCAGTCCGAAGCATCCGGCAGCGACGAGAAGCGGCGCACGGCATCACGCGGGAAGCGGGTCGTGATCGTCAGGTGCGCGCCGTCGCGGAGCAGTCGCAACGCGATGTGCATCCCGATCTTCGCGCGGCCACCGGTGAGCAGGGCGCGCCTGCCGGTCAGGTCGGTGCGGGCGTTGCGCTTGCCGTGGCTGAAGCGTGCGCAATCCGGGCAAAGCTGGTGATAGAACGCGTCGACGAGCGTGTAGGGCTGCTTGCAGATGTAGCAGTTGCGGGGTTTGAGCAGCTCGCCGGCGATCGGAGCATCCACGTTCGAGGCGAGATCATTTCCACGAGTCTCGTCGTCGATCCGGTCGGGTGCGCCGGTGGCGGTGTTCGCCACAACTGCCCTGTCGGCCGCCGCGATCGCGTCGCGGATCTCCTTGCGGCGCACGCGCTTGACGGCCTTGAACATCGCCGCGGTCGCACGGCGGACGGCGATGTAGTCGGGATGCTCTTCGCTGATCTGGTCCATGGATGCGAGCACCCGCAGCGTGGTCTCAAGATCGGCGGGATCGAGGCCGTCGCCGAGATCAGAGGTGTCGGCAGCAGGCACATCGGTCATTGGGCTGATTTTACGCGAGAGTGCTGGGAGTCTGACCCGAGGCATCCCGTGCCGAATCCCAGACGTCCGTCCGCTCCGGCGGCGTGTCGCCGCCCCAACACGCCGCCGCGCACACACTCCGTCTGGGATCCGGCACTCGAAAGCGTCCGTCCCTGCGCGTATGGTCGCGGTATGGACCACTGCGCACACGGAATCGTCCCGGCGTACCTGCTCGCGCGCGTCGCGCAGTCGGGGCGCTTCACCAAGGCGGCGGATGCTGCGCGACAGACCCTGCTCGCTGGTCGGCCGCCGTTCCGCGCCAGGATCAACCTGTCGATCGACGAGCACGGCGACCTCATCGCGGAGTTGACGGATGCTCCGAACCGCACGATCAGCGACGCACAGAACACCGAGAAGCTCCCCGGACTCGTCGTACGCAGTGAGGGCGAAGCCGCTGTCGACGACACCACTGTCAATGAGGCGTTCGACGGCCTCGGCGCGACGTTCGAGCTGCTGCTCGCGGCGTTCGAGCGCAACTCCCTCGATGGGCTCGGCGCACGCCTGGACGCCACCGTGCACTACGGCATCGACTACGACAACGCCTTCTGGGACGGCGAGCGCATGGTGTTCGGTGACGGCGACGGCGAGGTGTTCCAGGGCTTCACCGGTTCGCTCAGCGTCATCGGCCACGAACTCGCGCACGGCGTCATCCAGCACACCGCGAATCTCGAGTATCAGGGGCAGCCGGGTGCCCTGAACGAATCGATCGCCGACGTCTTCGGCGCGTTGACCGAACAGTTCAGCGCAGGCCAAACCGCAGATCAGGCGACCTGGCTGATCGGCGCTGGCATCTTCACCGACGCGGTGCAGGGCACAGCGCTGCGCTCGATGCTCGAGCCGGGCACCGCCTATGACGATGACGAGCTCGGCAAGGACCCGCAGCCCGGACACATGCGCGATTTCGTGCAGACCACCGAGGACAACGGCGGTGTGCACATCAACTCCGGCATCCCGAACCGCGCCTTCGCACTGACCGCCCGCGCCCTGGGTGGCCACGCTTGGGAGCGTGCGGGCCTGGTCTGGTACCGCGCACTCACCGGTGGCCTGTCGCCGACAGCGACGTTCCACCAGTTCGCCGATGCCACCGTGGCCGCAGCCATCGGGGAGTACGGTGAGTCAGACGTCGCCGCGGCCGTGCGCGACGCCTGGAGAACCGTGGGAGTCTTCGAGGATGAACGAGATCGACGCGCCGAATGACAGCGCAGGAACCGCCTCGCCCGTGATGATCGCCGTCGTGCGATCAGGTGGTGTCGCCGGCATCCGTCGCCGCTGGGAGGTGGAGCCGCTTCATCCGGACGTCGATGTCTGGATCACGTTGATCGAACGCTGCCCATGGAGCGACCCGAAGGAAACCTCACCCGGCGCTGACCGCTATGTGTGGAGCATCCGGGCTCGCATAGCCCGCGAGGAGCGCGAACGTGAACTGGCCGAATCCGAGCTGACCGGCGCGTGGCGGGAACTCGTCGACGCGGTGCGCGGCGCAGCCGCTACTGCGCCGGACGCTCCAACGTCACTCGAGTGACCGGCAGCGCCTCGGGGTGCTCCTGCTGCAACCAGGTCACGATCTTCTCGCGCACGAGGCAGCGCAGATCCCACTGATCGTCGGAGTTCTTCGCCGAGATCTTGAACCGCACCGTGACGTAACCGCCCTCGGATCCGGTGACCAGGACGTTCGCGGAGCGGCGGTCCCAGGCATCCGATCCCTCGATGATCTCCATGAACTTCTCACGGACAGCATCCACCGGCACGCGCCAATCAAGGTCCATGTAGACGGTGCCGAGGATCTTCTCCGAACGCCGAGTCCAGCTCTCGACCGGGTTCGTCGTGAAGTAGGTGCACGGCAGGATGAGCCGGCGCTCGTCCCAGATGTAGACGACGACATACGACAGGTTGATCTCGCCGATCGTTCCCATTTCGCCTTCGATCACCACGACGTCGCCGACTCGGATTGCGCCGTTGAACGCGATCTGCACCCCGGCAATCAGGTTTCCGAGGGTTGACTGCGCGGCAAGACCGGCGACGATGCTGACGACACCGGCGGATGCCAGGATGCTCGTACCCACCGCCCGCACCTCCGGGAATGAGAACATCACCACACCGACCGCGATGATCGAGATCAGTACCACGACCAGGCGGTTCAACACCGTGAGCTGGGTCTTACGGCGTCGCCCCTCGGCACTTGTGGCGTCGCTGCGGGTGCCGTCGTATTGCATGAGTTGTTCCATGCCGAAGGTGACCAGCGTCGACAGCGACCACGCCCCCACCAAGACGACCGCGATCAGCAGAACACGTTCGAGCACCGCCCACCACTCGAGCTGGGCAGGCTCAGTGAAGGCGAATGTGATCCAAACCGCGATGAGAAATACCAGCACCATTCCGGGAGTGCGGATGCGCCGCTCAAGGTCCCGGACCCACGCTGCACTCCCATGCGCCCGACCGGCGATGAACCGCGCGCCGATCACGACAGCGGCGACAGCGATGACAGCGATCAGCAAGGCGATCGCCGTGCCCAGCCAGGAACCCCAGTTGAAGTCGATTGCAATCGAGGACGCCATCCCCCCACCCTAGATGCGCCGCCCGAACTGTGCTCAACCCCCTTGCATCCGCCAGCTCTCGGGAGCACGCTGGATTCGAGCAGGACAACCGTGCGAGGGGATCCGAACGCAACAAGGAGTCGTCATGTCCCAAAAAATCGTCCCGAACATCTGGTGCAACCAGAACGCCGACGAGGCCGGCGCGTTCTACGCCGATGTCTTCCCCGACACCACCGCGACGGTGGGGGCAACGTATCCGAACGAGGTCGACGATTGGCAGGCGCAGTTCGCCGGTAAGACGCTCACCGTCGACGTCGTGATCGACGGGTATCTGCTCACCCTGATCAACGCCGGGGATGAGTTCCGCCCGAACCCTTCGGTGTCGTTCATGCTGAACTTCGATCCGTTGCGCTTCGACGGCGACCGCGACACAGCACGCGCGAGCCTCGATGAGACGTGGGCGAAGTTCAGCGATGGCGGTTCCGTGATGATGGAGCTCGGCGAGTATCCGTTCAGCCCGCGCTACGGGTGGGTTCAGGATCGCTACGGCGTCAGCTGGCAGCTGCTGCTGACGAATCCGGAGGGCGAGCCGCGGCCCTTCGTGATCCCGCAGCTGATGTTCGCCGGTCCCGTCCAGAACCTGGCGCACGAGGCCGCAACGTTCTATTCATCACTGTTTCCCTCCGCCGGAGTGGGCTTCATCGCGGAGTATCCGGAGCAGACCGGACCAGCGGATGCCGGCAGTGTGATGTTCGGCGAGTTCCGTCTGGCCGGGCAGTGGTTCGCGATGATGGACTCGGCGATCGTGCAGGACTTCACCTTCGATTGCGGCGTATCCCTCGAGGTGCGCTGCACCGACCAGGCCGAGATCGACGAGTACTGGAACGCGCTGAGCAGCATGCCGGAGGCTGAACAGTGCGGCTGGCTGGCCGATCGCTACGGGCTCTGCTGGCAGATCGTGCCGGAGAACATGGGCGAGCTGATGGCGCGCCCAGGCGCGTACGAGAAGATGATGCAGATGAAGAAGCTCATCATCGCCGACTTCTGAGGAATCCATGGGACTGTTCACACAACGACCTGAAGAGAAGACCGCCTGGGCGGCGCTGCCCGGTGAGCCGCAAGAGACGGATGCTGTCGATCACCTGGATGCCCCCTCCGCTGTCGATCCACTCGATATCGGTCTCGGACTCGGTTTCGCTGCCGAGGTGACCTCGATCGTGTTCCCTGTTGCACCGCCGGCCCCGGAGGCCGCTGTCATCGAGACAGCTGAGCCGAAAGACTGACGCGCCGCCGCGCCCGGGCGACGGCGGCCGGGCGGTTACGGTTGAAGGATGACGATCACCGCCGCAGCAGACGGCTCCGCCCTGGGAAACCCTGGCCCCAACGGCTGGGCCTGGTACATCGACGATGCGAACTGGGCGGCCGGCGGATCACCGCACGGCACGAACAACCAGGGTGAGCTGCAGGCCGTGCTGGAGCTGTTGCGGGCGACTGCCGGTAGCAACGAATCGCTGCTGATCATGTGCGACAGCAAGTACGTCATCGACTCAATCACCAAATGGATGCCGGGGTGGAAGCGCCGCGGATGGCGCAAAGCCGACGGTGCTCCCGTGCTCAACCGAGACCTGATGGAGTCGCTCGATGAGGCGATGCAGGGCCGCGATGTGAAGTTCGTCTGGGTCAAGGGCCACGCCGGTCACGACCTGAATGAGGCCGCCGATGTACGGGCGAATTCGGCCGCGAAGGCGTATCAGGCCAAGCGCGAGCCGAACCGCGGGCCCGGGTTCATGATGGGCGGCGCGGCCGCTTCGACCGGCTCAGCGAGCGACGGTCAGCCGGCTGCTGAGCCCCAACCGGTCCCTGAGCTTGCCGAAGGGTCCGGCCGCCCCCAGCAGCTGTGGGCCGAGGCATCCGATCTTCTCGACGGCCTGAACGTCTCGGCCGCCGAGCCCGTCACCGTGCAGGTCACGCTGACCGCCGACGAGCATTCCCGCCTGCGCGATCGCGCCGCAGCCCAGGCGATCTCGCTGGACGAGGCGCTGCGCCGCCTGATCTGACCGCCCGCACGGCTGCTCCCGCCCGTGCTCCGGTCGCACTTGGTGCTGCTATTTCGCGGGCGGATTCATATGGTGGGAGCAACGCTCTGATTGAAGGAGCTGTTCATGGTCACGTTGTTTCCGCTGAGTGCGCGTACTGAGTTCGTTGATTTGGTGTGCACAGGCGTGTCAGTGTTC
>NZ_JBPXMU010000006.1:0-250637 GCF_051842855.1 Microbacterium sp. A94 | reverse complement strand
GGCTGGTCTTTGATCCAAAGGAATTCTCACCAGTCCGAAGACCGACGAGGATAATTTGGCATTTGACAAGTGCACGCTGTTGAGTTCTCAAGGATCGGATGCTCCCCCGACCCAGTCATCATAACCAGGCCCGAAGGGCAACTTCTCTATCTTATCCCCCTCCTCCAGCTTGTCAAATCGACGCGCCGAGCGGATTTGAGATCCGCATCGCAGTCGAAATGAACCGCAGAAGAGGTGGAAGCTCCCATCCTAGCCACAAGCGGCAGGCCCTCACAACTGAGAGGTTTGGGAGTGGTTCTCCACTTGAGGGGGGTGAGGCTTTTCGGCCTTTCCGCTTCCCTGTGGGGCGAACAAGTAATAACTTACGCGGGTTGCGGGGTTCGGGCAAATCGGGGCGGTATCCCTGGCGTGTCGCGCCCCTCTCCCGCGGGATCCCGCCCCTCTGCCACGGGATCGCGCCGGCCACGGCACTCCCCCGGATACGCAGAAAGCCCCTGCTGTAACAGCAGGGGCTTTCGTGAAACGCGATCAGAAGACGTTGACATCCAGCGGGATGCCGGGGCCGAACGTGGTCGACACCGTGCCCTTCTGGATGTAGCGACCCTTTGCGCTCGACGGCTTGAGACGAACGATCTCGTCAAGGGCAGCACCGATGTTCTCATCGAGCTGCTCTGCCGAGAAGGATGCCTTGCCGACGATGAAGTGCACGTTCGAGTGCTTGTCGACGCGGAACTCGATCTTTCCGCCCTTGATCTCCTCAACGGCCTTCGCCGGGTTCGGAGTCACGGTGCCAGTCTTCGGGTTCGGCATCAGGCCACGGGGGCCGAGGACCTTACCCAGTCGACCGACCTGGCCCATGAGCTCAGGGGTCGAGACTGCGGAGTCGAAGTCGGTCCAGCCGCCAGCGACCTTCTCGATGAGCTCGGCGCCGCCGACCTCATCTGCACCTGCGGCGATGGCAGCTTCAGCTGCGGGGCCGGTGGCGAAGACGATGACACGAGCGGTCTTGCCCGTACCGTGCGGAAGCATGACGGTGCCGCGCACCATCTGGTCTGCCTTGCGCGGGTCAACGGCAAGCTTCAGCGCGACCTCGACGGTCGAGTTGAACTTTGCCGAGCCGGTCTCCTTCGCGAGAGCGACAGCCTCGGTCGGAGTGTAGAAACGGTCTGCCTCGATCTTCGAGACAGCAGCCTTGTAAGCCTTGGACTTTGCCATGATTATTCCCCTTAGCCCTCGACCGTGATGCCCATGGAGCGGGCTGTTCCGGCGATGATCTTCGAGGCAGCCTCGATGTCGTTCGCGTTCAGATCGGCCTGCTTGGTCTCGGCGATCTGACGGACCTGGTCCTTGGTGATCTTCGCAACCTTGACCGTGTGCGGCGTAGCCGAACCCTTCGGGACGCCAGCAGCCTTCTTGATGAGCTCTGCAGCCGGCGGGGTCTTCAGGATGAACGTGAAGCTGCGGTCCTCGTAGACAGTGATCTCAACGGGGACGACGTTTCCGCGCTGCGACTCGGTCGCGGCGTTGTACGCCTTGCAGAACTCCATGATGTTCACGCCATGCTGACCGAGCGCGGGGCCGATCGGCGGCGCTGGGTTAGCTGCACCGGCGTTGATCTGAAGCTTGATCAGGCCGGTCACCTTCTTCTTAGGTGCCATTTCCTCTTCCTTTCATCGAACGGATGCCGGGGCATCCGATCTCCCACGAACCCGGTGTCTCCGAGACGTGGTGTGCTGCGCGCGCACGAAATGCGCACACAAACCATCCCAGTGTACCCGACGCAGAACGCCCCGTCGGCCGGAGCCGAACGGGGCGTTCGCGAAGCGTGTTTCGAGAGTCAGAGCATCTTGGTGACCTGGTCGAACGACAGCTCGACCGGGGTCTCGCGCTCGAACAGGGAGACGAGCACGGTGAGCTTGCCGCTCTCTGGCTTGATCTCGCTGATCGAACCAGGCAGGCCAGCGAACGAGCCTTCCTTGATGGTGATGGTCTCGCCGACTTCGAAGTCAACCTCAGCTGGGATCGAGCGGGCCACAGCCAGGCCGCCCTTGGACTGAACGTTCTTCGCCGTCGGAATGTCCTTGACCTCGACGAGTGCCTTCAGCATGTTGAAGGCTTCTTCGAAGCGCAGCGGTGTCGGGTTGTGGGCGTTGCCCACGAAGCCGGTGACACCAGGAGTGTGGCGGACGACAGACCAGGTGTCCTCGTTGAGCTCCATGCGCACGAGCACGTAGCCGGGGATCCGGACGCGCGTGACCATCTTGCGCTGACCGTTCTTGATCTCGACGACGTCCTCCATCGGGACCTCGATCTGATAGATGTCGTCCTCGACCTCGAGCGTCGACTTGCGCTGCTCGATGTTGGCCTTCACCTTGCGCTCGAACCCGGCGTAGGAGTGGATGACGTACCACTTGCCCGGAAGCATCCGCAGGTCCATGCGGAAGGCCTCATAGGGGTCTTCTTCAGCAGGCTCTTCTTCAGCGGACTCGTCGTCAGCGGCGTCTTCTTCGCCATTGACGTCGGGGCCGTCGTAGGGTGCTACCTCTTCGGCTGCAGCAGCTTCGTCTTCGGCAGCCTCTTCGGCGGTCGAGTCGTTTAGGACCTCGGCTGCAGCTTCGGTCTCTGCAGTCTCGTCCAGGTTGAGAGCGTCGTTCACGATCGCGTCCGCCTCCGGGTCGTTGATGTCAATGTCTTCGGCACCTTCGTCCGAGCCGTCGGCGTCGTCCTCGATGTGCACAGCAATACGCTCGGCCGGTGCAGATGACTGCTCTTCGGCGGAGAGCACGTTGCCCTCTTGGGCTTCGTCGTCCTCGCTGGACTGCTCCGCGGCGGTCGCCATGTCGGCGTCGTCGGAATATCGTTCAGACACGTTGTTTCTTTCCATTCATAGCGGTCGAGCCGCAGGAGTGACGCTTACTGCGGCACTCCGAAGACCTGTGTAGTCAGCCACGAGAAGGCAGCATCCAGGCCGTAGACGAGCGCCATCATGATGGCGACGAAAACCAGCACGACACCGGTGAACTTGAAGAGTTCTTTGCGCGTCGGTGTGACGACCTTGCGCAACTCGCCCAACACCTGACGGAAGAACAGAGCGATACGGCCGAAGAAGCCGAGCCTGTTCACGCTCGCGGCACCGCCTGACGCGACGATTTCGCCGCGCGGTTCGTCCTGATCCATCGTGAATGTACCTTTCCGTGTGCCAGCGTGGCGCTGACGCGCAGGGCGGACAGGAATCGAACCTGCAACCTGCGGTTTTGGAGACCGCTGCTCTGCCAATTGAGCTACCGCCCTAGAGACCTGATGGCCCCTGGGATCCGCACCTCCCCCGCACCCATGGGCACGGAAAAAGAATGCAGACAACTGCTCCTCCAGTGTAGAGCATGCTGCGTGCCCCGGCGAACAAAGCCGGCTTCACCCGGGGCGCAGCGGCTCAGAACAACTGCCGCCAGTTCGCCTTGGCGAGGTCGAGGAGCTCGTCGCCGCGGCCCGACATCACCGTGCGGATGGCGTAGAGCGCGAAGCCCTTGACCTGATCGGCGGTGATCGTCGGCGGCATCGAGAGTTCCTGCCGCTCGGTGACCACGTCCAGCAGCGCAGGCCCATCATGAGCGAGGACTTCGCGCACGGCATCCGGCAGATCCTCGCTGCGCTCCACCCGCCTGGCGAAGATCCCGAGCGCCTCGGCGACGGCTGCGAAGTTCGGGTTCTCAAGATCGGTGGCGTAGGTGACGAAGCCGGCCGCCTTCATCTCGAGTTCGACGAAGTTGAGCGAGGAGTTGTTCACCACGATCGTCTTCACCGGCAGCCTGTTCTGGGTGAGGGTGATGAGCTCGCCGAGCATCATCGCCAGGCCCCCATCCCCCGCCAGCGCGACCACCTGACGGTCCGGCTGTGCGGTCTGCGCCCCGATCCCGTGCATGAGCGCGTTCGCCATCGAGCCGTGTGTGAAGGAGCCGATCAGACGGCGCCGCCCGTTCATGGTCAGGTAGCGCGCAGCCCACACGGTTGGTGAGCCGACATCCGCCGTGAAGATTGCGTCCTCGTTCGCATGTTCGTCGAGAAGACGGGCAAGATACTGCGGATGAATCGGGTTCGAACCCTTGGACGGCACCGCGAGCTCGTCAAGTTTCGTGCGCGTCTTCCGGTAGTGCGCAACGGCATCATCGACATGCGAGCGGTCGCTCTTCTCGGCGAGCCGCGGCAACAGGGCTGTGACGGTCGCCTTCACATCGCCCACGAGTCCGAGATCGAGCGGATGCCGTTTGCCGAGCTGCGAACCGCGGATGTCGACCTGAATTGTGGTGACGCCGTCGGGGTAGAACTGCGTGTACGGGAAATCTGTGCCCAGCAGCAGCACCGTGTCGGCGGCATCCATCGCCCGAAAACCCGACGCGAAGCCGAGCAATCCGGTCATGCCGACATCGAAGGGGTTGTCGTGCTCGATGAACTCCTTGCCGCGCAGGGCATGCACGACGGGCGCTCCGAGCCGGTCAGCGAGCGCGACGACCTCGTCGTGGGCACCTTCAACTCCGGCGCCGGCGAGGATCGTGACCCGCTCTGCGGCGTTGAGCAGACGTGCGGCTTCTTCGAGCTCTGCGGGGCTGGGGACAACGATCGGACGCGTGCGCGTGATCACGCTCGCCCGATCATCCGCAACCTCGGAAAGGGCGACATCGCCCGGGATGACGAGCACGGCAACTCCGCGCTGTTCAATGGCGGCGCGCATCGCGATCTCCAGCATCCGCGGCATCTGCACCGGATCGGCGACGTACTCGACGTACACGCTGCACTCGCGGAACAGCTCCTGCGGATGGGTCTCCTGGAAGTATCCGGTGCCGATCTCATGCGTCGGGATGTGCGCGGCGATCGCCAGCACCGGCACGCGCGAGCGCTGCGCATCGAAGAGTCCGTTGATGAGGTGCAGGTTGCCTGGCCCGCACGAACCAGCGACGACGGCGAGATCCCCCGTGATCGCTGCATCCGCGGCCGCCGCGAACGCAGCCGACTCCTCATGGCGCACGTGCAGCCAGCGGATCGTGCCGTCCTTGCGCAGCGCGTCGGTGAAGCCGTTGAGGGAATCACCCGGGATGCCGTAGACCCGGTCGATGTTGTTAGCCCGGAGGGTGCGGACGATGTTCTCGGCGACGTTGACCATGCCCCCGAGGCTACCCTCGACCACATCGGCGCGGGTCGTCTCAGCGACAACCCGCGGACTCGACCCTGAAACAGAGCGAGAGACCCCGGCATCCGTCTGGGGCGGATGCCGGGGCCTCTCCGGTCGGGGTCAGAGCGCGATCTCCAGCAGTGTGATCGAGTGCGCGGGAAATTCGTGCGTCCCCGCGCTGATGTCCACGGTGATGGGCGCGCTGAGCGAGATCGTGTCGGGGGCATCGAACGAGTTCCAGGCGAAGAGGTCATCGACGCCAGCCCCAATCTGGCTCATCGTCGCTTGGGATGCCGAGATTCCGCCCAGGCCCAGCTGCGCGGTGATCGCGTCGCGTGCCGACCTGTTGATCACCGCGATCTGCAGGAACCTGTCGTCGTCACTGAGCGTCGCCGTGACGTCGAGGTAGCTCATCATCGCCGGGCGGGTGCGCGCAGCTCCGGATGCCCGCAGGATCTCAGCTCCGAGTCGGAGTTCGACGGTGGATGCCGGCGAATCGAGTCGCACGTCAACTGGGCGCCGTCCCATCCGGTTTTGATAGAGATCCCACACATGGAACGTCGCCGCGCGCACCAGGCCGTTCGGGCGCACGCTGATGAGCCCGTTGGCATTGACGAGGTTGACGGTGTTCGCCATCGTCACCGGCACGTCAAGCTGTGATGTGCGGTGCAGAACGTGGAAGACGCCGGCGTAGAACAGGGCGTCGGCGAGCGTGCGCTGGCTGTAGCGGTTGACCTGCACGCCGGATGCGGCGGTCGGGGCGTCCGGTGCCTCGATCTCGCGCGGCGCGACGCCTCCGTCGTCGCCAGGAAGCGGCTCCGGCCAGGAGGCAGGCTCCAGGTGACGAATGTTCCATTCGTCCATCGCGATCCCGACGCGGCGGGTGATGTGATTCTCGGCCAGCAGTCGCGATATGACCTCCGAGGCATCCTGCAGCGTCTGCTCGAAGTACATCGGCTGCGCGACGATCCGGTCGAACTCCGCCTCTGTCGGCTGCATCCGGTGCAGGCTGACCCCATACAGGTGGATGGAGAAGTAGTCGATGATGCCACCGAGCGCGGGCACGACCTCCTCGAGCCACGACTCCTTCTCCCAACCCACGGCGATGAGCTTGATGTCGCCGTCGACGAGACGCATGAACCGCGCATGCTCGCGGGCGTCAATGACGTACTGCGCCGCCGAGCGCTGGCCCATCTGCCACGGACCCCAGACCTCATTGCCGATACCCCAGTACTTCACGGGTCTCGGCTCCGGGATGCCGTCGGCCTTGCGCTGGCGCGTCATCGTGGTGTCGCCCGCATAATTCGTGTACTCGACCCAGCGCACGGCATCGTCGACGCTGCGTCCGCTGTGCCCGAGGTAAGGGGTCGTGCCGACCGCATCGCACCAGGCGAGGAACTCGGCCGTGCCGAAGCGGTTGCTCTCCTCCGATCCCCAGGCCAGCTCAAGCGTGCGCGGACGCTCGTCACGAGGGCCAACGCCGTCCATCCAGCGATACGGCGAGGTAAAGTTGCCGCCGGGCCAGCGCACGATCGGCAGGCCGAGCTCGCGGCACGCCTCGATGACGTCGAGTCTGCATCCGTTCAGCGGGGTGTCGCCACTGTCGGAGAGCGCGCTGCCCTCATCGAACACGCCGCCCTCGATGTTCTGGAAGAACGCCGATTCGAGGAAGTGCCCAAAGATGTGGTCATCGATTCGCTTCCCATCCACGATCGATTCGATGCTGATCCTCGCGGCGTTGCGATTGTTCTCGGTTCCGTGTTCCATGGTTTAGCCCTTCACGCTTCCGGCGGCGACGCCCTCGATGATGAACCGCTGAGCGAAGCTGTACATGAGCAGCACCGGGATGCTGGCGACGACCGCTCCGGCCATCAGGATGTCGTAGCGCGTGCCGTTGGCGCCCTGCAGCAGCTTGAGGCCTGCCGGAAGAGTCTGCATGTCCGAGCTGAACATGACGAAGACCGGCCAGAGGTAATCGTTCCAACTGGCAAGGAACGACAACACGAACAGGGTTACGATCGCCGGCTGCGCCAGCGGCACCATGATTCGCCAGAAGATCGTCCACTGGTTGCATCCGTCAATCCTCGCGGCCTCCTCGATCGCGGTGGGCACACCGAGGAAAAACTGCCGCAGGAAGAACACACCGAACGCGCCAGCCGCCGACGGGATGATGAGCGCCTGGTAAGAGTTGAGCCAGCCCAGCTCGTTCACGATGAGAAAGTGCGGGATGAGGTAGACCACTGCCGGGATGAACAACGTCCCCATGATCAGCGCGAACAGCACCTTCTTGCCGCGGAACTCCATCCGGGCGAGCGAGTACGCCGCCGTGGTGGCGAGCACCACGACGAGCACCGCGTGGCACAGCGCGACGAACAGGCTGTTGCCGAGCCAGCGCAGCACCGGCGTCTCCGGGTCGGTCAGCACGTCGACGTAGGCGTTGAGCGTCGGCGACTGCGGGATCAGCGAGACGCCGCCGCCTTGGATCTCCGACATCGGCTTGAGCGAGGTCGACAGCATGAACACCAGCGGAGCGATGACGATGACCGCGAGTGCGATTAGCGTCGCCCAGAAGGCGATGCGCGGCAGGCGCGAGCGCGTCGACACTTCGCGGGGACGCGTGCGGTTCCTGCGAGCTGACGTGATCAGCTCGGTCGCAGTGGTGGTCATTCGTCGCTCCCTCCTACGCGGCGGAACATGAAGAGCACGAGTCCGCTGGCCGCCATCAGCAGCACCGCCACGATCATGCTCATCGCCGACGCCGCGCCGATGTTGTAGTTCTGCATACCGGTGGTCGCGATGACGCCGATCACCGTACGCGTCGCTGTTCCGGGGCCTTCCAGCGTGATGATCGCGGACTGCCCGTACATGTTCGCGGAGGCGATGATCGTCATCGTCAGCATGAACTGCAGCACGCGTTTCGTGCCGGGCACTGTGACGGTCCAGAACCGCCGCCAGGCGCCGGCGCCATCCATCTTGGCCGCCTCATGCAGTTCTGCGGGAACGTCCTGTAGCGCGGCGAGGTAGATCACGGCGTTGAAGCCGAGGGTCCACCACACCGTCACGGTGATGAGCGAGACGTAGGCCTCCGGCATGGAGGTCGTCCATGAGATGTCTGACGGAAGCCCCACCATCTCGAGCAGCGCGTTCACCGGGCCGAGCTGACGGTCAAGCAGGTACCGCCAGAGCAGACCGATGACCGCGACGCTCAGCACGTACGGCGCGAAGAAGACCGCGCGGAAGAACGTGCGTCCGCGGAAGCGCTGGTGCAGCATCAGTGCCACGCAGACGGGGATGACGATGAGCAGGGGAACGCTGAACGCGGTGAAGACTCCGGTGACCTTCATACCCTGCCAGAAGTTCTGCGCGAGGCTGGTCTCGCCGGCGAATAGCTCGGCGTAGTTCTTGAAGCCGACGAACGGCTGGTTGGGGAGCCCCAACACCCAGGTGTAGAGGCTCCCCGCCAGACCCGCGCCGATCGGCAGTAGCACGAAGACTGCGAACAGCACGAAGAACGGCAGCAGGAAGAGGTACGGAGTGACCCGCCATCCGGTCTTCACTCCGCGCCTCGCCGCAGGTGGGGAGCTCCGGCGCGTGGCGGGAAGCTCCTCGGTCATGGTCGCAGTCATCGTGCTCCGTCAGATTGGTGTCGCGGTGAGCGCCGGCTCAGAAGCCGTACAGCTTGCGGTTCTCGTCAAGCTGCCTCTGCGCGTTGGTCTGCGCAGCCTGGAGCGCGGCCTTCGGCGTGCTCTGCAGCAGCACCGCCTCGGCGATGGCGGGCTGGTAGGTGTTGCCACCGATGTCGCGTCCGCCTGGCAGCTGCGGCAGAAAAGTGAAAGCGTCGTAGACCTCGCTCTTGTTCAGTGCTGCCTGCGGGCTCGAGGTGAACTCCTTCTCGTCGCGCGCGCTGGCGCGCGCCGGGATGTTACCGGACGCTGACCATCCCACCGAGTTCTTCGAGATCCAGTCGACGAAAACACGGGCGGCGGTTCCGGCATTCTCATCGGTGTCGGCTTGCTTGGTGAGCGTGAAGTTGTGAGAGTTTGCGAAGGCGCCAGCCTTGCTTCCGATCGTTGGGAACGCGGATAGGTCGACGTCCAGGTCGGGGGCATTTGTCGAGAAATCGGCGATCGACCACAGGCCGTCGGTGAGATATGCGGCCTTGCCGCTCATCATCGCCGGCCGAATGTCGACGACGCCTTCGGGGCTCACGCCGTTCTTGACCTGCGCCACCATCCACTCGAGCGCGTCGATTCCCGCCTCGGATGCGAAGTCGTACTTCTCCGTGTTCGCATTGTAAAGCTGCCCGTCGTGCTGCGTCAGCAGACCAAACCACATCTGCCACATAGGCGAGATCGATGGCACCCAGAACGGGTTCGCGATACCGCTGCCATGCAACGCCTTCATCGCGGCATCGAACTCGCTCGCGCCGTTGAGAGGGCCGGTGATGCCCGCCTTTTCGAATGCCGCGACGTCCCAGTACTGGGCGATCGTGAACATATCGAGAGGGATGCCGTAGCGCTTCTCCCGGAAGAGGCTTCCGGACCAGACGCTCGGTGCGAAGTCATTCTCGGTCAGTCCGAGCGCATTCGTCACGTCATCCAGCGGCACGATGGTGCCGCGAACCGCGAACGTTGCCAGCTGGTCGAGCTGCATGAGGGCGACCTCTGGCCCTTCCCCCGCCTCGACCGCGGTGACGATCTTCGAGTACAGGTCGGCCCACACCATCGAGGTGGTCTTCACCTGGATGTTCTCGTGCGCGGCGTTGAAGGCGTCGACCATGCTGAGCATGGTGTCACCGTCACCGCCGGTCAGGCCGTTCCAGTAGTTGAGCGTAACCTTCGGGCCGTCGTATGTCGCGGTGAACGTGGGGCGCGGCGTCGAGGAGCCCGTCACCGACGTCCCACTGCAGGCAGCGAGTAGCAGGGATCCTGCCGCCAGGCCTGTCACCGAGAGGAACCCGCGTCGCGAGAACTCGGATCCGACACCATTGTGCATCCTGTTGACCATTGTGGTTCCTGTTCTGAGTAGGTGCTTGCTATCTGTCATCGAAAGAGCTGAGGGACACGTCGAAATCCTGCTCACCGACTGGATACATGGATGCCATCCAGTGATAAAAGTTGTCTCCGCGTTCACGAAGCTGCAGGTACAGCCGACGCAACAGTCCGTCCCGAGTGACACGCAACTCCGGGTGCCCGTAGCGGTTCTGCAGCTCGTCCGGATCATCGACGAGGTCGTAGAGCTCGTTGACCGATTCCGGATTCACGACGATCTTGTAGCGATCGGTGACCAGCATCCGCTGCGGGTACGGGAAGTGGTGCCCGTGGAACTCGAGCACGAGATCCTCGCGCCACTCCGGGTCCTCATGACGCACGATCGGCGACAGACTGGTGCCGTCCACGGCCTGGGCGCTGTCGAGGCCCGCGACGTCGAGGATCGTCGCCGTGAAGTCGAGCAGGGTGGCGAAATGATCGACGAATTGCGGTTCGTGCCCGCCGGGCAGGCGAACGACACCAGGGATTCGGTAGATGTCCTCATAGGCGGCCGGACCTTTGTCGTGCAGGCGGTGTGCACCGGTGAACTCGCCGTGGTCGGCACCGAAGAACACCGCGGCGTCGTCGTACACGCCCAGCTCCTTGGCCACTTCGATGATGCGACCGATCTGCTCGTCAATAAGGGTGACGTAGCCCCAGTATGCGGCGATGAGCTTCTTCGATGTCGCAGTGGAGAGCGTGTCAAACGCCCAGTGTGCCGAGTAGTTCGCTTGAACGGGCGGCTTGTTCGCGAACGTCTCCGCCACTGACTTCGGCAGCATCATCTCATCGGGGTCGTACATGTCGAAGTACTTCGACGGGATGTTGTAGGGCAGGTGCGGTCCGAAGAAGTGGGTGGCCATGAAGAACGGTCGGCCCGACTCCTTGTGCTCTGTGGCGTACTCTCGCAGCTGACGTATGGTGCGCTCGGCGAGGAAGTACTCGAACGTCGCCTCGACGGGCTGGTCCAGTCGCGCAGCCAGCAGGTTCCCCGGAGAGCCGTTCGGAAAGGTGCCGCGGATCTCATCACTCAGTGCGTACGGCGGCAAATCGTTCTCCTCGAGGTAGGAGAGGTACTCGGCGTGATCGACGGGGTTGTGCCAACCGTGCATCGCCGGGCCATCGAAGCCGTAGTCGTTCTGCGTCCGCTCTAGACCGACGTGCCACTTGCCGACGAGTCCGACGTTGTATCCGGCATCCCTCAGCGCCGTACCAAAGGTGAACTCGTCATCGGCGAGCTCATCGCGGTAGCCAACGTTGCGCTCGTAGTTGGCCAGCAGCTGGTGGCGGAAGGGTGCGGCTCCGGTGAGTAGGCTCGCCCGCGCCGGGGTGCATATCGCGGTGGGAGTGTAGAAACGACGGAAGGTCGTGCCCTCGGCGGCGATCGCATCGAGCACCGGTGTGGAGACGATGTCGTTGCCGTAGCAGCCTAGGGTGTCGATCCGATGCTGATCTGTGAAGAAGAAGAAGATGTTCGAGGTCATGCCGTCCGTGAAACCGTTCGCCGTTCGAGGGTGGCTCCGACTGTGTCGGAGAGAGGGATGCCGAGGTCCTGAAGCACCAGCGCGATGCCGCCCAGCGCTCCATCGATCGCGCCGAGTGAGGCGGTGCGGATCTGCAGGCGCTCGATGGCGTCGCCGTGCAGATGGCGGGCCATGCTCTGGCGCACTGCGCGGACGAGGTAGTCGCCGGTTCGCGAGAGCGCGCCGCCGAGCACGACGGATGACAGGTCCAGGATGTTGCAGGCATTCGCGAGCACCAGGCCGACGCGAGCTCCGGCATCGGCAATCACTGCCTGTGCGCGAGGCTCTGCCCGATCAAGCGCGCGGACGAGATCATCGATGGAGGAGGCGCCGGCGAGGGTGAGAACTTTCTCCAGGCCGACATAGGCCTCCAGACATCCACGATTCGAGCAACGACATTCGGGGCCGAGCGGATCGATGCACACGTGCCCGAACTCGCCGGCGGTTGCGGAGTTCCCATCGCGAACCTGGTTGTCGATGATCAGCAGGCCGCCGACGCCGCCGGACAGACGCATGTATGCCAGATCGTGCATGCTTTGCGCGGCGCCCCAGTAGAACTCCGCGAGGCCTGCGAGGCGGGCGTTGTTCTCCAGGCGCACCGGCACGCCGTAGCGCTCAACCAGGTGCGACTCGATCGCGCCGAGCACGCTGGAGCGTTGTGCGATCGTGCCGGGAACGCCGGCGCCGATCGCCAGCAGAGGGGAATTGACCGGCCGATTCGCGTCCAGGGAGTCGATAAGTTCGACGGCGATCGTCAGGCGGCTCTCCCACGCGGTCTCGCGCGCGTGTGATCGTGTGGCGGAGCCGGTGATGCGGTGTGCGGCATCGGACGCGACGACGGTGACGGCGTCATGGCTGAACTCAATTCCGACGAAAGTCCCGGAGTCGGGGTTGAGCGCGAGGGCCTCGGGTGTGCGCCCGACCCGCTTCGTGCTCGTCGACGCCTTCGAAGGGACAATGTGTCCACTGCGTATCAGCTCGCCGGTGATTTCGGAGATCGTCGCGCGCGAGAGGCCTGTGGCGGATACAAGCTGTGCACGGCTGGCTGCTCCCCTCACCCGGAGTATGTCGAGCACCTGCGACTGCCGTCCGCGTAGCGGAAGGTGTCTCTGAGCGGGGGCGGTCGACGTTGGCACAGAACTTATTTTGAAGAGAGAAGTTCATTCCGTCAAAACACCGACGGAAGTTCTGCCTGGTTGTTGACAGAACTAGGCAGAACGAGGGGAACTTCGCCTCGACAGGCGGGGATCGTGCCTCGGAGACACCGATCCCAGGCATCCGCTGTCGAGGGTGCCTGGGATCGGTGAGGCAGGGACCGTCAAGCCCATCGCGCAACTTCTGCGCTCGCACCTCAAGTACGTCTGAACGCCACCGCGCGGCGGCTCCTCATCGCGATAGAAGATGCGCTCACGATCTCGCCGCGCGATGCTCACATCGTTTCGCTTCAGTGTGGGAACCCGCAGAGTCACAGGGAGCGCATCCGCGCGACGGTTCTCCGTGTCCTTCTCCGAGCGAGAGGCCCCCGGCATCCGCTTTCGCGAACATCGAGGGCCTCTGCGATCGAGCGTTGTCAGCTCATCGGGATCACGGCATAGGTGAGCCAGGTGAGCAGGAACCCGGCGACGCCGAGCACGGTGGTCAGCGGCGTCCAGGTGCGCAGGCCATCCTTGACCGACAGGCCGAGGTAGCGCGTGACCACCCAGAAGCCGGAGTCGTTGACGTGGCTGAGGCCGAGCGCACCGTAACCGATCGCGACCGCGACGAGCGCGATGTGGATCGTGTCGAGGCCGAGCACGGCGACCGAGGGCAGCAGCAGACCCGCCGTCGTGGTGATGGCCACGGTGGCGGAGCCCTGGGCTGCGCGCATGATCAGCGAGATGAGGAAGGCAGCGAGCAGCAGCGGCATACCGCTGCCGGCGAGCAGCTCAGCAACCGCACCGCCGATGCCGGTCTCGGTGAGGACCTTTCCGAAAGCGCCACCGGCACCGGTGACCAGGATGATGACCGCGGCAGACGGCAGAGCCGACTCCATGACCTCACCGAGCTTCGCCGCCGACCAACCACGGCGAACACCGAGGAAGAACATCGCGGCGGCAATGGCGACCATGAGCGCGAAGATCGGCTGGCCGATCATCGAGAGGAATCCGTTCCAGAAGCTGCCGGCCTCGAACGAGGGCGCAACCGTGGTGCCGAGCATGATCAGCACGAGCGGCAGCAGGATGAGTCCGAGCACGGTGAATGCGCTCGGTGCCTTCTCACCGTCGCGCAGGCCCGCGTTGGCGGAGGTCTGGTCCGTTCCGAAGCTGTCGAACATCTCCTTCGTGGCCTCGATCATCGCGAATTCCTGGCGGTTGATGATCTTGCCCACCCAGAACGACAGCGCCGCGAGCGGGATGGAGATGATCAACGAGAAGATCAGCACCCAGCCCATGTCAGCGCCGAGGATGGTCGCGCCGCCGACGATGCCGGGGTGTGGCGGAACAGCGACGTGCACGGCGAGCATGATGCCGGCGACCGGCAGACCGAACTTGATCGGGTTCAGCCCCGCGATCTTTGAGAACGCGAAGATGATCGGGACGAGGATGATGAAGCCGGCGTCGAAGAACACCGGGATCGCGAGGATCGCCGCGGCGATGACCAGGGCAATACCGACCCGCTTCGGGCCCAGCCACTTGGTGAACTTGCCGGCGAGCGACTCCGCTCCTCCGGACAGTTCGATGATCTTGCCCAGCATCGACCCGAGGGCGACGAGCACGGCGACCGAGCCGAGCGTTCCGCCCACACCGGCGATGATCGCCTGGATGATGCCGAGCTTTTCGACCGTTCCATCGTCGGCTGTGATGCTCGTCATCGGCAGGCCGGCGGCAAGACCGACGACGATCGAGACGAGGATGAGGGCGTAGAACGCCTGCATCTTGAAGCGGATGATCAGCAGGAGCAGCAGCGCGAGGCCGGCGACTCCGATCGCGATCAGGGCGGGAAGAGGGAGCATCTCTGGATCTCTTCTTTCAATTGTCAGGGCGCAGATGCGCCGAGCGAGGTTTCAGGGCGCGGATGCGCCGAGCGTGTGTGGTCGGGTCAGGAAAGTCGTGCGGGGGCGATCACGCGGATCACAGCGGAGTCATCGTGTGCGCCGAGGCCCTGGGCCTCACCGAGCAGGAAGAGCTGCTCGGCGGCGTTCGCGACGGGGGTCGACAGGTGCGCGGCGCGAGCGGCCGTGCCGACGATCCCCATGTCCTTGACGAAGATGTCGAGGCGACTGAGCACCTCGGCACCGTCCTCGTCGTAGGCCTGCAGCGAGCGCGGTCCCCGGTTGCCGAGCATGAACGAGTTCGCAGCCCCCGCGGTGAGCGCCCCGAGGGTTTTCTCTCGGTCAAGGCCCAGCGCATCAGCGAGAGCGAGCGCTTCGGCCGCCGCTGCGATGTGCACACCGCACAGCAGCTGGTTGACGGTCTTAAGCGCCTGGCCATCGCCGGGCTTGTCACCCACGATCGACAGAGTCGAGGCCAGCTGCTCGAGCACAGGGCGAGCGACCTCAAGGGCTGCGGGCGTCGCGCCGACGACGATCAGCAGATCGCCCTCACCGGCGCGGACGGGGCCACCGGAGAGCGGAGCATCCACAAGCTGCGCACTGTGCTCGGCCAGACGGCGGGCGATCTCGCCGATCCCGTCGATGCCGACGGTGCTGGTGAGGATCACGACAGCACCATCGTCGAGGTGCGAAGCCAGCGCGGTGTCCCCGAACAGCAGGTCGTCGAGCTGGGCACCGTTGCGGACCGCTACGAGCACGGCCTGCGCGCCGGCGACGGCATCCGCGGCAGAATCAGCAGCCTTCACGCCCTTTTCCGCGGCGAGGGCGATGCGCTCGGCCGCGATATCGAAGCCGCGCACCTCGAAGCGCTCGGCGAGACGGGTGGCCATCGGCAGGCCCATGGCACCGAGACCGATGACGGCGACAGTGGATGTGGAAGTCATGTCTGTTCCTTCAGTTCGTTGTGGCGCAATGAGCGTCAGCAGGTTGTGCGCGGTACGCGTCAGTTGGCGTCGGCGAGCGTGGCAACGACGCGGGCCAACGAGTCCGGTTCACCGACATTGCCGGCGAACACGATGTAGGGGATGCCGACGGCAGGGCCAGTCTGCGGCTGCCACAGCGAGACGATGCCGGGCAGCATCGGGCCGAGCACGGTGGCGCGTCGAATCTCGAGCGCTTCGCTGGCGACGTCGCTAGAGGTAATGCCGCCCTTCGCGATCACGAACCGCGGCGGGGCGATCGCCAGCACACGACGCACGAGTTCGACGACGCCGCTGGAGACCTTGCGGGCGATCTCGAGGCTCTCCTCGCCGGTTGCGCCGGTGACGAGTTCGCGAGTGGTGTGCACGATCACCGATCCGGATGCCAGGGCTTCGGCGACCGCGTTCGCCTGAGCATCGAGGTACTGCTCGCGACGATCGTCGATGAGGCTGGGCACATCGAGTTCGATCGTGGCGGTGTCCGGGCGCTGGCGGCGCAGTTCTTCGAGCTGCTGGGTGGTCAGCGGCACGTGGCTGCCGACGACGACGAGACCGCCGCGGTCGTAGGCGAAGGGGATGTCGGCGGCCTTCACGGGCTCGGCGATCTCCTGGCCAATGTGGGCGCGGACGTACGGCGGGCCGACGCGCAGCAGCACCTCGCGCTCGGGCAGTTGCTGCAGCGCGAGTGCGACGACGCGCATATCGGATTCTTCGACGACGTCGACCGCGACGACACAGCCGGCGGGCAGGTCCCGGAGGAAGGATGCCACGGCGTCGACGCCCGAGCGGATGATGCTGATCGTGAGCGCTGCGACCTGGTCGGCCGGGATGCGGCCCTCGGTCTTCTCGGCGACCCAGTCCCGCAGGTTCGAGGAGGCGAATCCGAAGGTGGCGTCAGCGGCGAATGGGGTCTCCCCGACCGGCGTCGCCTCGCCGGCTGTGACCCAGTAGTGCACTGAGTCGACGGTGATGCGACCGGCATCCGGGAAGGCGGGAACGAGCAGGGTGAGTTCGGGAGCACCGCCGCCGTGAGCGACGATCTCAGCGGCGAGCACGTCGGTTTCGAGCGGGAAGTGACCGCGCAGGGTCGAGTCACCGCGCGAGACGAAGGTGACGCGGCGGCCGGATTCGGATGCTGCGGCGAGCGCGACCGCGACGACTTCGCGGTTGCGCTGGGCTGCGGATTCCTCGTCGAGGGAGCGCGTGTTGGTGAGCACGTAGATAGCTGGGGCGCCGGTGGCGAATGCGCCGGCGAGGTCTTCGTGCTCCCAGCGGGTGAGCACCGGGAGGTTCGCGACCGACTGGGTTCCGGTGGGGTCATCGTCCAGGACGACGAGGACACCCTGCGGATCAAGCGCTGCGCGCACCTCGGCGGCGTCGATCTCGACGGGGGCCGGCAGTGGGGCGAGAAGCGCATCGATATGCACGGGAACTCCTTCGTTCAGAGGGGGTTGTCGGCGAATCTCAGAGGGTTATCCGATATCAGATAACGAGGGTACGCCTAAACTCGCGCCCTGGCAAGCGGACTACTCGCCGAGCACGTAGTGCAGCAGGTCGTCACGGGTCTGGCGCATGTGACTGGCCATGGCCTCACGTGCCGCTGACCCGGATCGCGTGCGCATCGCCTCGAGCACCGCGGCGTGCTCGGCGATCGCGTGCTCACGAATCTCCAGCACGGCACTGGTCTCACTGCGGGAGTCCTGCAGGATCGCGGTGAGCGGACGCACGGATGCCACCAGAATCCGGTTGTCGGCGGCGGCGAAGATCACGTCGTGGAAGGCCAGGTCGGCATCCACGAACCCGGGGACATCGCCGTTCGCGTGCGCGGAGCGCATCTCCTCGAGCAGCTCCTCGAGCCGTTCGATGTGCTCATCGGTGCAGCGGGGAGCTGCGAGCTCGGCGGCTCCTGTCTCGAACATGACGCGCATATCGATGAGGTCTAGGGACGAGCGACGCCGTGCTCCCCCGCTGCGGGAGAAGCGGACGACGGCCTCGAGCCCGGTCCACTCGTCGACCGGGGCGACGCGGTGGCGACTGCCGGGAACGGGGACGATGACTCCCTGCGCCTGCAGCAGACGGACGCCCTCGCGCAGGGTGAGCCGTGAGACGCCGAGGAGTGCTGCGAGATCGGCCTCGGCCGGAAGGGTCTCTCCGGCCTCGAGTCGCCCGGCGATGATCTCATCCAGCAACCCGTCCACGACGGACTGCGTGCGGGAGACTCGTTCGGGTTTCATAGCACAACGGTAGCGCGCCGGCGGGCGGCGCGCCTTCCCGAGCGCCGCGACTCACCAGGTGGCGCGTGTGGCCGCATCCCGGCGCTGGGCGCGGCAACAAGCGCCACCTCCCATCGGTACCGCCCCGCGCAACCCCGCGCACGCCCGCGCCAGGTGTCGCAAACGGCCGCATCCCGGCGCTGCGCGCGGCAACAAGCACCACCTCCCGCGGCGGCACCCGCGGCGGCACACTCACCCGATCCGGATCAGCTTCTTGTTGACGAACTCATCGGCGGCCAGCATCCCGAGCTCGCGCGACGTACCGCTGCGCTTGACTCCGCCGAACGGCAGCTCCGGACTATCTGCGAGCACGAGGTTGACGTAGACCATGCCCGCCTCGATCCTGTCGGCGACGCGCTCGGCCTGCGCGGCATCCGTGGTGAACACGTACGACCCCAGCCCGAAGGGCGTGTCGTTCGCGATCGCAACGGCCTCTTCCTCCCGCGCCGCCCGGTACACGACCGCTGCCGGGCCGAACAGCTCCTCGCGGTACACATCCATGTCGGCTGTGACATCGGCGAGCACGGTCGGCGCGAAGAAGGCCCCGTCCCGCGTGCCGCCGGTCAGCAGCGTCGCACCCTGCGCCACCGCGCCATCGATCTGCGCCTGCAGTCTTTCCGCCGCAGCCAGCGATGACAGCGGTCCGAGCACGGTCTCCTCAGCGGTCGGATCCTCAGCGCTCACCGCCGCGAGCGCGGCGACGAACTTCGACACGAACTCCTCGTACAGCCCGTCGACGATGATGAAGCGCTTGGCTCCGTTGCAGGACTGACCGTTGTTGTCCAGGCGCGCATCGACGGCCGCTTGCACGACCGCATCCAGGTCATCCGTCGACAGCAGCAGGAATGGGTCGGACCCGCCCAGCTCCAGCGCGACCTTCTTCAGGTGGCGTCCGGCTACCTCGGCGACCGCGGAGCCCGCACGTTCGGACCCGGTGAGCGACACCCCGCGCACCCGCGGATCGGCGATGATCGTCGCTGCCTGCTCGTTGCTCGCGTACACGTTGATGTACGCACCGTCCGGTAGCCCGGCATCCCGGTAGATCGCCTCCAGTGCTGCCGACGATTCCGGACACTGGGAGGCGTGCTTGAGAATGATCGTGTTGCCGACGGCGAGATTGGGAGCAGCAAACCGCGCCACTTGGTAGGCCGGGAAGTTCCACGGCATGATCCCCAGCAGCGCGCCCAGCGCCGCACGCCGGATGACAGCGGTGCCCTCACCGAGAATATTCAGCGGCTGATCGTCGGTGATCTGCCCGATGTTGTCGGCATAGAACTCGATGATATCGGCGGCGAACTCGACCTCGCCGACGGCGGCAGCGATCGGCTTGCCCATCTCGCGCACGATGATCGCGGCGAGCTCGTCGGTCCGTTCGCGGTGCAACTGCGCGATGCGGCGAATCACGGCAGCGCGATCGGCCGGTGCCGTGGCCGACCAGGTGGATGCTGCGCGATGCGCCCGTGCGACAGCATCCTCGATCTGGGCGTCGGTGAACGTGTCGTACGTCGCCAGCGTCTCGCCGGTCGCGGGGTTGGTGACAGAGTAAGCGGTCATCATCGTCCTCTCGTTGTCTGCGGATTCAGCTGACGGGGGTCAGCTGTTCGGGATCAGGGTGTACTTCGTGGAGAGGTACTCGTGGATGCCCTCGAGCCCGCCCTCACGGCCGATGCCAGACTGTTTGACACCGCCGAAGGGTGCTGCCGCGTTCGAGACGACTCCGACGTTGAGGCCCATCATGCCGGTCTCGAGTGCGTCGATCATCCGGTGTCCGCGGGCGAGGTCCTCGGTGAACACGTAGGAGACCAGACCGTACTCGGTGGCATTAGCCAGGCGAACGCCCTCCTCCTCGGTGTCGAAGGTGGCGATGGCGAGCACCGGCCCGAAGATCTCCTCGCGCAGGATGTCACTGCCCGCGGCCACATCGGCGATAACCGTGGGTTCGAAGAAAGTGCCTTCGCCGTCGATCGCACTGCCACCGGCGAGAACGCGCGCACCACGGCCGACGGCATCGTCGACGAGCGCACCGGCCTTGGCAACAGCATCCGCGTCGATCAGCGGGCCGATCGTGACGGCATCGTCGGTGCCGCGTCCGACCTTCATCTCCTTGACGCGAGCGGCGACCCGGTCGGCGAAGTCCGCCGCGACCGAGGAGTGCACGATGAAGCGGTTCGCCGCCGTGCAGGCCTGGCCGATGTTGCGGAATTTTGCGAGCATCGCGCCGTCGACGGCCTTGTCGAGGTCGGCATCGTCGAACACGACGAACGGCGCGTTGCCGCCGAGCTCCATCGACACGCGCAGCACCCCGTCCGCGGCCTGGGCGATGAGTTTTCGGCCCACCTCGGTGGAGCCGGTGAACGAAAGCTTCCGCAGCCGCGGATCGGCGATAATCGGCGCCGACAGCTTCGACGACGACGAGGTCTGCACAACGTTGACGACGCCCTTCGGGAGCCCGGCCTGTTCGAGCAGTTTCGTGAAGAAGATCGTCGTCAAGGGCGTGAGCGCTGCGGGTTTGATCACGACCGTGCAGCCGGCCGCGAGCGCCGGGGCGATCTTGCGGGTCGCCATCGCGAACGGAAAGTTCCACGGGGTGATGAAGAACGACGGCCCGACCGGACGCTGCGACACGATCATCGTTCCGGTGCCCTCGGGGTTCTGCCCGTACCGGCCGGCGATGCGCACGGCCTCTTCACTGAACCAGCGCAGAAACTCACCGCCGTAGCCGACCTCACCGCGCGCTTCGGCGAGGGGCTTGCCCATCTCGAGCGTCATCAGCAGGGCGAGGTCTTCTTTGTGCTGCTGCACGAGGTCGAAGGCGCGGCGCAGAATGTCGCTGCGCTCGCGCGGGGCTGTGGCGGCCCACCCCTCTTGGGCGGCGACTGCCGCGTCGAGCGCCAGGGTGCCGTCCTCGGGGCTCGCGTCGGCGATCGATGCGAGCACCGCACCGGTTGCCGGGTCGTTGACGTCGAAGGTGCGCCCGCCGGTGGCATCCCGCCATTCACCGCCGATGAAAAGTCCAGTCGGGATGCTGTCGAGCAGAGCGCGCTCGTCGGATGCAGTGGTCATGGTCGTCTCCTTCAGGATCGGGGTGTCCGCGATGCTGAAGACGACGCGTGCAATCGAGCCACGGTGCCGCCCTTCCGTATCAGCGGTGATGCCGGAGAAGCATCGGCCGTGATCCGAATCCCCCGATACGAATCACGGCCGACGGTTCTATTGTGCCGCGAGTGCGGCGGTCAGAATGTCAATGCCCTCGTTCAGCAGTGTGTCGCCGATCGACAGCGGAGGCAGAAAACGGATGATATTGCCGAAGGTTCCGCAGGTGAGGATGATCACTCCCTGGGCGATGCAGGCCCGGGCGACCGCGGCGGTGAGCGCAGCATCCGGTGCTCCGGTCTGCGGATCGACGAACTCGACGGCGATCATCGCGCCATGCCCGCGGATGTCTCCGATCCGGGCATCCTGCGCCTGGATCGCGGTGAGCCGATCCTTCAGCAGCGCGCCGATCTGCTGTGCGCGCTCGATGACCCCGTCGTTCTCGAAGATGTCGATGGCGGCGAGCGCCGCGGCGCAGGCGATGGGATTGCCGCCGTAGGTTCCGCCGAGACCACCCGGGTGGGAGGCATCCATGATCTCGGCGCGTCCGGTGACGGCGGCGAGCGGGAGGCCCGCGGCGATGCCCTTGGCGGTGGTGACGAGGTCGGGTTCGATGCCGAAGATCTCGCTGGCGAACATCCGGCCAGTGCGGGCGAAGCCGGTCTGCACCTCGTCGGCGATGAAGACGATGCCGTTCGCGCGGCACCAGTCCTGGATCCTGTTCAGGAAGCCGTCGGCCGGGACGATGAATCCGCCCTCGCCCTGGATGGGTTCGATGATGACGGCGGCGAGGTTGTCGGCGCCGACCTGCTTCTCGAGCTGCGTGATCGCCCGCTCAGCGGCTTGCGGTCCGGTCAGTCCGTCCCGGAACGGATACGACATCGGCGCACGGTAGATCTCGGGGGCGAAGGGGCCGAAACCACTCTTGTACGGCATCGCCTTCGCCGTGAGCGCCATGGTGAGGTTCGTGCGGCCGTGATAGCCGTGGTCGAAGGCTGCGACGGCCGCGCGACCGGTGTGCTTGCGGGCGATCTTGATCGCGTTCTCAACGGCTTCAGCGCCGGAGTTGAACAGCGCGGTCTTCTTCGCGAAGGCACCGGGGGTGAGCCGGTTCAGCGCCTCGGCGACCGCGATGTACGACTCGTACGGCGAGATCATGAAGCAGGTGTGCGTGAACTGCGCAGCTTGGGCAGCGATCGCGGCGGCGACCTTCGGATGCGCGTTGCCAACGCTGGTCACGGCGATGCCGCTGCCGAGGTCGATGAGGGCGTTGCCGTCGGCGTCCACGACGATTCCTCCGCCGGCTGCCACCGCGGCGACCGGGACGGTGTGGCCGACGCCGGAGGGCACAGCATCCGCTTTTCTGGCGAGGATCTCGGCAGATCGCGGACCGGGCAACTCCGTGACCAGCCGGCGCTGCTGTGGCAGGTCGGGTCCGCCGAGGGGGGTCTGCGTGGCTGGCATGAGGCTCATGATCGTGAGCGTAGGCCGAAGCCCTGCCCCACGCACTCGCCGGACTGTACAATCTGAGCTATCTACTCGCCAGTATGTATAACGAGTGCTCAGAACGGATGCCGTGGACCAGCCATCACTACGCGCGCTGCTCGGCCGTCGCGACCTCGGGTTGCGACTGGTCTCTGAGGCGCTGCCCCCGGAGGCGCTGGACCGACCGCTGCGCTGGGTGCACTCCTCTGATCTCGCCGATCCGACGCCGTTTCTGGCGGATGATCTGGCGCTACTGACCACGGGGAGTCAGCTAGACGGCCCGGTCACAGCATCCGTATATGTCGCGCAGCTGAGCGCGCGCGGAGTCGTGGGGCTTGGCTTCGGCACCGGCGTCCGACACCCCGAGGTTCCCGCCGATCTGGTCGCCGCATGCACTGCTTCAGGACTGCCGCTGTTCGAGGTGCCGTACCGCACACCGTTCATCGCCGTCGCCCGTGCGCACGCCGAAGCCATCGCCGCCCAGGCATACGCCCGGCGAAGCTGGGCGCTGGACACGCAGCGGGCACTGGCGGTGGCCGCTCTTCGCCGACACGGACTGGCGGCGATCATCAGCGAGCTCGGCCGACGACTCGGCGCCTGGGTGGCGATGTTCGATGCCTCCGGCACACTCACTTTCGAGCATCCACCCGGCGGGATTGCCGCCGCGACCCGAGAGGTCGTCGCAGCTCATGTCGCGGAGGTGCTCACCCGAGGCGCCGAGACCGGAAGGTCGATCGTGGTCGACGAGCAGACGATGCAGCTGTTCACGCTCGGCCGACGGCGTGGGCTGCGCGGCGTCATTGCGATCGCCGCGCCTGCGCTGGATGCCGAGGCACGCGCCGTCGTGACATCGGTCATCGCCATGGCGGGACTCGCACTCGAACAGAACGATCAGTTCGTCAGCGAACGTCGCCGTTTGCACACGCAGCTGCTGCGTTCGCTCCTGCTCGATGACGCGACGCTGGCCCAGCGCGTGCTGTCGTCGCTGCCGACCGGACAAATCATCGTGGCGGTAGCGGTGGATGCCCTCCCCGAAGCCCTGGAGGAGTGGTGGGAGCGACGGCGCGCAGAACGCGGGTCACGGTCGTTCCTCGCGTCAGCAGATGAGGGCGTGGTGATCTGTCTGCCGGAGGCGGATGCCGTGCTGCTCGATGAAGCTGCCGAGCGCTTCGGCATCCGCATCGGGGTGTCGGATTCGGCCTCGTACGCGGAGTTCTCCCGTGCGCATGCGCAGGCAATCAGTGCGCTGCGGCGCGGGGCGGGTGCGGGTGGTGCGGGTGGTGCGGGCGGCGGTACGGGTGGTGGCGGGGCCGCGGGTGGCTACGGGGCGATCCGCTTCGCCGATGCAGTGGAATCCGGCATCCTGTCCGCCCTCACCACCGATGATGCGCGCCTGATCGCACAGTCCCGGCTCGCGCCGCTGCGCGATCGCGATGCCGGCCACGACGCAGATCTCGAGCAGTCGCTGCGCGTCTGGCTGGAGCATGACGCCCGGTTCGAAGCCGCTGCTGCAGCCCTGGGCATCCATCGCCACACGCTGCGCTCGCGCGTAGCGCAGGCATCCAAGCTGCTGGAAATGGACCTGAGCACCTTCCCCGCGCGTGCCGAGCTGTGGGCGCTGCTACAGGCTTCCCGCGCCTGATCCGCGGCGGGCGGGGCGGTGTAGTCACGAGAAATGCTTTCCTGCATGAAACAGGCCTTCACAACCCCTGTCTCATGCTGCAAACCATTTCTCGCGTCGGGCAACGCCCTACCGCGGCGCGTGCGCCTCCAAGAATTCGTACACATCCGTCGTGTCCACCCCGGGAAACGCACCGGTCGGCAGCGTGGCGAGCAGCGTGCGCGGAGTCTTCACGTTCGGCCAGGAGCGCTCGCGCCAGCGCTCCTCCAGGTCGGCGGGCGCGCGGCGGCAGCAGGCCTCGACGGAGTGGTTCGACACGCCCCGGTTGGTGGTGTCGCGTCCGACGAACCACCGGGTGTCGTCGAAGCGCACGCCGACGCTGACCGAGTGCAGCCCCTCACTGGATGCCTCGACGCGGGCCGTGCACCAGTAGGTGCCGTTCCCTGTATCGGTGTACTGGTAGTACGGGTTGAAGCGGTCATCCTCGTCGAACACGACGCGGCTGGTCCAGCGGCGGCAGCACATCTGCCCCTCGATGGCCCCAAGCCGGTCGGTGGGGAAGTTCACGTCGTCGTTCTCATACGCCTTCGTGATCGTGCCCGACTCGTGCACCTTGAGGAAGTGCACCGAAATGTCGAGGTGCTCAGTGGCGAGGTTCGTGAAGCGATGCGCTGCCGTTTCGTAGGAGACCGAGTACGCATCCCGGAGGTCTTCGATCGAGATGGCTCGGCGCTGCTTGGCATCCTTCAACGCCGGCGCGACATGCGCTTCGGGCATGAGCAACGCGCCGGTGAGGTAGTTCGTCTCCACCCGCTGGCGCAGGAACTCGGCATAGCTGCGCGGCTCGGCGTGTCCCAGCATCCGCGATGACAGCGCCTGCAACACGGCGGTGCGCGCATCGCCCTTCGCGGGCACCCGGCTGGACAGATAAAGCCGCCCATTGGCGAGGTCAGCGACACTGCGCGTGGTCTGCGGCAGGTCCGGCGCATAGTGCAGGGTGAAACCCAGATACGCCGCAATCTCGGATGCTGTCCGCTGAGTGAGCGGACCTCCGGGGTGGCGCACCGCTGCAAGAATCTCACCCGCCGTGGCCTCGAGGTCTGCGAAGTAGTTGTTCTGGCTGCGCATGAGGTGGCGCAGTTCCACGTTCGCGCGGCGCGCTTCTTCGGGAGTCGCCGCACGCTCGTCCTTCAGCCGGTCGATTTCACCGTGCAGCGCGAGCAGGGCTTTCAGGGCATCCGTCGGCACGGTCTTGCCGATGCGGAAGGGCTCGATGCCGAGTGCGCGGAACGTCTGCCCCTTCATCGCGCGCTCCAGCGCGATCTCGACCGCGCTGCGCTCGTCCAGCGGCTCGCCCTCGAGCAGCGCGTCGATTCCGACTCCGAGCGCCCGCGCGATGGCCTGCAGCAGCGTGAGCTTCGGCTCGCGTTTGCCGGTCTCGATCATCGACAACTGGCTCGGCGCGCGGTCGACGGCAGATGCCAGATCCTCCAGCGTCATCGCGCGGGCAGTGCGCAGTTGCCGGATGCGACGCCCGATCGTGAGCGCGTCGGTGTCGTCCTCGGTGAGAGCGGATGCTGAGCCCGAAGAAGCGGTCATGGGGCCGATTCTGTCACGAAAGCAGAAATTTCTGGATTCTTCTCTACGTAATTGGTCGCTTGAGCGGGTGAAGTTCACTCAGAGTGGATGCCAAGCCACCGATCAACGTCGACTCAGGGAGACAGAATGACCATCCACGCAACTCCAGGACAGCCGCCCCTTCGTGCCGGAGACCAGACGCAGACCGCCGCCGAGCTGCAGGAGATCTGGGACACCGATCCCCGCTGGGATGGCATCGAGCGCACCTACACGGCAGAGGATGTCGTCCGCATCCGCGGCTCCGTCCGCGAATCCTCCACGCTCGCCCACCGCGGCGCCGAGAACCTCTGGAACCTCATCAATACCGAGGACTACGTCCGAGCGCTCGGCGCCTACACCGGTGGCCAGGCCGTTCAGCAGGTTCGCGCAGGGCTCAAGGCCATCTACCTCTCCGGCTGGCAGGTCGCCGCTGACGGCAACCTCGCCGGTCAGACCTACCCGGACCAGTCGCTGTACCCGGCGAACTCCGTTCCCGCCGTCGTGCGCCGCATCAACAATGCGCTGCTGCGTCAGGACCAGCTCGAGCACGCCGAGGGCACCATCACCCAGGACTGGCTGGCACCGATCGTCGCCGATGCTGAGGCCGGCTTCGGCGGTCCGTTGAACGCCTACGAACTGGCATCCTCGCTGATCCAGGCCGGCGCCGCCGGCATCCACTGGGAAGACCAGCTCGCCAGCGAGAAGAAGTGCGGCCACCTCGGCGGCAAGGTGCTCGTACCTACCCAGCAGCACATCCGCACACTGAACGCCGCGCGTCTGGCGGCCGACGTCGCCGGCGTTCCGACCGTCATCATCGCCCGAACGGACGCTCTCGCCGCAGACCTCCTCACCAGCGACGTCGACGAGCGCGACCAGGAATTCACCACCGGCGAGCGCACCCCCGAGGGCTTCTACCGGGTTCGCGCGGGCCTCGACTCGGTCATCAGCCGCGGTCTGGCCTTCGCTCCGTACGCCGACCTCATCTGGGTGGAGACGGGTGAACCCGACATCGAGCTCGCCCGCGAGTTCGCCGCGGCGATCCACGCAGAGTTCCCCGGCAAGCTGCTGGCCTACAACTGCTCTCCGAGCTTCAACTGGAAGAGCCACCTGTCCGACGAGCAGATCGCGACGTTCCAGCAGGAACTGGCTGACCTGGGCTACAAGTTCCAGTTCATCACCCTGGCCGGCTTCCACGCCGTGAACCACTCGATGTTCGAGCTCGCCCGCGGCTACGCGGACCGCGCCATGAGCGCATACGTCGAGCTGCAGGAAGCAGAATTCGCCGCCGAGGCACACGGCTACACCGCTACCAAGCACCAGCGCGAAGCGGGTACCGGCTACTTCGACGTCATCTCCACAGCGCTCAACCCCGACAGCGCGACACTCGCTCTCGCCGGCTCAACCGAAGCCGCGCAGTTCCACTAACCGCTCATGTCTCAGAAGATGCGGGTCACCACCGCCCGCACCCGCATCTTCTGAGACATCCCCATCTCCGCGTTACAGAAAGTGCCGCCCCACGCCTGGCACACCCGCATCTTCTGAGACGCACTCCACGAAAAGGATTCCGATCATGACCACTCCCACCGCTCCCCCGACCACCGCTCCCACTCAGACGATCAAGCAGGGCCCGACCCTGGAGGTCACGGGCCCGCTGCACGACCGGTTCGACGAGATCCTCACTCCCGAGGCGCTCGCCTTCCTCACCGAGCTGCACCACCGCTTCGCGGCCCGCCGCCACGACCGGCTCGCCGACCGCATGCGCCGCCGCTTCGAGATCGGCAACGGCCACGACCCGCGGTTCCGCGACGACACTCGCCACATCCGCGATGATGCTGCGTGGCAGGTCGCCGGTGCGGGCCCCGGCCTGGAAGACCGCCGCGTGGAGATCACCGGCCCGACGGACCCGAAGATGACCATCAATGCGTTGAACTCCGGCGCACGGGTCTGGCTCGCCGACCAGGAGGATGCTACGAGCCCCACCTGGCACAACGTCATCGGCGGGCAACTGTCGCTGCGCGATGCGATCCGCGGTGAGCTCTCCTTCACCTCGCCCGAAGGCAAGCGCTACGAGGTCACCGCCGAGCAGACGCCGACGATCGTGATGCGTCCGCGCGGCTGGCACCTGACCGAGAAGCACCTAAACTTCATCGATCGCACCGGCCGCAGCATGGCAGCATCCGGATCTCTGACCGATTTCGGTCTCTACTTCCTGCACAACGCGAAGGCGCTGATCTCCTCGGGCCGCGGCCCGTACTTCTACATCGCCAAGCTCGAATCCAGCGAAGAGGCCCGGCTCTGGGACGACGTCTTCACGTTCGCGGAGGAGTACGTCGGCATCCCGCACGGCACGATCCGGGCGACCGTTCTGATCGAGACACTGCCTGCAGCGTTCGAGATGGACGAGATCCTGTACGAGCTGCGCGATCACTGCGCGGGCCTGAACGCCGGACGCTGGGACTACATCTTCTCGATCATCAAGAACTACCGCGGCCGCGGCGCACGTTTCGTGCTGCCCGATCGCAGCGAGGTCACGATGACAGTGCCGTTCATGCGCGCGTACACCGAGCTGCTGGTGAAGACCTGCCACCGGCGCGGAGCCTTCGCGATCGGCGGCATGAGCGCATCGATCCCGAGCCGTCGAGACCCCGAGGTCACCGCGATCGCGCTGGAGAAGGTTGCAGCAGATAAGAAGCGTGAGGCGAACGATGGCTTCGACGGCACGTGGGTGGCGCACCCCGATCTGATTCCGACCGCGCAGGCGGAGTTCGATGCCGTGCTGGGCGATCGTGCGAATCAGGTCGACCGGCAGCGCGACGATGTTCATGTGACCGCCGAGGATCTGCTGAACCTGCAGATCGGGCGTCCGATCACCGCTCAGGGTGTGCGCGACAATGTCTCGGTCGGCATCCGCTACATCGAGGCGTGGATTCGTGGGCTCGGCGCGGTGGCGATCGACAATCTGATGGAGGATGCCGCGACCGCAGAGATCTCGCGCTCGCAGGTGTGGCAGTGGATCCACCAGGACCGCACGACGGAGAACGGCACCCGCATCACGCCCGAGTACGTCGAGGGGCTGATCGCCGAGGTCCTGGCGGAGGTTCCGCGCTCCGAGTCCGATCGCTTCGAGGATGCTGCGGAGGTGTTCCGCGAGGTGTCGCTGGGGACGGAGTTCCCCGCGTTCCTGACGCTGTCGGCGTACTCGAGGTTCCTGGTCGAAGAGGGCTGAGCCGCGAAACAGGCCCAATTGCATGAGAAAGGTCCTGCCAGCACATGTTTCGTGCAGCAGGACCTTTCTCGTGCGTTCGGCTCGCGCGTTCGGCTCGTGCGTTCGGCTCGTGCGGTCGGCTCGTGCGCTCGGCTCAGACTTCGCCGGCGGCCACCGTCTCGGCGAGCGCGTGCACGCGCACCAGGTGGTGGGCACCGTAGAAGTCTGCATCGGTGAGGCGCGCAGCATCCGATTCCTCCGCAGTCGCGTGCCCGGCCACCGCAACCACGGCGAGCGCGTGCATCCAGCCACCGGCGAGCGTGCCGAGCAGCATCAGATACGGGACACTCGCCGCATACGCATCGCGCGGCGCATCCGCGAAGCCCAGCACAGCCTCCGTCGCCTGACGCGCAGCCACCACTGCCCGCTCGAGCCGGTCGGCCGTCCGCGTTCCGACGCCCGATTCACCCGTGCGCAGCGCCGTCACGGTCTCCTCCATCTGCTCGAACAGCGCCGCAACGGTCGCGCCCTGATCGCGCAGCACCTTGCGTCCGATGAGGTCGTTCGCCTGGATCGCGGTGGTGCCCTCGTAGATCGGCACGATACGGGCGTCGCGGTAGTGCTGGGCGGCGCCAGTTTCTTCGATGAATCCCATCCCGCCGTACACCTGGATGCCATCACTCGTCACCCGCAGCGCCTCTTCGCTCGCCCACCCCTTGAGGATGGGCACGAACAGCTCGGCCATCCGCAGCACGTCGGCGTCAGCATCCGCCCGATCGAACAGGTCGCCGACGAACACCGACAGCGCCCGCATCGCGAACACCTGGCTCGACATCGAGTGCAGGATGCGCCGGACATCCGGATGCTCGGCGATCGGCGTCCCCGCGGGACGATCGAGCACGCGCCCCTGCATGCGTCCCGCGGCATATTCAGCGGCGCCCTGGTATGAGCGCTCGGCGATGCCGGTCGCCTGGTGGCCCATGCCGACGCGGGCGGAGTTCATCATGACGAACATTCCGGCCAGGCCCCCGTGCAGTTCACCGACGAGATAGCCGGTGGCCTCTTCGTAGGAGAGCACGCAGGTGGGGCTCGCGTGGATGCCGAGTTTGTGCTCGATCGCGACCGTCTCGATGCGGTTGCGCTCCCCCAGCGAACCGTCCGGTTCGACCAGGAGGCGCGGTGCGACGAACAGTGAGAGCCCGCGGGCTCCGTCCGGGGCATCCGGATTGCGCGCGAGAACAAGGTGCACGATGTTGTCGGCGATGTCGTGGTCGCCCCACGTGATGAAGATCTTCTGCCCGCTGATCGACCAGGTGCCGTCTTCGCGCGGGGTCGCCATCGTGCGGATCGCGCCGAGATCGGTGCCCGCCTCCGGCTCGGTGAGGTTCATGGTGCCGGTCCACTCGCCGCTGACGAGTTTGGTCAGGTAGGTCTCACGCAGTTCTTCGGATGCTGCGGCATCGAGCGCGTGGATGGCACCGGCTCCCAGCATCCAGCACAGCGCGAAGGCCGCGTTGGAGGCGTTCCAGATCTCGCCGAGTCCGGCAGCGACTGAGCCGGGGAGTCCGTCACCACCGGCGGATTCCGGAGCGGTGGCGCCCACCCATCCGGCCTCGACCAGTGCCTGGTATGCGGCGGCGAAGCCTTCGGGCAGCCGCACCTGACCGTCGACGAGTTGTGCGCCGACCTGGTCGCCGGTGCGGTCCAGAGGTGCGAGTACTTCGGCGGCGAACTCGCCGGCGCCCACGATGATCTCGACGGCGTCCTCAGCGCTGAGTGCGCCTTCGGAGGCTGCGGCGACGATGTCACGGCCGAAGGCCTCGCTGTAGAGGAAGGCATAGTCCGCGACGGGCGGGATGTAGGCAGCAGTCATCGTCAGCTCCAATTGATAGACACTCAGGCTCACTCTATCTGAGACCGAGTTTCACGGCTAGAGGGTGTCGCCGTCGCCTGTGGATAACTCCGATCCGACGCCCGCGCTCTCGATAACCTGCTGCGCATGGACGATCCTCCCGGCCGCGATTCCTCCGGCCCCGAACCTGATGCCGCTACTGCTGGCGATGCAGCCGGTGCCGGCGATGTCGGCGGCGCTGCCGCCGCCGGTGTCGGCGCTGCCGGTGCCGCCGATCGCGAACTCCCACCCGCGCTCGCACGTGCCCACACGGCGAAGCAGAGCAAACGCCGATCCGCCCCGCGCGGCTCGATCCGCGGAGCTGTCGCTCTCGCCCTGCTCGCGATAGCCGGTGTCCACTCACTTCTGACTCTCGCCGCGCTGACGCTGCCTGTTCTGCTGTCGTGGGCCGCGCCGCCCGAAGCGTTCCTTCTGCTGACGGTGCCGTGGTTCGCGTTCGTGTTCGGTTGGTGGCTGTTCGCGGCGATGTTCCTGCTCGGCCTCGGTCTCAGCATCCGCACACCGAGCCCGGCCCCGCAGCTCGTCTGGGCGGCGATCACGGCGGTCTCGTTCACCGCGGCTGCCATTATTCTCGCCGGCGAGGGCCTGTTTCCGTGGCCGTTCGTGCCCGCGTTTCAGTGACGGGCATGTCTAGGGCATGGCGGCCTTCCGACTACCGCGCGTCGGCGTTTCGTCACGGACGATGCCCGCGCGGCATCCTCCAGTTCCGGACTGCGACGCGGCCGAGTAGCATTTGAGGCGTGACTGAACGCGCCCCCCTCTCCCGCAAGCTGTCCGCCATTGCCGAATCGGCGACCCTGAAGGTCGACGCGAAGGCCAAGGCCCTCAAGGCCGCGGGCAAGCCCGTCATCTCGTATGCCGCGGGCGAGCCCGATTTCAACACCCCGCAGTTCATCGTGGATGCTGCAGCCACTGCCCTCGCGAACCCGGCGAACTACCGGTACACGCCGGCGGGCGGCCTCCCGGCGCTGCGCGAGGCGATTGCCGCCAAGACGCTGCGGGACTCCGGTCTCGAGGTCGCGGCGAGCCAGGTCATCGTCACCAACGGTGGTAAGCAGGCGGTGTACCAGGCGTTCCAGACCGTGGTGAATCCGGGCGATGAGGTGCTGCTGCCGGCTCCGTACTGGACCACCTACCCCGAGGCGATCGCTCTGGCCGACGGCATCCCGGTGTCGGTTTTCGCCGGGGCCGACCAGGACTACAAGGTGACCGTCGAGCAGCTCGAGGCTGCACGCACCGAGCGCACCACCGCGCTGGTGTTCGTGTCGCCGTCGAACCCGACCGGCGCTGTGTACACGCTCGAAGAGACCCGGGCGATCGGCGAGTGGGCGGTTGAGCACGGCATCTGGGTCATCTCGGATGAGATCTACCAGAACCTCACCTACGAAGGAGTGAAGGCAACCTCGATTGTGGAGGCTGTTCCGGATGTCGCCGGCCAGACGATCCTGGTCAACGGCGTCGCGAAGACCTATGCCATGACCGGTTGGCGGGTGGGCTGGATGGTGGGCCCGACCGATGCGATGAAGGTCGCCGGCAACCTGCAGTCGCACCTGACCAGCAACGTGAACAACGTCGCGCAGCACGGGGCGATCGCCGCTCTGACGGGTCCGCAGACGGAGTCGGAGCAGTTCCGCGAGGCGTTTGATCGCCGCCGCCGCCTGATCGTGTCCGAACTGTCGAAGATCGATGGCGTGCGGGTGCCGAACCCGCTCGGCGCGTTCTACGTGTATCCGGATGTGCAGGGGCTGCTCGGCCGCACCTGGGGTGGCGTCACCCCGACCACGTCGCTGGAGCTGGCCGATCTGATCCTCGAGCAGGCCGAAGTGGCCGTGGTACCGGGCGAGGCCTTCGGCCCCTCCGGCTACCTGCGCCTGTCGTACGCGCTGGGCGATGAGCAGCTCCTTGAGGGGATGCAGCGCCTGCAGCGCATGTTCGCCTAGCGCTGCTCGCGCAGCGACTCACCACCTCGCGAATGAGTCACCACTTTCCGCACGAGTCACCACTGGGGAAGTGGTGATTCGCGGGGAAACCCACGACTCATGTTGCGGCGGCTAGTCGCGGAGCGGCAGCAGCGGCAGCGCGGCGGCAGCAGCGGCGGCGGCAGCAGCGGCGGCGGCAGCAGCGGCGGCGGCGGCGCGATTCAGGCGGTGACCTGGTACCCGATCAGCCAACGGATGCCGTAGCTGTCAGTGACCTGGCCGTCGAAGTCGCCCCAGGGGCGCTGCTGCAGCGGATCGATTGCGGTGCCGCCATCCGACAGCTTCGTGAACCAGTCGTGCAGTACCTCGGGCTCAGCAGTGCCGAGCAGCGAGAAGCTCGCGCCGACGATGTGCACGGCGTCCTCGTCTCCGGCAGCATCCGCGGCAAACAGTTCAACGGTGCCCTGCAGCATGCCGTGGCCGATTGCATCTGCCGGGCCGTCCGTGCGCTGCGCATCTGCGTAGGTGTAGAGCACGAGCTCGCCACCGAACACACTTTGGTAGAAGCCGAGCGCCTCGGCCGCGTTGCCGGGGAAGAACAGGTACGGCACAAGTCCAGTCATCCTGCGAGCGTACTCCCCCGCCGCGCACTGTCCAGCCACGGCTCCGCCGCCCGCCGCCACCGCGCACAACTCCTGAACAATGGCGCGAAACACCCCGGAACCGGCCAGAATCAGGGCCGCAGCCACCAGTTCTCAGGAGTTATGCGCGAACCGGAGCAGGCAACGCCCCGCCGCGGACTGCCCAGCCACGGTTCCGCCGCCCGCCGCCACCGCGCACAACTCCTGAACAATGGCCGGAAACACCCCGGAACCGGCCAGAATCACGGCCGCAGCCACTAGTTCTCAGGAGTTATGCGCGGGGGAAATGAGAGGGAACGGGCAACAGCCCGGAACGGGCAACAGCCCGGAGGTCCAACCCCTACAGCTCCACGCCGACGAGCACCGGTTCCGGCTGCAGCAGCAGCCCGAACTCCGAATGTACGCGGGCCTGGATGTACCGAGCAAGCTCCGCCAGCTCTCCCGCCGTCGCACCGCCGCGGTTGGTCAGCGCCAGCGCATGCTTGGTTGAGATCCCGGCGCGCGAGCGCGGCAGCCTGAACCCCTTGGAAATTCCGGAGTTCTCGATCAGCCAGCCGGCACTGACCTTGACCTCGCTGCGCACAGCGGGCGCCGCAGGCACCTGGCCGTCGTAGGCCTCCAGCGGAATGACCGTGACCGTATCCAGGTCTGGGGCGACCGGCCACCGCGGGCACTCCGGCGGCAGCTGGTTCGCCACGGTCTCCGACACGATCAGGTTCTGGAAAAACGAACCGGCACTGCTGGTGTCAGCATCCGCATCGTCGAGCAGCATCCCCTTCGATGCCCGGATGCGCAGAATCTCCGAGCGCACCCACGCCAGCGGAACAGCCTCTTCGCCGGTGAGTCCGAGCGCTCGACGCAACTGTTCGCCGCGGACCACGCGTCCGGCCGCGCCGACCTCCGCCAAATCAAGCGTCACCGAGAGGATGACCGCATGCCGCAGCGGCACGCTGTCGTAGTGGTGTTTGAGCACCGAGGTGCGGAAACCGAGTCCGAGCTCCGAGGCCGGAACCGTCGACACCTCACCGGTCGATTCGTCGATGAGCTCGACTTCGACTAGCGTCTCCTGGATCTCCTGCCCGTACGCCCCGACGTTCTGCACCGGCGCGGCACCGACGGTCCCGGGAATCCCGCTCATCGCCTCGATACCGGCGAGCCCCTGCTCGACCGTGTAGGCGACGAGGTCATCCCAGTTGTGTCCGGCCTGCACGCGCACGCGCATACGCCCCGGATGGGGCGACGGGATCAACGAGATCCCCGTGGTCAGCACACGGATGACGGTGCCCTCGAACGGCTCGTCACCGACGAACAGGTTCGACCCGCCGCCGAGCACGAACCACTCCTCGTGCCGCGCCCACACTTCACGCAGCGCCTCGATCAGCGACGCGGTTGTGGTGGCATCCAGCATCCGCTCGGGGGCGGCGCCGGTGCGCAGGGTTGTCAGCTGCGAGAGCGGGATCGGCGTCGTCATAGCGCGACGCGCAGCTGCGCTTTGACCAGCACGGTGGTGTCGGCGGCTTTCACGGTGAGGTCGATGCGTGCGGTCTCGGCATCCACGGCGCCGATCTTGGCGAGCACGGATACGTCCGCGCCGTCGGTGGGATCGACGACGACCGGGCGGGTGAAGCGCACGCCGTAGTCGGTGATCTTCGCGACATCACCGAGAGCTGCGACGACGACAGATGAGGCGAGTCCCATCGTGAGCATGCCGTGCGCGAGCACGCCGGGCAGGCCCACGGATTCCGCAACATCGTCGCGGTAGTGGATGGGGTTGAAGTCTCCGGATGCTCCGGCATAGCGCACCAGCGACTCACGAGTCAGGTGCACGGTGCGCTCAGCGATCACATCACCGACAGAGAGAGTAGAGAGGTTCATGCTGCGTCCTCCTCGTCCGAGCCGACCAGCAGCACGCTCGTCGCAGTGACGACGAGGTCGCCGCCGGCATCCGTGATCGCGGCTTCACTGGTGATCATCGCGTTTCCTGCCATCATTCGGATGCCGGTGACCTTCAGCCGTCCGGTGAGCTCGTCGCCCGCGACGATGGGCCGCGTGTAGGCGAAGCGCTGTTCGGCGTGGATGGTTCGGGCCAGCACGATTCCGGAGTCGGGTTCGGCGAGCAGCTGCTGCAGCGTGAGGTCTTGGATGACCATCGCGAAGGTGGGCGGCGCCACGACATCCGCGTAGCCGAGAGCACGTGCGGCCTCGACGTCGGTGTGCAGCGGGGCGTCGGCGAAGACGGCGCGAGAAAACTCGCGTACCTTCTCACGGCCGACCAGGTACGGCGGTGTCGGCGGGAATTCCCGGCCGACCAGTTCGGAGTTCACAGACACCCATCGAGTCTACCGAGTGGATGCCTCGGCCTCAGCGCGGCGTCCGTTCGATGCGCCGCACGCTTCGGCGGAGAAAGCAGCCTTGGGAGGCCATCCGTGCTGGAATCCTCCGCCCAAACGTGCGAACTCCTCCCGAACGCGCGATCTGCTCCCGAACGCGCGGCATCCGGCTAATGCGCCGCACGCTTAGGCGGAGAAAGCAGCTTCGGGCGGCCAATCGTGCTGGAATCCGCCGCCCAAACGCGCGATCTCCTCCCGAACGCGCGGCCTCGGCCCGAGGCTCCGAACAGGCGACCAGCCCAGCCCCAGCCCAGCCCAGCCCAGCCTCAGCGTCGGCGCCCGCGAATGGCTTTGATGGTCATCTGCACGGCGATGGCTGCAATGTATCCGACAAAGAGCATGTTGCCGGCGAAGGGGTCGAGCAGGGTCGCGAGCCACGCGCCGAGGGCTGTCATAGTGCAGGCGGAGAGCCCGATGATTCCGGCGGCGAGCAGGTCGACGTTGCGGTGGCGAAGGTTGCCGATGGTCCCCGAGATCGCGGTCGGAATCATCATCATCAGGCTCGTGCCCTTGGCTTCGAGGTCACTGGTGCCGAAGACCAGCATCAGCACCGGCACGATGATCACGCCGCCGCCGACGCCGATGAGTCCGGCGATGACACCGGTGCAGACGCCGACTGCGGCCAGGCCCACGCCATTGATCCAGCCGAGTTCGAACACGGCGGTACGCGATGGCACGACGAGGAACAGGCTCACGATCACGAGGAGCAGGAACCCGACGAAGCCCCAGCGCAGCGCGGTCTGCGAGATCCGCGGCAGCAGCCGGGTGCCGATCTGGGCGCCGATGACGGCGCCTCCGGCGAGGATCAGTGCGGGAATCCAGGCGACCGATCCGGATGCCGCGTACGAGATGACCCCGATGCTCGCAGTCGGCACGATCGCGGCGAGAGACGTGCCCGCTGCCAGGCGCTGGTCGAACGGCAGCGTGAGCACGAGCAGAGGGACGATGACCGTTCCGCCGCCGACACCGAACAGACCGGACAGGAGGCCGGCGACGAGCCCGATGATGACGAAGGTGATGTACGCCCGCGGACCGCGGATTCTTGCTGCGGGTGTCTCGGTCAATTCATCCCTCGTCCTGCGCCCAGTCGTTTGGCGATGGCTGCGGCAGCTTCCTGCAACCGCCCGGCGGCGTCATTCATCTTGTCTGCGGTGAAGCGGTCGGCGGGCCCGGAGATCGACAGAGCTGCGCAGATCTGTCCCGACCCGTCACGAACGCCGACTGCCACGGAACTCACATTCGCGATCGTCTCATTGGATGCCACCGCGAACCCACGCTCGCGCATGTCGATGATGCGCTCTCGGATCTCATCCGGCGTCAGGGAGTCGAACAGTGAGGCGTCATGCTCATGGTCGGCCAGCACCCGATCGATTTCAGCATCCGACATTCCGCTCATAAGAATGCGTCCGTTGGCACCGGACCACAGCGGGTACAGCCGGCCCATCTCCGAGGCGAAGCGGATCTCGGCGTTGCTCTGCACTTCCTCGAGGAAGACTCGGGCGTTGCCCACGGCGACCGACAGCCCCACCGTCTCGTGGGTCTCGTCACGGAGCGCGAACATGTACGGGCGCGACTCGTTGACGAGCACGTTGCCACCGTTGTATCCGAGACCGATCACGAGCGCCTGCGGACCGATCCGGTACCGCTGGGTCGAAGCATCCTGGATCACCATGCCGCTGGCAGCCAGAGTCGCGAGGATCCGCTGCACCGTGCTTCGGGCGAAGCCCGTCGACGGGGCAAGCTCGCGAGCGCTTGCCCCATCGGTGTGCGTTCGGAGTGCGGAAAGAATCTGGATCGCCTTCGATACGGCGTTGTCCGAGGTTCCTTCCATCACGTCAGACTATCGCGGCTGCGCACATCACTCCGACGGCAGTCCGCTGCCGCGGGACTCATACAGTGCCAGCACGCGCTCGCGCGGGATGACCCCGCAGCGCGATGCCCAGACGTCGTAGGCCGCCGACAGCTCCGCGACGATCGCCGGATGCGACGCGGCAACGTCGTGCAGCTCGGTGCGATCGCGCACCATGTCGTACAGTTCCCACTGCTGCGCGTACTTCTTGACGAGCTTCCACTGGCCCCGGCGCACACCGCAGTTGCCCTCGTGCTCCCAGTACAGCAGTCGCGCATCATCGGCGGCGTCCTCGCGGAGGGTGTCGAGCATGCTCACACCTTCGAGGGGCAGAGGGGTGCGGTCGGGATAGGTTTCCGGATACTCGGTGCCGGCTGCTTCCAACACCGTGGCCATGACATCCGGCAGCTGGTGGGGCTGGTTGCGGATGACGCCACTGGGCAGCTGGTCGGGCCAGCTGACGATCAGCGGCGTGGAGATCCCGCCCTCATGAATCCAGTGCTTGTACTCGCGGAACGGTGTGTTCGAGAGGTTCGCCCACGCGCGTCCATAGGTCGCGTACGTGTCTTCACCACCGGGGATGATGCTCGCATCGTTGCCTGGCCGGACTTCGCGACCGTCACGGGTTATGGCGTCGAAGGAGACGTACGTGGTGACGAATTCCTTCGCGGTCTCCAGCGGCATCTCCTCGGCGCATCCACCGTTGTCGGAGAGGAAGAGGATGATCGTGTTGTCGAACGTCCCCTGGCGTCGCAGTTCGTCGACGACGCGTCCGACACCCTGGTCCATCCGGTCGATCTGCGCGGCGTACACCGCCATGCGCATGGCCTCCCACTCCTTGTCCGAGACGTCGTCCCAGGCGGGGATGCGCGCATCGCGCTCGGTGAGCTTCCACTGCTCGTCGATGATTCCGGATGCCACCAGGCGAGCCAGCCGCTCGGCGCGCAGCTCGTCCCATCCGGCGTCGAAACGGCCGGCATATTTGGCGATGTCTTCTTCCAGCGCGTGCAGCGGCCAGTGCGGTGCGGTGTAGGCGACATACATGAAGAACGGGTCGTCGCCGTGCTCAGCTTCGTGCTTCTTAATGAATTCCACAGCGTTATCGCTGATGGCATCCGTGTAGTAGAAGTCCTCCGCTTCGGTCTCCGCCTCGACGTTTACTTCGTTGCGGGTCAGCGTGCGCGGCTGGAAGAAGCTTCCGGCACCCTCGAGCGTTCCGAAGAACTCATCGAATCCGCGCCGCGTGGGCCAGGCATCCGTCGGGTTGTGAATATCGCCGGCCATGTGCCACTTGCCGGAGACATAGCTGCGGTAGCCGGCGGGCTTCAGAGCCTCGGCGATCGTGACGCAATCACGGTTGAGATTGCCCGCGTAGCCTTCCGGTGCATCGTCGTAGTTAAGGATGCCGATACCGGTCTGGTGGGGGTGCAACCCCGTCAGCAACGAGGCGCGCGACGGGCTGCACCGGGCGGTGTTGTAGAACTGCGTGAGCGATGCACCACCGGCTGCGAGAGCATCGATGTTCGGGGTGAGCACCTCTCCCCCGAAGCATCCGATATCGGAGAATCCCATGTCGTCGACGAGGATGAGGACGACGTTGGGTGGCGTGTTGGTCTTCTCAGTCATGAGTGTCTTTCGGTGTCGGGGTGACGTCAGCGAACCGGCTGGACGGCGGCGGCTTCGCTCTCCTGCTGGGCCGCTTTGGCGTGGAGATCGACGTCGATGTCATCGTGCGCGGTCTCTTTCGCGAAGTACAGCGAGATCAGTGCGATGGCGGCGGCGACCATGATGTAGACGGCGACCGGCCACGACGATCCGGAGATCGACACCAGCCAGATCGCGATGATCGGAGCGATCGCGCCGGAGGGAAGAACGCCCAGCTGGTAGACGAGCGACATTCCCGTGTAACGGACACGAGCCGGGAACAGCTCTGCGAAGAAGGCTGCTTCCGCACCGAACATCGTGCACGCGCCGAGCGCCCAGCCGAGCATGATTGCAATCCAAATCAGCTGCTCCACACCGGTGTCGATGAGGGCGAAGACCGGGAAAGCGGTGACTAGGGCGATACCTGCACCTGCGGCGAAGACCGGGCGGCGTCCGTACCGGTCGGAGAGCTTCCCCGCGAACGGAATGACGACGAATCCGATCACACTGGAGATCAGCAGTCCGTTGAGGGCATACGTGCTGGAGAGCCCGAGGACTGTTGTCGTGTAGGTCAGGATGAAGGCGTTGTAGACGTTGAAGGTGATGCTCTCGCTGAAGCGAGCGCCGATGCCGACGAGGATCTGCTTCGGGTAGTGGCGGATGACCTCGAACACCGGGGCCTTGACGACGTCGCCGGTCTTGACCATGGCGGTGAACGCCTTGGGCTCGCTCACCTGGAGGCGCACGACGAGTCCGACGACGACGAGAAGGATGCTGGCCAGGAACGGGATCCGCCAGGTCCATTCCAACAGCGCTTCATCGCCGGGGATCGAGACGAGGTTGACCGCGAGTGTGGACAGCAGCAGGCCCAGGGGAACGCCGGTCTGCGGCCACGATGAGAAGAGGCCGCGCTTGCCGCGCGGGGCGTGCTCGAAGGTGAGGATGGCCGCGCCACCCCACTCGCCACCCAGGCCGATGCCCTGCAGCATCCGCAGGATGAGCAGCAGGATCGGGGCTGCGACGCCGATCTGCTCGTAGGTCGGCAGGCATCCCATCAGGAAGGTCGAGATGCCCATGATGAGCATCGTGATCACAAGGATCTTCTTGCGGCCAATGCGGTCGCCGTAGTGTCCGAAGATGAGCCCACCGATCGGGCGGGTGACGAAACCGGCCGCGAACGTTCCGAACGCCACGAGCGTGCCCATCAGCGGGTCGAACTCGGGGAAGAACTCGCTATTGAAGACGAGCGCGGCCATCGTCGCGTACAGGAAGAAGTCGTACCACTCGATCACCGACCCGAACACACTGGCGAGCACGGTGTTTCGTTGAGGATTCTTGGTACGGGTGGGGCGTGAGTTCATCGTCGGACTCCTGAAGTCGATGCCGTCGTTGGTTTGTGGTCGCGACTCATACGTCGCGCGTCCCGCGTCATGGGACAGTGTCCCATATTGGGACCAGCACGACTTTACGAGGTGAACACAGCCGCCGTCAAGTCGAGTCGGCTCCGGGCCCGCGCAGGGCCTGCGCCGGGCCCGCCCCGGGCCGTGCTTCACGTGCGAAGCCGCCGAAAACGACGAAACCCGCCACCTCAGGGGTGACGGGTTTCGACTGTTCGTGCTGGTATTACTTGCCGGCCTCGGCGAAGCCTGCGGCTTCAGCGGCTTCAGCGGTGCGGAACCAGACCTCAGCGACGGTCTGGTCGTACCACTGGCCATCGGGGCGGTGGAACTTCATCGAGTCCTTGTTGCCCTTGATGTCGAAGCCCTCAGGTGCGGTGCCGTCCTCGTTCGGAGCGGCGGAGTCTGCACCGAAGTCGCCCTCGACGAGTGCAGCGGCGGCAACAGCCTCAGCAGCTGCGCCCTCCTCCTGCGACTCGGCGCCGGCGTCAGCAGCCTTGGGGGCCTTCTCGGCCTTCGGGGCAGCAGCCTTGGTGGACTTCTTCACCTTCGGGGTGACGGGCTCGAGAACGAGCTCGATCACGGCCATAGGCGCGTTGTCACCCTTGCGGAAGCCGACCTTCGTGATGCGGGTGTAGCCACCCTCACGCTCGGCGACCAGCGGTGCGATCTCGGTGAACAGAGTGTGCACGACGCTCTTGTCACCGATGACGCTGGCAACGCGACGACGCGCGTGCAGGTCGCCACGCTTAGCGAAGGTGATCAGTCGCTCAGCGTAGGGACGCAGGCGCTTGGCCTTGGTCTCCGTCGTCTTGATCGACTTGTGGGTGAACAGCGCTGCGGCAAGGTTGGCAAGCAGCAGACGCTCGTGAGCGGGGCCGCCTCCGAGGCGGGGTCCCTTACTGGGCTTAGGCATATTGATCTAACTCCTGGTCAGAATTTTGGGAAGGTCAGAAGGACTCGTCTTCGCCTGCGCTGTAGAAGTGGGCGCCGTCAAAACCGGGCACCGAATCCTTGAGCGACAGACCGAGCGAGATGAGCTTGTCGCGCACCTCGTCGACCGACTTCTGGCCGAAGTTGCGGATGTTCATGAGCTGCGTCTCCGACAGTGCGACAAGCTCAGACACCGTGTTGATGCCCTCACGCTTGAGGCAGTTGTAGGAGCGGACCGAAAGGTCGAGGTCCTCGATCGGCATGGACAGCTCGCTGGAGAGCACAGGCTCCACAGGCGCTGGGCCGATCTCGATGCCCTCAGCCTCGACGTTCAGCTCGCGAGCGAGGCCGAACAGCTCGATCAGGGTCTTCGCTGCCGAAGCAACAGCGTCACGCGGGAGCATCGAGGACTTGGTCTCGACGTCCAGGATCAGCTTGTCGAAGTCGGTGCGCTCACCGGCACGAGTTGCCTCGACCCGGTAGCTGACCTTGAGAACCGGCGAGTAGATCGAGTCGATCGGAACCTGTCCGGCCTCGGCGTACTCGTTACGGTTCTGGGTCGACGACACGTAGCCACGGCCACGCTCGATGGTGAGTTCAAGCTCGAACTTCGCCGTCTCGTTGAGCGTTGCAATGACGAGGTCGGAGTTGTGCACCTCGACACCGGCCGGAGCCGAGATGTCAGCGGCGGTAACTTCGCCAGCACCGGTCTTACGCAGGTAAGCGGTGATGGGCTCGTCGCGCTCGCTCGAAACGACGAGCTGCTTGATGTTCAGGATGATCTCAGTGACATCTTCCTTGACACCGGGGATCGTGCTGAACTCGTGCAGCACGCCATCGATCCGGATGCTGGTGACAGCGGCGCCGGGAATCGACGAGAGCAGGCTACGACGCAGCGCGTTGCCAACGGTGTAACCAAAGCCAGGCTCAAGCGGTTCGATAACGAACCGGCTGCGATCCTCGGAGATTTTATCCTCGGTCAGTGTGGGACGCTGTGCAATAAGCACTCTGTGTTCCTTTCGATCACATGCCCGCTATATGACATGTGGTGGGTGAGGTTTTGAGTTGTTGAAAGTCAGTGCCCGGTTCCTGAACTTTGTCGAAGGACGGGCGGAAAGTCGCTCACCCCGGAGGGCGAGCGACTTTACCGGATCAAACGCGGCGACGCTTAGGCGGACGGCATCCGTTGTGTGCCTGAGGCGTGACGTCCTGAATCGAACCCACCTCGAGGCCAGCGGCCGTCAGCGAGCGGATCGCGGTCTCGCGGCCCGAACCCGGACCCTTGACGAAGACGTCAACCTTCTTGACACCGTGCTCCTGAGCCTGGCGGGCTGCCGACTCGGCAGCCATACCAGCGGCGTACGGGGTCGACTTGCGCGAGCCCTTGAAGCCCACGCCACCGGAGGATGCCCAGCTGATGACAGCGCCGGACGGGTCGGTGATCGAGACGATCGTGTTGTTGAACGTCGACTTGATGTGGGCCTGGCCCAGCGCGACGTTCTTCTTTTCCTTGCGGCGCGGCTTGCGCGCGGCGGCCTTAGGTGCAGCCATGAAAGTCTTCTCCTAGTCCCTGGCCGCGCTTAGCGGCTCTTCTTCTTGCCGGCGACGGTGCGCTTCGGGCCCTTGCGGGTACGGGCGTTGGTCTTGGTGCGCTGTCCACGAACAGGCAGACCACGACGGTGGCGGATGCCCTCGTAGGAGCCGATCTCGACCTTGCGGCGGATGTCTGCTGCAACCTCGCGGCGCAGGTCACCCTCCACCTTGTAGGTGCCTTCGATGTGGTCGCGCAGCGCGATGAGCTGCTCGTCCGAGAGGTCCTTGACGCGGATCGACTCATCGATCTCGGTCGCCTTGAGGATCTCAACGGCGCGGGTACGGCCGATGCCGTAGATGTAGGTAAGGGCGATCACCACGCGCTTATCGCGCGGGATGTCAACGCCGGCAAGACGTGCCATGCGGTTCTCCTGAGTGAGTAGAGGTGTGGGGCAGAATATGGACCCGGGCCTCTTTCCCGAGGTGTCAGCTTCTTTCGGCCGTTAAGCCTGGGAAGCGTCTTGATCCTGCCTGTGTTTATTCAGTTGTGTTCTGAAGAGTGCTCAGCCCTGGCGCTGTTTGTGGCGCGGGTTGCTCTTGCAGATAACCATGACGCGGCCGTGGCGGCGGATCACCTTGCAGTGATCGCAGATGGGCTTGACGCTGGGGTTGACCTTCATATTGTTTCCTTGTTCGCTGTCTTCGTGCTGTCTCGCTCCCCGAGCCTGTCGAGGGGCAGGACAACCGTTACTTCTCGACCGATCAGCGGTAGCGGTAGACGATACGGCCGCGAGTCAAGTCGTAGGGGCTGAGCTCCACGACCACGCGGTCTTCGGGGATGATGCGGATGTAGTTCTGCCGCATTTTTCCAGAGATCGTTGCAAGGACCTTATGTCCGTTGCTGAGCTCAACGCGGAACATCGCATTGGGCAGCGCCTCGGAAATGACGCCCTCGATCTCGATGACACCGTCTTTCTTAGCCATAGCCTCGCTGACGCTTCTGCAGACCGGTCGATCTGCGTTGGATGGATGAATGTGATGCCTCAACCGGACGGACACGCCGAAAACCGGGCGCAAGGCACCAACGCTCCATCTTATCCGCCACAGGCGCATCCGGCAACTTGAGCCGCCGCCGGCCTGGTCATCAGCAAGAAAGCGGGCCGCTCCCGAAGGAGCGACCCGCTTTGTGGAGCAGGTTGGATCAGCCGAGCAGTTCGTTGAGCTGCTCCTGGCCGCCCGCCTGAAGATTGACGAGCTCGTTATCGATCATCACGGTCGGCGTGCTCGCAATGTCGTGTGCGTTGGTCTGGTCTTCGACGAACTTCATGTAGGTGCCGTCGGCGATGCAATCGGCAGCGGACCCCGCGCCTACCTGCTCAGCGAGCGCGCTCATTTCGTCGTCGCTGAGGCCCGCCGTACCGCCCTGCGGCTGGTTGGCGAAGAGCAGGTCGAAGAAGTCCAGCGTCGAGTCGGGCGCCTCGGCTGCAACACAGTAGACAGCCCCACCTGCGCGCGAGGAGTAGTCCGTTCCCTGCGACTGGTGGTTGAGGATCGCGACCGGGTGGAGGCGAAGGGTGATGTCGCCGTCCACGGCAGCCTGCTGGAGCTGCGCGCCGTAGCTCTGCTCGAACGAGTTGCACGCGGGGCACATGAAGTCGACGAATGTATCGACCTCGGTGTCGCCTTCACCGACGACGATCGCACCGCTGTCCTCGTCGATGATCGTGCTCTGCGGCGCGACCCCGGGTGCACCGGCCTGGTTGTTCAGGAAGACGACGAGGGCACCGAGCCCGACGAGGACGACGACGACGGCAATGGAGATTCCGACGGCGAACCAGTTGGTGTTGCTCTTGGCGGCAGCAGCCATGACGTTCCGATCAGTAGAAGGAGGGTGGCGCCGAGCGCCCATACCCTTTTATCTTTCCCCAAAATCCTATGCCCCCGCAGTGAGTGAGCTCCCCTCCCTCACCCCCTGCTCGCCCGTGCCCCGGGCCATTCCCCCCGCGAGAAACGCCCTTCTGCATGAGAAACGTGGTGCCAACACCTGTCTCATGCAGTTAGCCATTTCTCGCGCGCAGCGCAGGCGAGGTCAGGCGCGGCGATTCCACGGCTTCGCCCGCGGATTGTACTTAAGCGTGACCAGCATTGCGTCTTGCCGCCGCCGAACGATCGGCACACCGATCGACGCCAACGCCTGGCAGAGCGGATTCACCTTCCAGATGTCGCGCATTTCCCATCGAGCGAATGGATGCTGGTGCCGGCGAAGCCGATCCTCACGACGCTTCTCGTCCTTGAGCTTGTTCGCCGCCTCGGCGGCATCTTCTAGGTTGTACTTGCCCCAGCCGTCAGACTCGCCAATACCGCGGACCGACTTGAAAAAGAAGTCCACCCGATCGAGCTCGCCCTCATAGAAGAACTCGCGCTGCAGCACCGGCACCTCGAACCCGCTCCAGAGGATGACCGCTCGGCTCAAGCTTTCAGCCGGTGACTCCGCCAGCGGATCAGCCAGTTCCCACGCCGCTTGCATTCGTGCCCGCCCACGCTGATTCTGCTGTCCGCTGGCCCGCTCCCGAAGTTCGCTGAGGCTGAGCAATCCGCCCTGCACCGGCGAGATCGAAGCATCCGTGATTGCGAGCGCCTGCGCCGGCGAAACGACCCGAACGAGATCGCAAACGGTATCGAGCAGGCTGGTCACGGAGACCCCGTTCACCTGTTCGATCGCACGGGGATCACGACTGGTGTGCACGCAGACATCTCCGTACCGCCACGACGCGGTGCGGTCAGGGTCGAAGACGTGGATGTCTTTGGGCTCGTTGAACTGCGGCAGGCCCCAGATGACAGCCGCCGACTCGAGGCAGAGCACAGCATCCGGGTTCTTCCGCAGGAAGGCATACACGCGCACGGCGTACCTCTTGCGCGCCGGAAGCTTCTCATACGCGGCGCGGTCGACATATATCCCCTTGCGCACGCGCAGCCAGGCCGAATTCGGCCGGATGCCGAGCCGCCGAGCATCATCGGTCGTGCACAGCGGAAGCGGGGAGACCGCGCACGCGCGGTCGAGCAGTGTCAATGGCATCCGCTCATCGTGCCCGAACCGGCGCTCTCACACGGTGCTATCCCCAGCTTCAGCTCGGTCGGCGAATTGTGGAGAACAAGTCGTCACGCCACGAGAAATGGTTTGCCGCATGAAACAGGTGCTGGCACCACGTTTTTCATGCGGCAAGACGTTTCTTGCGGCGGCGCGCGCGGCTACGCCAGAGGCACCGGCACAACGCCGAACGGCGCGAGGCCTGCGGCCCCACCATCCGCGGCGGTCAGCACCCAGATGCCACCTTCGTGGCGGGCGACACTGTGCTCCCAGTGCGAGCCGTCCGAATCGTCAATGGTCGAAACGGTCCACTCGTCGTCCTCGACCAGGGTCTCTTCCGACCCCGCGGTCACCATCGGCTCGATCGCCAGGACGAGCCCCGGCTTGACGGCCGCACCCGCATCCGGCGTGCGGTAGTTGAAGACGCTCGGCGCCTCGTGCATCTTGCGGCCGATGCCGTGGCCGACATACTCGCGCAGGATGCCGTAGGGCTGACCCGATAGCGACGACGGGCCCTGCGCCTCGATGTAATCCTGGATCGCGGCTCCGATGTCGCCGATATGAGAAGCGGATGCCATCGCGGCAATCCCCGCCCACATCGACCCCTCGGTCACCCGCGACAGCTCAGCGCGCACAGACAGCAGCGGCTCAGCGCCACCGGGAACGATGAACGTCCGCGCGCTGTCGCCGTTCCACCCCTGGAACTGCGCACCGGAATCAACCGAGACAATGTCGCCGGGCTCCAGCACGCGCGATCCCGGAATCCCGTGCACAACCTGCTCGTTCACAGAGATGCAGGTGGTGTGGTGGTAGCCGCGCACGAGCTTGAAGTTCGACTCCGCGCCGCGGGCCACAATCGCCTCCGACGCCGCAGCATCAACTGCGGCAGTCGTCGCTCCTGCAACGATGGCAGCCTCGGCAGCATCCAGCGAAGCCGCCGTGATGAGTCCGGGTTCGACCATCGCCCGCAGTTGGGCTGGAGTCTTGTAAATCGATTTGCGGAACACGTCAGACCGAGGCGTTGAGCCCGCGCGCACCGAGTGCAGCGACGATGCGACCGAAGATCTCGTCGAGCGAGCCGACGCCATCGATGCGATCGACAATGCCACGCTCGCCGTAGACCTCGAGGATCGGGGCAGTCTCGTTCTCGTAGATGTCGAGGCGGTGCGCGATGGCTTCCTCGGTGTCATCCGAACGGCCCTGCTCCGATGCCCGCAGCTTCAGACGCGACATGCTTTCCTCGCGCGGAACGTCGAGCAGGATGACAGCATCCAAAGCCTCGCCGCGACCGGCCAGGAACTCATCCAGGTGACCCACCTGGACGGCGTTGCGCGGGTACCCGTCGAGCAGGAAACCCGAAACCGCGTCGTCCTGAGCCAGGCGATCGCGAACGATCTCACTGGTCAACTCGTCCGGCACCAGGTCGCCGCGGTCGAGGATCTCGGTGACCTTCGCGCCGAGTTCGGTTCCGCCCTTGATGTTCGCGCGGAAGATGTCACCGGTGGAGACCACCGGAACATCGAACGCTGCTGCGACACGCACGCCCTGCGTGCCTTTGCCGGAGCCCTGCGGGCCGACGATGAGGAGTCGTGCGGATACTGTCAACGGAGGAGCCCTTCGTAGTGACGCTGCTGAAGCTGCGCGTCGATCTGCTTGACCGTCTCAAGACCGACACCCACGATGATGAGGATCGAGGCGCCACCGAACGGGAAGTTCTGGTTGGCACCGACGGTGGACAGAGCAATCAACGGGATAAGTGCGACCAGGCCCAGGTACAACGAGCCGGGGAACGTGATGCGGGTGAGCACGAAGTCGAGGTACTCGGCCGTCGGGCGTCCGGCACGGATGCCGGGGATGAACCCGCCGTACTTCTTCATGTTGTCAGCGACCTCAACAGGGTTGAAGGTGATCGCGACGTAGAAGTAGGTGAAGCCGATGATCAACAGGAAGTAGATCGCCATGTACAGCGGCTGGTCGCCCGTGGTGAGGTTCTGGGAGACCCAGACGACCCAGGCGGCCGGCTCAGTGCCGTCCTGCGGAGTGTTGAACTGCGCGATGAGCATCGGGATGTACAGCAGCGACGAAGCGAAGATGATCGGGATAACACCGGCCATGTTCACCTTGATCGGGATGTACGTGTTCGTGCCGCCGTAGGTGCGGCGTCCGACCATGCGCTTGGCGTACTGGACCGGGATTCGTCGCTGCGATTGCTCGACGAAGACCACGAGCCCCGTGACCACGATTCCGACCGCCAGCACCAGGAGGAAGACCTCGAAGCCGTTCGACTCGAAGATCGCCCACATCGCCGACGGGAAGGTCGCAGCGATCGAGGTGAAGATCAACAGCGACATGCCGTTGCCGATGCCGCGCTCGGTGACGAGCTCGGCGAACCACATGATGAGTCCGGTACCGGCAGTCATCGCCATGATGATGAGCAGCTGTGCCCACCACACGTCGTTGGTCAGAAGCTGCTGACAGGCCGCGATGTCGGTCTGGCCGAACAGCTGCCCGCTGCGTGCCACGGTGACCAGCGTCGTCGACTGCAGCAGCGACAGAGCGATGGTGAGGTACCGCGTGTACTGGGTGAGCTTGGCCTGACCGGCCTGGCCCTCCTTGTGCAGCGCCTCGAAGTGCGGGATGACCACACGCAGCAGCTGCGTGATGATCGTCGCGGTGATGTAGGGCATGACGCCCAGCGCGAAGATCGAGAGCTGCAGCAATGCACCGCCCGAGAAGAGGTTGACCAGACTCAGCAGCCCCTCCGTGCCGGCGTTCAGACGCAGGCACTCCTCAACGTTCGGAAAGTGCACGAACGGAGCCGGGACATGGGAGCCAAGTCGGTATACGGCGATGATCGCCAGGGTAAAACCGATCTTCTGACGCAGGTCAGGCGTGCGGAAGATCCGCGCGATAGCGCTAAACAAGGGCGTTCCTCCTGAAAAGGGATGCCGCCCCGCAACGGACGGCTGAAAGACCAGCGTAACGCAGAGAGGGGCCGGAGAAACTCCGACCCCTCTCTGACATGGTTACTTGACGGTTCCGCCCGCAGCCACGATCTTCTGCTCGGCAGAACCCGAGACCTTGTCGACCGAGACGGTGAGCTTCACGGCGATGTCGCCGTTGCCGAGAACCTTGACCTTCTCGTTCTTGCGAACGGCACCCTTGGCGACCAGGTCGCTGGTGGTGACCTCGCCACCCTTCGGGTACAGCTCCGCGAGCTTTTCCAGGTTCACAACCTGGTACTCGACGCGGAACGGGTTCTTGAACCCGCGCAGCTTCGGGGTGCGCATGTGCAGAGGCATCTGCCCACCCTCGAAACCGATACGGACGGTGTTGCGGGCCTTGGTGCCCTTGGTTCCGCGACCGGCGGTCTTACCCTTGGATGCCTCACCGCGACCGACACGGGTCTTCGCGGTGTTGGCGCCGGGGACGGGACGCAGGTGGTGAACCTTGAGGACTGCGGGACGGGATGCCGGAGCATCCGCCTTCGGAGCCGTCTTGGCGGCGGCCGGCTTCTTGGCCGGTGCCTTCTTCGCGGCAGCAGCCTTGGGAGCGGCAGCCTTCTTCGGGGCCTTCTCGGCCTCGACGGCGTCGTTCTTCTCAGCCATTAGTCGATCTCCTCAACCTGGACGAGGTGTGCGACGGTCTTGACGTAACCGCGCACCTGCGCGTCGTCGGGGCGAACGGTGGTGTCACCGATTCGCTTCAGACCGAGGCTGCGCAGCGTGTCACGCTGGTTCTGCTTCTCGCTCACCTTGGACTTGATCTGGGTCACCTTCAGACGGGCGGCCATCAGGCACCTACCTTTGCAGCAGCCGCAGCAGCGGCCTTGGCCTCGTTACGGAGGATGATGTCCGGAACGACGGCGTCGTAGTCGAGGCCACGACGAGCCGCGACAGCGCGGGGCTCTTCGAGGCTCTTCAGAGCAGCAACGGTCGCGTGCACGATGTTGATCGTGTTCGACGAGCCGAGCGACTTCGAGAGGACATCGTGGATGCCGGCGCACTCGAGTACGGCGCGGACCGGACCACCGGCGATAACACCGGTACCGGCAGCAGCCGGACGCAGCAGCACAACGCCGGCTGCGGCCTCACCCTGAACCGGGTGCGGGATGGTGTTGCCGACGCGGGGCACGCGGAAGAAGTTCCGCTTTGCCTCTTCGACTCCCTTGGAGATGGCCAGAGGAACTTCGCGGGCCTTGCCGTAGCCGACGCCGACCAGTCCGTTGCCGTCACCGACGACCACGAGGGCGGTGAAGCTGAAGCGACGTCCACCCTTCACGACCTTCGAGACACGGTTGATGGTGACAACGCGCTCCAGGAACTGGTTGTCGCCACGGTCGCGCGAGTTGCGGTCGCGGCCACCCTGGCCTCGGTCACGGCCGCCGCGGCGGCCTTCGCGCTGCTCGCGGGCGGGCTCAGCTGCGGTGGTCGAGGCAGCAGCCTCGGTACCGGCAGCAGCCGTCTCGGGAGCGGCAGCAGCCGTTTCGGTCACTTCTTTCTCCTTGTTGTCACTCACAGTGCCAGCCCTCCTTCGCGGGCGCCGTCCGCGATGGCCGCAACGCGACCTGCGTAACGGTTGCCACCACGGTCGAAGACGACCTCGGAGTAGCCGGCGGCCTTCGCGCGCTCGGCGAGCAGTTCGCCGACCTTGCGGGCCTTAGCGGTCTTGTCACCCTCGAACGAGCGCAGCTCGGTCTCGAGTGTGGATGCCGATGCAACGGTGTGGCCCTTGCTGTCATCGACCAACTGGACGAAGACGTGGCGAGCCGAACGGTTGACGACCAGGCGCGGACGCGCTTCGGTGCCGACGATCTTCTTGCGAAGACGGGAGTGGCGACGCGCGCGGGCGTCAGACTTTGTCTTGACAGCCATGTTTACTTACCAGCCTTTCCGGCCTTGCGACGCACGACCTCGCCCGCGTAGCGGACACCCTTACCCTTGTACGGCTCAGGCTTGCGGATCTTGCGGATGTTCGCAGCTGCCTCGCCGACAGCCTGCTTGTCGATGCCACTGACGGTGAGCTTGTTGGTGCCCTCCACAGTCAGGGTGATGCCCGCGGGCGGGTCGATCAGAACCGGGTGCGAGAAGCCGAGAGCAAACTCAATCGAGCTGCCCTTCTGCTGCACGCGGTAACCGGTGCCGACAACCTCAAGGCCCTTGGTGTAACCCTGGGTGACGCCGAGGATGTTGTTGTTGATGAGCGTGCGGGTCAGGCCGTGAAGCGACCGCGACTCGCGCTCGTCGTCGGGGCGAGCAACAACCACCTGGTTGTCCTCAACCGCGACCTCGATGGGGCTGGCCACCTGGAGGGTGAGTTCACCCTTGGGGCCCTTCACCGCAACCACGCTGCCGTCAACCGAAACGGTGACGCCTGCGGGGATTTCGATGGGAAGTCGTCCAATACGCGACATTTCGAATTACCACACGTAGGCGAGAACTTCTCCGCCCACGCCCTTCTGCTCAGCCTGACGGTCGGTAAGAAGACCGGAGGAAGTGGACAGGATGGCAACGCCGAGGCCACCGAGGACCTTGGGGAGCTCCGTGGACTTGGCGTAAACGCGCAGTCCAGGCTTCGATACGCGCTTGATGCCCGCGATCGAACGCTCCCGCTTGGGGCCGTACTTCAGCGTGAGGGTGAGGTTCTGGCCGACGCGTGCGTCAGTGATCTCGAAGCCCGAGATGTAGCCCTCCTGCTGGAGGATCTGAGCGATGTGCGTCTTCAGCTTGCTCGACGGCAGTGACACGGAGTCGTGGTGTGCCGAGTTCGCGTTGCGCAGACGGGTCAGCATATCTGCGACCGGGTCTGTCATTGTCATGAGTTTTTTCCTTTGTTCACGAGGTTTCGGCTGCCGTTACGCGACAGACGACCTGCTATGAGATGCAATCTTCAATTGTAAGCGCACACAGGACCCCCGCCTGACAGACGGGGGTCCGAAGTGTTACGCCTTTGCGTCCTCCGACTGGAACGGGAAGCCGAGGTGACGCAGAAGTGCGCGGCCCTCGTCGTCCGTCTTCGCCGTGGTAACAACAGTGATGTCGAAACCGCGAACGCGGTCGATCTTGTCCTGATCGATCTCGTGGAACACGCTCTGCTCCTGGAGACCGAACGTGTAGTTGCCGTTGCCGTCGAACTGCTTGGGCGAAAGCCCACGGAAGTCGCGGATACGGGGCAGAGCCAGCGAAACCAGACGGTCGATGAACTCCCACGCACGGTCGCCACGGAGGGTGACGTGTGCGCCGATGGCCTGGCCTTCACGCAGCTTGAACTGCGCGATGGACTTGCGGGCCTTCGTGACGATCGGCTTCTGGCCGGTGATCTTGGTGAGGTCTGCGACCGCACCATCGATCACCTTGCTGTCGCGAGCTGCCTCACCGACACCGGTGTTGACGACAACCTTGACCAGACCAGGAATCTGCATCACGTTCTTGTAGCCGAACTCTTCCTGCATCTTCTGCAGGATTTCAGCCTTGTACTTCTGCTTCAGGCGCGGCTGGATTTTGCCAACCGGCGCGGCAGTCTCGGTGCTCATCAGAGGTCCTTACCTGACGTCTTCGCGTACCGCACACGGACGGTGCGCTTGACGCCGTCCTTGGTCTGCTCCTCGACCCGGTGACCGACGCGAGTCGGCTTCTTGGTCTCGGGGTCGACGAGTGCGACATTCGAGATGTGGATGGGCGCTTCGAGAGTCTCGATGCCGCCCGTCTTGGTGCCACGCTGCGTCTGGCCGACGCGGGTGTGCTTGGTGATGTAGTTCACACCTTCGACGATGACGCGGTTGCGCTCAGCAAGGATCTCGAGGACCTTGCCCTGCTTGCCACGGTCGCCGCCCTTGGCCTGCGTACGGCCCGTGATGACCTGAACGAGGTCACCCTTCTTGATTTTCGCCATGATTAAATAACCTCCGGCGCCAGCGAGACGATCTTCATGAACTTCTTGTCACGAAGCTCGCGACCGACCGGTCCGAAGATACGGGTGCCGCGAGGCTCGCCGTCCGTCTTCAGGAGAACGGCGGCATTCTCGTCGAACTTGATGTAGGAGCCGTCTGGACGACGAACTTCCTTCTTGGTGCGGACGATGACCGCTTTCACGACATCGCCCTTCTTGACGTTGCCGCCCGGGATCGCGTCCTTGACCGTGGCGACGATGGTGTCACCCAGACCTGCGTAACGACGGCCTGTGCCACCGAGAACGCGGATCGTGAGCAGCTCCTTCGCGCCGGTGTTGTCGGCGACCTTGAGGCGGGATTCCTGCTGAATCACTATTACTCCTTGAAGTAAGCCGGAGGCTTACTTGGCCTTTTCGACGATTTCGACCAGACGCCAGCGCTTCGTGGCGCTGAGCGGGCGGGTCTCGCTGATGACAACGAGGTCGCCGATGCCCGCCGAGTTTGTCTCGTCGTGCACCTTGCGCTTCTCCGTGCGGCGGATGACCTTGCCGTACAGGGCGTGCTTCACGCGGTCTTCGACCTCGACGACGATGGTCTTGTCCATCTTGTCGCTGACGACGTAGCCACGCTGCGTCTTGCGGTATCCGCGAGCGTTCTCGTCACGCACATCGTGCGAGACGGGAGCTTCCGCTTCCTTCTTGGTAGCCATTACTCGGCCTTCCCTTCAGCGTCAGCCGAAGCATCCTCGGTCTTCTTCGCCTTCGACTTGGACGCCTTCTTGGCCGGGGCCTCGACGGGTGCGGGCGTGGCACGAATGCCCAGCTCGCGCTCGCGGATCACGGTGTACAGGCGCGCGATGTCGCGCTTCACGGCGCGAATGCGGCCGTGGCTTTCCAGCTGGCCGGTGGCCGACTGGAAACGGAGGTTGAACAGCTCCTCCTTGGCCTTACGCAGCTCCTCAACGAGGCGCTGGTCTTCGAACGTATCGAGCTCTGCCGGGGCGAGCTCCTTGGTGCCGATCGCCATTACGCGTCGCCCTCCTCGCGCTTGATGATGCGTGCCTTAAGCGGCAGCTTGTGAATTGCTCGGGTGAGTGCCTCGCGAGCGAGTTCCTCACTGACGCCGCCGACCTCGAAGAGGACGCGGCCCGGCTTGACGTTTGAGACCCACCACTCGGGCGAACCCTTACCGGAACCCATGCGGGTTTCGGCCGGCTTCTTCGTGAGCGGACGGTCGGGGTAGATGTTGATCCACACCTTTCCACCACGCTTGATGTGACGCGTCATCGCGATACGAGCTGCCTCGATCTGACGGTTGGTCACGTACGCGGGGGTCAGTGCCTGGATGCCGAAATCACCGAAGGAGACCTTCGTGCCACCAGTAGCGTGACCCGAGCGACCCGGGTGGTGCTGCTTGCGGAACTTGACCTTACGGGGGATGAGCATTATGCCGACGCTCCTTCTGCGACAGGTGCCTCGTTGCGCGGGGCACGGCGACGGTCGCCGCCACGGTCGTCACGACCGCGCGACTTCGGCGCGTTGGCCTGCTCGCGAGCAAGCTCCTTAGCGGTGAGGTCACCCTTGTAGATCCAGACCTTCACGCCGATGCGGCCGAAGGTGGTCTTTGCCTCGTAGAAGCCGTAGTCGATGTTCGCGCGCAGGGTGTGCAGCGGCACACGACCTTCGCGGTAGAACTCCGAACGGCTCATCTCGGCGCCGCCGAGGCGGCCGGAGACCTGGATGCGGATGCCCTTGGCTCCAGCGCGCTGCGCGCCCTGGAGGCCCTTGCGCATCGCACGGCGGAACGCCACACGAGCAGAAAGCTGCTCGGCGATGCCCTGTGCGACGAGCTGAGCGTCAGCCTCGGGGTTCTTGACCTCGAGGATGTTCAGCTGGATCTGCTTGCCGGTGAGCTTCTCGAGGTCGCCGCGGATGCGCTCGGCCTCGGCGCCACGACGACCGATCACGATGCCCGGACGGGCGGTGTGAATGTCGACGCGGACGCGGTCACGGGTGCGCTCGATCTCGATGTTCGAGACACCGGCGCGGTCCAGCTGAGTCTTCAGCAGGTTACGGATCTTGATGTCCTCGGCCACGTAGTCGGCGTAACGCTGGCCCGGCTTCGTCGAGTCCGAGAACCAACGCGACACGTGGTCCGTGGTGATTCCGAGGCGGAAGCCGTACGGGTTTACCTTCTGTCCCATTACTTGCTCGCCTTCTTCTTGCTGTCGTCTTCGGCCGCAACAGCGACCTCAGGCGTCGAGAGCACGACCGTGATGTGGCTCGTGCGCTTCTTGATCTGGAAAGCGCGACCCTGAGCACGGGGGCGGAAACGCTTGAGCGTTGCACCCTCGTCAACGTATGCGTTAGCTACGTACAGGTCCTGCTCGTCGAGGTACTCGCCGTCACGATCCGCCTTCACCTGAGCGTTGGCCATGGCCGACGCGACAAGCTTGTAGATCGGCTCACTGGCACCCTGTGCTGCGAACTTCAAGATCGCAAGGGCCTCCTGGGCCTGCTTGCCCTTGATGAGCGCGACGACACGACGAGCCTTCTGAGGGGTCACGCGGATGTGTCGCACGCGTGCGATGGACTCCACCATTTCTCTCTCCTCTTTCGCCACCGCCTTAGCGGCGACGGCCCTTCTTGTCGTCCTTCTCGTGGCCGCGGAAGGTGCGGGTGGGCGCGAACTCGCCCAGCTTGTGGCCGACCATGGTCTCGGAAACAAACACAGGAATGTGCTTGCGTCCGTCGTGGACCGCGATCGTGTGCCCCAGCATGGCCGGGATGATCATGGACCGGCGTGACCAGGTCTTGATGACGTTCTTGGAACCAGCTTCGTTCTGCACGACGACCTTGCGAAGCAGGTGCTCGTCGACGAAGGGGCCCTTCTTGAGACTCCGTGGCATCTTCTTCTACTCCTACTTACGCTTCTTAGACGCGGTGCGACGACGAACGATGTACTTGTCGCTTTCCTTGTTGGCGTGACGGGTACGGCCCTCTGCCTGACCCCAGGGGGAAACAGGGTGACGACCACCGGAGGTCTTACCCTCACCACCACCGTGCGGGTGATCGACAGGGTTCATGGCGACACCGCGGACGGTCGGGCGGATGCCCTTCCAGCGGTTACGGCCGGCCTTGCCCCAGTTGATGTTCGACTGCTCGGCGTTGCCGACCTCGCCGATCGTGGCGCGGCAGCGTGCGTCGACGTTGCGGATTTCGCCCGACGGCAGACGGAGCTGCGCGTAGGGGCCGTCCTTGGCGACGAGACGAACGGATGCACCGGCAGAACGAGCCATCTTGGCACCGCCACCGGGACGGAGTTCGATCGCGTGGATCACCGTACCGGTCGGGATGTTCTTGAGGGGCAGGTTGTTGCCGGGCTTGATGTCAGCGCCAGCACCCGACTCGACGACGTCGCCCTGGTTCAGCTTGTTCGGGGCGATGATGTAACGCTTCTCGCCGTCGAAGTAGTGAAGCAGCGCGATGCGTGCGGTGCGGTTGGGGTCGTACTCGATGTGAGCGACCTTGGCGTTGATGCCGTCCTTGTCATTACGACGGAAGTCGATGACACGGTACTGGCGCTTGTGGCCACCACCGATGTGACGGGTCGTGATGCGGCCCTGGTTGTTACGTCCACCGGTCTTGCTCAGCGGGCGCAGCAGTGACTTCTCCGGCGTCGATCGTGTGATCTCAGCGAAGTCAGCCACCGACGAGCCGCGGCGACCCGGGGTCGTGGGCTTGTACTTGCGAATAGCCATTATTGTCCTTATCCCCCGGATCAGCCGATTGCCGTGAAGATGTCGATGGTGCCCGACTTCAGGGTCACGATGGCGCGCTTGGTGTCCTTGCGCTTTCCCGTGCCGAAGCGGGTGCGACGGGCCTTGCCGACGCGGTTGATCGTGTTGACGCCTGCAACCTTGACGCTGAAGATCTTCTCGATGGCGAGCTTGATCTCGGTCTTCGTAGCACGCGGGTCGACGAGGAAGGTGTACTTGCCTTCGTCGATCAGCGAGTAGCTCTTCTCAGAGACGACCGGCTTCAGGATGATGTCGCGGGGGTCCTTGTTGAACGCCGACTGGAGGGCGCCTGACTGCTCGGTCATGCCGAGACCTCCTCGGTTGCGCCGGTCTTCGAGGCGATGAAGCCCTCGAGTGCGGCCTGGGTGAAGACGATGTCGTCAGAGACGATGACGTCGTACGCGTTGAGCTGGTCGAAGCTGATCACGTGGAGGTTCGGAAGGTTCCGGATGCTCTTGGTGGTCACCTCGTCGTTGCGCTCGGTGACGACGAGAACGTTCTTCGACGAAGCAACGGTCGCGAGGAACTTCGCGGCGGTCTTCGTGGAAGGTGCTCCGTCGATGCCGAACGACTCGATGGCGTGCAGGCGCTCACCACGGAAGCGGTCGCTGAGCGCGCCCAGGAGGGCGGCGGCGATCATCTTCTTGGGGGTGCGCTGCGAGTAGTCACGCGGCTGCGGGCCGTGGACCGTGCCACCGCCGCGGTGCTGCGGCATGCGGATCGAGCCCTGGCGTGCGTTACCAGTGCCCTTCTGCTTGAAGGGCTTGGAACCCGAACCGGACACAGCGCCACGAGTCTTCGTGGAGTGCGTGCCCTGGCGTGCCGCGGCGAGCTGTGCGACGACGACCTGGTGGATCAGCGGAATGTTCGTCTTGACGTCGAAGAGCGCGGCGGGCAGCTCGATGGAGCCAGCCTTCTTGCCGTCGGCCTTCAGAACGTCGAGCGCGAGAGTCGAGTCAGCCATGATCAGGCACCCTTCACTGCGTTGCGGACGTAAACGATGCGGCCGCGAGCACCGGGGACGGCGCCCTTGACGAGCATGAGTCCCTTCTCGATGTCGATGGCGTGCACCTTGAGGTTCAGGACGGTTACGCGCTCGCCACCCATACGGCCGGCCATGCGCATGCCCTTGAAAACGCGGCTCGGAGTCGACGATGCGCCGATGGAGCCGGGCTTGCGGTGGTTACGGTGTGCACCGTGCGATGCCGGGGCGCCCTTGAAGTTGTGACGCTTCATGACACCGGCGAAGCCCTTGCCCTTGCTGGTGCCGACAACGTCGACCAGCTGGCCTGCTTCGAACAGACCGTCAACCGTGAGTTCCTGACCAAGCGAGTAGTCAGAAGCATCCGCCGTGCGGATCTCGGTGACGTGGCGACGCGGCGTAACGCCGGCAGCCTCGAAGTGAGCCGAGAGGGGCTTGTTCACCTTGCGGGGGTCGATCTGACCGGCCGCGATCTGAACGGCGTTGTAGCCGTCCTTCTCGGGGGTACGGATCTGAGTGACCACGTTGGGTGCCAGCTCGATGACGGTGACGGGGACGAACTTGCCGTCCGCGTCCCACACCTGGGTCATGCCGAGCTTGGTGCCCAGCAGTCCCTTGGAAATCTTTGCGTTGATGTCAACCATGCCGAGCCTCAGAGCTTGATCTCGATGTTGACGTCAGCCGGAAGGTCGAGACGCATCAGCGAGTCGACTGCCTTCGGCGTCGGGTCGACGATGTCGATCAGACGCTTGTGCGTGCGCATCTCGAAGTGCTCACGGCTGTCCTTGTACTTGTGCGGCGACCGGATAACGCACACGACGTTCTTCTCGGTCGGCAGCGGCACGGGGCCGACGACAGTCGCGCCCGCGCGGGTCACGGTGTCGACGATTTTGCGCGCCGACGTGTCGATGACCTCATGGTCATACGACTTCAGGCGAATGCGGATCTTCTGTCCCGCCATTGTCTGCTCATCTCTCTATAAGCGTCTTACCGACCTGACTCGGGTGAATCAGGGGCATTGGACGCACCATGGCGCTGTTCGCGCCGGGCACCACTGTTCTTCTGTCATTCCGCAGGCCTTTCGACCCACGGCAGAGCCTCCGTAAGGAGGTGGCTGCTGTTCTGCCATCTGCGGCCTAGGACCCTGCATCCGTCTCCGGGGAGATGACGCCGCCTATGCACTGCCATGATGGTGATCCGGTGAACACGCATAGTGCACCACCGGAATGTGGAACCTGTCTATTCTGCCATGCCGGATTTCACTTACGCAAACCCGGGCGTGTCGCGCTCCCCCGCCGCGTCATTCCGCGCCACCCACGCCCTCACTTTCCGCCCACGCCCCGCGCTATTTGCGCATCTATCCCAGGGCCTCGGCGACGCCCCCGGGCCTCGACGCAGAACACCGCCCCAGGCACCTCCCAGAAAATCGGTAGGGCGAGGCATCCCCATGCCTCGCCCTACTTTGGGGAGCGTGCTCAGCGCGAGGGGGCGCGCCGAACACGAGGACCCGGGCGTGAAGGGACGCCCGGGGCCTCGTCGAAGGCGCGACGGATGAACCGCCGCGCGGGCGGGACGAAGCACGGGCGCCGGATAGGCGCACAGTGCACGATGATCCCCAAATCGATTTCCCCAGTATTCAGCACGACCCCAGTCGTGCAGTGCAGTTCGTCAGACCCCTCCGACGAACCCGGCCGCAAGATCCCCAGGCGGCTGAGTTCAGCCTAGACGCAAGACGGGGTGGATGCGAGTATTTCGCATCCACCCCGTCTCACTATTGCGTTACGCCTCGATGCGGCGGCGACGCCAGTGCAGCAGCAGGAACACGATGCCTGCGCCGAACAGCAGCGCCACGACGAGCCACAGTGTTCCGGCCATTCCCAGACCGGTAGCCGGCAGCAGCTTCACGAACTCGTTCGTGATCTCGACCTCGACGGCGCCTGCGGCCGTGACATCAGCCGCTGTTCCGGCGGTGACGACTCCGGCGACGGCGATGGTCGTCTTGACTGCTCCTCCGGCATCCGTCTCGACGATGCGGCAGTCCGCACCCTCGGGCAGGTCGCCGAACACGGCAGTGTAGCCGCCTTCGACGCGCAGCTCGCGCACCGTGCCACCGGGGATCTCGATCTGTGCACCGTCCACGGTGCACTGCAGCTCGACGAGGAACACACCGTGTGCCCCTTCGACATCCAGGTCACCGGTCACGGTCTTGGTCACCGTGATGGCGGCGACGTCGAAGGTGTTGGTGGCGGTGACGGCGGCGCCGGAGTCGGCACCGATCACGACGGTGCCGTCGCTCGGATCGAGCACGGTGCTGGTGGCTCCGCCGGCTTCGGTCTCCTCGACGATGCAAGAGGTGTTCGTCGGGTACGGCCCGAACGAGCGGCTGTCCCCACCGGCGAGTGAGAACGATGCATCCAGCAGCGTGTCCCCCTCGTAGGTGCATACGGCGGTGAAGTCGAAGGAGCCCTGCCCGTACAGGTTGGCGCCTTCCCCGTCGATGATCTTCGAGACGGTGAGCACACCGGCGTCGTAACCGTTGGTGAATTCGATCGCGGATGCTTCGACGCCCACAGCAACTACGGCACTGCCGTCGCCGTTGTCGGTGACGTTGTCGCCGGTCACGACGATGCTCGAGGCGTTGCTGCCCACCTCAGTGACGAGGCAGTCGGCGCGGGCCGGGATCGTGTTCTCGGGAACGGTGAAGGTTCCGTCGGACTCGAGGGTGAACTCGAGCGAGGTCCCGTCTGCCCCGAACGTGACCGGGATGCCGGTTGCGCTCGTGCAGGTGAGGGTGAAGTCGAACGGTCCGAACTCGCCCTCAGCATCGGTCGAGACGCGCTTGGTGATCGACAGACCGGAGAACGCGTAGTCGTTGATGACCTCGGCGGTCTGCTCGGCGGGCATCTCCTCGTCCGCGTCGACCACGGCACTGGCTGCGAGGACGGTCGTCGAGGCGGGGCGACTGGTTTCGCCGAAGTCTCCGACGGCGCCCTGCTCGGTGACATCACACACGGCACCGGTGGGGATGCCGCCGATGCGCTGCGTGTAGTCGTTCGCGGCGTGGAGCACGGCGACGCGGTTCGCGCCGAGCGGTACACCCACTCCGCCGACCGTGCAGACCACGTCGACGAGGAACTCCCCTGCCGCGTAGTCGGTCGCTTCCCCGGTGATGGTCTTGCCGACCTCGATCGAGGTCAGTGCGAAGGTGTTCGTCGCGGTCACCGTCGCCGAAGCGGATGCCCCGGCAACGAGTTCGACGATTCCATCGGTCGGTTCAAGCACGGTCGTGGTGGCGCCTGCGGCCTCGGTCTCCTCGACGGCGCACTCGGTGCCGGCGGGATAGGTGCCGAAGGTGCGCTGCGCGTTGGCGTCGAGAACGAAGATCTCATCCAACAGCGTCTGGCCACGGTAGGTGCAGACCGCGCTGAACTCGAAGGGGCCTGCTCCCCAGAGCTCGGCACCGGCACCGTCGACCACCTTCGCGACGGTGAGCACACCGGCATCGAAGCTGTTCGTGTACTCGATGGATGCTTCGGTCGTTCCGACCTCGACGCGAGCGGTGCCGTCACCGAGGTCGGTGACGTTGTCGCCGACGATGACGATGTCATCTGCTGCTGCGCTGTCGACCTCAGAGATGAGGCAGGTCGCGTAGGCGGGGATGGTGCCCTCGGGAGCGGTGAACTCCGCGTCGGCTTCCAGCGTGAAGGCCAGCTCGGTCACGTCACCGTCGAACGTCACCGGGATGCCGGTGCGGCTCGTGCAGGTGAGGGTGAAGTCGAACGGACCGAACGTCACATCAGCATCCGTCGCGACGCGCTTGGTGACCGACAGACCGGCGAAGGTGTAGTCGTTCGTCAGCGTCGCCGTCTGCTCGGCGGGAACGCCTTCATCGATTGCCACCACGGTGGCCGCGTCGATGATCGACGGCGATCCGGTGCGCCCGGTCTCGCCGTACTCGCCGATGGCGCCCTGTTCGGTCACGTCACAGGACGCGCCGTGCGGGATGCCGTCGATGCGCTGGGTGAACCCGTTCGCCGAGTTGAGTTCGACGACCGCGTTCTCGCCGAGGGCGACAGTGATGCCGCGCACCGAGCAGACTACGTCGACGAGGAACTCGTCGGCGGCGTAGGCTGCCGCGGCTCCCGTGATCGCCTTCGTGACCTCGATGGAGGTGAGGTCGAAGGTGTTGGTCGCCGTGACGGCGGCCGCGGCATCCGGTTCGTCGCTGATCACGACGATGCCGTCTGCCGGGTCGATCGCCGTGCTGGTCGCGCCGCCGGTGGCCGTCTCTGCGACGACACAGTTCGTGCCGGTCGGGTAGACGCCGAAGGTGCGGTTCGCGTTCGCGTCGAGGCTGAATGCGACGTCGAGCAGCGTCTGCCCGCGGTAGGTGCACACGGCGGTGAAGTCGAAGGGTCCGGCGCCGTAGAGCGCTGCACCTTCGCCATCGACGACCTTGTTCACCGTGAGCGTGCCGGAGTCGAAGCCGTTGGTGAATTCGACCTCAGCCGGTGTGACGCCGACGAGCACCGAAGCGCTGCCGTCGCCGTTGTCGGTGACGTTGTCGCCCACGACGACGATGCCATCAGCATCCGCACTGTCGACCTCGGTGATCACGCACGTCGCACGCGCCGGGATGAAGTTCTCCGCAGCGGTGAAGGTCTCGCCGTCTTCCAGCGTGAACTCGATAGCTGTCGCACCGTCGGCGAACGTCACCGGAATACCGGTTGCGCTCGTGCAGGTGAGGGTGAAATCGAACGGACCGAACTCGCCCTCGCTCGCGTCGGTGTCGACGGTCTTGGTGACCGACAGGCCCGAGTACGCGTACTCGTTCTCGATGACCGCAATCTGGTCTTCAGGAATGGCACCCTCAGAGTTCTCCAGAGCGACCACGAGGGTCACCGGGGAACCATAACGGGCGGTCTCGCCGAATTCGCCGACGACGCCCTGCTCGGTGACATCGCAGGATGCTCCGAATGGGATGCCGTCGATGCGCTGCGTGTACGCGTTCGCGGAGTTCAGCTCAACCACGGCGTGCTCGCCCAGATCGAGCGTCACCCCCTGGATCGAGCAGACCACGTCGAAGAGGAACTCCTCCGGGGCGTAGCCGGCCGCGTCACCGGTGATCTCCTTCGAGACCTCAATCGATCCGAAGATGAGGTGCACGCCGACGCGAGCCGGAGCGCTCTTCACATAGCTCGAGCTGTCCCGGAAGAGGAACTTTGCGCCGAACTGGTTCCAGGCGAAGGAGTCGGTTCCCGGCACTGCGGCCGAAGCGCCGCTCGGGTTCGCGTCGGAGGCGACGACGTTCGTGGAGCTGTAGGTGACGTCGACAAACTCGCCCGGGTTCAGGTAGCCGGAGGCTGTCGTGCCGAAGTCCAGGTAGATGCGCACACCTGAGACGTTGGCCCAATCGGCGTCGGCGATGGCGCCGGCCGAGACCCAGCCCTCACCGTTCTGCGCACAGGGCTCCTGGTTCTCGAGGTCGCCGTAGGTGCCCACGCAGACGCCCGGTGAGAACGTCACCTGTACGTCGGTGGTGGTGCCTTCCGGTGCCACGAGGTTCAGCGTGTCGAGCATCTGCGGGCGGTAGACCGAGCCGCGCGAGGCACCCGAGAGCAGGTAGCCGTCGCCGGCGACCGGAAGCTGATCGAACAGCACCAGTTCCTGGAGCGGAATCGTGCCGCCGTTCTGCGCGCGCAGCACCCAGTCGTCGGTTCCGCCGATCTGGCTGTTGGCCGCGCACGGCGTGCGGTAGTACGCACCGCCGGTTGCGACGAGGTTCTGCTGGCAGATGGCGTCGGGGTTGTTCGGGTTGATAGCCCCGTCGCGCTCGCCGCGCACGCCCTTGACGACGTACAGGTTCGGGGCGTTCGCCGGCTGCACATACTCGGTCGTGCCGCAGGTGGTTTCGTCGTTTGCCCAGGCGTCGGTGAGAGCGCTGGGGTTTCTGACGTCGGTGCACTGCGTGAGGGTTTCGATGGTCGAAACGGTCATCTCGTTCGTGGCACGCTCGCCGGTGAGTAGTCCTGGCTGCAGTTCGAGCATGATGCGCATGGTGAAGCTCTCACCGGGCAGCATCTGCGCGCCTTCGGCCCACGTGAAGACGAGGTTCTCGTATTCGGTGCCACCGTCGGCGACAGTCTCGATGTCCATGCTCTCCGGTGCCGGGAGCAGTCCGTCGGGGTCGGGCGTGTAGACCGGGTCCTCGCCGAGGTACACGAGGTGCGCCGGCAGCTTGTCGCGCAGCTCGGTGATGGAGAGGTAGCCGGTTCCGGTGTTCGTGAAGATCAGATCCCACGACAGCGGCGCGCCGGGGGTCGCGACACGCGAGGTGCCGTCGTTGACCTGCTTGTGCACGTCGATCTGGAAGGATCCCGGGCCCATCTCGACGAACGCTGCGCTCGCCTTCGCCTGGGATGCTTCACCGTTGAGTCGATCGGCGACGACGATGACTTCGTTGTTCACGGTGTGCTGGTCGGTGAGGTCGATCTCATCGCCGCTGTCGCGGAACGTGTCGCGCAGCTGCACGGTGAATGCAGTGGTCGTGCTCCACGCCGGCGCGGGGAACGCGGTGGAGAAGAACGCGCCATCGGCACGGGAGAACTCCAGGTGGATGCCCTGGATGTCGCCGTACTGCGCGACATCAACGGGAACCGCGGCTTCCGCGATCGGGGTGGGCGCGGACTCTGCCCACGCCATCTCGCCGTCTGCTCCGAACGGTCCGTAGACGGCGACGACCACCTGGTCGGAGCCGCCGGGTGCTGCGATCGCGCCGAGCCCGGTGAAGTCGAAGCTGTTCCAGAACTCGGGTGAGCTCTCGAGGTCGTCGGTCAGCCGCACTTCCTTAGCCGGAAGGGTGCTCACCGGGTTGATGCCCTGGTTCGCACCGATCGTCACGGTGACGGGGTCATGGCGCGTGGGCTCGGTGATCGCCTCGGGAGCGATGGTCTTCGTGGGGCCGACGTTGATGTCGCCACCGGTGAGGACGACGGAGACGTCGTCGTTGGCTCCGGTGCCGGTCCCGTCAGCAAGAATCGGGTCATACGACTGCGCGAAGACGCGGTTGCTCACGTCGACCTTCTCGTTCGCGGGGACGACCTGCGGTACGCCGGTGCTGCGCAGCGTGGTGCGCAGCTGGGTCTCGAGCACGACATTCAGCCCGTTGGCCGCGGTGATCGTGCCGCCCGTGTTTGCCGGGTCCGTTCCCTGGAACGTGACGCTGATGCCGACGACGGATGCCAGATCCTCTGCCGACGCGGCGTTGACAACCGAAGCGGTGGTCGGCGTCGAGGTGTATTCGCCGTTCTCGTAGCGAAGCAGCCACACGGTGGAAGCGGCCAGATCGACCTGTGCCGAAATGTTGGCAGAGATCGTGACGTTCTTGAGGTCGAACCGCTCGAACGGGTTGCCCTGACCGGAGGCGGTCAGCCACTCGACGTCAGCGGTGAATGGGTCTCCCACAGCGCCGGCCACGGTTGCTGCAGTCTGGCAGTCGGCGACCGGGTCACCGTCAACGCAGGTCGCAGGATCGGTCACCCGAACGTACGAAGCCTTCGAGACGGAGTTGTTGTGCGCCTTCAGCGTGAATGTCGTGGTCGGGTAGCTCGCGGCATCCGTGCCTTCCATCGGCACGTACAGCGGGCCGGCATCGCTGACGGTCTTGTTGACGCGGACGCCCGGGCCCGGGTTCGTGATGAGGATGGTGTCGTTGTCGGTGTCACTCACGACCGCACCGCCGTCGTTGGGCGTGCCATCGATGCGGACGGTGTTGTCTACGACACCAGCATCTGCGGTGTTGTAGAGCGCGCCCTCGGTCACCCAGGTGTCGTCGGAGCGCTTCTTGTCGCGAATCTGCCAGCTCAGGTTGAACTGACGCGGCGCACTGCTCGTGGCGACGCCGCTGCCGGGCGCGGGTGCGTAGGGGTCGAGGTTCGGGCCGTTTTCAGCGGCTGCTTCTCGTGCCGGAGTGTTCTCTTCCAGCAGGATGCGCACACCGGTGGCCCCGGCCTGTTGGTCTGCCGTCAGCGCGTAGCCGACGAAGGCGCCGTTCTGGATCCAACCGGCGGCGGGGGCCGGCATAGCGACCCAGGCACCGTCGATGTACAGCTCGACAGCAGTGATGACGTCGTAACGCAGGTACCAGCCGTTCGTGTACGGCTGGTTGCTCGCGTTAATGACGTTGACGCGCGTGAGGTTGAACGAGTCAAAGACGGTTTCGGCCGGGTTCTGCGGAGCGCCGAGTTCGGTCGCCGGGGCGGAGTCGGTGATCACGACTTCCTCATACCCGGTTCCCACACGCCAGCTCAGGGTCGTGCTGCGCGTCTGGCCCGACTGAGCTGCGACGGTCGGCTGATCCCAGTGCTTGTCGATGCCGAGAACACCGGTACCAGCGTGGGTGATGATGGTGGCTTCACCGGTGTCGACGGTTTCATCTTCGAGCGGCGTGCCGCTTTCGGTTTCGCCCGTTCCGGTGGTCGTCGCCGAGTTCTCGTACTTCACCGGTTGATCGGTTCCCGGGGTGGTGTGCTCGGCGGGGTCGGAGCGCAGTTCGTCACGTGCTTCGGAGACCACGTACGGCGTTACCGTCGTGTCTGAGGCGAAGCCGGTCGGGTTGTCGAAGACGAAGCGGATGCCGGTGAGGTCATCGGTCGCGTCGCCAGCCGGCAGCAGCGCCTGGATCTCAGCGTTGTTCAGGGCGACCAGCTGCGGGCCTTCCTCCGCGGGGAAGACCGTGAGGTCGATCCAGGCGCCGTCAGCGTCGCGCACCTGGATGGTGAGGCCGGCTCCGCCGGGCACCTGGGTGGGGGCGATGGCGTCGAGGTTGAAGGCGTCCCAGAAGCCACCGGCTTCGGTCCACGCGTCTTCGACGACGATCTGCGTCGCGGTGATGTAGTCAGACGTGGTCTTCAGGTTCGAGGTCAGTTGTGTGACGACGGTTTCGCCGGGCTGCACTGCTGAGCCCGGGCGGACAGTCTTCGTGAGGGTGACGTCGATCGCGGGCTTGAGCAGATCCAGCGTGGCGGGGTCATCGTTGGTCGCTTCAACGCCGTTCTGCGCGACGACGGTGGTGGTCGCGGTGTTCGTGGTTGTCCGCGACTCGGCACCCTCAGCGATCGCAGCTTCTGCGGTGTCGATCGTGAAGTCGATGGCGGTGTTCGTGCCGGGGGTGATGCCGCCGTCTTCGGCCGTGAACACGATCTCGAAGCCGGAGATGAGCACGCCGGGCAGCGCGGGGATCTCGCCGTCGACGAGAGCGATCTCGATGGGGTCACCACCGTCGAGCGGGTGGTAGATCAGCGTTCCGGCGGTCGCGGCGACCGGCCGGGTCGGGGCGGCGGTAAAGCCGGCGAAGGTGATGTTCTCGTCGAAGTAGTCGAGGTCCGCCACTCGCAGTTCGTTCACACCGACGTCAGAGGTGTTCGTGCCGACGATGCGGGCGGCGGCTGAGTCGCCGGCTGCGATGCGCGACGGACTGATGCTCTTCACCGTTGCCGCGGCGATCTCTGCGGGGATGACTTCATATGACGCATTGGCCGTTGCCGTGACGGGGTCGCGGCCCTCGACCGAAGCGGTTGCCGCTACGACGTTGTCGACGGTCTGCACGGCGACCGACAGGTCTGCGTCAGTTTCGCGCTGGGTTTCGCGCTGGGCCAGGTTGAGTGCAAGGGCGCCTGCGGCACCCTCTTCGATTGCTTCGCCGGTGTAGGTCACGCGGACGCCGCCGACGTCGGCGGGGTTGATGCCATCCGGAAGAGCAATCGCATCAGATGGAGGGCCCGGAACCCACTGCCATGTGCCGTCGGCCTGCTTCAGGTAGAGGTCCAGCTGAACTGCCTGGGCGCCGGCCGGCAGGGTGGTGTCGCCGAAGCCGGTGAGGTCGGTGATGGTGAAGGGGTTGCTGGCGTCGAGGGCGGTGGCTCCGTCGGCCGCAGTCTGCGGTTCCTGAATGGTGAGCTTCTCGACCGGACCGTTGGATGTGTTCGTGACGCTGAGGTCAATCGTCGAGGTGGCGCCGGGGCTGAAGCTCTGCGGCGTCGGCGACCAGGCTTTGCTTGTCGCCACGTCGATGATCTCGGGCGTGATGACGACGATGGTGGCGTTGTCGCTGTCGGGCGACGAGTTGTCTGCGGCGGTGTTGGCCGTGTTCGTGATGCTCTGTTCGCCCGGCTTCAGATCGTCGGGAGTCTGCAGCGTGATGGTGACGCTGAAGGTCACGCCCTCTTCGAGGCCGGCGCCGGCCGGAGAGGTGACCGCGCCGGTGAAGTCGACGTGCAGCGCGGTGTCTGCGGTGAGGGTGTTCGGGTGCGTTGCACTCGGGGTTCCGTCGGTGGTCCACTCGATCTGGCGGGGCACGGCCACGGCACTCGGCGCGTAGGTGACATTCTGCACCGCGTATCCGGCGAGCTCTGCCGGGAGGGCGTCGTCGAGCGTGGCGTTGAGGCAGGATGCCTCGGCGCAGTTCACCGTGATCGTGTAGGTGAAGGGCTGTCCGGGAGACACCTGCGCCGGCTGGACGTTCTTCGTCACCGTGAGGTATTGCGGATCGCCTTCTGCAGCTACTGCCGCTTGCGGGACGAAGACGAGGCCAGCCACTGCCAGCACCACCGTCAGAAGTCCGGCCCAGATCGAACGGATTTTTTGCGTGCGCGCGCGCATATTCAGATGTTCCTCAGATGTCCCGGCTCAACGAGACACCCCAGTGTGACCTCAATAAACACGACGCTTGCCAGATCGGCGTCGCCCCCAACTATTCCCACAATGGCATATACGCGTTGCGGTATCAAAACGCGTGGCGCGAAACGAAGAGGGCGGCGCATCCGAAGATGCGCCGCCCTCTGAAGTCAGATGACTACTCGTTGCCGATCGACTTGTCGGCGCTGTCGCGGATCTCGTCGATCTTGTCGGATGCTCCGGGAGCAACCTTCTTGGCGAAGTCTGCGACTCCGTCGAGAACCTTGTCGCTGACGTCTTCCGCCTGCTCGCTCTTGACGACTTCAGCGATCTTGTCCTTGTTCTGCTCGTACAGGTCTTTGCCCTTGTTGACCAGGTCGTCGATTCCCATGTCGGGTCCTCTCCAAGTGGTTGCAATGCCAGCAGGTTCTGCAGGCATCTTCATTCTGTCTGCCTGCGCGTCAGAGGGGAAGACCTCGAACGGGGATTGATCAGCGGGCCGATGTGCCCGGCGCTACGACGGCGCGCACCGTGCGGAACAGGATGATGATGTCTTGTGTGAGCGACCAGTTCTCGACGTAGTACAGATCGAGACGGATCGTCTCTTCCCACGACAGGGCGGAGCGACCGCTGACCTGCCAGAGCCCACTCATCCCGGGCTTCACGAGCAGCCGGCGGTGGGCGATGTCGTCGTAGAGGGCGACCTCGGAGTCACGCTGCGGGCGGGGGCCAACCAGGCTCATCTCCCCCCGGAACACGTTGATCAGCTGAGGCAGCTCATCGATGGAGTGCCGGCGCAGGAACCGGCCGACCCTCGTGATACGCGGGTCGTCGTTGATCTTGAAAAGCGGTTTGTCGCTGCTGCCCTGCAGATCGAGAAGAGTGTCCAACTGGTCGTCGGCATCCGCGATCATGGAGCGGAACTTACGCATTCCGAAAGTCTTTCCGCCACGGCCGATGCGCTCCTGGCGGTAGAAGATTTTTCCGGGGCCTTCGATGCGAATGGCGATCGCGACGATCAGGAACACCGGCAGGAGAAGCACCAGGAAGAGCGACGAGCCGATGAGGTCGAACATTCGCTTGGTGAAGCGTTGAGCCCCCTCCATGCGCGGGAAGTCGACCTGCACGAGCGGGAGACCCGCGACCGGGGTGTTGTGCAGCCGGGGTCCGGCTATGTCCGTGAGCGCTGGCGCCATGATCAGCTGAATGTCGCGGTCAGAAACGGCGTAACCGAGCCGCCGCATCGTGTCGGGGTCGAGGTCGTCCGAGCCGACGATGATGAGCGCATCGATGTTCGCGTCTTCGAGCGCCGCTTCGGCATGGGCGATGTCGCCGAGCACGTCGATGTCTGGCACACCCGCAGACGGCCCCTTGTTCGTGATGACTCCGACGATCTGATAGCCGCTGCCGTGGGTTCGTCTGATCTGTTTGGCCACGTGCTGGACCTTCGATGGCTCACCGATGAGGACGGCGCGGTGGAGGTACTCCCCCTTCCTCTGGCGGCGGCGCAACCACTGACGCCACATCCATCGCGAAAAGAGCAGCAGCAGCAGCCCGATCGGAAAGACGACGGCAACCAGCATGCGGGAGAGGGACATGCCAAGGAAGAACACGATGGCGACGGTCGCCGCGAACACCACGACCGATGCGTTGATGATGCGGCGGTACTCGTCAGCCCCATGTCCGACGATATGGCGGTCACGGGAGTCAGTCGCGTCAAGCGCGATCAGCCAGAGGATGCCGACGATGACAAGTGCGGCGAGATACGACAGCCGCGGGCCTCCCGGCCAGCTGACGCTCGCGAACAGCCCGGGTATCGCAACGAAAGAAGAGATCACGAGTGTGAGCACAATGACGATCACGTCGCTATAGAACAGCCTGCTCGCATAGCGACGCGGCCACGCTCCACGACGGGCCCGCTGCACCGGCACTCCGCCGGAACCGAGGGTCGCGGCACCGACGTCGGTTTGCTCACGCTCGATCTCGACGACTATGACGGCCACCCCATCCGGTCAGAAACAGTTCCTTGTGCGCGATGAAGCTCGCACAGAACCGGAAGTCATTCTAACCGATTCGATCTCTTTCGCCCGGTCTGTGAGGATCGGTCAGCTGTTGCAGCCGTCAGTGATGCTCGGTTTCGCTCCGTTGATCATCGGGTTCGTCTGAATCTCAAGCGGACCAAAGTCGTTGCCCTCACCGGTGAAAGTCGCCGTAACGCTGACCTCATCTCCCGGGTCGAACCATGCTTCGAATGCGACGACCGGTCGTCCGAGGTCATCGATGTCGCGGTGCATGACAGACACTTCTTCACCGGCGAAAGTGGCATCCGTCAGCGTGGTTCCGGGCGGGCCGTAGATATAGATCCAATCGCGGAATCGCGCCCCGAAGGTCATGCTCTGCACATAGCGCGGCAATGCTTCGGCCTGCTGTTGCGTCAGAGGAAGGGAGAGCGAAGCGTCAACGGTGAACGTTGCGACATCTGCTTCGCACACGGCCGTGGCGGCAGTCGCGGTCTGCGTGAAGTAGTCGATCTTCGAACCGTTGCTGTTGTTGAAATACACACCGACAGTCGTCGATTCGGTGTTGTCCGTGGGCAGGATGCCGCTGGCGCGAGACCCCGCGACCATCTCGGTCACCTGCTCGTCTTCGCTCCAGACGAAGATGTCGCCCGCCTCAGCGCTTTCGGTGAGCGCCCACATCATGTCTTTGATGTCGAACTCCCCCGCTGCGATCTTGCTGAAGATCGCAGCGGCCGCGTCGGCGAAGAAGCCGTCGACCTTCTCCGGCTCGACATAAGAATCCCAGCGACCGTAGATCTGGCTCAGCAGCAGCGAGACCGCCGTGTCTGATTCGAGCACGTCTCCCGAGGCCAGATCGATCGGTCCCGTCGCGACGAGGATGCGTTCGATTGCGAGGGGGTCAACGGAGATGACTCCGGCGATCTCGTCATTCGAGATGTCGCGCTGCCACCACGCGCGCATGATTTGCGCTGCCGTGGGGAAGTCGGGCCGGCTCATGCTCGTATTGACGTGCTCGACGAGGTAACCGGTGTAGAGATCGATAGCGCTCTGCGGAACGTCGACATCGACCGCCACGCCATTCTGATATTTGCCGCTGTCGCCCTGGGCCCCCATCGAGATGACGCCATTGTCGACGTGCACCATGGTCTGCGCCGCCGCACTGCCGCCCAGAGCGAGTGTCTCGGCGTTGTTCTGGAATACCAGCAGGTAGTTTTGTGGCTCGTCTCCGCCGAGCAGTGAAGGCGCAAGTCCCAGTGCTGGCGCTGCGACCTCCATCACCTGGTCGACTTGGTCGACGCCGTCCCGAACCTGCCCGATCAGAAAGCTCGATCCGCTGACCGAGCGGATCTCCTCCGCCAGTCGACCGATGCGTTCGCCATGCTCCTGAGCCACCGAGAGCAGTCTCGTCGTGATCGCGTCGTCTGATGACTCCATCACCGGCAGAGCGACGTCGTTGACAAGAGCGTCGAGCGACTGGGCCGCGAGGCGCACACCTCTCAGGTTGTCTCCGACGACAGGGACCCACTCCATCACCGCCCACACGGGGTCGCTTGCCGCGGCCCCGGCGCTGGCAGCGTTCTCGGAGATCCCTTCCAGCGCTGCGTCTACATCCCCGCCGTTCTGAATCTCATCGACGTACTGCTGACTCGCGGTCAGACCATCCTTCACGGTGATCGCCCGCAGTCCGACCCAGCAGACGGCGAGCAGCAACACGATGATGACGAGAACAACGATCAACCAGACGCGTCGCACCAGGCGTCCGCGCTTTTCTGATTGGGTTTCAACGTCCGTGGTAATAGCGTGCACCGATGAAGTGTACCGAGCCGTTTCCTGAGGTTCCCTGATGATGGATGCGTTTAGTCGGCAGAAGCTTCGACCGGCGATGAGATGAAGACGGGCGATCCGCTCAGCGTGATCGTGACGTTGCCGTCTACCGGTTCGAGGACCTCCGTGTGGCCCGACAGGTGAGTGACGGTCAGAGCACTGTCCGACGGGAACGCGCGCTGCGTCTCGCCACCGGGTGCCCACGCGACCCGTGTCGCATCCGAATCGCTGCCGAACACCTCAACCTGCGTGGTCTCGTCGGACTCGGTGGCTGCGTGTTCCTTGCCCCCGAGCTGCGCGATCATCAGCGCTTGCGCGAATGCACCGGGCTTCGGCGCTCGCGCGACGACGTTGGCGCGGGGTGAGTTCTCGTAAAGTCCGAAGTTGGCCTCGCCTGCGGCCGGGTCAGGCTTGTCGTTCACGAGGTCGTACCAGAAGTACTTCTCGACGCCGTTCGCAAAAGCCAAGGTCTCGTTGCGCACGAGCATCTCGCCCTGCTCCAGAATTCCGACACCGTCGTAGTGAGTGGGGAACCCCATCTCGCTGACCCAGACCGGTCGCGTCTCACCCGTGTGTTCCTGCATGTCGGCGTAGGACTGCTGAACTGTGCCTGCGATCAGGTCGGCGTTTCGATCGATCCATCCCTCGTAGGGGTGGTAGCTGACGACATCGGTGACAGCCATTCCTCCGGCCTGCCAGAAGCCCACGAACCACTCGCTGTCATACAGCGCCGTGGATCCGGTGACGAGCGGGAGATCAGGGTACGCGGCGCTGACGTGGTCACGCGCGGCCTGCGCGATCTCCACGTAGCACGCCGGGGAATGGCCGCATGATGTGCCGTTGTCGCGGTGGTTGTACTCGTTGAGGATCTCGAGTCCGACGACGTCAAAGGTGTCGGCGATGGCCTTCGCATACGCGCCATACGCTTGGATCGCCTCTTCGTTGGACGGCGACCGCTTACTGCCGTAGAGCTCGTTGCCATACGCCACGATGCCGAGCAGCTTCACCCCGTTGACGTGCATCCGAGCGAACTCGCGCACATAGTTGTCTTCCCAGGCGTAGACCCCGCGACTCTTCTCGTTGCGCTCCCAGGTGATGTCATTTCGCACTTCAGCGAAACCGAGAGCGGCGGCCATGGTGCCGGTGCCGACGAACGGTTCCTTCTCCACGTGCGCTCCGACGCCGAAGCGCGAGTCCTGTTCGACGTAGAAGGTGTCGCTGTCGATGACGGCGACGTTCGTGCTCGCTTCGAAGCCGGATGAATCCCGCACAGAGACCGCATAGTGTCCCTGGGGCACGCCTTCAAGAGGAAGTGCGGCCACGGGTCCGCTCACGACAGAGCTGCCGGTGATCGGTTCGCCACCGGAGCTCGACGTCGCCGTCCACGCGACTTCTCCTTCTGCCGCCGACACGGCCAGGACAGCCGACGTGTTCGTGACGATCAGCGAGTCGTTGAGGATGCCTCGCGGCGCCGAGACCTGTTCGAAGGAGCCGTTGCCAATGAGGTTCCCGCCGCCGTCTGCGGAGATCGAGATGTTGTCGATGCCGAACCCACGAACCGCACCAGACAGGACGATGCCGATGGTGCCGTCGCCGACTTCACTCGAGGTGGCGAAGGGAAATTCGACGGTCTGCCATTCGGCGTTCAGCTCAGGAAGTTCGAACTGGTCGCCGCCGGCGGTGAGGCGGATTCCGGAGTCCTGTTCGTACTCGGCGAGCACTCGGACCGACGCGGTGAGGGTGTACTCGGTCGAGGGGACGAGTGCTACTGGCGCGCTCGCGGCCACGATGTCAGCGTCGTCCGCCGGTGCGTCCACTCGCAGAGACACAGCTCCGTCAGCTGCGTTGCCGACCTCCGGCAGAACAGCACCGACCACGGTCCGCTCTGCCAACGTCCAGCCGTCGATACCGGCGCGTGCGACGTTCGTGGCAGGAACTACGACCGGTCGTTCCGGGAATTCGACCTTCGTCCCGACGCGCGGGATCGCTTTCGTCTCGGCTTCTGGTTCGCTCTGGTTCATCACGACGGCAGTAGCCGCGACGCCTCCCCCGACCAGCACGACCGCCGCGCTGACCAGAATGATGATCGTCTTCTTCGTGAATCGCAATGCCATAAGTCGAAAGCCCCCCTGAGCTCGATCAATCGATCCCCACAATACCTACCCGCTGGGCGCGCGCCGACACGAGGAGCACAGAGGCTAGCATCACCCTCCTGAGAGCGAACTTCCTTAGACTCGTCTCCATGCCATCCGAGGATTCATCGCCACGACATCGATGGCTCCTCCCGCAATGGCAAGAAGGGATCGGCCGGTGAGCGGCGCACTCGTGCACGAATGGTTGGCCCGCACCGGTGGGTCGGAGAACGTCTTCGAGGCGCTGACCCGAGTGTTTCCGGATGCCGCGCGCTACTGCCTGTGGAACGATAGCGGCGACCGCTTCTCTGTGGATGGCGAGACCTGGCTCGCCAGGACGCCGTTGCGTGGCCATAAGGCAGCTGCGCTCGGGCTCATGCCCCTCGCGTGGCGGCAGCTTCCTGCCATCGATGCCGACTGGGTGCTCGCCAGCAGTCACCTCTTCGCCCATCACGCACGCTTTGCAGGTCCAGCGCGCGATGTACCCAAGCTCGTCTATGCGCACACGCCCGCACGGTACATCTGGAACCCCGAGCTGGACGGCCGCGGCAGCTCTCTGCCGGCAAAGGTCGTCGCCGCGACATTGAAGCCACTGGATCGTCGTCGTGCTCAAGAACCCGTCGCGATCGCCGCGAACAGCAGCTTCGTCGCCGAGCGCATCGCTCAGGCGTGGCAGCGCGAGAGCACCGTCATCCATCCGCCCGTCGATGTCGTCAGCTTCACCCGTGAGCCAGCCCCGAGCGACCGCGATCAAAAAGTGCTTCAGTCGCTACCCGATGAGTTCCTCCTGGGTTTCTCCCGATTCGTTCCGTATAAGAGGCTCGACCTCGTGATCGAGGCGGGGGTCGCCGCGAACCTCCCCGTCGTGCTCGCCGGCGCCGGCCCGGATGAGGCTCGTTTGCGGGCGCTCGCTGAGGAACAGGCACCGGGGATGGTCTCGTTCGTCTCGGCACCCAGCGGTGAGCTGTACCGCGCTCTTCTGCGTCGCGCGCTCGCTCTCGTCTTCCCCGCGGTCGAGGACTTCGGCATCGTTCCTGTCGAAGCGATGGCAGCCGGAACGCCTGTTATCGCCAGCGCGGTCGGTGGCACCGCTGAGACGGTGATTCACAAGCGCACTGGCGCCCTACTCGAAGACTGGTCGCGCGGTGAGCTCCGGCGCACTGTCGGGGACGCGATCGATGCCTCCGCCGACGCATGCCGCGCGCAGGCCGCACTGTTCTCAGAGCAGGTGTTCGCCGATCGCATCCGGGGATGGGTACAGGATTCGACGAGGACGGCGTCATGAATCAGCTGTTCGTCGACGACCGTTATCGCGGCGCGCATGGCATCGGCCGCTATGCCGGAGAAGTGCTCAGCCGGCTCCGCCTGCCGTGGACACCGCTCGGCCTCGACGGCAGCCCATCGTCGCCGCTCGACTCTTTCCGGCCGGTACGCAACGCGAGCGGGAATGCTCTGGTGTACTCGCCGGGGTACGGCGCTCTGCTGCGTGCGCCACGACAGCTGTTGACGTTGCACGATCTCATCCAACTTCGCGCGTCAGGGCTTTCCCGGTGGAAGTTCGAAGCGTATTACGCAGGCCCGGTCCGTCGCACGGTTCGAAAGACCGGGGTGGTGCTGACTGTCTCTGAGACTTCTGCCCGTGAGATCCGTCGCTGGCTCAATGACGATGCGGTGCAGATCGTCAACGCGGGAAACGGCTGCTCAGCAGCGTTCCACCCCCACGGTCACGTCGAGGCGGCAGACGACCCGTATGTGCTGTACGTCGGAAACGCCCGCGCCCACAAAAATCTCGATGTGCTCTTGCAAGCGCTGATTTCAGCTCCCGATGTTCATCTTCGGGCGGTGGTTCCGGCCGCCGAGGTCGCTGAGTTGGCCGCGCGCGCAGAAGGCTTGGGCATCGGCGCGCGGGTCCAGTGGATGCACGGACTGCACGACGAGCAGCTGGCTGCGCTTTATCGGGGCGCTGCTGCGACGGCGATGCCATCCACTCTTGAGGGGTTCGGCCTGCCCGCGCTGGAATCCGTGTGCTGCGGAGTCCCCGTCCTGTATTGGCGTGGTTGCGAGGCGGTCGCCGAGATCGTCGGCGATCGCGGCTGGGGGCTCGGTTCGGCCCACGACCCGCAGGAATGGGCCACGGCACTGACTTCTGCCGTCGCCGCCCGGCTGCGTGTTGAGCCACCCACCGGATACGACTGGGACCGCACGGCGAGCATCGTTTCCGAGACGCTCGAGCAGCTGATCAGCTGATCAGCTGATCAGCTGAGGCGTTGCACAAACGAAACCAGTTCGTCTGTTTTCCGCTCCCAGGAGGAATCGGATGCCGCACGAACTCCACCGTCGTTAGGTGAGGCGTGAGCGAGCGCACGATCCAGCGCAGCGTCGGCGTCGTCACCACCTGAGTACGTGTAGATGCCGACCCCCTCATGGCGTTTGATGCCCGGTGTCTCTCGAGCGACAACGGTGAGTCCTGCCGCCAGATACTCGTAGAGCTTCATGGGACTGCGTCCGGCGTTGAGTGGGTCGTCAGACAGAGGCAGCAGCCCGACCCGGGCATCGTGCAGCAGCGCAGGCACGGCGTCATACGCAATCGGGCCGAGAAGGTCGACGTTGCTGGGCAAAGATGACGGCGGATCGGCATCTGGTCCAGCGACGAGGAATCGAACGTCAGGGTGAGAACCCGCCCACGCAGACAGTTGAGCCCAGTCGAATCGTCCGTCGAGCGCTCCGACATAAACGCATCGGATCGGGCGAGGCCCCTCGTCCTCGTTCGTCGAGGCGAAGTGCGCCGTGTCGGCGCCGTTGTTCAGGACGAGGGTCGGCTGGCCGAGCGGCCCGAGGCCGCGCAGTACTTCTTCCGACGTTGCGATGATGCCGTCGGAAGCATCGATGATCTGCTGTTGGATTCGGTGTTTGAGTCCCGAGGGATAGAGATCAGTCGGGCGATAGATCAGTGTGTCGGTGAGCCCGCGGATCGAGGTATCCCAGAGCAGCGGTTGATCGATCAGTATCGCGTCGAACCGGCCCCTGATGCCGTTCTTCTCCAGGTACCGCGCCACGCGGAACGATCCGAGAGGGGCGGGCATCAGTGTGCGGGGAACGAGGTGCACCACGCCGTCGACCGTGCGGTGCGGACCGCGGGGGACGTTCGCGACGTCTGACGGCCGCACCCGACCGGTGATGCGATGAGCGAGAGAAATGGGAGTCGCCACGTGCACGACTTCTCCCCCTCGTGACGCAAGAAGTCGCGCGTAGTGGTGGCTGCCCACACGAAACGGCCCGAACGGATGGCTGTGAGAGAGGAATAGCACTCGCCGATCCCCCGCAGTCATGCACGCACCCTGCTGATGATTGTTCTGATCTCGTCGTGGATGCGTGTCAGGCTCTTTTCGGCCTCGTGCACGCATGCTGCTGTCTCTGGTGCACGATCCTGCTGAGAGTCAAGGAACGTGGTCATCTCATGCGTGTCACCGGACGCGGCATCCAGCGAGAGCCCGTGGTAGCCGATCGCCGCGAATGCCTCGGTAATCTTCGCCGTGGGACGGGGCACCAGTTCGACGGGCACAGCACCGCTGAGGGCGGCAAGCACTAGAACGTGCATCCGGTCGCTGATCACCATGCGCGCGCCGTCGTAGCGTTCACGCAAGAGCTCCTCCTGTGCGAGCGGATCGGTCGTTCCCCACGGCTCGAAGGTCCCACCCAGCGCGTCTGCGAGTTCGCGTGCGCGTTCCTCGTCTTCCCGAACCTGCACGATCGTGCGAATCGTCAGGCCGGCTCTGTCCGCATACTCGCGCACAGCCCGAACCCAGGCCTCGTCGGGCATCGGTCGTGTTCCACGGAGGCTCACCAACAGTTCGGATCGCTCCTGCCATGGCTGCCCACCGCGGATGCCGGCGCCGAACCCGATGTCGGGGGCCAGCCGCCCGCAGCGTGCGATCGACAACGTGGCAGCGTCTCGCCACAGCGTGATCTGCGAAGCGCGCGCAGCGAGCCGGTGGACCGTCAGCGGCAGCCTCGAAGGCGCCCGAATGCCGCGCGGCGGTCGGATGACGATTCCGCCCTTGAGTCGGGCGATGAGAGTCTCGAGGAGAAATACCAGTTCGCGTAATTCATTGCCGCGGTCGAGCGGGATCTCACCCGCCTCGAAGATGAGAATCGGATGACGCGGAGCTGTCGCCAGCAACCAGAGCCAGCGCGCCACCGACCGCTTCGAACGCAGGACCACCGCGCCTTCCGGCATCCCCAACTGGCGCAGCCAGACGTCAGGGGCGGAGCCTGTGTATGCGATCAGTTCCGTCGATGTCTCACGGGCCCATTCGAGTGTCTCTCGCCGAATGAGCGCATCACCGATGTTCCCCGCGGGGCCGGTGAGCGAGACAAGGGAACGGGTGGCCCCGCGTCGCGCAAACAACGTCAGTCTCGGCCGTAGATATCGCGCGTGTAGATCTTGTGCGCGACGTCGTCCAGCGCTTCGGTCGAACGGTTGGCGATGATGACGTCAGCCCGCGACTTGAACTCATCGATGTCTCTCACGACCTCGGAGTGGAAGAACTCGTCCTGTTCAAGAGCGGGCTCGTAGACGACGACCTCGATGCCCTTCGCCTTGATCCGCTTCATGATCCCCTGAATAGACGAATCGCGGAAATTGTCCGATCCCGACTTCATCACAAGCCGGTATACGCCGACCGTGCGCGGTGCGCGAGCGAGAATGTCGTCGGCGACGAAGTCCTTGCGGGTGCTGTTGGCGTCGACGATGGCCGCGATCAGGTTCTGCGGCACCTCGGAGTAGTTCGCGAGAAGCTGTTTGGTGTCCTTCGGCAGGCAGTACCCGCCGTAGCCGAAGGACGGGTTGTTGTAGTGCGATCCGATGCGCGGATCGAGCCCTACTCCCTCGATGATCTGTCGAGTGTCGAGCCCGTTCACGGCAGCATAGGTGTCGAGTTCGTTGAAGTACGCCACTCGCAATGCCAGGTAGGTGTTGGCGAAAAGCTTGATCGCCTCGGCCTCGGTGGCGTCGGTGAGCAGTACGGGAATGTCGGTAGCGATCGCACCCTCGATCAGCAGGTCGGCAAAGCGCTGCCCGACAGGTCCACGGTCGCCCACGACGATGCGCGACGGATGCAGGTTGTCGTGCAGCGCGCGGCCCTCACGCAGGAACTCGGGAGAGAAGACGATCGTCGCCCCCGGGTGCTCCTCGTTCATCCGCGCGGTGAACCCGACCGGCACGGTGGATTTGATCACGATTGCGGCGTTCGGGTTGATCCCGAGTACGACATCGATGACTCCTTCGACTGAGGACGTGTCGAAGTAGTTGGTGGTCTCGTCGTAGTTCGTCGGTGTCGCGACGACGACGAACTCCGCATCGCGATACGCGGCCTCTGCGTCGAGGGTTGGCGTGAGGTTGAGCGCGTGGGTCGCAAGATAGTCCTCGAGCTCGACGTCGGCGATCGGCGAGATCCGGCGGTTGAGCAACTCGACCTTCGCAGGATCGATGTCGACGGCGAACACCTCGTGGTGCTGAGCGAGGATAACTGCGTTGGACAAGCCGACATAGCCGGTGCCTGCGATGGCGATCTTCATCCTCCTAGGTTATCGCGGTAAGCCGGGAGTGGAGGTTAGGGAGCCGCCGTCTAGACTTGGTGCCAATGTCAACGGCACCTCTGGTCTCGATAATCGTCCCGGTATACAACGACGAAGCGACGATCGCTGCGACTTTAGACAGCGCCCTGGCACAGTCCTTGTCTGAGATTGAAATCATCTGCGTTGATGACGCGTCGACCGATGCGAGCCTGAGGATTCTCGAGTCTTATCAAGAGCGCGATCCGCGGGTCCGCGTCATTCGTCACGATCACAATCTCTCGGCATTGCAGAGCCGCCGGACGGGCGCGCTGTCCGCGTCTGCCGACTATTTGCTGGTTTTGGACGGCGACGACGAGCTCGAGCCGAACGCTGCCCGCGTCGCACTCGATCTGGCGCACGAAGCGGAAGCGGATCTCGTCGGCTTCGGTGTAACCGTCATCGAAAAGGACGGCCGCACGGGCGGATCATACGAAGGCCGCCTGCAACCCGCTCATCGAGCCCTCGACGGGGCTGCTGTGCTGCAGGGGTTGTTCCCGATCGGCAAGCCCGCGCAGGGGCAGCTCTGGCGCTATCTGTTCCGGACCGATCTCTTCAGAAGTGCCTACACGCATATTGCGGACGGAACGACTCTGGCGCGGGTCAATGATCTGCCTCTGATGTTCTTGATCGCGGCGCTCGCGACTCGGTACGTCTCAACGGATACACGGCTCTATCGCTATCACTTTGGCCGCGGCGGCAGCGGCCAACAGGTCGACACCATCGAGCGCGCGGAGTTCTACGCTTCGGCGATCGCGTCAATCGATCTCATCCGACCGGCCGTCGACGTTCTCGCCGAGACGTACTCCGATCCTGCGTTGCTGCGGGAATCATACGAATCGACACGGCTCTCGATCGTGGGCTACGTATGCTCACAATTGATCGACCGGAGCGACAGCACCGTGCTTGACGACGCATTGTCGCACCTCCATACGGTGGCATCGGCTGATGACATCGTGCGCGGAACCGCGCGGTTTTACCCAGCTAAGCTGTCCACCCTCAAGTTCCATCTCCCGGCGGTGGGTTCGTCCACCTCGCCCGCGGCCGTTGTACGGAGCGTGGCTCTCGTTACTTCGTCCCTGCGTTCGGGTGGCGTGACGATGGTGATGCTCGCGCAAGCCCACTATCTACGCCAGGCAGGATTCGAGGTCGTTCTCGTCGCACGAAGCGGCGGCAGCGATCGGACTCTGGTTCCGGCCGGCACGACCTTCATCGAGCTGAGCGGGCGAACCTTCGTCGAGCGCTTACAGGACTGGGCGGCGATCTGTCGCCGCCATCGGGTCGATATGGTCATCGATCACCAGCTGCTCTACACGGATCGTTGGCCAGAGTTCGCGCTCATGGCGCGGGCCGAGGATGCCCGGACAATCGGGTGGATACATAATTCCTTTGCGCGCCCGCTGTACGACGGAAACGACCGGCTGTCCCTCATCGAGAAATGCAGCAATGCTCTTGCACGGCTGGTCACACTCTCCCCTCTCGACTCGGCGTACTTCTCTCTTCGCGGAGTCTCGCATTCTTCATACCTGCCCAATCCGCCGTCGCCTCTGCTGAATGAGTCTCTCTCGCAATCAACAGCAAAGAAATCACCAGCCGGACACATCGAATTGGTGTGGTGGGGCCGATTGGAAGATCGCACCAAGAAGGTCCTCGATCTCATCGAGGTAGCAGTGCAATTGAAGGCCTTCGGCGTCAGCTTCCGCCTCACCGTGATCGGGCCGGACTGGGAAGACATGACCGCGAAGCGGTTCAACGCACACGCCCGGCGACGTGGCGTTTCTGACTGCGTCAAGGCCGTCGGGCCGCTACGCGGCGCACGGCTTACCGAAGCGATCGATGCAGCCGACGCGTTCGTGTCCACCAGCATCATCGAGGGGTATCAGCTCACGATCGCCGAGGCGCAGGCTCGCGGGCTGCCCGTGTTCATGTATGAGTTGTCCTGGTTGCTTCTCACGCAACAGAATGAAGGCGTCGTCGCGGTGCGTCAGAGTGACCCACGCGCCCTCGCCGCGAAGATCGCTGAAGTGGCCGGGAACCCAGTGCGCTACCAGCAGCTTTCTCACGCTGCTGTGGAAGCAGCGAAGCGAGCCCGCGACTACGATTTCGCTGATCTCTACCGTGGAGTAGTGACGGGTACTCTGCCCGCAGAGTTCTCCCCGCAACCGTCGCTTGAGGATGCGAAGGAGCTACTGGGACTCAGCGTCTTTTACTCTGAGCGAGCACGCGGCGCAGGCAAGAGCTCATTGAGCGTTCCCACATCACGCGGTGCCCGCGCTTGGAGCGCTCTTGCACCAGCGGGGCGGGCAGTTCTGGGTCTTTTTCCGCGACTCCGCCCGATGGCGCACCGAGTAAAACAGCGGCTCCGGTTCGACTAGCTAAAAGGGGCCGGCTCGGTGGGCGATTCCGGTAGCGGTTCCGGGGCTGGTTCTGGTTCCGGTTCCGGGGCTGGTTCCGGGTCGGGTTCCGGCTGCGGAACCGTCGGGGCGGGCTCGGGGGCCGGTTCCGGCGCGGGTGCAGGATCACTCGGCGGAACTGGCGCAACGGGTTGAGTCGGAGCGACCGGCTGCGTGGGAAGTTCAGGCTCAGGTTCAGGAGCCAGCACGCGTGACACTGTGAGAGGCGCGTTCACGCGGACGCCGTCTTCGTTCTCGGCGGTGAGAGTATAAACAGTGGTTTCTGTTGCGCAGGTGAAACCGACGGCGTATCCGGATGCCTGTGCGGGAAGCGCGGCACGCGACGGATTGTCGAGTGCATCGACCTCGCTCTCGCCGGCTGCGAGCGCCACGTTGATCGCGTTGTCGATCTCCCAGCTCAGCTGAATCTCGACTGCCTCTTCTTCTGACGCGCATTCCACCGAGGCGGCGCTCGCGGAGAAGTTCGCGATCACCGGCGGCTCGAACTCATCTCGCGGACTCGCATCGCCTTCCGTCCCATCGACCGTTGTCGACGGCGCAGCCATCGTGGTTAGGGCTCCGATGATCGCTCCTGCGGCTACAGCCAGGAGAATCGCGGCCCCCGTAAGGAGCATAAGTGTCAGGCTATGTCGCCTGCGCTTAAGAGCGTCACGCCGGTAGCGATCTCGACGAGCAATCGCACGCGGCCCTTCGGAGGCATCGGGCAAGGCTACCGCGAGGGCTCTAGGAGATCGGTTCTCACTCTCGGCTGCGGTGTGGATAGTCTCCGTATGCGGCGCTGGATGAGCCGGAGCGTTCTTTGTCGGAGGTTTCGTTGCCGTTGCAGCTCCAACCGCGCCGGCTCCTGGATTCTTCGTCCAGGCGACATACTCGTTGATGACGTCGTCGGTTGGGCCATCGGCGATCAGTTCGCCTTTGTGGACCCACAGCACTCGTTCGCAGGATTCCTTCAGCGAACCGGTGGAGTGGCTGACGATCATCACCAGACCGGCGCTATCCCGCAGGTCACTGATACGTTGCTCACTCTTCGCACGGAATCGCCGATCTCCCACCGCGAGCGCCTCGTCGATGAGCAAGATCGAATGAGCCTTCGCCGACGCGATCGCGAACTTCAGCCGCGCTGACATTCCGGACGAATAGGTCTTCATGGGGTGGTAGATGAAATCATTGAGCTCCGCGAAATCAGCGATCTCGTCGACGCGCGCAGCTGCTTCGTCAGCACCGAACCCCATCGCCAACAGTCCGAGCTTGATGTTGCTCTCGCCTGAAAGCTCGGGCACTAGCGCCGCATTTACACCGAGAAGCACCGGGCGCTCACGGGCGAAGATCGCACCTTCAGAAGGAGGGATGAGCCCGCTCATCGCTTGGAAGAGAGTCGACTTACCGGAGCCATTGTGCCCGACGACGCCGATCGACTCGCCTTCTCTCGCAGTGAAGCTCACACCGCGTAATGCCGGTACAGTCCGGAGGTCTCGCCCGCCTCGGAAGGACCGCAGACTCATGAGGGACTCGCGGGCTGTCATCCGCTTGCCCGACGCATAGACCCGATAGTTGACGTGCACGTCGTCGGCAATGATCATCGGACGGGGCTCCGCGCCGGCGGAAGCCGCCGGTTGGCCAGGCATGAGAAGGTCAGTCACTGAGACCGTACCTGGGCTCGCCTTGCCAGAAGAAGATCAATCCGCCGACGATCATCACCAATGCCCAGATCGGAGCCGCGACCCACGCAAGCAGTGGCGCTGCGTAGCCATCCAGCAACACATCGCGAGCGAGGGCGATGAACTCATATGTCGGCAACAGATGCGCCATTGTGAGCAGCGTCGGATAGTCCGCGAGTGCACCGTCGATGTTGAAGAATATGCCTGTGCCGTAAAAAAGCACGCGGTTGATAATCGGGACCACCTGCTGCACATCCCGCGTGCGCACTGACATGCGTGCTACCACCATCGCGAGCCCGAGGTTGAACACCCCCATGACCGCGAGGATCGGAATAATAAGCAACCACGACCATGTAATCGGCTCGCCGAGAATCGTCAGAAGAATGCCGAGAAGTAGCACAACTGGCACCATCCGCATCGCCTGTTCCGTGACGACAGATATCGGGAGCAACACGCGTGGGAAACCGAAGCTCTGTACAAGCTTCACGTTGCTCGTGATCGCCTTCGATCCGCTTCCGAAGCATCCGGTGAAGAATTCGAAAACAAAGATACCGACGATGAGATACTGCACGAAGTTCGTGGGTCGCGCGGGGCCGGCAAGGACGAAGTGGAAGATGGTTCCGTAGATGATCGCGAGTGAAAGCGGTTTGAGAACGATCCAAAGAATGCCAAGGCGGTTCGGCAACAAATCGCCGATCAGGCGACTGCCCGCGAGACGAAAAGCGAACGCACGCAGTCGCCAGGTGTCTGCGAGGTAGTCGCTGAGCGGTGGACGCTTCCCGACCTCCGTGAGGCCGTTGGTCGCGCTCACAACCGTCGCTCCCATTCGGATTCCTCTACCTCTCTGCCTCGACGCGCGATGCCTCTGCATCAGGGCGGGCGCACCGACCCATAATACCGCACACGTTGCGCCGGTCCCGCGATACGTGTCAGTCCCTCCCGTTGATCTCTCGGATGTTGATCTTGCGGGCGATGTCCTAGAGATCATCGGTCGAGCAGTTCGCAACGAGCGCGCCCGCTCAGGCCCATTCAGGCGGACTGTCGGGGCGTCTTCTACGCCGCGCGTCCACACCCAGTGCCCATTGGTGCGACAGACGCGAGTCTTGGTACGCGGATCGGAGCATGGCCGCCCAGCGAAAAATTTGTTGCGCGTGCGGTAGCGCTCCGACGGGCGCTCTCAAGAACGTGGGATAGCTCGAGACGCTCTTCGTGTCAGTGCACTCCTTTTCGCAGAGACAAAAACACATCTTGTGCATCGGGAGCGAGGTCAAGTGCGCGCAATTCTTCTGCGACAGAGTCCGGGATCAAAGCGAACTGATTCGCAGCACCTTCGTAGACGGAGTTGAGAATATTCTGGATTGCGCCCAAGTGCTCTTTTGGGATCAGCGCACCCTCGTACTCGCGCATCATCTCCAGATACGAAAGGTAGTAGCCTCGAGCTGATCTTTCAGGAGTGAGCGTCGTTATCGTCGATCCCGGACGAATTCTCCTCGCGTAGGCATTTATGCTTTCGTGCGAAGCACGGTTAGCCTTGAGGAGCAGGCGGAACGTGTACGGATTGTCCTGGTGCACAATGCCAGGAATGAACCGCACTCCGCTTTCTCGCACGAACTCGGTTCGCGCCATGTAAAGCCCGACATGCGGGCGATAGTCTCTGTTACTTCGCATTGACGCCATAATGTCGATGCCCCGTCCCACTTGACGGTAGGTGCGAGCACGACGGTAATACGTCGAGTATTTATTCCATGTCGCTTCGCCAACCTCGCCATCGCGGAACACGATGCAGTCGAACATCAATACGTCGAGGAAGTCCTGGTCAGCACGGCGAACAAGCGACGATAAAGCGTCGTTCGACCAGAAGTCATCACTGTCGAGGTAAATCAGGTATCGTCCCCGCGCAGCATCTATTCCTTTGTTACGCCCCACGGATTGTCCACTGTTGGATTGGTCAATCACGCTTATACGAGGATCCGACGCCGCGAGTCGCTGGAGAATCGACAGGGACTCGTCTGTCGATCCGTCGTTTACAGCAATCACCTGCACACTCACGTCCGTCTGCGCCAGCACACTTACGATGCAGTCCTCTAACCAGGGCGCGGAGTTGTATACCGGGATCACAACAGTCACGTCAGGATTTCCCATCCGAGGGGCGGCGCCCGTTGCACGAAGTGGCGTCGGCATTTCGGCCGCAGATGTCGATCGCGCCGGCTCGATGACTCGCCCGCCCGCTCTTAAGCTCTCGGGGACAAGCCCCTTGTGGCGCCCGAGAAGACGTCGCGGGACGAAGGTCAGAATGCGACCGATGCGGAAAGACGGCCCTGCTGTAATTTGCGCGAGTTTCCGCTGGACGAGATCCCGCTCTCTGCGTAGCAAAGCTACTTGTGTGCCACCTCCCCCCGTTGATCGATCCGCGTGAGCCACGTTGCGTTCCGCTAGCCGAACCAACCAGTCCCCGATGAGCTGCGCGTCTGCCATCGTGGGTGCCGGAGAGAATTCAGGTGCGAGTTCTCCATCGAGCAACTCGCGAAGCCGGGTAGTGATGTCATCTTCAGCAAATGACCGCACAAACGTCATAGCTGACGCCGACATCGCTACATACCGCTCATCGTCGCTAGCGAGACGGATAATCGCATCCGCAAACTCACTCGGTTTCCCGGCTGGGGTCGAGATAAGCCCGGGGTTTCCCCGAACAGGCACAAGCCAAGGCAACTCATACATGACGACAGGCAAGCCCAGCGCTTGGGCTTCAAGGATCGTAAGCTGGTAGCCCTCGATAGCACTCACCGACACGAATATGTGCGCTCTCGATGTGATCTCGATGAGCTCACTCGGGCGCAACTCGCCCACGAGATCAATCGCATCATCGACGCCTCGCGAAGCCGCTGCCTGACGCACCTCTGCAGCAGTGAGTTGTTTCGAGTCGGGGCCGATGATGGTCAGTCGGAAATCAACCTGGCGGGAGCGCAGCTGCTGTGCAACTTGAACGAGGTGGTTGACCTGTTTAGTGGAATTGTCCAGTCGCCCCCACCAAACGAGTTCCAGGCGCCCTGCTGGTGCGCCTCGCGGCACGCTGAGGTTAAGCCCGTCGAGCATGAGTTGCGACGGCGGGTTGGGGAAGAATACGACGTTCTCGACCCCGCGCATCTTCCAGAAAGAGACATCTGTTGGGGAAAGCGTGACCAGGCGGAGCAAGAGTCGGACATGAGATGTCAGGAAGGACAGGCGCTCTGTGCGATCAAAGATCGGGCGAAGAGCGAACGTGTGCTGCCAACCAATTGTTGGAGTGCCGATCGCGAGTGCAGCTAGAGCGAACCAGGGCCAATTTTGGTTATATCCCAGGTGATGGTCGACGATCATATCGATCGAGTGCTCGCGGCAGACTGTCTGCCATTCTTCGATCTGAGCTTCCATCGGGCCTCGCGCGATCTGCACAAGCGACACGCCGTCCGGAACTTCGGCCTCTGGCGTGACTCGCTCGAAAACAGCAATCGTGACTTGATACCCAGACGCTATAAGGCGCGACGCCTGATCGAGCAGGACAGTTTGGAGCCCGCCCGTGCCGAGGTGTCGGGTGGTGAGGAGCACGTTACGCACCGTGCCATTCGGCTGCGTCGGGGCTGATGCATGCGCTGACAATGTCAGGAGCGCTTCAGGATAAGCAAGAGCGGCTGCTCGTAAAACTTTGACCTCGCCAACGTGTTCGTTTAGCAAGGCGATACAATCCCCCTGAAGGGCACCGGACGTGTCGCGGATACAATAGCGCAAAATCTGCGCAATAACGTGCAACCGCGCCGACTCGTAACACTCCCAGATTCCGGCTTCGGCGTGCGAGCGTTTTGCGATCCGCTGAACCGTAGTAGCGATGGCGTTGATCGGATCAACACCGCTCAACGTGAACCGAAACTGCTCCATCCCGTCCACCGCATGCCCGCTAGTACCCCGCCGAAAAAAATATTTGTAGAGACGCTCAGGGATCGAAGAATATTTATCCGCCAGAGAAAGAGCGAGAAAGGTGATCGGCAAATCATTGGCCCGATAATAGGTCTCGTCATCACTGAAGCCTTCATATGCTCTCCGAAGCACCGCCGTACTGAATAGATATCTCCAGAGGTGCCCATTAGGCGACTCCCCCGCAGGGAGAAGCTTCGTGACAATATCCTCACCACCTAGCAGATCGTACTCCGGTTGCAGTGCGGCCTCCATTTTAGCGGGAAAACCGCCTTGTGCCGCGATTACCTCAACGCCGAATCCGACGACGTCAGCACCAGTAGATGTTGCTCTCGCCAAAGCGACCTTTGCGGCAGCGGGAGCGAGTTCGTCGTCACCATCGAGGAATAGTATGAAGGGAGCTGAAGCGGTGTTCACCCCCACGCGTCGCGCCTGAAACGCAGAGAGGTTTTGGGGTTGCCGTATCAGCCGCACCCGTGGGTCTCTCTGCTGCACAGACTCAATTATTGATACGGTGTCGTCTGTCGAAGCGTCATCGACACAGATCACTTCGATCTCGTGCAGCGTTTGTGACAAGCAACTCTCGAGGGCTGCTGCCACATACTCCTGGTCGTTGTAAACAGCCATCACGACTGATACCTTGGGCGATGCGATCACGTGGTTACCTCAAGAAGTTTTTCATCTTAGCTACTTATTTTCCTAGTACTCAACCTGGCAGAAGCCAGCGATAACGACGGGAATCTGAGCTTGCCGGCAGCACAGGGACGCCGTGCAGTCACTCCGTCCGCGAGACAGTCGTGTTCATGATGGCGTCAAAATCGATAGCCGTCAAGCTGCTGGGAACGGTGAAGCGCCCAGTGTTCTCCGCGGATGTTGTGCGTGTCGCGATTCTCGGGTGAGAGTGGCGTGGCAGCCTGATCGAACTCGTCAGACCGACCATTCCGAGGCTACCCGGAAGACGGCAGCGGTCGCACCGATCTGCCGATCCGGCGCTGCAAGGGCTCCGTACCGACGACGTTCCTGGCGCACGACAGCCGCGAACGACTCCGCGTTTGAAGGGGTACTCGTCCCGGTTGTTTGAACGCCTCCCGGCAGTACGCTCACGGAGCCGGGATCATTCTTCTAAGCATGACGCGATCCTTGCGTTACTCCACTGCCCGCGGCCTGGCTTCGTCCCCGCAGAGCTTCAACAGCTCCTTAGTCGAGCTGCTATGTTCAGGGAACATGGACCGCTACACCACCCAAAGCGCCACGTTAGACGCCTGGGCATCCGCTTCACCGGCCCCCGGTATATACACCATTACAACCATGTTAACAGCTACGCTCGCAGCCCATGCGAACGTAGCCGTGCGGGCTGGTGCCGACCGAATGGTCGTTTTCTTGCCAGGAGCACAGGATTCGAAATCGGAGCGTCGAGTCCCTTTCTTTCATCGGTGGACATGGCAGGAAGACCTCCCGGAGATGCACATCGTCGCCTTAGGCGACCCCTCAATTGCCCTCGACGAGCGGATACTCGGCGGCTGGTTCATGCACCCGGAGATCGATCTGATCGCTGAGCTCGCATCGATCGTTGAGAACCTCGCTCAAACACTCAAGGTCGAGCCGGAAAACGTGACGTTCCATGGCTCGTCGCTCGGGGGATTCGGTGCGATCGGTATGGCAGCTCATCTTCGCGGCGCGTCGGCCATTTCCGAGATTCCACAAATTGACGTTGAACGATGGAAGATCACGAGTGCCATCCGGCTTTTAGAAGACGTGGTCGGGCAACCTCTCGCAGAGTTCCGGAAGACGTTCCCTGAGCGAGTAGACGCGTTTGAACGGCTCCGATTCGCGGGAATCGTTCCCCCGCTGCGGGTGATCACCAACCCTGGCGATCCGAGCCTCGCCCTGCAACAGGGATTTATGGATGCACTCCCCTCGATAGCCGGAGAGTGCGAGGTTTTGGGCGAGCAGCGTCTCATCTTGAGTAACGCAGTGCTTGGACACAAGCCGCTACCTAAAGCCGAAGTGCTCAATTTGCTGCGCGAGCAACGTTGAAAGCGCGGGATCTCAGGCTTGTGCGCCTTCCGCGCCTGCAACTTGAACCTCGCGACCACCTACTATGCGGAAGAATTCCGGTCTATTCCAGGTACGTGCGTTAAGGAAATTGAGTATCTTTTTCGGAGCCGCGGTCTACGAGCACGTGAGCCGATTCATGTTCTCTGCCGCTGTTACGCGGGGAGCGGCTCGCGGGTTTGAGTCGCGTAGTAGGCCTGTTCGACTCGTTCGGGCTGACCTTGACGAGGGCGCCGTGGAGGCGTCAGTGGTTGTACCAATTGACCCAGCCGCCGATCACGAACTTGACGCCCGCGATCATCTTGTACGGGCCGTCGTGGAACACGGTGGTGCCGATGCATTCGGCTTTGTAGACGCCGTTGATCGTCTCCATCAGGGCGTTGTCATACGCGTCGCCCACGGACCCGGTTGATGGTGCGATCTCCTCCAGCACGAGGTGATCGGTGAGCTGGATCGATGTGTATCGCGCCCGCATCGGAGTGATGAATGAGCTGCCGCGCGGCGACCGTATGGCCCTGCCGGTCGCGTTCCCACAACGCCATGGGAAGCGGAATCATCACGGGAACGACGCGCTTGCTGGTCTGCGTGTGCCAGGCCGCGATGCGTTGCGGGTATACGTCGAGGATGTACGCGACTTATACCTAGCCCGCCCACGTCCGGCAATAGATGAAACTCGGTCACGCACACCAGATCCGGTGCGGGCGCAATACACATCGATGTCGGCTTTGATCACCCACCGGCGCAGCGATTCTGCACCGCGCCGTCCTGCCGGGCAACGGCCGCGATCGCCTTCGCGCTCGACGGGTACTCGAGCACCAGCCGGGCAGCGCGCTCGCGGAGCGCGGGGTCGATCTTCTTAGGCATGAGCCCATCCTTTCAACACAAAAGAATGCGGCATCAAACCTGAGGCGTTTCACACAGCGAGGCTAAATCGCCTCTGTCATAGCGTCATTGTTCGAAACGACGCCGAAAGTTCCTAGCCTACGAATGAGGGCCGAGGCAGAGCACTGCTCGGAGACGAAAGCCAGTCCGCGCTCTTGTTGGGCCCGGTACGCGTCGCTGTCCCAAAGACGACGGACAGTAGCTTCCACCTGCCCAGGTTCAACGTACACAGCTGCGTCTCCAAAGACCGGTTCAAAGTCGGGCTGAAGTATACAAACAACTCCGGCTGCCATCGCTTCCACGATCGCCATACCGAACGCCTCTACCAAACCCTTCGAATGGAAGTAAATGAAAAAGTCCAAGTTCCGTAAGTAGTCTGACGGTGCGAGCGATTTGAACGCGTGGACGTCGAATTTGGACAGCTCGTCCGTTGTGAGGAAGCCAGATTTCAGCGGTGTCTTAGCTCCACCCAGGATCGAAACGCTGCCAACTGCGTCGTTCATATAGGCCCGTCGAAAATCTTGACGAGTGTCCGGCCACTTCCCTGCCGCATCCCGGGCATGACGGCCGACGACAGGCAGCGAGGCAAAATCGCGTACTTTCGGATCATCACTGACCACATCAGAAACGACTCCTGGCCATACCATCTCGCTCAGATGCTGGCTAGGCACGAGCGGAACGAGATACGGTCGAATTTTCCGGCTCTCCGCGACCCACGTTGGGTAAATCCCAAAGAGCGTAGCGACATTCGACGTCACCGTCTGCACGTCGTAGCTATAACGTTCTTCACCGAGTTCATAGGGCATGTGGTTTGCGATGACGACGGTCTGTTCGGGCCGAATGCCGGACACCTCAGCCGGGATTGCTTCCATAATTGCCGGCCACCGAACTATCATCAACCGTGCAGTGGCTTCATCAGTCAAAGCGAGACGGGTGATCGTGGAACTGTGCACAAGAGCCGCGATCTCAGGCGCGATGCTCCGTTTCGCAGCAGACTCGATCAAACCGTTCTTCAGCGGAAGAATCGCAACCCGGAGACCCGCGTCCACGCACGCTCGAATATCATTCTGCAGGGCGGTTGTGTTACCCGCTTCGAAGCCAAACTCCGATAGGAATATGACATCAAAATGCCCATATGCGGGACGATCCGGGAGAAATGAATTGGGTGCCGGGAACGGTCGCTCAGCAGGCGACTTCGGAAGATACGGGCTCGCTGTACCGTCAGCAATCGCTTTGTGCCAGTGCAGCCAGGACTCTCGGTAACTCCTCCTGCGACCGTCTTCGTAACCAAGTCCTAGATCCGCGGAAGTCAGATTCCCCTCCCCAAGCAATGAGAAGGCGAGCGGTAATGGGAAATCCGGCTGCAGGTTAACACCGTAGACCTGCTGGAATCGGAATTTGAACTCCCCGTCACCAGATTTCCGCACTGTATCCCAGTAGCCGAGGGTGCGCCGAATCTCGTCCGTTCGGTACATAAGCGACGCAAAACTGGGATGAATAACCCGGTCCGGGCCCCACCGCAACTGGAATCGGAGGTTCTCATCCACTCGTACCCAGTTAGTCATGTTCGCATGTTTACTGGGATCCGCCATGAGATCCTCGACCTGAATCTGAATCTTTTGAGGGTGGTGCCAGTCGTCTTTATCCGCGATCGTGACGAACTCTCCCTTGGCAAGGTCATACCCATCATTCCGGACGGCGTATGCACCCCGATTCTCGTCGCAAAAGACGACGCGCACCCGGGGGTCCCGCCGCTCCCAGCGCTCAAGGCGAGCCCGGTAGCCAGTGGCATCTCCGTCTTCGTCTACCGTAGGTGAAGCGTCGTCGACAGCGATCAACTCGATGTTTACCCACGTCTGAGCAAGCAGGGACTCGATCGCGAGATCCGTGGCTTCGTCAGGCTCGTACACGGGCATGACGATGCTGACGAGCGGCCCGTCAACGATACGTGGAAAATTATCTGCATCGGCAGTGATTCGAAAATAAGGTGCTTCGAGACCTGGTCGCAGTCGGATAGGTGCAAGATTTCGCTCTGCGTACTTCTCGTTGAGTTGTTCGAGCCACTGGTCGAATCCGCCATCGTTCGAACTGAGCTTGGGGTTATGGGTATTAAGACGAAGGAACGACTGATTTAGTTTACGTGCTGCGTTCCCTTCCGGCACGTCCAGCACGCGTCGCGCATGCGCGATATCGCCGTAGTCACAGATCAGGTCCGAGTAGTACGAGCGATCGACCCCGTTAGTGAGCCCGCCGAGTCCGAACACACTCTCCGCTAGTCGGTACAGCGCAAATGAGTTAAAGCGATCGAACGGCTCAAAATTTTGGCCATACAGCAATCGAGCTAGGGCTAGTAGACCGGGCTTCCAGAGAATCTTAGCGAGCGCGTCAGTGGCCTCTACCGCCCGCTTCGCCGTCCTGGAGATCTCGATGACCCGGCACAGGTCCGAGTACGAATACGCATAATTAGTCGCAGCGAGCGCCAACACATCGCGCGCCTCTAACGACCGTACGCTCTGGCCGTAAGTGACTATCCAGTTGCGATAGTTGAGGTCGTTCCTGACCTGTTTAGCCCAATACCCCTTAGCGGATAACAAACCTTCTCTGGTCCGGTTATCTTCACTCGCGACAACGGTGTCCAGTGTTGCTTGACGAGTTTCACGCTCGGGAGCAACCCGAGCTGATACTCCGTCCTCTTTTCCTCGTCGCACCGATTTTTCAACAGCCCCGGAGCGCATCGATCGAGTTGCAATCTGCCAGACACGCGTCACTCCGAACGAGATGAACTTGGTTGCGATGAATAGCCCTGTGATCCCAACCAGGATGAGTAGAACCACGCTGATGGCGAAAACCTGCCAAGCAGAGACTATCGCCGAAATGACCGCTATGCCGGCTGTAATCAGCGCTATCGCGCTGACCACGAGGACATACTGACGAAGCGGACTAACTTTTCGGAATTTTAGCACGCGGTTTCCCCCCACTGGGCTAATAAATTATTCGGAATAATATCTCGGAACAGACTGAACTCATCCGCCCTGAACGTTGTGGATATTAATTGCGAAAGCTTGCTTCGCGTGATCCGAGGCTCAGAGTAGCGTGCGCCGAGAGCGACCGGCGCGCTGTCACTCGTGCGCCTCGGTCTCGCGGACGAAGTCCAGAACGAGGGAACGGCCGACATTGCGGCCGCGTCGGATACCTGGGATCTTCAGCCATTCCGCGACCATCCCGGCTTCGCCCGGTCGGTCCGCATCATCAACAAAGATCATCGCCCGATCGGAAAGATGATCAAGCAAAAGCGGAAGCGCGGGGAAACGCGCATTTGTTTGTGTCCCCGCTGGTGGACCGTCAACGATCAGGAGGCCAATCTTGCCCAAGCTTGCAATCCAGTCAGTGGCGTACCACTGTTGCTTCATACCTTCTACAGGCTCTAACGGAGCGAGGACAACGGTTACATTTGCTGATTGTCCCATGTCGGCAAGTTGACGTGTGGTACTCGTTGCAAACTCACGGTCGTGCTCAACGGCGACGAACTGTGGCGGGTTATCCAAACGAGACAGTGCCAATGCAATCCAAGCTGTCGAAACCCCTGATCCAAGCTCGACTACGGTCGAGTCTGAACCAAGTTTACTCGCCTCTGATTCGATGAAGTGGAGAGCCAAGGGCGACATCGCCCACCCGTCGACGGGAGGGAGCGCAAGCGTTCGTTCCGAGGGCTGGAGAAGCGACAGTGCCGAAACTTCAGCAACAATTCTACGTTCCAAAGAGTGGGAATTTCCGCCGTCAAATGCGCGCACGAGCCGGCGGTCTGTGACCTGCAGTGCCGTCATGGTTTGGGTGGCCGCGTCTGCACCACGCTGCGCAGTGCTTAGCGTTGCCTGCACCGAGCTCTCAAGGTCCGACAGGATTTCACGTACTTCTCGGTTTGCCCCGTCGATATTCGCCGACATCACGCTTACCGCAGTAGCTGTCGCAGTTGCGCGGTCTTGCAGCTCCGTCGACGTCGTCTGTGCCAAGCGTTTTAGATCCGACAATGCACTATTTACAGCCCCAGATCGATCTAGCACTTCGGCGAGCTCTGCTTGCATCCGCTGAACGCTGCCTCCGATATCCGCTGTCAAGCGATTCGAAGCATCTGTCAGACGGTTCGTAGTATCAGAGGAGCTCACGAGTGCTGTGCACACGCGTTGCAGTTCCTGCAACCGCGCTTCCAGTCGCAGTGCGGCTTGGTTGCAACGCCTGACCATATTAGAAGTCGCCCTCGCCATCGAAGACTGGTGTACGAGGACAAGTCCAAGCAGTGCAACTATCCCGAGCATCGGTGCCAAGGCTGCAAGCCCCGCGACTACGAGCAACACGGCCTGCACAATCAGAAGCAAGAGGAGCACGAGCAAAACAATCTGTCGAGCCCGACCTAACGATCGCCACCCCAACGCGATCCGTTTCATATCTGGCCCTTCCTAGCCTACGCATACTTCTGTCAGTGAAGTCACCCCGAAGCGAGGAGCCCTGCCTATCCGCGCCACAACTCGCCGACAGTCCCGGCACGGTGTATAGACGGAACACCCGTCCGCGATCCTCAGAAGGTTACCAGTTTTCTGGCTCTTCGCAGTTGAGGGTGCAGGGGTCCGGTTTCCAGATAGGGGTTGGGGTGGAAGTTCTCACACCGCAGGTCCAAAAGATCTCGACACGTTCAACACTGCCGTCGCCGCACCCTGCCTAGTTAGGTTCTGCCGTGTCGGGGACCGGTGTACGAGTGCCGTGGCGTCGAACGGACGCTGCGTGGTACCGTGACCCGTCTCCGAAACCTGATGCACTACATCGCGCGGAGTCTGCTCGGAGCAGGAGGGCTCAGCCCAGAGCTACATCGGCATCTGCGATGAGCCGCGTAGACATAGAGGGAATATCTATTTGGGAGGTCGATGGGCAGTATGGAAAATGAAGCGTCTGTCCCAGACAAGATACTTTTTAGCAATCTGGATGATTTTTCCTCGACCTCATCTTTGGGTAAACACCGGTGGTCTGGAGCGTTATCGCGCGGAATGAGCCTAGAGGCATTCGGCCTTAATCAGGGTTCCGATGTTCTTATTGTTTCGCTCCACGGCGCGACCGATCGAAAAAAATATAGCCTGCCCAGATTTGAAAGATTCGCCACTTTGAAAGAGACGGAATATAGCAGTCTCTATTTCAGTGATCCAACTCTTGGGCTGTCGAGGGATCTCGAGCTGGGGTGGTACACAGGGTGGCGTGGAATAAACGTTCACTATTGGCTGGCGGAATGGGCGAATAGAGTGGCCAGCGCCTTTGGCTGCTCAAAAATTGTTTTCTGTGGATCATCTGGAGGCGGGTTTGCCAGCTTGCAGGCGTCTTCCTACTTGCCAGGAAGTATCGCCGTCCCGTTCAATCCTCAAACGTCCGTGAACATGTATCTCGTCGACGGTGAACGTGATCACGCTCAACGTCGTTACTATCAGTATGTATATCCTGAGCTTATTCCTGGAGGATGGGCCGGTCGCGATCCAGGAAAGGACTGGACAGAAACGCTTAGCGGTTTAACCTCGGCGGTTCGAAAGTACGAGACACCTCTGGCTAACTACGTCTTCTATGTCCAGAATAAAAATGATTATATTCACGTAAGAGATCATAAGACCCCATTCATCGAGTGCGTGTCTTCGGTGAATAGTGAGAGCCACTTGAAGAGCCATTTCTATTTCGACGAATATGACGGACCTGCTGGGCACATAGTGCCCGATCGACCGCTTTACTTAAATAGCATCGCGAGAGCCTTGCGGTGGCACCAAGACGTTTCAGCAATGAGGACTGGGCGGCTCTAAGCTTCTGAGGTCTTTAAATGAAGCTGAATGTCGGCTATCACCGTTTCAACGTAGTTTGACATCGGCCGAGGCGAAAGTGGGTTACGCCTGTTTCTACGAAACCGGTGATGAGGAACTTTCATGCTGGGCGAAGACGCCCGCCTACTTCAGCTCGGCTCCACGGAGCTCTCCCGCGCCCCGCATCATTCCCAGCTGGGATCCGGCAGCAGGCCACCCGTCGACTCCTGATCGGCAGAGGGCATTGCTACCGTGGTGACTTCGTCCGACACAGCAGCCTCACCGGAGGCACTCCATCCTTCGCGTCTGTCTTCCCCCTGTCACAAGATGGAAGCTGCAGCTTCGACGGGGCTGCGACCCCGCACCGCGCTCCTGCGCCGCTCAGCGCCCGATACAACCCGAAGCTCGTCCGGGCCAGCCTGGTACGCAACCGCGAACGGCTGGGGCATGATGACATCATTCCAGACCAGCCCACTCGACTAGCCACCTCAGATGTCACCTATCCGTGCAGCAGGCCCTCACCTGCTACTACAGTAGAGCATGGTCACCACATACCGTCTAGCAACCTAGCGGACGTGACCATAGAGATTGAAAGCCTCCGACATGAGCTGGATGCGTTGCGGGCCGTGGTTGAACGACTCGCAAGCAAAGTGGCGCAAGCTGATTCTGCAGCCCTTCACGTGAGCCGCGGCAAGAACGTGAAGATTGCCACCGGAGTTCGCTTGATGGCGGCGTCGGAATCCCGAAAGATCTCACTTGGCGATGGTGTCTCAATCTACCGTGGCACCGAGATCCTCGGGCCAGTCACGGTCGGCTGGGGAACGTTCATCAATCGCGACGTTTACATCCGAGCAGAAACGAGCATCGGCTCCCGCGTGAATATCGGGGCATTCACTCGGCTAGTTACTGACGACCATGAACTTTCTGGGGCCGAACGACGGGCTGGTAAGTCCAGAGTCTTGCCGATCACGATCGGCGACGGTGTTTGGATCGGGACAGGCGTCACGATCGTCGGTGGAGTGAATATCGGTGCCAGCGCTGTCATCGGTGCTGGCGCCGTCGTCACTCGTGATGTTCCGCCGAACACTATCGTGGCAGGCGTCCCCGCTCGAGTTATCCGTGAGCTAGTTCGGAGTGACGACGGCGCCACATCGTGATACCGGGTCTCCACCGGCCGTCGCCCTTTGTGCGGTCGAACCCGATATCCGGCGGCCGTCTGATTCTGAGATCGACGGTCAACGATGTTCTGCGGAATGCGTACCGTGAGATGGCTTGCGACCATGAGACACCGATAAGACCAGAGCCGCAGTCCTCATCATCGTCGGTCAAGGACCCATCGCCTCGAGTTGTACTGACTCGGTGCACGCGAGTCTGACGTTCACGAAGCAAGTGAAATTCGGCGACGCTGTCTTTACTGGTCCGTCAAACCTCCGCTCCGATGACGGCGCTCACCGAAGCTCCTCAGCTCTGCTCGATCTGTGGAATCCGGCGCGCAAATCTGGGGGACGATTGATGAGCGCCGTCAACTCCGTCCAGAAACCGCATGTCGAGATGAAGAGTTCTGGGTAAGGCGTGACGGCGCGCGGTACGCCTGTACGGAGAGGTTGCAACAGAAGCTCACGTTGCTCCGGAGCTAATGCTTCTATGAACGTGTTGACTCGCCGTATTCTTGCAAAGCGGTGAACAGCGAGGTCAGCATGTCCACACTCTCGACAGGCAACTGTTTAGGCCCGGGCCTCGTTGCGTGCCCGACGCCCCAGCAATACCACGGTGGTTCCGCCAAGTACCAGAGCAAGACCTGTCGTCGCGACGCCAGAAGCGAACGCGGAGTCAATTCCGGTGATAGCCAGATCATCGGTCACGACGATGTCGACAAACGCTGAACCGCTGGTTGCCCCACGCACTTCGATCTGGTGCTTACCCATCTCAGTACCACCGGCGATTCCCACCGACAGTGCGAGATCACCGTTGGCGTCTGCCGTGGCATCCGTCAGCTTCCATGGCTGGGAGCGCAACCAGAGCTCGAGCTTCTCACCGGGCTGGAAGCCGCTGGCGTTCACCGTCACACTTGTCGCTGCTGGCACAGACGCGCTCGACAGACTCACCGTCGGCCTCGCCTGCACTGGAGCCGGAGCAGTCGTCTCAGCGGGGGCAGGCGTCTCTACCGGCTGTGGTGTCTCGGTCGGTTCAGACGGAACGGGCGTCTGGGTCGGAGCTGGACTCTCAGCAGGAACGGGCGTCGGCTCCGGCGAAGTCGTCGGAGTGGGTGTCGGTTCAGGCGACTTCGTAGGTTCCGGTGACTCGGTAGGAGTTGGAGACGGGTCGGGCGACTCGGTTGGTGTCGGTGACGGTGTTCCCTCGTCGCAAGACTCAGCAAAAGAAAAATCGCCTTCCGCGACGACCCTGCCGTCGACGGACCACTCGACATGGTGTGCGTCATCGTCAGCAATCTCCACCGATTTCGCGCGACCTTCGAACGCGATCCCAGGCTCGGCGACCCAGTGTTCAGACTCGCCGGCTTCACCATCGACAGCGATGAAAGACTCCACCGTAATCGCATCCAGCACGAACGTGCCACGAGCTTCCAGCCAGAAGCCCTCGTCTTCGCATTGCACAGCAAGAGTAGGTGTCACAGCATCCGTCGGCTCGGCGTGCGCGGGCGTCCCAAAGAACAGGCCGGTCACCGACAACGCGATCACACCCGCAAGTGACACAAAGCGCGCGCGGTGCGAGCGATGCGTGTCGCTGTTGCGGAGGTGTCGAATCATGATCGGCTCCTTTGAGACTTACTCGGATCCTAACCGCTAATCAGCACGGTTGGGCTCTGTGAGCGGTCCCAGGTGTCCGCCGTCCGTCAGAGAGGCAGCCGCACCGTCGGCGCGTCACCGGTCGCCCAGAAATCAGCATCCAGAACGCGGGTCACCGGGTCGGGCTCGGCCGGCGCATACGACTGCTGGTACTGCTCAGCACGCTGGCGCTGGATGGCCGCCGCGGCCGCACGGCGCTCCCACAGCTCACGCTCAATCTTGGTGCGGTCGCGGGCGTAGATCATCGCCCGCATGATCATCGCCAGCATCAGACCGATGTATCCGCCGATCGTGTTCGCGGCGACGTCCTGCAACGTCGAGACACGCTCGTCCAAAGCCATCCCCTGCGTGAACTCGATGGCGCCCGAGAACGCCGGCAACAGGAAGATCGCCAGCCACCACGCCTTGCGCGCAAGCGCCAGGCCCAGCAGGAACCCGAGCGGCACGAACATGCCGATATTCGCGCTGAACTCGAGCTTGTCGTAGCCGAACCACTCCGGAACACCGAAGTTGTGCAGCACCTTGAGCAGACGCGACGAGATGCTTCCGAACTCCAACTGCTGCGGGTTCGGCCACATCGTGACCAGCAGCACGAACGCCGAGTAGACCGCCAGCAGGAGCGTCGACACCCACATGCGGGCGTAGCTTCGCGGCGGCGGCGGGCCGACGTAGATTTCGCTCATGGTGCTCCTTCGGTGCGTCGTGCCCTTCGACAGGCTCAGGGAGCGGTGGTGTGGCTCAGGGAGCGGTGTGATGAAGGGCGAGGGCCATCGTATCCAGCGCAGATGGGGAACCGCTTAGTGGCGGCAATCTCCTGCGCACTGAGCTGTGCGGAATACATGATCCAATAGCTATGGCGACGAATGACGTGCCACTGACAATGGAAGAGAACGAACGAATGACAGTCGCAGGCACGTTGCGAACCGCAACCATTTCGGTGTTGCTCATCGTCGGGCTCGCCGGTTGCGCACCCGAACCCGCCGTGGCCGAAGGTGCGCCGCAGTCTCCGGCGATTGAGCCGGCGGATTCACCGCAACTCCCTCCAGCAGCTGCGACCACCTTTGTGTCGGTCATCGATGGCGACACCATCGAAACCAGCGAGGGAACCGTCCGGATCATCGGGATCGACACCCCTGAGCGCGGGCAGTGCGGCTACGACGAAGCCGCGATGCAGATCGGGTACCAGCTCTCGTCCGGTGACAGCCTTACCTTGGCTTTGCCACCAGGCCAGAACGACACCGACCGACACGGAAGGCTCCTCCGCTACGTCACCACGAACGCTGGTATCGACCTCGGCATGATGCAGCTGGAGTCCGGCTACGCGCTGGCCAGATACGACTCTTGGGACGGCTACCCCGCGCACCCCAATGAGGAGGCATACCGTTCCGCCCAGCTTGCCTCGCTGGATGCAGCCGGTGCAGTCATCACCACCTCCTGCCAGAGTGGTGCTCCACAGCCTGTGGCCCCCACTGCGGGTGATCGCTGGTGGGAGCAATTTTCATCCTGCACCAAGCTCAAGAAGAACACCGCAGGATTTCCCGTCGGGCCATTCAACCGTGACGATCCAGCCCAGGCAGAAGCCTACGAGTGGTTCGCGTACGGCACCGGCAACAACGGCGACGGCGACGGCGACGGACTCGCCTGCGAGTGATGCCATAGGCACACGGATGCTGCGCGTCATGGCACGCCATGCCGAGCAACGCGCACGCAGGTTCAGGGCGTAGCGTCCAGCATCCGGCACCCTTCGACAGGCTCAGGGCGCAGCATCCGGCATCCAGGAACGACAAAGGGGCCGAGCCCGAAGGCTCGACCCCTTTGACAACTAAAGAAACTTAGCTGTTGATCTTCGTGACCGTACCGGCGCCGACGGTGCGTCCACCCTCACGGATGGCGAAGCCGAGGCCCTCTTCCATAGCGATCGGCTGGATCAGCTCGACCGTCATGTCAGTGGTGTCACCAGGCATGACCATCTCGGTACCCTCAGGCAGCGAGATGACGCCGGTGACGTCGGTGGTGCGGAAGTAGAACTGCGGGCGGTAGTTCGTGTAGAACGGGTTGTGACGGCCACCCTCTTCCTTGGAAAGGATGTACGCGGTGCCCTCAAAGTTGGTGTGAGGGGTAACCGAACCCGGCTGAACGATGACCTGGCCACGCTCAACGTCTTCACGCTTCAGACCACGAAGCAGCAGACCACAGTTCTCGCCGGCCCATGCCTCGTCGAGCTGCTTGTGGAACATCTCGATACCAGTGACCGTGGTCTTCTGCGTCGCGCGGATGCCGACGATCTCGACCTCGGAGTTGATCTTGAGGGTTCCACGCTCGGCGCGGCCGGTGACGACGGTTCCACGACCGGTGATCGTGAAGACGTCCTCAACGGGCATCAGGAACGGCTTGTCGCGGTCACGCTCGGGGTCCGGAACGTTGTCGTCCACACCCTGCATGAGCTCGAGGATCGAGTTGACCCACTTCTCTTCGCCCTCGAGCGCCTTCAGCGCCGAGACCTGAACGACAGGAGCGTTGTCGCCGTCGAAGCCCTGGCTCGACAGCAGCTCACGAACCTCGAGCTCGACGAGCTCAAGGATCTCTTCGTCGTCGACCATGTCGGACTTGTTCAGCGCGACCATCAGGTACGGCACGCCGACCTGCTTGGCGAGCAGAACGTGCTCACGGGTCTGAGCCATCGGGCCGTCGGTAGCGGCAACCACGAGGATTGCGCCATCCATCTGAGCGGCACCGGTGATCATGTTCTTGACGTAGTCGGCGTGGCCGGGAGCGTCAACGTGCGCGTAGTGGCGCTTGGGGGTCTCGTACTCGATGTGCGAGATGTTGATCGTGATACCACGCTGGCGCTCTTCCGGCGCCGAGTCGATGGTAGCGAAGTCACGCTGCACGTTGGTGGCCGACGGGTACTTGTCAGCGAGCACCTTGGAGATGGCTGCGGACAGCGTCGTCTTGCCGTGGTCAACGTGACCGATGGTTCCGATGTTGACGTGCGGCTTGGTCCGCTCGAACTTGGCCTTGGCCACTGGGTCCTCCTCAGGACGTTCGTGTAGTGATTGCCGGGCACTGGTTTGTAACCGGTTCGCTACGGGGTTTAATTCTCAGTTTAGTAGAGAGATTGCGTGTGAAGTTGTGTGTTGTCCGGATGCTGCGCCCCTTGCCTTTGACAGGCTCAGGGCGCAGCATCCGAACGAAAGGGTTACTCGCCCTTGATCTTCTGGATGATCTCATCCGCTACGGCCCTGGGGACCTCAGCATAGGAGTCGAACTCCATCGAGTAAACAGCGCGACCCGAAGTCTTCGAGCGCAGGTCGCCGATGTATCCGAACATCTCGGACAGCGGAACCTGTGCGCGAACGATCTTGATGCCGGTGGAATCTTCCATCGACTGGATCTGGCCACGACGCGAGTTCAGGTCGCCGATGACGTCGCCCATGTACTCCTCGGGCGTACGAACCTCAACGGCCATCAGCGGCTCAAGCAGAACCGGGTTGGCACGGCGCAGAGCTTCCTTCATACCGATCGAGCCCGCGATCTTGAACGCCATTTCAGACGAGTCAACATCGTGTGCAGCACCATCGACGATGGTCGCCTTGACGCCCACGATCGGGAAGCCGGCGAGCACGCCGACGTTCATCGCATCCTGGAAACCAGCATCGATCGAACCGATGTACTCACGCGGGATGCGACCACCCGTGACCGAGTTCACGAACTCGTAGGTCTTGTCAGCATCCAGCGCAAGCGGCTCGATGTTGAACTGGATCTTCGCGAACTGACCCGAACCACCGGTCTGCTTCTTGTGCGTGTAGTCGTGCTTCTCGACGGCCTTCTTGATCGTCTCGCGGTAAGCCACCTGCGGCTTGCCGACGTTGGCCTCAACGTTGAACTCGCGCTTCATGCGGTCAACGAGGATGTCGAGGTGCAGCTCGCCCATGCCCTTGATGGTCGTCTGACCAGTCTCGGGGTTGAGCTCGGTGCGGAAGGTCGGGTCCTCTTCAGCGAGCTTCTGGATGGCAACACCCAGCTTCTCCTGGTCGGCCTTCGTCTTCGGCTCGATAGCAACCTCGATAACCGGATCCGGGAACGTCATCGACTCGAGGACGACCGGAGCGGCGATGTCAGTCAGGGTGTCACCGGTGGTGGTGTCCTTCAGACCGATGACCGCGTAGATGTTACCTGCGGTGACCGAGGGAACCGGGTTCTCCTTGTTGGCGTGCATCTGGAAGATCTTCCCGATGCGCTCCTTCTTGCCCTTGGTCGAGTTGGTGACCTGCGAGCCGGAGTCCAGGTGGCCCGAGTACACGCGAATGTAGGTGAGGCGACCGAAGAACGGGTGCACAGCAACCTTGAACGCCAGGGCCGCGAACGGGTCCTCGGAGCTCGGGTTGCGCTTGACGATCGTGTCGTAGTCCTTCGGGTCGTGTGCCTCAATGGCACCGACGTCGAGGGGGTTCGGCAGGTAGTCGATGACAGCATCCAGCATCGGCTGAACGCCACGGTTCTTGAACGCCGAACCACACAGCACCGGGTAGATCTCGCTGTTGACGACCATCTTGCGGATGGCGCCCTTGATCTCGGCGACCGTGAGGTCTTCGCCACCGAAGAACTTCTCCAGAAGCGCGTCGTCGGTCTCGGCGACGGTCTCGAGGAGGCGCTGACGGTACTCCGCAGCCTTCTCCTTGAGGTCCTCCGGGATCTCCTGCACTTCGTAAGAAGCACCCATGGTCACGTCACCCTTGGAGTCACCCTCCCAGACGAGTGCACGCATCTCGACGAGGTCAACGACCCCGAGGAAGTCGCTCTCTGCACCGATCGGGAGCTGGATGACGAGGGGCTTTGCGCCGAGGCGGTTGACGATCGTGTCGACCGTGTAATAGAAGTCAGCGCCGAGCTTGTCCATCTTGTTGACGAAGCAGATACGCGGAACGTTGTACTTGTCAGCCTGACGCCACACGGTCTCGGACTGGGGCTCAACGCCCTCCTTGCCGTCGAACACGGCAACAGCGCCATCGAGCACGCGCAGCGAACGCTCCACCTCAACGGTGAAGTCGACGTGGCCGGGGGTGTCGATGATGTTGATCTGGTTGTTGTTCCAGAAGCAGGTCACGGCGGCAGACGTGATCGTGATGCCGCGCTCCTTCTCCTGCTCCATCCAGTCAGTCGTCGCGCCACCATCGTGCGTCTCGCCCAGCTTGTGGTTGACGCCCGTGTAGAACAGGATGCGCTCGGTCGTCGTGGTCTTGCCAGCATCGATGTGCGCCATGATGCCGATGTTGCGGACCTTGCTCAGGTCGGTGAGCACGTCTTGTGCCACAGGAGTGTCCTTTTCTATCTAGCAGTGCAACTGCGAAAGTTTGGGGGCTTCAACAGGCTCAGGTAGGGCAAGCCCGGTCCCTGAGCCTGTTGAAGGATTACCAGCGGTAGTGAGCGAACGCGCGGTTCGACTCGGCCATCTTGTGAGTGTCCTCACGACGCTTGACTGCAGCGCCCAGGCCGTTCGAGGCATCCAGAATCTCGTTCTGGAGACGCTCGGTCATCGTCTTCTCACGGCGACCCTTGGCGTAGCTGACAAGCCAGCGCAGCGCGAGGGTGTTGGCACGGTGAGGCTTGACCTCAACCGGCACCTGGTAGGTCGAGCCACCAACGCGGCGGCTGCGAACCTCAAGAGTCGGGCGCACGTTGTCGAGCGCCTTCTTCAGGGTGGCGACAGCGTCCTCGTTGTTCTTCGCCTCGACGCCGCGGAGGGCGCCGTAGACGATGGACTCAGCGAGCGACTTCTTGCCGTCAACGAGAATCTTGTTGACGAGCGAGGTGACGATCGGTGCGCCGTATACGGGATCGTTGACGACGGGGCGCTTCGGGGCGGGACCCTTACGAGGCATCTAACTCAACCCTTCTTCGCACCGTAGCGGGAACGAGCCTGCTTACGGTTCTTGACAGCCTGGGTGTCCAGGGCGCCACGGACGATCTTGTAACGCACACCGGGGAGGTCCTTAACACGACCGCCGCGGACGAGCACGAGCGAGTGCTCCTGCAGGTTGTGGCCCTCACCGGGAATGTAAGCGGTGACCTCTGCGCCGTTACGAAGCTTCACACGAGCGACCTTGCGCATCGCCGAGTTCGGCTTCTTCGGGGTGGTGGTGTAGACGCGGGTGCATACCCCGGCCTGCTGCGGGTTCGACTTGAGCGCTGGCGCCTTGGTCTTAGTGACCTTGGGCGAGCGTCCCTTGCGAACCAACTGCTGAATAGTTGGCACGTTCTCTCCTCATAGTGCTGCACGGTGACAGCGTGATGGGTTTCACATCAAACCCACCGGCGCAGGCGGAACCGCCTGAGCTTTTGGTGTGGTGGGTATGCCGTGGGGGCTGACCGGTATGGACCGGAGCCCGTGTGCAGGCACGCCGAGACGTGCACACACCTGATCAAGTGTAATGCCGCGTAATGGATGCGGTCAAATGGCGGGAGGGGAGATGTGCTACGGCCCGCGGGGGCGGGGCTAGTGGTGGGGCTGGGGCGACGAGACATGGCTTGCCGCATGAGAAACGTCGTAGGAACACCTTTCTCATGCAGTTAGGTGTTTCTCGCGGCGGGTGGGGTCGGCGGGAGGGGTCCGGGCGGCGGTGGGCCGACTCGCGGCTGGCGCCGCGGTGGCCGTGAGAAGTTTCCCCGGCCCCGCAGGCTCTGAGCCATTGCCGAGTCAGGGTCGACAAGCTATATTGGTAGCGCCTCCCGTTACGACGGGTCGGGAAGAAGGCCTTAGAAACCCAGCCGGACGACTGGATCTAGGGCCTTTCGCTTGCTTCAGGACAAAAGCGATTCCCCAGTCGACTTATGGATGAGGAACGTCGAAGACAGCGCCTCCAAATGCTCCTCAATCCCCAGATGCGTGGAATTGATCGCACCGAGAATCGCATCCGCGATCCATAGCAATGGCTCGTCGCCCCCGCGAAGATGTTTGATGCGCACCCGCTGCTCCAGCCCTTGACCTTGCAGGGCCACGATGTGGCCTCGATCACTGCTGTCTTGATGTCGCCCGCGGCTCTCCAAAGTCAGGTCATAGATTTTCATGCCAACCATCTCGTAGTAGAGATCCTCAAGACATTTGCGCCGAAACCGTTCGGTCTTCCGCTGGCGTCTGCTGACATGAGTGACCACAACGTTCACCGTCTCGAGCTCACACAGCCGTTGGATGATCACTCGCCTGCGCGACTCGCTTTCATCTGTCCAGTGCAGCTTGATCTGCCCAGGAAGCAGGAGTGGACGAAGAGCCTCACGCACGGCATCACATCGGTCAGCCGGAATGAGCACGGCCGCGATCATGTACTCCTGAAGTTCGTCCCCGCGCGCAGCCGAGGATTCGTCGATGAACGCACGGAAGGGTTCCAGCGGCGGCATCCGTTCACGTTAGCGCCGATCGCGAAAGCGGCATCACATCCATCCACAGCCCCAAGATTCCTATCTGTGCCTGCACCAACAGTGCGAGTCAATGGTGCGGCGACGAGACATGGCTTGCCGCATGAGAAAGGTCGTAGGAACACCTTTCTCATGCAGTTAGGTGTTTCTCGCGGCGGCGGGGGTCGGCGGGAGGGGCCGGGCGGCGGCCCAGCTCACCGCAGGTCGCGGATGCGGGCGGCCACGGTCGAGGCGTCCCCACTGCGCCGCTCGTACGTGACGGCGATGATGAGCAGCACCGCTCCGATCACGGCGAGGGTGATCCACCACGGCATCGACTCCACGCCGCGGCCGATCTGCACCGCGAAGACGAAGATGTTCTCGATCGGCAGCACCAGCATCCCGAGGATGAACGGTGCGGCCAAGCGGCGCCCTGCTCCGACCATGATCGCAGCGAGCGCAAGCACCATCACCAGGATCGCGCGCCACGTCAGCGGATCGGTGAACGTCGCCACGATCGAGGCGCTCATCATCGTCACGATGCCCGGAGCCAGCAGCGCCCACGACGACCGGAAGCCCAGCGGCCACGAGTTCACGCTGCCACCGCCCGCATCCGCCGGCGCGTGCCGCAGCGCGTGCACACCCGCGGCCAGCAGGAACAGCCCCAGTGGCAGCGAGAACCACTCCACCCGCAGATCGCGCGGACTCCACGCCACCACCGCCGTGACGAATGCGACGCCGAACAGGAACCACACCGGCGGCAGTGTCGTCTGCCCGGCCCGCCCACTCCGCCCGGCCCGCACCGCAGCCACGAGCATCAGCGCGAGCAGCCCGACCATCAACGCCCACATCAGCCAGATCGATCCCCAGTCGCGTTCGATCGCGTTCCAGGTTCCTGCGGCGAGCGCGAGGACTGCGGGTGCCAGCATCCATCGCGTGCGGCGAAGCCCCGACGATGCTGGCGATGAGCGACGGATGCCGCGTCCCGCCAGTGCCAGGATGATCGCCGCGAGCGCCGACACTCCGAAGCATGCGAAGAACAGCGCCACCCCATGCAGCACGGTGATCTCAGGCATCCGAATGCCCTGCACCGGCCCCGCGATCGCGGCAACGCCGGCGGCGACCAGGGTCGGGCGTACGAGCATCCGGAGCCGGGCAATGCGCAACCGGCGCCCGAGCCGGGCGAGCCCCCAGCCGAGGCCGAGCAGCACTCCCCCGGCTGTCAGCAGTGCGATTGCGCGCCACGGGACCTGTGCTGCGGTGCGGGCATCCGGTTCGATGAGCACGAGCAGCGCGAGGCTGGGCAGCAGTGCAATGGCGAGGCCGGTGGAGTAAAGGCCGCGGACTTCCACACCGCGCGCGGCCAGGATCGCAGCGGTCACCGCTGCGGCGAGCGCGGGCGGCAGCAGATATGCCTCGAGCAGATCGACGCCGTTCATGGTCCACACGCACCACAGTGCTCCGGTGAATGCGGCTCCGGCCACCCACCATCCGTACCGGCGGCGGGTGAATGCGGCACTGGCCGCCGAGCCGACGCCGAGGATCACCAGCACGAGGAAGGTCGTCCCCAACCCCGCGGCTTCGCGGGCGAGTGCGAGGCCTGTGGCGATCACGCAGGTCAGCAGGGCGGATGCTTCGATCGCGATACGTACGGATGCCGCAGCATCCGCCGGCAAACCGTTCGTCCGCAGCGCGTCGCGGATGAGCGTGGTGCTCGGCAGCACGAGCGCGACGATCGCGGCAATGATCGGCAGCGTCACCGGCGACGCGCTGACCGCGAGCACCTGTGCCCCGAGGCAGACTACGACGACGGCGACCGTGGGTACGAGCATCCCTGCCGCGATGGTGCGCAGCACGATGCCGAGGCCTGGCCGCCGGGTCAGCAGCAACGACAGCGCGAGGGCGAACATGAGGGCGGTCGACAGGGCGGTCCAGCCGCTGCGCTCGAAGACCACCTGCACGATTCCGGCGGCAAACGGCACGGCCGTCACCACCAGCACCGCGTGCCAGCTGCGCGAGCCGATGCGCGGGATGAACGTCACCACGATCGCGCTCACCAGAGCAGCGGATGCCACGAGGCACAGCACGGCGATGCTTCCGAGCGGTGGGAATCCGAGCGCCTGCGGCAGACTCTGCGCGAGCGCCTGAGCGAGGCAGATGAGCGCATAAGCGAAGCCGACGCCGACGTGCAGGAATCGGATGCCGGAGGGCAGAGTCCGACTCGCCAGCACGAGAACCGCGAGGATGCCGATGCCAGCGACGGGAGCCGACACGGGATCGAGCCACGAGATGAGAGTTGCAACGGCGATGCCCGCGTGGATCGCCGCGATGAGCGTGGCCGTGTTGGCGGTGACCGTGTTGGCGGTGACCGTGTTGGCTGTGACCGTGTTGGCGGATGTCGCGGGGCTGAGCCGGGCGGCGATGCTGGCGGATGCCTCGGGCTTGGGCCGCGTGGCCGTGTTGGCGGATGCTGCGCGCCTGGGCCGGGCGGTGAGGAGGGCTGCGGCGGCCGCCGCGGCTGCGCCGAGGACGACCACCAGGCGCGCCGGGAGCGGCAACAGGTTGCTGCACGCCAGGGTCAGGACGGCGAGTGCGGCCGAGGCGATCGCGAGCACATCGGTGGACGCGGTGAAGTGCAGGAGCGGGTGCCGGGTGGGGGTTGGTGTTGGGATGGCGGCGGTTGGGGTTGAGGTGGCGGCGGGCGACACTGCGGCAACGGCGGTAGTGGCGGTGCGCGCGGTGGTCGGCGCGGCGGCAGCGACAGCGGCGGTGGCGGTGGCGGCATCCGAATCCGCGGCCCTGAGCTGGGCGATCCGATCACGGGTGAGCCCGCCGAACAGGGCGAGGCCCGCGGCGATGCCGACCATACCGATCAGCGCGGCCATCCCCCAGGTGTCGTTCACGACCACAGGCGCGGAACCGCGCACCACATCGGCGAGAGCATCGACGGCTGTGGTTGCGGCGTAGACCAGCGGCATCAGTGCGATCGCGCCGATGACGATGAGGCTTCCGAGCGAGAGCGCGAAGCGCACAACCGAACGCGGCAGCGGGGTTGCCGCGAGCAGGGCGAGTCCGAATGCGGCAGTTGCCGGGACGGCAGCGGGCAGCCAGACCGCCGCGAGGTCAGCGACCGGGGATGTGACCGCGACCGTCAGGGCCGTCGTCGCGGCACCTCCGGCGACCAGACTCCACCAGTGCCGCAGCAGGTGTCGCGACGCGAACACCGCGTGCGCGGCAACCAGGGCGAGCACGAGGCTGATGCTCAGCAGCATCCCGATCCCTCCGAAGGCGGACCAGGCACCCACCACCGCGAGCGGCACGGCGGTGAGCGTGACGATGATCTGCACGGCGGTGAGCATGCGCGGCGCGATGCGCGGCCAGAACTCGATGAGGACGGCGGCGAGGAAGGCTGTGCCGAGGTGTCCCACGGCAGCGAAGAATCCGGAACCTGCGCCGCTCGCGAAACCTGCCGCGTATCCGAGCTGCGCCGGCACGAGCGCCGCTCCGATCAGCGCGGCCCACCGCCAGACGCGCACGTGCGACAGCTTTCCGGCGGCGAACATCACGCCGCTCGCGCCGGCCGTCACACCCGCAGAGATCAGCCATGTGGATGCTGTCGAGCCCCCGAGCTGCGCAAACGAATACACATCGAGCGCCACGAAGACGAGCCCGAGCGCGCCGACAGCTTCGGCGGAGAACTGCAGGCCGCGGCGGGCGAGCAGCCACGCGCCGCCCAGGAAGATCAACGTCACAAGGCCCACCACGACGCTGCGGGTCGCACGGTCGGACAGCTCGGGGTTGAGGAAGGTGAAGATCAGCGCAGCGATCGCGAAGAGTCCAGCGCCCGCGATCGCCAGGACCGACTGCACCGTCGCGCTCTGGCGGGGAGCGGCAGCATCCGCTCGCTGGGCGGCGGGGGCAGTGGCCGCAGCATCAAACTCCGATCGCTGAGCGTTGGGGGCAGGGACAGAGTCCGCTCGCTGGGCGGCGGGGGCAGAGACAGAGTCCACTCGCTGAACCGCGGGCGGAGCGTCAACGCCCGATCGCTGAGCGTTGCCAGCGGCGCCCGTGGCCGCAGCGTCAAAGTCCGATCGCTGAGCTTGTCGAAGCGTCGGATGGAGTCCGCCGCCGACAGCACCCCGAGCGGCAGCGTCCCTAGTCACAGCACCCGCGACAGCATCCACTGAAGCGCCCATGCGCGGGATGCGCTCGATCAGCTGATTGCGTCCGCGGATCGCGGCGGCGGCCGACACCGACGCGGCCCACACCTCAGATGCGGCGGAGCCGCGGAGGTCCGCGCCGCAGTGGGCGCAGCATCCACTCTCCAAGCGCCGCGAGGCGCACACCGGGCAGACGGCGCCGTCGAGGAGATGGCGGGCGACGGCTTCGCCCCAGCTGACAGTTTCGGAAACGGCAGTCATCACAATCCCTCTTCCTCGTCGGGGATCCAGCGGAGAATGTCGCCGGGCTGGCATTCGAGCACGCGGCAGATGGCCTCGAGCGTTGTGAAGCGTACGGCTTTGGCGCGTCCGTTCTTGAGCACAGCGACGTTCGCGGGGGTGATGCCGATGGCATCCGCGAATTCCTGCACGCTCATCTTCTTGCGCGCGAGTTGCACGTCCAGGTCTATGACGATGGGCATCAGACGACCTCGGACATGTCCTGCTCGAGCTCGAGCGCCTTGCGTAGGAGCCCGCGCAGGACCAGGACGAGCAATGCGAGCGCGGCACTCACGACGATGCCGAGGATCGCGAGCAGGGTGAGCGACAACGAGACGGCGCGACTGGCGATAATCACGGCGTACGAGACGGCGATGAGCGCGCCGGCCGCAGCCAATGCCCAGAGGATGATGTCGACGTATCGGAAGGCGTCAGGGCTGAAGATCCGCTCGGCACGCACGAGCGAGAGCAGCTTCCATACGCAGATCAGCGTCACTTCGACGAGGGCGAGGAAGATGATGGCGCCGATGATTCCCGGAATCTCAAGGTGGTCGACGTCAGGGTTGCGGATCGCCGTGATGCGGGCGACCTCGGGGATCACCAGCACCTGGCTCGTCAGGAGGAGCCCGAGCATGACGGCGATAAGAGTTTTGAGCGCGGCAGTCACACGGGGTTGCATCAATCTACCTATCGATAAGCGGCTGGTATCTATCGAAAAACGATAGCCTGTGGATGCTGGAGACCCCAAGCCCGCACGCACGTTCCCAGGGAAGTGTCAGGTGCGGCAGCATCCGGTCGCCTCGCGCGGTGCGGCACGCACGGCGCGGCGCGGCGCGGCACGGCACGGCACGGCGCGGCACGGGGCCGCACCCGCGAGTCGCTGCTTGCAGCACCAATCACACACTGCGGCGTGCGGACTCGCGACGCAGCATCCGACTCGCGGCAGAAGTGCGGACTCGCGGCGAAGTGCTTACTCGCGGCGAGGTGCCTACTCGCGGCGAGGTGTTGACTCGCAGCCGAAGTGCCGACTCACGCCGAGGTGCTTACTCGCGGCGAAGCGTTGACTCGCGGCCAAAGTGCGGACTCGCGACGTAGCATCCGACTCGCAGCCGAAGCGCCGACTCACGCCGAAGTGCTTACTCGCGACGCAGCATCCGCCCCGCGGCCGAAACGCCGACTCGCGGCGCAGCACCCGACTCGCGTCGAGGTGCTTACTCGCGCCGAAGCGTTGACGCGCGGCGACCTATCCGCGCGAGCGCCGGGTCCGCCGCTACGGGGTATCCGGCCCGAACGGAGAGTCCAGCGAGTCCGTCAGCTCGGCGAGCATCGCCTCGATCTGCGGCTCGACGTACTGCGAGATCGCGGCCTGAACGTGCAGGCGATGGCGAAGCAGGATGCCGCAGATCTCGCGACCGACCAGATTCGCGTACTCATCGGCGAGGCCGACCTCCTGCCGCAGCGCGGCCTTCGCCTCCTCGCTCAGCGGCGGAAGCGGCGGCAACTCTTGGCTGTCGACGTCCGCAAGACCCGCGATGGTGAAGAGGAACGGCGCCCCGGGGGTCGGTTCCGGATCAAGCGGCATGCCCTCGAACTCCGGCGACAAGTCCTCGGCCGGACGGTAGCTGCGCGCCCGATTCCGCGCCGCCTGCTGATCCAGCTCCGACTGAAGCATCGGCAGATTTCCAGCGGTGTACGCGGCAACGGCATGATCGACGATCCGCTTGATGCGCGTGGACAGGCCGTGCTGCACGCCGTGCGGAGCATTCGCCCCGATCCCCGCCGCAGACAGCACGGGCGAGCCGAGGCAGAGACGGCACGGCGCGACGCGTCCGCGGTAGGTGGCCGGCTCCCAGCGCGGCACCCAGCGCAACCAGGCATCCACCGCCCGGTCGACTTGCGTCTCTATTGACCGCTCCACGGTTCCAGCGTACGGCGATCTGCCCAAACAGCCGAGATTTCAGCGGATCAGACGCGGAACAAGCGATGCGGATCAGTAGAGTAGGTTATATATTCCCATATCAACCTGACTTAACGACTCAAAACCATTGATACAATGGTATATTCGTTCTATTCTGGATGCATGACCCCGATCAGCGCCGACACCCAGACCCGCAAGGACTCCCTCGCGCGGCGAGAGTCGTTGCTGGATAACTGGGTGACGGTCGGTGAGCAGATCGCGGCGCTGGAAGCACAGCGTGCCGAGCTGCTGGCAGAGCGGTTAGACCTCATGGCCACGGAGCGATCGTTGGATCCAGGTTCCGATGAGATAGCGTTTCGCTCTCTGTTCAATGAGTACGCAGCGGCCGGTCAGATCTCGCCCACGACGGCATCGAAGCAGATCACGGATGCTTGGGGTTTGGTGCGGCTGTACCCGGCGACCTTGCGGGCGCTCGCGGACGGAAAGATCAGCCGCCGGCACGCAGATGTGATCGTCACCGAGGCGCCGCTGCTCAGCGGGCATCCGGATGCTGCGCGCTTGCGCGCCGAGTATGAGGAGCAAGTGCTTCCCTTCGCAGAAGGCGACACCGCTGCTCGAACCCGTGCGCATGCTCGGGACGTGGCCGCGGTCATCTCTCCCGAGACGGTCGAAGAACGCCACCGCCGGGCACGCCGGGAACGCAGTGTGGGCGTGCGTCCCTGCGGTGATGGGACGGCGATGCTGTCCACGCTGCAGCCCGAGATGCTCGCCTACGCGATGTATGACCGGCTCTCCGAAATGTCCCGTGGACTCATCGAAGCCCGCCCCAAGGGCAAGCGCCGTCCACGCAACGCGGCGTTGAAGGCCATTCAAGCCGAACGCGAAGCTGCCCTTGCCGCACAGACACCATCCGATCCGGAGCCGCCGGCCGCGCTCGATGAGGACTTCGCCTACGCGATGGGCACTCCAGCCCCGTGGGAGACGAACCCCGCCAGCCAGCCCGGAGCGGACGCCCTCGAGCCCGACAGCCCCGTCTCCGCCGACGAACAAGCCGCTCGCGACGAAGCAGCCCTCCGCAACGCAGATCTGATCGACGACTCCGACGTCGTCGAAGATGCTGGCCTGATTGCGGCGGCTGGTCTCATTGCAGACTCCGATCGCGCCGCTGGTCTCGGGTCAACGGCCGACGAGGGCACCCCCATGCATGACGGGTACGGACCAGTCGAAACCGACACCCGGTCGATGGACGAACTGCGCGCCGACATCCTCGCCGACCTGGTTCTCACCGGCGTTCCCTCCAGCCCCGAGGGGAATCTCGGCACCGCGTTGGGATCCATCCGCGCATCCGTCCAGATCACCCTTGCCGCGACCACTCTCACCGGTGCCGACAACCGCATGGCTGAGTTCGATGGCCACGGCCCCCTCTCCCCCGACACTGCCCGACTTCTCGCCGGCTACGCGTCCAGTTGGGACCGAATCTTCCTCGATCCTGCCGGGATGGCCGTCGCAACCGACAACTACACTCCGACCGCGAATATGAAGCGCTATCTCCGCGCTCGCGACCAGCACTGCCGCTTTCCCGGCTGCCGTGCGCCCGTACACCGGTGCCAGATCGATCACAACCATGACCACGCCCAGGGCGGGGCGACCGAGCTCTGCAACCTCGCGCATTTCTGCACCAGTCATCATCCGCTGAAGCATCCAGACGTCGACAAGCGAGATCGCTGGAGTGCGAAACAGCTCGAGAACGGCGTCATCCTCTGGACCAGCCCGCTCGGTCGCACCTACGGCGACGAGCCGCAGCTCCGCGTCATGTTCGTCTGACGGACCCCAGGCACCACTCTGCCCGCAGGCAGCGCAATGCCCACAGGCAGCGCAATGCCCGCAGGCAGCGCAATGCGACTTCCTACTCGCCGGGCTCGTCGCGCTCCCACGGCCATTGCGGCCGCTTGGCCCTGGTGCGGCGCAGGGCCACCCCGGCCCACGCAGCCAGCACGGCTACGACAAAAATGACCAGGCTCGCTCCCCCGGTAATCAGTTCGCCGATCACCGACAGCCCCGTCACGAACTCGCCCGAAACCACTGCAGCGACCAGACCGACACCCAGCAGATGAACAAATGCCGTCACGATTGCGATGGTCCATACCGAGCGATAACGTGGGTTCTTGATCCGCACGGCCATCCACAACAGCACCGCGAACTGCGCCACAGCGAGAGCCATACCGACGACGCCCGGAGCCTGGCCTAGTCCCGGAGTCGCGATGATGTCAGCATCCGTCGCCACGCTCAACGCACCCAGCCCGAAAACGGCCAGCGCGAAGAATCCGATCGTCGTCATCACCGTCGCCAGGATGGCCGAAACCCCCGCAGGCACGGGGCCGCGGGGGTCAGGCGAGAAGTTGTCAGTGATTGCTACCTCGGCAGAGTCGGGCCGGCCTCAAGCGTGCGCTCGTACTCACGCTGAGCCTCGGCGTTGAGCTCGGTCTTGCGTGCACCGCTGCGGGCAACCCACGCACCGAACCAGATCGTGAGCTCGCGACCGAACACAAAAGCCGCAATCGCGAGCGGAGCCAGCAGCTGGGAACCGACCAGTTCGTTGCCTTCAGAGGCCGTGAGCATCCAGAACGGAGCCTCGAACAGCTGACCGAGAATGTGTCCGACATACGCGAACAGACCCACGATGATGCCGAAGACGACCCAGCGTCCCCAGCGTCCGCGGTTGACGATCGCACCCAGCAGCCAGAAGCCGATGAAGAACACGACAACCGGAACCCACAAGCCCCACGTCGTCAGCGGCGCGATCAGTGCATCGACGAAGTTCTCACCGGTCACATCGCCCGCCAGCGCGCCCAGCCCGAGCGCGGTGCCCAGGTACAGGATCGCGAACGAAAGAGTGGCCAGCAGGCCGATGCCTGCGGCGGTTCCGCGGTTGTTGCGCTCGCGCGGCGGCTCGGGAGCCTGCACGAAGATCGGCTGCTGCTGCGCGTATGCCGGCGGTGCGACCACGGGCTCTGACGCAACCGTCGGCTCGGAGTACGAAACGGGCTCAGAGTACGCAACCGGCTCAGACGGAACGACTCGCGTGGCTGTGTCTTCGGCGTCGACGTCGGACGGCTGGTAAGCGGTGTCGGCGATCGAACCCTCGGATGCCGCGTTGACCTCAGCCAGCGTCGCATCCGCATTGGCCACCGCAGCAGCCGCGTCGATGCGCTCGTCGCTCATGTCCGGAGCATCGAAGGAGTCTGCGTGCGTAGGAGCCGAAGCCGGTGCTTCGACAGGGTCCGCGGCGACAGGCGCCGGCGGTGCCGGGGCAGGCTCCGGCGCGACGAACGTACCGGGATGAGCGCGCTCGGCTTCTTCGAAGGCAGCAAGGTCAGGGTCAACAGCATCCGAAACACTGCTCGTGCTCGCCGACTCGCTCGCGTCCGCGGTGGCGGTGTCTGCGGTGGCGGTGTCGGCGGCTGCTGTGTCTGTGTCGGCAGCCGTGTCGGCGGCGGTGACCGTGTCAGCGGCGGTGAAATCGTCGGAAGAATCTGTCAGCGCGGAAGATTCGACGAAAGCGTCGTCACGCACATCACCTGTCGCACCCGGCGCATCGACCGCGGCCGCGTCGACCTCAGCGCCACCAGCGTTAGCGCTGTCGACGGCGTCGTTCGCGTCTTCCGGCTGCTCGGACCGGGGAACCTCGTGGTCACTCATGGGGGCGCCTCTCGTCGGATATGTGCAATGTGAGGGTATCGCCGCGCGGCCATGCGGCTGCGGAGGCGTGCCGACGTGTCGCTCGACCCGCGAAAACTCAGGATGCTTCGGCAGCAGCCGTCGCGGTCCCGCGCAGGAGATCGCCGACGAAGTTGAACAGCTCCAGCCACAGGGGCGACGCGAACCACAGCAGCCCCACAATGACGGCCACGCAGAAGATCGCGGCGATCCAACTGACCACCCGACTGCGTCCGGCTACCCCTGCCATGCCTCTACGCTACGACGCAATCTCCCCCGCCCGCAGCAGACACGCGCCCCGCCCCCTTCACTGCGTGCGAGTGGGCGCGCGTGGCTCGGTTTCGCGCGAAAAGTGAGCCACCAGCGCCCACTCGCAAGCGGTTAAGGGTGCTCAGTCGGGAAGAGGAGTTCCCGGAAGCGACCACGCTGCGAACGACGCACCTGAAGCGGTGATGGAGGCTGCCCCGGACGCCAGCTCCGTCAGCGACGCCGACCCGAACAACGATCGCGCTTTCTCGAGACCAGGGATGGATGCGGCATCCAGCACGATGTCCGCGCCACTGCGCGTTGCGAACACCAGCACCGTCTCCGCAGCTGATTCCCGGACGAACACAATCGTCTCGTCGTCGACATGCAGCCAGCGCATACCGCCGGTGCCGAGCACGGGGTGCGCGCGGCGCAAGGCGATGAGCGAACGGTACTCGGCCAGCCGTTCGGCGACGTCAGGCTCCTGCTCGGTTCCCCACGGCATCGGCGTACGGCTCGCTTCACCGTCCACACCGGTGAGCCCGAACTCGTCGCCGGCGAAGACGACCGGCAGTCCCGGCATCGTCATGGACAGACCGACCGCCACAGGCACTGTGCCCGGCGCCGCGTTCGTCGCGAAGCGGGCGGTGTCATGGGTGTCGAGCGGCTGCATGTTGCCGAGCCGCACTCGCCACGGCACGCCAGCGGTGAATGCGGTCATGCTGTCGACGAAGTCGCGGGCTGTGTACCGCGGGATACCGTCTGCCCGCAGCCCAAAGAACCACGGCTCAGTCTGCTCGTCGCCCTGAGCCGTCAGATACGGCGTATAGGTCGCCTCGCTCAGCCACGCCCACAGCGGACGGGTGAACGGTGGGTAGGTCATCGCGCCGTGCCAGCCGTCACCCTGCAGGTCGCTGACTGCATCGTTCGTCGACTCTCCGAGCAGGATCGCGTCAGGGTTGATGCGGCGGATCGACTCGCGCAGCAGTGCGCGCACCTCCGCGTTCAGATCGACAGCGCCCAGGCGACCGGTCATGTTCGCCACGTCGACCCGCCAACCGTCGGCGTTGTAGGGCGGGTTCAGCCACTTCGCGACAATCGAGTCATCACCGGAGACGAAACGCTCGCGCAGTGCCGACGACTCCCAGTTGAACTTCGGCAGCGAGGGAACACCCAGCCACGTCTCGTATTCGGTGTTGCCCTCGTCGGTGAAGTAGTAGAAGCTCTCGGTCTCGGCGCCGGGGTTGCCCAGCGCCTCCTGGAACCATTCGTGTCGGTCACCGGAGTGATTGCTCGTGAGATCACCGATGACGCGGATGCCCCGGGCATGCGCCTCTTCGATCAGTCGGATGTACGCCTCGTCGCCGCCCAGGAGCGGGTCGACGCGGTCGAAGCTGGATGCGTCGTAGCGGTGGTTGGAGGCTGCAGGGAACACCGGCGTGAGATACAGCAGGTTCACGCCCAGCTCGACGAGGTGGTCCAGCTTCTCGATGATGCCGGGGATGTCACCGCCGTAGAACTGCCGTGAGCGCGCTGGCATCACCGGATCGACGGGCGTGTTCCAGTCGGTGGGCATCGCCCAGTCAGGTGCGTCGTGCTCGTCGGCCTGCGCTGACCGGGCGAAGCGATCGGGGAAGATCTGGTACATCACTGATTCGTTCAGCCAGGCTGGCGGCGCTTCGTTCGCGACCAGGGCGAAGTCGTCGGCATCCACGGTGTCGATCCGATGAAGACCGGCCTGATTCAGCCATTCCACGCGTCCGTCCGCGTGCAACAGCATGAACCGGTAACCGTGGCGGGGGTTACGGACGGTGATGTCAGCTTCCCACCAGTCCCAGCCGTCTGCGCTGCCGATGCTGCGCGCTTCGGCCCAATCCGGCTCGTGGTCGGGATTGGACCGTGCACGCACAGCCGTCAGTGAACCGTAGCCGGCGGGGACTCGCAGCCGCACAGCGACCTGGTCGCCGAGCGCGGGGGCCGAGTTCGACACATACAGCGGGGAGCCGTCGTGGTGTGGAAGAAGGATCGTCATGTCATGGACCTTTCGTTGACGGCGATGCACCATCGCCGGAATCGACGTGGTTGCACGGCAGTCGCCATGACAGAGCCCTTGAGTTGTTCTTCACTTGTGCGCCGCGTTGGTGCGCGGAGTACTACTTCACACTACCCGCCGTCAGCCCGCCGACGATGTACTTCTGCAGCGCCAGGAACAGCGCCACCGGCAGGATCGCGGCGAGAACAGCACCGGCTCCGAACACGCTCCAGTTCTTCGAGAACTCGTCGGAGACGAACTTGTAGAGGCCGACGGCGAGCGTCTGCTTCTCGGGGTCGACGAGGATCAGGCTCGCCAGGATGAACTCGCTGGAGGTGCCGATGAAGCTCAGCAGCCCCACCACAGCCAGGATCGGAGCGACCAGGCGCAAGATGATCGTGAAGAAGATTCGCGCGTGTCCGGCGCCGTCGATCTTCGCAGCCTCGTCGATGGATGCCGGAACGGTGTTGAAGAAGCCGTACATCAGGTAGGTGTTCGCGCCCAGCGCGCCGCCGAGATAGACCATGATCAGGCCGATCTGCGAGTTCAGCCCGATCGCCGGGAAGACATCACCGATGGCAACCATGAGCAGGAAGATCGCGACCATCGCCAGCATCTGCGGGAACATCTGCACGACCAGCAGCGCCGTGAGGCTGAAGCGCCGACCGGTGAAGCGCATGCGCGAGAACGAGTATGCGGCGAGCGCGCCGAGCAGCACTGTGAACACCGAGGTCACCAGGCCGATGATCAGGGTGTTGATGAACCACGCGGCATAGGGGCTGCGCGGACTGTTGAACAGCGTCACATAGCTTTCGAAGTTGACGTTGCTGAACAGGGAGTTGGCCGTCAGCAGCGTGCCACCGGGGTTCAGCGATGCGCTGAGGATGTACAGCAGCGGGAAGAGCGCGAACGCGCCCACCACGATGCCGACGATGTGACGCCAGCCGGTCTCCCGGAAATAGCGTTTGAACGGGCGGCGGGATTCTTTCCCGGTACCGGGGACTCCCGCATCCGCGGTCACGATCGCGGTGGTCGAATCGGGCTTCACGGCAGTCATGTCAGTTCAGCTCCTCAAGAGACTTGGTCTGTCGGAAGGCGACGATAGAGATCGCGGCGACGACGAGGAAGATGATGATCGAGAAGGCACTCGCCAGCCCGTAATCGGAGTTCGAGCCGACGAAGGCGACCTTGTAGACCATCGTGATGAGGATGTCGGTCGCACCCACGTTCATGCCGGCGGTGACATCGCGCGGCCCACCGCCGGTGAGCATGTAGATCAGGCTGAAGTTGTTGAAGTTGAAGGCGAACGACGAGATCAACAGCGGCGCCACCGACACGAACAGCAGTGGCAGCTTGATCGATCGGAACACTCGCCAGGCGCTTGCACCGTCGACTCGAGCAGCCTCTTGCACGTCTTCCGGGATCGCCTGCAGGGCACCGGTGCAGATCAGGAACATGTAGGGGAACCCCAACCAGAGGTTCACCAGCAGGATGCTGATCTTCGCCAACCATTCGTTGGTCAGCCACGGAATCTCCGCTCCGCCGAAGAGGACGGCGTTGAGGAATCCGAACTCCTGGTTCATCATTCCTGCCCACACCAGCGCGGAGAGGAACCCCGGGAACGCGTAGGGCAGGATCATGATGACCCGGTAGTACTTCTTCGATCGCATCCGCGGGTCGTTGAGGACCACCGCGATGAACAGGCCGAGCGCGAAGCACGTGGCGACCGACAGGACCGCGAAGACGAAGGTCCACACCAGCACCGACAGGAACGGTCCGCGGATGGACTCGGCGCCGAACGCCCGGACGAAGTTATCGACGCCGACGTTGATCTGCCAGCCGGGCATGAGCTCAGTGCCGTCGTCAGCAGTGAAAGCACCCGTGCCGATGTCGGAGTAGACGACGCCTGTTCCGGTGTCGGTCATGGTCGCGGCGGCCTCGTCGTATACGAGCGACGATACGTAGACGTATGCCATCGAGCCGTCCGGTGTGCGCAGCGCGCCATCGTTCGGGTCATCGCTGATCGGCACGGCCATATCCGAGATGGCCTGCTGATTCTGAACGATCTGCGCGAAACCGAGCGTGTTGTAACCGGCGAGGCCGACAGCCTTGTCACCCTCCATCTGGGCGCCATCGACCTCGTCGAGCGGACGCTCCTCGCCGCCGATGGAGACGTCGCCGTCGGGCGCGGTGACGAGGAACGAGAACTCGCCGAGCTGCTCGACGATGGTGAGTTCATATGCGGCGGAGTCGGGGACACGCTCCTGGGCCGACAGCATGAGTGCGTTGACAGCGCTGTCTTTGTCGCTGTTGTGCCCGGTGCCGTAGTTAGTGAAGGCGATATAGCCGGTGTACAACGCAGCGAACACCTGGAAGACGAAGAGGAAGATGAGGCCCGGGACGAGATACTTGGCGGGCAGATTGCCGCGGCTGAAATAGATCCAGTTCGCGACGATCGTGACGACCGCGACGATGGATGCCGGCAGCCACTGTCCGCTCTGAAGCAGGACGAAGATCGCGTAGACAGCGAGTGCGTCGATGATGCCCAGGGCGATCACCTTGAACAGCATCAGCTTCCAGCCGATGCTCGCGGCATCCGCGATCCGCCCCGCGCGGCGGGATCTGCGACTGGATGCTGCGGACTCGACAGTGTCTGCGTTGGTCGGCGTGCTCATCGGTTCCTTCTGCTTCGCATGCTCGTGGCCGTTGGTGGCGGATGCCGGTGGTGGAGCGACGCTCGAGATTCGAGGTCACTCCACCGCTGTGGCAGATCAGCCGATGGCGGCCTGGATGTCTGCGGCCATCTTCGACCAGAGACCGGCGGGGTCGCCCTGGCCGTTGATCAGTGCGACCTCGGTGACGCCCCAGTACTCCCATACCGATCCCATCTCGGGGATGGAGGGCATCGGCACGGCGTTCGCACCGACCTCGCCGAAGCCGGCGGTGATCGGGTCTGACGAGACGGCTGCCTCGTACGACGCGGTCAGCGCCGGAGTGCGTCCGCCGACCTCGTAGAGGGCGGTCTGCACTTCTTCGCTGCCGATGTAGTTCAGCAGGAACTCGTTGGCGGCGAGACGGTTCTCGCTTTCGGAGCTGAGGAAGAAGCCCTGCACACCGGCGAACGGCTGCGCTTCCTGGTCGCCCGCGGCCGGGATCGGGTCGATCTCGATGTTGAGGCCGGCGTCGATGGCGTCAGTGGCGTTCCAGGGGCCGGTCAGGTAGAACGGCGACTTGCCAGCGAGGAAGCTCTCGCGCGCAATGTCGGGAGTGATGTTCGTGTTGAGCACGCCCGCGGCACCCTGCTCGGCCAGCCAGGCTGCGAACTGCTCGCCGCCGGCGTTTCCGATCTGCAGGTCGGTCGAGTCGTAGGCCCCGTTGGCGGTGGTGCCGAACACCGGAGCACCGAACGAGGTCTGGAACGGGTACAGGTGATACGGGTCGGATGCCTCGGGGTCAAGACCGACCAGGAAGGGGTACTCAGCACCGGATGCCTGACCCTTAGCGATCATGTCTGCGTAGTCGGTGGCGGCTTCAGGCGCCAGGTCGGCATTGCGCAGCAGCGCGATGTTCTCAATCGCGTAGGGGATGCCGTAGTTCTGTCCCTCGTAGTTCCATGCGTCCAGAGCGACCTGCTGGAACTCATCGGCGCGGTCACCCAGCTCGACTGGAGCGACGACGCCGTTGGTGACGAGCTCGCCCAGCCAGTCGTGTGCGCCGACGGCTACGTCAGGACCCTTGCCGGTCGGCACCTGCTGAACGAACTGCGTACGCACCTCGTCCATCTGCTTCTCGACGATGGTGACCTTCACGCCGGTATCGGCGGTGAACTTCTTCGCGGCGTCTTCGAGGACCGCGGCACGGTTCGTGTCTGCCCAGACGGTGATCTGGCCGGAGAACTCGGCGCCTGCGTCGGAGTCATCGGTGGGAGTGCTGCTCGATGAGCAGCCAGCGAGCGTCAGCGTCGCAACTACGGCAAATGCGCCGAACGCGACGATGCCCTTCTTGTGCACCTTCATTGGTGTATGCCTCTCTGAGTACGGAAGACCTGCGCAACTGCAAGCGCTTACAGTATGCAATGAAATCTTCCACATGCGCAATGGTTCGGGATGCTGATATCAATATGTAATCTGCGGCAACGCTGCATCCACTGGCCTGGAAGCGCTTCCAAGAACGCCTCTGATTCGATAGGCCCCACGGAGACATCGAGAAGATGACGCACGAAAGCGCCGTCTTTCCTGACCCCAAGAAGCACCAGTGACAACGCAGGGTGCTGTCGCGTTTCGCATCGATGCGCCAAGATGAACCGCATGGATGTTTTGAGTAGCGCAGAGAAGCATCAGCCATCCGGACCGCTTGCCACAGGCCGTGCCCCTCGACGCTCAGGTCTCCGCGTCGGAATGGCCGTCATCGCTACCTGCGCGGCGCTTACCCTGACCGGTTGTGCGCCGTCTGACTCCGCCTACGCCGTGCTTGACCGCGACGCACAACCAGCGGATGAGGTTCCAGAAGCGCTACCCGCCTATGCCTGGGATACGGCCGATCCGACAACAGCGAGATTCGTTGGGAAGCATGACGGAACGTCACTTTGGCTCGCGCGAGGCGGCGACAAGGCCAATGCTTGCCTCCTCGCGTACGTGGACGAAGATGCCTGGATACTCAGCTGCGGCGGGAGTGGTTCGTCGTTCGGTGCGGATGGAGTCGCCGGGGCGTTCACCGTCGTACCGGACGGCGCGCCCAGCCCGGACGGAATGACGCAGATATCAGACAACGTGTTCACAAGCACCGCTGAACAGCCGTAGAGCATGGGACCAGATGGATATGAATCGGTTACCGCAGGTTCCGCCTGACAGGAGGGTGATTCGCCTGTTTCCGGACTATGGTCGTCGCTACCCGCTCTGGGAGAATTCGACGCCGACGTGGGATGCCGGTTACACCACGACCCCTGAGACGTACGGCCTATCGCCAGAACTCGCACAAGACCTCGAAGGCTGGCAAGCGCTCTGGGAGACCCACTGCGATCCGCTCGGAGGGTGGAACAGCGAAGCGAACGCGCAGAAATGGCTACGCGACGGTCGCTGGCTGGCAGATCGACTGCAAGACGAAGTCGCCTCCTTCGCCGACGTCAAGGTCGAATTCGGCTGAATCTCGCGCGATTACTGGGCAGCTCAGAGCTGCGGTCTCATCATTGACAGGTGGTCGCGCTTTCAGCGCGCGGGCGCGCGGCGTCGCGGGCGCTTTCACGCTCGTACCGGACAACTCTCCCGACCCGGACGGGGCGACCAAAATCTCAGAAAATGTGTATACGGCGGGCGCTGGCTAGACTGGCGCCATGGCAGACTCATCGTTCGACATTGTCAGCAAGGTCGACCACCAGGAGGCGGAGAACGCCCTCAACCAGGCGCGCAAAGAGATCGAGCAGCGCTACGACTTCAAGGGCACCGGAGCATCGGTCGAGTGGAGCGGCGAATCGATCCTGATCAAGGCGAACACCGAAGACCGCGCGAAGGCCGTCCTCGACGTGTTCCAGTCCAAGCTCATCAAGCGCGGCATCTCGCTGAAGAGCCTCGAGACGGGTGACCCGTTCGCCAGCGGCAAGGAGTACCGCATCGTCTCCACGCTCAAGGACGGCATCTCCTCCGAGAACGCGAAGAAGATCTCGAAGATGATCCGCGACGAGGGCCCCAAGGGCGTCAAGAGCCAGATCCAGGGCGACGAACTGCGCGTGCAGTCCAAGAGCCGCGACGACCTGCAGGGTGTCATCGCGCTCCTCAAGGGAAGCGACCTCGACGTCGACCTGCAGTTCATCAACTACCGCTAAAGACCCCCGCACGCGAAAGCCCCGCCTCCCCGTGGTTCACGGAGATGCGGGGCTGGGACGCGTTGCTGGGGGCAACGGTGGACGTCAACCTCTGCTCGAGCGCTGACGGAAGAAGCCGACGGCGAGGGTCACCAAGAACAGGATCAGGCCGATGATGGCCAGCCACAGCAGACCCTTCACGACGAAGCCGAGAATCGACAGTCCCGCCCAAACGACCAGAAGCACGATCAGTAGTGTCCACATACCGGCATCCTGACCGTCATCCAGCGCGTTGAACACCCCGTTGACCTGTGCTGCTCTGGCCGCTACGGCGCAGGACGCGAGCGAACCCACCCAGTCACCCAGCGCTCCAACCGCGCGTAGGCGTCATCGCGCGCCTGCTTGCGCGACAGGAATATGTCGTGCAGGGCGCCGTCCACCCGTTCGACAGTGACGGATGCCCCGAGCTTTAGCGACCGCCGCGCGATGTCGTCGACCACCAGAACAGTGTCGGCCGAGGTCAGCTCCTCTGACCAGCGCGTGGGCAGTACCGAACGCGCGGACAGCAGCACGCACACCGGAACCGGAATCGCGAGCCCGTCGCCCACCATGCGATGTCCGTCGAGAATCGCATGCAACCACCCGGCATGCACCACCATCGCTGGTGTCGGCCGCCATGCCGGATTCGGTTCCATCAGGTCGTCCGCATCGGCCACCTCGGCCTGCGCCCGCGCGTAAAAGCCGAGGTCGATCTGCGGTGCAGCATCCAAGGGCCGCAGCCGCGCCTGCAACTCCACCACCGGAGCGATCGCGGCACGCAGCGGCGCTAGTTGGAACTCCAGCCACGGGGAGTTCAATATGACAGCATCCGCCACATCCGGATGACGGTTCGCCCACAGACTCAGCACGAGTCCGCCCGTCGAATGCCCCATCAGCACCAAACGGCGCGGGCCACGCGAGGTGTCGGCATCCTCGGCCATCACATCCAGCGCCGCGGCGATGTCCTCGTCGTAGGTCCGCAGATCAGCAACGTACCCGGGGGTATGACCGTCACGGATGCTGCGCCCATACTTGCGCAGATCCAGCGCGTAGAAGCGCGCGCCGCGCGATGACCAGAACCGCGCCAACCGCTTCTGGAAGAAGTAGTCCGACCAGCCGTGCACGTACAGCACATCGACCCCATCGAGCAGCGGCGGAGCATCCGTGGTCGGCCGTCCGCGCAACCGGCGGACGAACCGCTCCCACCCAGAAACGGGCTGCGCCACCTCAGGCAGCGCCCGCACCAGCGTCGCAACGACCTCGCCCTGATCATCTTCGCCCAGCGGGAGGGTGCACTGCTCGAACTCGTCACCGAGGACGTCCGGAACCCACTGCGCCATACTGACCACCCTACTCAGGGTGAGGCATCACTGAACTGCGGCTGCGTTGACTGCCCGGTGCATCCGGCGAGAAGAGCCCTATGCTGGGCGCATCACAACCGGAGGGGTTCATCCATGTCGCAGGTTCGCAGTTTCGCGTTTCGTACAGTCATCGGAATCGCCGTCATTGGCGCCGCATTCACGCTCGCCGGATGCGCCAGCTCAGACAACGGCGCCGTCGATGGCGGCGAAACCGGCACGCATGTGATCGCCCCTGTCATGGCCGACATCAACGAGATCGATGGAACCACGGTGCAGGTTGCGGAAGGTAACGTCATCGACCTGACGGGTGACGACGAGACCTTCGCAGATTGGAGCGCCAAGCTCTCGGACCCAGCGATCGCGAAGTTCACCCCAGGCGGCGACAACGGCGACTTCACAACGAACCCCGGCATCGAGGGACTGAGCGTCGGCGAGACCGACGTCACCCTCGACAACTCCTCCAGCGGCGACTCCGTCACCTTCACGGTGGAAGTGACGGGGCCCACTCGCTGAGTCAGCGCCTGTTTCCCCGGCACAGTTGCAGTGCGGATGCACGGATGCAGGGCGAAACTACGGCGTGTCGCCCTGCATCCGTTCGATGGCACTGCAAGTGTGCCGGAAGGCCGTCAGGTGGAGACCGTCAGGTGGAGACCGTCGGGCGGACGGCGTCGGCGGACGGCGCAGGGCGAAACTCACTCCCCGCGCGAGATCCGCACCATCTCGTCGCGCGGGACGACCTTGATGCGCACACGCTCGTGCGGCTCACCCAGTGCGAGCTCGTGCTGGTCGAGCCGGTGCCAGCCGTCAAGATCGGTCCACTTCACACCGCGTTCCGCGAGCAAAGCAGGAATCGCCTCTTCGGCGCTGTTCTCCGGATGCCACCACGAACCCTGATCGTTGACCAGATGTTGCACGGTCTCCATGGCATCAGACTTCGTGTGGCCGATCAGGCCGACCGGTCCGCGCTTGATCCAGCCGGTCGCGTACACGCCGGGAACGCGCTCGTTCGAATCCTTCGCGAGCACCTGCCCCTCGTGGTTCGGGATCACACCATGACGCTTGTCGAAGGGAACATCCTTGAGCGGCGAACCGAAGTATCCGACCGCGCGGTACAGCTGGCCGATCGCCACCTCGCGCAGCTCACCGGTACTCACGATCCCACCCGAGCCGTCCGGACGCGTGCGCTCGTACACGATCGCGGCGACCTTGCCCTCGGCATCCTTCTTAATCTCGACGGGCTTGGCCCAGAAGTGCAAATGAAGGCGACGGGATGCTGTGCCGCCCGCGTTGTTCGCCGAGGGCAGCTGACGCCACGACTGCAGCACGCGGTCGATCACCTTGACCTGCTTGTTGCTGGCGATCGCGTTCAGCGAGGCCTCGTCGTAATCGAAGTCTTCGTCGTACACGACCATGTCGACATCACGCAGATCGCCGAGTTCACGCAGCTCGAGCGGGGTGAACTTCACCTGCGCCGGTCCGCGGCGACCGAAGATGTGCACATCGGTGACCGGCGAAGCCGCAAGTCCGGCATGAACGTTGTCTGGAATCTCGGTCGGCAGCAGGTCTTCGGCGTGCTTGGCCAGCATCCGTGCCACATCGAGTGCGACGTTGCCGTTTCCGAGCACCGCGACCGACTCCGAATCCAGCGGCCACTCCCGCGGCACGTCCGGGTGACCGTCGAACCAGCTGACGAAATCAGCCGCACCGAACGAGCCCTCGGCATCGGCGCCGGGAATATCGAGCTTCGTGTCGCGCACCGCTCCGGTGGCGAAGATCACCGCGTTGTAATGCTTCTTGAGGTCGTCGAGGGTGATGTCCTCGCCGAAGCGCACATTGCCGAAGATGCGGATGTCACCGCGATCGAGCACATCACGCAGCGCATTGATCACGCCCTTGATGCGCGGGTGATCGGGGGCGACGCCGTACCGAACCAGACCATAGGGTGCCGGAAGCTGCTCGAAAAGATCGATCGACACCTCGAACGGGCGCTCGGTTTTCAGCAGGATGTCAGCAGCGTAAATGCCCGCGGGGCCGGCCCCGACGATGGCCAAATTCAGCTTGGTCATGAGTGTCCTTTCGGATGCTGCAGCGATGAGAGTTCGATCAGCTGCTGCGGTCAGCGAGAGATTCTGCGAAGCGGGTGAGCGCCTCAAGCACCGGCCCCTTGGGCAACGGCTTCAGAGCATCAATGGCGTCGCGCGTCCACTGGCGCGCGAGCTCCATCGTCTGCCCAGTCACGGCGTGGTCGCGCAGCTCGGCCAACGGCTCATCGAGGATCGCAGGATCCCCGCCTTCGGCGATCGCTGCTACCCCGTCATCGATGCGTGCGGCGAGCTCAGCAGCCGCGGCATCCGACTCGTTCTTCAACAGCAGATACGGCATCGTCGGCACGCCGGCGCGCAGATCAGTGCCGGGAACCTTGCCGGTCTCCTCAGGCTTCGCCGACAGGTCGATCACGTCATCCAGTAACTGGAAGGCGACCCCGACCTTTTCGCCGTAAACGCGCAGCGGCTCTTCGTACTCGGCCGGAGCGTTCGAGAAGATCGCCCCGCCCTGCGTCGCGGCGGCGATCAGTGAGCCGGTCTTGTCGGCGAGCACCTGAATATAGAACTCGATCGGGTCATCGCCGGGCTGAGCCCCAACCGTCTCGTGCAGCTGCCCCAGAACGAGACGCTCGAAGGTGTCGGCCTGCAGGCGGATCGCGCGGTCGCCGTAGCGCGACATGAGCTGGCTGGCACGGGAGAAGAGGATGTCGCCGGTGAGAATCGCGACATTGTTGCCCCACACGGCGTGTGCTGCGGGCACCCCGCGGCGGCGGTCGGCGCCGTCCATGACATCGTCGTGGTAGAGCGAACCGAGGTGAGTCATCTCCAGCGCCTTGGCGATATCGATGACCGCCGGGATGTTTCCATCACCGAGCTGCGCGGTCAGCAGCGTCAGCACGGGGCGGATGCGTTTGCCCCCGGCCTCGTACAGGTAGCGGCTCGCGGCATCCGCAATCGAATCGGCGACGCGGAGGTCTACAGCCAGGCCGTTCTCGACCAGGTCGAGACCCTTTTCGATCTCGTCGGCGACGCGGCGGGCGGCGCGGCCGATGAAAACACGGTCGCTGAAGCCGAGCCGGTTCGCGAGTCGCGAACCCGGGGCGGCAGGGCTCGAAGTCACGGGTTCTACCCTACCGCTGGCTGTGCCATCGGTTTTTCCGCGCGCGGCTTTCCAACACGCGGTTTCTCAGCACGGTGCAGTGCGACGATGCCCATCGACAGGTTTCGGTAGGCGACGTTCGTCCATCCGGCCTCGCGGATCCACGCCGACAGCTGCTTCTGGTCTGGCCAGTCGCGGATCGACTCGTTGAGGTAGTCGTAGGCGTCGCTGTTGGTTCCGGCGACGCGCGCCACGCGCGGCAGGATCTGGGCGTTGTAGAAGCGGTACAGGCCGCGGAACAGCTTGCCGGGCGGGGTGGAGAACTCGTTGATGACGAGGCGTCCGCCGGGTTTGGTCACCCGGAACAGCTCGGCCAGCGCCTTTTTCGGCTGCTGCACGTTGCGCAGGCCGTACGACATCGTGACCGCGTCAAACTCGTTGTCGGCGAACGGCAGGTTCGTGGCATCCGCTTCGACGAAGGAGAGGTTCGCGAGGTGGCCGTGGCGGCGCTTGCCTTCGGCCAGCATCCCGGGCGAGAAATCGGCCGCGACGATGTCGGCTCCGCTGCCGGCCAGCGATGCGGAGGAGGATGCTGTGCCCGCGGCCAAATCGAGAATCCGCTCGCCGCGCTGGGGGGCGACCGCACGGGTCGTCGCCGCACGCCAGAAGGCGTCGTTGCCGAACGTCATGACGGTGTTCGTGCGGTCGTATCCGGCCGCCACCTGGTCGAACATTCCGCTGACGCGCTGGGGGTTCTTGCCGAGGTCGGCGCGATTGGAGGTCACCCTTCAAGTCTAAGCGCGGGGTCCGCCCCTTGTCCCTTCCCTCCTCCGCTGGTCCCCGCCCGTTGCCGCCAGTCCCCGCCCGTTGCGAGTGGGCGCGCGTGGCTCGAGAAACCGCGAAAACCGAGCCACGCGCGGCCACTCGCTATCCTGGGAAGGTGCGACTGATCGTAGAGACCCGCGAGATCGACCCGGTCGAGGATCTGCTGGCTTATGGGCACCCCACCACTCCCCTCGCGTGGTTGCGCCGCGGCGACGGCATCGTCGCGGTCGGCGACGGCATGCCTGCGTTTATCCGCGTTCCGGCAGGGTCCGGGTCCATGCGCAGCGCGCTCATCGCGGAGGAATGGCGAGCGCTATCGGATGCCGCCGACATCGACGACTCCGTGAACCTGCCCGGCACCGGCCTGGTCGGGTTCGGTGCGCTGACGTTCGATGAGGGCTCGGTCGCCGACAGCGTCCTGATCGTGCCGTCGATCATTCTCGGCAAGCACCAGGGACGCGGCTGGATCACCCGCATCGCGCTGGCAGGGCAAGACCTCCCCCAGGACCAGCCGGATGCCACCCTCGAATCGTTGCCGTACGGTCCGCACTGGGCGGGCACACTCGGCCCCGGGGCGCAGACGCCGGAGGGATACCAGGCTTCGGTGCACGCCGCTCTCGGCCGCATCGGCGCCGGCGAGGTCAGCAAGGTCGTTCTCGCTCGTGACCTTGCCGGCACCATCCCGGCAGGATCCGACCTGCGCCGGCTCGTGCGAGCGCTTTCGACCGGATACCCCGACACCTGGTCCTTCGCCGTCGACGGACTGATCGGCGCAAGCCCCGAGACCCTTGTCACCGTGGATGACGGCACCGTCACCGCGCGCGTGCTGGCGGGCACCATCGGCCGAGGAGCCGACGCTGATGAGGACGTCGAAGCCTCAGCACACCTGGCCTCCAGCACCAAAGACCTCGACGAGCACCAGTATGCGGTGCAGAGCCTGCTGACGTCCCTGCGTCCGCATGTGCGGGCGATGGCCTCGAGCGAGCAGCCGTTCCTACTGAAGCTGCCGAACTTGTTCCATCTCGCGACCGACGTCGAGGGTGAACTCTCCGACGGCAGCTCGGCGCTGGACCTCGTTGGGGCGCTGCACCCGACTGCCGCCGTCGCCGGCACCCCGACCGATGCCGCTGTCGCTGCCATCCGCGAGATCGAACCCTTCGACCGCGGCCGCTACGCCGGACCCGTCGGCTGGATCGATAGCAACGGCAACGGCGAGTGGGCGATCGCACTGCGCTGCGCCCAGTTCGAGACAGGTCCGGTGCGCGCAAGCGCGACGTCTTCCGACGCCATCGCCGTCACCGCGTACGCCGGCGCGGGCATCGTGGCGGCCAGCGATCCCGAGACCGAGTTACTCGAGACACGGGTGAAGTTCCGGCCGCTGGTGGATGCCCTGGCCTAGACCGCCCAAATCCAGCCGCCGCCCCGCCGCCCCGCGCGCACAACTCCTGAAAACTTCTGCTGACCCCGCGGAAACCGAGCAATTCCAGCCACACCGGCCGTGTTCTTCAGGAGTTATGCGCGACGGCCGGCCGGCACCTCAGCTCGCGGCGAGCCGCTTCTTCTCGGCTTCGACGTCGAAATCGGCCGCAGGCCACTGCGGATCGATGTCTTCCATCGCCGTGAGCAACAGCTCCTGCACGGCCAGCCGCGCGTACCATTTGTGATTCGCGGGCACGACGTACCAGGGTGCGACGGCAGTCGACGTCCGATCGAACACCGCTTGATAAGCATCCATGTACTCCGGCCAGACCAGCCGCTCGTCGACGTCGCTCGGGTTGTACTTCCAGTATTTGTCGGGCCGGTCGAGCCGCTCCGTCAGCCGTTGCTTCTGCTCGTCGGGCGAGATGTGCAGCATGACCTTGATGATGCGGACACCGGATGCCGCAACCTGAGCCTCGAACGCATTGATCGCGTCATACCGCCGCTCGATCTCGTCCGCAGATGCGAGCGAGCGCACCTTGCCGATCAGCACATCCTCGTAGTGCGAGCGGTCGAAGACACCAATGAAACCGGGCTCGGGCAGCCGCTTCTCGATGCGCCAGAGGAAGTCGTGCTCGAGCTCTTCCGCCGTCGGCGCCTTGAACGCGGCCAGCTCCACACCCTGCGGATCCACGCCGCCGACAACGTGCCGAACCACACCACCCTTGCCTGCGGTATCCATCGCCTGCAGCACGAGCAGCACAGCATCCGTGGCCACACCCGCGCGGCTCGCGGCAAAAAGCCGCTCCTGCAACTCGCCCAACGCCTCGATGCCGACAGCGAGGTCCTCGGCCCCAGATTTCTTGTCGCCTTCATACCCCGGGTGAGTGTCGGGGTCGACGTCCGCCAGTCGGAAGCCCTCCCCTGCGCGCAGAATGTCGGATGCTTCGCTTGTCCATCCACGTTTCGCCATGCGCCCATCCTGCCGCATGCGACGCCGGCAGAACTTTAACGCGGCAGCGGAACTTCGATCAACTGCCGACCGGCAACCGGAGATGTCAGCGCCTGGTCAAGGGCCGTGCGGGTCGTGATCCGCTGGTACTCCCAGCCGTAGGCGAGCGCCAACTGCTCAAGGTGTGTCGTGTGCGGCGTATAGAAGGCACGGTCAAGATCCTCGCGCGGCGCGGAAGAGGCGACTTCGAGCGAGTCGAAGATCGTGCCGCCGCCGTCGTTTCCGACGATGACCTGCAGGCGCGGCTCCGGCTCATCCGGCGGCAGCAGCATCGCCCCGACATCGTGCAGCAGCGCCAGATCCCCCAGCAGAACGCGGGTGACGCCGGGCGATCCCTCGGCCTGACTCGCCAGAGCGATTCCCATTGCCGTCGCGATCGTGCCGTCGATTCCGGCCAAGCCGCGATTCGCGTGCACCGGGACCTTCTTGCCGGCCAGCACCGCATCGGCCACACGAACGATGCGCGACGACCCGAACATCAGCCGATCGTGCGGCCAGGTCGCCCGCCACACGGCATCCGCGAGCAGTTCGCGATCGAGCGGCCGGCGCACCGCGTCAAGCTCTGCGCGCACGGCATCGCGGCGGGTCGCGAAATCCTTCGAGTTGAGCGCGTCCTGGTCGGGTGCCGACTCGCTCAGATCGACGAGGGATGCTGCGGATGCCCGCATCCACTCCCCCATCCACGCCCGGTCCGACTCCCCCGGGGCGACACGAACGGATGCCGCGGCCACCGTCCGCCCGTTCAGATTCAGCGCCTCACCACCGGATCGCACCGCGATCACCTCGACGTCGTCACGACTGAGAAGCGCCGCAACTTCTCGGCTGAGCGTCGGATGCCCGAACACAACAGCGCGTTCGATCCGTCCGCCGAGCGCGGCATCGCGCAGTAGTTCCCGGTAGCCGTGCACAACGTGACGGCCGAACCGCGAGCCGCTGACGATCTCTGCGACCAGCGGCCAGGTGCCCGCATGCGAAACCTCTTCTGCGGCTGCTCCCGCATCCGCGCCGGCGATCACGACGGTGCGCGGGCCCCGTTCCAGAACGAGCGGCTCACCGGCATCCGGTGTCGGTACCGTCCCGCTCGAAAGCGCGAATCCCGCCGGAAGCGCACCCGAAAGCGGCTCCCGCGCGGGCAGATTCAGGTGCACGGGTCCGGCGATGCCGGCGAGTGCGCCGGGCGCAGCATCCGCCCCCATCGCGGCGCGAACCGCCTGGACACCCAGTCCCGTCCACGAGCCATCACCGGGAACCGGAGCATCCTCGGCGAAGCGCACCCACGGCGCGAAAAGGCCGGGCTGAGTGGTCGCCTGATTCGCGCCGACGCCGCGCAATTCCGGCGGACGGTCGGCGGTGAGCAGCAGCAGCGGAACGCCGGAGTGGAAGGCCTCCATCGCCGCGGGCAGCAGGTTCGCCGCAGCCGTGCCGGAGGTGCAGATGACCACGGCCGGCACACGCGTCTCACGGGCAAGGCCGAGGGCGGTGAAACCGGCGACGCGTTCGTCGATGCGCACATGCACGCGCAACGCGCCCTCACGCGCGAGGTGGGTGGCGGCGAGCGCGAGCGCCTGCGAACGGGACCCCGGTGAGATCACCACGTCACGGATGCCGTGCTCGACAAGTTCTGCGAGCAGAGATGCCGCAGCATCCATTGCCGGCGATGCCGTCATGGACGTGTGTCCGGGGCGGGCCCGTCTGTTTCGTCGTCGAGGCGCGCGAGCTCTTCTTCGAGGCGGCGGATGCGCTCGTCCTGCTCGTTCTTGCCGAGGGTACGCAGGAAGTCCGGGTTGTCATCCGGGGCCATGCTGCGTGTCTGCTGCTGATCGCTGCGGTTTCGACGTCCGAGTGCGAACCAGAGGATCCCACCGAGCACGGGAATCAGCACGACGATCACGATCCAGGTGCCCTTGGGCACTCCGCGGTGCCGGGTTGCCGGTTGAACCGCGCAGTCGACGATGCTGAACACCCAGAAGATGAGAGCCAGGAAGCCGCCTACGATCAGTACTCTTGCCACGAGCCCAGTCTAGGCGGGTTATCTATGCGCGGACTGCTCAGACCAGCTCCGACACCAACTCTTCGATGCGCGCCCGGATGTCATCGCGGATCGGACGCACGGAATCGATGCCCTGGCCTGCCGGGTCCTCGAGTTCCCAGTCCTCGTAGCGCTTGCCAGGGAAGATCGGGCACGCGTCGCCGCAGCCCATCGTGATGACGACGTCGGATGCCTGCACCGCTTCGGCGGTGAGCACCTTCGGGGATTCGGCGGTGATGTCGATCCCAAGTTCGGCCATCGCGTCGACGGCGATCGGGTTGATCTGATCCGCGGGCATGGAGCCGGCCGAACGCACCTCGATGCGGTCGCCGGCGATGTCGCGGAGGAAACCCGCGGCCATCTGGGATCGACCCGCGTTGTGCACGCAGACGAACAGGACGGAAGGCTTGGTGTCGGTCATGGGGTCTCCTCGAGTAGTTCGTTGACAAGGGTGCGAACGCGGGCGGCGATGTCATCGCGGATGGCTTCGACACCTTCGCGGGAGGCGAGGGCGGGGTCGCCGACGGCCCAGTCGTCGTAGCGGATGCCCGGGATGATCGGGCAGACGTCGCCGCAGCCCATGGTGATGACAACATCGGCGGCGCGCACGGCGTCATCGGTCAGAGGCTTCGGGAATCGCTCAGCGGCGCCGTCGCCTTCGATCTCTGCGAGCAGCGAGCGCACGTGCGCGTGGATGCTGTCGGCGGGGCTCGAGCCTGCGGAGCGTGCCACGACCTTGCCGTCGGCGATCTGGTTCACGAGCGCGGCGGCGAGCTGGGAGCGGCCCGCATTGGCGACGCAGACGAACAGCACCTGCGGGACAGCGGAATCACGGTCGCGGGTGAGATCACTCAACCGCTGGCGGGCGAACCTCTCCGTCAGCGGGATCAGCGCCGATGTCACACGGGCCGTGCGGGCCAGCGCGGTGTACGACTCGCGAACGGTGGTCAGCACGACGGCCCGGTCGAGATCGGAGATCTCCGCAGCGAGCTCGTCCGCGAGATGGGTGACACGAGTATCGAGATCGGGATGCCGCGCATCCTCTGCCGAGCCATCTGACCAGGACGCGGCGACTGTGGCCGGCGCGAACGAATCCAACAGGGTCGTGACGGCGCGGCGACGGTTCGGATTGATTGAGTACCAGACCCAGGTACCGCGGCGTTGCGACGTCAGCACATCGACGTCTTTGAGCACCCTGAGGTGATGCGACACCGTCGGCTGTGAGACGTCCGCGAGTTCGGCGAGGTCGCACACGCACGACTCCCCGCGGGGGTCGGAGGCGATCGCGGAGAGCATCCGCAGACGCAGCGGATCGGCGAGCGCTTTGAGGGTGGCGGCCACCGAGGAGGCAGCATCCTGGCCGATCGCGTGCGTGGCCACCGGGCTGCAGGTATCTTCCGTGGTCACAGTGACATTCACGAGGGCATCCTTTCAGCGCTCTGTGTCTCGGAGGTGTACGGATCGGTGTGGAACCAGCGCCGGGCCGCCCAGAGCGAGACATAGACGAGTCCGACCAGCACCGGTACCTCAATGAGCGGCCCCACAACACCGGCGAGCGCCTGGCCGGATGCCGCGCCGAAGGTGCCGATGGCGACGGCGATCGCGAGCTCGAAGTTGTTTCCAGCTGCGGTAAAGGCCAGAGTCGTCGAGCGTGCGTAGCCGAGGCCGAGCGTCTTGCCGGTGAAGAGGCCGATGAACCACATCACCGCGAAGTACGCCAGCAGCGGCAGTGCGATCCGGGCCACATCGAGGGGCCGGGAGGTGACCTGCTCTCCCTGCAATGCGAACAGCAGCACGATCGTGAACAGCAGACCGTACAGCGCCCACGGGCCGATGCGCGGCAGGAACTGCTCCTCGTACCAGTCGCGCCCCTTACGGCGTTCCCCGATGAAGCGGGATGCGAACCCGGCCAGCAGCGGCACACCGAGGAAGATCAGCACGTTGAGCGCGATCGCGCCGACGGAGAAATCCACTCCCTGGGTGTCGAGTCCGAGCCATCCAGGGAGCACGGTGAGGTAGAACCAGCCGAGCAGCGAAAACGCCACGACCTGGAAGATCGAGTTGATCGCGATGATGACGGCTGCGGCTTCCCGGTCGCCGCAGGCGAGATCGTTCCAGATCACGACCATCGCGATGCACCGAGCAAGACCGACGATGATGAGCCCCGTGCGGTACTCGGGCAGATCCGGCAGGAACGCCCAGGCGAGGGCGAACATGAGTGCGGGGCCGATGAGCCAGTTCAGCACCAGCGACGAGATGAGCAGCTTCTTGTCGCCGGCGATGGCGGCGACTTTGTCGTAGCGGACCTTCGCGAGCACTGGATACATCATCACCAGAAGCCCGAGCGCGATCGGGACGGAGATGCCACCGATCTCGAGCTGGGCGAGCAGGGGCGAGACGCCGGGGACGAAGCGCCCGAGCAGGAGTCCCCCCACCATGGCGAGCCCGATCCACAATGGCAACCACCGGTCAAGCGTTGACAGGCGACGCGTCGCCGGAGGCGCCTGGAGGGTTGCGGCACTCATGCGCTGCACACGGACTGTATCGACATGCGTCTATATTGACATCCATCGATATTGCCCGCAACTCGAACGGACGAGAGTTCACCGACTCGTAACCCGCGAGCCAGCGCTATACGAACTAGCCGTCGTTCGCGTTCGCACGCTGTCGATAGCGACGGTTGCGGATGCCGAGCACGATCGACGCAAGCAGGGCGGCGACGACCGATGCGGTCAGGATCGCCACCTTCGCGTGGTCGTGATGTTCACTGCCGCTGGAGAAGCTGAGCTCGGCGACCAGGAGCGACACGGTGAACCCGATACCGGCGAGCAGCCCCACACCCGTGAGGTCGATCCAACGCAGCGACGGATCGAGCGTGACCCGACGGATGCGAGTCACCAGCCATGTCGCCAGAGTGATGCCGATGGGCTTGCCGAGGAGAAGTCCGAGCATGATCCCGATCACCACCGGGTCTTCGAAGGCAGAGATGAATCCGTCGACACCGCCGATGGCGACGCCCGCCGAGAAGAAGGCGAACACCGGCACGGCCACCCCGGCCGAGATCGGCCGGAATCGGTGCTCGAAGACCTCCGCGAGGCCCGGGCCAGCGTCCGCAGCACGGGCCGTCTTCTTGTGCAGAACGGGGATGGTGAACCCGAGGAGCACCCCGGCGATGGTCGCGTGGATGCCGGATGCGTGCAGCAACGCCCAGGCCGCGACTCCGATCGGCAGCAGCACCAGCCAGGCGGCCCCCGCGCGCAGATGGAAGAACCGGCGACCCAACTGGGCGATCACGCCGTAGACGGCGATGGCGACGAGGGCGAACGCCAGCGGGATCAGATCGATCGTCTCGGTGTAGAAGATCGCAATGATGCCGATGGCGATCAGATCATCGACGACCGCCAAGGTGAGCAGAAAGATCCGCAACGCGCTGGGCAGGTGTGAGCCGATGATAGCCAGCACCGCAACCGCGAACGCGATGTCCGTGGCGGTCGGAATCGCCCACCCCTGCACCATGCCTGGCGCGCCCGCGACGACGATGGCGTAGATGACCGCGGGAACCGCGACGCCGCCGATCGCGGCGACGATCGGCACGATCGCCGTACTGGGCTTTCGCAGATCACCGGCGACGAATTCCCGCTTCAATTCCAGTCCGACAAGGAAGAAGAAGATCGCCAGCAGCCCGTCGGCTGCCCAGGCGCCGAGCGAGAGCCGAAGATGCCACGGCTCGTAGCCGACCTCGAAGTCGCGCAGCGCGAAGTAGGAATCCGCCCATGGTGAGTTGGCCCAGACGATGGCGATGGCGGCGAGCGTGACCAGCAGGATGCCGCCGACGGTCTCTTTGCGAAGAATCTCCCCCACGCGCAGCGATTCCGCGCGTGAGGATGAGGGAAAGAGACTACGGACGCGAGCGATGCGGGAGGGCTTGGGCGACATGAGCGCCTTTCGGGTCGACGACAGAATTCGTCGACCAGGCTTCCCGACACTCCAGCATCCAGCTTATCCGAGGATGCCGTGGAGCGCCCCTCCCGCGTCAGCGCAACTGAGCGAATTTCTCGACGCTCGTCGTCGGCCCGACCACGAGCACAGAGTCACCTTCGTGAAGAACGGTATCGGCCTGCGCGTTCCGCCAGTCACCCAGCACCGGACGGTACGCGGCGATGGTGACTCCGTGAGCACTGCGCACTGCACCGTCCGCCAACGTGATCCCATGCAGATACCGCGGAGCAACAGACTTGACGATCGCGTAGCCCTTGTCGATCTCCAGATAGTCAGCCGCTGCGCCGCGCACCAGATGCGCGACGCGGCGCCCCATGTCCTTGTCGGGGTAGATGACCCGGTGCACTCCCAGCTGCTCCAGCACCGCGCCGTGTTGCTCGTCAACAGCCTTGGCCCAGATCACCGGAACATTAAGCTTCAGCAGCAACGAGGCAGTGAGGATGGAAGCCGTGATGTCGCTGCCGATGGCAACGACGACCCGATCGAACTCACCGACTGCCAATTGCTCCAGGACCTCGAGCCTGGTCGAATCGGCGCGGACGACCTGGGTCAGCTCACCGTTCAACGACTGCACACGGGCCTCATCATCGTCGATGCCGAGCACTTCGGTTCCGGAGGCCATCAGTTCCAGAGCGAGCGCCGTTCCGAATCGGCCCAGCCCGATGACGGCGACGGAGTCGGCCTCGGCGATCCGCTTCGCATCCTGGCCGAAAGAGAGGAACTTTCCCATCATGTGTCCTTTCACTGGTTGTCGTGCCCGCATACCATCAGCCGATGACTGGGCGTTCCTTGGGCAACTCGTAAGCCGTCGGTCGCTCTCGCAGGGCGAGGGCGGAGCCGAGGGTGAGCGGTCCGAGACGTCCGAGGAACATGAGCAAGACGAGAATGATCTGCGCTGCCGGCGGAAGACTCGCGGTGATCCCCGTCGACAGCCCGACGGTTCCGAAGGCCGAAACCACCTCGAAGAGCACACGGTCGAGGTCGAAATCGGTCATCGCGAGGATGGCGATGACCGCGGCCATGACGGCGCCGAGGGCGATGATCACGACGGTGATCGCCTGGCGGTGCACGGCGCGCGAAAGGCGCTTGCCGAAGATGTTCACGGCGGCGCCACCGCGCAGCTCCGTCCACATGATGAAGAACAACACCGCGAAAGTGGTGACCTTGATACCGCCGGCTGTACCTGCAGGTCCGCCACCGATGAACATCAGCACGTCGGTGCCCAACCAGGTTTCGTCATTCATGAGCGAAACATCGACCGAGTTGAAACCGGCCGTGCGCGATTGGACCGAGTGCACGAACCCGGCGAGGATGCGTGTCCCGATCGGGAGCTCACCGAACGTGCCGGGGTTGTCCCACTCCATGAACAGCACGAATACGGTTCCTGCAACCAGCAGCACGGCGGTCATCGCGAGCACGATTCGGGTGTTCATCGACCAGTGCAGCGGCCGCTGGAACTCCCGTCGCAATTGACGCAGCACCGGGAACCCCAGTCCGCCCAGAATGATCGCACCGCAAATCGGCAGGCAGATCCAGGGGTCCGAGACGAAGCCCATCAGGCTGTCGGTGTACAGCGCGAAGCCAGCGTTGTTGAAGGCCGACACCGCGTGAAACAGCGCATGCCACGCTGCCCGGCCGACGTCGTAGCCGTACGCCGTGGCGAACCGCGCAAACAGCAGGAGCGCGACCACCACCTCGATCACCAGCGTCGTGATCACGATGCCGGTCGCGACTCGCTTCAAGTCCCCGACGCCGGGAGTCTTCGTCTCGGCGCTGGCGAGCACACGGGACTTCACGCTGAGCTTGCGTGCGAGAACGAGTCCCACCAGAGCGGCGAACAGCATGATGCCCAGACCGCCGAGTTGGATGAGCGCCAGGATCACGATCTTGCCGAAAGGACTCCAGTACACCGCCGTGTCGACGACGACCAAGCCGGTGACGCACACCGCCGATGTCGCAGTGAACAACGCGTCGACGAAGCCCGTCCACCGGCCATCGGCGGACGAGAACGGCAGCATCAACAGTACGGTCCCGGCAAGGATCGCTGCAGTGAATCCGGACACGATGACCTGCGCAGGTGCCAGGCCCCGCCGCTTGGCGAAACCCCCACGTTTGGCTGTGCGGTAAGACGACACGAAGAAGAACACTACTCCTCAGCGTGGGCTTCTCGCACCCCCTGTGCGTGTGCCGTGTCAGCGCCTCGCGCGGAGCTACTTCTCAGCTCACCGCGACCGGGCGGGCTCCGATCTGCAGCACCGCTGGCGCGGCGCAGCAGCTTCCAGCGTCGTCTTCGCCGAAGTCACCGGAACCGCCGCACACCCCCGTGTCAGGCAGGACGAGTTCGTTGCGTGCCGCGGCCTCATGGTCACCGGCGAGGCGTGCGGTGACGCTGCGCACCTGCTCGTAGCCGGTCAACGCAAGGAAGGTCGGTGCACGTCCGTAGGATTTCGCCCCGACGATGAAGAGGTCCTGCTCCGGCTGAGTGAGCTGAGCGGCACCCGTCGCCGAGACGGAACCGCAGGAGTGGATGTTCGGATCGATCTCCGCGGCGATACCGGCGACGGCCTCCAGTGCGGGGTCAAGGTCAATGCGCAGCTCCCGCAGCATCTCGGTATCGGGCCGGAACCCGGTCACGGCGAATACGTGGTCGACGCCGTCGATCTGGCTGCCATTCTCGGCAAAGACGGTGAGCCGATCGCCGACCTCACGGAACTCCGCGATGCGGAACCCGGTCATTAGAGTCACCAGTCCCCGATCGATCGCCGCGCGAGCGCGCGCGCCGAGTGCCGCCCGCTCCGGAAGCTCATCTCCCGCTCCGCCGCCGAAGACATTCGCGGCGCTCCCCCGACGCAGCACCCAGGTCACACGAGTTCCGGGGGAATGGCGCGCCAATTCACTCAGTCGCAGCACGGCGTGGGTCGCGGAATGCCCGGCACCGACGACCACGATGTGCCCGCCGGCGAACCCGGCGACGTCGTCGGGGATTCGATAGGAGATCGATTCCGAAGCGGCGATTTCGCCGAGAGCGGGCAGACCGTCCGCTCCCGCCGGATTCGGTCGTCCCCAGGTGCCGCTGGCATCAATGACCGCACGAGCGTGCAGGCGGGACTCGTTGCCGTCCTGATCGCGCGTGTGCACAACGAACGGCTGGCTCTCCCGCCCACCGTCGACGCTCTTGTCGCGCCCCTGACGCGAGATGCCTGTCACCGTGGTGGCGTACTGCACCCGCTCACCCAGCGCTGCGGCGAGCGGTGCAAGGTACCCGCTCACCCACTCCGCTCCGGTCGGGTAGCCCGACGTCGGCGCGTTCCACTCTGTCGACGCGAGAAGACGACGCGAGGCCGCATCGGTCAGCTCCGGCCACGCCGAGAAGAGCCGCACGTGCCCCCAGTCCGATACCGCGGCGGCGGCACCATCACCGCGCTCGAGGACGACCACCTCGATACCTCGCTCAGCAAGGTGCGCCGCGGCGGCAAGACCCTGCGGCCCCGCTCCGACGACGATGACGGGAAGCTCGGTCATCACAGGTCTCCTCAAATCGACGTTCTTCGATATGAAAACTCTCACGCACCTATCGAAGAATGTCAATACGTGCCAGACTGTGGCTGTGAGCCTGCCGACGACCACCGATGCAACAGCCTGCTGCGTGCCACCCATCACGTCCTCACTCACCGCTGAGGACACCGAACGCATCGCGCGGGTTTTCAAAGCCCTCGGCGACCCCACCCGCGTCAAACTGCTGTCGCTCATCGCTGCCGGCACCGACGGGGAGGCATGCATCTGCGACCTCACCGAACCGGTCGGTCTCTCTCAGGGCACGGTCTCGCATCACATGAAGCTGCTCACCGATGCCGGGCTGGTCTCACGGGAGCAGCGAGGCAAGTGGGCGTACTTCGCACTCAACGACGGCGCGCTCGACGCGGCCGCCGACGCCCTCCGTTCGGTATGACCGCGACGTCCGCCCCGCCTCGCCAGGGCGGACGATTGGCCGCGCTCTCGACGGGGCAGGTCATCAGTTGGGGCATCCTGTTCTACGCCCTCATCGTCGCTTCCCCGGCGATAGCGGACGAGACAGGCTGGCCGATCGCTCTCATCACCCTGTCGTTCTCGTGCGGCCTCATCGCCTCTGCCGGCGCCGGAGTGCTCGTCGGGCACTGGCTCGATGCGCGCGGGCCCCGGCTCATCATGACCGTCGGCAGCGTCCTGGGTCCGGTCGGCCTCGTCATCGTTGCACTCGCTCCCGACCTGTCGGTATTCACGCTCGGATGGGTCATCGCCGGCATCGCGCAATCCGCCGTGCTCTATCAGGCGGCTTTCACGGTCATCGCCCGTCGGTACGGGGCGCGCCGCCGTGGCGCGATGACCATACTGACGCTGGCCGGCGGGCTCGCTTCGACGGTGTTCGCACCGGTCGTGGCGGGGCTGCTGACGGTCACCGACTGGCGCACGACTTTTCTCCTCCTCGCTGGCATTCTGCTGGTCACCACCGCGCCCCTGCACTGGTTCAGCCTCGAACGCGTTTGGACACCCGCGCCTCACGACCCCGATCTACCGGCGCACACGGTCAGCACGGTCGTGCGCACACGTCGATTCTGGATGCTGCTGCTGTCGATGCTCGCGCTGGCGGCAGCCCTGTTCAGCGTCACGCTGTCCGTCATCCCGCTGTTCACGGAGAAGGGGATGAGTTACGAGCTCGCCGCGTGGGCGCTCGGACTTCTCGGGGCAGGACAGGTCATCGGACGACTGCTCTACGTGGCGATCCCGCGCACCGCGGCGCCGTGGATCCCGCTGGCGGCCACAGCCGCGCTCAGCATCGTGTTCCTCGCCCTTCTCGCACTCGTCCCCGGGCCACCGTGGCTGCTGATCTGCATCGGCATCGCCGCGGGAGCTGTGCGAGGCGCACAGACCCTTGTGCAGGGGTCGGCCGTCGCAGATCGCTGGGGCATCCACAGCTACGGCGCCATCAACGGCGTCTTCGCTGCTCCAATAACTCTCGTCGGCGCGATCGGGCCTGCCCTCGGACCACTGCTGGCCACCGCGACCGGCTCCTATTCGGTCATGGCGCTGATCGCCGTCGTGCTGGCCGCGCTCTCACTCGCCCTGTCCCGATTCTCCTGACACCGGCCGATTCCTACTCCTGGCCGTTGTAATGAAATATATTCACGCGCATCGGGAATATCCGAGCCGCGGCAGCCGTTGATCACCGTCGACGCCGCAGTCCGCGAGGACGCGGCGTTTTCCTCGCATCCCAATTTCTCAGGAGTCATTCGTGCCCAATCTCATGGTCATCGTCGCCAGCACCCGCCAGGCCCGCATCGGCCACACCGTCGCTAACTGGGCGATCGACACGGCGAAGGAGCGCGCAGACCTGACCGTCGACGTCGCTGATCTGCAGGAGATCGCTCTGCCGTTCTTCGACGAGGCGCACGCGCCGATGATGGGCAAGTACGAACTGCCGCACACGCTGGCGTGGGCCGAGCGCGTCGCCGCCGCAGACGCCTTCCTCTTCGTCAGCCCCGAGTACAACGGCTCGTACCCCGGTGTGCTGAAGAACGCCGTGGACTACCTGCTCGCTGAGTGGCAGGGCAAGCGCGCCGGCGTTCTCGCCTACGGCGCGTACCCCGAGAGCCGGATGATCGGCCAGCTCGACTTCGTACTGCGCAACCTCGGCCTGGAGCGCACCTCCGCCGATCTGCAGGTGCAGAACCCGTGGACCCTGCTCGACGCCGACGGCAAGCTCACGGCCCCCGCCGAACTCACCGACTCGCTGCAGTCGATCCTCGACGAGCTGTCGCTGGTTCCCGCCGAGGCCGTCTCCGCATAAGGCGAAGAGAAAGCCCCGCCAGCCCTGATATTTCAGGGACTGGCGGGGCTTTTCACGTAGACGCGACGGCGGGATTCGAACCCGCTACACCCCCAGGTATGAGCTGGAGCCCGGGACCACCCGGACCGTCGCGGTGTCTTCGACGTTACCTGTCGGGGATGCTTCTGGCCAGGGTTCGGTCACGATATTGCCGAGTGCGTCCGCCGGTGACGGCAGATTTCACGCGGTGCCCACCTGCCGTTCACCCAGCGGGACGCACTTAGACTGGAACCATGAAGTTGCCGCCGATCCTCGTCTACTCCGTGCTGCGACTGCTCGCGTTCCTCGTACCGCTGGCGATCATGTGGTTCTTCTTCCCGATCATGCGCGAGCTGTGGTGGCTGACGGCGATCTTCGCCGCGCTGATCGGTATGAGCATCTCGATCCTGTTCCTGCGCGCGCCGCTCTCCGGTGCATCCTCGGTGATGTACGAGCGCCGCGAAGCGCGCGAAGCAACTGGCAAGCGCAACGCCGCCGCACAGGATGCTGACGCCGAGGATACCGCGATCGACGATGCGGGCAACGGCTCAGCAGACAGCACGCCGAACCCGAACTAGGTCCTCAGCCGACGAGCGCCCAGTACAGCGCGCCGGCGTAGATGATCGCTGTGAGCGAGGTCAGTCCGAGAGCGACGACCAGCTCGCGCGCCTGCCGGTGCATCCATACGATGACGATCGCCGGGATGCCAGCCAGCAGCGCCATCAGCGTGAGCCACGCGATCGGATACAGCAGCGCGATGAAACTCGACAGCAGGAACGGCACCACCAGGAACACGGTGTAAACGACCTGCGTCGCGCGACGCCCGATCAGCACGGTCAGCGTGCGCTTGCCCACCGCGCGATCCTGATCGATGTCGCGCAGGTTGTTGGCCAGCAGCACGCCGCAGGCGAAGAGTCCGACGGCCACGGCTCCCAGCCATGCCTCCTGCGGCAGCTGGAACGCCTGCACCCAGGTTGTCCCGAGCGTTGCGACCAGTCCGAAGAAGACGAAGACGAAGACTTCGCCGAGGCCGAAGTACCCGTAGGGGCGCTTTCCGCCGGTGTAGAACCACGCTGCGACAATGCAGGCGGCGCCGACTGCCAGCATCCACCACTGGCCGGTGCGGATGACGATCAAAAGGCCCACGAGAGCGGCGAGCGCGAAGAAGATCAGACCGATATTCAGCACCGTTCGCGGGTTGACGCGGCCCGAGGCAGTGAGGCGCGCAGGCCCCACCCGGTGCGCGTCAGTACCGCGGATGCCGTCGCTGTAATCGTTCGTGAAATTCACGCCGATCTGCAGCAGCACCGCGACGGCGAGGCAGGCGAGGGCAATGACCCAGTGCAGATTCTGGTCGACGAGTTGCGCGGCACCCGTGCCGATGATGACCGGCGCGATCGCGAGCGGCAGTGTGCGCAGGCGCGCGGCACCGATCCAGTCGCGCGCCGTGATCGGCGGCGCCTCCACGATCGGGCGCTTGGCCGGGTTTCCGCTGGTGCGCACCGGCTTCCGCTTCGGGGCCGACGACTTGCGTTTTGAGGATGCTGCCACGGAAGGCAAGCCTACTGGCAGCATCCATGAGCCGCTGAGTCACGGGGTCGGGTTACTGACCTTGCCGTCGAGCCAGAGCGTTTCGGTGGCATCCGCATGCGTGCCGCCGGAGCCGACGTGCTTCGTGCTGATCTGCGGACCCTTGGTGATCACGTGCACCATGGCCATGCCGTGGCCGCGCCCGAGGTCGTAGTCGGTCTTCAGCCATTCGAGGATGGGCCCGGCCTTGGTGGTCTCATCGAAGCCCTTCTCGCGGGCGAGGTCGACGAGCTGACGAGGTGTGAGTCCGGTCTTGGTCTCGACGGCGTCGAGGTACGCCTGGAATGACATGGGTGCTCCTTCGGGTGCGGCGGTCAATCGGTGGATATGCACCCACTCTCGACACTTCGCGGCGCGACTCCTAGAGTTTCGATGTGGATCGAAACTTCGTGGACTTCCATCTCAGCCCCGGCGACATCCAGGCCGTGCGCTTCGGCATCTCGCCGGGCCATGAGCTCGCGCATGCGGTGCGCATCCTGCTGCGCCCCGCGCAGCATCCACTGCAATGGGGATGGCTGCGGGATGCTCGCGACCGATTCCCCCGCGAGCCTTTCGCCCTGCTGGCCACCGCGATCGGCATCGACGGCTATCTGCCGGACTTCCTGACCACCGCACCGCGCTGGGATCTGACGCCCACGGCTGAGGCGGCGGCGCTGAGAGATACTCCCCTTGCCCCGATGCGCGTCGACCTCGACAAGATGATCGCGCGATCCTCGGGCGAGCGACAGCAGCGCCTGCGCGAAATGCGCGCGAACCCCGAAGCCGCTCGCACACAAATCGCCGATGCGTGGATGATCATGTGGGATGCCGCGCTCGCGCCGGTGTGGCCGCAGCTGGAGCGCATCCTGCGCGCCGACATCGCCGTGCGCTCGCGCACGATCAGCACCGACGGGCTCGCGAGCATGGCCGCGGGGCTGCACCCGAAGATCAGCTGGGGCGATGGCTCGGTACGGGTCGAGTTGCGCAAGCACCGCGAGCAGGTCGACTGCCGCGGCAGCGGACTCGTACTCGTCCCCTCGGTCATGTCGTCGTGGGGATGCCTGGTGCTCACCGAACCTCCCGCGCAGCCGACGCTGTTCTATCCGGCTCGCGGCGTCACCGCGGAGTGGGCCCGCGATGCCGCATCCACTGCCGCGGCATTACGAGCGTTGCTTGGCCCCGCACGCGCCGAGATCCTCCTCGCGGCCGACATAGCGCGCACGACCTCTCAGGTCGCCGTCGACACCGCGATCGCCGCCTCGACGGCATCGCATCATCTTGCCGTCCTGCGCGCTTCCGGGCTCATCGCCAGCGAACGCTCCGGCAATCGGATGCTGCACTCGCGCACACCGCTCGGCGAGGCGATGATCGGCCAGACGCTGTGACTACGCGACTCGCTCGACGTCGACCTCGGCGCGCAGGCGGCGGCCATAGCCGACGGCGGCCACGGCGGCCACCGCAACAAGAACGAGCGGAATGATCAGCGCGGCGCGCAGACCAAACTCGTCACCGACGAAGCCGAGCGCGGGCGGGCCGACGAGGAACGCGACATAGCCGAGGGTTGCAACCAGCGATACCCGGGCGGCGGAGTCCGAGCCGGAGTCTCCAGCAGCGGAGATCGCCACCGGGAACCCGAGCGATGCGCCCAGACCCCACAGCAGAACTGCCGCCGTCGCTGCCACCTGGCCGTCGACGAAGATGATGACCGCCAGCCCGATCGTGGCGAACACGCCACTCGCGCAGAGCACCGTGGCCCGCCCGAACCGGTTGATGAACCAGCCACCGATGAACCGTCCGGTCGTCATCGCCGCAGCGAAAACTGCGTAGATCGCCGACCCCGATGCCGCGTCGAACCCATGACCGTCAACCATCACCAGCGGCAGCCAGTCGTTCGCCGTCCCCTCGGCGAGCGCCATCGCCAGGATGATCACGCCGATCAGCAGTAGCGTCGGGTCACGCCAGAGATGGGCGTTCGATCGCCGCGGAGTGCCGGATGCTGCGCGCTCGACGCGCCCGGTTCCGGACGGGATCCGCGGCACCGAGAAGATCACCGCGGCAAGCGCGGCCACGCCGACGAAGGTGAGGTGCAGCGAGACGGGGAAAGCGGATGCTGTGGCGAAGATGCCCAGCACCGCGCCAATGACGGTGCCGAGGCTGAAGTATCCGTGCAACTGCGGCAGGAAGGATCGGCCCGTCACTCGTTCGACGTCGGCACCTTCGACGTTGAGGGCAACTTCTCCGCCGCCCATGCCCGCGCCGAACAGGAACAGTCCTGCGGCAGCCACGAAAGGCTCACCCAGACCGGCTCCAACTCCGATCGTCGGCATGCTGATGACAACGCCGATGGCTCCGGCGGCGATCACCGGCCGTGCCCCGAAGCGCGCAACGAGAGGTCCGGATACGAGGATGCCCAGCATCGAGCCGACCGAGAGACCGAACAGCACGAGACCCATCTCGAGTGTCGATGCGCCAAGCAGGTCGCGGATGTCCGGGGTGCGCGTGACCCACGAGGCAATTCCGATGCCGGGAACGAGAAAGAGTGCGGCAAGCGCGAGCTGGCGCAGACGGATGCTGTTAATCATGGTCCTCTCAGAGCATGTACGAGCGTACATGCTCTAAGAGGCCGCTACTCCTCGACGCTGATCGGCCGGTTCTCGTAGTACGTCTGCAGCACCACGGTCGTGCGCGTGCTCACGTTGGCGATCGATCGGATGTCGTTGACCAGCTGCTCCAACGCCCGCGGTGAGGCCACCCGCACGAACAGCATGTAGCTCGCGTTCCCGGCAATCGAATGGCACGCCTCGATCTCGGCGCGCTGCTCGAGAAGTTCCGGCGCATTGTCGGGTTGAGCAGGATCGAGCGGAGTGATCTCGATGAACGCCGACAGCGGTTTGCCGAGAGCTTCCGCGTCGAGGATCGGTCGGTACCCGGCGATGACGCCGCGCGATTCGAGTCGGCGCAGCCGCGACTGCACCGCCGAGCTCGACAGGCCGACAGCATCCGACAGCTGCGCGAGCGTCGCCCGGGCGTCACGAGAGATCTCGGCAATGATCTGACGGTCGACAGCATCTTCCATAGATGGAAGAATATCGGCATAAGTATCAATTCGCCGGATTATTTCCGTCACGTCTCCGGATCGGAGGACTTCATGTCCACCACTCCCCCGCAAACCGACGCCCGGTCCCTGCGCCTGTCGAAGGGCGAGGGCCTCGAGGATGCCTCGCAGGCCGAGTCGAGCGCCGCATGGCGGATGCTGAAGGATGCCGCCATCGCCATTCGTCGACTGCAGGTCAAGGACGGGTCGATCCCGGATGCTGCAGCAGGAGCCGAGGCTGAAGAGCACGTCGCCGCGATCGTGGCGAGCATCCGCGCCCTCACTCCCGCGTTCCCGCACGATGCCGAATACCTCGCAGCATCCATCCGCGACTTCGAACGGTGGGCGGCGGAGGGTTTCGGCATCCCGGACTTCCTGGATTCGCTGGTCGCCTTCCAACCGCAGCAACACCGCGTCGACGGCATCCGGCACCTGGTCGTGTTCCCGATGTACACGCAGAACGGCTCGCCCGATCGGCTCGTGGAAGCGCTCATCGTGGAGACGATCTGGCCAGAGTTCATCGCTGAACTCGAAGCCGGCGACTACGGCAACAAGCTGTTCGTCTCGCTGCGACTGATCGACTTCACCCCCGGCTACGACACGAACTCGGCCGTACTTTTTCCGGAGACCGTCGCGATGCGGGAGATCCCGACGTTCACGTGGGGCGCGATCTTCCAGGACCGCGAAGCTGCCCGCTACCGGCGAGTGGTGCGCGCAGCATCCGAGATCACCAAGCTCGACCTGCCCGAGGCCGCGGCGCGGATGCTGGATGACCAGGACCTCACCGAAACGACGTTCGTGATGTGGGACATCATCCACGACCGTACGCATATGCGCGGTGACCTGCCGTTTGACCCATTCATGATCAAACAGCGGATGCCGTACTTCCTGTACTCGCTCGAAGAGCTGCGCTGCGACCTCACCGCGTTCCGCGAGAGCGTGGCGATCGAGAACGCCCTCACCCTTCGACAGGCTCAGGGGTCGGATGTGCTCTCGGCGAGCGAGCAACAGATGCTCGAGCACGCTTCCCTCGTGCAGTACGCGGTGATCTTCGACCGGATCTTCCGCTTCGCGATCACCGGATCCCGGGTGCGCAACTACGACGGGCTCGGCGGGCAGCTGCTGTTCGCCTGGCTGCACCAGCGCGGCGTGCTGCACTGGACCGACACCCAGCTGACGTTCGACTGGGATGCGGTGCCGGATGCGGTGATCGCGCTCAGCGACGCGGTGAATGAGCTGTACTGGCGCTCTATCGATCGACCGAAGAAGGCGCACTGGCTGGCGGCGTACGAACTTGTTCGTTCCGTGCTGACGCCGAACCCGGCATCCGTCTGGGCTCGTGGGCTGCCGGACGAGGTGCTCGCCGGGACCCCGAAGGGATACACCGATGAGGTGCTCGATGATGAGTTCCCGCTGTCGATGTTCTTCGAGGCACTGGAGAAGAAGATGCGGCCTGTGATCGAGTCGACCGCGGGGATCCGGGCTGGCGATGAGTGAGGGCGCACAACTTTTGAGGCCAGATGCAACTTTGGCGGCCAGAACAGCGGATGCTGGCCGCCAAAGTTCACCGCGGCCGCAGAAGTTGAGGCCCGGTGCTGAGGGCAGGATCGTGGTGCTCGCCGGTGCGACAAGCGCGGCGGGGCTCACGGTTGCGCGTGCTCTGGTCGACGCTGGAGCACGGGTGATCGCGACCGGGCGCTCGGCCGAACGGCTCCAACCGCTCAGCGACGTCGGTGCCCAGGTCGCCGTGGCGGATGCCACTTCGTTCGAGGACATGTCCGCTCTGGCCGCGAAGCTCGGCCCGGTCGACGGTGTACTCTCGCTCGTCGGCGGCTGGCGCGGCGGCGGCGGCCTTGCAGGGCAGTCCGATGAGGACTTCGTTGCGCTCCTGCCTGCACTTCAGGCCGTGCGCGCGACGTCGCGTGCTTTCGCCTCCCTGCTGCAGGCCTCGGATGCCGGCCGCTTCGCGATCGTGTCATCCACGGCCGTCGCGCGCCCTCTTGCCGGCGGGGCGAACTACGCAGCGGTGAAGGCAGCGAGTGAGGCGTGGACCCATGCGATGGCTCAGGGATTTGCGAAGGCCGCGCGGGATGCCGGCGAGCCACTGCGCACGGCATCCGTCGTGTTCCGCACCAAAGCCCTCGACCCCGAGGCGCTCGCACCGGCGATTGTCGGACTCTGGGACGGCGATGCCCCCGCACTCAATGACCGGATGATCGAGCTGGGCTGAACGTCCCGACGTTCGCCCCATCGACCGCGCCCGGCCGCGCACACGTTGCGGATCTCGCAGCCCCAGCTCGTCCGCGGGGCTCACCCAAGCGGACCAGGAGTGGTCGGCGGAATGCCCCGCACGGGAGGTCCGGCATCGGCGACCCCGCTCTCGCGGTCACTCCCGACACCCTCCGCAGCATCATCGATGACCGGCGGCGCCTCCGCATACAGTTCGGTGAGCTTGCGATACGAACGGGTCAGGAACGCGAGCCCCGCCGCGGCCACCATGATCAGCCCCGCGAACAGGCAGATCAACGCGATCCCCCGCGCTTCACCCTCACCCAGCAGCCAACCCCACTGCCGCTGCCCGGCCGAAGAGTCCATGTACGGGATGATCGCGAACTCCGCGATCGGAGCAATGAGGAATGCCGTGACCGGAGCGGCCGCCGCTTCCATCGCCGCGGCAACACCGAACACCCGACCCTGCCGCGTGAACGGCACGACCTTCTGAATCACGGTCTGCTCGGCCGCTTCCACCGGCGGGATGAGCGCCATGTACACCCAGATCCCCAAGGCGTACAAGGGCCACCACTCCCGGATCATGAACACGGCACCGAGCAGCCCCATCACCATCACGACGAGAAGCATCGTGCGCATCGGCTTCTTACCGAGCCCGAACTTCGCCACCAGCGCACCACCGACGATGAACCCGGTCGAGGTGACCCCGAGCACGAGCCCCCACATCTGAACGGAGAACAGCGTCAACCCGTACGGGTCCATCAGCGCCATGTACACCCCGCCGATGAGGTTGTTGAAGGTGGAGAAGATGATGAGCGCGAACAGCCCCGGCGCGAGGCGGATGGCAGTCACACTGCCCCGGAAGTCCAGCGCACTCGAGGCGTTCGGATCGGGCTGCGGCGCCTCTTCCGGAATCCGCACGAACAGCAGGTGCACGAATGTCACGACCATGGCGCCGATCGCGATCACCAGCGTCCACCCCATCCCGAGGAAGCCGATCGACAGCCCGGAGAACACACTGGTCACCATGAACGCGATCCCCTGCACGGTGCCCACAAGGCCGTTCGCATTGGCGCGCTTGTCTTCTTCGACCAGCAGTGTGACCGTCGTCGACAGAGCGATGTTGCGCAGCTGCTCGATCACCCCACCGAACAGGATGATCACCGAGAACAGCCAGAACCACGGCCCGCCGAGATTCAGCAGTTGGGATTCGGGCTGCCAGAGATACAGCAGGCCCGCGATCAGAAATGCCGACGCCGAAAGCAGACTGGAGAGCACCATCACGGTGTGCTTTCGGTTGCGGTCGACGATCGTGCCGAACACCATCGCGAAGAACGCCACGAACAGCATGTAGGCGCCGCCGATGATCCCGGTCGCCAGCACCGACTGCGTCTCGATGTAGACCCAGAAGGTCAGCGCGAACCACAAGAAGCTCGTCGTCACGTTGGCGATGAGTGTGTTCACGAGGACGTTGGCGAAGGCCGTTCGCGCTGCGGTGCGCTGCATGGAAAAATCGTAAACGCTACCGCGGACATTGCACATAGGCTTATCCGGTGAGCACACTGCATGACCCCCAGATCCGGGGATTCGCGTCGGACAACTACTCCGGCATCCACCCCGATGTTCTCCAGGCGATCGCCGCGGCCAATGACGGCCACCAGATCGCCTACGGCGAAGACGAATACACCGAGCGGCTGCATGAGGTCTTCGGCAGCCACCTCGGCGACGACGTCCAGATCTTCCCCGTCTTCAATGGAACCGGAGCGAACGTCGTCGGCCTGCAGTCGATGCTCCCCCGCTGGGGCGCTGTGATCTCGGCATCCACCGCCCATATCAATGTTGATGAGGGCGGCGCACCCGAACGGATCGGCGGCATGAAGCTGCTCACCGTCCCGACCGACAACGGCAAACTGACCCCCGAACTCGTCGACCGCGAAGCGTGGGGCTGGGGTGACGAGCACCGCGCTCAACCGCTGGTTGTCTCGATCACGCAGTCCACCGAGCTCGGCACGCTGTACACCGTCGAGGAGATCCGCGCGCTCGCCGATCACGCGCACGAGCGTGGGATGCACCTGCACATGGACGGCGCCCGCGCCTCCAATGCCGCGGCCGCCCTCGACGTGCCGCTTCGTGCTTTCACCCGCGACGCCGGCGTCGACGTGCTCAGCTTCGGCGGCACGAAGAACGGTGCCATGCTCGGCGAGGCGATCGTGGTGCTGAACCCCGAGGCATCCACCGGTCTCATCTACGGTCGCAAATACAACATGCAGCTGGCATCCAAGATGCGCTTCATCTCGGCGCAGCTGATCGCCCTGCTGGAGGGTGACCTCTGGCTGCAGAACGCACGCCACGCGAACGCGATGGCCGCGCGGCTGCGGGCGGGCGTCGAGGCCGGAATCGCCGACGGCACCATCCGTGGCGTCGAGTTCACCCAGCCCACGCAGGTCAACGGCGTCTTCGCGACACTGCCGGAGGGCATCGCCGATCGTCTGCGCGAATCGTTCCGCTTCTATGACTGGGATGCTGCGCGCCGCGAAGTGCGCTGGATGTGCAGCTTCGACACGCAAGAGTCAGACGTGGACGCCTTCATAGCCGAGATCGCACGCCTGACAACCGCGTAGGGGTGGGCTGCGGGGCTTGGTAGTGCGCCGCCAGAGTTCAGGCGGGGATCGTCCAGTCTTCGACACGCAGACCGGAGACCCGGTCGAACTCATTCACGTTGTGCGTGACCATCGTCAGATCTCGCGACCGCGCGTGCCCGGCGAGAAGGATGTCATACCCACCGATCGGCTCTCCCCGCGCCGCGAGGTCAGCTCTGATATCACCGGAATGATGCCCGGCAGCAGCATCGAAGTCGAGGACGATCAACCGGCTCAGAATCTCTTCCACGGCGATGCGGTTGCGCATGGGGTCGCTCGATCGCGCCGCACCGTAGGAGAGCCCGGCGACTGAGATACTCGACACGTGCAGCGAGCCGGATGCCTCGTTCATCCGCTCTGCGATCACCGGCAGGCTTCGCCGAAGCGCGAACACGAGGATGCTCGTATCGAGCAGATATCCCGCACTCACCAGTCGCGCTCCTGCGCCTCAGGCTGATCCCGAGTGGTGAGGTAATCACCGGTGACGCTTATGCCGTTCGCCCACCAGTCGATCCAGTCCGCGCGCACCGGAATGATGACGCGTGCATCGCCGATAGCGGTGACGGTCACCTCTGTGACCGAATCGGGAAGCGCGACGTCCTTGGACAGACGCACGGCCTGCGTGCGGTTGCTGCGGAACAGCGTGGTCTGAGACATTTGACTCTCCCTGTATATACGCCGCGTATATACAGGGTACTGCGATCCGAACGGAACCGCACTAGGGCAGCTACCGCAGCAGCCCGAGACTGGCGAGGGCGTGGCGCACGAGAGTGCCGCGCCCTCCTTCCATTTCGGCGGCGACGGCGTCGGATGCAGCGGCCTCCGGAGAGAACCACGTCAGCTCCAGGGCATCCTGCCGCGGCTCGCACGTGCCGGTCACCGGCACCACGAATGCCAGCGACACCGCATGCTGACGCTCGTCGTGGTACGCGCTGATCCCCGGAAGCGGGAAGTATTCGGCCACCGTGAACGGCAACGGCTGCGGCGGCAGCAACGGGAATGCCATCGGGCCGAGATCATTCTCGATGTGTCGGAACAGCGCATCGCGCACCGTTTCGCCGTAGCGGACACGGCCCGAGACGATCGTGCGAGTCATCTCACCCAGCGGGGTGGAACGGAGCAGAATTCCGACCTCGGCGACCTGCCCGGAACCGTCCGTGCGCACCGGAATAGCCTCGACGTACAGCATCGGGATGCGTCGCCTCGCCTCAGCGAGCTCGACCTCACTCAGCCACGCAGGATTGTTCGCGTCGCTGGGCAGCTCACTGAACTGCGAGAGGTCATTCTCGGAGCCCTCGGAGTCAGGATCAGGATCAGGGGTGCGCACCGCCATGTCTCATTTCTACCAGTGTCGGAGCCCGCTGGCAGGATAGAGACTGTGAGCCAGAACCTGAAACTCGATGCCGATGCCACGCGCTGGACGACCCACGACCGAACCGGCCTGCCCTTGCTCGTGCTGTTGCACGGGTACGGCGCGGACGAGCATGACCTGTTCGGACTGGTCCCATACCTCCCCGAAGGCATTGCTGTCGCGTCGCTCGCGGCGCCATTGTCTCCACCGTGGCCCTCGCCGGGCCGCTCGTGGTATCCGATCGATGGTCTTGAGAGCAGGGATCCGGATGCCGTGACCCACGCCGCGAAAGCTGTGCTCGAGTGGCTCGACGCTCATGCGGCCGATGCCCCGAAGATTGCCCTGCTCGGGTTCTCGCAGGGTGCGGCTGTTTCCTTGCAGGCGCTGAGATTGGATGCTTCGCGCTTCGGCGCCGTCGTCGCCCTCAGCGGCTATGCCTCGCCGGGTGAGTTGCCCGATGACGAGGAACTGCGCGAATCCCGGCCGCTGGTGTTCTGGGGGCGCGGCACGAATGACGACGTGATCCCTGCCGTCCTGATCGATCACACCGCGCAGTGGTTGCCCGACCACTCCGAGCTGACCGGACGCGTCTACCCGGGGCTCACGCACAGCATCTCAGAAGATGAACTACACGACGTGCGGGTGTTCCTGGAGAAGTGGCGCGACGGCTCAGCGAGCTGAGTCCGGGCCGACCTCATCGTCCAGGTCGGGGTTCTCTGCGGGCTCCTCATCGGATTCTTCTGCGGATTCCCCGGCCAATTCCTCGGCGGATTCCGCTACGGAATCCGCGGCGGAGGGACCGCGCCTACGACGACGACCGATTGAGCCGATCGCAATAGCGAAGACGACCCCGACGGCGATGCCGATCGCGAGGCCGAGCCCCATGTTGTCTAGGGCCGAGCCCATCGCGACTCCGACACCCATGCCGATCGCGATGCCGGCGCCCCAGCTCAGTCGCTGGCGCATCTCGCTGCTGCTCATCTGATGGTCGGCCATAACTTCAACGGTACGGGTTCGCAGGAGCTTCAGCATCCGCCCTGTGGGGGATCTCGACGAGCAATTTCGGTTGCGCGCTGCGACACGCCCGGGTAACATCGATGATTCCTGTCCGCCGTGTTTGGAAGTTCTTTGATCTGAGTCGTCGCCTCCGCGCCCATCTTTCCGCGCGCTGACCCGACGACCCCTCGACAGGCTCAGGGACCGTATCCGCCATCTTCGGCGTCGATCCGGACACCCCCGGTGTCAGTGCTCTCGCACATTTTCCGGAGACACGTATGTCAACACCGACCCCGCACGCCGCGGTCACTCTCGACCGCCTCACCTTCACCTGGCCGGACGGCTCCACCGCACTCGAAACGGTTTCTGGCGCCTTCAGCGCCGGGAGCATCGGTCTCGTCGGCCGCAATGGATCCGGCAAGTCGACGCTGCTGCGCCTGATCGCCGGCGACCTCCAGCCCACATCGGGAGCGGTGCACGCCGCCGGTGAGGTCGCCTACTTACCGCAGCAACTGACGCTCGACGTCGAACGCCGCGTCGCCGAACTCCTCGGCGTCGCACCGGCGCTCGACGCCGTTCGCGCTATCGCGCTCGGCGATGTCGACCCGGCGCACTTCGATGCGGTCGGCGACGACTGGGATATCGAGGCTCGCGCCGAAGCATCCCTCGCCGAAGCAGGTCTGGATCCGTCATTCCTCGACCGCTCGGTCGGCGAGCTGTCCGGCGGAGAGTCCGTACTCGTCGCGATTGCCGGCATCCGTCTCCGGCGCGCGCCGATCACGCTCCTGGACGAGCCGACCAACAATCTCGACCGTGACGCGCGCGCGAAGCTCGCCGCGATGGTGCGGTCGTGGAAAGGCACACTCATCGTCGTCAGTCACGATGTCTCGCTTCTCGAGCTGATGGATGCCACCGCCGAGCTGTACGCGAACACGCTGAGCGTGTTCGGCGGTCCGTACTCCGAGTGGCGGGCATGGCTCGACGCCGAGCAGGAAGCCGCGAAGCAGGACGAACGCGATGCCAAACAGTCACTCAAGAAGGAGAAGCGCCAGCGGATCGAAGCGGAAACGAAACTGGCCGGGCGCGCACAGATGGGGCGCAAGGCATTCATCGAGAAACGCGTGCCGAAGATCGTCGCCAACGGCCGGAAGGCCGCCGCCCAGGTGTCGGCGGGACGGCTGCGCACCGAGGTGGCGGAGAAGGAGTCCGACGCAAGGAACGCGCTTGATGAGACGGGCCGACGCGTTCGGGGCGATGCTTCGATGAAGATCGAGCTGCCCGATCCGGAGGTGTCGGCGTCCCGCCGCATCGCGACGATCGCGGACGGGGAGCGGTCCTGGATCGTTCAGGGGCCGGAGCGCGTGGCGCTGATCGGTCGCAACGGCGTCGGCAAGACGACGCTGCTGCGGCGGTTGGTGGCGAGTGCCGCGCACAACTCCGGAGATTCGCGGCAGAACGGCCTCAATAGTGCTGAAAACGTTCCGAAACCCGAAATCTTCAGGAGTTATGCACCGGGCACGCTCACCGCGACCGCGCACACCGACCGGATCGGGTACCTGCCGCAACGGATCGACGGGCTGGATGACGCGGCATCGGTGGTCGAGAACATTACGGAGGTGGCACCGGCGATACCGGAGAAGGAGCTGCGCAACAGGTTGGCCCGGTTCCTCATCCGTGGCGGCGCTGCCGACAGAGCGGTGTCATCGCTGTCCGGCGGCGAACGCTTCCGCGTCGCGCTGGCGAAGCTGTTGCTCGCGGACCCCGCGCCGCAACTCGTGGTGCTGGATGAGCCGACGAACAACCTCGACCTCGACACGGTCGATCAGCTCGTCGACGCGTTGCGCGCATACCGCGGTGCCGTGCTCGTCGTCAGCCACGACGATGCGTTTCTGAAGAGATTGGAGCTGGACCTGCTGCTGGAGATCGCTGAGGAACGGATGCAGCAGCGCGAAACCAGGCCGGTCACGCAGTAGGGGCGCAGCTGCTCGAGTCGCTGCGTTTGAGTGCAACTAAACGCAACGGAAAGATTTGCTTCCATCCTTTACAAAATGCATAATTCAATGTCTCTCTCTGTGCGCACATCCCAGCGCACCTCGCAGTAGCTTGCCGTCCTCGAAACGATGTTCGCGCTGCGGACCTCTGACGATTAAGGAGAATCGGCGTGCTCAAAAACACACGCATCACCACCGGTCGAACTCGAAGACTGCGTGCAGCCCTGACAGCCATGGCAATTGTTGCCGGCTCGCTTGTCCTCGCTGTTACGAACCCGGCCCCGGCCCATGCAGCCGAGGCACCGGCCACTCCTGCTTCTGCATTCACAGCGGAGCTGTGCGCGGGCGATACGACGTTCGATCCAGCGACGAGCGGAACTGTTAGCGGCTACGAAAACCTCGCCACCGTCAACGGCGACCGTCTGGCGGCGTACAACGCCGGCCAGGTTGTGCCACTGTACGACACGAACGGCCGCGCCGAGGCCGACTCCACCCCCGCCGTGTGCGCCCTGTACTACGACGCCACCGTCGATGGTCCCGTCACCACCTGGATGTTCTGCACCGATGCCGATCTGCACACGTGCGGCGGCCTTGGTGCCGGCGGCGAGCTCGTGCAGATTCGGGATGACACCGGCACCGCCGTGACCATTCCGTTTCCCGAAGACATCGAGACCACCCGGCTGAGCCAGGACCAGATCGACGCGGTCAGCGCGCTCATCGAGTTCGGGTACACCGGCACTGATTTCATGGGTAACGACGTGGTCGGCGCCACCGACATGACGAGCTTCGAGCGGAGCGTCCTGCAGAACATGGTGTGGTGCATCACAAACCCCGACTCCGCCGGCGGCATGAACTGCTTCCTCACGGGGATTGGCGATGAAGAGCGAGCCGAGCTCGTCGCGGCCGGTGCTGCTCTGCGCCCGGCCATGGCAGTCACGCCGGTGTCTTCCCAGATCGAGATCGGCGAAACGTTGCAGTGGGGCGTCACGACCAACGTCGTGAACGCCCCCATCGTCATCGACGCAGACACCGTTGTCACAGTGTGCGCGGGAGACGCCACCATCACCGATGGAATGCTCACCGTGAATGGTGACGCCGGCTCGTCGGTCACAATCTCGCTCTGTGGCGGTCCTGCTTCGGAGGAGGGCGGCTACGAGCTGGCGCTGAGCCGCATCGGCAACGGAAACCGCTTCGTCCAGAGCGACACGGGTGACCTGCTCGACCGCGATTGCCAGGTCTTCGCGCTCTGGGAGACAGAGGGCTTCGACGCTGCGGCGATCATCGATGTCACCGCTGACGCTACGGACGCTGACGCAACCGACGCAACCGACGCCACCGACACTGACGCAACCGACGCAGCCGACGCCACCGACACTGACGCAACCGACGCCACCGACGCAGACGCCACCGACGCCACCGACGCCACCGACGCCACCGACACTGACGCAACCGACGCAGACGCAACCGACGCAACCGACGCAACCGACGCAGACGCCACCGACGCCACCGACGCAACCGACGCAACCGACGCAACCGACGCAACCGACGGAACCGACGCAACGGATGCCGACGCAACGGATGCCGACGCAACTGACGCAGACGCTGCTGACGCCACGGACACTGACGCAACCGACGCCACCGACGCAACCGACGCAACCGACGCTGACGCTACCGACGCAACGGATGCCGACGCAACGGATGCCGACGCAACGGATGCCGACGCAGCTGACGCAGACGCTGCTGACGCCACGGACACTGACGCAACCGACGCAGCCGACGCAGCCGACGCCACCGACACTGACGCAACCGACGCAACCGACGCAACCGACGCAACAGACGCAACCGACGCAACCGACGCTGACGCTACCGACGCAACGGATGCCGACGCAGCTGACGCAGACGCTACCGACGCAACGGATGCCGACGCAGCTGACGCAACCGACGCCACCGACGCCACCGACGCCACCGACGCAACCGACGCCACCGACGCCACCGACGCCACCGACGCCACCGACGCCACCGACGCTGACGCAACCGACGCTGCAGACGCCACCGACGCAACAGACGGCGTCTCTGGTTCTGGCAACCAGGGCATTGGAAACGCCGACAACGATGAGACCAGCACGGATGCCGCAGACGCAACCGAGGCTGGGAACGCAGACGGCACGGACCTTGCAACGACCGGTGCCGACGCACCGATCATTGCCCTGTCCGCGGCTGTAATTCTGCTGTTCCTGGGCGGCAGCTTGGTCCTGTTCCGCCGGCTGCGCACGCGCAGCTAACGGGCCTTTTCGCGACTGACGCCGCGGCTGATTTCCTTCGTGAAGTCAGCCGCGGCGTCTGTCATTTCGCGGGCTCAGACGGAGGAAGAAGCCAGCGCCCGCGCCTTCAACACTGCGAAGTCCTCGGCCGAGATCGCTCCGGAATCAAGCAGTGTCTTCGCCTTCAGAATCTCGTCCGCGGGGCTGATCGCCGCCACGTCGCGGATGTATCCCTCGTTGGCTTCGCGCTGACGACGTGCCTCGTCGTTGATGCGATCGGGCATACCGGCACCACGCGCGATGAGATAGATCAGCGAGGTCAACAGCGGAACGAAGACGAGGAACACAACCCATACGGCCTTCGCCCAGCCGTTGAGCTTCTTGTCACGGAACAGATCGATGACGACCAGAATGAATGCGAAGAGCGCGGCGATGAACACGAACGACCAGAAGAACAGCACGATGATGTCCCACAGGGACTCGAGGATTCCCATGACGGATCCAGCTTTCTTTTCGAATTGGACGAGAAATGGACGAGAATCGGCGCGCGATCGTTCGAGCGTCGATCTCCGGAGCGTATCGGTGCACATCGTCCCGATGGTGTCGTAGTGCACATTCGTCGCGGGAATCGCGATGAAAATCATGCACGATGGATGAGCGCGACTACGGTCGGTCACGCCAGCGGTTCGCGGCCGCAATCGCACCACCTGCGGCATGCAGTCGTGCCGCATGCGCATCGGCGGATCCACCCCTATATGAGACGTCGCCGGATCGCTATCATCTGGAGTTATGGACACTCAGTCGCAAGCGCTCTGGGCGCCTTCGCCGTGGTTCCTGACTTCTCCTCCGCAATCTCCCCGAGGCACGATCCCCCGCGAGCGGCTTCTCACGCGTCTGGACGCGTCCACCAGCGATCACGCGGTGACGCTGATCGCTGCCCCCTCCGGTTACGGTAAGACCGTACTGCTGGCGGAATGGGCGCGACGTCGTGAGGCGACGACTGCCTGGCTGACACTGACTCGCCACGATCACGGCGACGAGGCCCTCGTACTCGCGGGCATCCTCAGCGCACTGCGTCGCTTCACGGAACTGCCATCCGAAACTGCCGTGCGGGTGGCGTTGACCCCAGATGCGGACGCCCGCGCGTTGATCGGGCGCATCGCCGAGATCACTGGCTCGCTCGACGAGATCGTGGTCATCGTGATCGATGACGCGCACCACGCCGGCCCCTCCCTGGCGAGCGGTGTGATCGACGTGCTCACGGCACTCACCGCAGGCCGACTGCGCTTCGCGCTCGCTGGCACGCCGGAGCTGACGTCCTGGTTCTCCCGCGTGATAGCCGGAGAGCACACGGCCGTGCTCACCGCCGCCGATCTCGCTTTGACGGCCGAAGAGATAATGACGGACGGGGTCAGTACACCGACTGCAGACGATCGGGCGTCAGCCGCGGCGCTGCGTGAAGCGACCGACGGATGGCCGATCGCCGTGCACCTTCATCGACTGGCCGGGGGCAACGAACCCTCACTCACCGGCGCAGAAGGACTGCTCACCGATTACATAGCCGGCAACGTGCTGCCCCGGTTGAGTCCAGGGCTCGCGGATTTCGTCCTGGCGACCAGCGTCTGCAGTCGGCTGACGCCCGCGCTCGCCGGTGCGCTCAGCGGCGCGGACAACGCCGAGTCTCTCCTTGAGGACTGCGTTTCACAAGGACTTTTCCTGTATCGGCACGTCGACGAGAACGGCTCGAGGATCTACCGATGGCACGATGAGTTCGCGGCACGCTGTCGCGACATCCTCGGACGAGCCGACAGCTCACGCCGGCGCGCCCTGGATGTCACGGCCGCACGCTGGCTGACACCGCACTTCCCCGCAGAAGCCGTGATGCATGCCATGCGCGCGGATGATGCCGCTCTTGCGATCGGTATCATCCGTTCCTCGTGGATGCGGGTGATCATCGAGGCGGGAGCGAAGTCGCTCAATGTGCAGTGTCTCGCGCTTCCGGCGACGCTCGCTGCACATCCGGAGATCCTGCTGATCCGGGCATGCTGCCTCAACCTCATGGGAGACCGCACCGGAGCCGATCTACTCTCCTCCCAAGCGCACGCAGCCGCGAGCACGGACGCCGATTCCCAAATCACCCATGCCTTCGCATCTCTGTTCCTCGCTGATGCGCACTCAGAGCTCGCGTCGGCGGTCGACAGAGCGAAGACCATGTTGGAACTTGGTGGTACCGCGTCAGGAATGCATGCGCACTGCCTGTTCCTGCTCGGCTGGTCCGAACTGCGGCTGCGCCGCGACCCGCAGTCCGCCGTCCGGTTGCTCGAGTCTGCGTTGCACGAAGCGGAAGCCGCACGTCTCGTGGTGCTCGCTCGCCGCGCCTCGAACAATCTTCTGTTCGCCCTGGGCTACGCGGGAAACCTCACCCGGGCACGTACGCGCATCGACTCGGGGCTCGCGCAGAGCGAGGCCGTGGAGGACTGGCAGCATTACGACGGCGGCATCGAACTTTTCGCGCGCGGGTTCACCGACTACTGGCAGAACCGCATCCCCGAGGCAGAGCAGGTCTTCCTCGCACTCGTCGCGGCAGGTGGGCACGACGCGTCATATACGGCGCTCGCTCGGGTCTACGTGGCACTGTGCGCCGCGATCGACGGGCGGCCGATGGCACTACGCACTGCACGCGCGACGATCGCCGGGGTGAGCAGGCAGGAGGTCCACGGTCTGCCGTGGCACACCTACCAGGCATTCGCGAGCGCAGAACTGTTCGCTGCCGCTGGCGACTTCGATAAAGCGATTGCCGCCATCGAACCAATCCGTGCTCAGTCGAACGTACCGGTCGTGCGCGTCGGTGCTGCAGAGCTCATGCGACGTGCCGGTCGGCTCGGCGAAGCCGGGCACTTGCTCTCCGCACTGTCCAGGGCTGAGCTCTCGATCTCCTACGTCGCCGCCTCCGCTCACGTGACGGCCGCGCTGATCTCTCACGAACGCGGCGATGATCCCCGGGCGCACCGCATCCTCGAACGCGCGCTCGATGTCGCGGTGCCAGAAGGGGTAATCCGTCCGTTTGCCATAGCGGATGAGGGACTGCGCACTTTGCTCGCCGTCCACGCCGGCAGCGGTACGGCGCACGAAGAGTTCATCGCGTCGCGTCTCGCGTCGCACGGGTCGAGCGGTATGAGTGATCTCGACCATGGTGTCGTGCTGTCCGCTCGCGAACGCGAGATCTACGGATTCCTACACACGAGCATGACGGCGACGGAGATCGGTGAAGCGCTCTTCGTGTCTGTGAACACGATCCGTACACACCAGCGCGCAATCTATCGCAAACTGGGTGTCTCCAACCGGCGCGATGCGATCCGTCTGCGTCTGTAGAGGACTTCTGTCACTCAGTTCGGCGCAGCGGCACCTTCACGTCGCCGCCGCCTTCCTCGGTGATCCGCTCGCCCATCTGCACGAACGTCGGCTCAGAGACGAATCCACCGGCGAACAGCGCCTGGCCCTGGAGGAACTCCGCGGAATGCCGAATCGCCTCCTCTGAGGCGAAACCGAACACCTCAGCCAATTCGGCGAGATCCCGCGGCGCATTCACCCTCATCAGTGCAAGGTTGTCGCACTGTGAAAGCACGTTGGGGTGAATCTTCGTCGGACGCTGGGTGGAGAGCAGCAGCCAGAGTCCGAACTTCCGCCCTTCGGCAGCGATCTGCACGAGTTGTTCGGTGAGTGCCCTCTCGACCGCGGTCTGCGGTTGTGGTGAACAGAGGTTGTGCGCTTCATCGATGACGATCAGCACCGGGCGACGCTCCTCGCGCCGCGCCCAGAGCTGTTCGAGCACGGCGAGCGCTGCCACCTTCGGCTCTGCCGGGTGCGTGAAACCGCCGATGTCGAGAACGGTGACGCGCGGACGTTCATCGATGACATCGACGACAGATTCCGCACCGCGAGACCACAGGTCCCATTCCAGAACCTGCAGATTCTCCATGCGGTTCGCCAGTCTGGCTTCGCTGGCGTCTCCCGATGCCCGCAGCCGCATCAGCATCTCGCGTCCGTCAAAGCTCTGCGCATCTTCCTCGGCGTGAAGCAGCACGTTGTACTCTTCAGCATCCGCGATCGGGTCCAGGTGCAATACCGCCGCTTTGGATGCCGCCGACAACTCGGTGTAGCGAACATGCAGACGCTCGCCCGGCGCGCTGCCCGAACGGAACACCCGGATATCGGCGTCCGCGATCCGGGACGCACTCGCGCCATCCGCAGATGGGCGTGTCTCGCGCAGACGCGTGTAATCACCATTCGGGTCAAGGATGAGCATCGGCAGTTCCGTGTTGAGAAGCAACTGCTCCAAGACCACGCCGAGCGCATAGGTCTTGCCGCTGCCGCTCTGGCCGCACCAGAACGTGTGCCGGTTGAAGCGACGCGCGTCCAATTCGACTGCGGCTGCGGGGTCGCCGATGGCGGACCCGATCGTGAGGTTGGTCATCGGTGTGCCTTTCGCTCGTAGTGCCACATCGATTCCATCGTGTCCGCGGCGACTTCACCGCAGGCATCCGGAAAAATCATCCTCGCTTGATGATGTGGCCCCAACGGCGATACCGGAGGATGAGCGCAATCCCTGAGAAAGGCAGTCCATGGCCGACTCCCCTGTCCCTGTCACCTTCGCAGACTTCGCGCGAGTCGAAAGCGCCCGCATGTTCGCTGGTATCGCCGCGTCGGCTGGTGGATCCAACCGTTGGAACCACTACCGGGCGCCGACTCCTGTGGATCAACAGACCGTCATTCGGATGAATCGCGACACGCTGTACAGCGCCGCGATCATCGACGTCTCGCAGGGAGCGAGCATCACCATCCCCGAGGCCGGAGAGCGGTACGTCTCGGTGATGCTGGTGAATGAAGACCATTACATCAATCTCGTGCTGCATTCCGCCGGCACCTATGACCTCACCGCCGACCAGTTGGGAAGCGACTTCGTGCTCGCGGCGGCCCGCGTCCTGGTGGACCCCGAGGATGCGGCCGACGTCGCGGCTGTGAACACGCTGCAGGATCAGTTCGCTCTCTCTTCCGTCGCGGGCAGGCAGTTCGCCATGCAGCCCTACGACGAGGCGTCCTTCGAAACGACACGCGGCGCGATCCTGGAGCTCGCGAAAGGACTCGGCGGCCTGGAGAACTGCTTCGGCGCGAAGGAGGATGTCGACCCGATCCGCCATCTGCTCGGCACCGCGGCCGGCTGGGGCGGCCTGCCCGAGGCTGAGGCGTTCTACATCAACGTCAATCCGGAGCTCCCGGTCGGCGAGTACACGCTGACAGTCCGAGACGTTCCCGTCGACGGATTCTGGTCGATCTCTCTGTACAACTCGGAGGGCTATTTCGCGGAGAACCCCGCGGGCGCATACAGCGTCAACAACATCACCGGCCAGCGGAACGCCGACGGTTCGGTCACTGTCCGGTTCGGCGGGGATCCCAGCGCGCCCAATGCGCTGCCGATCATGGAGGGCTGGAACTACCTCGTTCGGTTGTATCGTCCGCGTCCTGAGGTGCTGGACGGCACTTGGACCTTCCCCACGATCGAGGCATCATGACGAACAACCAGGCTTCCGCCGGGTTCGAGTACGGGCCGATTGATGTCTACGTGGTCGAGTTCGAAGGAGAGGGCCTCGCGCCTACCGTCCTCGATGCGCTTCTCGAGCTGTCGGCGACCGGGACGGTTCGCGTGGTCGACCTTGTCGTGGTCACGCGAATGTCTGACGGCGAGGTGCGGGTCACCGAGCTGCGTGAGGATGCCGCGAACGCTCTGTCCGGAATCGGACTCGACTTGGAGATCGAGGGACTCATCGGCGAAGAAGACATCGCTGAATCCATCGCTGGCGTCGCGCCCGGCTTCGGGGTGGCCCTTGCTGCGATCGAGATGCGCTGGGCGACCGCTTTGGCTTCTCGTCTCGCCGCCGCGCAGGGACGAGTGGTGCGCACGGAACGCGTTCCTGCCCCACTGGTGAACGAACTGGTCGCGGCCTCACTGGCCGCGGATGAAGGAGCCTGACATGCCGATCATGAGAAGGGGCGGTCGCCCCGGTCTGCTGGGAATGGCCGCGCGGACCGCAGTCGTCGCCGGCACGGCGACTGCGGTGAGCGGTGCCGTCGCACAGCGCCAGCACAATCGCGCCGCCGAGCGGCAGGCTCTGCAGGAACAGCAGCAACAGGCGGCATTCGCGCCCGTGACGACTCCCGCGCCGGCGATGCCCGCGGCGCCAGCCACCGATGTTGTCACGCGCCTGCAGCAGCTCGGTGAGCTGCACCAGCAGGGTCTGCTGTCCTCGGAGGAATTCACGCTGGCCAAGCAGCAACTGCTCGGATCCATGAATGCTTGAGATCCTGGGCAGCATCCTTCCCAATGCTGTCGCGGTCGCAATCAGTCCGATCCCGATCATCGCGGTGATCCTCATGCTGATGTCGCCCCGGTCCAAACAGTTGGGGATCGGCTTCCTCATCGGATGGGTTCTCGGAATCCTGGTCGCAACGACCGTGTTCACGCTCCTGGCCGGGGTGATACCGGAGCCGAGTTCCTCCGGCGAATCTCAACCGGTCATCGGAGTGATTCAGCTGGTGATCGGTCTGCTGCTGATCCTGCTCGGCATTCGGCAATGGCGCTCGCGCCCGGCCGTCGGTGTTGAAGCGGAACTTCCGGCGTGGATGTCGAAGATCGATTCACTGCGTGCAATCGCCGCCCTGGGGCTCGGGTTCGCCCTCGCCGCGGTCAATCCGAAGAATCTCCTGGTCGCTGGCGCGGCCGGAACGGTGATCGGGCGGGCCGGCGTCGACCTCGGCAGTTCGATGATCACCATCGCCTGTTTCACCGTCGTTGCCGCCCTCTCCGTTGCCGCGCCCGTGTTGATCACGATCATCACGCCGGACAAGGCTGCACAGGTTCTGGCTCGTGTGCGCACCTGGCTCGCCGCGAACAATGCGACCATCATGACCGTTGTGTTCATTGTGTTGGGCTCCCAGGTGCTCGGAAAGGGCTTCGGTAGCTTCTGAACGCGTGGCGCTGATCACAGCTGCCGCAGCCACGAGTGGCCGGGAAGCGTCCGTTCAAGAGCCTGGCGCAACCAGTCACGACGTGCAACGTCCAGGTACGGCAGGGTGGCGGCGAAGTCGATATCGTCTTTGGGCCGCTGCCCCTTGGCCTTATAGAGGAGTTGGATCTCCGGTTGGAGATAGCGGATGCCATCGCGCATCCACAACGCTTCGGCCATCGGTAACCGGACGGTCTCGTCACGCTTGTAGACCCACTCCTGGATGCTGCCCGGGCTGAGGAGGATGTCGTACTCCCAGCGATGGGCGGTGTTCGGGCGAACCCAGAGTTGCCCGCAGCCGTCCGGAAGAAGATCTTCCGCTGGTGCGTTCGGACGGTCACCATCGATGAGGGGCTTCAATGCACCGGAAAAGGCAGCCCACACGTGCAGGCGTCCGATGAGGTGGTCTCGGAGCAGGGGGAGTTCTGCGCGCAGCACGGACGGATCAATATCCTCGTGGTGCCGGCGAACTCCGGTGAAAGCCTCCAGAGCCCAGCCTCCGGCGATCCACCAGGTACCCGAGTAGCCGTCGAACAGCTGGGCCGCGTCCGCCGGTGTTCAAGGCGCCCAGCTTCCGTAGAGGCTCTCGAACGCGGCGTCATCCATGGACCTCACGTTAGCGCGCGTTGTGCGGGGCCAGCGGCCCGGGGGTCTCAGCGCCGGCTGCTGCGCATCGCGCGCATGTGCGAAAGCTCCGAATCCGCGGCAGACGCCGTGTACTCAGCGGAGTCACGCGGAATCAGGCCGACGCGCCCCTCGGCGTCGTGCAGGATCCCCCAGCCGTAGCGCTTCCCCAACTGCGATGACCGCAAGCACGCCTGCCCTTTGGAGAAGAACTCTTCCCGCGCCGCGGCATCGTCGGCGTCGATACCCTTGCGCAGCGCATACGTCTCGAAGATCACATCGTCCGACGTCAGCTCGAACGGACGCTCCATGATCAGCCGATACTGCAGCGCAGCGATCGACATGTTCTCAGCAATCGGTGGCTCGGTGCCATGATCGATCGGGCAGTCCTCCGAAACCTCGATGAAAGTGCTCTGATAGTTCGTCGTGTGCGCAGCCATGGCTACAGCATGGCCCCGTCTATCGAAATCGTCCAGGGTCGAAACGGCGCAACCGACATCGTCGGCTGCACGTCTGTCAGAGACGAATGTCTGAGGCCTGGGCGATGATTGAAGGATGAGCAGCGTGCTCGACCGTTTCACCCCGGCAACCCAGGACTGGTTCCGGGGCGCCTTCAGCGCGCCGACTCCCGCGCAGACCGGCGCCTGGAAGGCAATCTCAGCGGGCAAGCACACGCTCGTGGTTGCCCCAACCGGGTCGGGTAAGACGCTCTCGGCATTCCTCTGGGCGATCGACAGCGTCTTCCGTGCCCATCAAGTTCACAAGCCAGCGGATGCCCCGGCATCCGGCCCCGCCGACGGCGAAGCCCGCACGCGTATCCTGTACATCTCCCCGTTGAAAGCGCTCGGCGTCGACGTCGAGCGCAACCTGCGCTCGCCCCTGGTCGGGATCGGCCAGTCCGCCCGACGGCTGGGACTCGAAGCTCCGGGAGTGAGCGTGGGCGTCCGTTCCGGCGACACCACCTCCAGCGATCGGCGAAAACTCGTCGCGAATCCGCCAGACATCCTGATCACCACACCCGAGTCGTTGTACCTGATGCTCACCAGCCGCGCTCGTGAAACGCTGCGCGACGTGCACACGGTGATCATCGACGAAGTGCACGCCGTCGCCGCCACCAAACGCGGTGCGCACCTTGCGGTCAGTCTCGAACGCCTCGACTCGCTGCGGCGCTCACATCGACCGGATGCCCCACCGGCACAGCGCATCGGACTTTCGGCGACTGTGCGTCCCATCGACGAGGTCGCCCGATTCCTCGGCGGATCTGAGCCCGTCGAGATCGTGGCGCCGAAGGCATCGAAGACGTTCGAACTCAGCGTCACGGTCCCGATGGACGACATGACGAACCCGCCGCCACCGCCCGGCGCGCCGGCCGCAGGCGATGATCCCGCCGAGTACACGGAGGTCACCGGATCGGTCTGGCCGCACGTCGAAGAGGCCATCGTCGATCGCATCCTCGAGAACAACTCGACAATCGTCTTCTCGAACTCGCGTCGTCTCGCGGAACGACTGACCGGACGACTGAACGAGATCTACGCGGAGCGCATCGGCGCGCCTCTTCCCGAGGCAACGGCACCGCCCGCCGCGATGATGGCACAGGGCGGGTCCACGGCGGGCGCCGATCCCGTGCTCGCCAAGGCACACCACGGCTCGGTATCCAAAGAGCAGCGCGCTCTCGTCGAAGAAGAACTGAAATCCGGCATCCTGCGCTGTGTCGTCGCAACCAGCAGCCTCGAACTCGGCATCGACATGGGCGCGGTCGACCTCGTCATCCAGGTCGAGGCACCACCATCCGCGGCATCCGGTCTGCAGCGCGTCGGACGCGCGGGGCACCAGGTCGGCGAGATCAGCCGCGCCGCGCTCTTCCCGAAGCATCGCGGCGACGTTTTGCACACCGCGATCGTCACCGAACGGATGCTGGCGGGCAAGATCGAGGCGATCGCCGTGCCGCGCAATCCGCTCGACATCCTCGCCCAGCAGACCGTCGCCGCCTGCGCGCTCGACCCGCTCAGCGTCGAGGAGTGGTTCGAGACGGTGCGCCGCAGCGCGCCGTTCCACACGCTGCCGCGCTCGGCGTACGAGGCGACGCTCGATCTGCTCGCCGGCCGGTTCCCCTCCGACGAGTTCGCCGAGCTGCGCCCCCGACTTGTCTGGGACCGAGATGCCGGCACCCTCACCGGCCGCCCTGGCGCACAGCGCATCGCTGTCACCAGCGGCGGCACAATCCCCGACCGCGGCCTGTTCGGTGTCTTCGTCGCAGGCGAAGGAGCCGGACGCCGAGTCGGTGAGCTCGACGAGGAGATGGTCTACGAGTCCCGCGTCGGCGACGTCTTCACCCTCGGCACCACGAGTTGGCGAATCGCCGAGATCACCCACGACCGCGTCAACGTCATCCCGGCCTACGGACAGCCAGGACGCGTGCCGTTCTGGCACGGCGACGGCATTGGCCGCCCCTTCGAACTCGGCGAGGCGCTCGGTGCGTTCTCCCGAGAAGTAGCATCCGCCCCGCCAGAGAAGGCGGCCCAGCGCCTGATCGATGCGGGCCTGGACGAGCAGGCGCGCCGCAACCTGCTCGCGCATCTCAGCGAGCAGCGCGAGGCAACCGGCACCCTCCCCACCGATCGAACTCTGACCGTCGAGCGCGGTCGCGACGAGGTCGGCGACTGGCGTGTCATCCTTCATTCCCCATACGGCATGAAGGTGCACGCGCCGTGGGCGCTGGCGATCAACGCCCGGGTGCGCGAGCGGCTCGGCGTCGATGGCTCTGCTGTTGCCAGCGACGATGGCATCATCGTGCGGATCCCGGATGCTGACGCCGAACCGCCGGGCGCCGAACTGTTCGTGTTCGAACCCGATGAGCTGGAGCACGTCGTCACCGAGGAGGTCGGCGGATCAGCCCTGTTCGCGTCCCGTTTTCGCGAGTGCGCGGCGCGTGCGCTGCTCATGCCGCGCATGAATCCGAATAAGCGCACCCCGCTGTGGCAGCAGCGACAGCGTTCCGCGCAGTTGCTCGAGGTGGCCCGCCGCCATCCGACCTTCCCCGTGATCCTCGAGACGCTGCGCGAAGTTCTGCAAGATGTCTACGACCTCCCCTCGCTGCGCCGACTCGCGACGTCGATTGCCGAGCGACGCGTCCGCCTCATCGAGACCGAGCCCGCCCAGCCCTCCCCGTACGCGCGCGATCTGCTGTTCGGCTACGTCGGCGCATTCATGTACGAGGGCGATTCGCCGCTGGCCGAACGACGGGCAGCGGCGTTGTCGGTCGACCCGGCACTGCTGGGAGAGCTGCTCGGCACGGTCGAACTGCGCGAACTGCTCGACCCGGACGTGCTCGCCCAGTTCGAACGCGAGGCTCAGCGGCTCGACCCGGAACGGCGCGTGCGCGGGCTCGAGGGCGTTGCCGATCTGCTCCGGTTGCTCGGACCTCTCGATGCCACTGAGGTCGCCGAACGACTGCAGCCCGCCGAGGCTGGTTCCGAATCCCAGACGGAGGTACCCGTCGACGGCGTGTCGGACGGGCGACACTCCGACCAGAGCCCCGACCGTCTGGCATCCGGCACACAGGAGGCATCTGCCCACCTCGACGCGTTGATCGCCGCGCGCCGCGCCATCTCCGTCACCATCGCCGGTATCCAGCGCGTCGCCGCGATCGAGGATGCCGGGCGCCTGCGCGACGCGCTCGGGGTGGCGCTGCCCACGGGCATCCCGATCGCCTTCCTCGAGCCGGTCGCCGATCCGCTCGGTGATCTGCTCGCACGCTTCGCCCGCACGCACGGTCCGTTCACAACGGATGCTGCCGCCGCTCGATTCGGTCTCGGTGGTGCCGTCGCACGCCACACTCTGCAACGGCTCGAGCAGGCGGGACGGCTCGCCAGCGGCTATTTTCTGCCGAACGCGGCGGGCACCGGGTCGGAGTCCGAATGGTGCGATGCCGAAGTGCTGCGCCGCCTGCGGATGCGCTCGCTTGCGGCGATCCGCGGCAGCGTCGAGCCGGTCTCCCCCGAGGCCTACGCACGCTTCCTTCCGGCATGGCAGCATCTGGATCGTCCGCTCGAAGGCATCGACGGCGTGCTGAACGTCATCGAGCAGTTCGCCGGGGTGCCGATTCCCGCCAGCGCCTGGGAATCGCTGGTGCTGCCCTCTCGAGTGCGCGACTACACGCCAGCGCTGCTGGATGAGCTGACCGCGAGCGGCGAAGTCGTCTGGTCTGGGCATGGCACGTTGCCAGGGCGTGACGGGTGGGTGTCGCTGCATCCCGCCGACCTTGCCCCATTCACACTGCCCGAGCCAGAGGGCGCGGCGTCGGAGTCGCTCGAAGCCGACCTGCTCGCGGCGCTCAGCGCCGGCGGCGCCTACTTCGCAGCTCAGTTGCGCGACATGACCTCAGCCCCAAACGAGCAGTCCGTGCTCGACGCCCTCTGGAATCTGACCTGGTCGAGCCGCATCACGAACGACACCTTCGCGCCCGTGCGCCAGCTGCTCGCCGGCGGTTCACAGGCGCACAAGGCGGTGCGCCGCGCGCCGCGCACACGCGCCTTCCGGGGTGTCTCTTTCTCCGGCCAGACGCCGCGTCCGACGATCACCGGCGGACGCTGGTCTGCACTGCCTGCAACCACAGGAGCGCAGACCAGTGCGGATGCCGCGCGCCGGGCAACCGTCACCGCGGGGCTGCTGCTCGACCGCTATGGGGTCGTCACCCGAGGCGCCGTGCAGTCCGAGGGCGTGCCCGGCGGCTTCGCCCAGGCGTACCGGATCCTCGCCGGGTTCGAAGAGGCCGGACACTGCCGCCGCGGGTACGTCATCGAGAAGCTGGGCGTCGCGCAGTTCGCAGCATCCGCCACCGTCGACCGCCTGCGTACCTTCGCAGCTCTCGCCGACCCGCCCCCGCTGAAAGCCATCACCCTCGCCGCGACCGACCCGGCCAACCCCTACGGCGCGGCGCTCGGCTGGCCGCGACGAGAGGGCGTCTCCCACCGGCCCGGGCGCAAAGCGGGCGGGCTGGTCGTCCTTGTCGACGGTTCGCTCGTGCTCTACCTCGAACGCGGTGGACGCACCGTGCTCGCATTCGATGATGATCCGGAGGTACTGCGGGCCGCTGCATCCGATCTCGTAGCGACCTCGCGCGCCCGCCGGCTGGAGACACTCACCGTGGAGAAGATCAACGGTGAGGCGATCTATGCGACGCCGTTCGCGCTGGCCCTGCAAGAGGCCGGATTCGTTCCCACCCCACGCGGGTTCACGCTGCGCAAGGCGCTGTGAAGTTACGATGGCCAGTGAGCGACCCATCACAAATCTGCAGGCGAGGTACCCCTATTGATCCGTGAATTCTTCGCCGGGGTTCGCATCCTCCTTCGCGGGTTCAGCATGTGGCGCACGCACCCGAAGTTGCTTGCGCTCGGGCTCATTCCGGCCTTCATCGCCTTCGTCGCGCTGGTGGCCGCGCTCATCCCCCTCGGGTTCACGCTCGGCTCGATCACCGACTGGATCACCCCGTTCGCGGACAGTTGGCTCTCGCCCTGGCGAGAACTGCTGCGGGTCGGCCTCGGCATCGTGATCTTCATTGCCGCGCTCGCCCTTGCCGGGACGGTGTTCACCGCTCTCACCCTGACCATCGGGGATCCGTTCTACCAGCGCATCTGGCGCGGCGTCGAGCGCGAGCTCGGCGGACCCGAGCCCAGCGGCGAGACCGGATTCTGGACCACCGTGGGTGAGGGCATCCGGCTGGTCGTCCTGGGCATCCTGGTCGCGCTGTTGACGCTGCTGCTCGGTTTCATGCCGCTCGTCGGTGGTGTGCTCGCCTCGGTCACTGGTGTCATCCTCTCCGGACGGTTGCTGGCACGAGAGCTCACCGCCCGTGCCTTCGATGCCCGCGGGATCACGACCTACACACGCTCCGAACTGCTCGGCAGCGGACGGGCACGGGTGATCGGTTTCGGCGTCGCCACCCAACTCTGTTTTCTGGTGCCGCTCGGGGCGATCGTCACGATGCCGGCGGCTGTCGCGGGTTCCACGATCCTCGCCCGCAGCCTGCAGGACAGCCGGGAGGTGTCGCAAGTGGCCGCCCCGACGGCTCCGGAGCGCCCCCTTGCGCCACCTCCGGCTGCCATGACGGCGCAGCAGAACGCGCCGAGAGACCCAGAGCACCCGAGTGCCTGAGGGAGACACTGTCTTTCGCGCCGCGCAGCGACTGAACACCGCGCTCGCCGGGCACACCGTCACACGATTCGACCTGCGCGTTCCTGCCTTCGCGACCGCCGATCTCACCGGTGAATCCGTGCACAGCGTAGTTCCCCGCGGCAAGCACCTGCTGATGCGCATCGGTCAGCACACGCTGCATTCTCATCTGCGCATGGATGGCGCCTGGCTCGTGTACAGCGCGGGCGAGAAGTGGCGGCATCCGGCGTTTCGGGTGCGCGCGATCGTCGGCACCGCACGGTGCGAAGCTGTCGGCGTCGACCTCGCCGAGATCGAGCTGGTCTCAACCCGCGACGAGGGACAGCTCGTCGACTATCTGGGCCCTGATCCCCTCGCCGAGGATTGGGATGCTGCAGCGGCGGCGCGGCGCGTGGGCGCGGATGCCCGCAGCATCCATGTCGCCCTGCTCGATCAGCGAAACGTCGCCGGTTTCGGCAACGAGTACGCAGCAGAACTCCTCTTCCTGCGCGGAATCCTGCCCACCACTGCGGCGTCTGATGTCGACGCCCGAGCGCTGATCGATCTGGGCGCGCGCACGATCCAGGCGAACCGGAACCGGCTCGATCGCACCTTCACGGGGGTGAACAGGCGGGGTCAGACGACCTGGGTGTACGGTCGCGCGAACCGTCCCTGCCGCCGCTGCGGCACACTCATCCTGCGCGGCGAACAGGGCGCGGACGCGACCCGCGAACGGGTGACGTTCTGGTGCCCGCGTTGCCAGAGGTAGCCATCATCTCGATTCGGGAATGAATCGGCCCTCGCCGTGGTTGTTGATATATCCGGAGGTGTCCGGACACGGGAGGAATCTTGGGTAAGAACTACATCGACATCGAAGACGACCAGGGCAAGGCGCTGCGTTACCGTAAGCATGTCAATGGCCGAGGACTGGTCGCGCACGGCGCGAAGGTGCATCCGCAGGCTGTGGTTGAAATCGGCGCCTATGTCGAACCCGGCGCGCGCATCGGCGCCGGAGCAATACTCGTGCGTGGAGCGTGGGTTGAACCCGATGCCAGCATCGGCGAAAACGCGTACATCGACGCTCACGCCCACATCGGCGCTGGCGCTGCCGTCGGCGACGGCGCCCACATCGGCGTCCGCACAGAGATCGGCGCGGGCGCACGCATCGCCCGCGGAGCACGCATCGGCGACGACGAGACCGTCGCCGCGGGCCTGCGCATCGCGACCGACCGCAGGGGCCTCTGGCTCGCTGCCTGAGCACCTCACCTGAACCTGCACGAATACCGCGCCGGGACTGCCACCCATCGTGACAGTCCCGGCGCGGTATTACCGTTTCGGGCTACTTCAGCGACCGCCGAATGAGCATCGACACGCTCTCGACCACGACCACCATCGCGATGATGACGAGCACATAGGCCAGCACTTCGTCGAAATGTCGGCCCTGCAGAGCGTTCAGCAGCAGGAAGCCGATACCGCCGGCACCGACGATGCCGAGCAGCGTCGCCGAGCGGATGTTCTGCTCGAGCAGGTACATCAGGTGACTGACCATCGCGGGAACAGACATCGGCATGGTGGAGGAGAAGAACACTTGAGTGCGGGTGCCACCGGCGGCGAACAGCGCCCGCTCGGGGCCGCCTGGCACCTCTTCCATCGAATCGCCGATGAGCTTCGCGAGCAGGCCCACTCCGCCGATACCCAGCGCGAGCGCACCGGCCTGCGGCCCGATGCCGGCGGCGATGATGAACAGGATCGCGATGACCAGGTCCGGGATCGCACGAATGACGAGGGCGATGCCCCGGAACGTATTGCGCACCCAGCTGTTCGGAGCGACGTTGCGGGCGGACAGCGGCCCGACGACAGCCGAGATGATCGTGGCCATCAGGGTTGCTGCGAACGCGATCTGAATGGTCGTGACCACCGCGGCCAGAACGTCGCCCCAGCTGCGGCTGCCGAAGTGCGGCGGCCAGATCGCCCGGTCGCGCTCGGGATTGACCAGTTCGCTCCATGACGGGGCGAACATCTTCGCCACGTCCGGCGCGGCGTAAAGGAATGCTGCAATGACGATGAGGATGCCGGCCCACACCCACACTGTGTTGCCGATGCGGCTCCGATCCCACGGCCGGTGCATGGCCGCTTCGATCCGGGCGTTGCGATCCTGCGTCTTGATCGTGCCCGTGCTCGTGACGCCGGCGGATGCCGACGGCTTGCGCGACACCGCGCGGGCAACCGAGTCACCAACGCCCTTCCCGGTCGGACGGACGTTCAACAGGCGAGCGCGCAGCAGCGACGAGACGATCTCGAAAGCCACACACAGGGCGATGATGATGACCACCAGCGGGATCACTCGACGCATGCCCGCAGGCCCGCCGTGCAGCGCTCCGTTGAGCTCGTAGCCGATGCCAACGACGCCCACGACGCCGAGGATGACCGTCGCACGCAGATTGATGTCGGCGCGGTGCAGCGTCACAGCGACCCAGGCGGGCAGCACCTGCGGCACGACCCCCGACCAGAACTCCTGCGACTTCGAACCGCCAGCCGCGCGGATCGCGAGCCTCGGTCCCTCATCGATCTGCTCAATAGCATCCGCGAACATCTTGGAGATCATGCCCACCGAATGCAGACCGATCGCGACGATCGCGGGGAGTGTTCCGGAGTTGAACCAGAGGAAGGCGAGGACCACGACGAAGACGACGTCAGGAATCGCACGGGCGATCACGCCGATCGCACGGCACAACGCCATCACGGCGGAGTTCGGGGTCGTGTTCCGCGCGGCGCCGTACGCCACCGGAACCGAAAGCACCGCAGCAAGCGCCGTACCCGCGATCACCAGGGAGAGGGTGATGACGATCGTGAGGAACATGTCCCAGATCGGCTCGAACCCGACCCAGGTGGTGACGAACACCGTCGTGCCGTCTGCCTGCCGCTCGCCGGCGACCTCCCAGCCCGGCCACTGCATAGGTGTCGCCATGGTGAGGAATCGGCTGATGTTCCCGGCGGTGACGTCGAGGCTCTTCAACGAGTAATCGAGGCCGATGAACGACCACACACCGAGGGCGAGGATCGCGATGATGGTGCCGTACGAGACGATCGCGGACAGACGCGGAGCCGGCCGCGGCACGGATGCTGCACGCGGGGCGGTCGGTGACTCGATCGTGCGTGGAGCAAGTGCGGTCATGCCGGTTCCTCGTTGGCGAAGTCCTCGGCGAGGCGCTCGCGGGCGGCAGCACGGTACAGCTCGCGGCTGAGCACCTGCTCGCGGGCCTCCGCGAGCTCGTCGTCCAGCGCATGGATCTCGCGGGTAGTGGTGGCAACCCGACCGTAGATCTCCATCACTTCTTCGCGCGTCAGGTCGTCGGTGCTGGTGTCGAGGACGACGGCGCCGTTGCGCAATCCGATGATGCGGTCACCCCAGCTGAGTGCGAGGTCGACCTGGTGCAGGGAGCAGATCACCGTCAGCGAGCGCTCCGCGGCGATCTCGCGGATCAGTGCCATGACCTGGCTGCTGGATTCGGGATCGAGGGATGCCACCGGCTCGTCGGCGAGCAGGATCTCCGGGTCCTGCATGAGCGCGCGCGCAATGGCGACGCGCTGCTGCTGACCACCGGAGAGATTGTCGGCACGCTGGTATGCGAAATCGAGCAGGCCGACCCGCTCCAGGTGTCCGAGTGCCTTCTCACGCATGGAGCGCGGGTAGGTACGGATGCCGACGCGCGGGCCGCGCAGCGTGGACAGGCCACCGGTGAGCACGTTTTCCAGCACAGTCAGGGCACCGACCAGCTCGAACTGCTGGAAGATGAAGGCGATACGCCCGCGCAGCGCCCGAAGCTCGGACCCTCGCAGGGCGGAGATGGTCTGGCCGAGAGACTCGACCGCACCGGTGGTGGGAGTCTCCAGCGCGTTGATGTGACGCAGCAGCGTCGATTTCCCTGAACCGGACAGGCCCAGAAGCACGACGATCTCTCCGGGATCGACGGCCAGCGACACCCCCGACAGAGCTGGTTTTCCGGCTCCGGGATATGTCTTACCCAGATCTGCGATCTGGACGGCGGGGGTGTCGCTGTACGTCATCTGTTTACTCCTGGATTGTCAGTGCGTCGGGAACCGGGATCAGGCGCGGCAGGCCTCGACCTCGTCTGCGATCTCATCGCACAGGGTGCGGATGAGGTCGTAGTACGAGTCGTCCACTGCGCCGAAGCCGAACCAGCCATCGGTGAGGAACTCGTTGAGCTCAACGCCAGAGTCGGTCAGGTCGGACTGGGTGCTGTCGGCAAGCGCGTCGAAGAGCTGGTCCTTGACTTCCTGCGGGAGGCCCGCCTGCAGAACGATCGGCGCAGCCGGAACCTGCACGCTCTCGACCTCGACGAGCTCGCCGGAGTCGATGAGCGGCTGGGCGTCGAGGTCCTGTGCGAAGCCGACCTGGCAGTCGACACCCTCGGCGACCTTCTTCGCGTTGAGGTCGTGAGCCTCACCGAAGACGCGGTCGTTGGCGGGGACGGTGACCCCGACATCCAGCAGGCCGCCCATGGGAACGGCGAAGCCGGAGGTGGAGGTCGGGTTGACGAAGCAGACCGGCTGGTCGGCGAAGTCCGCGAGTGAGGTGATTCCGGATTCCGGGTTCGCGACAGCGACCGAGAAGTATCCGGGCTCAGCGCCATCCTGGGTGATCTGCGCACCGATGGGCTCGATGTCAGCGCCGGCGTTCTGCGACTGGTAGTAGGTGAACGCCGAGATCTGTGCGATGTCGATCTGGTTGGCGGCGAGCCCCTGCACGACGGCGGTGTAGTCGGTCGCCTGGAAGAAGTCGACCTTCTTACCGGTGATCTCAGCGATCCAGTCGGCGATCGGCTGGGCGTCCTGGTCGGCGCCCTCGTGGTCGGGGAGAACAGCGAAAACAAGAGTGTCGGAGTCGCCGGAGGCGAACGTGCCTTCCGCGCTCTCACCGCCGGTTGCTTCTCCGCCGGTTGCGGAATCAGCCGGGTCAGCGGCACAGGCGGCAAGACCGAAGGCGAGGGTGAGACCGGCGGCGATCGCGAGACCGCGCTTCAGAGTTGACTGCATGGGGAACCTTTCGCAGGCGTGGGTGCATGGGTTTTCTCGGCGGGACAGCCGATGTCGAACAGCTAAAGCTCCGCAGGCGACCGCAGCGCGGCGCGCTTCTGACGGCTGCGTGAACGAGTCGTGAATTCCGCGAGCGCGAGCAGCCGCGAGTACGCTGAACCCATGGCACATTCCGGCAGATCACGCTCTCGCGCGTCATTGGGCGGACCCGCTCGATCGACGAAGCGGCAGCCGGCGAAGCATCCGCAGAAAGTCGCGAAGAAGCAGCCCGCACCGCCGCCGCCCCCGGCCCCCGAACCGCGCACGTTCCGCCTCGGAGCGGTTGCGGGTGCGACACCGGGCAAGTGGATCGACACGTGGAAGAAGCGGATGCCCCATGTCACGCTCGAACTCGTCCCGATCGAGGCGGAAACGCAGCGCTCAGCCCTCGATGAGTTGGATGCTGCCCTCATCCGCCTGCCGCTGACCGATGAGAGCCTGCACCTCATTCCTCTTTATGACGAGCTCGCGGTGGTCGTGGCATCCATCGAATCGCACCTTCTGGCAGCCGATGAGCTCACCGCCGCTGACCTCGCCGACGAAGTGCTCATCACGCCGCTGGACGACGTGCTCGGGCCGCTGGATATTCCCGGCATCCAGACCCCGCGCTTCGCGCCGCTTCCCACCACCGGAGAAGCGATCGCGACGGCCGCATCCGGTGTCGGCATCGTCATCGTGCCAATGTCGCTCGCGCGGATGCACCAGCGCAAGGATGCCGATTACCGCCCGCTCGTCGACGGACCGGTTTCCACCGTCGCACTCGCCTGGCCCCGCGAGCGGACGACCGAAGACGTCGAGGCGTTCGTCGGGATCGTGCGCGGACGCACGGCAAACTCCTCCCGCTGACCGGCGATAGATTTATCTGCATGTCCAGCGATCGCAACGGCCCCAAGGATGCTTCCCGGCGGCAGTTCTTCAAGATTGGCGGCGCGGCTGCTCTCGGTGCTGCCGCCGGTGGTGCTGCCGGTGCGGCTATCGGCGCAGCATCCGGATATCGTGCCGGTTTCGCCGCTGGCGACAGCCATTTCGACGCGCTTGAGCCACGATCGGCACCCGGCTTCGACCACATCGTCGTCGTCATGGGCGAGAACCGCTCCTTCGACAACCTGCTCGGCCACCTGTACACCCCCGATGATCTGCCCGAGGGGCAGAGCTTCGACGGGATCGCGTTCGGGGACTACTCGAACGTCGCACCCGACGGCACCGTGATTCCCGCCCACGTGTACGACGGCCCGACGGATGACGTGATGGGCTACCCGAACCCCGACCCGGGCGAGGAGTTCCCGCACGTCAACACCCAGCTCTTCGAGCACGTCGCCCCGGGAGAGAACGAGCACCTGTGGGTCGAGGAGATGTCGTCCCCGTACAACACCCCGCCCCGTGGCGCGAAGCCGACCAACGGCGGATTCGTGCAGGACTACTTCATCAACTATCGCCGGCTCCAAAACGGCAAGAAGCCGAGCACAGATCAGCTGCAGAACATCATGGGCGGCTTCTCCCCGCAGATGCTGCCGGTGCTGTCGACGCTGGCGAAAGAGTTCGCTGTCTTCGACAATTGGTTCGCGGCCGTGCCATCGCAGACGTTCTGCAACAGATCGTTCTTTCATGCCTCGTCCTCGCATGGATTCGTCACCAACAAGCACGGCGGCGGCTACGACAAGTGGATCGATGCCGATGAGATCCCGACGATCTTCAACCGCCTCGAGGATGCCGGTCTCAGCTGGAAGATCTACTACGACGAATTGCAACTCGTCTCATACACCGGCTTTCTGCACGCACCGGCGCTGCAGCGCTTCTGGAAGAGCGAACATTTCGCCACGATGGACCAGTTCTACGCCGACACGGCAAACGGCACCCTGCCGGCGTACGCATTCATCGAACCCCGGATGACGTTCAACCACAACGACTTCCATCCGCCGTTCGGCAAGCTGCGCGGGAGCAAGATCGACGGCGTCGAGGTCGTCGACAGCGCGATCTCGGATGTGCGCGCCGGTGAGGCACTCATCCACGAGATCTACACGGCGGTCAAGAACTCGCGCACGCCGAAGGGTTCGAACGCGGTCAACACGATGCTGCTGATCACCTTCGACGAGCACGGCGGAACCTACGACCATGCCGCACCTCCTGCCGCCCAGCCCCCGTATACGGATCAGGAACCCGGCGAGATGGGCTTCGGATTCGACCGACTCGGATGCCGCGTTCCCGCCATCGCTGTGTCGGCGTACACCCGTCGCGGCACGATCATCAACGACGAGATGCACCACGGCGCTGTCATCAAGACGCTCAGCGAACTGCACGGCCTCGAGCCCCTGACTCACCGCGACGCCGGGGCGAACGATCTGTTGTCGATCGTGAACCTCACCGAACCGCGGCATCCCGATGACTGGCCGGAGACCATGCCGCAGTGGGTGCCCGCCAACCCGCAGGAGGCACCGCCGCATCCTGCCCACGTGCACAAGGACAAGCCGCTCAGCCCGCCCGCGCGCGGACTCATCGGGCTGTTGCAGGCGAGGTTCGGAGATTCGGATGCCCCGGAGCCAGAGACCTACGCCGAGGCGTATGAACTACTGCACAAGCACGGCACCGGAGTGATGGGCCCGAACTGATGGCATCGATCCTCTACGTCTGCGTGCGCCCGGAACGCGGCGCCGCCGACGCCGAGCATGTGTCGTTCCAGCGCGGGCTCGGCGTCGCAGCGCTTGATCAGCTCGACCTCATCTCCGATCCACTCACCGATGAGCTGCTCAGCCGCCACGATGGTTTCGTCATCGGCGGTTCACCGTTCAACGTGACGGATGCTGTGAAGACGCCGTTGCAGCAGCGCGTCGAAGCCGACCTCGAGCGCATCGCCGCTCGCGCGCTGTCCGGAGAGGCCGCCGCGATGTTCACCTGCTACGGCATCGGCGTCGTCACCCGGCTGCTCGGCGGTGCGCTCACGCTCGAGCGGCCCGAATCCACGCGCGCATCCGAGATCCGCACCACCGATGAGGCCGCATCCGACCCGCTCTTCGGACCGAGCGCACCCGCGCTGACCGTCTTCACCGCGCACAAAGAGAGCGCGGTGGCCGTCCCGCCCGGTGCGACGCTTCTGGCGACCAACGCCGCCTGCGCGGTACAGGCGTACCGGGTGGGAACGCAGCTGTATGCGACGCAGTTCCACCCCGAGCCGAGTCCGCAGGACTTCGCGAACCGCATGACGTTCTACCGCAACAACGGCTATTTCGATGCTGCCGAATTCGACGCGGTGAAAGCAGAGATCCTCGCCGCCCAGGATGTGGGCGGCGAGGATCTGCTGCGCAGGTTCGCGCTGACGTTCGGCTGACGACGAGGTTCCGTCACACCTCCTGGAGCACGGCCGTCTTCACGATGAGGCCGTTCTCGTCAGCATCCACATGCACATCGCCACCATCGTCGAGAGCACCGCTGACCAGCAGATCGGCGATGCGATCATCGACTTCCCGCTGGATCAGGCGGCGCAGCGGACGAGCACCGAACTCCGGTTCGTAGCCGTGCTCGCCGAGCCATTCAACCGCGGCATCCGTCACGTGCAGACGCATATCGCGCTCAGCCAGACGGGCCGAGCTCGCGCTGAGAAGCAACCGCACGATGGGCACCAACTCATCGCGAGTCAGCTTCTGGAACAGGACGATCTCGTCGATGCGGTTGAGGAACTCCGGTCGCATCGCCTCACGGAGCTTGCCCATCACGCGATCGCGCAGATCCTTCATCGACGCGAAGCCGTTTGCCGAGGCATCCTGCGATGAGACGAAACCGAGCGCACCTGAGCGCGACGCGAGGAACTCGCTACCGATGTTCGAGGTCATCACGATCACCGTGTTGCGGAAGTCGACGGTGCGGCCCTGACCATCGGTGAGGCGTCCGTCATCGAGCACCTGCAGCAGCAGGTTGAACACGTCGGGGTGCGCCTTCTCGATCTCATCGAACAGCACGATCGAGTACGGATTGCGCCGCACCCGTTCGGTCAGCTGTCCTGCCTCGTCGTAGCCGACGTATCCGGGAGGGGCACCGACAAGCCGCGACACCGTGTGACGTTCACCGAACTCGCTCATGTCGAAGCGGATCACCGCACTCTCGTCGTCGAACAGACGGTCAGCGAGAGCCTTCGCAAGCTCCGTCTTGCCCACACCCGTCGGTCCGAGGAAGAGGAACGAACCGACCGGTCGGCGGGCATCGCCCATGCCGGTGCGGCTGCGCCGAACGGCACGTGCCACGGCGGCGACAGCGTCATCCTGACCGATCACCCGTGCATGCAGGTCGCTCTCCAGGTCGGCGAGACGCTCACGCTCCCCCTCGGTGAGGCGGCTGGCCGGGATACCGGTCGCCCGCGCGATCACCTCGGCGATCTCGCGCTCATCGACGATCGCCGGGCCGTCAGCCGAGTGCCCGGATTCGACCGCGTCGATCCGCGCTTGAGCCTGAACCATCTCATCGCGCAGCCGCGATGCCTCCTCATAGTGCTCGGCCGCAACGGCCGCGTTCTTCTGTGCCTCGAGGTCGGCGAGCTCTGCCATCAGCGCGGAGGTGTCCTCGGGCAGGCCCAGCTTCAGCCGCAGCCGCGCGCCAGCCTGATCGATCAGATCGATCGCCTTGTCCGGCAGAACACGCTCGGGCAGGTAGCGCGCGCTCATCGTCACGGCAGCGCGCAGCGCGGCATCCGTGTAGGTCACGCGGTGGTGATCCTGGTACGCGTCCGCGAGGCCCTCGAGGATGCGCACGGCGTCCTCGATGCTGGGCTCGTCCACCTTCACCGGCTGGAAGCGGCGCTCCAGCGCCGGATCCTTCTCGATCTGGCGGTACTCCTTGAGCGTCGTAGCACCGACCATGTGCAGGTCTCCACGAGCGAGGCGCGGCTTGAGGATGTTTCCCGCATCCATTCCGCCCTCTCCCGATCCGCCCGCGCCGACAACGGTGTGCACCTCGTCGATGAACACGATCACCGCATCCTTGCGGGCGGCGATCTCATCCATCGTCTTGGTCAGACGCTCCTCAAAATCACCGCGGTAGCGGGCTCCGGCGAGCATGCCGGGCAGATCGAGGGAAATCACCCGGCGCCCCTCGAGCTGGGCGGGAACGGTGCCGTCGACGATTGCCTGTGCGATGCCGTCGACGATCGCCGTCTTGCCGACACCGGCCTCGCCGATCAGGACGGGGTTGTTCTTGGTCCGGCGGCTGAGGATCTCAATGGTCTGCTCGATCTCCTCGCTGCGGCCGATCACCGGGTCGAGAGCGCCTTCGCGGGCGCGCGCGGTCAGGTCGATGCCGTACTTGTCGAGCATGGGCGAGTCGGATGCCGCGTCGCCGCTCTGCGCGGCATCGCCGCCCACCGGTGCATCGACGTGCTCACGGACGCCCTCGGTAAGAGCATCCGCCGTCACGCCGATCTGTGCGAGAACCTGACCTGCCGGCACGTCCTGGCCGAGCACGAGCGCGAAGAAGAGGTGCACGGGCTCGATGTATGTCGCGCCGGAAGAGCGGGCCACCTGATACGCGTGGAAGAGCGCACGAGAAGCGCTCGGAGTGATCGTCGCAGCATCCACTCCGGCGCGCTCGGCGGGCGACGGCAACCGGGTCTCGACAGCGTCAATGATCTGCTGCGAAGTCACCCCGATGCGCTCGATCGCCTGCGCGACGGCGGTGTCCTCGACGATCTTGCGCAGGATGTGCAGGGCATCGATCTCGGTCTGTCCGCGTTCCAGAGCAAAACGGCCCGCGCTCTGCAGAATCTGCTGCGTGCGCGCCGTGAGGAACCGGCTGAGGTCGATCGATCGCGTCTGACGGGCTCGATCGCCCGCGAGATAGCGAGCGAGGAACTCATCGAACGAGTCCGCGCCGGTGTCACTGAAGTCGTTGGGCATGTGCGTTCTCCTGAAAGTTGAGTGCAGTTCACTCAAGTTAAACGCGCGGAGGACGCAAGTATTCCCGACGAGTGTCAGAGGCTGCGCATCAGCTCGATGCGTTCGCGGAGATAGGCGTCCAGCGGCATGTACGCACCCGTCGGAGACCATCGCACGTGCGGGATGGCATCCACCGATGCGAGCGGGCCGGATGAGCCGCCGGCATCCACCACATTCACATCAATGACCGACCAGCCGACGTGGACGACCTCCCCCTCGGCGAAACCACCACGCAGCGCCATCTGTCGACGCGCAGCACGCTCGCGCGCAGACTCGGCCGTATAGCCACGACGCCCGGGATCTGCGGCGCGCAGGATCTCGGCGGTAGCGATCACGCGATCATCGGTGACCAGCAGCACGCCGACGTGCCATGCCTCGCCGACGCGAACGATCCGATCCCCGCGCCAGCGGGACGAGCGTTCTTCGCCGAGGCCTTCCTTGGACACATCCGCGAGCGCGGCGCGTGCGGCGGACAGCATCTCCGAAGCGGTCACAATTCTCCCTGCGGCTGGTCCTGCTCAATAGCATCCAACCGCTCGCGGTCACCGCGCAGCGTCATCGCGATCAGCGGGTAGATCAGCACCGACAGCATCCCCGCGCCCACCAGCGCCGCGGCGATCGCCGGGTCCAAGATCTTCTCGTTCACGCCGATCGCAGTCACCGCCACGATGATCGGCAGTCCGGTGGCAGCCAGCATCGCGATCGACATGCGGTCCTTGCCACCGGCGTCCGACGGTGCCGAGAACTGTGCGGCACTGCCCCGGATCACCAACAGCGCGATCAGGAACACCGGTACCAGGACAAGTGCGAGAGGTGAGGCGGTGAGCGATGCGAGATCGAAGGTGACGCCGGTATAGATGAAGAAGACCGGCACGAGGAACCCGAACGCGATCGCCTCGAGTTTGCTCTCGATAGCTTCGGCATCCGGCTTCGGCGCCCTCGCCATGATGATGCGCCAGACAGCGCCGGCGACGAATGCGCCCAGCAGCATGTCCAGATCGAACAGGACGCTGAGCGCGACCAAGGCGGAGATCAGCAGCAGCACGAATCGCACACCGAACTGGTCGGATGTGTGCAGCGTGGCCCGAATGAACTCGTGCAGACGCCCGTGCGGCGCGCGATGGGCGAGCAGCACCACAACCGCGGCGAGAATGACGAAAGCCAGCAGGACCGCGGCGGCGATCGGCGCTCTGCGGGTGCTGAGGAAGATCGAGATCGCGATCAGCGGCAGAAACTCCCCCACCGCGCCGATCGCGGAGATGACCCGACCGAACGGCGTATCCAGCTCACGCGCGTCACGCAGGATCGGCATGAGCGTGCCCAGCGCCGTCGAGCTGAGCGCGATGCCGATCACGACCATGCCCTCATCGGGGGCGATGAGGAATCCGACACCGATGCCGAGCAGCAGGCTGAGTAGCCATCCGAGCGAAGCACGCAGCAGCGGACGACCGGAGACAGCGCGGAAGTCGATCTCGGCGCCTGCCATGAAGAACAGCATCGCGAGGCCGAAGTCGCTGAGCCTGTCGAGCACGACACCCGATTCGACCCAGCCGAGCACTGCGGGCCCGAACAGGATGCCTAGGAGCAGTTCGAACACGATGATGGGCACGCGCAGCGCCGGGCGGATGCCGCGGGCCAGCAAGGGCGCGGCAACCGCCAGCAGCGGTATCAGCACCAGTCCGGCCTCGCTCGCGTTCACTCGCTCAGAGTATCGGCACTGCGGTCGGCGCGCTCGATTCGCCAGCCCCGGATGAACGGGGCAGAATCGACACAGAACTTCTGCAAGGAGCATCCATGTCTCAACCCGATACCGCACGTCTGCTCATCGCCTGTGATGACCAGCCCGGCATCGTCGCCGCCGTCGCCAACGTGTTGGCTGAGCACGGCGCGAACATCATCTCGCTCGATCAGCACTCCACCGATGCCGAGGACGGACGCTTCTTCCAGCGAACGGTGATTCACCTGCCCGGCCTCTCGGCCGCACGCCTCGCGCTCGAAGCCGATCTGGGCATCGTCGGCGAGCGGTTCGGCATGGAGTGGTCGCTGCATGACGTGGCCAAGCGCAAGCGCGTGGCGATCTTCGTGTCGAAGTACGACCACTGCCTGATGGAGCTGCTGTGGCGCACCCAGCGCGGTCAGCTCGACGTCGACATCACGATGGTCATCTCCAACCACCCCGATCTCGCCGAGTCCGTGCGCACTTTCGGTGTGCCGTTCGTGCACATTCCCTCCGGCTCAGGCGCCGAGGCGAAGGCTCTGATGGAGCAGCGTCAGCTCGACCTGCTGCGCGGCAACGTCGACCTGGTCGTGCTTGCGCGGTACATGCAGATCCTCACCGACGACTTCATCGAGCAGGTCGGCGCTCCGGTGATCAACATCCACCACTCGTTCCTGCCGGCGTTCATCGGGGCGAACCCGTACGCACGCGCGAAAGAGCGGGGCGTGAAGCTGATCGGTGCGACCGCGCACTACGCGACGGCCGACCTCGATGAGGGCCCGATCATCGAGCAGGACGTCACACGTGCCACGCACTCCGACTCGGCCGCCGAGCTGCAGAGCCGCGGCGCCGACGTCGAACGGCTGGTGCTCGCGCGCGCTGTGCAGTGGCACGCCGAGGACCGCGTGATTGTGCACGGCCGCTCGACCGTGATTCTGTAGCGCTTCGCGCTACCCGCGCCCACACCGCCCGCTCCGGTCGGTCCCGCGCCGCCCTCGTGGGCCGCGCGGCCCGCGCCGGTCCAGACCCTCACAACCCGTTCCGGTCGCACTTCGTGTCGCTAAAACCCACTTTTAACAGCACCAATTGCGACGGGAACAGGGGGTAGGCGCGCGGGGACGCCACGGCAGGGTGGGTCTGCCTGTCGGTCGGTCGGAGGTCAATTCACGACATCGACCGCGAGGCCATGGGATGCCGCGGCGAGCCTCTTATCGTTAGTCCAGAATTCGTCGCATCCGCTCAGCTGCGCCGCAGCCAGGTGCAGAGCATCCGGAGTCTTGAGCCCGAAATCCGCGCGCAGCTCTGCAGCGCGAATGAATGCCGCGGCGTCGAGGGATATCCGCTCCAGTCGGTCAAAGATCGCCAGGTAGCGGTCCCGGAGCTCAACGTTCTTCTCCCGCAACGGGACCACCAAACATTCGTGCAAAGCGAGATCGCTTGCGCCCACCAGCGACCTGGTCTGACTCAGAGCGGCTCGCACGGCATCCCCGCGCGCACTCCGGTCTTCCAGCGCATAGATGAGGATGCACGAATCCAGGTAGATCATTCCCAGGAATCCCGCGCTGCAGCGATCTGGGCATCCAGTTCTGCGCTCGTCCGAGAGAGTCTCGTTGGCACCGGATTGGACTCGATCCATTCGATCAGTGCGGTGCCACTCCTGATCAGATCGACCGGACCGATCGGGACCAGACGCGCCACTGGGGCGCCCCTTTTCGTGATCACCACATCCTCGCCGGACTGCGACTCCGCGATCAATCGCGAGAGGTTGTTCCGCGCGTCGAGAACATTGTGCTGAGCCATCTAGCCATTATAGCCAAACTTCTAGCCAGGTCGGGAATCTGGTTCAGTGGTCGGGTAGCCCCGCCACCAGCTCAGCGAACACCTTGTCCGCCGCATCCCACCGCGCCAGCGGGGCCCCTTGGCCGAGCCACAGCGACTGCAGCTCCCCCAGATTCTGCTTGCCGGCCTCAGCGCGGAAGCACCCGGTCAACCAGTTCTGCATCGGGAACGGTGCGATCGTGCCGCTGGCCTCGATCGCCCGCACGGTGCGGTTGCGGACGCCGCGGGCCAGGCGTCCGCTCATCGCCTTCGTCAGGACGCTCTCGTCGGCGGCGGTGCGACGAATGGCCGCGCGGTGCGCATCGTTAGCTGCAGATTCGCGCGTCGCCAGGAACGCCGTGCCGACCTGAACACCGGATGCCCCGAGCGCCAGGGCCGCCGCGACACCGCGCCGGTCGGCAACGCCTCCGGCTGCGATGACCGGAATCGACACGGCATCCACCACCTGCGGTACGAGCACGAACGTGCCCACCAGAGATTGCTCCGGCGTGCGCAGGAAAGACACCCGGTGACCTGCCGCTTCGGCGCCGCTGGCGATGACAGCATCCACACCTGCACCCGCGAGCACGACGGCCTCGGCCACCGTCGTCGCCGTGCCAACAACTCGGATGCCACGCCGATGCGCCTCCTCGACGACGTCGCCCGACGGCACCCCGTAGACGACGCTGAGCACGGCGGGAGCGGCATCCCAAATCGCGTCGAGCTGCTCGTCCAGCGGCGGCAGGTAGCGGTCAGGACGCGCGGGAACCTCCACGCCGACGGCCTCGTAGAACGGCTCCAGCGCCTGCGCGAAGACCATGTGCTGCGGACCGGGCGCCACCTCATCTCCGGTCGGAAGCCAGATATTCAGCGCAAACGGTTTGTCGGTTGCGGCGCGCAGCTCGGTAGCGGTGGACCGGATGCGGTCACCGTCGTAGCCGTACAGCCCATAAGCGCCGAGGCCGCCGGCCTCGCTCACGGCCGCGGTCAGCGCGACGGAGGATAGTCCGCCAAAAGCGCCGAGCAGAATTGGATGCTGGATGCCGAGAACCTCATGCAGATCGCCCATACTCCGAGGCTACGCCTCAGGTGCCCACTGGTAATCTCTGTGACATGGCGGACTGGTTCGAGCAGGTGGTGCAGCTGATGCTGTCTGCGCTCGGGCTGCTCGCGATGCCCGATCTGGCAACGCTCGATTTCGCCGCTCTTAGCCTGACACTCGCCCTCGTGGCCGTCGCGACGCTCATCGTCGCCATCACGCTCGGCATCGTCGAGACTGGCCAGGGCTCTTCGCCGCATCCGCTGCGCGCCATCGATCGATCCGTGCTGCTTTCGCAGAGTGATCCGGATGCCGCGGGCCACCCGCGTCCGCGAGCACCGGGAGTCGTGCGCGCCGTGTGATCGTCCGCCAGTGACGGGAGCACGGCATCACGCCGACACTCCCCTCGCTCTGAACGGACTATCTCTTGGACATCTACGCCTTCGGGCCCATCGCGGCGATCCTCGACGCCGCCTACGGCGCTCTCACTTCACTGTCTGCACTGCTGGAACCTCTGGCCGGAACCGCCGCGTCCGCCGCCGCCGTCGTGCTCGTCACGCTGCTCGTGCGTGCGCTGCTCATCCCGGTCGGGATCTCCCAGGCCAAAGCCGAGCAGACCCGCGCCCGGCTCGCGCCACGATTGCGCGAACTGCAGAAGCGGCACAAGAAGAACCCCGAGAAGCTGCAGCGCGAGACGATGCAGCTCTACAAGGACGAGAACACGTCGCCGTTCGCCGGATGTCTGCCTGTGCTCGCGCAGGCGCCGGTGATCGGCATCCTCTACACGCTGTTTCTGCGCACCGACATCGCCGGCCATGCGAACGAACTGCTCACGCATGATCTGTTCGGGGCGTCGCTGGGCACGAGTCTGGTCTCGATGCTGTTCACCGGTCCGTTCTCGCTTCCGACGCTCGTCGTCTCCGGCGTGCTCATCGCGATCATGATCGTCGTCGCCGAGATCACGCGGCGCGTTTTCCGCCCGGTCGCCGTGGACGATTCCCCGATGTCATCGCCCGGGATGCTCGGGATGATGAACGCCCTGCACTATCTGACCGCCGTCTTCGCGGTGTTCGTGCCGCTGGCAGCAGGGCTGTATCTGACGGTGACTGTCGTGTGGACGCTCGTGCAGCGTGTGATCCTGCGGCGTCGCTATCCGCTGCCGACGAGCGTGTAAGCGGGGTGCTGGGTCAGTTCGGGATGATCGGGATCGTCCCGGTGAACACCGCCGGCGGTTCTTCCGGGCCCTTCGTCGCATCCGCGGCGCCTGCGCGATCGGCGCCTGTCGCGTCGGTCGTGCCGCCCGCGCCGTCCGTGTCGCCTGTGCCGCCTGCACCCCGCTGCGCACGGCGCGCGCCCACGGTGATTCCCACGCTCGCGACGACCACCAGCGCGACGGCCGCGAGCCTCAACGGTGTCGCACTCTGGGCGAGCACGAGCCATCCGGCGAGTGTGGCAAAAGCTGGTTCGAGGCTCAGCAGCACACCGAAGACGCGCTGCGGAAGTCGGCGCAGCGCCGCCAGTTCGAAGCTGTAAGGAATCACCGAGGAGAGCACCGCCGTGGCGAGTGCGAGCAGCAGCAGGCTGATGTCGGATGCCGCGGCTATCGTCGTGGGCACACCGATCGGGAGGAGAAGAACGGATGCCACGAGCAGCCCGACCACGAGACCCCCACTGCCGGGGATCGCCTTGCCGACGCTGGCGCTCATGCGGATGTAGAACGCCCAGAACCCCGCTGCGATCAGGGTGAAGAAGACGCCGAGGGGGTCGAGCGGGTCTGCGCCGAGGATGCCGTCCACGCCGAGCAGCGCCATGCCGATCAGGGCGACGGTGACCCAGACGCCGTCGAGGAGGCGTCTGGTGAGAACGGCGGCGAGCACGAGCGGTCCGAGAAACTCGATCGCCACGGCGGGGCCCAGCGGAACGCGCTCGATTCCGGCGTAGAAGAAGCCGTTCATCCCCGTGAGGGAAACACCGAACAGCACCGCGGTGATCCATTGCTGCTTGCTCCAGCCGCGCACGCGCGGGCGGACGATCACCAGCAGCAGAAGTGCGGCGATCCCGATGCGCAGTGAGGTCACTCCCCACGCGCCGAGGGCTGGGAACAGCTGGGTGGCGATGGCGGCGCCGAAAGGCAGCGAGAGGCACGATCCGACGACCAGAGCTACGCCCACGGCGGTGCTCTGCGAGGCTGGTGTGCGCATCACACCAGCCTGCCCGATGTCAGCGCGGATCGATAGCGACTCGCAGCGGCGCTCCGGGCGCGGATGCTGCGCTGAGTGCAGCATCCACATCGCGCAGCGGATGCACCGCGCCGATCACCTCGCTGAACGGATACGCACGTCCGCGACCGGCCAGGAAACCCACTGCCCCGACGAGGTCGTCGGCCGTGTAGTTGTGCACGCCCACCACGCTCACCAGACGCCGCACGATGCTTTCGGCATCCAGCGGCACGGGCGGTGCCGGAAAGACGCTGCCGACCAGAGCCACGCTTCCTCCGACGTCGGCTGCAGCCAGCGCGTCGGCGACAGCGTGGCCGGATGCCTCGATCACGATGTCTGCGGGCTCGACAGCGGCAGCGAGTCCCACTCCCCCGAATCGCTCCGCGAAACTGCGGCGCGCAGGTGAAGGGTCGACGATGCTGACCTGAGCTCCGGCATCCGCTGCAATTGCCGCGGCCGACAGCCCGACCAGACCCGCGCCGTAGACGAGAACACGCAGCCCTTCCAAGCTCCGACCGGCCGCTGCGCGTGCGACCGCCGCCCAGGCCGTGGCCGTCGCGCACGAGGCCGGCGCGAACACCGCGGCCGGCAGCGCCTCCGGCACCCGCACGATTGCCGTTCCCACGCGCAGATGCGCATGCGTGGCGAATCCTCCGGTCAGCTCCCAGCGCGGTTCAATGCGCTCGTGCCCATATTTGGCGAGCACCGCGCACTTCTGCGTGTGCCCGGCTTGGCATCGTTCACAGGTTCCGCAGGACACCGTCACCGACCACACCACGCGGTCGCCGATGCGCAACTCGCTGCCGTCGGCAGCCAGCACACCCGCCTCACCGATGGCGATCACCCGCCCGACGCTCTCGTGTCCGAGCACAAGCGGAATGGGAGCCGATCGGTGACCCTGCACCGTGTGCACGTCCGAGCCGCAGATGGTCGACAGCTCGATCGCGACCAGCACATCCTTCAGGCCCAGGGCGACCCCGGGCACAGCAATCGTCTCATGTGCTTGGCTGGGGCCGACCCAGACCATCGCCGTCGCCGCTGGTCTCAGCGCGACGTCGTGCCGCTCATCCTGCGGCAGCAGTACGCGCACGTCACAGCGCCTGAGCGAGGGTGGTGCCGACGGCCGCGTCGCGACCAGCACCGAGGAGTCCGCGTTCGCGCAGCGCCGCGGGCACAGCGGTGATGTCGTCGAGCACCGCATCGGCACCGGCATCCGCCAGCACATCATGAGCGTGAGCGCCGCTGAGGACGCCGGCGACGAAGCCCGCACCCGCGCGACGACCGGAGCGCACGTCGCTGCTGGTGTCTCCAGCAACGGCGACCGCCTGCACAGACGAGGTCCCGGTGCGCAGCAGCGCGGTGAGGATGAGGTCCGGCGCAGGGCGTCCGCGACCAGCATCCACCGGCGACAGCGCGATGTCGATCAGATCATGCCAGCCGAGGGCATCGATCAGTGCGTCGCGAGTGACGGGGGCGAAGCCCGTGGTGAGTGCGACCGTGAGTCCGGCGTCGCGCAGCGCTGCGATCGTGGCCGCAGCGCCGGGAATCTCCGTCACACCCTGCTCGGCGACGATCTCGGAGTACGCCGTTTCGAACTGAGCGGTGGCGGCAACAGCCGCGTCCGTGTCGCCACCGGAAAGGTGGGTGAACACGTCGATCTTCGACATGCCCATCGTGTCGCGGACGTATTGCAGGGCGTCATCCCACGGCATCCGATCGGCGACTCCGGTTCGCTCGGCAGCGCGCGCGAAGGCCTGCTCGACGACGCCGTCGTCTCGGACGGTCGTTCCGGCCATGTCGAAGACGACGAGTTCGATGGCGGTCATGGGGTTCCTCCCTGTGCGGGCTGCGATGCCCGGTCAAATGCGGTCTGAAGTGTGTGTTCGGCGAGCCCCAGACCCGTCGTCATGCCGATGCCGGTCGTTGCCGCGATCACGTGCAGGCCTGGCTCCGGCTCCTCGATGAGGAACTCGCCCGGCCCGGAGGCGTAGACGCCCTGCCAACGTTCGATGACGCGGAACCTCTCGGCGGCGAACAGCGTTCGCGCCTCGGCAAGGAATGCGTCAAACGCCGCCTCGGGCTGGAAGGGACCCGGCTGCATGCCGCGCACGTGCGAGTCACCGAAGATGAGCGTGCCATCCGGCAGCTGCGTATACATCTGGTTGAGATCGAGGGCCGCGAGCTGTGGATGCTCGGCGTGCAGTCGCTCGCGCAGCCGATCCGCCGCGGCGGAGGCGAAGCGCCCGTAGCGCAGCAGCGACCATCCGGTCAGCAGCGGCGCATCAAGAGTGCGTGGCAGGTTGGCGGCGACGCGCATCATGTCGAGTGCGCAGCGGACGACGCCGGCACGTTCGGCGATCTCCGGCAGCAACTGGTCGATGTCGTGATTCACCGCGACGACGACCCGGCCCGCGTCGATCTGTCCGCGCGTTGTGTGCACAGCGGATGCCGAGACCGCCGTCACCGCGGTGCGGAAGCGGAACTCGACGCCGAGGCGGGAGAGGTGAGTGACGATAGCGCCCGCGGCTTCGCGAGGATTCGTCTGCAGATCGGGTGTGATGAGCGCTCCGCCGATAATCGAGTCGGGACGAAGCGGGGCGCGCTCGAGCAGTTCAGCAGCATCCAGCATCCGCAGGTCTGCACCTGCCGCGTGCTCGAGCACGGCGAGCTCGTCACTGTCGCGGGCGGCGATCAGCGTGCCGGACTCGCGCACCCAGAAGCCGGCGTCAGTCGCCAAACGCAGCCAGATCTCGCGCGAGGTATCGGCGAACTCGCGTGCGATCCCCGTCTGGGCACCGATGCACACGTGCCCGAAGTTGCGGATCGTCGCCCCGACGGGCTCAGCCGTCCGGTCCACGACGATCACTCGCAGGCCGCGACGAACGGCGGCGTAGGCAGCGCCGAGACCGACGATCCCGGATCCGACGACCACCAAATCGGCAGTGGATACGGTCATGACGGCCTTTCGATGCTGAGGGGTGTTCAGCACCTACTGTGACACCGCAGCGCCCGGTGAATACGCCGTTCGAGTGAACGTTCGGCTGGCGTTCACCAGCCCTTCGTTCGGGTAAACAGCAGGCAAACTCACGTGCCACCCGGACCGGCAGTTCCCCACGCGGATCGCCCCGAATCACCGTAAAAACAGACGATCGCGAGCGCATGGACTCTAGTACCAAGTCCGCGCCCGCGATCAGACGCTGGGGACGTCTATTTCTGGGGTGCCACTCACGCTACTGACCGATGAAAGCCACGAGAAGTGCCGAAGGTCGCAAGCGCATTGGACTTTCGTCCAATGATCTCTCAGAGGATGCCGTGGCCCCTGTCACCGGATCGGCAGCCGAGCCGCAACCGCCCACCGCCCATCGACCACGCCCGCGCTGAACTCACCGCTGCCTCCGACCACGCGCTCAGCCATGCGGTTCAGACCAGTGCTGCTGGAGGGCAGATCGCGCCGGGGCGTCGCCGGAAGCGGGCTGCAGATCTCCAAAGCCGCTGAGTCATCGTCGACGATCAGCCGGACGCTCACGTTTCCGGGTCCCGCATGCTTCAGAATGTTCGTAGCCGACTCGCGCACAATCCGGCTCAGGATGATCTCCGCGACACGAGGCAGTCGCTCATCCTGCGGGTTTCCCTCGCTGCACACCGGATAGCCCGCGGACTCGATTTCACCCCGGGCCTCGTCGATAGCCGCGGCCAGATCACCCGAGTGAGCTGCGGACGAACGCGGCCCATCATCCGCAAGTTCGATGACGAAACGGAGGTCAGCCATGGCCTTCTTCGCCGCGCCACGGATCGCGTCCTGAGACTCTTTGCGCTTGTCTGAGGCATCCAGCATCTGCACATGCAGTGCGACGACGGTCAGGTGGTGCGCGATGCTGTCGTGTAATTCGCCGGCGATCCACCGCCGCTCAGCGAGCACCGCTTCTTTCTCACGCTCGGCACGCTCGGCCAGTTCTTGCTCGAGGCGATGCCCTCGATCAAAAGCCACCCGGAGAGCGAAACCGGTCGCGCCTGCCACCGTCGCAATGATCAGGTAGATCCCGACGGTGACGGGAATAGCCGTGCCCGTGAATGCGATCATGGCGACTGCGACGAGAAAGCCGCCGGCGTAAGACAGGATCAGCACGGTTCGCCCCAGCCGCATGACCAGGCCTGCCGCGATCGCGGCGGCGAGAATCACTTCTGATCCGGTGCCGGTGATGAACGAGAGCGCGAACACCACGCCGAGCGCACAGGTTGCCACCCACGGCTTCCAGAGGTAGAGCGCGAAAGCGGCTGTGGTCGCGATGCTGACCACCGCTGTCAGGGGATTGGCACCGAATATGACGATGCCGACGATGTCAACGACAATGAGCCCGCCGACGACCACCAGAGTGGCGACGCGTTCGAGAGGGCTCAGCCGTCCGCCCTGCGTCAATCGGATGGCGCCAGGTTCATTCCGCAGCGACCGACCGAAAGCCATAGTTGCAGTATCCCCTATTCGCCAGGTGCGCTAGCGTCAGAGACCGAAAGCCTTTGCAAGCATCTGCCAAAAAGACATAGTGTTCACCACCCCGAGCTAGTCGTTTGTCGGATAACTGCCCCCATCTTCTCGACAACCAACACCCTGCACATCAGACCACCGGTCAGACCTTGCTAGCCAAAGGTCTAGGCCCGCGGTGACGTACCGCTTCGCCGTTAGGCTTCCCCCATGCCAGAAATCCGTGTTCTCGTCGTCGATGACGACCCTCTGGTTCGCACAGCACTGTCACACTTCGTGTCCCGCGATCCGGAGATCCAGGTCATCGGTGAAGCCACCACTGGTGCTGAAGCGATCACCTTCGTCGAGGCGGACCGCCCGGACGTCATCATGATGGACGTGCAGATGCCGGAGATGAACGGCATTGAGGCGACCGCGATCATCGCCGAACGCTGGCCTGAGGTGCGCATCCTTGCGGTGACGACACTCGCCGGCCGGGACACCGTCCTTCCCATGCTGAGCGCCGGCGCCGCGGGATACATGCTCAAGGATTCCAGTGCGGAGAGCATCCTCGCCGCTGTTCGAGAGGTCTACAGCGGCGCGAGCTCGCTGTCGCCGATCATCGCGTCGCTGCTCATCGATCACGTACGTGACACCAAGCCCACAGCATCCAGCACACCCGAACTCGAACCTCTCACCGAGCGCGAGACCGATGTGCTGCACCGGCTCACCCAGGGGATGTCGAACGCCGAGATCGCCCGCGTGCTGATCGTCTCCGAGGGCACCGTGAAAGCGCATCTCGGCAGCATCATGTCGAAATGGCATGTGCGCGACCGCGTGCAGATCATCGTCACGGCAGCGCGCGCCGGCCTCGTGGACTTCGGCTGACCTCATAACCGGCGCGGCTACGATCGAAGGCATGTCCGTCACGCCTTCTGCCCTCGCGCACGCCGAGGACCTCGCCGACTTCGTCGCCGCGTCCCCCTCCAGCTATCACGCCGCCGAAGAGGTGGCCCGCCGCCTCGAGGAAGTCGGATTCGTTCGGCTCGAAGAGGAAGATGAGTGGCCAACGCAGGCCGGTGGCCGGTTCGTCGTCGTCCGCGATGGCGCCGCAATCGCGTGGGCGGTGCCTGCGGATGCTTCACCCACCACGCCCTCGCAGATCTTCGGAGCGCACACCGACTCCCCCGGTTTCAAACTCAAGCCGAAGCCGACCACCGGATCCCGCGGGTGGCTGCAGGCCGGAGTCGAGGTCTACGGCGGTCCGCTGCTGAACTCGTGGCTCGACCGCGAACTGCGCCTGGCCGGGCGCCTCGCTCTGGCCGATGGCCGCGTCGTGCTCGCCGACACCGGAGCACTGCTGCGCCTGCCGCAGCTCGCCGTTCACCTGGACCGCGAAGCGAACAGCGGCCTGGCGCTGGACAAGCAGTTCCAGACCCAGCCGGTGTGGGGCCTGGGCGACCCGACCGCCGAAGATCTGCTGGGCGAACTCGCCGCCTCCGCCGGAGTGAACGCCGCTGACATCCGCGGCTTCGACGCCGTCGTTGCCGATTCCGCTCGCGGAGCCGTGTTCGGCAAGGACAACGCCTTCTTCGCCTCGGGCCGCCTGGACGACCTCGCCTCGGTGCATGCCGGAGTCGTCGCTCTCACCTCGCTCGCCGCAGACACCTTCGAGGGACCGGGCATCGCGATCCTCGCCGCCTTCGACCACGAAGAGCTCGGATCCGCATCGCGCTCCGGCGCCGCCGGGCCCTTCCTCGAAGACATCCTGGCCCGGCTCTACGCCGGCCTCGGCGCCGATGCCACCGAGCAGCGCCGCGCGTTCTCGGCATCCTGGCACCTCTCCAGCGATGTCGGACACTCGGTGCATCCGAACTATGCGCACAAGCACGACCCGGTCGTGCAGCCGCTACTTGGCTCGGGCCCGATTCTGAAGATCAACGCCAACCAGCGCTATGCGACCGATGCTCTGGGCGCTGCCGCCTGGGCGAAGTGGTGCGAGGCCGCTGGAGCGCAGTCGCAGGAGTTCGTCTCGAACAACGCTGTGCCGTGCGGGTCGACGATTGGCCCGATCACGGCCACTCGTCTCGGCATCCGCACAGTCGACGTCGGCATCCCGATCCTTTCAATGCACTCCGCTCGCGAGCTGGCTGGTGTCGCCGACCTCGACGCCTTGACTCGCGTCGCGGAGGCCTTCTTCGCCGCCTGACGCTCCCGGGCGGGCCCGGCCAGGAGTCGCAGGTGTCGCGAATGGCCGCCGCGACCACCGCGTAGCGACCCTTTGCGACCCCTCCCGCTGGCGCCCGATTCAGCAGGTGTCGCGAAGGGCCGCTCGACGTGCGCGCATGCGGCAAAACGCGACCCCTCCCCCGACCGGGGACCGGCGCACGCCCCGACCGGGGACCGGCGCACGCCCCGACCTGGGACCGGCGCACGCCCCGACCGGCGACCGGGGACCGGCGCCATCGACACCCGCTGCGTGATTCATCAGCATCCGGCATCTGATTCCATCGGCACGGCAGTGGTGCCAAGATGATGGCATGTCAGAGAAGATTGCCGCGGCACCAGGACTGATTGAGCGCGCCGGAATCGAGGTCATCCCCGAGTCCGACCGCACTGCTAAGCCGCGCGACCTGTTCTGGCCGTGGTTCGCAGCCAACGTCTCCGTGTTCGGGATGTCCTACGGCTCGTTCGTCCTGGGCTTCGGCATCTCGTTCTGGCAGGCGACGATCGTCTCCGTCATCGGCATCGTGGTGTCGTTCCTGCTCTGCGGCCTCATCGCGATCGCCGGCAAGCGCGGCTCCGCGCCGACGATGGTGCTCTCCCGCGCTGCGTTCGGCGTGCACGGGCAGAAGGTTCCCGGCATCGTCTCGTGGCTGACCTCGATCGGCTGGGAGACGTTCCTGGCGATCATGGCCGTGCTCGCCACCGCAACCGTGATCACGCAGCTCGGCGGCGACGGCGACAGCGTCGCCCTGAAGATCATCGCCACCGTGATCGTCGCCGCGCTCATCGTCGCGGCATCCGTTCTCGGGTATCACACGATCATGAAGCTGCAATCGGTGCTCACCTGGATCACCGGTGCCGTCACGATCCTCTATGTGATCCTCGCTTTCTCGCACATCGATTTCGCCGCCGTGATGGCACTCCCCAGCGGCAGCCTCGCACAAACAATCGGCGCACTGGTGATGGTGATGACTGGTTTCGGACTCGGCTGGATCAACATCGCCGCCGACTGGTCGCGCTATCAGAAGCGCACCGCATCCGATGGCGCGATCGTCGCATGGAACACGATCGGCGGGTCCATCGCACCGGTGGTCCTGGTGATCTTCGGTCTGCTGCTGGCGGGTTCTGACGAAGACCTCTTCAACGCTGTGCAGGCGGATCCGATCGGTGCGCTGGCGGCGATCCTTCCGATCTGGGTACTCATCCCCTTCCTGCTGACCGCTGTTCTCGCTCTCGTCTCCGGCGCTGTGCTCGGAATCTACTCTTCGGGGCTGACATTGATCAGTCTCGGCATCCGCATTCCACGCCCCTCCGCCGCGGCGATCGACGGTGTCATCCTCACCATCGGCACGATCATCGTGGTGTTCTTCGCCACGGACTTCCTCGGCCCCTTCCAGTCGTTCCTCATCACCCTCGGTGTGCCGCTGGCCTCGTGGGCTGGCATCCTCATCGCTGACATTCTGCGCCGCAAGAAGGCTTACGACGATGACGCGCTCTTCGACGCCAACGGCCGCTATGGCGCCTGGGACTGGACCTCGATCATCACCATGGTCGTCACCAGCGTCATCGGCTGGGGCCTGGTCATCAATCAGTTCTCGGATGCCGCGTGGAATGACTGGCAGGGATACTTCCTCGATCTGTTCGGGTTGCGGGATGACTGGGGCTACGCGAACCTCGGCGTCTTCTTCGCACTCGTCGTCTCGTTCGTTGTGACGTACTTCGCTCGCGCCGGAAAGATCCGGCGGCAGGAGGAGAGATGAGCGTTTCGGCTGCTGAGCCCGCTTCGGCTGCTGAGCCCGCTTCGGTCGCTGAGCCCGTCGAAGCGTCAACGAGTGGGCAGACGTGGCTCGTCGTCATCGATCCGCAGAACATCTTCGCCGCGACCGATTCGGAGTGGGGCTCGCCCTTCTTCGCCGAAGCGATGCCGCGCATTCGCGCGTTGGCGGATGCTTTCGGCGACCGCGTGCTCGTGACGAGATGGATGCCGACGGCCGACCGTTCCACATCGTGGGGTGCGTACTTCGCGGCGTGGCCGTTCGCCGATCAGCCGCCGACGGATACGCTGTTCGACCTCGTTCCCGCGGCCCGCGATTTGTCCCCGCATCCGCCCCTTGACCTACCCAGTTTCGGCAAGTGGGGGCCGGAGATCGAGGCGATCGTCGGCCGCGGCGCGCACGTCGTCCTCGCCGGAGTCTCGACGGACTGCTGCGTGATCTCCACCGCCCTGGCGGCAGCGGATGCCGGCGCGCACATCACCGTCGCCGCCGACGCCTGCGCAGGCTCGACGGCCGAGAACCATGCCGCGGCGGTCCACGTGATGGGGCTCTATCCGCCGCAGATCACGATCAGCAGCACTGCAGAGGTGCTCGCGAATATCACCTAAACGAGCGTCCAGCGCTTTGCTATCGTCAATGCAACACGTAACTGACAGACACTTTTACTGAGCGACACCCGACGAAACTGATGTGATGACTGAAGATACCTCGCCGCCCACGCCCGCCAGCACACGAACCGCCGTTCCGCCGCCCCGCTGGCCGGTGCTGATCGGCTCGGCGGCGGCGATTCTGGCTATCGCGCTGTGGGCGATCTTCGCCCCGGTGCAGGCCGGCGAAGTGATCGGCGTCATGGTCGGGTGGATCGCGACCAACTTCGGCTGGTATTTCGTCCTCACCGCAGCGATCGTCGTGGTATTTGTGCTGATTCTGGCGTTCTCCTCGGTGGGGCGCACCAAACTCGGCCCCGATCACTCCAAGCCGCAGTTCAGTATGTTCACGTGGGCCTCGATGCTGTTCGCTGCAGGCATCGGCATCGACCTGATGTTCTTCGCCGTCTCCGAACCCGCTGCGCAGTACATGAACCCGCCGACGGGCGAAGGCGAGACCATTGCCGCCGCACGACAGGCGATCGTGTGGACGTTCTTCCACTACGGCCCGGTCGGCTGGGCGATGTACGCACTGATGGGCGCAGCCTTCGCCTACTTTGCTTACCGTCTCAACAAGCCGCTGACAATCCGGTCGGTGCTCTCGCCGATCTTCGGCAGGTTCACCAACGGCTGGGTGGGGCACAGCGTCGACATCTTCACCGTGCTCGGCACCGTCTTCGGCATCGCCACCACGCTCGGCATCGGCGTCGTGCAGCTCAGTTACGGAATGCACGTGCTGTTCGGCACTCCGGATGGGGTGTCGATGCAGATCGCACTGATCGTGCTCGCTGTCGCGATGGCGACCGTGTCCACCGTGAGCGGTGTGGAGAAGGGCATCCGCCGACTCTCCGAAGCGAACGTCATCCTCGCCATCGTGCTGCTCGTCTGGATCACGATCACCGGCCAGACACGTCGCATCATGGACGGCCTCGTGATGAACATCGGCGATTTCGTCGCCACGTTCCCCAGTCTCCTGATGGAGACATTCGCGTGGAGCCGTCCCGATGACTGGATGCAGGGATGGACGCTGTTCTTCTGGGCATGGTGGATCGCGTGGGCGCCGTTCGTCGGTTTGTTCCTGGCGCGCATCTCCCGTGGCCGGACGCTGCGCCAGTTCATCGTCGGCGTGCTGGTAATCCCGTTCGCGTTCATTGCAATCTTCGTATCGATCTTCGGCAACTCCGCGCTCGAGATCATCCTCGGAGGCGACGCCGCCTTCGCCGAGTCGGCCGTAAACACCCCGGAACGGGCGTTCTTCGACCTATTGCAGCAGTATCCAGCGGCCCCGGTCGTGCTCGGAGTCGCGCTGTTGACCGGCCTGCTGTTCTATGTGACCTCCGCCGACTCCGGCGCCCTGGTACTGGCGAACCTGACCTCGAAGATGGAAGACCCCAAGCAGGATGCGGGAAAGCTCCTGCGCGTCTTCTGGGCGCTGGCGACCGGCCTGCTGACCCTCGGAATGCTGTTGGTCGGGGGCGTGCCGACCTTGCAGGCAGCGACGCTGATCATCGGCCTGCCGGTGTCGCTGCTGCTGTATCTGGTGATGATCTCGCTGTACCGCTCACTGGGAGCTGAAAAGCAACGTCGTGCGGGATATCTCGCGACGATCCCTGGGCGCTTCGGTCCAACCCAAACCAACTGGCGTCAGCGGCTAAAGCGCTCCACGACCTATCCTCAGCGCGCGCAGGTGATCACGTATCTGGAAAAGACTGTTGCGCCCGCACTCAAGGAGGTCAGCGACGAACTGCAGGCAGCCGGAGTGCCGGCGACCCTGGAACGTATCGACATCGAGTCGCTGGATGCGCCCTCGATGGTGCTCACCGTGCATTACGACGGCAGCGAGGACTTCACCTACCAGGTGTATCCGGTCAGTCACGAGCTCCCGACTTTCGCTTACCGAAGCGTCAGTGAGTCCGGCCAGTACTTCCGGCTCGAAGTGTTCTCCGCCACCGGCTCGCGCGGCTACGACGTGTACGGCTACACGACCGACCAGCTGATCACCGATGTGTTGAGCGGCTACGAGTCCCACCTGGAGTATCTGCGCATCACGGTCGACGTTGCGGAGCCCGTCTTCACAGAGGCACTCCCGGTAGTCACCGACTGGCAGGACGACTTCCAGGATCCGGCATCCGACACGAACGGTGCCGACGACTCAGCGAACACCTCCGCAGAGAACACAACCAAGGAGACCCCATGACCGCGACACTGTTCATCGATGGCACCTGGACCTCGGCGATCGATGGCGGCACCAGAGAGATCCACTGCCCGGCAGACGGGTCACTCGTCGGCGTCGTCGACGAGGCTTCAGCGGCTGACACGATCGCGGCGATCCGCGCCGCACGTCGCGCGTTCGACGGCGGCGAGTGGAGTTCGACTCCTGCGCCGACACGCGGCGATTTCCTGCTGCAGGTGGCCGAGCGATTGCGGGAGCGCAAAGAAGAGTTCGCGCTGGCCGAATCTCGTGACACCGGCAAGCGCCTGGTCGAATCGCGCATCGACATGGACGACATCGCGGCCTGCTTCGACTACTTCGGAAAGCTCGCAGCCCAGGATGCCGGGCGGATTGTGGATGCCGGCGACGCAGATGTCCTCAGCCGCATCGAGCATGAACCCGTCGGAGTGTGCGCGCTGATCACCCCGTGGAACTACCCGCTATTGCAGGCCGCGTGGAAGATCGCCCCGGCGCTGGCCGCCGGAAACACATTCGTCCTGAAGCCCGCTGAGCTGAGCCCGCACACGGCGATCCTGATGATGGACGTGCTCGACGAGCTCGGTCTGCCAGCGGGCGTCGCCAACCTCGTGCTCGGCGCTGGTGCCACCGCTGGCGGGCCGCTGTCCACGCACGAAGACGTCGACATGGTCTCGTTCACGGGCGGGTTGGTCACCGGCCGGATGCTGGCGGCGAATGCCGCGGCGACCGTGAAGAAGGTCGCCTTGGAGCTCGGCGGCAAGAACCCCAATGTGATCTTCGCGGATGCCGATTTCGATGCTGCGGTCGACAACGCGCTGAACGCGGCGTTCGTGCACTCCGGGCAGGTCTGCTCAGCAGGGGCACGTCTGGTCGTGGAAGAGTCGATCGCCGAGCGCTTCGTCGATGAGCTGGTGCGAAGGGCAGAGGCCATCCGCCTCGGCGGACCGTTCGACGACGAGGCTGAGACTGGTCCGCTGATCTCTGCTGAGCACCGTGAAAAGGTCGATGCCTACGTGCAGGCCGGCGTCGCCGAAGGTGCGCGACTGCGTACCGGCGGGCGGGCACCGGACGGCGATCTGGCGGACGGGTTCTACTACCTTCCGACCGTGCTCGATCAGGTCAAGCGCGGCATGTCCGTGGTGCGCGACGAGGCCTTCGGACCTGTCGTCACCGTCGAGACATTCACGACCGAAGATGAGGCTGTCGAGATCGCGAACGACACGATCTATGGTCTCGCCGGCGCCGTGTGGACGCAGGATGCCGGACGCGCCCAGCGCATCGCCCGACGCCTCCGCCACGGCACCATCTGGATCAACGACTTCCACCCCTACCTGCCGCAGGCCGAGTGGGGCGGGTTCAAGCAGTCCGGCTTCGGACGGGAGCTCGGCCCGACCGGGCTTGCCGAGTACCAGGAAGCAAAGCACATCTACCAGAACCTCACCCCCGCGGTGACCGGCTGGTTCCCCGAGCACTGATCAGGAGTTGGTCACGATGAAGACGACGCACACTTTCGACTACGTGGTCGTCGGCGGCGGGTCCGCCGGCGCTGCAGTCGCCGCCCGACTGAGTGAGGACCCGTCCGTGACGGTGGGTCTGCTGGAGGCGGGTCCCTCGGATACCGACGAGCAGGTCGTGCTGCAGCTGAACCGTTGGATGGAGTTGCTCGAATCGGGCTTCGACTGGGACTACCCGATCGAGCCGCAGGAGAACGGCAACTCCTTCATGCGCCATGCGCGCGCCAAGGTGCTGGGCGGATGCTCCTCACACAACTCGTGCATCGCCTTCTGGGCGCCGCGCGAAGACCTCGATGAGTGGGCGTCGGTGCACGGCGCGACTGGTTGGGAGTCGGAGAAGACCTTCCCGCTCTACAAGAAGCTCGAGACAAACGAGCTGCAGGGCGAGCTTCACGGCCACGACGGCCCGGTGCATCTGATGAATGTGCCCGCGGTCGACCCGTGCGGCATCGCGCTGCTGGATGCCTGCGAGCAGGCCGGCATCCCGCGTGTGCAGTTCAACACCGGCGAGACGGTCATCAACGGCGCGAACTTCTTCCAGGTGAACCGTCAAGCCGACGGCACTCGCGCATCTTCTTCGGTGTCGTACCTGCATCCGATCCTCGACCGCGAGAACCTGACGATCCTCACCGGACAGCATGTCAAGGAGCTCACCTTCGATCACGCTGGCGCCTGCACCGGCGTGATCAGCGTTGACAATCCCTTCGCACGCCCATCGCACATCGCGGCCACCCGCGAAGTGATCGTCTCGGCAGGTGCGATCAACACCCCACAACTGCTCATGCTCTCCGGAATCGGCCCGGCAGACCACCTGCGCGAGGTCGGGATCGAGGTGCGCGTGGATTCCCCCGGCGTCGGTTCGAATCTCGCCGATCACCCCGAGGGCGTCGTGCAGTGGGAATCGAAGAAGCAAATGCCTCGTGAGTCGACGCAGTGGTGGGAGATCGGGATCTTCACGCCCACCGAGGAGGGCCTTGACCGCCCCGATCTGATGATGCACTACGGCTCAGTCCCCTTCGACATGCACACCTATCGCGCTGGCTATCCCACGGCCGAAGAGATGATCTGTCTGACTCCGAACGTGACGCATGCTCGCTCGCGCGGCACGGTGCGGCTGCGATCGATCGACTACCGCGACAAGCCGAAGGTGGATCCGCGCTACTTCACCGACCCCGAGGGCCACGACATGCGGGTGATGATCGACGGCATCCGCAAGGCACGCCAGATCGTCGCGCAGCCGGCGATGGCCGAATGGGCAGGGCGAGAGCTGGCGCCTGGTGCGGATGCTGTCACGGACGAGGACCTGGCCGCATACATCCGCGCCACGCACAACACGGTCTACCACCCGGTGGGCACCGTTCGGATGGGGCCGGTCGAGGACGAGATGTCACCCCTGGACCCGCAGCTGCGCGTCAAGGGCGTGACCGGACTACGCGTGGTGGATGCCTCGGCGATGCCGGAGATCACTACGGTCAACCCCAATATCACGGTGATGATGATGGGCGAGAAGTGCGCGGAGATGATTCGCTCCGGCAGCTGAGGCGCTGTTGCCCCCGTCCCGTTACGGATGTCGGAGCCTGTTACGCCTGTCGGAGGTTCTGCTGATTTTCCTCCGACATGTGTAACACCCTCCGACGCGCGTGTCAGGCGCTGCGCACGGCGGCGGCAAGCTCCGCAGGTGCGCCGCGGAAGGGCGCGCCATGGCCGGGCAGGATCCAGGATGCCGAAACCTGCGCCAGAGCGTCGAGAGACGCCAGCGCCTGTGCCGGATCATCCGTGAACGGCGCCGGCCGCGGTCCCTGCTGGCCGGTCAGCACGTGCCGGGTAGTGAGTGCGTCGCCCACGAAGACGGCATCCACCGCCGGAATGTGGACGGCGATGCTCCCGGGCGAATGCCCCGGCATCCCGACCACGACCGGGGAGCCTGGCAGGTCGAGCACGGCGCCGTCGGCGATCTCCGTCACCTCCTGCACGTACCGCGTTCGCATTGCGTTCTTGCGTACCCCGTAGGCCAGGAAGCCCAGCATCGGCCCCAGGCGCGCGGGCCCCATCGGCGTCTTCGGCTTCTCGCCCGTGCGAGCGCGAACGGCATCCGCCGCGTGCACGTAGACCGGCACGCCTACCTCGCTGCGCAGTCGCTCGGCAAAACCGATGTGGTCGCTGTCGCCATGGGTGAGGATGAGCCCGCGGATGTCGGAGAGCGGCCGGCCGATCGCCTGGAGTTCTTCCTGCAGATCATGCCAGTGCCCCGGCAAGCCGGCGTCGATGAGAGTGATCCCCTCCGGCACATCGATCAGGTACGAGGCGACGATGTCATTGCCCAGACGGTGCAGGTGCGGTGCGAGCTTCATGGTCGCGTCCTTTCTCCGCCATCCGTGTGGCGCTTGTCATGGCTACAGTACGTAGCTATGATGGCTAATGTCAATAGCCATGGAGGTTCGGATGCCGGCACCGGAACGCACGTCCTATCCAGCGATCGTCGCAGCGGGTCGAGAGATCCTCGAAGAGAGCGGCCTGGCCGGCCTGACGATGCAGGCCGTCGCCACGCGCGTCGGGGTGCGCGCACCGTCGCTCTACAAGCGGGTGAAGGATCGTGATGCATTGGTCACCGCGGTCGCGGAGGCCGTGGTGGACGAGCTCACCGTACGCCTAGAGAATGCGGGCGATGACCTCGCATCCCTCGCGCTGGTCTATCGCGCGCACGCCTACGCCTTTCCGGAGGGGTTCCGCCTGATGTTCACGGCATCCGCCCCGCTGGCCTCACTCGATCGGGCTGCCGCCCCTGTCATCCGCGCCGCATCCGCCCTCGTCGGCGAGGCTGAAGCCCTCGATGCCGCCCGTCTCTTCACCGCCTGGGCCACCGGCTTCCTGCAGATGGAGCTGTCCGGAGCGTTCCGCCTCGGTGGCGACGTGAATCAGGCATTCGACTATGGCCTGCGCAGCATCATCGCGGGCCTACGGCGCCCGTCCGGGGCATCCTGACCGTCACGCCTGTCGGAGGTTGTTACACCTGACGGAGGTTTCTGCCGAATTCCTCCTGCATCTGAAACAACCTCCGACGATTGCAACGCGCGGAAACCAGCCGTCGTCGACTGCCGAGCCCGTTTCCTGCCACACTGATCCGTGGAAGGGGTTCCATGACCACGCTCACGCACGCCGAGGCAGACGACGCCGCCAACTCGAAGAAGCCGCATCGACGGTGGTGGAAGACGAGGATCACTCTCGGAATCATCGTCGCCATCGCAGTGGTGGTGGCGATCGTCGGGGCGATCACTCCCTGGCCGTCCGCCATGGTCATCCGTGCTGTCTTCACGCAGGGCGGCGACGCCACCGCTGCCGAGATGGAAAAATACGTCCCGGACACGAAGCTCACGGAGACTCTCGACGTCTCCTACGGCACGGACGGCGTCGATACGACGATGGACGTCTTCACACCGGCATCCGCCACCGGCCCCCTGCCGACCATCGTCTGGATCCACGGCGGCGCCTGGATTTCCGGGTCCAAGGAGAACGTCGCCCCGTACATGCGCATCCTCGCCGCCGAGGGGTACACGACCATCGCCGTGAACTACACGCTCGGGCCCGAGGGTGTCTATCCGACGGCCGTGCACCAGGTGAACGAGGCTCTCGGATACATCAACGACCACGCCGATGAGCTGAACGTCGATGCATCCCAGATCGTCCTCGCTGGCGACTCCGCGGGCAGCCAACTGGCCAGCCAGATGGCGACGCTCGTCACGAGCGAGGACTATGCCGAGATCATGGGCATCACCCCCGCACTGAAGGCCAATCAGGTCGTCGCGACCGTGTTGAACTGCGGGGTCTACGACCTCGCAGCCCTCGCCGCCCTCGACGGCGTCGTCGGCTGGGGGCTGAAGTCCTCGATGTGGGCGTACGCCGGCAAGAAGACCTGGGCAGAGGGATCCACCGGGGCGACGATGTCGACCGTGAACTGGGTCACCGAGGACTTCCCGACCACCTACATCTCCGGCGGTAACGGCGATGCGCTCACCTGGCTGCAGTCGATTCCGATGGCGCAGCGCCTGGATGAGCTCGGGGTCAACGTGACGACCCTGTTCTGGCCAGCACCCCACGAGCCCGCTCTTCCGCACGAGTACCAGTTCCACCTGGACATGCCCGACGCCCAAACCGCCCTCCAAAAAACCCTCGCCTTCCTGGCTGCCCACACCACCCCCTAACCCCCTAATCCCGCTTGCGAGTGGCCAATTGTGGCTCGATTTTCGCGAAATTCGGAGCCACAACTGAACACTCGGAAGATGGGAGGATGGGAGGAATTGGCGTAACGTTCAAAGCATCATGGGCAATGAAAACGAACGGGCGTTGGAAGACAGCATCGTCACAGACCTGAGCGGACGGATGACCTACGGGTCATATCTGGGGTTGGACACGCTGCTCGCCGCGCAGCAACCGGTCAGCAGACCTGAGCACCACGACGAGATGCTGTTCATCATTCAGCATCAGACGACCGAGCTGTGGCTGAAGCAGCTGCTGCACGAGCTGTCCTCCGCGCGCGATCTACTGGCCAGCGATGATCTGCGCGAGGCGCTCAAACGGGTCGCGCGCGTCAAGCGCATCCAGGACGTCATGACCCAGCAGTGGTCGGTGCTGGCCACCCTCACCCCCACCGAGTACGCGCAGTTCCGCGGCGCGCTGGGAAACTCGTCCGGCTTCCAGTCGGTGCAGTACCGCGCGGTCGAGTTCGCCCTCGGCAACAAGAACGAGCGGATGCTGCAGGTCTTCCGCGACCATCCGGCCAACCTGGCAATGCTGACGACCGAGTTCGAACGGCCGACGCTGTACGACGAGTTTCTGCGTTACGCCTCCCGCCGGGGCATCCCGATCCCCGTCGAGATCCTCGAGCGCGATGTGCGCGATCCGTACCGTCCGCACGAGTCGCTCGTGCCCGCCATCCGGGAGATCTATGAGAACCCGCAGACGCACTGGGACCTCTACGAAGCGTGCGAAGATCTCGTCGATCTGGAGGACAACTTCCAGTTCTGGCGTTTCCGCCATCTGAAGACGGTCACCCGCACGATCGGGATGAAGCCCGGCACGGGCGGGTCGAGCGGGGTCGGATTCCTGCAGCGCGCCCTGGAGCTGACCTTCTTCCCCGAGCTGTACACGGTGCGCACCACGATCGGCGCGTGATGAAGGCGGTCAGGTACTTCGACGGGCAGGCCCTGCGCGAAGGAACGCTGACGATGGATGCCGGGAACATCACTCTGCACCCCGCCGCCGCACTGCCCGGCACACCGCGACTCGACGGCATCATCACGGGCCGGTTCACCGATCATCACGTGCATCTGCAGCTCATCGATCCGCGCCCACTCGCTTCGAGCAGGCTAGGCCGAGTCATCGACCTGGGCGCGAACATCGACGTCGTGCGCGAGCTGTCCAGCGGACCCGACCTCCACGGCGTGCAGTGCGCATACGCCGGGCCTTTCCTCACCGCGGTCGGCGGCTATCCGGCCGATCGGGACTGGGCTCCGGAGGGTGCGGTTCACCAGGTGCAGGATGCCACGGATGCCGCCGCCGTGATCGGCGCACTGGCCACAGCGGGCGCGAGCTGGATCAAGGTCGTCGGCAACAGCGACGCGGGTCCGGTGCTGGATGATGAGCTGTTCCGCGCAGTGGTTCACGAAGCCGCCGCGCACAACCTTCCTGTTGTGGCGCATGCCGAGGGCGCCGGTCAGGCGCAGCGCGTCGCACGCCTGGGCGCATCCCGCCTCGCGCACGCGCCGTTCTCCGAGCGGCTCACCGATGCAGAGATCGCCACGCAGGCGGCATCCGTCTCGTGGATCTCGACGATGGCGATCCACTCCGACTCGGCATACGCCGACGTCGTCGACAACGTCCGTCGATTCGCCGCGGCTGGTGGCGAGATCATCTACGGCAGCGATATGGGCAACGGCCCCACTCCCGTCGATCTGCGGGATGCCGAGATCGAGGCTCTGCACGAAGCGGGTGTCGACGGACTTGCCCTGCTGACAGCGCTCGCACCGCTCGACCCATTCGCTGACGCCCCTCTCCTGCTTCTGCCGGCGAACGCCGATCCGCGTCTCGCCCGCCCGCTCACCTCAGCCGACCTGGAGGCTTGATATGACCGATCTCCTCGCCGAAGCCCGGGATCTTGACGCCCGCGATCCGCTCACGCGTCATCTCGACGCATTCATCGAAGCACCCGGTGTCACGGCATATTTGGATGGCAATTCGCTCGGCCGGCCGTTGCGCGAGACGCCCGAGCGCATCGCGCGGTTCATCCGTGACGACTGGGGCACGCGGCTCATCCGGTCCTGGGACGAGCAGTGGATGGACCTTCCCACCGAACTCGGCGACCGAATCGGCCGGATCTGCCTCGGCGCCGCGGCCGACCAGACCGTCGTCGCCGATTCGACCACGGTGCTGCTGTACAAGCTCATGCGGGCAGGGGTCGCAGCACGCCCCGATCGCGGTGAGATCCTGATCGAAGAGGGCAACTTTCCCACCGACCGTTTCATCGCCGAGGGGGTTGCCGCGGAGCGCGGGCTTACGCTGCGCTGGCTGGCAGTCGACCCCGTGCACGGGGTGCAGGTCGCGGATGTCGCCGCAGCGGTCACCGATCAGACCGCGCTGGTCGTGCTCAGCCATGTCGATTACCGCTCCGGTGCGCTGGCCGACATGGCGGCGATCACGGATGCCGTGCACGCAGCGGGCGCGCTGATGCTGTGGGATCTGTGCCACTCGGTCGGAGCCGTCGAGGTCGATCTCGATGCCTGCGATGTCGACCTGGCGGTCGGTTGCACCTACAAGTATCTGAACGGCGGTCCGGGCTCTCCCGCCTTCGCCTATGTCAACGCACGCCATCACGGCACGCTGCGCCAGCCCATCCAGGGGTGGATGGGCGCGGGTGACGTCTTCGCGATGGGATCCGCGTATGCGCCGGCTGCCGGCATCCGTCAGTTCATCAGCGGCACGCCTCCCGTGCTCGGGATGCTGGCCATGCAGGGAATGCTCGATCTGATCGAGGAGGCGGGGATGGATGCTGTCCGCATGAAGTCCGTCTCACTCACTGACCTCGCCGTTCGCGCTGTCGATGAGGAGCTCGCTCCCCTCGGCGTGCGGCTGCTGAGCCCGCGGGATGCCGCACTGCGCGGTGGACATGTGACGATCGGGCATGAGCGGTCGGCCGAGGTGACCCAGGCGCTGTGGGCCGACGGGGTCATCCCCGACTTCCGGTTCCCCGATGGCATCCGGCTCGGACTGTCACCGCTGAGCACCTCGCACGTCGAAACGGTGACCGGCGTGCTGGCGGTGCGCGACCAGCTGCTGTGACCGGGTGACGACGCCCGCGATCTAAGCTGGGAGCGATGACTACCGACGACGCCTCCGGCAGCTGCGGCCCCGGCTGCACCTGCGGCGCCCCTGCCCGTGACCAGTTTTTGACGCTTGGGGCGACGGTGTCGGCATCCGCGGCCACGCACTCGGGCGGACAGCATCCGATCGAGCAAGTCGCCATCCCCGCAGGCACGTTCCTGATGGGCGATTCCTCCGGCGACCGTAACCCGGGTGATGGGGAGACGCCGCTACATGAGGTGACGCTCCCGGCTTTCTCGATCGACGCGACCACGGTCACCAATGACGCCTTCGCGGCGTTCGTCGAATCGACCGGCTATCTGACCGAAGCTGAGACTTTCGGTTTCTCAGCGGTGTTCCACCTGGCTCTGGCGGCGCAGCCGGACGATGTCCTCGGACAGCCTCCCGGAACGCCGTGGTGGCTGGGCGTGCGCGGCGCCGACTGGGCGCATCCGGGTGGGGCTGACTCGAACATCGACGGACTCGGCGATCACCCGGTCGTGCACGTGAGCTGGAACGACGCGGTCGCTTACTGCGAGTGGGCAGGACGACGTCTGCCCACCGAAGCCGAGTGGGAATATGCCTCGCGCGGCGGGCTGGCTGCGAAGAAGTATCCCTGGGGCGACGATGAGGTGGATGCCGGCGGCTGGCGCGCGAACATCTTCCAGGGCTCGTTCCCCCGAGAGAACACCCTCGAGGACGGATTCCTCACCACGGCTCCGGTGCGTACCTTCGAGCCGAATGGCTACGGCGTCTGGCAGACCGTGGGCAACGTGTGGGAGTGGTGTTCGGACTGGTACGACCCGGGCTTCTACGCCGCGTCACCGGCGTCGTCTCCCACCGGTCCCGCGGCGGGGCAGCAGCGTCTCCTGCGCGGCGGCAGCTACCTGTGCCACATCTCGTACTGCAACCGCTACCGCAACTCCGCCCGCTCGCAGAACACCCCGGACTCATCGATGGGGAACGCGGGCTTTCGAACCGTGGCGCTCGGCTGAGCGCCACGGTTTCGGCTCATTCTGCCGCGATCAAGCGCTGCCAGTCCTGGGCCGACAGTCCTGTCGGCACTTCAGAGAACTCGATCACGGCATCCACCATCGACCCGGTGTAGCGCGCGGGGCGCTCATACAGCGAGGAGACCGGCGATGGATAGTTGTAGCCGACCTGCACCGACAAGCACCCGAGTCCTGCCGGCATCAGAGCCGGGAACACCGCCGATGCCACTTCGACACCGTCGCCGCTGATCGTCGCACGTGCCCCGTCGTCGCTTCTGGTGAGAGCGATCGAGACCTCGGCCGTGCCTGGCGCCAGCGCGTACGGTGTCCGGAGCAGGCTGTGATCTCCGGCCCTGTTCAGATCGAACACCAGGTGCCCATCCTCCATGAAGAATGAGAAGCCCGCGGCGCGGCGTCCATAGCTCACCAGTACGCCACTCTCGGTTCCAGCGAAGCCGTCCAGACGCACAGTGATGCTGAACTCCCGATCGCCGAATCCTGGCGCGGCCGATCCGTTGGGCAGCCTGCTGCCCGGAAGCAGCCGGTACCGTGCGCGTTCCCGGCCGGTGTCACGCGAAAGCACCCGTGTCTGCATCCGATCATCGAGCGGAAGCACACGATTTCGCTCCGCCTCCGACCACCAGACTTCCTCGAGTTCGCGGACAAGCGCCGGATGCTCGGCAGCGACGTCGACGGTCTCGTTGAAGTCGCTCTCCAGTGCGTACAGTTCCCAGCGATCGCCGTCGTAATCGTCGCCGGGTTCATGGACGGCGACGGCCTTGAAACCGTCCTTCACAATGCCCCGGTATCCCGCGGTCTCGAAGTACTGCGTCGCGCGTTTGCCGACCGCATCCGATTCGGCGAGCGCATAGCCGAGCGAGATGCCATCGAAAGGCTCCACGCGCGCACCACGGTGATACTGCGGAGCATCCACGCCGACGGCCTGGAGGATCGTCGGAACGAGATCTGTAACGTGGTGGAACTGGCGTCGCACCTGATCGGAGTCAGCGACATTGCCCGGCCAGTGCACGATGAGCGGCGCCCTGACACCCCCACCATAGGTGTATTTCTTGTACATCTTCAGCGGAGTGTTTCCCGCTTGCGCCCAGCCGGACGGGTAATGGTTGTGCGTCAGCGGGCTACCGAGCTCATCGATTCTGGCCAGGGTGTCCTCGAATCGGTCTTCGAGTCCAAGGAAATAGCGGTACTCGTTCGCCGAGCCGTGTGTACCGCCCTCGCCGCTTGCGCCATTGTCAGACAGCAGCACGATGAGCGTGTTCTCATGAACGCCCTGTTCCCGAAGGAAGTCGATGAGCCGTCCGATCTGCTCATCGGTGTACTCCATGAACGCGGCGAACACCTCCTGCATACGGGCATACAGACGCTTCTCATCAGCGGTCAGTACATCCCAGCGGCGAACGCCGGGGTTCGCTTCGGGCAACTCTGTGCCCGCTGGCACGATCCCTCGTTCGATCTGCTTCTGCAGGATGCGCGCGCGTTCCTCATCCCACCCGTGATCGAACGCGCCGCGGTAACGCTCGATGTACTCCGCGGGCGCCTGATGCGGGGCATGACCTGCTCCGAACGCCAGATGCAGATAGAAGGGACGCTCGGGGGCGGCGCTGATGTGATCGGCGAGATACCGCTGCGACCGGTTTACCAGGTCAGCGCTCACGTGATAGTCCGGGTCGTCGGGCAGAGGTGCGTAGTGCTGGTCTTCCCACATCTCCGGGGCCCATTGGTCCTCTTCCCCGCCGAGGAAACCGTAGTACCGGTCGAAGCCGCGCCCGGTCGGCCACTGCTCGAAGGGACCCGCCTGGGTGAGCTGCGAGGGCGGAGTCAGATGCCATTTCCCGACCGCGTAGGTGGCATACCCTTCCTCGCGGAGGATCTCCGGCAGCATCGGTACCTCTCGATCGACGGCGCCCCGATAGCCCGGAAAACCGCTGTCGAAATCGGCAAGGAACCCCACGCCGACGGCATGATGGTTGCGTCCGGTGAGCAGTGACGCCCGCGTCGGCGAGCAGAGGGCCGCGACGTGGAAATTCGCGAAGCGTGCCCCCTGCTCGGCAAGAGAGTCAATGCTCGGAGTCGCGATCGATGACCCGTAACAGCCCAGCTGACCGAACCCCACGTCGTCGAGCACGATCGTGATCACATTCGGCGAGCCCGTTCGTGCAGCTCGCGGCTGCTCCCACGCGGGAGTCGACTCCGCGACCGTGCGTCCGATACTGCCGCGGAATCTTGACGTGGCACTGGGGGGAATGGTCATTGCTGGTAGGTTCCTGTCTTTGGTATCGGATCGCGTGTTCGCTCAGTCGGCTGCGGTCGCGCCGTCGCGCGCCGACTTCAGCAGAGTGAGCCCCTGCTCCAGGAGCTCATCGACCGGCGGGGCCTGTGGATATACACCGGCGTTCACGAAGAACTCCGCACTGTCGTTGAGCGCCTTGCTCGTCTCCCCCGACTCGATCGATTCGATCGCGTCGTCCAGGCCGTACCAGGTGCGCGCAGTGACTTCCCATTCCGCCTGCTCCTCGCTACCGGTGATGGCGTAGGTCTCGTAGTAGTCGAGCATGTACGAAACCGCCTCTTCATGATTCGCCATGATGAAGTCGCTGGCCCGGGTGGTGGCGCGAAGGAAGGCGGCAGCAGCCTCCGGCTGCTCTTCGAGGAACTTCGGCGTAACAACCATCGGCGCGGTCACCGCGACGCCGGCGTCCTCCGCATTGCACACCTGCACGTACGTGTCAGGATCTTCGAGGAGTGGCCAGGCGGGTGTCACCCAGCTGTTCGCGACCTCAACCTGACCTGAGGCAATGGCCTGAACCACAGCTCCGCCGTCGAGCGGAACCATCTCGACGTCAGCCGCATCGACGCCGAGCCACTCCGCACACCCACGCATGACCTGCTCTGCGAGTGAGTTCTGGGAGGTTGCCACGGGATGGGTGCGAAGCACCTCTTCGGGTGAGGACCCCTCCAACACGTCGGCGGTCATCAGCATCATGTGGTTGGTGTCTTCGCGGATCATGAGCCCGGCGGGGATGAGTCCGAACGTGTTCGCCCCGGTCAGCGCGGGCGGTGCGCCCAGCCAGCCTGCCTGCCATTCGTTCGCTGCTCCGGCAGCGAGCGAAGCCGGTCCGCTGGCATAGTTCTCGACGGTGACGGCGAGCCCTTCGTCCTCGAAGAAGCCTTCCTGCTCGGCGATGAAGAACGGCAGACCCGCGCCGTTCGGCTGCGAGGTCAAGGTGATCTCGGTCGGTCCTCCATCACCATCGCCATCAGCGTTGGAGGCCGGAGAGCATCCGGTCAGTGCGAGCAGCGCGACGGTGGTCGCGCCGAGTGCCACAGCAGCCGGGCGGGAAAAGTGCGACGACATGTTCATTCTCCTTCGAATTGGGATTTCAGGGACGGCGGTGCCGGTGTTGCTCAGTTGCCGTGCAGGTGTTGCCAGATGCGTTCACGGAGCTCGTTGAACTCCGGATCGCTCATCGCGCTCTCGATCGAACGCGACTTCCATGGGCTGGCCGGATCGACGCGATATTCGTGAGCGATTCGCCCGGGCCGCGCCGACATGACGATGATTCGATCACCGAGGTAGATCGCTTCCTCCACGCTGTGCGTGACGAAGAGGATGGTGGAGCTGATGCGGGCGCGCAACTTCGCCATCTCGTCCTGCATGCGTGTGCGCGTCTGTGCGTCAAGCGCTCCGAACGGCTCGTCCATGAAGAGCAAGGGCGGGTCGAGAACGAGCGCGCGAGCGATCGCCACGCGCTGCTGCATGCCGCCCGAGAGCTCGCTGGGGTAGGCGGATTCGAAGCCGCCCAGCTTCATATTCTCAATCTGCTCGGCGACCGGGGCTGAGCGATCGGCCTTCGGCACACCGCGACATTTCAGTCCGAAGCCGATGTTCTGCTCGACGGTCATGTTCGGGAACAGCGCGAACTGCTGGAAAACGACGCTGCGATCGGGTCCTGGCTCTCCCGCGGGTCGGCCATCGACGCGAATGTCGCCATCTGTCGGCGTCTCCAGGCCGCTTGCGATCATCAGTAGCGTGGACTTCCCACACCCGGATGGTCCGACGATCGTGACGAACTCGCCCTCGAGGACATCGAGATCCGTTGGCGACAACGCCTCGATCTCGCCGCGTTTGGTGCGGAACCGCTTGGCGACGGCGCGCAGTGAGAGCTTCGCTTCTTCTGTCGGTCGTTCGGTCATCGTCGTACCGTTCCTCTCCTGGCTCCGGTCATTGCTGCTCGTCATTGCTCTTCCTCCAAGGTGTTGCGCGGCGGCTGATGACGTTTACGATCCAATCGATCAGCGAACCGGTGATGCCGATGGCGATCATGCCGGCCATAACGACCTGCACATCTCCGTTCTCTTGCCCCTGAATGATCAGGAAGCCGACACCCTGCGTGCCGCCGATCATCTCGGCGGCGACGACCGCCATCCAGCCATTGCTGACGGCGACGCGGATGCCGGTGAACACCGATGGCAGAGCGACGGGGCTGAGAACCTGCGTGATCAGTCGGAAGCGTCCGGCACCGAGGTTGATGCCGGCGCGGGGCAGCCTCGGGTCGACGTTCACGATGCCGACTTGAGTGCTGATGACGACCGCAGGAAACGCTGCGACGAAGACGATGAACGAAGCGCTCGTCTGGCCCGACCCCATCCACAGGATCGCGAGAGGGATCCACGCGAACGGCGGGATGTAGCGCAGGAATTCGAACATCGGGGCGAAGGCTTCACGGACCCAGCGGATTGCGCCGAAGGCGATTCCCACCGGAACTCCGATGAGCACAGCGAACAGGAATCCTGAACCCCACCGCGTCAGCGAAGAGAGCACATGCCCTGGCAACGTGAGGCCGGCAAGCGGATCGACCGTCAGCAGAACGATGGTCTGCACGACGGCGATCGGACCGGGAACGATTGCGGGGCCTGTGATGAGGCTGGCAACGTGCCAGATCACAACGAAGAGCGCGAGCGAGATGGCCACCCATATCGGGGGCACCGCCGTGCTGGATCGATTCGGTTTGGTGAGTGGATTCAGAATCGCACGCGTTGTCGTCAGAGCGGTCATGTCACACCTTCAGTTCTTCGCCCACGGGGCGATGATCTTCGACAGTCGAATCATCAGCAACGAGAACAGGATGCCCAAGGCACCGATCACAGCCATCGACGCCAGCATGGTCGGGGTGTCCAGCGCCCGCGAGGAGTTCAGCGCAAGGAAACCGAGTCCAGAGGTCGCAGCGAGCAGCTCAGCTGCTATCAGAGCTGTCCAGGCATTGCCCAGCGCGATCCGCGCTCCGGCCAGCAGCGTCGGCAGACCTGCAGGAAGCACGACGCTGGTCAGTGTGCGTCGCCGGGCACCCAGTGTGCGGGCCGCCCGCAGTAGCAGCGGATCGATCGAACGCACGGCGTCCATCGAGTTCACGGTCCAGGGGACGACCGCGGCGATGAAGACGATGAAGATGCGCGCGCTGTCGTCGATCCCCAGCCACACGAGCGCAATCGGGATCCACGCGATCGGTGAGATTGAGCGCAGCGCCTGGAAGACGGGGAACGTCAGGTTGCGGATGATGGGCGACCAGCTGATGCCCACACCGAGGACGACGCCGATGAGCCCGGCAAGGAGCCAGCCGCCGAGCACGATCTGAACACTTGACCAGGCATGGCCCCAGATCGTCGCACCGAGGTAGGGCGTCGAGCTGAGCGTGACGATCCGGCTGAACACTGTCTCGGGGCTGGGCAGGGACAGCGGCGAAATCAGCTTCAGCTGCGTCGTGGCCATATGCCAGATGAGAATCGCGATCACGACCGCGATCCCGCCGATCAGCACGCGTCGCGCCATGCTGTTCGGCTGAGACAGCGCGCCCATGTGCTTCGCGCCAGTGCTTCTGTTGACCATCGCTGCTCCTTCCGTCTTCGTCGATTCGGATGACATTGACGATGAAACCACACATAACTTGCCGTCGGCAAGTTATTCTTGAGAAAATCTCGGAACAGAGTGTGGAGCACGACATAATGACGGCTATGAACTTCGCATCGCAAACAGGCATCCGACACTCGGACCGCGTGGTGCGGCCTGCCGAGATGCGTGCCGTGAACGCATCCACGATCATGCGCCTCCTGATCGAGGGCGGACCGCTCTCCCGGGCTGAGATCGCAGCGACGCTCAGGCTGTCCCAGGGCGCGGTAACCCGCATCGTCGCAGATCTCACCGATCAGGGACTCCTCGTCGATGGCGAGCCGGTGAGCACCTCGGCTCGTGGCCGACCGCGTGTTCCGGTCGGTATCGTGCCGGACTCACGCGTCAGCATCGGCGTGCACATCGGCGTGCAGTTCGTACACGCCGCGCTCACCGACCTCCTCGGAAGGGCTGTCGTCAGTCGACGTGTGGCGCACGACGGCACAGTCGACGACGTCGTCGACCTCTGCGCTGTGCTGATCAACGAACTGCGCAGCCTCGCTACGGCCCCACTCCTGGGCGTCGGCGTGATCTCTGGCGGTTGGGTCGAACCGTCAACCGGCATCCTGCACAGGCACGAACTTCTGGGCTGGAGCGACGTGCCGTTGCGCACGCGCCTGGAACAGCGCACCGAAACGAGTATCCTCGTCGAGACCAGCACCCGAGCCCACGCGATGGCTGACATTCTCCATGGCAACGCCAACGGACACGCGGACTTCGCCCACGTGTTCGTCGGGCACGTGGTCGAAGCCTCGTTCGCGGTCGGCGGGCGAGTACATTCGGGCCCGCGCGGCCTCGGCGGCGCACTCGGCAATTGGACCCTCGAAGACAGCAATGGCAACGCGCGCAGCGCAGTCGATCTTGTCGGCGATGGAGCGGTGATCGCTCAGACGCTCAAGGCGGGACTTGTCCCGCCAGGGGCCACGTTCGACGACGTACTTGCTGTGGCCGGCGGAACGACGAAAAACGCCGCGCCGGTCACGGCAATCCTGCATGAACGCGCCCGCCGAGTCGGCACGCTCACTGCGGCACTGAGCGATCTCGTCGGTGTAAGCCTGGTGATCTTCAGCAGCGGTGTGGCCTCGTTGCCGTCGTCGATCGATCACATCCGAGCAGGCCTGCGCGATGCCCATCCCGATCAGCCGATGCCAGAGATCCGTACGGAAACGAACCAGGCGGAAACGCTCACGCGAGCAGCATCCACCCTCGTCCTCACGACTGTGCTCTAGCCGCCCTGCGTCAGCCGACTACAGCGCGCAGGAACGCCCGCACGTTTTCGCCGAGCTTCACGATCCGGGCGTCTCGCGCCCCCTCGCGGTCGAAGCCCTCGTACGCGAGCGACGGCAACAGGCGCACATTGTGCGAGCACCCGAACTCGGCGCAGACCAGCGTGCCGACGGCATCGCCCTTACGGCCGGCTGCGCCCGCCTTGCGAGCGGAGTACAGCTGCACGTCGTTGCGGAGCATCACGTCCTCGCACCACGAGCACTGAGTACGAGCGATCACACGCTGCTCGGCCCGCTGCAGCAGGGCACCGGTGAGCACGCCGTCGACCTCGGTGACGACATAGGCGCGTCGAACGAACTTCGCATCGGACCAGCCGAGGAAGTCGAGTCGGTCGAAGTCGATCTGCTCGAAGGATGGCGGCAGCGTGAGGGATGAGACCTCTTTGCGAGAGGCGTTAATGAAGGATGCGCGGATCTCGCGCTCGTCGATGGGACGCATGAGTGGAGGTGCTTTCTGAGGTGGGTTTCGGCCGGCATCCGTTCGATGGATGCCGCGTATGACGAATCACCGGCGACGGGAGTTCCGTCTCCGGCTGATGGTCAGCCCCTGCCGCCGGCGCGCAACGCGCCTGCGACCACCTTCCGCGCCCGCGGGGCGCTCACTGTGAACAGCACCCGGCGAGTTTACTCTTCGTTCCGGGTGCTGTCACTGCCCTGAGCACTCAGCGAACGAGCGGCGCGATCTCGTAGCGGTGCGGCGTACCGAAACGGTGCGCCGAGATCGACACGGCCTGTTCCCGCAGGAACGGCAGCAGTTCGATCCGCCCAGCCGACAGAACCGGCCCGGTGTACACCGCAACTGCGGGCGAGCCACCGGTGTGAGCTGTAACGGATGCCGCAGCCGCTCCCACGAGCCTGATGCGCCCGCCGTCCGCAGCCAGACGTGCGGCACGCGCACCCCAGGATGCCTCGTCCTCAACAGCAACGCCGACGCTGGACTTCGACAGCCACGAAGCGACAGTTGCCGGAAGCGCCACCGCCGTGCTGACGCTCAGGCGCGACCCTGTGCGGATACCGGCGGCGATCACACGAATCGCTTCGGCGGCATTGGCCTGCTCGAGACGGATCGTGACCGGCACGACGTCGTAGCGCAGCGCGTTGTGCTCGGTGACCAGGCCGGTCGCGTCGCGCACGGCGCCGAACTCGTCGCGCCAGGCGGCAACATCGGTCGATAGCGCCCCCTGCAGCCAGGCGGCATCGGCGTCAGCATCCGCAGCCTTCAGCGCCGCGAGCGCAGCACGCGAGAGAGCATCCGTCGGAGCGTCCGCCGCCACCGGGGCATCCTCCCAATCAGACAGTCCGATCAGGTAGCTCGGGCCACCGGCCTTGGTTCCCGCGCCGACGGCGGCCTTCTTCCACCCACCGAACGGCTGACGCTGCACGATCGCACCTGTGATGCCCCGGTTCACGTACAGGTTTCCTGCCTGCACGGATGCAAGCCACTGTGCGACCTCATCCTCGTCGAGCGAGTGCAGCCCCGAGGTGAGCCCGTAGTCGATCGCGTTGACCATCGCCGTGGCCTCATCAAGGGTCTTGGCGGTCATGATGCCCAGCACCGGGCCGAAGTACTCGGTCAGGTGGAAGGGCGAGCCCGCGACGACACCCTCACGGATGCCCGGACGCCACATCTTGCCATCCTGATCAAGCTTCTCGGGCTCGATGACCCACTTCTCACCCGGCTCGAGCGTGGTGAGCGCGTGCAGCAGCTTTCCTTCTGCCGGGCCGATGAGCGGTCCGATGCGGCTGGGCCCCTCCCACGGCTGACCGACCTGGTACGAGCCGACCGCGTCGATCAGCTGGCGGCGGAACCGCTCACTGCGCGCGACCGATCCGACCAGGATCACCAGCGATGCAGCCGAGCACTTCTGCCCGGCGTGACCGAATGCGGAGTACGCGACATCCTTGGCCGCGAGGTCGAGATCCGCGTGCGGAGTCACGATGATCGCGTTCTTCCCGCTCGTCTCGGCGAGCAGCGGCAGGTCGGGGCGGAAACTGCGGAACAGCTCGGCCGTCTCGTAACCACCGGTCAGGATCACGCGCTCCACGGCGGGGGCGCTGATCAACTGCTGGCCGAGCTCCCGACCGTCCAACTGCACGTACTGCAGCGCATCGCGCGGAACACCCGCCTCCCACAGCGCCTCGATCATGACCGCACCGGAACGGCGAGCCTGACGGGCCGGCTTGATGATCACCGGGGAACCGGCGGCGAGCGCTGCCATGGTCGAGCCGGCGGGAATCGCGACCGGGAAGTTCCACGGCGGTGTGACCACCGCGAGGCCGACCGGCTTGTGCGTCGCGCCTTCGATGCTCGCGGCACGCTTGGCGCTCTCCGCGTAGTAGTGGGCGAAGTCGATGGCCTCGGAGACCTCGGGATCCCCCTGTTCGAGCACCTTGCCGCACTCGGATCCCATAACTTCGAGCAGGTCGCCACGACGAGCTTCGAGGATGTCACCCGCGCGGTGCAGAATCTCGGCGCGGCCGGCGGCACCGAGCGCGCGCCAGGCTTCGCCGGCCGCGGTCGCGGTGGCGATCACCTGATCGAGCGATGCGGAATCCGACAGTGTGTGCGTGCGCACCGTCTCGTTACCGAGTTCGGACGCTTCCATGCGCGAGCGGATGCTGTCACCCCAGGCGCGGTTCGCCGCCAGGCTCGGGTCGGTGTCCGGGGCGTTCGTGAACCCTTCGACCGCTGAAGGTACGGCGTCGGCACCCCGGTTCTGCGTGCGGTTCGGTGCTGGCACCTCTTCGGGCATCGAGGCGATCGAGGCGAGGAATCGGTCGCGCTCTCGGGCGAACAGCGCCGGCTCGTCGTCGAGCTCAAACACGGCCGACATGAAGTTCTCGGTGGATGCCCCCTCCTCCAGACGCCGGATCAGATAGGCGATCGCCACATCGAACTCGGTCGGGTGCACGACCGGCGTGTACAGCAGCAGCGATCCGACGGTGCGTCGAACGACCGTCGCCTGCGCGGTCGCCATGCCCAGCAGCATCTCGAACTCGATGCCATCGGCAGCCTTGCGCTGATTCGCCAGCAGCCAGGCCAGGGCGATGTCGAACAGGTTGTGTCCGGCGATGCCGATGCGCACGTTCTTTACATGCTCCGGACGCAGTGCGTAATCGAGCACGGCCTTGTACGAGGCATCCGATGCCTCTTTGCTGTGCCAGGTCGCCAGCGGCCAGCCGTGGGTTTCAGCATCCACCTGCTCCATCGGCAGGTTCGCGCCCTTCACGACGCGCACCTTGATGGGAGCACCGCCGGCGGCCACGCGAGCAGCCGACCACTCCTGCAGGCGGATCATCGCGCCCAGGGCATCGGGCAGGTAGGCCTGCAGGACGATGCCGGCCTCGAGCGAGCGGAATTCTTCCCGATCGAGGATCGCGGTGAACACGGCGATCGTGAGATCGAGGTCCTTGTACTCCTCCATGTCGAGGTTGATGAACTTCTTCGAACGCGTCGAGCCGGTACCGGTCGCACCGTTGGCGAGGCGGAACAGCGGCACAAGCGCGTCGGCGGCGTGCGCCACAGCCTCATCGAACGCCCACGGCGTGTGCGGGGCGACGGTGGAGGACACCTTGATCGACACGTAGTCGACGTCATCGCGCCGCAGCAGGCGCTCGGTTCCGGCGAGACGGCGGTCGGCCTCCTCTTCGCCGAGGATCGCCTCCCCGAGCAGGTTGATGTTCAGGTGCACGCCCTCGTCGGCGCGGATGCGACTGATCGCCTTGCCGAGTTTGGCGTCGGTGGCGTCGACGATGAGGTGGCGGACCATGCCGCGCAGCACCCGACGACTGATCGGCACGACGATGCCGGGGAATGCCGGAGCCAGCGCCCCACCCAGGCGGATGAGACCGCGCAGCGGCAGCGGGAGGAAGCGGGGCGTGAGCGGCACGATCTCGCGCAGATTGTGGGCGGCGACCGTGAGGTCCTCGGGGCGCACGACACCGTCGACGAATCCGACGGTGAAGTCGAGGCCGTTCGGGTCGCTGAGCACACCGGCGAGCCGCTGGGCGGCCGTGTCGCTGGGGACTTCCCGGCTCTCGATGAGCCACTGCTGCACGAGCGCGACGGCGTCGTCGGCGAGAGCGGCGAGATCGTTGGTTTCGGCCAGTGCCGGAGACGACTGGGGCATCAGATTTCCTCACTCGAGAGCGGCAGCGCCGCAGTTTCCTCGTTTCAGTGTGCGGCCACACCACCTCTCGAGAAAAGCGCACGTTTACGATAGTGATTGTTCGCTTTTATCGAATGATTGCGAGGCCCTCTGTGTTTGAACTGCGACGACTGCGTCTGTTGCACGAGCTTGCCCTGCGCGGCACCATCTCCGACGTGGCCACGGCGCTGGCCTACAGCCCATCGACGGTGTCGCAGCAGCTTGCCCAACTCGAGCGCGAGGCGGGAGTATCACTGCTCGAACCCGACGGTAGGCGTCTGCGGCTCACGGCGCAAGGGCGTCTGCTCGCAGCACACGCTGCCCGCGCACTCGAGATGGACGAATCCGCTCGCGCGGAACTGTCATCGTCGGAGAACTTCCCCCAGCGGGTGCGGATCGCCGTGATGCCCACTGCTGCCGAGGCCCTCGTGCCGCCCGCACTGACGCTGCTCGCCGAGCGGATGCCAGAACTGCGGGTGTCGATGGTGGAGATGGCGCCGGAGGAAGGACTGTTCGAGCTGCAGGCGCGCACCTTCGACCTGGTCGTCGCCGAACAGTACTCCGGGTACACGCGTGAGCTGCGGGACGGAGTCGATCGCACACTGCTCGGCACGGACCCGGTGCGGCTGGCGGTGCCGCCAGGCTCCTCGGCTACCTCGCTGTCAGAGCTGAGCGAGCATGCCTGGGCCATGGAACCGCACGGTGCGGCAGTACGCCAGTGGGCCGTGCAGCAGTGCCGCACGGCCGGGTTCGAACCCGACGTCCGCTTCGAAGCGACTGATCTCATCGCCCATGCGCGGCTGGTTGCCGCCGGCCATGCCGCCGCAATGCTGCCGGATCTGGTGTGGACGGGCGATCGCGCATCGGTGCGGCTGCTGGATCTTCCCGGATTACCCGTGCGCGAGATCTTCGCAGCGACCCGGTCCTCTTCACGCGACAATGCCGCAGTGTCCGCGGTGCTGGCGGCGCTGGCCGAGGCACTTGCCGCTCACACTCCCGTGTGAGCGGCAAGCAGGCGTAGGCTCACAGCGTGCCGACATTCTCCGCACTTCAGCGTCTCGTCATCACGATCGCCGTGCTGGCATCCTTCGTGACGTTCCTCGACGGCACGGTCGTCACCGTCGCGCTCCCGGCGATCAGCGATGAGCTCGGCGGCGGAATCACGACGCAACAGTGGGTCGTGGATGCTTACCTCATCACCCTCAGCGCACTGATTCTGCTGGCGGGTTCGTTGTCCGACGCCTACGGTCGCGTGCGCATCATGCGCATCGGTCTCATCGCGTTCGGCATCGCCTCCATCGCCGTTGCCGCAGCACCCGAACCTCTCACGCTCATCATCGCCCGCGCCCTGCAGGGGGCCGCCGGCGCGCTGCTCGTGCCCAGCTCACTCGCCCTGATCATGGCGACCATGCGCGGCGAGCTGCAATCGCGCGCGATCGGAGTGTGGACCGCGTTCACCACCGGCGCCCAGCTCGCCGGCCCGCTGCTCGGCGGCCTGTTCGTCGATCTGCTCTCCTGGCGTTTCGTCTTCCTCATCAACGTCATCCCGATCGGCATCACGCTCGTCCTGCTCGCCCGCCTGCAGCTGCCCGATCATCCGCGCGATATCCGCGTGGACTGGTGGAGCGGGATGCTGTGTGCGGTCGGCCTCGGCGCCGTGGTGTTCGCGCTCATCGAGCAACCCAACCTCGGGTGGGCGTCACCGGCGATCTGGATTCCCGGAGCCGTCGGGGTCGTCCTGTTCGCCGTGTTCCTCCTGCGTCAACGCCGCTCCGCGGCTCCGCTGATGCCGCTGACGCTGTTCCGGGCCCGCAACTTCGCCTGGGGTAACCTCGCCACCCTGTTCATCTATGCCGCGCTCTCGCTCAACGGCTTCGTAGTCGGCGTCTACCTGCAGGAGGGCGCTGGGCTCAGCGCGACAGCCGCGGGTCTGGCCAGCCTGCCGATCACAATCCTGATGATCCTGCTCAGCTCGCAGGCCGGAGCCTGGGCGGGAAAGCTCGGACCCCGGCTGTTCATGACGATCGGCCCGCTGCTGATGGCTGCTGGAGCACTGCTTCTGCTCACCGTCACTGAGGACTTCAGCTACTGGTGGCAGGTGCTGCCCGCCATGATCGTCATGGGTCTCGGACTCTCCTTGACTGTCGCTCCGCTGACCTCTGCGGTGCTCGGAGCGATCGATGAGCACCACTCCGGAATAGCATCCGCCGTCAACAACGCCATCTCCCGTGTCGCCGGGCTCATCGTGGTCGCGATGCTCTCCACGATCGTCGGCGGAGCACTGGATCTGGGCGGATTCCACAACGCGGCCTGGGTGACGGCCGCGCTGATGACCGCCGGCGGGATGCTGTCATTCATCGGTATTCGCCGAGCACCAGCCGTTCCCTTGGAGCCGACGGCGTAAGAACCTCGTCCAGAAAGGCGATGAGAGCGGCACCGGCATCCATCAGCGGCCCGTCGTTGACGATCTCGAGATCGACCGGCTCACCAGGTGCCGGATCGGCACGGTTGAGCCGAGCAAGCGCTTCGGCCGAGTTCTCCCGGCCCCGCGCGAGAATCCGCGCGCGGCGCACCTCATCCGGAACCGTCACGCGCACGGCGCGAACGTGCGGAAACTTCGCCGTGAGTTCGGCCAGCGCCGTTCGCGAAATGTTGACGACGGCGGTGGCGCCTGCGTGCACCGCCTGCGAAACGGATGCCGGGATGCCATAGCGCAGCCCATGCGCCTCCCACCGCAGCACGAAAGCACCCGCACGCTCCAGCGCTGCGAACTCATCCGCGGAGACCGGCGCGTGATCCTCGCCTTCACCGGCGGGCCGCGTGATGACCCGCTGCGGAAAGATCACCGCGCCCTCGCCGGCGAAGTGGTCACGGGCGCAGTCGATCACCGCATCCTTGCCGGCGCCGCTGGGTCCGACCACCGCGACGAACACTCCGGTCATGCCACTCGCATCCCTTCACGCCAGACCCCGCGCACAACCGGCACCGGCGCCCCGGAGGGGTGGTGCGGGGTCTGCGCGATTTCGTGCACGCGAACCCGGACGAGATCCGCACGCCGACCCACCTCGATGACGCCGCGGTCGTTCAAGCCGATCGCGCGCGCCGGGTTCGCACTCACCAGCGCGGACCCCTGCGGCACAGTCACCTCTCCGCTCGCGACCAGCGCGAACACCGCCTGCAGCGGGCTCGACGGCACATAATCGCTGGAGAGGATGTCGAGCAGTCCGTGACGCAGTAGCTCGGCGGCCGCGACATTGCCGGAGTGCGAACCGCCGCGCACGATGTTCGGCGCCCCCATCACGACGAGCTGGCCCGCTTCTCGCGCCGCCCGGGCCGCTTCGACCGTCGTCGGAAACTCGGAGATCCGCACGCCGAGATCGGATGACTCGGCGACATGAGCCAGCGTCGCATCATCGTGCGCTGCCATCGTGATGCCGCGCGCCCTCGCCCGACGCGCCATCTCGCCCCGGTGCGTGTCCGCGTAGGCGGCGCTGCGCTCATGCAGAGTCGCGACGTGCGCGGTGAACTGCTCGTCCGAGAAGCTGTGCTTGCCGACCATGTAGGTGCGGAACGATTCGACATCGGCATACTGACGCTGGCCCGGCGTGTGATCCATGAGCGACACGAGCCGCACCCGGTCGTCGTTGCCGATCCGCTCGAAGACGTCGACGACATCTGGCGTCGAGACCTCGCATCGCAGGTGCACCAGGTGATCCGCGCGCAGGAGCCCGGCATCGGCCGCGTGCACGATGGCGGCGACCAGGGTGTCGGCCTGGGCCGCCAGACCGGATTCATCCGGCCCCGCGCCGATGCGCAGCGCATCGAGCACCGTCGTCATTCCGGATGCCGCCATCTGAGCGTCATGCGCGATCACCGCCGGGATCGGATCCCAGAACCGCTTCGGTCGCGGCTGGAAGTGCCCCTCCACCTGGTCGGTGTGCAACTCGACCAGCCCGGGCATTAGGTAGTCGCCGTCCATGTCTTCACCGGGTCCGTCGGTGCCTGTGAGGGCTCCATCCAGCGAGCTGTCGACGGGCACGATGTCGACGATTATGCCGTCGATCATTCGTACGGATCCGTGGATGACGTCGTCTTCGAGGACGATTCTCGCGTTGCGGAGAATGGTGTCGTTGGTCATGCGATCTCCTGGAAGGGGTGGATCGAGTGGATGCCGAATGGCGCTCCACGGTCAGGTTCGATGAACACGGCGAGCGCCGTGAGCGGGATGTCAGCACCGGCGAACGCGGCGAAGTGTCCGGCGATCGCGTGATCGACGGCGGCCGCATCGGCCGCATCCAGCGCATCGGTCAGGGTCAGATGAACACGGAACTCGTCGAGGGCGAACGGATAGCCGACCTCCTCGAGGATCTCGCACTGCCGCGGAGTCAGCCGCTCCGGTCGGCGCCGGGCGATGTCATCCGCCGTGAGCGGTGCCCGGTACGGTTCGAATGCTCGCACGATGTCCTGGGCCAGAGCATCCACCTCTGCGGTGTCGCCGGTCGGTACGAGCGCGCGGAACGACCCGATCGTCAGAGGCTGCACGGCCGGCAGCACCACGGGGTGCCGGCCGGCAGCGAACGCCGACACCGCGTCCTCAAGGTCAGCGATCGCGACACCGTCAGCGAGCGCGAAGGGCGCTTTGAAGGTGGCGTGGAAGCCGTAGCGGCGGGCATCCGCGGTGATTTCCGGATGCTGCGCATACCAGTCTTCGACGGCTGCTCGCAGCTGCACGGCAACGGTCGGCGCCCCAGGGTCAAGCCCGGGGACGCCGTACACCGCGTACCGTGTCACGCGGCGACCAGCTCGCGCACGGGGGTGAAAGCCGCGACATCGACGATCTCGTTCGCGACGGCATCGCGCACATCATGATCGTGGAAGATCGCGAGGATCCCGGTTCCGGCGGCCAACCGCTCGCGGATCATCTCGATCACGACGGCGCGGTTGCGAGCATCGAGCGATGCCGTGGGCTCATCGAGCAGCATGAGCCCCCGGGTGGTGGCGAACCCGCGCGCGATGTTCACCCGCTGCTGCTCGCCGCCGGAGAAAGTGGCCGGCGGCAGCTCCCACAGCCGCCGCGGGATGCTGAGCCGTTCCAGCAGCTCGCCGGCGCGCTCCCGTGCGGCATCCCGCGATAGGCCACTCTCCATGAGCGGCTCGGCGACGACGTCGAGGGCGGCTACCCGCGGCACGGCACGAAGGAACTGGCTCACGTATCCCATCGATTCACGGCGTACCGCGATGACCTCGCGCGGCGCTGCGGTCGCCAGGTCCACCTGGCCATCACGATGGCGGACAAGAATTCGGCCGCTGTCTGCGGCGTAGCTGCCGTAGACCATCTTCATGATGGTGCTCTTGCCTGCCCCGGATTCACCACCCAGCACGACGCACTGCCCGATCGGGACCTCGAAAGAGACGTTGTGCAGCACGGGCACCTGGGAGTCCTGCAGGTGCAGGGTGAAGGTCTTGGCGACCGTCTCCAAGCGGAGGACGGTGCCTGTGGCAGAGGTGTCAGTCATGGTCATCCTTGCAAAATCGACGAGACGAGCAGCTGGGTGTAGGCGGCCTGGGGGTCATCGAGAACCCGGTCGGTGAGACCTGATTCGATGACGCCGCCGTCCTTCATCACGAGCGTGCGGTGGGAGATGAGGCGTGCGACGGCCAGGTCGTGCGTGACGATCACCACGGCAAGGCCCAGATCGGCAACGAGTGACCGGATGAGATCAAGCAGTCGGGCCTGCACCGATACGTCCAGCCCGCTGGTGGGCTCATCCATGAAGACGAGCTTCGGTCCGAACACCAGGTTTCGGGCGATCTGCACCCGCTGGCGCATGCCACCGGAGAATGTCGCCGGCGTCTCATCCATGCGCTCGCTGGGGATCTCGACGCGCTCCAGCCATTCGGCGGCCTGCGCGCGGATCGTGCCGTAGTGGCGTTCACCAGCGGCCATCAACGGCTCGCCGACGTTGCCGCCGGCTGAGACATGCATGCGCAGTCCGTCCGCAGCGTTCTGATGCACGAAACCCCACTCCGTGCGCCAGAGCCGGCGCACCTCGCTCTCCGACAGCGAGGAGAGTTCGACGAGGTCGTTGCCTGTGCTTGTGGCTGTGCTTGTGCTGGCGGCTGTGCTTGTGCGGTAGCGGATGGAGCCTTCATCGATGCTGAGGCGCTGTGACAGCATCCCGAGCAGTGTCGATTTTCCGGAGCCGGATTCGCCGACGACGGCGAGCACCTCCCCCGGCCACAGGTCGAAGTCGATGTCGCGGCATCCGAATCGGTCACCGTAGCGGTGACCGGCGCCGGTGACGCTGAGCAGGGGCTGTTCGGCGTTCATACCGAGATCTCTTCCTTCTGGGTCGCCTGTTCGGCTGGGGCATCCGCGAGTATGGCGGCGGTGCGCTCGCAATAGTCGGTGTCACTGCAGACGAACATCGCGCCACCCTCGTCGTCGATGATCACCTCGTCGAGATAGACGCCCTCGGAACCGCAGATCTCGCAGGGATCCGAGAAGCGCTGCGGCTCGAAGGGGAAGTCCTCGAAGCCGAGCGATTCGACGTCGGTATACGGCGGGATCGCATATATGCGCTTCTCCCGTCCCGCGCCGAACAGCTGCAGGGCGGGGCTCTGGTGCATCTTCGGGTTGTCGAAGCTCGGCGTCGGGGACGGCGCCATCACGTAGCGGCCGTTCACCATGACCGGGTAGTCGTAGGTCTTGGCGATGTGGCCGAAGCGGGCGATGTCTTCGTAGAGCTTGACGTACATCAGGCCGTACTCCTCGAGCGCGTGCAGGCGCCGCGTCTCGGTCTCGCGCGGTTCGAGGAAGCGCAGCGGCTCGGGAATCGGCACCTGGTAAACGAGGATCTGTCCGTCTACGAGCGGCGTCTCCGGTATCCGGTGACGCGTCTGGATGATCGTGGCTTCATCGGTGCGCGTGGTTGCCCGGGCTCCGGCGACCTTCTCGAAGAACTGCCGGATCGACACCGCGTTGGTCGTGTCATCCGCGCCCTGATCGATGACCTTGAGCGTGTCGGGTTTTCCGATCACGGCGGCGGTGACCTGCACGCCGCCGGTTCCCCAGCCGCGTGGCATCGGCACCTCACGCGAAGCGAATGGCACCTGGAACCCGGGGATGGCGACGCCCTTCAACAGCGCCCTGCGCACGACGCGCTTGGTGTGCTCGTCGAGGTAGCCCTCGTTGTAGACGATGCGCGGTGCGCTCATGATGCGTCCTTTCCGGCGGCGTTGCGGCGTTGGTCGAACTCGTCGTTCAGGCGGCGGATGAGTCCGAGCTCAGCCTGGAAATCGACGTAGTGCGGCAGCTTCAGGTGCTCGACGAATCCGGTGGCCTGCACGTTATCGCTGTGCGCGATCACGAACTCCTCATCCTGCGCCGGAGAGACCTCTCGTTCGCCGAATTCGTCCTTACGGAGGGCGCGGTCCACGAGTGACATCGACATGGCTTTGCGCTCGGCTCGTCCGAAGACGAGGCCGTAGCCGCGGGTGAACTGCGGTGGCTGCTCGGCCGATCCCACGAACTGGTTCACCATCTGGCATTCGGTGACCTCGATACGCCCGATCGGTACGTCGTGGCCGATCTCGGGGGCATCGAACGACACCTCGACCTCGCCCACGCGCACCTCGCCGACGAAGGGATGCGTGTTGCCGAAGCCGCGCTGTGTGGAATAGCCCAGCGACAGCAGGAAGCCCTCGTCGCCGCGGCTCAGCGCCTGAAGACGCTCGGCGCGAGACATCGGGAAGGTCGTGGGTTCGCGGGTGAGGTCGGCCGGCTCCGGATCTGTCCACCCGACGGCTGGGCGATCGGGTTCGATGAGCGCGCTCTTGCCGAGCAGGTCGGTGACGCGCGGCATCGAGATGTCAATGTCGACGTCGGGCTCGGGGATGGCTGGCGCCTCAAGATCGTCGGCGAGCAGGCGGTGGGTGTAGTCGAACGTCGCCCCCAGTTGCTGACCGCCCGGGATGTCTTTGAACGTCGCCGAGACGCGTCGCTCTGGCGGGAGCGATGCGGTGTCCACGGCGACCGTGGTGCCGAAGCGCGGGAGCGTCGTGCGGTAGGAGCGGATCAGCGTGACCGCCTCGAGCACATCGCCCTGCGCCTGCAGCAGGGCCTTCGCTGCCAGCTCGGGGTCGTAGAGCGACCCTTCAGCCATGACACGGGAGATGAGCACTCCGAGCTGGTCCTGCACCTGGGTGTAGTCGATGCGCTCGGTCGTTCCCGCGCCGCGCTGTGCCAGCAGGGCGTGGGCGTTGGCGATCGCTTTCTCGCCGCCTTTGACTGCTACGTACATCAGCTCATCTCCTTCTGGACGTTGGAAGTCAGTGCGGTGGTGCGGGGAAGGCCGGTCACCTGGTCGACGCCCGCGAGAATCAGATCGACGCCGCGCGGGTATCGGCGTGTGTTGGCGGTCCAGATTTCGAGGAAATCGGATGCTGGCAGGCCCCGGCCGTCCCAGGAGATCTGCCCGTTCACCCCGGGCCCGTCGACGAGGAACGAGCCGATCGGCTTCGCGTCGGAGGCATCGATGATGACGGTCGCGGATAGGTGCGGCTCTTCGTCGCTGCCCTGCGCCAGATCATCGATCGGCGGCACGGTCGACGGGCTGGACGCGACGCAGAACAGTGCCTCGCTCGCATCGTCCACGAGGCGTGCACCGGTGTGGAATCGGATCCACGCTTCGACGTCGCTGTTCTGCCGCAGCGCGTCATCGAGCCAGAGCGGAGTCTGCTCGTCGCAGAGGGCGAGTACCAGCGCTGCGGCCGTGGCGCTGAGTGGGGCCGGCGGCTGGACCGCGGCCCGCACGTGCTGCGCGATGGTGGGCCGGGCGAGCGCCTCGAGCGTGGCGCGGAACACCTGCTGTGCGTCGTTCACCGGATCGGCGAATCCGGGGGCGTAGATGGCTGTGGTGTTCATTCGTCGTCCTCGTCGTCGTCGGCACCGAAGCCGTCGTTCTCCCGAGCGACGGTGAAGAAGTCCACGACGGTGGCACGGGCATTCTTCTGCGCCTGGTGATCGCGCAGCGCCTGTTCGCGTTCGAGGGGTTCGATGACCTCGGTCATTACGCGGTCGCGGGCAGCGGAATCCAGCATCCCGTCGAAGATCGCGGCGAGCGCCGCGTGTTCGGGGTGGCTGCCGAGCACGTAGGCGGTGCCCACGGTTTCGCTGCGGCCGTCGCGGACGGCAACCGTGGCACGCGTCACGGTGGCTTCGCCGAGGTTGAACCGGTCGCCGGTGCCGCCGGTGCGCCCCTGAACCATGACGAGGCCCGACTCGGGGCCGCGCAGATACTCGATGGCAGGTCGGTCGGTCCAGGTGCGCCAGAGGTCCGCGAGCTGGGCTTCAGTGGAACCGACGAGCACGCGCGCTGTGCGGCGCCGCTCCTCGGGAACCCGTGCTGTGTTGTTCATGTCTCCACGCTCTAGCGCAGACATAGACCGGGCGAGATGGCAGGTTTACCAGCAGGTGAACCGTTGGGTAAACGAATGGTGACTTGTTCGTCAGTTGGGTTCAAACTCGATGACGACGCTGATGCGGTCCTGTCGCATCCAGGATCTGCTGAACATCAGGGGCGCACCGGGGGTGCCGTCCGTGGTGAGCGTCTCCAGGCGCCAGACCGGGGTCGGTGCGTGCAGCTCCAGTCGCTGCGCTGCCGCATCAGGCGGGAACTCTGTCGATGCTCGCGACCACGCGCGCATCGGATTGCGGCCTGCGCCGCGCAGCACTTCGGTGAGCGATTCGATTGCGCGCAGGCTCACGTCGACGTGATCGAGGATGCCGGGGAGGATCCATTCCTCCCCGTACATGGAGGGCTGGTCGTCGATATACCCCACCCGAACCAGACGTGTGCACGGCTCGCCTGCAGGGATGCCGAGCCGGTCGGCGATGTCTTTCGGAACGTCGCGGGTGCCAGCATCCAGCAGAAAAGTGCGCGGCACCGCCCCGGCCTTCTCGACCGTGTCGTGCAGGGACGGGGCAAGGCTCGGCGCAAGCAGATAGTCGATCCGCCGGTTCACGAACGTTCCTGCCCCGTGCACACGGCGCACCAGAAAGCGCGCCTCGAGATGTTCGAGTGCGCGGCGTACCGTGCTGCGAGTGGCGCCGAAACGGCGCATCAACTCGTGCTCGCTCGGCAGCCGCGCGCCGGCCGGCAGATCTTCGATCTCGTCCTGCAGAACTGTGGCGATGTCGAGCATGCCGACCACGCTACGAATGCCGGGTGAACGCGAGGTGACGTGACGGGTTGCGGGGTGCAGGGTGCAGTCAGACCGCGGGTGGTGCGGGTGGGGCTGGCGGGGCCGCGGGAGTTGCCGGAGTCGCGGTTGCCGGGGCCGCCGGAGTCGCGGCGGGCGCTGCGCTCGTCGCATTCTGCGGAAGCACACACACGATCGCGGCCACGAGAATCACGATCGAGAAGATCGCCAGCATCACAGCGCCGGCACCGACGGATGCGCCAGAGATCGAGCTGACGCTGATCATCGTGCCGAATCCGTCGACAGCGCCGACGATGCCGGCGATCATGCCGAGCACGGCCGCGGTGATCCGCGCCCACTTCACGCGAAGGATGATGGCTGTCACCGAGGCGGCGATCACCAGCAGCATCAGCACCAGCAGGATGGCGCCCTCGCCGCCGGCGTACTCGGAGAAGTAGTTGAACGACAGACCGAAGCCCGAGGCGATCGGCAGGAACAGGGCGATCATCGCAAGGAAAGCTGCGACCGGCAGGGCGAAGGGCGCCCAGCTCATCCAGCCCTTCGGCCCGTTCTGCGGTGCGCTGCGCTGCTCTTGCACGGCAGACTGCACCGATCGAGCCGCTTCCTGGGCTGCCGGGGCGACGTGCGTCGTGAAGAAGTCTTTGGCGCCGGCAGCCATCTGCTTCGCGCCGGCGGCGATCTGCTCGGCGGAGGGGTCGCGGGGCTTGCGCTCCGCCGCGATCTGGCCGATGCGCACGGCCTCCTGATACTCGTTCATGGTCGGCTCGCGGTGATTCGTCTGCTGGAATCGCGCGGACCACTCCTCGGCGGTCACGGCAGAAGGCGTTTGCGCAGCACTCAGCTGCGGCCTGATCCAGGCGGCGAGTTCTGCGGAGCAGTTGGGGTGAACGATGATCCATGGCCACAGGTCGTGGCGCTCCTGCGCCAGCTGCGTCAGTGTCTGCAGCCCTACGCTCGGATCTGCCAGCTCGGCTGCGGTGTAGCTCGATGACGCGCGATCAGTCACGGTGTTCTCTCCTCTTCGCGCTCAGAGGTCTGTCCGGCGCGATTCGATTATCCCCCGATTCACCGCTGCGAGTGGGCAACCGTGGCTGCGTTCCGGGCAGAAACTGCGCCACAGCTGCCCGCTCGAAAGCCGGACGCGGGACGCTGGACGCAGCTCGTCAGAGCCGGATCACGCGCTTCTCCGCTCGTCGCTGATGCTGGGCGAAGAGTGCACAGGACAGAGCCGTAAGGAAGCTGATCAGCGCCAGCCCCCACGCGAAGACTGCGAACTGCGTGGGGAGAAGCATCGACGCCACAAGAAGCACGACACCGACGAGCGGAAGGGCAACGGTCAGTCGTTGCGCAAGGGTCTCGTGCATCATCGTCTCTCTGCTCGGGCCGGAGCGATCGCGGCCGGGCTTGTGGTGAAGGCCAAAACCATGGTGTCGTTCGATGCATTGAACGATCAAGGGTTTGGACGGTTCGGTAGCCCCAGGGCTACAGATCCACTCGGCGCGTGTCGTGATCAGCGGTCGTTGATTAGAGGCTTATGATCCCGATCTCGGTGGCCCGGAGAACGATCTGCAGGCGATTGTCGACGCCCCACAGCTGGTTGATGCGGCGGATGTCGGCCTTCACCGTGCTCTCGGCATAATGGAGCGCCTCAGCGATCTCAGCGTTGGAGAGACCCTTCGCAATCAGCTCGATGATCTGGCGCTCTCGATCGCTCAGTGCGGGCGTATCGGGGGCTCGACCGTCGCCTGCTTCGATGGCCGCGCGCACGAACCGCTCCTGTACTTCCGGCGAGACCACGCGGTCGCCGGAGTGGGCAGCGACGATGGCGTCGATGATCTGTTCGGGCGTGGAGTTCTTCACCAGGTAGCCACAGGCGCCCGCTCGCAGAACCTCGAGCGCGCGCCACTCAGTGGTGAAGGTTGTGAGTGCCACAACGCGGCAGCGGGGGTCCCATTCCAGAACGCGCCGCGTCGCTTCGACACCACCGACATCGCGCATCTTGATGTCCATCAGTACCACGTCGGGTTTCGACGCTCTACAGGCCTCGACGACCTCAGAGCCGTCGGCGGCCTCCCCTACCAGAGCGACGCGGTCGTCATCGGAGATAAATGCACGCAGGGCATGACGAACCAACGCCTCATCATCGACGACGAGAACGCGGACGGCTTCACTCACCCACTCACGGTACCGCGAGCCTGCTCAGGAATCTCTAGCCCTGGGGTCATGAATCCGTGACCGCGGGCGTACGACTCATAGGGTGGGAATGAGGCATCCATGGTGCAGGTCGATCTCGAGCTGCCCGAGTGAAGGAGACCAGCATGGGAATGCTCAGCATGTACGGTATCGGATCGTTCGTTCGAGTGATCACCTGGTCGAATGCGGACCTGGGCGACTGGCTCTGCAAGATGCTCGGCATCTGTGCCTGAAGCTCCGCTGATCTCCGCGCGCGACGAGGAGCCGGGCCTCACTGCGCGGTCCTCCATCATGCGGATGCTGCGCTCTCGCATGTTCTGGGAACAGCGTTCTCTTCATCCGGTCGCACGCCTTCTGCTGGTTCTGACCGTCGGCGTGCTCCTGTGCATCGCGATCGGCTTCACGATCGCGGGGGGAGGGTTCACGCGGTACGACCTGCTGGCGGTGGCGCTCTATGTGGGGTTGGCCGGCTTCGCCTGGCATCCGATGACTGCCGCGTTCATCGTGATGCTCATCTGCAGCGTAGGTGTCGTCTTCACCGGCAGCGGTGGAGACCTCCTCGAACTGTCGATGACGCTCAGCCTGGTGGCCGCGACGTGCGGACCGTGGGTGATTGGCACGCACCTGGTGCTGCTCGCAGCGCTCACTACGTACATGACTCTCAGCGGGCCGACACTGGCAGCGGGAGGCATCTACGGCATCGCGGGCATCGCTGTGATCGCGTTCCTGGCGGGCGTCGCGTTCAGACTCGTGGCGGCACGCGAGACGGTTCTCGTTGCCGAGCGAACCCGCATCGTGAGAGACCTCGAGGCGATCGCACGGGACGAGCGGGAGCGCATCGCGGATGAGCTCCACGACGGCATCGCGCACGACCTGACGCTCGTCCTGTTTCACGCTCGGGCTCTTCCGCGTCAACCGGATGAAGACGCACGGCAGGTCTCACTGAAGACCATCGAGGATTCCGCCGAGCAGGCGCTGCAGAGCATCCAGTCTCTGCTCTCGTTGATGCGGGACACACTGACCGAGGGACCGCCGACACGCTCGATCCGCTCCGCAGAAAACGTCGCGGAGACCGCGTCATCATTGGCGGCACTTCTGAAGGATGCAGGCATCCCCACGAGCGTTACAACACCGCGTGTTCCGCTCCAGCTCGCGCCGACTGCCGAGCGTGTTCTCACAGAGACGGCCATCGAGTCGGTGATGAACATCATCAAACACGCGCCCACGTCGCAGTCGGCGAGCATCGAGATCCACGACCGGCCTGATGCCATCGAGGTCGTCGTGACGAACTCCGCCTCCGCGGATCTCAGCGGAAACGGCCGCGCGATGGGCGGTCGAGGCCTGCGCCGGGCGGCGCAGCGGCTCAAGCAGATCGGTGGCGAGCTGGATCACGGATGGACCGCCAACGGATGGGTTCTGCGGGCGACGGTTCCGGCATCCGGCGACGACGCACCGTGATTGGCAGATGACGAAGGCCCCAACTTCCCAGTGTTTTCTAGGAGAGTCGGGGCCTTCGTGGCGGCGGTGACGGTGGGATTTGAACCCGATGAGGGACTCTCCCGTCTCGCTCAGATTCGATCAGAGGCCTCGGAATCACCCGCAATCACTTGAATACGAATCCGGCTTCAGCCTGTCTCAATAGGTTTCAATTTGCCGCGAGTGTGGGCAAAATGTGGGCACGGATTCTGGCTCTCGCACTGCCACGACGGCAACATTCTGTGTTCCAGACCAGTCTCTCGCACCCCAACTGGTACCACTAGAGGTGAAGCCGCTCGAACACACCACCCTGCAAGGGCCTCAATCAAGTCTGCGGCGAGCGCCGCTTGGACAGGGACACCGACGCTTGCTCCGCCTGCCCCGCCACGGCCGACCCAGCGCTTCTGGCCCGCGGCGAAGAGGTCTGCCAGTGCGGTGAGTGCGCCTACGGCGACATCGTGGCTCACACCCTCGCGAAGGATGGGACCGATACTCCCGACGGGGACTGCTGCACGGATAGGAGACGCACGTCGAGTCGAGTCGAGTCGAGTCGAGTCGAAGCTTCAGCCTGCAGAGACCGGTAGAGCGCCCACCGTCCCGCGAGTGGCCTCCAGGTGGCCATACTGGGACCTGTGCCCACTCGACTACTCCTTCAACTCGCCGCGTTCGCCGGCCTTCAGTGCATCCTTGGATTGATGACGAGCGCGCCCAACACGGCGATCGCTCTGATCAATCCACTGCTGTATGCCGTGACCGGCTCTATCTGGATGCTCATCCCGATGACCGCACGCCTGTGGAGTGGCGCCCCCGGGTCTGCAGCGGCGGTCGGCATCATCGCCGGGCTCCTGCTTATGCCGTTCAACGCATTGGGTTTTCTGCTGCCACTCTCACTCGCCGGGCAGGGGTTACTTTTCGACCTCGTCATCTGGCGTTCACGGCGAGCATCCCCTCTTCGACTCGCCGGCGCAGCGACGATCACCGGCGCAGCGATGGGCGCGTTATCACTGCCCGTCATCGATCCGTCATGGTTCTCACCCTGGTTCTTCGTCGGGATACTCGTCCTGCGCATACTGTCAACCGTGGCCTTGGCGTTCGCCGCTTCGTCCCTCAGCCGAGAACTCGTGCGGCGCGGTGTCCGACCGATACCGCTTCAACGACGGATCAGGTCGCACTGACGACTCAAAGTAGGCCACGACGGCGGGCAGTGGCGACCGCGCTCGCCCTGTCGGAGACACCGAGCTTGCGGTAGAGAGAACCGAATTGGTTCTTCACGGTCTCCACCGCCACAGATAGTGTTTCAGCGATCTCGGCGACACTTATTCCGCCAGCCAGTTGATTGAGCACGACTTGCTCACGTTTGGTGTGCCTCAACGCTTCACCCGGTTCGTCGAACACTTCCACCTGCCGCTCGACCAGATCCCGCAGAGTGGGATCCGGATCCGTCAGCACTAGAAGATCCGTCCGCGGCATCATGGCGAACGGCGTGCGCAGCCCTACCTCGCGTTCCGCCGCCGATGCGGCGATGAGTAGCACCTAAACGCCGTCCTCGCTTCGCCGATCCGCCGAGGTGGCCACTCGATGCGCGGACTAGCGCTGATTCGAAGTAGGGAAATGGATCTCGGTTAGCATAACCGCGAGAACGAACCGGTCCGCTGGACTTTGTTGCGTATCAGAATGCTTTCCCCTACGTGTTGTCTAGCGCAATGTCATCCCACCCCAGCTCACACCAACACATGCGGCGATCACGGCGGAATCCGGAGCGACATCAAGCAAGACTCTAAGAACTACCCCGACGAATAGGGCGTACAAACCGCGGGTCGCGGGAGCTCACTGATGGGGACCGCGTGCCCAGGAAGGCCTGGATCTCTGATCGGAGCACTTCTGATGTGATCTCATGAGCGCTTCTCTCGCAGGCCAGAGACCTGGCTGCGCATGAACTTCTCGAGCTGATTGGAAGGAACCACATCGGTCGCCCGTCCTCCAAAACAACATCGTCCTGCTTGCCGCCCTGGGGAGGTAACGGCAAGCAGGACGATGAAGGGGGTTACTCTGCTACTACTTCTGCCGCGGTGCGGCGGCGCATGTACAGCAGTAGTCCACCGGCCATCATGAGCAGCAGGGCTGCACCGATGGTTCCGATCGCGATCTCACCACCGGTGGTCGCGAGCGGCGGGGGAACATCCTTCGGCCACTCGGGCACCTCGCAGGCGGTCGCGTCATCCGTCAGGTCGTTGTGGTCAACGCCCGCCGTATTGGCGAAACCTCCGCGGTCGTTCGAACCCGGTGCCGGGCACTTCAGCGTGGTGCTGTCTGCCTTGCTCGTATCGAGTCTGGCCTCTACCCTCACCTGGTAGGTGTGGGTAGAACCTGCTGCCAGGGCCACGTCCGTCGCGATGACGTTCTGCTCCGCGCCGGTCTCTCCCAAGCCCGTCCACGTTGCCGCGGGCGTAATGCCCTCGGGGGCCGAAACCACGGTCGCATCAAGTACTTCGATGCCGGCACCGTAGCGGAGCTCGTCGGTCACGGTGTACGCGCCGGTCGCTGCGCCGTCGTTCTGCACGGTGATCGTGTAGTTGACAGTCCAGCCCCCGTTCGCACCCTTGACCGGTGCACCATCCATGGCCTTCACGATGTCGATCGATGGCACTGGCGCGCAATCGGTGTCGACACTCTTTCCGCCGGCCTCGTCGGTCAGGGTGGCTGCGTTGTTCAGCCCCTGCTCGATGCGGTTGTTACCGCCAGGAACCGTGCAGGCCGGTGATGCGGTGCCGTCGTCACCCACGACGTCACCCTCGAACTGCAACGGCACATTCGCGACCACGGTCACGGTGTAGACGTGCGGCGTGTAGCCGTCGTCATCCAGACCGATGATGGCTACGTCCGTCGCGATGCGCTGGTCGCCATCACCGTCGAACCCACCGTTGATCTCCACTCCCTCCGGACCGGTTGCCGTGATGGTGTCCACCGTGATCTGCGGCGCGAACAGTAGTTCGTCGTCGAGATCGTAGGTGGTTGCCTCGTTGCCGGTGTTGCCGACGGTGAGGTCGTAGACGACTTCCCACTGGCCGTTACCGATCGGCGTCGCCGAGACGAGCGCCTTGTCGAGCGTGGGCTTGCCAGGACGGATGCACTCGTCATCCGCGTTATCCAGACCGTTCCAGTCGACCGTGGCGGTGTTGTTCAGCGTGCCCGGAAGCGGCGCGCCCTCCGCCGTCGTGCAAACATCACCAGCAGGAACCTCGATACCCGCCAGATCCGCCGCATACCGCACGGTCACCGTGTAGGTGTGCACGACGGGTGCATCCGCACCACTCGCGATGGGCTGATCGGTGACGATCCGCAGATCGTCGATGCCGTTGAAGCCACCGTTGATTGCGACCGGCTCCGCAGCGTCAGAAGTGACGCCCTGGATGCCGACCACGGACACGCCGTCACCGGGTGCGAGCTGGTCGTCGAGGTTGTAGACCCCGGCGCCCGCACCGCTGTTGGCGACAGTGAGCTCGTAGGTCGCGTCATACACGCCGTCCTCACCATCGACCGGTGTCACCGCGCCCGAGAGCGACTTGGTGATTTCGATCAGTGGCGCAGACACACACGCGTCAGCATCCTGGTCTTCACCATTGTGCGTGAGCCCTGCGGTGTTGGCGAACCCGCCCGCATCCGAGCCCGGCGCGGGGCAGATGAGGTCACCAGGGGTGACCACTGCACGGTCCATCGAGGCGATGACCTCGACACGGTAGGTGTGAACCTCCCCAGCGTCGAGAGCGATCCCGGTGACGATGACGTTCTCATCCGCACCCTTGGCGCCCTGCCCAGTCCACTCAGCGTTGGTCTCGATACCTTCCGGACCAGAGACAACAGCCGCGGACTGAACCTCGATGCCAGAGCCATAGCGGAGCCGGTCGCTGAGGTCGTAATCGCCCGTAGTCTGTCCCTCGTTAGTGGCGGTGACGTCGTAAGCGATCGTCCACGTGCCGTCACCGTTCTCGACGGGACTGCCCTCGACGGTCTGCTTGTCCAACTCGATGAGCGGAAGCGTCGGGCAGACCTCGTCCTGACCGGTGAGACCGTTGCTGGTCAGCGTGGTCGAGTTGCCCAGACCCCCAGCTTCACCGGTGCCCGGTGCAAAGCACTGCAGCTTGGTCGGGTCGATCGTAGCCTCGTCCATCTGGACGGTGACCTCGACCTGGTACAGGTGCGACTCGCCCACGGGAAGGGTCACGCCCTCGGCGACGAGGTTCTCCGAATCGGAGTCCTCAGCGCCCAGACCCGTCCAGTCCGCGTTCGTGTCCACACCATCCGGTGCGGTGGTAACCGCCGCGTCAACGATCTCGATGCCCTCACCGAAGTGCAGACGGTCGGTCACGTCGTAGTCCGCATCCGCCGCGCCCACGTGGGTGGCGAGGATGTCATATACGACCGTCCAGGTGCCGTCCCCGTTCGGGGTCGGACCTGAAGAGACCGACTTGTCGACCGTGACGGTGCCCACCGTGATGCAGGCGGACGCGTCATCGGTGAGGTCGTTGTGCTCGATCTCAGCTGTATTGGACAGACCACCACTCTCACCCGGCTCCGCAGCGCACTCGGTGATCACCGGCGCACCTACCGCGCCTTCGGCGAGACCGATGACGACCTCCACCTGATAGGTGTGAACACCACCAGCAGTCAACGTCACCTCCGTGGCGATGACGTTCTCTTCAGCGCCCTCGGCACCAAGACCCGTCCACGTCGCCGACGGCGTTACACCTTCGGGAGCAGAGGCAACGGAGCCTGAGACAACCTCAAGGTCACCATCAGCCGTCATCCGGTCAGAGATATCGTAGACACCCTCAGCGCCACCATCGTTCCTGGCAACCACGTCATACGTCACCGTCCAGGTACCGTCATCGTTCGGGGTCGGTCCCTCAGAAACAGACTTGGTGATGTCGATCGCCGGCGGGGTTGCGCACGCCTGGTCCGGCTCGATGTCACCGCCCGGCAGCGTCAGCGCCGAGGTGTTATTGAACGCCGTGTCGGGGTCCTCACCCTCCGCAGGACACGCCGCCGCAGGCAGGTCACCGCCCGGTGCGAACTGCAGCGGCACATCAGCCACCACGGTCAGCAGGTAGCTGTGCGAGACATAGCCTTCATCATCATTGCCGAGCAGCGGAACGTTGGTTGCAACGTCCAGGTTGCCCTGACCATCCCACGCGGGATCAGCCAGCGTCACACCATCAGGCGAACCGCTGACCACCGCCGAGACGACCTCCACCTGGTCGGTGAAGTGCAGCTCATCCGCCAGCGAGTATGACGTCTTCGCGGTCGATACGTTCGTCACCTCGAGGCCATAGACGATCTCCCACTGGCCGCCACCGATCGGGGCAGCAGACACGATGGACTTGGTGTGCGTCGGCTCGCCCTCGATCTCGAATCCTGCGGGGTCGCAGTTGATCGTCGGCGCAACATCCGAGTCAACCGGGATGTCAGCCGCAGCACATGCCGTGTTCACGACTCCCTCACCAACCGAAGCGTCAGCGATGATCTCGTAGTCGCGTTCCTCACTGTCGCCGGGAGCAAGCTCGTCAATGACGAACGAACCCAACTCGGGCTGCTTGTCATCGGAGGTCTTGATCCCCGTCAACGTTCCCTGACCGGTGTTCTCCACGACGATCCGGTAGCGGATGGTATCGCCCACGAAGAACGACGGGTAGTCCTCGACGGTGTTCGCGTCGCGCCACTCGCCATCCGCGTCCTGCACGTACTTCTTCAACTGCGCAGAGTAGTAATTCGCGATCGTGATCGGAGCCGACGTGCGCATCACCAGTTCGGTGTGCTCCGCGATCGCCTGCGCCCGGTTCACGAGGGCGTCGCCACCGACAGCACCATCGGTTGCGATCTCGAGAGTGAATGCTTGCGTGGCACCGGGAGCGAGCTCCGGACCGATCACACGTACGGCGGTGGGGTTCGCCGGCATGGTCGTCGACCAGCCCGCACTGTTCCCCGTCACATCTCCCGGGGCACCATTCGTTGGCTCCGCCGGGTTGTCACTAAGCCTCGTCGGGTCGGCATCCGTGTAGTACACGGTCGCACCCGCGACTGCGTTGACACCGGTCAACTCGTAGCTGCCGCTGTACGAGGTGCCACGGTCATCGCCGATATACGGAAGCACGTCGATCGTGTCCGTGAACGTCTGCGGCAGCGGGTCGAACGACCGCAGCGTCACCGTCCAGGACCCCGCGCCGACTCCGTCACCATTCAGGTTGGGAATGAACGGGGTGTCCGCGGTCTTCCCAATCGATGTGTAACCAGCATTGTTGACGGTCACCTGCGCGCGATCGCTCCCTGTCTGCCCGCCATAGGCGGCCGTCACGTTGTTGGTAAGCACACTCCCTGCCACCACATCCCCGGCGACCGCCTGGTAGGTCAACGGGACCTGTGTGTTCGTCGGCACTCCGTCCAGCGTCCAGGAAAGGACCTGCTGGCCGGCACCATTCGTAGTGACAGTCGGTACCGGTGTCGCCGATCCAGCCACATAGGTCAAGCCGACGGGAAGAGTATCGGTGATCTGGAATCCATCCACCGTCTCTGGGATTGCGCCCGCGCCCACGGCGGAGTAAGTCAGCGTGTAGTTTGCCGGAACACCGGGTGTCACAATGCCTCGATCAACCGACTTTTCAATCTGGGGAGTCGCGGTGATGATTCGGAGAATGTCTCGGTACACGTTGGTGTAGAGGTACCGAGCGTCGGGAGTAACCGTGTTGGGGGTAGCAGCAGTTGGACTCGTCCATGCGCCGGCTCCACGCAGGACCTGACCCCAGGTCCATACGTCCTGGCCTACCGGAACATTATCGTTGATCCGGACCTTTGCGTTGATTATTTCACGATACGGATTGTGATCCGCTTCGGACTTCGGGTATGTAAGGCGGAGTGCTTTCACAGTCGACAGGTCTTCGGGGGCCGTGGTGACCCATCCGCCGCCGCCGGTGCTTGCGTTGCCTCCTGTTCCACAATCGAACGCGTTGGGGTCGTAGGAAGGACTGTTCGGGTCAACCACCGGAGCAGTGCCGACGTAGTACTGCAGCGGGTACAGAGCCGGGCGAACACCCGAGGGAGTGGCTTCGGTTAGGGTCGCGTATCGCGTATCGATGATCGTGCAGACGCCGAACACGGACGTTGGTTCGGCGCCAGTCTGCGGGCTAGTATCCAGGCTCACGCCTTGCTGGACTGTCATGCCAGCCGAAACACGGTAGCTGTCATCCCACACATCGCCTCCAGCGCCAGTGCCTGCGCGGTAGAAGTTGTTGCCCGCACCGCCGACAAAGCTGATCGCCTTGCTCGAGGTGTTGTTCGACGCATCATCGATTACGGTCGCTCCGCTACCGGGCGCAGTGTATGTGGGTGCGTTGGAAGTGAGTCCAACACCGGTGTTGGTGGCCGTTGCGATGCGGAAGGTGACCTGTCCGCTGGCCACAGCGCTCCAACCGGCGGGCAGGGGACTCCCCGTCGAGTCCGTCGTCGGATCCTGTGCCAAGGAGTAGTCAATGCCGGTGAGTGTCAGTGTGAACTGACCAGGCGTTCCGGACGGCGTTAATGTGCATGTGCCGGCGAACGGAGCGGTCTGCTCGGCCGGATTGCTGCCACCGGACCACGGGTGACCGCCAGCCGCACCCGTGGTGAAGGGTGAGCAAGCCGTAGGTGCTGCCGTGATGGCTGAGGCATTGTCTGCGGCGACTGTGATCGTGTAGGACACCGAGTCGGGGCCAACTTCAGAGCCGGCTTTGAGGTTCAAGGTCCACTGATAGCTCACTTCGTTGATGCCCTCGCTGATAAACGTGGAACCGGCTACGGGGTTTCCCCAGGCCATGTCGAGGGCGAACTCGTTGGTGATCTCAACTGCGGGCACATCTGCAGTGGTGCCGTCGATCGTCGCGGCGCCTGTGAGCTGTGCGCCTGTCGGGCCCTCGACGAGGATGCCGGGGTTGACCACGTGTGCAGTGCCTTGGTCTTTGGTGCCGAGGTTGCAGATGAGGGTCTTGCCGTCAGCGGAGATGCTCGAGGCTGGCGTGACGCCGTCAACCAGACAGGTGTCGGGGAGGCTCTGTAAAGTGCCGCTCTCGATCGTGAATATGAAGTTCACGTTGTCGACGGGCTCGTTCGAGGGTGCCGCCGCGCCGTCGTTGACGTTCACGCGGATCTCAGCGGTCACGACGTCACCACTCGCGACAGTGGTCGGGGTACCGTCGGCCCAGACGGCCGCGATCTCGTACTCGGTCGCGGCGAATGCCGGTGTCGCAACGACAAGTGCGCTGCTCCCGAGGACCAACGCGACCGCGCCCGAAAGCACACCACGAAGACCTCGGTATCTCAGAGACCCCGAAGGCCTCTTTCGGCCCCGGTGTCGAATTGGACGACCCTCCATGGATGCGCGCACAGTTCCCCCTCATGCAAAACTTTGAGCGCCCGGATTCGAGTGCTCGAGTTATACGCTATTGAGGCTCGCTCGGCCGTGACAGGAATTCACCCCGCATTCACCCTGCGCTGCGGCTCGGGTATCACGCCGAAAAATCGGGCTCGACAAGTGCACGCACGAAATCGATTGCACGAAAGCTGACTGGATCGCGCCCCGGCACAGAGACGATTCCGCGTCAGACGATGAATTCGGCCCGCTGCCGGAGATCCCACCCCGTCAACGCACCGATCATCTCGCTGGTGAGCTCGCCCTCACGTTCGATCCGTGAGCGGATGGATCCCGCGGAAATGCCCATGACATGAGCCACTGCCAGGGGCGAGTAGCAGCCTCCACAAGCGCATCCACGAAAATGCGTGTCGTGCGGGACACCCTTCGGCGCGTGATCCCGCCCACGGCCCTCTCCTGAGCTTGGCACGCTCTCAGTAGATCCTCGAGGGCGCGAGGCAAGCGGATGATCGCTCGGGTGGCAGGGGGGTATACGCGTGGTCACCGGTCGCCGTGCCACTCAGGCTCGTGGACGGTGCAACTCAGCACCGCTCGTACGGTGCACCAACTTGACCCCGGCTAGCGAGATCTCACCCCTGGTCACCCCCGACGCCCGACGTTCGGCCTCACAGTGCGGCGTCAGGATCCGGGCCAGTGACGAGGTGCCGGTCAAGAGCGACAGCGACCGCCTCATCTCTGCTGGAGACGCCGAGTTTGCGGTAGATGCTCTTGAGCTGGGTCTTCACGGTGTTCACGGACACAACCAGCTCGGCCGCGATCATTGCCGTCGATGGCGTGAGCAGCAACTCCCGCAAGACGGCACGTTCCCGATCGCTGAGCAGCGTGGCAACCTCGGGAGCAGGGAAGAACGATGTCGTGGGCAGGTCAGCGACCACGGCATCGTGCCCGGCCTCGGCAAGGGCGGAACGCAGCTGCTGAAAATCAGAATCTGGAACGAGTAGCACTGGCAGTCGTTGCGCGGTGTTTGCGAGGATGTTGCCCAGGTGATCGATGACGCCTCGCGATCGTGCACGGGAAGAGAAACGCAAGAGCACGGCAGCCTCAATGGTTGCCAGCTCCGCGGCAAGTCGGTGCGACAGCTGGGAACCAGCGAGACTGCGCACGTGCTGGAGGGCGGCGCCGTGATGGTCGCGTGCGAGCTCGACCCGCGCGAGCCCGACGCTCCTGATCGGGCTCGGTTCGGCATCGCGCCGCAGGATCGCGAGAGCATCATCTGGGTTACCCAACGCGAGTTGCAACAGCGCCCTAGTAGGAGCGAGCTCAGCCCGCGTTACGGCGGTGCGCCCCTCCCTTCGACGGAGCGCGGCAAAAGCATCCAATCCTGCCAGCGCGGCACCCGGTCGACCGGCGGCGAGTTGGACCCCGGCCTCAGTGATGGCGATGGGTATCCAATGCTCAATTGTGCGACGGTCATGCACCATCGCCGCGAGATGATTCCAGGCGACGGGTGCGTCGAACCGCTCGAGTGCGACGATGGCTTCAGCCAGCCGGTAGAACGTGCCCGAGTACGCCAAGCGCGCCGTATCCGTCCAAGATCCGTCACGGGCGAGTTCGAGGTAATCCTCGGCCTCGGGGAGATCCCCATGCAGAGCGTGGATGCCCGCGAGCATCGACAGGTTCGTGAACCCTTGCCGGTCCCCTTCCGTCGGGACCGCGGCAAGGCCGTGTTCGAAGGTGTCCAGTGCATCAGCGACCCGCCCGCCGTAATACAGGGTGGTGCCTAGCTGCGAGTAGAGCACCGAAAGTGTGCTTACGCGGTCCCGCTTCTCCTCGGACATCCGATGCAGAATCTGCAACGCGCGGCCAGCGGCTTGCAACCCCTGTTTCGGCTGGCCGATCAACCGGTAGGAGACGCTGGCTGCGGTCAGAATGAGTGCGCGATCGATCTCGTCAACGCCGCGCCTCTCGGAGCTGGCAGCTCGGATGGCGACGAGGAACAAGCGCAGACCCCGTATCCGGTAATGAGGCACGGAGTAATAGGTGGTCCCGGCCAGCATTGCGAGTAGCGGCGAATCCCGAATGACGCTGGTCGGGAACTTTTCCAGCGCACCACGCACCGTCGGCCGATCAGCAACGAGGAGATCGAGCCAGCCGTCGCGAACGGTCTCAAGGACCCGTGCAACGTCGCCCTCTTCAGCGGCAGCCATGAAGTCACTCAGAGAGCAACCGTCCATACCGGGCAGCTGCGCCCGCAGCTGCGGGTCACCATTCAAACCGAGGGGATCCTGATACCCCCGCACCGGTCCTTCCTCGAGATGCCCTGCGGATAGGATCGACTGTTGGCCGTGCTCACTCATGCTGCTCCAGCAGAAAGGGATGTGGGGACTGCTGCACGATTAGGTGACAGCTTCTAATCACACCGCCAGTGCGACGGTCGTGTTCATGATGGCCTCGAATTCCACGGGCGTCAAACACCCCAGAGCGGCCCGCCGGCCTGTTTCGCCGACCCGAAGAGTCCTTGGCAGCGCGGCAACAACGAGCACCTCAACGGGCTCCTACGCCAACACTTCTCCAAGGGCACAGATCTCTCCCAGTGGAGACGGCGGAGATCGCCGCCGTCGCGGACGCGATCAACAACCGACCAAGAGGGATCCTCGATGGGCAGAGTGGGCGCGTGCACGGATAGTGCAGCGATGGAAAGCTCCTTCAGCCTTCTGCAGAAGAACGTCCTCTACAGGCACCCCTGGGCCAGCAGGCTCCAACTACGCCTCGCGGTCGTGCAATGGATCGAGGGCATTTATCACCGCAAACGCCGGCAACGCCGACTCGGGAAACTTACGTGTCGGCGGCGCTTGAAAACTGGACAGTAGCGGCGCTTGAAAAGTGAACACTCAACTATTGGAGAGTGATCACTTTGGAAGATTGGGCATTGATTCGGAGGCTGGCCGCGGAGGGCGAGCC
>NZ_JBPXMU010000005.1:0-290042 GCF_051842855.1 Microbacterium sp. A94 | reverse complement strand
GACGAGGCATCGACAGCCTCCCCAGCATCAGAACCACGACCAACGAAAACCCTGACTAGACTGCCCAAAACCGTTCACTTTTCGAACGCCGAAAACGTTCAAAGTTCGAGCGCCGTCGACAAGCTGCAAGACGCAGCCGTGAAAGTCAGTGACCTGCCCGAGCTGTTCAACGTGTCAGCTCGAACTATCCGCGATTGGATCGCCAAGGACAACATCGCCACGTTCCCGTACCCGATCCAGAACGACACAGGGGCACGAGCCCTCGCCGTCAGATGGGGAGACATACACCCGGCATGCGAGAACCAGACACGCTGGACACGTCGCTGACACTTCCGCCATCACTGATATTGTGGTGTTTAGTGGAACTGTTCCACACTCTGCCCCGCTCAGTCGGGGCTTTTTTGTGCCCACCGGGCATGAGAAACCTCCCGGCGTGCCGATCGACCCCCAATCTCGGCTGAGCTGGTTGAGGAAGCCGCCAGGCAAGCGGCGACAGCCCGAAAGGGCATAACTGAACACGACGGAGCAGGCATCGCCTCGGTCGTCACATTCCGGGGTAGCTCAGCGGCAGAGCAATCGGTTGTTGCCCGATTGGCCGCAGGTTCGAATCCTGCCCCCGGAGCTATGGCATGGGTGAGGTTCTGTCGTAGCGGCAGGCTGTGGCGCAGCATTGGGACTGGGCGTCAGGCGACTTCCCACCGCGAACCCATGACCAGACTTCAATCTGAAACCCACGCCTTGCCGCATGCACCGATCGGGCGTAGAATGAATGGTTCCTCAACGAGGGAGACGCCCAGGGTGCGAACCTGGACGCCTCTGAGCTTGCTATCTCAACTCCAGAGGAACTGAGCAATGAACTCGAAAGCCCTGACGAGGGCCGCTGTAGCTATAACTACGCGGCGCATCCCTCGCAGGGTTTTTCGTATTCGGGTCCACTTTCGCGTACTCAAACCGGTTTTACGATTGGTCATTTCATCACCTCCTCTCGTGGTGGCTGTGAGGCGGATCAAAGACGCCTAGCGTCGTTTTGTTGGCTCACTGCCAATTGGGAGAGAAGATGCGCCGAAAGTCTATCGGCATCGCACCCACAGGCAACGCCACAATCTGAAACCCATCAGCCCTCGCCACACGCGGGGGCTTTCCTGCGTTCGGGGGAGTGGCTGACAGTGAGTGACACCTGGCACGTCTTCCCAGTGCGCGACCTCACAGAACACGACATCGAAACCGACGACTGCGTGTGCATCCCCGACCAACGGGCCGTGAAACGCGAAGACGGCTCCATGGGCTGGATAGCCGTCCACCACTCACTCGACGGACGCGAACTACGGGAGGTGCCGTGAGCGACCAGACGAAAGTAGCACTCGATGCCGCAATCGCCGCGCACGTAGCCGAAACCGGCGAAGGCAGTATCGTCACCGACTGGGCACTCATCGCCGCAACAACCAGCATGGAGAACATCGGCACCGGCACAACCCGATACCTCCTCGAAGGCAACGACAACCAGCCTGTACACGTCATGACCGGGCTGTTCCGATACGCCAGCGAACGAGTCATGTGGGACGACGACGAGGAAGACGAAGATGTCTGACGTTCGTGAAGTAACCGAATGGCACAAGGTCAACGCCGACCTGGCACGACGCCGCGAGCTCGTTGCCATGACCAAGCCGGAACTCATCAGCTATATCATCAGCATCGAGAACAACCTCGCCGCTCTCTCTGATCGCATCGACCGCCTGGCCGAGCTATGAGCGCCTACCGGTGCGAGCTCTGCGGACGCGACGTCGACTCCTACGCTGCGATGATGCAATGCGAACTCGACTGCCACGAGGAAGCCAAGGCCGCACACAAAGGACAAGTCAGCCCGCGAGCCATGAGGCCCGTACATCGTTGGGAAGACGACTGATCAGGGGAACAAGAACCACCTCCGAGTGGCACCTATGCCTCAACTATGAGAAACGCTGAGTGCTCTGCCATCATGATCCCATGAGCGACCCGACGCAGATCCCCGCAGGATGGTACGACGACGGTTCCGGACGCCAGCGGTGGTGGGATGGCTTCCAATGGGGGCAGTTCGCCGACCAGCCTGCCACCCCTGCCGTTCCGGCCGCACCCGTCACCCCGGCTGCGGCAGAATCTCGCATAGCGAAAGCCACCCGGATGGCTACTGCCGCCGCGACCGCAGCTCGCGCCGCAACAACCGCAGCAGCGTCGTCCATAGCGGAGTCACGCTCGGTCAAGGACGCTCCAGGGGAACCAGTGCCAGCGCCAGTGCCAGTCCCAGCCGCCGCCGCTGTGGCGGTGAAGCAACCATGGTTCAAGAACAAGTGGATCTGGGTCGCCGTCGTCGCGGCATTCCTCTTCGTCATCATCGCGGTCAACGCCATCAATGAGAGCCGCAACGAAGCATCCCCCGCGGAAGAAATAGCGCCAGCCCTCACACAGACCGTCGAAACGATCACGATTCCCGATGTAGTTGGGCAGGACGGGGAGACGGCGAAGAGCGCGCTCACAGACCTTGGGTTCGATGTCGAGTTCGAAGCCGGCGATGAGTCCGTATGGGACCCATCGAACTGGAACGTTGACGCACAGTCACCGGTGGCTGCTGCCGAAGCCGCGGAAGGCGATGTTGTCACCCTCACGGTAAGCAAGCCAGAGCCAGAGCCAGAGCCAGAGCCAGTCGCACCATCGACCACCCTCGGTGACATCGAAGCCGCGCAATACCTCGCCCTCGCATGGGAAGACCGCTTCGTCTACGGCGGCACAGTCCATTGGATCGTAGACCGCATCACAACAGCGAACGAAGACGGCACATATACGTTCAAGATCGGCGCGACCATCACCAACGCCTACGGCACGGAGTACTCCGGAACGATTGAAGGCGACGTCGGCGGGACGAGCGACGCGCCCGTCATTCTCGATTCGATCATGTACACCGACGCCGGCGAGGTAGTCAACTACTGGGAGTGATCCCGGATTGCCCCCAGGGGTAGACCACGAACCCCGGGGGTGTCCAAAACCCGCCCAGGGCCCCTCGCCAATGCCCCACCCCAGGGTGCGACAACCGCATCACCCACACCCGGTACTGCTCCGAGCACACCGTCCACAACTGGACAGGCCGCTCCCACGCACCAGGGGCAGGGCATACCCAGTGGCGTAGAGCAGTCCCGTTTTACGGCAGGTTGTCGATCTCGGTTCAAGGCACGTTCGGCACGCCAGTTACGTGGCCGCCCAAACACCCTGCCGGAACCTAATCCGCGAAACGGCCCGCCCGATGTTTCTGGCAGGCAAGTCGAGAAGCGAGGCTGAAACGCAACTCCCGACAGGTTTCGTGAGACAAATCGCCTTCTCGTCGAAACATCAGCCGCGCGTCATTACGGGGATGTCTCGTCTCATCGACTGCCCACTTTCCTGAGATCGGACATCGTCTTTGTCCGATCTCACGAGAGAGGTGGAATCTCAAAAGAATGGCGGAGCGTCTCACGGAGTTGGCCGAATCTCACGAAACGTGTCACCACGTCGGCCTCAGCCATGGGCAAAGGCGATCGCGACCGTTCTTTAGGTCGCTGAACGCGTCACCTGCGAGTACATGTACATATCGCGCGGTTGGCCACCCACCCGTTTCCAGTTCCGGAGCAGGCCCTCTCGCTCGTAGCCCGCCTGTTCGGCTACCCGCCAGGAGCCTTCGTTCCAAGGCTCCACGTACAGCTCGACGCGATCGAGTTCCTCGAGCGTGACCGCCCATGAAGTCAGGGTGGTCAAGGCGTCCTTCGCGAATCCCTGGCGTCGACGCGAACTGGCGATCCAATAGCCGACGCTGGCTCGGCCGGATCCGCCCGGGATGAGGAAGAGCCCGATGTGCCCGATCGCGTTGTCGTCGTGATCGGCGATCGCGAACGCGTAGCCGGCTCCGTCTCGCAGGCGTTCATGTTGCCGCTCGATGAAGGCCAACGCTTCCGCCTCATCCGAGGCCGTCGGCACGCTGGTCATTTGAGGAATCAGGGGGTCCTGAGAGGCATCCACGACGATCGCAGCGTCCGAGCGGTGCCATGCCCGAAGTATGACCTTCTCGCCGGTGAGCGTCGGCAGGGACAGAGGGTTGGAAGTCATCCCTCATGGTGACATGTGAGTGTGCACAGCAGGAGAGACTGCACAGCAGACATCTGCCACAAACGATCGTTTTCGGTGACGCATGGATTCTTCGTCCGATCGAAAACGATCGGTTTCGGGCGTTTGCGCGAATCTCCGAGTGCTCACAGGTCGTCAACTAAGCTGGCGCGATGGCTGCCGCTTCCGAAGAGATCACTTCTTCGTTGGTTCGCTCCCTTGTGTCGGAGCAGTTCCCTCAGTGGTCGGAGCTGCCGATCCGCCCGGTGGAAGTTCAGGGGTGGGACAACCGCACCTTCCGGCTTGGTGACCGAATGACTGTCCGCCTCCCGAGCGCGGACGGCTACGTCGCCGGCCTAGTCCGGGAGGAGCAAACCCTCGCGATCCTCGGTTCCAGCTTTCGCGTCGCGATCCCCCGCGTAGTAGCGACCGGGGCCCCCTCGGAGGCATTCAACCGACCCTGGTCCGTTCGCGAGTGGATTGAGGGGCACACTTTAACCGCGGTTGAAACGCGCGAGCGAGAGAGCGCCATCAGTAGCTTGGGCGACGCCCTGAGGGAATTGCAGGCTTGCGACACGGTCGGCGGCCCATGGGCGGGAAGCGCATCTGCTTACCGCGGCTGTCACATCAGCGCGGTTGGCGAGGAGATACAGAGCCGGCTCCCCCTCCTGGACAGACGTCACGCTGAGGGATGTCGGGCACTCTGGGATGCGGCCGTGGCCACAGTGTGGACCGAGCCGCCGGTGTGGGTCCATGGCGATGTCGCGCCAGGCAACATGTTGTTCGATAGCAGCGGCCAATTGGCGGCGCTTATCGACTTCGGACAGACGTGCGTTGGTGATCCCGCCTGCGACCTGGCCTTCGCATGGTTGAGTTGCAGTTCTCGCGAACGTGATCGACTGCACGACCGGCTAGAGCTACCGGAGGATGCATGGTTACGAGGAGCTGCGTGGGCGCTGTGGAAGGCCCTCATCAGTTCCCCCGAAGAGGTGCTTACCAAATACGGGCGCTCACGGGATGCCGTGCTGAGCGATGTGGCCGACCTGACGAAGGGATAAGAACGACGCTCTTTTTCCATGCCTCCCGCTAACGATCGTTTTCGGCGTGATCCAGAGCCAGGGCTCGGAATGCCTGCCGCAACCGTTCGTCATAACCACCAAACGGCAAGGGTTTCCGGCTGATCTCGCGGAGACGCACCAGTCTGTTCCGCAAACGGCGTGGGGATGGCACCTGTCGCGTAACCCATGGGTTCGAGACGGGGAGGTTGCGAGACGCATCGAAACCCGTAGGTTCAGTTTCTCGGCAGTTCGACCTCGAGGTTCCTTACGGCCCACACCGCGAGGTCGTCCAACACGGGTTGAACATTCTCGCCTCGCTGTGAGAGGCGGTAGGTGATGTGGACAGGGCGAGTCCGCGTTTCCGCTCGCTCGACGAGTCCGGCCTCAGCGAGGTCGACGAGCCGGTCGGAAAGAACCGAGTCCGTGATCGCTCCAACCGCTCGTCTCAAATCTGTGAACTTCATGGGACCCTCGCGAAGGGCGGCAAGGATTCGACCGTTCCACTTCTTGCCCAGAATGCCAAAGGCTGTCTGCAATCCGGCGTCACGCTCAGTGCTCACGAGGCGCGATCGGATTGCCATGCCTTGATCGTATCCAAATTTGACATGACCTGCTATTGAAAAACGAGTACTTGGTTTTCGCAAGTGCTCTGGTTTACTAGTGATCTTGCCCGATTGGCGGTCCCGAACTCTGCCTTGTTTTTCACTGCATCGCGGGGGCACACGGACAGATACATCTGAAGGAGAACCGGTGTTGAACGAGACTGCCTCGCCCCTGGACACACGCGAAGCTGCGATCACCGAAGAGCAGGACTACCTTGACGCTACCCTCGCGCGCCGAGCAGAGATACTTCACTTCTTGAACACCGAGCTGTCCACCTCCGTGCATGACGCAGTCGGCCACGCCCGCCGGCAGGGAATGATTCGGCAACGCGCTGAGCTCACGCACGCCGAGAACGGTCTGATCTTCGGTCGTCTTGACGCCCTTGATGGCAGCACCCTACGCATCGGTCGCGTTGGAGTCTCCGCAGCGGCAGACGACGCTGATCCGATGGTCATTGACTGGCGCGCACCTGCCGCAAGGCCCTTTTACATGGCAACGCCCCTCGAGTCCCTCGGGCAGGCACATCGCCGACACATCCGCATTGAAGGCACCACCGTCGCAGGGGTGGACGACGAACCCCTTGACGGTGAGAGCACCAGCGAGCTGGTCGGCGAGGGTGCGTTGTTTAGTGCCCTGTCAGAACGACGAACGGGACAGATGACCAGTGCCGCAGCCACACTCCAACGCGAGCAGGACGAAATCGTGCGCGCAGGGGTCCGAGGGCCCCTGGTGGTGCAGGGCGGCCCCGGCACGGGCAAGACGGTTGTCGCGCTCCATCGGGCCGCGTATCTGCTGTTCGCAAGCCCGCAACTCGCCGCACGCGGCGTGCTGACGCTCGGACCGTCACGACGATTCCTGGACTACATCGCCCAGGTGCTCCCTGCTCTTGGCGAGACTGCGATCGTCGCCGCGACGCCCGACACGCTCATCCCCGGTGTCACCGTCACCGCAGAAGAGTCGCGCACCGTCGAGGGCATCAAGGGACGCGCACTCTGGCAACGAGCGCTTGAGCAGTACGTTGCCGCGCGCACACCCGAGGGGACACCGGTCGCGCTGGTTTGGGAAGGCGAGCAGTATGAAATCCCCGCGGACCTGGTGGACCGCCTCATCAAAACCGCGACGTCCGGGCGCAGCTACCACGCCGCTCAACGGTGGTTCTTCGAGCAGATGCACGACCAGCTCGCGCACGCAATCGCTGAACGCTTCGAGGACGTCTTCGCGAGGATCGACGAAGGCCTCGAGGACGTCGTGCACGCCAAAGTCGCCTTCCAAGAAGTGGATCGCGACAACGAGGGCAGCGAGGTCGACGGCGTACTCACCGAGCAGGAACTCGACAAGCTTCGCGACGACATCGCAATGAACGCCCGTGTGGCCAGCACCCTCGCTAATATTTGGCCGACGCTGGATCCGGCGACAGAACTCCGCCGGCTGCTGAGCGATGAAGAGCTGCTCCAACAGTTCGTCCCCGAGCTGAGCAATGACGAACGACAGGCCGTCGTCGCCACGAAGATTGGCTGGGCAACGGGCGACATTCCGCTCCTCGATGCCGTGTCACACCTCATCGGCGACACCGTCGTTCACCCGACGTCTGACACGTTCCTTTCAGAACGGGCCGCAGCGCGCCGCGACTGGATCTACGGACATGTCATCGTCGATGAAGCGCAAGAACTGTCCGAGATGCAATGGCACATGGTTGCCCGGCGAACCCCACAGCTTTCCATCACCGCGGTGGGTGACATCGACCAGGCCGAAACGCCCCACGAGCACACAACATGGGCGCAAGCGGTCACCGCCGTCTTTGGCGAACGCTGGACCCAAGCGAAACTCACCATCGGCTACCGGACGCCAGCCGAAGTCATGGCGCTCACCGGCCCCATCCTCAAAAAGGCCGGCAGCGTCAATGAGCCACCAAACGCTGTGCGCTTCTCCGGTGTCGACCCCTGGGCACGAGACGTCGCCGAGTCTGAACTGGTCGCCGAGATCACCCAAACCTACGAAGAACTCACTGACCGCTGGGCAGGCGGCACGGTCGGTGTCATTGCTGCTGCCCCGAGAGTACTTGAGCTGCAAGCCGCGCTGCCAGGAATCCCGGTCATCACTGCCACCCAATCCAAAGGTCTGGAATGGGACGCCACCCTCGTCATCGATCCCGACGGCATCGCCGCAGAACCACGCGGCTGGAACCGCCTCTATGTGGCACTCACCCGTGCAACCCAGGAACTTGGCCAGATCAAGGTCCGCTAAGAATCGCGCTCCCGCCATAGCCATGAGGAGGCCTGTCTCGTATTCCTATCGGCAGGTTGACGATCTCGGTTCAAAACACGTTCGGCAACCCGGTTAAGCGGCTGCCCAAACCTCCCTGTCGGAGCCCAATCCGCCGAACGGTCCTCTTCCATCGTCAGACGCGATGGCTACTCCACGGCAGCTATCCGACGACGGCCTCCCGAGCGTATGGACGAGTGAAGGTCCCCACCGTGCTGGTGGGGACCTTCAAATCTGGCTCGACGATGCTCTGTCAGATCACTCGGCTCCTGCGGCCGCGTTTACTTCACCGACGAGCACTTCGAGCACGTCTTCCAGGAAGAGCAGACCCGTGACCTGACCTTCCGCGTCGAGTGTCTTGGCGACGTGTGCTCCTCGGCGCCGCAAGACAGCCATGGCGTCTTCGAGCTCCGCATCCCTCGACACCGAGATGAGGCGTCGAAGCCGCTTCTCCGGAATCGGGGCGGTGAACAATTCCGGACTCATGAGATCCATGACGTCCTTCATATGGATGTAGCTTGAAGGGTCACCCGACTCGTCGGAGATGACGTAGCGCGAGAAGCCATGCTTGATTACGGCCTCCTGCACATCAATCGGTCGAGCGTTCACCGGTAGTAGCACCATGTCCTCGAGCGGCACGTCCACGTCGAAGACGCGCTTCTCCGTGAACTCGAATGCCCCGGCAAGAGTGCCTGATGCGTCACTTAGCGTTCCCTCACGGGTCGACTGCTCGACGATGCCCGCCACCTCATCGAGCGTGTAGGTGCTCGTCGCTTCGTTCTTCGGCTCGACTTTGAAGAGCCGGAGGATGCCGTTCGCGATGCCGTTGAGGCTCCAGATCACCCGGTTGAAGATCTTCGAGACCACGACAAGGGGTGGTGCGAGCAGCAGCGAAGCGCGATCCGGGACCGAGAACGCGAGGTTCTTCGGGATCATCTCGCCGAACACGACGTGCAAGAACGTCACCAGGACCAGCGCCACCACGAATGCGATCACGCTGATCGCCTCTGGGGTCAGTGGTGTCAGCCCGAGCGGGATCTCCAGCAGGTGGTGAATCGCGGGCTCCGACACGTTCAGGATGAGCAGCGAGCACACGGTGATGCCCAGCTGGCTGGTCGCCAGCATGAGCGTCGCGTGCTCCATCGCCCACAGCGTGGTCTTCGCAGCCCTGCTGCCGCGCTCTGCGAGGGGCTCGATTTGCGAGCGCTTTGCCGAGATCACCGCGAACTCAGCGCCGACGAAGAACGCGTTGCCGATCAGGAGAACGAACAGCCACAGGATTCCGGGCAGGTACTCACTCACGAGTCATCCCCTCCTTTAGCTGATCGACTGTTCGGTCGTGACGGCTCATCGTGCTCGCATCCGTGTCGGGGTCATTCGGGAGATACCGCACACGCAAGATGCGCGTACCGTCGATGTGCTCGACACGAAGAGTCCCCGTCGCGATCACGATCTCGTCGCCGAGCTCCGGTAGTCGTTCGAGGGTGTCGGTGATGAAACCGCCGATCGTGTCGTAGTCGCCGTGTTCCGGCACCTCGATCGACAGGCGATCGAGGAGCTCGTCCGGCCGCCAGGAGGCATCGAAGGTGACCGAGCGGCCGCGTCGAGTGAATCCGGTACGGTGCCGGTCATGCTCGTCCTCGAGTTCACCCACGATCTCTTCCACAAGGTCTTCGAGCGTCACGACACCGGCGGTGCCGCCATGCTCATCCACGACGACAGCAACCTGGTGCCGCTCGGCGCGCAGGAGCGCCAACAACGCGGACGCACCCATCGACTCCGGCACCCGGAGGGCTTCGGTCTGCAGAGCTCGAGCAGTGACGGATGCCTGCTCCGGGATCGGAACCGCGAACGCCTGCTTGGCGTGCACAAAACCGGTGACACTGTCGGGCGTCCCATCGATGACCGGGAACCGCGAGAACCCAGTCGCAAGCGAGAGCGCGACAATCGCCGCAGCGGTGTCGTCTATGCCGATACTCGCCATGCGCACGCGGGGAGTCATGACGTCCGAGGCGTCGTGCTCAGCAAACCGGAGAGTCCTGCGCAACAACACCGCGTCGTCCGCTTCGAGCAGGCCGGAGAGCGCGGAGTGTCGGATCAGATACGAAAGCTCGTCAGCGCTGCGCGCGCCGGAGAGCTCCTCCTTGGGCTCGATGCCCATGGCCCGGATGATGGCGTTCGCGGTGTTGTTCAGCATCAGAATCAAGGGCTTGAAGACCATCGTGAACGCCGCCTGGAACGGGATGACGACCTTCGCCGTGGCACGCGGTAGCGCGAGCGCGAAGTTCTTCGGCACAAGCTCGCCGATGATCATCGAGAACAGCGTGGCGAGCACGACCCCGACGATCGTGCCGACAACCGGTACCAGTCCCGGGGCGAGGCCCGCCGAGGTCAGAGGCCCCGAAAGGAGCGAGCTCACCGCCGGTTCGAACGTGTATCCCGTGAGCAGCGTGGTGAGCGTGATTCCGAGCTGTGCGCTGGAGAGGTGTGTCGATGTGATTCTCAGGGCCTTGATGGTGGGCCCGAGTCGTTTCTCTCCGCGGCTTTGCCGGTTTTCCAAATCGTTTCGGTCAAGGTTGACGAGTGCGAACTCGCTCGCGACGAACAACCCGGTTCCGACTGTCAGAACGAGGCCGATGCCGAGCATCACCCATTCGTTCATGCGTGGCGCCTCTCGACTGTGGCGGACGCGTACGCGGCCGGAACATCAAGAGGCTTGGGACTATGACTAGGGGGGTCTTCCATAAGGCAAAATTTTAGACGTCGAAAATTTGAATTCGCCAACAAGCGCTGTCGTCGATTGTTGGCAGATTCTCACCCGGCTCCCCGTGCCACCGCGTGCTGGAGTCGTCTCTACCGCGGCCCGTTGATGCCGCGGCGCAGTGCGGTGAGATGATTGCAACGCAACGCTGGCCCAGCTTCTCCTCGCTGAGGGTGGGGCATTACCCCTTCGCGATTGGAAATCACATGCGAATCACCAACAAGGCTCTCTCTGGATACGACTTCCTCGCCGAGATGACGGACGATGCGCACTATCCGCAGCCGCTCGTGGAAAAGGGCAAGCTGATCTTGGTTCAGTTGTGCGAAACGATCGAGAAGGAGCATCCTGCTGATCTCGACGCGCTTTACGTCATCACGCACGCGACGACTGAAGAATTCAACGCGCTGGCTGCGGAATTTGCAGAACAGGGCAGTGAACTCGACACGGCCGCACGCGACACGATCGGATCCGACATCGCCCAGATCGCCGACGTCTACGGGTTCACGTCTGCCGACTTCGAGAAGCTGATCGCTCCGCGCACCTGGTGACGAGTCTCGCCACATTGACGTTCAGCTTCTTTGCCTGACCCTCGCATCTCGATGTCGGTCAGACACCAACCGGGCGCGCGAGCTCGGGAGGGGTGCCGATCTCGTCGATCGAGTGGCCGGTGCACGGATGGCGGGTGGTCGTTGCGCTCTGGATCCTGGTCAAGTCGAACCAACGGACGTCATCTCGCAATCTGCACCACCCAATAAGCAGCCACCGTCCACCGGTGAGGGCGAAGATCATCGGCTCCACCTCGCGTCGGGTGTGCTGGCCCTTCGCATCGATGTAGACGATATTCACGGTGACTTGGTCGACCGTGGCCTGCTCGAGCGCCGACATCACTCGCCGCGGAGCGGCCGGTGCGACATCGACCCACACCCGGCTGGACAGTTCAGTGGCTCGACGGCGGGCCGCGGGATCCAACACGTCCAACACCTTACGAATCGCGGCGCGCGCCGAACCAGAGAATGGCGCCTGAGCGGTCGCCGACACCGCAGCGGTAAGGGCTAGCGCCTGCGCAGCCGTGAGATTCACCGGCGGTAGCGAGGACATCTCCGTCAGGCCGTAGCCGCCACCGGGACCGGTTCGTCCCCAGACAGGCAGGCCGCCTGCCCCAAGGGCAGCGAGATCACGCTTGATCGTGCGGACGGTGACCTCAAATTCGTCTGCGAGCTGTTGCGCAGTGCGGCCACGAGTGCCAGCTCGACGTAACGACTCGGTCAGCGAATGCAAGCGCTCGGTTCGGTTCACCCTGCCACTATCTCAGAAATAGTGACCGGAATAGTGACATCCCATTGTCTTGTGTCCGGGAGAGCATGAAGACATGGAAACGCTCACGACCAACAAGAAATCATTCGTTCTCGTCCCCGGCTATTGGTTGGGCGGGTGGGCCTGGGATGCCGTCGCGGATGACTTACGCGACCGTGGCCACCGCGTCATCGCCGTGACTCTGCCAGGCCTCGACCCTGACGACTCTGATCGGGTATCAAGGAGTCTTGCCGACCAGGTCGACCACTTACGCGCGGCGGTGAGCACTGCTGGTGGTGGAGGCTCGGAGGTCGTCCTCGTCGTTCACAGCGGTGCTGGAGCTCCCGCATCCGTTCTCTTGGATCAGAATCCCACCGCGGTCGCTCGAATCGTCTACGTCGACAGTGGACCGTCAGCCGACGGCTCTGCCAACGATGCGTCGGTTCCGCTTGACCAGCACGAGGTGGCGCTTCCCCCGTTCGCGGAGCTGGCCGCCAGTCTCGATGGGCTCAGCGAGGACGACCTCGACCGGTTTCGTCAGCGTGCGGTTCCGCAGCCCGCAACCGTCGTGCGTGCAGCGGTTCATCTCGAGAACGACGCTCGACGAAATGTGCCGTCGACGATCATCGCCTGTTCCTTCCCGTCCGAAGCGCTGATGCAGATGGCTCGTGAAGGGCACCCGATGATGGCGGAAACTGCCATGCTCAGCGATCTCGAAATCGTCGATCTCCCGACCGGGCACTGGCCGATGTGGAGCCGGCCCGCAGACCTCGCCCTCACCATCGCCCGCGCAGCAGACCGCTGACGGTGATCCCGTGGGTGATCCCGTGGGTGCTGCCCGATGAGCGGCAGCGCCCACGGGGGATAACCCCCGTGGAGAATCGGATGCTGGCCTGCTGGTTGTTCGAAGCAGGTGAAGCGAGGGTGGATCTATGACCAATCTCTTGCTCAGCACGCAACCTGGTGACGATTCTGGCACGCTGGGAGACGTGACTTCTTCGCCGCCCATCGAACGCCCGAGGCGCGGCCCCGGCTATGGCAAGCTGTGGCGGTCCCTTCCGCGTGAGCTGGGCTTCCTGTTACTTACGCTCCCCATCGTGACGGTGGGTTTCTCAATCGGGTGGGTGCTCTTCGCTGCCGGTCTCGGGACGCTGATTATCTGGATCGGCCTCTTCATCCTCGCTGCCGCCTTGTTCGTCGCCCGCGCCTTCGGCACCTTAGAACTCACCCGACTGAGTTGGGCCGGACTTCCGGCCATCGCCCGGCCTGGTTGGACGCCGGTCGTGCATCGTCCGGGACTCGTCGGCTGGTTCAAAGACCTATTCAGCAACGCTCACTATTGGCTCTATCTGCTGCACACGGTGCTGCTCGGGTTCATCCTGGGGGTATTCACCTGGGCCGTCAGCCTCGTGTGGGTGGCAGTCGGTCTCGGTGGCGTCAGCTACTGGTTCTGGGGTCGATTCCTTCCGCAGAGCGAGCAAGACGTCTGGTTGCACGACGTCGCACTCCGGTTCTTCTTCCCTGGTTTCCAGATAGCAGACAGCTACCTCGGGCGTTTCAATGGTGAGAGCGTGATGTACGCGGTGGCCGGCGTCGTCTTCCTTGTGACGCTGCCATGGGTGGCCCGGGGGCTCATCCTGCTGCACCATGGACTCGCAGTAGGTGTTCTCGGCGCATTCCGTTCAGAGGCGCTCGAGCGAGAGGTCGCCGACCTCGGCGCGTCGCGTGGTGCGGCGGTCGCCGCCGAGGACCACTCGCTGCGCCGCCTTGAGCGCGACATCCACGACGGACCTCAGCAGCGGCTCGTGCGGCTGCAGTTCGATCTGGCTAGCGCAGGACGCAAATTTGAGAGCGATCCGGGTGCCGCCCGCGCGCTCCTCGATGGCGCCATGCAGCAGTCGCGCGACACCCTCGAAGAGCTCCGCGAGCTGTCTCGCGGATTCGCGCCACCGATCCTGCAAGACCGCGGTCTTGCCGCTGCAATCGATTCGCTTGCCGGACGAAGCACAGTTCCCGTCACCACAACGGTGACACTCATCGGTCAGACGCTCCCGCCCGAGGTCGAGCGCAGCGCATACTTCGTGGTGGCAGAACTCCTCACGAACGTGACGAAACACGCATCTGCGTCGCGGGTGGAGCTCACAATCGACTCGACCAGGGCGATTGCCGGCGCGGGAAACCTGCTGTCGATCGTCGTCTCCGATGATGGCGTCGGAGGAGCGAACGCTGCAGTTGGGCACGGGCTCGCCGGTCTCAGCGAAAGAATCCACGGACTCCGCGGCAGCCTCCACCTCACGAGTCCGGCAGGCGGTCCGACAGTCATTTCGGCCAGCATCCCGTATCAGGCGACAGAGGGCACGGTATCTTGATCGGATGGCAGGCCAGAGGGATGACGATCGCACAGTGGTGAGAATCGTGTTGGCCGAAGACTCCCTGCTTCTGCGCGAAGGTCTCATCAGACTCTTCGACGAGGCGGGGTACGAGACCGTAGGCGCCTACGGCGACGCGGATGCCCTGCTCGCCGAGGTGACGGAGCTGCAGCCCGACCTCGCCGTGCTCGACGTACGGATGCCCCCGACCTTTCGCGATGAGGGGGTGCGTGCGGCCATCGAGTTGCGCCGACGGCATCCGGATGTCGGCATCCTGCTTCTCAGCCAGTACGTCGAAGAGACCTACGCGGTGGAATTGCTCGCCGCTGGAGACACGGGTCTTGGTTATCTGCTGAAAGACCGGCTCGCGTCAATCGAGGAGTTGAAGGATGCTGTCGCGCGGATTGCCGACGGCGGAACTGTGCTCGACCCGCAGGTCGTGAGTCAGCTCCTCGGGCGCCGCCGGGATCCGCTCGCAGCTCTCACCCCTCGGGAACGCGAAGTCATCGCGCTGATGGCGGAGGGCCGCACCAACGCCGGTATTGCTGAAAGTCTCGTGATCGGCGTCGGTGCGGTTGAGAAACACGCCACATCAATCTTCAGCAAACTGAGTCTCGATGGCTCTGGATCGGCGCATCGCAGGGTGCTGGCTGTACTCGCCTGGCTGCAACGCTAGAGCACTGTCCGATGCGGCTGCATCTCTATCTCTATTCTCGCTCTGATCGATCAGCTCGCCAGGAAACGCTCGATCGCTGCGATCGTCGTGGCATTATCGCGATGCAGAACCGCACGGATCCCGCAGTCTTCCGCGCCCCGCATCGGAGCTTCGTTGTCGTCGATGAATAGAACATCCTCGGCGGACGCTCCCATTCTCTTCAGAGCGGTCAGGTACGCGCCAGCATCCGGTTTTGCCACTCCCTGCTCGTGGCTGTAGCAAATCGGATCGAAGATGGACGAGAAGCGAAAGCGTCGCTCTTCTTCTTCACGCGCACCATCACCGGAGTTGGACAGAATGGCCAGGCCCGCACGCCCCCGCAACGACCGTGCATGAGCTAATAGCTCGACATTCGCCTGGCCGCAATAGGCATCCCACAGCTGTGCCCGCAACGCCGCGACTTCAACATCATCGACTTCCAGTGCGGCACCGAACTTGCGCCAGTATTCGTCTGCGACCCCGGTCTGCAACGTGGTGTCGGGGAGACCGGCGGCATCCAGGCGAGCACGCAGTTCTTGGACGGACAAGCCGAGGCGGACGCTCCAGCTTTTCTCCAGGACCTGCGGCCAACTGTGATCATCGACGATTTCGAGGACGCCACCGATGTCGTAGAGAATCCATTTCATCCCGGCAACCTATCCCGAGTGGATCACAGATGCAGTGTGATCTCGCCTTCTTCACGCAACTGGGCCGCCAGCGCCTGATACGCCTCGGATTTCTTGGTGTTCACGGCCTGTTCGACGATCTGCGGTTTCACCTCTTCGAATGTCGGCAGCGCCTCGCCACCGGACTGCTCCTGCTGGGCTACCGCCTGATCGTAGATTTCGCGAAGTTCCTGCTCGGTCGGTTCCGTATCGCCGACTTCCTCAGTCAGAAGTCGGTCCACCCGCTGCTGCATTTCCAGCTCGGCGTACACCTCTTCCTCGCCCATGCCCTGTTCCTTCAGCGCTGCGAGTAGTTCGTCCGTCGATCCCATCTGGTTGGCTGCGGCGAGCTGCTCCAGTGCGGAATCAAGTTCATTCTGAGTCAATTCGATCTTGCGTTCGTCAGCTTCCTGCGAGAGGAGTTCCGAGTCGACCATCGCTTCCGCCGTCTGCGTGCGCAACTGATCCTGATCGAGCGCTTCGCCAGTCTGCTGCGCTTGCATCTGCCACTGCGTGAACTGCATCTCATAGATACTGACGAATTCGTCCTTGGTGATCTCCACGCCGTTCACCTCCGCAACCACGTCGGGGACGCCCTCCAGATCAGGCTGCTGCGATGAACCCTCCTGTTGACTGCTCTCAGCTGGTTCCTCTGGACCGGTGCTGCTGCATCCGACGAGGCCCAACAATGCAACTGCGACGCCTAGCCCTACCCAAATTTTGCGACTCACTCAACTGTCCTTTCGCTGACGGGCGACGCTAACAGTGCGACCTGTGCGGCAGATCAATCGGGGGTGCGGAGTGTCAGCGTCCAAACGCCGACTTGCATCTCAAGCCGCTTGAGGTTGCAAGGTGGGAACATGAACATTTCAGAAGACACTCTCTACTCCATCGGCGAAGTCGCGCATCGCACCGGGCTCAGCGTCAGCGCCATCCGTTACTACGCCGATGAAGGGCTCGTGCACCCGACGGACGCGACTGACGGCGGTCACCGCCTGTATGACGTGGATGCGATCGCCCGCCTGGAGTTCGTCCGCACGCTGCGCGACCTCGAGACCGGCCTGGATCAGGTGCGCCGCGTCCTCGCCGGTACGACATCGCTGCGCGATATTCTCGCTGAACATCTCGATGTCATCGAGAAACGGTCGAAGGATATTCAGGCGAAGCGGGCAGTGCTCCGCGCGCTTGTGCGGCAGGAGGGCACGGCGGAACGCGCGAACCTTCTGCGCAAACTGGTGACGATGTCCGACGCCGAGCGTCAGCGGCTGGTCGACGACTTCCTGGAGGACGTCTCCGCAGGGCTTCCGGCGGAGACGATCGAGCGGATCCGTGCAGCGCAGCCGATGCTGCCGGCGGACCCCGCCCCAGAGCAGCTCGATGCGTGGGTCACCTTGGCGGAGCTGCTGCGAGATGACCGGTTCCGCGCGGCGACCCGTTCCTATCTGCACGAGACGTACGCGGAGTTTCCCGGCTCGGAGATGGCGAAACCTCACGTGCAGAACTTCATCAACTCGGCGGGCGCTGATCTGACGCCGAAGCTGATGGCTGCTCACCAGGCGGGATTCGCCGCCGATGACGCTCAGGTGATCGCCCTCGCCGCACAGATGGTCGAGCAGTTGGCGCAGGCGTTCGGAGTCGCAGCCGACGACGACCTCCGACGGCGGCTCGCCGACCGCTATCGCGATCTCGACAGCACCACTCTCGAGGCGCTCCAGGATCCGGAATACAACGCCACCGAGGGGCGCTACCTCGAACTGGTCTCGATCATCAATGATCAACCGCATCCGGATGCGGCTCTCCTGGACAGTGCTCGCCGAGAGCAGAGCGACGGTGACGGACCCAGTTTCCGAGACCTCGGCCAGTGGCTGTCCGCCGCAATACTCGCCGCACGGTGATTCAGAGGTCTGCACGAACGGAGGCGCCTCGTGATGATCTTTACAGGCTGCCCCGGAGCTGCATCTAGACGGTCAGGTCGGGCACGAGACCGTCTTCGTGTCGACCGGACGCCTCAAGGTCGCGGTTTCGCGGGCGAAGGAGCAGACTGGCTTGATGCTGATTCGCGACGCTACCCCCGCCGATTGGCCCACTATCTGGCCCTTCCTGCAAAAGATCGTAGCGGCGGGAGACACCTTCACCTACTCCCCGGAACTGGGTGAGGAAGAGGCCGAGGCGGCGTGGATGGTGCGGGCACCGGGTCGCGTGGTCGTAGCTGAAGCAGCCAGCGGCGGCGTGGTCGGAACCGCAAATATGTATGCAAATCGCGCTGGCCCTGGCGCCCATATTGCCAGTGCGAGCTACATGGTGGACCCAGACCACCAGGGCAGAGGGGGAGGGCGGGCGCTCGTCTTGGACTCACTCCGCTGGGCACGAGCGCGAGGCTTCCGTGGGATGCAGTTCAATGCTGTCGCCGAGACCAACTCCTACGCAATCAGGCTCTACGAGTCGCTCGGCTTCACCATAATTGGAACCACCCCAGGCGGCTTTCGCCACCCAGTGGAAGGCGATGTGGGGCTGCACGTCATGTTCTGCCCACTTTGACCAAAGCTACCGACAGAAGCGATCACTGCTGTGCGCATCAACGTGACTGTGCGGATCAGGAGAATCGTGCGAACGCCAGCGAGAGTGCAGCCAGGCCAACAGTGATCAATGCCATCGCCGAGTACGAGCCGGTCCGATTTCTGCGCGCTTATGTCACGTGGGATGTCTTGTCGGCGGTCATTCTCGTCAGCTTGTCGTTCGTCCCCGGTGTGGCGCAGCAGGGGCTCGAGTTGGCGGCGTCGCCTGATCGACCACTCGATCTGCTCGGCATCACGCTCATCGTGATCCAGGGAGGCTCGGTCGCATTATTGCGCCGATCGCCGCACTGGTCCTTGGCGCTGACGTTCTCGGCATTCGCGGCGTATCAATTGCTCGGGTTCCCCACGACGTTCGCTGCCCTGGGCCTGCTCGTTGCCCTGGTGGGTGCCGGGGCACTGGTCGAGCGGCACCGGACGCTGACGGCGATGCTCGCCCTGGGCGGCTACATCGCGCTTGTCGCGGCGCTGATCGCACTCGACGCCGCACTCACCGTGCTCGATGCGCTGGTCTTCGGCGCGCTGCTGGCGGCGCTGTGGGTCTTCGGCTCCTGGCTCCGATCGCAGGCCGCTTTGCGTCGCAGCCGCACCGAGCGAGCGGAATGGGAGACGATCACGGCCGAACGGGCGCGCATCGCACACGAGCTGCACGACGTCGTCACTCATCACGTGACGGCGATGGTCGTGCAGGCTGAGGCCGGTCAGTTTCGCCAGAACATCGATCAGGGGACGCTGGAGCTGCTGGCATCCATCGCCGACGGAGGCCGGATGACGCTCGTCGACCTGCGCAGTCTGCTCGGGGCTCTCGAGGGGGATGCTGAGATCACACGTGCGCCCGCCGAACAGCAGGTCGGCGACATCGTCACCCGTGCCCGCGCGGCCGGTCAGCAGGTCGAGCTTGTGGAGCGTGGCGATCCTCGACCGCTGGCCGGCGCCACCGGACTCGTGGTCGTTCGAGTGGTCCAGGAGAGCCTCACGAACGCGATGAAGCACGCGCGTGACGGCGCTGCAACAGTGACGGTCGCATACGGTGAGCGTGAGATCCTGATTGACGTGGTCAGTTCCGGCCGCAGCCGCAAGAGCACGGCTTCGATATCGGGAGGTCGGGGGATCATCGGGATGCGTGAGCGCGTGGAACTCGTGGGCGGCGATCTGCAGGCCGAACCAGTTGGCGAACAGTTCGTCGTACGCGTGTGGCTTCCCGGATGAGCGCGGGCATGCCTATCCGCGTCGTCGTCTGCGATGACCAAGAGCTCGTCCGCACCGGATTCGTCACCATCATCGATGCTCAGCCCGATCTCGTGGTCGTCGGCGAGGCGGCTGACGGTGAAGAGGCTGTGCGGGTCACCCGTCGCGAGCGGCCGGACGTCGTCGTGATGGACATCCGTATGCCCCTTCTCGACGGGATCGAAGCGACAAGAAGAATAGCGGGCCCGCATATCTCGGATGCCGCGCGCGTGCTGGTGGTGACGACGTTCTCCTTGGACGGTCTCGTGTACGACGCCCTGCGAGCAGGCGCCAGCGGCTTCCTATTGAAAGACGCCCGGCCGGCCGAGCTGACGGAGGCCATTCGAACCATTGCCGCGGGCGACTCCCTGATCGCGCCGGCAGTGACGCGAACATTGATCGGGCGATACGGTGACCGGCTACGGCCCTCTGTGCAGGATGCTGCGATCTTCGAAGCGCTCACTGCGCGGGAACGTGAAGTGCTGATCCTCGTCGCCGAGGGGCTGTCGAACGCAGAGATCGCTGCGCAGCTCGTGATCAGTCACGAGACGGTGAAGACCTACGTGTCACGCATCCTGACGAAGCTCCAGGTGCGTGATCGGGTGCAGGCGGTGGTCCTCGCGCACCGAGCGGGGCTCGCTGCCTGGTCCTGACGCTCCGCGCCGATCGCTGATCTGCATGGCGCTGGATCCCCCGAGCGAGGGATCCGAATTGTCCACCCTGGCGGGATTCGCGGTGTTCGCGAGCTCCGTAACGTCGTGCTCATACCCCGAAATCGAGTAGGGGATAAGGAGCAGGAATGACGAAGTCCACGCAGGATCTCCAGCCATCAGCCGAGCGCGGGATCGAGCAGCCCCGCACTCGGCCCTGGGTCAGAACCGCCCTTGTCGTCGTCGGTTTCGCCGTGGCGATGCTCGTCACGAACGCCATCGCCGCCCAGCTGCACAACCCTTTTGCTGCGCTCATCATTGGCCCGGCCCTGGCGATTGCGATGGTGTCCCTGTACGTCTGGACAGGCCGGCATGTCGAACGTCGCCACGTGAGCGATCTCGCGCCGAAAGGTGCGACCCGTCACCTGCTGATTGGAACGGGGGTCGGGCTGACACTGTCGGCGGTGACCGTCGGCATCCTCGCCCTTTTCGGTGCCTATACGATCACCGGTTGGGGATCGATCGCCGGTGCGCTGGCCGTCGCCGGAACCATGTGTGCGGTCGCCGTTTCGGAAGAAGTGTTCTTCCGGGGAGTTGTGTTCCGCCTCCTCCAGGGCCGGTGGGGTGCCTGCGTGGCGCTCGGCGCCTCGGCGATCATCTTCGGACTCGTGCACATGCTCAATCCGGGCGCCTCGCTCTGGGGTGCTGTTGTTATTGCGATCGAGGCCGGACTCATGCTGGGCGCTGCGTACCTCGCCACCGGGTCGCTGTGGCTTGCGATCGGTCTGCACTTCGGCTGGAACGTCGCGACGGTGGGCATCTTCGGCACCGTCACCTCCGGTGCCGAGGCGCGCGATTCCCTTGTCACCGCCGTGACAAGCGGGCCGGACTGGCTCTCCGGGGGAAGTTTCGGTCCGGAAGGCAGCATCGTTGCCGTCCTGGTGTGCTCGGTGGTGACAACGCTCCTCCTGCTTGTTGCGCACCGTCGGGGTCGGCTTTCACTTCGTCGTCGCTGATCGCCAGGGTGAGCGTCCGCGATACGGTCGCAGTTTCGCCGGAGTTCGTGGTCGTGGTCGCGGCTTGACCCCGGTTACAGCGATTCCGCGGGCGGTTGCTCGTTCAGCACGTATTCGGCAGCCGCCCGTAGCACCTCGAGCTCGGTCGCCAGGTGTGAGGTCTCGGCAGGGAACACCTGCGCGATCGAGAGCCCGCTTACCACCGTGTGCAGAAACCTCGCTCGGAGTGAGTTGTCTCCGGGGACGAGCGCACCCTCGCCCTGGAGAACCGTGAGGCAATACTCGATGCGACGGAGCAGTTCTCTCCCGCTCGCCAAGTACTCTTCGCGCGCCGAGTCTGTCGGCGCAGGCCTCACGTAGCGGTCGAAGGCCTGACCCCACGCATCGCGCGGATCCAGGCCTTCGACCGTGAGTGAGAGCAGCCTCTGGAGGGAGCCGACGAGTCGGTCCCTCGCCGGAATGGATGAGTCGTGGACGCTTTCATCGGGAAGTACCAGGTCGTAGATCAGGACAAGTGCTTCGTCCATTAGTTCGCGCTGGGTGGGGAAGTGATGCTGCACAGACCCGGCGCTCACCCCGGCCCGCGCGGCGACCGCCCGCACGCTCGGTGTCGTCGAGGGTGCTTCCCCCAGCATCGTCGTCGCAGCCCAGAGGATCCTCTCGCGGCTATTCAAGCCCTCTGGCGGCTGCGTTGTCATCTGATGCCTCCCATTACGCTGTACTGGATTTCTACGCTACCCCTGCCCCGACGCTCGATCCGATGCTGTTCGGTGTCCGCGCCGGACCAGTGCGCCGGGTGCGGAGCCACACGATAAGGACCGTGATGATGATGACAACTCCGGGGAGAAGTGTCGTCATCGTTCCGACGCCCGCCGAACGGTCGTACGCGGCGGTGATGAAGAGCAGTGCTCGCCCGAAGCTGTCGAACCGGAAGCGCGAGATCACGTATTCAGGTGCCGAAGGCGTCGAGCAGCCAGTGGAACTTCAGGCGAAGCGCACGTTCAGTGGCCGCGAGGCCGGCTGCGAAACCCAGTGCGATGTTTTGCCAGAGCGGGAGGTCCACAGGCGAGTGGAAATGTCCGAAGCGCTCGGCGACCGGCGGAATCTCAGAGAGAACCTCCAGCAACTGCACCCCGTTCACTCCCACGCCGACCACAAGCACGACGACCGAGATGGCGCCCAGCAGGCGGCTGAGTGCGGGATGATCTCGATCGAAACGGAGCCTGCGGCCGATCGCTGTCTTCGGGTGCGGAATCAGGAGTTGGGCGGCAGCCCCGTCCGGCACGTAGTGGGCACGTCGTAGTCCGGCTGACCCCAGCGACACCTCGATCACGCCCCCTTCGACGGGCATGACAGCGGGTAGCGGTGACGCAGCATGGTGCCGACCATCGAGGTACAGGTGCGCCATTCCGTCGTACAGGTCCCTGTCGTCGTCGCGGCCCTGCTTGCCGGACGTGCGGACGTCGACGACGTAGTCGATACGGCTGCCATCTGAGTAAGTGAGTGGCAGTCGGAGCAGCTTCCGCCCGGAGAGGAGGTGCCACCAGCGAAACGGCTCGAGCGGCCGCCCGTCACCGGCATGCGTTCGTTTTGCGCCCTCTCGGCGCTGGTGATCGCTCAGCATCCGGCACACTCCCTCGATCGCCACCGCAGCTATTGCGGTGTGTTGCTATTGCCCGATTGGCATTAGCGGATGCTCCAATACAGCGTATTGGTCGAGGTGGTTATTCCTGGGCGTCTCGATCGCTCACGGATGAAGGTGACAAGCGGGTGGACGATTCCTCGCAGAGTCGCATCATCGAGGTGCGCTCCGCAGGTTCCGTCCCCGCCGACCTCCGCAATCAGGAGAGGAGGAACCCGTCCGATAGCCTGGCGCAATGAAGCGCAGGAGATTGGTAGCCCCGACAGCAGTTGCTCCTGAACCCGCACCCCCGGCGCTCTCGCCGGCGTTGCGCGTTCTCATCGGGCTTGCCGCCGCAGTGGTCGTGCTCGTGGGGATGTTCTTCGCACGGGAGGTGATCGGGCCGCTCGCGCTGGGCGCAGTCATCGTCATCATCTGCCATCCCCTGCGGCATCCGCTCGAAAAACGCGGATGGCCGCGCTGGGCAGCGACTACCGCCGTCATCGTCGTTGCGTACCTGATCCTTGCCGCGCTCGCCGCAATGCTCATCTACGCGGGCGCACAGTTCGCGAAGCTCGTCGGCGATGTGTACAGCGACCTCCAGGCATCCGTACGTGATCTGACCGGCTGGTTGCAATCAGTGGGGCTCGGTAGCGAGGTGACCGAGGCCACGGCCGCAATCCTCAAGCCCGCGAACGTACTGTCGTTCGTCTCGTCACTCAGCGGGTCTGTTCTCGCCGTGCTGACCGCGTTCTTTTTTGTTCTCGCGTATGTCATCTTCATGGCCGCCGACGGATCGCGGTACGCGCGCGCAGAGGCATCGTTCGGTCCCGCCGCGCGCCCGGCCATCGCACGCTTTCACACCTTCAACGCGGGTGTTCGTCGCTATTACATCGTCAACGCGACGTTTGGCGCCATTGTCGCCATCGTCGACGGGCTTGCACTGTGGGCGTTGGATGTGCCGGCGCCGATCGTGTGGGCGATTCTTGCGTTCGTCACGAACTTCGTGCCGAACATCGGGTTCGTGCTGGGGCTGCTTCCGCCGGCCATGCTGGCGTTTGTGGTCGGAGGCTGGCCGCTCATGCTCATCGTCATCGCGATCTACATCGTCGTCAACGTCACACTGCAAGTGCTCGTGCAACCGAAGTTCGTCAGCGACGCGGTCAATCTGAGCCTGACGCTGAGCTTCTTCTCGGTGATCTTCTGGACGTTCGTCATCGGTCCGCTCGGCGCTATCCTGTCGATTCCGCTGACGCTGCTCGTCCGAGCTCTCGTGCTCGAGGGTGACCCCGGCGCACGCTGGTTGCGCTGGCTTTCCGGAGATGCGGACGCCGCGGTCAATCCCGCGTGATCAGCGTTCGAGGATGCCGCGTGTCATCGTAGCGGGACGAAGATCGAGCCGGCGCAGCAGCTGAGCATTGAGCGCGACAACGATGGTGGACAGTGACATCAGGATCGCGCCCACCGACATCGGCAGGATGAAACCGATCGGTGCGAGGACGCCGGCGGCGAGCGGCACGGAGATGAGGTTGTAACCCGCGGCCCACCAGAGGTTCTGACGCATCTTCCGGTAGGCGGCGCGAGACAGCTCGATAACAGACAGCACAGAGCGCGGATCGTCGCTGGCGAGGATCACACCGGCCGATGCGATGGCAACATCCGTTCCTGCGCCGATCGCCAAACCGACATCCGCCTGGGCAAGAGCGGGCGCATCGTTCACACCGTCACCGACCATGGCGACCTTCCGTCCTTCGCGCTGGAGTTCCTGAACCTGTGCGGCCTTGTCTTCTGGACGGACACCGGAGAAGACACGATCGATTCCGAGTTCGTGGGCGACCGCCTGGGCGACAGCTTCCGCATCTCCCGTGATCATCACCACCTGCAGGCCCAGACCGTGCAGCGCGTCGACGGCGCTGCGCGATTCTGAGCGGACCTCATCGGCGAGTTTGAGGGCACCGATGACCCGGCCGCTGTCGAGGACATGGAGGATGATCGCGCCGTCGGCGCGCCACTTCTCGGCGATCGCGAGCTCATCGACGCGTTCTTCGCTGAGCAGGTGAGGCCCGCCCACGCGAACAGTGCGACCTTCGACCGTGGCGGTGACACCCACAGCAGGCGAGGACGCGAACTGGGAGCTGTCGGGTACGGCCAGCTGCTTGTCGGCGGCGGCGCGCACGATGGCCCGCGCGAGTGGATGCTCGCTGTCGGCTTCCGCCGCCGCTGCCAGCACCAGCACCCGGTCGGCGTCGAGGCCGTCGACCGCGACCACCTCGGAGACGACCGGCTCACCTCTGGTGAGGGTGCCGGTCTTGTCGAACAATACGGTGTCGACCGTGCGCATGCTCTCGAGTGCCAGACGATCCTTGACCAGTACGCCAGCGCGGGCCGCGCGCTCGGTGGCGATGGACACCACGAGCGGGATGGCGAGGCCCAGGGCGTGCGGGCAGGCGATGACGAGCACAGTGATGGTGCGGATCACGGCGGCGTCCGGCATCCCGACCAGCGTCCAGATGAGCGCGGTGAGTAGCGCGGCACCCAGCGCGAACCAGAACAGCCAGCCGGCGGCGGTGTCGGCCAGGCGCTGCGCGCGAGAAGACGAGTTCTGCGCGTCGGCTACCAGGCGACGGATGCCGGCGAGCGCCGTGTCGTCGCCCGTCGCGGTGACCTCGATCCGAAGACCGGAGTCGGTGGCGACGGTTCCCGCGGTGATCTGGTCACCGACGCTGCGGCTCACCGTGCGGGACTCTCCGGTAACCATGGATTCATCCATCGATGCCCGCCCGTCGACGATGCGTCCGTCAGCAGGGACGCTGCCGCCCGGCCGCACGATGACGAGGTCGCCGATGATGAGATCGGCGGGAGCGACGGTGACGACGTCATCGCCCTCGATGCGTTCGGCCTCGTCGGGGAGAAGCGCGGCGAGTGAATCCAGAGCTGATGTGGTCTGGGCGAGCGAGCGCATCTCGATCCAGTGCCCCAGCAGCATGATCACGACGAGGAGTGCGAGTTCCCACCAGAAATCGAGTTCGTGGTGCAGCAGCCCCAGCGTCGCACCCCAGGACGCTACGAATGCGACGGTGATGGCCAAGCCGATCAGGAGCATCATGCCCGGTTTGCGAGAGCGGATTTCGCTGACCGCGCCGACCAGGAACGGCTTACCGCCCCAGAGATACATGACCGTTCCCAGTGCGGGCGAGACCCAGTGCAGCAGCGGAGCATCCGGAAGCGGGTATCCGACGATCATCGCGAACATGCCGGACAGCGCGACCGTCGGGATCGCGAGCGCGAGCATAATCCAAAACAATCGGCGGAACTGGCCGGCGTGATCGCCATGCCCGCCGTGCCCTGCGTGGCCGCCATGACTATCGTGCTCTGCATGACTGCCGTGTGCGTCGGGCGCGTGCTCTGCGTGCTGTCCGTGCGAGTCGTGCTCTGCGCCCTCACGCCCGCCATGGTGCTCGTGGTGTGTCGAGGTCATGATGCGCCCAACCTTATACCCACCCGGGGTATGGGTGGGAGTCACTCGGTGGAACGACTCCCCGTGGTGTGGCGCTGCCTGGTCGCCTCATAAAGGATGGCCGCGGTCGCATTCGCCGCGTTCAGGGAAGACGCGTGCCCGGTCATCGGAATGCGAGTGAGGACATCGCACGCCTCTTTCCACGCGGCCGACATTCCGGAGTGCTCGTTGCCGGTCACGATCAGGGTGGGACCGGTGAGATCGACGTCCCAAACATCAGCCGTGCCGGCTTCATCGGTGCCGACGATCTGCACATTGATGCCCTGGTCGCGCAACTGCGCGACCCAATCGAGAACCTGACGGATGCTGGAAAGCCGCACTGTCGGGGTCATGATCGCCGATCCCGTAGAAGCTCGCAGTGCCTGCGGGTCGTAGGGATCGGCGGCGTGGCCCGTGGTGATCACGCCGTGCCCGCCGAGCGCATCGACCGTGCGCACGATCGAGCCGATGTTGCCTGGTGAGGCTGGGCGATCCAGTGCCACGTACAGCCCGTCCGCCGGCGTCGGCAGGCGCGACAGATCATCCGCCGGAATGCCGGCGATCAGCAGCAGTTCCGGTGCGTCATCGCTCTTCTCGCCGAGCTCTGCCATCAGCTCCGGCGCCACCAGATACGGCACCGCACCTGCGCGCTCCGCAGCCTCGATCGTCTCCGACGCCCACGACGAGCGTGTGCTGCCATGCGTGATCAGCACCGCACGCAGCGACAGGTCTGATGCCAGCGCCAGGTTGATGGGGCGCACGCCCTGCACGATCATCTCTCCCGCGCGATTGCGCTTGGTGCGATTGCCGAGCAGGGTCTCCCAATACTGGAAGGTCGCGTTCCTGGTCGATACGGCCTTGGTGCGACGCGGTCGAGAATCCGGAGACATCGTGTGGGCTGGGCCTCTCTGCGGGGGTGTGTCGCCGGGGCGGCGACACCTTCGAGCGTACCGAGACTCAGTACCAGTTGACCGCCTGCGAGTGACCCCACGCGGAGCACGGTGAACCGTACACACGCTGGATGTAGTCCAGGCCCCAGCGGATCTGGGTCGTGGCGTTGGTCTGCCAGTCGGCGCCGAAGCTTGCCATCTTGTTTCCGGGCAGTGACTGGGGGATGCCAGTGGCGCCGGAGGGGTTATACGCCTGGTAATCCCAGCCGGATTCCTTCTGCCACAGCGAGTTCAGGCAGGAGAACTGGTCGGCGCCCCAGCCGTAATCGCTGGCCGCGATCTGCTGCGCCACGGCCCGAGCGCCATCCGGAGTGTTGGCCGCCGCGAGGGCAGCCACGGCAGCTTCTGCCGCCCGCTTCTGTGCGACCGCAGCATCCAATCGCTCGCGCACGGCCGCGCTCTGGGTCACCACCTGCTCGGTTTCCGACGCCAGATCGCCGGTGCGCTCTACGCGATCCAGTACCGCGTCCGCATCGGGGTCATCGAGCCGATCCAGCGCGCTCAGTAGCCCCGCCGTATCGATCGCGATGGAGTCTGGGCCCAAATCGAGTCCGGAGGAGCGTGCATCCGTGACGACGACGGCTGCGTCGTTCAACGCAGCGCGCGACGCCGCGGTCGCAGCTTCTGCCTCCTCGAGGCCGATGCCGAGGTCAGCCGCCTCCATAACGACAGCTCGAGCCGGGCCTGCCGCAGATGCGGGGGCTGCGGTGGCGATACCAAGGGTGGCGAGAACGCCGATCGCTGCGCCGGCGACGAGCGTAAGGGCGGCGATGCGTGGGCGGACAGGGGCGAGCAGAGCAGTTTCGGGCATGACGAACGTAACGATCCTTTGAAGTAACGGGGGCCGAATGGCCGGCGCGCTGTCGGGTCAAGCGCGCAAGGTAACGATTCTGCATCAGCGTCCCTGTGTGTGGCCTCCCGGATTCCTGGATGCCCGGTGTGAACGATGCGAAGGGAAAACTCGCTACTCGGCGTTGCCAAGTAGCGGTACCTGTTCGACGTCGCCGCAGCGCCGAACGATGTGCGTGAATCGATCAGCCTGACCTGGTAGGCAACCCCTCGATCGTGGGCACGGGCGCGCTCCGACTTGTTCGTGGGGGTTAACCGGGGGCGAACTTTGTGGCCATGTCGTGGCGGGAATCGAATCGGGCACCGCCGAACCCTATATTCGGAGTCAAGTCGCCCTGCGATATTCCGGTCCGCAGAGCGACAGAGATGCCGTACACGCGGCTCCCGAAAGAACGATGAATATCGGTGTGCCCGCGCTACTCGACGAGCTTGCCCTCGGAGGAGACGTTGCGGATGAGTGCTTGGATCTCGGCCGGCACCGGTGGGATCTCCTCGCGCGTCACGCCGGTGGCGGGCGACCAGACGAGGTTCACCTGCAGTTCCGGATCCGTATCGGGGAAGTCGCTACGGTTGTGGCATCCGCGGGTCTCGCGCCGCTCCAACGCCGCTTCGAGAGTTGCCCGCGCAGCCAGGGCCGAGCCCTTGAGGTCGAACGCGTGCGCGAGATCCTGGAATCCCGCGATGTCGGGATGGATTCCGACGTCGTTCATGCGCTCCTCGATGAGGGCGAGCTCCGCAAGACCGGTACGCAGCCCGTCCTCGGAGCGCACCACGCCGGCATGCTCGGTCATCATGTTGCGGATGCCGCGCTGCAGCGCGCGCACATTCTCACGCCCGTCGGCTGCCAACAGATCATCGATCTCGGCGCGCGCCTGCGCGACAGCGACCGGGGAGCGTCGTTGCGAGTCCAGCGCCGAGGCATGTGCGACCGCCGCCTGGCCGACCAGCCGCCCATACACCAGCAGCTCGATCAAAGAGTTGCCTCCGAGACGATTCGCGCCGTGCAGGCCGCTGGATGCTTCGCCGATCGCGTAGAGCCCGTCGACGTCGGTGCCATGGTCCTCCGGGCGTACCCATACGCCGCCCATCGAATAGTGCGCGGTCGGGGCGATCTCGATCGGATCGGTCGTGATATCGAGCATCTGCAGTTCCATCATCGTCTGGAAAACGCGGGGGAGGCGGGACATGATCGTCTCGCGAGGAAGATGCGACACGTCGAGCCAGACTCCGCCGTTCTGCGTTCCGCGGGCTTCAGCGATCTCGGTGTATGCAGCGAGAGCCACACGGTCGCGGGTCGACAACTCCATCCGCTCGGGGTCGTACTTCGACATGAAGCGCTCGCCGAGCGCGTTGCGCAGGATGCCGCCCTCACCGCGCGCCGCCTCGGAGATCAGCGTGCCGGCTGCATTCTCGGGTTCGATAATGCCGGACGGATGGAACTGCACGAGCTCGGGATCGCGCAGCCGCGCCCCGGCGTCGACTGCCAGGCGGAACGCGTCCCCGGTGTTCTCATCGCGACGCGATGACGTGCGGCGCCAGATCCGGGTGTGTCCGCCCGCAGCCAGGATCACGGCATCCGCGTGGATCAGATAGCGCGTGCCGTCTGACTGGTCGAACCCGTACGCGCCGAAGACGACGTTGTCCTTCACCAGGATGCGTGTGATGTACACGCCGTCGAGGATCGGTACATTAAGCTGCTCGGCCCGTCGTACGAGCGTGCGCTGAATCTCGAGTCCGGTGTAGTCGCCCGCAAATGCGGTGCGACGGAAAGTATGGGCGCCGAAGAACCGCTGCGAGATGCGCCCGTCGTCTTCGCGAGCGAAGTCCATACCCCAGCGCTCCAGATCACTGATGCCTCGTTCAGCACCGCGGGTGACCACTTCGACGGTGTGCGGGTTCGCCAGGAAGTAGCTCTCCTTGATGGTGTCGGCGGCGTGCTGCTGCCAGCTGTCGTCAGGATCCATCGTGCCGAGAGCAGCGTTGATGCCGCCCGCCGCGAGCGAGGTGTGCGCGTCATCGCGGTGACGCTTACCGACCGCCAGCACATCGACACCGCGTTCGGCGACTTCGATGGCTGCGCGGAGGCCGGAACCGCCGGTTCCGATGACCAGGACGGTGGTGGAGATCTGTCGCTCGCGTGTCGTCATCCTTCCACGCTAAGAACATGCAACCAATAACTCCAATGCATTGTTCTTCTGGTGTCAATAGACTAAGCACATGAACCTGGAGCAGTTGCGCGGTTTCGTTGAGATCGCCGAGATCGGGCACTTCACGCGCGCGGCTGAGAATCTGCACCTCGCTCAGCCATCGCTGAGCCGGCAGATTTCAACGCTCGAGCAGGAACTCGGTTCGGAACTGTTCCATCGCGCTCGCGGTAACATCTCGCTCACCGCAGCAGGGGAGGTTCTGTTGCCTCGGGCGCGGCGGATGCTGGCGGATGCCGAAGCAGTTCGCTCCGAGATGGCCGAGCTGGCCGGACTTCAGCGCGGGCGCGTGCGCCTGGGGGCTCCACCCACGCTGTGCATCAGTCTGGTGGCCGAGGTGATGAGCGCATTTCACGCGGCCCACCCCCGCGTCGAACTGCAACTGACCGAGGCAGGTACGCATCCGCTCGTCGAAGATCTTGCCGCCGGAGCGCTAGATATGGCACTGATCACCGCGTCAGAAGGGCTCCCGGTCGCGGGGGCGGCGCTGGTGCGCACTCCGCTGCTCACCGAAGAGCTCGTTGTGGTCTCGTCAGCTGCGCAGCCGCCGGTGGCTGATGGGGAGAGCATCGGCCTGCACGATCTCGCTCGGTTGCCGCTGGTGTTTCTTGCGGAGAGCTATAGCCTGCGCGCAGCGACCGATGCGGCCTTCCGTGCCGCCGGTCTCAGCCCGACCCCGGTGGTCGAAGGGGCCGAGATGGACGCAGTGCTGCGCTTCGTCGAACGCGGACTCGGCGTCGCCGTCGTTCCGGCGATGGTGCTGCTTGATCGGCCGAGTCTGCGGTCGATGCGGTTGGGGGATCGAAGGCTGACTCGGACGGTCAGTCTCGCGCATCGCTCGGACGTGAATCTGACCCGGGCAGCCACCGCCATGCGGGCCAGCATTCTCGCCACTGCGGACGACTTCGCCGCCCGCTCATCGGGCACAACCAGTCTCACTTCGTGAATCACTGAAGGTCTCAGTTCGGTCACATGCTTGCGGATTAATTAATAAGTGTGGATTATTAATTAATCCACCGTTCGCGGTGGTCCACCGAGAGACTCACAGAGGAGTTCAGATGCGTAAGATCATGCGCGTGGCAGCGTTCGCCACGGCTGGAGTGGCCGCCCTAGCGCTGGCCGGATGCGGTTCAAGCGGCAGCGCCGCCGGCGGAAGCGAGCTTCCCGAAGGAATCCCGGAAACGGTGGATGCTTCAGGTGAGACCCTCACCGTCTGGATCATGCAGGACGACTACAACGATGCGTCGCTCGAGGCCATCAAAGCCGAGTTCACCGAGCGTACCGGTGCGGAAGCTGATGTCCAGATCCAACAGTGGGACGGCATCGGCACCAAGCTCTCCACCGCGCTGGGGACCTCGACCCCGCCGGACGTCGTCGACATCGGCAACACGCAGGTGGCCGGTTACGCTGCAAACGGTGCCCTGATGGATGTCACCCCGTACAAGGACGACCTCGCTCAGGGGAACACCTGGCTGTCCGGACTCGAAGACCCGGCGACGGTTGACGGTACCCTGTACGCCGTTCCCGGCTTCGCCGGCAACCGTGCGGTGATCTACAACAAGACCATGTGGGCTGAAGCCGGTGTCACCGAGGCACCCACCAGCTGGGACGAGTTGACCAGCGCTCTGGACAAGGTCCAGGCCGCCAACGCCGCCAGCGACTTCTCGGCCCTCTACCTGCCGGGCCAGCACTTCTACGTCGGACTGCAGTTCGTCTGGGACCATGGCGGGGAGATCGCCACGCAGAACGACGACGGCACATGGACGTCGACCGCGAGCGACAACATCGAGGCGCTGGCAGAGTGGCAGAAGTTCCAGGACGCCTACTCGGTGGCCGCCGCAGACACAGTATTCACGGACAGCCCTGAGCAGGAGCAGATCCTGGCTGACGGCAAGGCTGGCGCGATCATCGCCACCAACGGCGCGATGGCAACGGTCCTTGCTGCCAACCCAGACCTCACCGAGGACGACCTCGGCACCTTCGCACTGCCGAGCCAGACCGGCACGGGCACACAGCCCGTCATGCTCGGCGGCTCGGACTGGGGCATCGCAGCCAAGAGCGACAACCAGCTGCTCGCCCTGATCTGGATTCAGATCGCGACCAGCGACGTGATCCAGAAGGACCACGTCTTCGGCGACCAGGGCCTGATGCCCAACTCTGTCGAGGTCGGCGAGCAGATCCTCGCTGATGTCCCCGAGGTCAAGAGCGGATTCTTCTCCGCAGCGCTGACCTCTCGCGCCACACCGGCCTCGCCCGGATGGACCGACGTCGAGAGCTCGGGAGTCCTGAAGGACATGTTCTCCACGATCGCCTCTGGTGCCGCGACACCGGAGGAGGCCGCGGCCACGTACGACGAGAAGGCCAACGCGTACCTGCAGTGACATATCGGGGTGGGCGTCAGAATGGCGCCCGCCCCGTTCGGCTGCACTCGACCCGGAGAACGAAGTGACCCAGAAGACACCAAGATCGGCCCGTGCTTTCGCGGACCGTCGACTGCCAGCATTCCTGCTGATGACGCCAGCGGGCCTCCTGCTGCTGGCGGTGACGATCATCCCGCTTGGCGTGATGATCTGGATGGCATTCACCGACTACAACAGGAAATCGCTGTTCACCGGTGCATACTCGATCGTCGGGTTCGATAACTTCCTCGACATTCTCACGAACGACGAGTTCTGGTGGTCGTTCATCCGCACGATCCTCTTCACCGCCGCCCTCGTCATCGGCAGCCTCCTCATCGGCGTCGCGATCGCCCATCTCATGACGCGCCTGGGATCGAAGATGCGCGTCCTCGTCACGATCGTGCTCGTGTTCACCTGGGCGATGCCCAACGTCGCCGCCTCTCTAGTGTGGAACTGGCTATTCCAGCCCGGTTACGGAGTGTTCAACTGGATGCTCACGCAGCTGCGTGTGTTCGGCGACATGACCAACACGGACTGGGGCTCGGACACCGGTCTCGCATTCACCTCCATCTGGTTGCTGGTTGTCTGGCAGGCTGTGCCCTTCCTCGCGATGACCGTCTACGCCGCTGAGACTCAGGTCTCGCCGGAGTACAAGGAGGCTGCGCGACTGGATGGCGCCTCCGAACGGCGGATCTACTTCAACGTGACCCTGCCCTTCCTGCAGCCCACGATCCTGCTTGTCACGATCCTCTCCGTGATCTGGGACTTCAACGTGTTCAACCAGATCTGGCTGGTCTCCCAGGGCGGCCCAGACGGCACCACCGCGACGCTCGGCGTCTTCACCTACATCACTGCCTTCGTCTCCTTCGACCTCGGCACCGGAGCGGCGCTCGCACTCATCACGGCCATCCTGCTTGCCGCGCTGACGAGCGTCTACATCCGCCATCTCATCCACTCCGGGGAGGACGACCTGTGAGCACCATCACTTCGACCAGGAGCCGACGCGCGGGGAAACTGAACCGCACGTCGCCGACGGCAAACATCATCGCGTTCGTCTTCTGCGTGCTCTGGGCCTTCCCGATCTATTGGATGGTCAAAACCGCGTTCACGAAGCGTTCCGATGCGCTCAGCTCCACGCCGCAGTTCTTCCCCACCGACCCGACGCTCGCCAACTTCCACACCGCACTGTTTCAAGCAGGCTTCTTCGAGAACCTGCGCAGCTCGGTGATCGTGGTGGTCGGCGCCGTCGTGTTCGCGATCGTGGCCGGACTGTTCGCTTCTGCCGCACTGTCGCGTTTCCGCTTCAGCGGCCGCCGCACCATCTTGGTGACCATCCTGCTGATCCAGATGATCCCCGGGGGAGCGACGCTGATCCCGCAGTACTTCGTCTTCAACGCGACGGGGCTGCTGGGAACATACTTCGGGCTCATCCTCGCCTACGTGTCGGCAACGCTCCCGTTCTCGATCTGGATGATGCGCAGCTTCTTCCTCGCGCTGCCCAAGGAGCTCGAAGAGGCCGCGCAGTTGGACGGCGCGACGACGTGGCAGGTGCTCACCCGCATCCTTTTCCCCCTCGTGTTGCCGGGCGTGCTCGCCACGAGCGTGTTCACCTTCATGAACGCTTGGAACGACTACCTCATCGCCTACACCTTCATGAAGGATCAGTCGATGTACACGCTCCCGGTGTGGCTGGCCTCATTCAGCTCTCCCATTACCGGAACAGACGTCAGTGGGCAGATGGCGGCATCCGTGCTGTTCTCGCTGCCTGTGGTCGTGCTGTTCGTCTTCCTGCAACGAAAACTCGTCACCGGCATGACCGGCGGGGCGGTGAAGGGCTGATGATGAAGCACACTGTGATTCCGCGTCCACGTCAGTTTGTCGAGGGCGTCGGAGAGTTCGTCATCGCCGAGTCGGTCGAGGTACTCAGGGTTCCGGATGCCGCGGATGCTGTCGCCCTGCTGACTGAGCGGCTCTGGGCCGGAGCGCGCATCCGCGTCGATAACGCTGAATTCGATTCGGCCGGGATCTGCTTCGTCGATGATGCCGCGCTGCAACCGGAGGCCTACCGCCTGGAGGTCGCACCACTGGTCATCACGATTCACGCGTCGGATGCGGCTGGCTTCCACCACGGCGTCATGACGCTGCTGCAGCTGATGGGCGAGCACGTCTGGCGCGCAGCATCCACTCATCCGCGCACCGTGACGATCCCCGCCTGCCGGGTCGAAGACGAGCCGGCGTTCGCCTGGCGCGGCATCATGATCGACGTCGCTCGGCACTTCCTGCCGGTGCGCGAGGTGCTGCGCATCATCGATCTCATGGCGATGCACAAGTTCAACCGACTGCACCTGCACCTCACCGATGATCAGGGGTGGCGCATCGAGATCCGTGCCTTCCCGCGGTTGACCGAGATCGGCGCCTGGCGAGACCGCACGCAGGAGGGGGCCGACGACGCGAACGCTCCCGAAGTGATTCGCCCGCACGGCGGCTTCTACACGCAGCAGGACATCCGCGAGATCGTGGCTTACTCCGCTGCCCGCGGCATCACCGTCGTTCCTGAGATCGACCTACCCGGTCATTCCCAGGCGGCGATCTCCGCCTACCCAGAGCTGGGAGTTCCCGGCCCCGATGGCGCGCAACCGCAGGTCGAGGTCTACCCGCGCTGGGGTGTGAGCGCGTACCCGCTGAACGCGGAGAACGTGACAGTGGACTTCTTCCGCACCGTGCTCGACGAAGTGCTTGAACTTTTCCCCGCTGTCGACATCGGGCTGGGTGGCGACGAGGTTCCTGCCGGCCCCTGGGAGGCAGACCCGCGCTCGCAGCAGCTGGCCCGGGAACGCGGACTCGCCGGTCCTCGCGAACTGCAGTTCTGGTTCCTCGAGCAGCTGCGCGCGCATATCGAGCAGAGCGGTCGGCGCATGCTCGCCTGGGACGAAGTGCTCGAGCATGATGTCACCGCGGATGTGACGGTGCTCGGCTGGCGAGGGGATGCCGGCATCGGTGAAGCCCTGCGTCGCGGCATCCCGGTCATCGCGTGCCCCGACAATCAGCTCTACTTCGACTACCGGCAATCCGATGATCCCCGCGAGCCGATCCCGGTCGGCGTTGTGGTGGGGCTGCGAGAGGTTTACGACTTCGACCCGATCCCGGCATGGGCGAGCGAGCATCAGGCCACCTTCCTGCGCGGTGCCCAGGCGAACCTGTGGGCCGAGCACCTGGATTCCGGACGCGTCCGCGACTACATGCTGTGGCCGCGCGCTTGCGCGCTCGCTGAGGTGCTGTGGAGCGGGCCGGGTGGCGACTTCGACGAGTTCTCAGCACGGCTCGATACGCACCTCGGACGACTCGACGAGCGTGGCGTGGAGTACCGGCGCGGCTCGGGGCCGCTACCGTGGCAGGAACGGCCCGGAGTCAGCGGGCGGATTCAGAATCAGGCGGAACGTCAGCAGCAGATCGACGAGCTGACCTCGACGATCGTGCGGTGACGGAGCCAGGAGAGCAGGACGAAGTGGTGGTGGCACGAAAGCCCAACGACGCCGATGCGCGGGGCATCCTGTCGCTGACTCCCGATGAACTCAAGGCGCTTCGTCGCTCACGAAAGCACTCCGGCGGTGAGGCGATTCACGTCACGCGGCAACACAACCTGTCGGTGATCCGACGGCTGCTGTACGCGAACGGCCCGCAGACCAGGCCGGAGCTTGCTCGGCTGAGCGGGCTGTCGTTGCCGACGGTAGGCGGGCTCGTCTCCGAGCTCGTGGGGGCCGGCACCGTGCATGACCTGGGCGTGGTGGCCGAGGCGCGCGTCGGTAAGCCCGCTTCTCGTGTGGCGATCGACGCCGAAGGCAACTGCACCATTGTGCTCGATCTCACCCACGACGACACTTTCACCGGAGCGATCATCGACCTCGACGGCACCGTCGTAGATCGGGCACAGATCAGTATCGGCGGCGCGCACGGCGAGCCGGCGCTGGATTATGCCGTCGACCTGGCGAGACTGCTGATCAAGCGCGCCTCCAGTCAGGTGATCGGCGTCGGCGTCGCATCCCCGGGGCTCGTGGACGACACCGGTCTCGTGCATGTTGCCGACCGGCTGCGCTGGCGAGACGTGCCGCTGGCAGACACGATCCAAACCCGCACCGGTCTTCCGACCGTCGTCGGCAACGACGTCAACCTGCTCGCGCTCGGCCTCAGTCGTTTCCGGAACAGATCCGGCCGCGACGCGATCGTCGTCGACATGGCGAACGGCGTCGGCGCGGCCGTGCTCGAGGGCGGTGAGCCGGTGCTGGGCGAGCAGTTCGCGGCGGGTGAGATCGCACACCTCACCGTCGACCCCGGCGGCGAGCTGTGCCCATGCGGTCGGCGTGGATGCCTCGACATGGTCGTGGGCGCACCGCACCTTCAGCGACGGGTCGCAGCCGTTGGCACGGAGGTGCTGGAGCCGGCCGGTCGCACGCTCGGCGAAGTGCTCGCACCGATCGTGATCATGCTGAACATCAACGTCGTCGTTGTGGTGGGCCCGGGAGGCCTTGTCGAGGGGGCGTTCGCGGACGGTGTGGTCGACGGCATCCATTCACGGCTGCGCCCGGCGATCATCGAGGGGCTGAAGATCGAAGTCGGCGCGAACGACCCGGACCTCGTGCTGCTCGGCGCCGCGGCCGCAGTCATGGAGTCTCAGCTCGGTGTGCGCTGAGCGCTCGCCCTGAGCGCCCACCACCCACCGCGCGTACCACCCACTGCGCCCACCACCCACTGTTCCCGTCGCACTTCGTGTCGCTAAAAGCCGCGAATAGCGACACAAAGTGCGACCGGAGCGGCCGATTATTGGGTCTCCGGCAGCGTCCTTGCGTGGAGGATGCCGGACACCGCGCCGAGCGTCGCGCCGACCACGGTGTCGATGATGCGCTCGAGCGCCACGTCCATCGATCCGATCTGGCCCGTGGCGGCTCCTGTCAGCAGTAGAACGAGCGGTGTGATGATCATGAGCGCGAGGGCGTAGTGACGAACCACCACGAGTTCGACCGAGAACTGCATGATGCCCAGCAGGAGCGCAATCCACAGGCCGGACGGATGCAGCAGCGCCAGCAGCGCATAGACTCCGACGCCCAGCACCGTGCCCAGCATCCGGTGCAAGCCGCGCTGCAAGGCGGCCTTGCGCGCGGCGGCTGACCCGATCACCGCGATGGCGGCTCCGACGATCCAGTAGCTGCGACCGGGGTCGACGAAAGAACCGATCACGACCCCGAGTACGGAAACGATGGCCGCGCGCAGAAGGAGTATCTTCGCATCGGCGTCCAGCGCCGGCCCGGGCAGCAGCTCGCTCAGCCGGCGCGCGCGTCGGGCGCGCACGCGGGAGATGAGCAGTGGAGATACGGCGACCAGATACGCGAACAGGCACCCGCCGGCAACAGCAGCGGTGTACGCGAGCGGTGTGACCTGAGCGTGAGCCACGACCTGGGCCGACAGCCCGAACATCAGCACGAAGAAGAGTGGGCCGGGCGGACCCAGGCTGAATCCGAACGCGAGTCCGGCGCTGATAAGCGCGATGGCAACGATGCCGATGCTGACCAGCCACGACTCCTCGGCAGCGTACGCACCGGCCGTGGCGCTCAGGGTGAGTCCGATGCCGACCATCGGCAGCACTTTGGCGCGCTCGACCACAGGGGAGGCGCCGGCGAACAGCACAGTGAACGCGCCGGATGCGGCGACATAACCCAGTGTCGGCATACCCAGCAACGTCATCACGACGATCGGCACGGTGAGTCCGATCGCTGCCTGCAGTCCCAGCTGCCATCGAGGGCCACGGGAGGGGGCGAAGGCGAACAGACTCACGACTCCATTGTCCTCCTGGTGCGTAACGCCGAAGCCCCGACGCTGGCGTTCCGGTCGCAGTTTATGTCGTCTGGAGGCCGTCATAGCGACAGCAATTGCGACCGGAATCATGGCGGTGCACCGGATAGTCTGGCTCGATGACTGCAGTGACAGCGCGGCCGGGCATCGCTGACCGGCTCTCTCGGATGATTCACCTGCCGACGGTGTCGGCCGAACTGGAGCAGCGCGGCGCGCAGCCGTTCGAGGATTTCGTCACACTGATCGCAGAACTGTACCCGCTGACGCATGCACAGCTCGCGCTCGAGCGGCACACCGAGTTCGGATTGCTGTTTCATTGGGAAGGCCGCGCCGAGGCATCCGATGGTCCGCTCGTGCTCATGGCGCACTACGACGTCGTCCCCGTCGATGAGAGTGACGATTGGACTTACCCGCCCTTCGACGGCGTCATCGCCGACGGTTTCGTATATGGGCGCGGAACCCTCGACGACAAGGGACCGCTGATCGTCGTGCTCGAGGCCGTCGAGAACCTCCTTGCCGCAGGCTTCGTGCCCGCGCGTGATGTCTACCTTTCCTTCGGCGGCAACGAAGAGACCTTCGGCGCGGCAGCCGTCGAAATCGCCCGGGTCCTGAAAGACCGCAGAGTCGTGCCATGGCTCGTGCTCGACGAGGGCGGCGCCGTCGTCGACGCCCCTCTCTCATTCGTGCAGGGCCGCGCCGCGATGGTCGGCGTCGGCGAGAAGGGCGTCCTCACACTGAACCTCAGTACCCGGGGCGAGTGTGGCCATGCTTCTGCACCGCCCACGCTCACCGCGGTCCGGCGCATCGCCCGGGCAGTGAACAGGCTCGGTCCCGGTACCTTCCGCCCCCGCACTCCGAAAGCCATCTCTCGGATGCTGGCGCAATTCGCCGAGCAGGCTACTGGGCCCTCGAGACTGCTGCTGAAAGTGCTGAGTCGGGTGCCGTTTCTCACCGCCCGAGTCTTCGCGGCGCTCGGTGGCGAGCCCGCCGCGATGGTGCGCACCACGGTCGCTGCGACCATGCAGTCCGGCGGAACTGCGGCCAACGTCATCCCGTCGCAGGCATCCGCGACCGTCAATCTGCGCATTGCGCTGGGGGAGAGCGTCGCGGGCGCCGTCGCGCGCGTGCGCAAACGCATCAATGACCCGCTCGTGACCGTGGAGGTTCTCGAGGGCAGCGAACCGTCTCCGGAATCTCCCACGGACAATGCTCAGTTCGCACTGCTCGGCACAGCTCTGGAAGCGTCATTCCCCGGAGTGCAGCCCATTCCGTACGTGATGATGGCGGCGACAGACTCGCGGCACTTTCACCGATACTCGCCCGCCGTTTACCGCTTTGCGCCGCTGGAGATGTCTAACGCCCAGCGTGCGTCGATCCACGGTGTCGATGAGAGCGTCGAGATCGCAACGTTGGAGCGCGGCGAGATCTTCCACCGCGCACTGCTTCAGAACCTGAACTGAACGGACCGCAGATGTCTCGTACTGTCACCCTGGGCGCGCTCGCCTCGATCGTCGGGTTCCTCGCGTTCGTCGAGTTCACCAGCGGCGTCCTGCAGGGCTACTACACGCCGATGCTCACCGACATCGCGCGCCACCTCGGAATTCACGACGCCGACGTGAACTGGTTCGAAGGCACACAGCTCATGCTTTCCGCGCTCGTCGTGCCGGCCTTCGCGAAACTCGGCGACATGGTCGGGCACAAGCGGATGCTGTTGATCTCGACGGCTCTCACGGCAGCTGCCGCGCTGGCACTGCCATTCACGGAATCGTTCTGGGTGTTCCTTGTCGCATGGACGCTCATGGGCTTCTACGTCGTCTGGCTGCCCCTGGAGATCGCACTCATCTGGTCGCGGGCGCGCCGCAGGGAGGGTCGGTCGATCATCACGGCGCGTGCAGCCGGACTGCTCGTGGCCGCGCTCGAAACCGGAGCCATCACCGGAGCACTCATCGGCGGTGCGCTCATCGACGTGCTGCCCCTGACGATCGTGCTGCTGATTCCCGCCCTGCTCGTCGTGGTCTGCTTCTTCGTGATCCTGTTCGGGGTGAAGGAATCACCGGAATCCACCGGCGGCGTGCTCGACACCGTCGGGCTCGTACTGATCTCGATTGCCCTGATCTGCTTCACCGGCGGGCTCAGCCTGCTGCGCCTCGATGGCGGTCTCGTCAACGTCTGGTCGTGGGCCGTGGTCGTGCTCGGGCTGCTGCTCATCGTGCCGTTCGTGCTGTGGGAACTGCGCCACGATGACCCGCTGATCGATGTGCGGATGTTCCGCTCGCCCGCGCTCGGTCCGGTATTCCTCACCGCCGGTCTGTTCGGCGTCAGCGTGCTCGGAGCGCAGGCACCGCTGTCGACCTTTGCGCGGACCGATCCCACTGTTTACGGCTACGGACTGGGAACGTCGGGCTTTGCGACCTCGCTCATCATCGGCATCTACCTGATCGGCATGATCGCCGGTGCGCTGCTGTTCCCTGTGGTTGCGCGGCTTGCGACACCGCGCAACGCTCTCATCGGAGCATCCGTTCTGGTGGGCATCGGGTTCATGTTGTTCCTGCCGTTCCACGACACCTATGCGCAGGTGATCACGAACATGGTGATTGTCGGCCTCGGCTCCGGAGCGCTCGTGGCGGCGTTGCCGGCGGCTGCGGCATCCGCTGCACCGGCGACGCAGACCGGCGTCGCCACGGGGCTGACCAATTCGGTCAAAACCGTGGGCGGGGCGATCGCCTCGTGTGTGTTCGGTATCGCGCTGCTCGGCGGAGTCGCCGGGACGGCTGCAGGAGCCGAAGGTACGGCGGGCTCGCTGGCTGGCTACTTCACGGTGTGGGCAGTGTGCGGTGCCACCGCACTCGCCGCGGCGGTGCTGCTGCTATTCGTGCCCAAGCAGGCCTTCACCGACCGTGCCGTAGAGGCTGCATCGCCCGCGCCCTGAGCCGGGTTCCCTCCGCCGGCTCATCGGCCCGCAGCCTCAGGCCCGCAGCGTCAATGCGGAGCGTGATACTCCGGCTCGTCACGCTTCCAATAGCCCTTCACAACAGCCTGCTTCGGGTCGACGCCCCAGCGCCCGAGCAGAGCGCGTCCGGGCTTCACGATTTGCTGCTCGGCGGCGATGAAGACGAACGGGTTTTCGCCCGGAGCATCCGTCACGCCATCGATGAAGGAGATGAGCGCAGACCCGGCCGGCGCATCTCCACGATGCACCCACTCGACCGTGACGGGAGCATCGAGCGGGATCTCGTCCTCTGAGCCGCGCACCTCGATGACGATGCGTGCCGGCTGATTCTCGATCAGCGCCGCGAATCGGCGGATTGCCGGGATCGCCGTCTCGTCGCCGGCGAGGAACCATGAGCCGGGTGTGCCGGTGATGACCGCTGATCCGCGGGGGCCGCCCACGCCGATCTTCGAGCCGATGGGGGCATTGGCTGCCCAGACTGAGGCCACGCCTTCGCCTCCGTGAACGGCGAATTCGACTTCGAGCCAGTTCTCGGCCCACACCAGTGGGGTGTACTCGCGGCTGGGGGCAGCGCGCAGTTCCTCGACGGTGTCCGGCATCTCGTCCGGGAAGAACAGGCGCATGTGATCATCGCTGCCGGGGGAGGCAAAGCCATACAGATCATCGCCCTCCAACCGCACGCGTACGTAGTTCGGCGCGACCTCTTCCCGTGCCGTGAGCGTGACGACCCGGAAGTGCAGATCGAGTGGATGACGCTCCAGAGAGAAGGAAGATTTCGATTCGGCCATAAAGTTAGGCTAGCCTACATAACGAGCAGTTGAGGTAAGCCTTACCTAGCCGCCAGATCCCCTCTCTTCCGTACAAGGAGCTTCATGTCTTCACGACGCCCGCTGGCCGCAGCATCCCTCGTCCTCGTGTCCGCACTCACACTCGCAGCCTGTGCAGCGAGCCCTGCCGCAGAAGCCGAAGCGCCCAGCTCCGCAGACGAGCCGACCACGGTGACGGTTGAAGACAACAACGGTGAGCACACGATCGACCTTCCGCTCGCGTCGATCGTCGCAACCGACAACCGCACCTTCGAGACGCTCGAATCATGGGGCGTCGAACTGACCGCGGCTGCCGTCTCGCTCATGCCGAACACGAACTCCTACACGGAGGACGAGACGATCATCGACCTCGGCAGCCACCGCGAGCCGAACCTCGAAGCGGTCGTCGCGGTCGAGCCCGACCTCATCATCAATGGCCAGCGCTTCGCGCAGTTCCACGACGACTTCGTCTCGTACGCGCCGGATGCCGTCGTGCTCGAACTCGACCCGCGCGAGGGCGAGCCGTTCGAGGAAGAGCTCAAGCGTCAGACCACCATCCTGGGCGAAGTGTTCGGCAAGCAGGCCGAAGCGAAGGCCCTCAACGACGCCCTGGACGCGGCCATCGAGCGGGTCGCGGCGGCATACGACGACGCGGAAACCGTCATGGCCGTCACAACCTCGGGCGGAGAGATCGGCTACATCGCCCCGCATGTCGGACGCACGCTTGGCCCGGTCTTCGATTTCGCCGGACTCACTCCTGCGCTTGAGGTTGCTGAAGCCACTGACGACCACCAGGGTGACGACATCGCCGTCGAGGCGATCGCCGATTCCAACCCGGACTGGATCCTCGTGATGGACCGGGATGCCGCAGTCGGCGCTGACGACCCGAACTTCTCGCCCGCCGCTGACGTCCTCGAGAACTCGGAGGCACTGGCCAAGGTCACCGCCGTCGTCGAGGGAAACATCATCTACATGCCCGCTGACACCTACACGAACGAGGGCATCCAGACCTACACCGAGTTCCTGGAATCCTTCGCGGACGCACTCGAAGGAAACTGATCTCAGCGCAAGTGTGGGGCCGGTGCGTGCACGACCGCCCCCACACCTGCGAGACAATAAGAGAAACACCATGATGCGAACGACTCTGAGCCCGACGCCGCGAACGCGCGGTCGGCTCTTCGACCCCAAGCTCGTGATCGGGATCGTCGTTGTCGCTCTGCTGCTGGTCGTGTCGTTGTTCGTCGGGGTCTACGACATCTTCGGCGCGGATGACGGCGCCGAGATGTTCGCCATCACTCGCATCCCGCGCACCGCGGCCCTCATGCTCGCCGGAGCGGCGATGGCCATGTCCGGTCTGGTGATGCAGCTACTGACGCAGAACCGTTTCGTCGAACCGACCACCACCGGCACCACCGAATGGGCGGGCCTCGGACTGCTCGCCGTGATGATCATCTTCCCGACGGCCGGCATCGTGCCCAAGATGACCGGCGCGATCATCGCCGCATTCATCGGCACGATGGTCTTCTTCCTGTTCCTGCGGCGGGTGTCGCTGCGCTCGTCTCTGATCGTGCCGATCGTAGGGATCATGCTCGGCGCGGTCGTCGGCTCGATATCCACCTTCATCGCCCTGCAGACCGACATGCTGCAGAGTCTCGGCGTCTGGTTCGCCGGCAGCTTCACCTCGGTGCTGCGCGGACAATACGAGGCATTGTGGATCGTGGCCATCGTCGGCGTCGTCATCTTCATCGTCGCCGACCGCTTCACTGTCGCTGGCCTGGGCGAGGAGATCTCCACCAACGTCGGCCTCAATTACAACCGCGTCGTGCTGCTGGGCACCGCCCTGATCGCGGTTGCCACCGGTGTCGTCACCGTCATCGTAGGCAACCTTCCGTTCCTCGGACTGATCGTGCCGAACATCATCTCGATGATCCGCGGAGACGATCTGCGCAGCAACCTGCCCTGGGTCTGCCTGCTCGGCATCGCCATCGTCACAGTGTGCGACATCATCGGTCGCACGATCATCATGCCGTTCGAGGTCCCTGTCTCACTGATCCTCGGTGTCGTCGGATCGCTCGTGTTCATCGCCCTTCTGCTGAAACAGCGCCGTCGTGCTTAGGGCCGTCGATTCCGCACGCGCCCCGCGGCTGGCCGAGCGCCGTTCAGGCCCGCTGCCGAGCGGACGCGCCAGGCGCAGATACTTCACGATCCTCGGCATCCTGATCGCGCTCGCGGCATTCTTCGCCATCGGGATCCTGGTGTGGGACAACCCGGTGCCCTTCGGCACCGACGGATTCTGGCGCATCACGCAGATGCGCACCACGAGCATCATCGTGATGCTGGTCGTCGCGTTCTGCCAGGCGATCGCGACGGTCAGCTTCCAAACTGCCACCGAGAACCGCATCATCACCCCGTCGATCATGGGATTCGAGGCGCTGTACGTCGCCGTGCAGACAGCCGCGGTCTACTTCCTCGGGGTCACCGGACTCGTGATGCTGCAGGGTAACGCCCAGTTCGTGTTGCAGATCGTGGTGATGGTCGCGCTGTCAGTGCTGCTCTACGGGTGGTTGCTCTCGGGTCGCTACGCCAACCTGCAGGTGATGCTGTTGATCGGCATCATCATCGGCGGCGGGCTCGGATCGGTGTCGGCGTTCATGCAGCGCCTGCTCACACCCAGCGAGTTCGACGTGCTCACCGCCCAGATGTTCGGCAGCATCTCCAACGCCGACCCTGAGCAGTTGCCCATTGCGATCCCGCTGTGCCTGGTGGCCGGCATCCTGCTCTGGATGAACGCCAAGCGACTCAACCTGCTCGCGCTCGGCAAGGACATCACGACAAACCTCGGGCTGAACCATCGGCGTGAGCTCATTCGCGTGCTGCTGCTGGTGTCGATTCTGATGGCGGTGTCGACGGCGCTGGTGGGACCGATGACGTTCCTCGGATTCCTCGTGGCGACGTTGGCTTACCAGTTCGCCGACACATACGACCACCGGTATATCTTCCCGATCTCCGTGCTGACCGGCTTCGTCGTGCTCGCCGGAGCATCGTTCGTGATGAAGCACCTCTTCTACGCGCAGGGCGTCGTCTCGATCATCATCGAGCTCGTCGGGGGCGCGCTCTTCCTCATCGTGATCCTCAGAAAGGGTCGACTGTGATCAGTCTTACCGACGTCCGCAAGCAGTACAGCGACACCGTCTCGATCGGTCCCGTCGACCTGCAGATTCCGGCCGGGGGAGTCACTGCCCTGGTCGGGCCGAACGGCGCCGGCAAGTCGACACTGCTGACCATGATCGGTCGATTGCTGGGCCTGGACGAGGGGACGATCGAGATCGGCGGGTACGACGTCGTCAGCACGCCCTCGAAGGATCTCGCCAAGATCGTGTCGGTGCTGCGCCAGGAGAACCACTTCATCACCCGACTCACGGTTCGCCAGCTCGTCGGTTTCGGCAGATTCCCACACTCGAAGGGGCGGCTCAACGTCGAGGACGAGCGGGTGATCAGCGAGGCGATCGAGTTCCTCGGTTTATCTGATCTTGAGACCCGGTACCTCGACGAACTCTCCGGCGGACAGCGCCAGCGAGCGTATGTCGCGATGGTGCTCGCCCAGGACACTGATTACGTGCTGCTGGATGAGCCGCTGAACAACCTCGACATGCGCCACTCGGTGCAGATGATGCAGCACCTGCGGCGCGCGGCTGCTGAGCTCGGACGCACGATCGTGATCGTGCTGCACGACATCAATTTCGCGGGACACTATGCCGATCACATCTGTGCGGTCAAGGACGGCAAGGTCGTGCAGTTCGGTGCACCGGACGAGATCATGACGGATGCTGTGCTCAGCGACGTCTTCGACACCCCAGTACAGGTGATCGACGGTCCGCGCGGGCGGCTTGCGGTCTACTACTGAGGGCTGCGCTTAGAGTTCGATGCCGCGAGACTCGTCGTTCACGCCGCTGTTTCCGCCCTTGCGGGACTCCGCGGCGATCAGCCAGATCAGCGACACGATCAGCGCGAGCAGCAGCCCGAGCCAGACGTTCTGCAGGACCAACCCGATCACCAACCCGAGGATGAACAGCGCGATGGTGCCGCCGAGCCAGGTCCAGCGTTGCTTCTTCGTTGCCGCCATGGCCCCAGCATAGGGGGAAGCGCGTTTCCGTGCCGTGGTGCGGCGTGGCGTTGGCGCGAGGGATTCGTCTAGCGCCGGCGATGGTCCTCGGGTGCGAGGCGCGGTCCACGGCGTGCTTCGCGTACGCCGCTGGCGAGGATGAGGCGGATGACCCGGTGGCGGTGGCCTGCCCACGGCTCAAGGAGCGCCAGCATCCCGTCATCGTCGGCGCGTGCGCCGGTCAGTGCGAAGCCGACCTCGTGGGCGAGGTGGTAGTCACCGACGCTCACGGCGTCCGGATCGCCGAGGGCGCGCACGCGGGTTTCGGATGCGGTCCAGGGGCCGATTCCCGGCAGGCTGGTGAGAACACGGTCGCGATCGGCGCCGGTGGGAGCTGCGAGCACGGCATCGGCGATGCGCTGCCCTCGTTCGGCCGCGCGCACCAGCGCACGTGACTGCGGCGGCTCGACGCCGGCTTGATGCCAGTCCCATGACGGGATGCCGTGCCAGCCGGCGACGGTCGGCGGTGCGAACATCGCGCGCGGCGTCGGGCCGGGGGCCTGCTCACCGAAGCGGGTGACGAGCACACGCCAGGCTCCGAACGCCTGGAACGACGTCACCTTCTGCTCGATGACGGCGCTCGCGAAGGCGTCGAAGACGAGGTCGGTGCGGGTGAGGCGGAGCCCGGCGTGACGGCGCGCAGCCTCGGCGATGAGCGGATGCAGCGATGCGTCGAAGCCGGCCGGATCGTCGTCGGCACCGCACAGCGCCGGAAGCTGTGTCAGGGCCCACTCAGCACCAGGACCCCAGGCGGTGGCATGCACGCCCTCCGTGCTCTGCCGCAGTGCCAACGTCGCGATGCCCTGCGGGGTGCGCGAGGCACGCCACAGCGTGGTGCCGTGGACGAGCATCGTCGGATCTTTCGGTCCGCGCATGAGAGCGCGGACCGTGCGGAACATGTTCAGCGGGTGCGGGGGCCGATACGCCGTGGTCAACGGCGGGGCCGACGCGGCAGCGGGGGCCGTGGCATCCGCTGTCGTGGTCATGCAGATACCCTACGTCCGGTCTCTGACAGTGCTCGTTGCCGTCGCACCGTCCCCGGTTGCCGTGGCCCTGGTGCACAACTCCTGAACTTTGGGCTGGAACGGTCCGGATCCGGCCGGTTTTCGCTCCGAGCGGCCCAATCTTCAGGAGTTATGGTCGAGGAGGCGGACTGGCCGATCAGGCTGGATGCCGGGTCGAACTGCCCGCAGACAGCCTCAGAAGCGGTCGGGCGAAGGCGTGCCGTGTCCGTAGCGGATGGCAACATCGGCGTGACGGTCGAACCGGTAGCCGACACCGCGGACGGTGCGCACGATGTCCTCGTAACGGCCGAGCTTCGCGCGCAGGCGCCGCACGTGCACGTCGATGGTGCGCTCGCCAGGGGTCTCGTCATCCGGCGACTGCCAGAGCGCAGAAACCAGCTCCGTGCGCTCGATCGTGCGGCCTTCGCGCAGAACGAGATACTGCAGCAGCTCGAACTCTTTGTAGGTGAACGCAGCGGAATCGCCGTCGATCAGAACGCGCTTGCGGGAGATGTCGACGGTAACGCCGTAGTTCTCGTCCTGCTCCTCATCCTCGGCCGCCTTGGAACGGGCGATCGCGCCCGGTTCCTGCAGGGCGAGGCGGACGACATCGAGGTCGCGTCCACCGGCACCGTGCGGTGCGAGGGCGACGGTGGCGTGCGTCTCAGCTCCAGGAGCGAGCTCGGCGAGCGTGCGGCGCAGTGCGTCGACAAGCACCGGCAGGCTCACACCGGCTTCGGCGGCCTTGATCTCGTCGAGACCAACGTAGAGGGCGAAGCCGCGCGGCGAACGGGTGGCGGGAAGATCAGCGGCAGTCGGCGCAACGGCGGCAGACACTGCCGGCGGCTGGACGGCACGAAGGTGCGCGGCGGAAGTAACGGGACGCTCGAGGAGTGCAGTATTCGACATGATGATGAAGTCCTTGTGAGGGTGAGCTGATACAGCTCTGATGTGTTGCATGAATGACCGGAAAGGCCGGGAACGAGCACAAGGGGTGGATGCTCGGGGGCTCAGAATTCGCAGATGGCGATTCCGTCGAGCCAGACGGGTTGGCTGGGGTCAGCTACACATTCGGCAACACATGCCAACGCAGCCGGGCATCATCATCCCGGCAGTCCTGTTCGCCTCCTGGGCGGACAAAGGGCGCGCGTTGGTGGTCATGGGGGGATTATTACTGACGATGTCGTCTCGTGTCAAAACGAGTCCCTGCGTGTCGGTGTGGCCTACCGTGTAGAGATGAGTGAATCCACGATGATTGACGGTTTCCTTCTCACCGACGAAAAGGATGCTTCGCGCTACACGCTCACCCGAGACGGAGTGCTCGTCAGCGCTCTTGATTATCGCGACGACGGGGCGACGATCGCGCTCACCAGAGCCTTCACCATCCCGACTTTCCGCGGAAACGGGCATGCTGCCCGTGTGGTCGCCGGTGCCGTCGCCGATATCGAGAACCGCGGCGATCGCAAGGTCGACCCGGTTTGTTGGTACGTCGCCGAGTGGTTCGAGCAGCACCCCGCGCACGCCGGGCTGCTGCGCCGGCGCTGAGCGCTCAGGTGTGTGACCTTCTATTACGCATCGTGTGGCATCTGCAAAGATGAGGGCATGAAACTCGCTGAGGCACTGACGGCCAGAGCAGACCTGCAGCGCCGCTTCGAACAGCTGCGCGCACGCATCACTGCGAACGCCCGCTACCAGGAGGGCGAGGAGCCTGCAGAGGATGCCGCAGCACTGCTGGGTGAAGCCGAAGCCGACCTCGGTCAGTTGCGCGATCTCATCCGGCGGATCAACGCGACCAACTCCCGGCTCTCCCTCGGCGCGGACGGGACAATGACCGATGCGCTCGCCGCGCGCGATGTGCTGCGCCTGCAGCATTCTTTATTGGCGGATGCTGCGGCCGCAGCATCCGGAACCAACTCCGTCGGCATGCGCCAGATGCGATCAGAGCTGCGGCAGATCGCAGCGCTCCCTGTCTCAGAAGTGCGCGCGGCGGCCGACGGCGTCGCGCAGGAACTGCGCGAGCTGGACAATCGGATTCAGCAGGCCAACTGGACGCACGACCTGGAGGAATAGAGCGGAAGTCGGTAGCCACGACGAAGCGGGCACAAGCCCTGCCGGAGGGTCAATTCCGGCTCCTGTAGGGCGGAGGGCAGTCCAGATCTCGCATCGCGCAGCCCCGCACGCCGCACAGGTGAAAGTGCAACGCGCACACTGTATGACCACGTGTCGATCGTCGCGGTGAGGGTGGGTCAGGGGACCTTCCGGCTCGAATCCACAGCTTGGCCTCAGATACAATGGAACTCTGCTCAGCACCGTTAGCTGAGGCGGTCAGCCTCTGAACGGAAGCTGGTCCGAGGCTTGAAACCTCCGGCATCCTCACCAGACACCGGAGGTATTTTCATGTCTCAGACCCTGCGCGCCCGCCCCAAAGCCAAATGGTGGGCCCTGTTCGTCATCTCGTTGACCCAGCTCGTCGTCGTCCTCGATGGCACCATCGTCAACATCGCTCTGCCGCAGGCGCAGATCGCTTTGAACATGGATGATCATCTGCGGCAGTGGGTCGTCACCGCCTACGCCCTCGCCTTTGGGGCGCTGCTGCTGCTCGGCGGACGCATCGCCGACTACTGGGGCCGCAAGCGCACGTTCATGGTCGGCATGATCGGCTTCGGCCTGGCGTCGCTGTATGCAGGCTTGGCGACCGCCGGGTGGGAACTCATCCTCGGTCGCGGGCTGCAGGGCGTCTTCGCCGCGATGCTGGCGCCGGCCGCGCTCGCACTGCTGACCACGCTGTTCCCCTCCGGCAAGGAGCGCAACGTCGCCTTCGCCGTGTTCGGAACGGTCGCCGGCACCGGCGCGGCCGTCGGCATGGTGCTCGGTGGATTCCTCACCGAGTTCTTCGACTGGCGCTGGTGTCTGCTGGTGAACCTGTTCTTCTGCGCTGTCGGTATCATCGGCGGCGCGCTGTTCCTCACCGAGAGTAAAGCGGCGGGCGACAAGCGCTACGACCTGTGGGGTGCGCTGCTGGTCACGGCTGGCCTGGCATCCTTCGCGTACGGTTTCAGCCTCGCGGAAACGGGCTGGACCAACCCGTTCACGATCGGCTTCATCGTGCTGGGGCTCATCATCCTCGCGGCGTTCGTGTGGGTTCAGGCGAAGGTCTCGAACCCGCTGCTGCCGCTGCGCGTTGTCGCCAATAAGGTGCGCGGCGGGGCGTTTCTCATTCAGGCCGTCGCCGGCAGCGTCATGATCGGCGCGACGCTGTACCTGACCTTCCACCTGCAGATCGTGCTCGGTATGGGAGCGCTCGAGGCCGGAGTGGCCAGCCTGCCGCTGCCACTGGGAACGATGGTGCTGGCCGGATTCGCGACGAAGATGCTCGGTCAGGTCGGCCCGCGTCCGATGCTCATCGGCGGTCCTCTCGTCGTCGCGGGGGCGCTCGTCTATCTGTCGTTCATCACTGCCGACGGCAACTACTTCGTGCAGGTCGCCCCGGCGCTGCTGGTCATGGGCCTCGGAATGGCGTTCGTCTTCATCCCGTTGCAGAATGTCGCCCTCACAGGGGTGGAGCCGCACGATGCGGGTGTCGCATCCGCCGTCACCAACTCGGCCATGCAGATCGGTGGATCGGTGGGTCTGTCGATCTTCACGGCGGTCTACGCCGCGATCATCGGCGGTCACGCCCAGGGTGAGGTGGGCCGAGACGTCCTCACGAACGGCTACGGCGGAGTTTTCCTCGCCGCCGCGGTCGGTATGGTGCTGGCATCCGTCGTCGCGTTCACCATGGTGCGCGGGCGCAAGGAGGATCTCCTGCCGCGCGAGCCGATGACGCAGGACGAATCCGTCTCCGAGGACGGCCCCGTTTCCGAGGACACCGGCACCCTCGCACTGGCCAACTGATCGGGATGCCACGGCACGCCTCTGAGGGAATGTCCGCGGCGCTCCGTACGGTGTGAATATGCGAATCCTGCACACCTCCGACTGGCACATCGGCCGCACGTTCCATGGCAACTCGACCATGGATGCGCTGGCTGATGTGCTGTCGGCGCTGGTGCGGCAGGTGGCTGAGCTCTCGGCCTCTGAAAACCCAGTGGATGTCGTGATCATCGCCGGCGACGTTTTCGACTCCGCGACTCCGGCAGGCCCCGCGTACACACTGCTCGGGAACACGCTCGTCGCGCTGCATGAGACGGGCGCTCGCGTCATCGTCACCAGCGGGAACCACGATTCTGCTGCCCGGCTGGGATTCCAGGCGCAGCTGCTGCGTGACGGCATCCATGTGATGACCGATCCGCTCGCGATCGGTCGGCCGGTGACGATCGACGATGCAGATGGTCCCGTGCACTTCTACGGCATCCCGTACCTCGAGCCAGCGATCGTGCGACAGCACTGGCCCGAGGTCACCCTGCGCACGCAGGCGCAGACCATGGCGCACGCCATGGGTCTGGTGCGAGCCGATTTGGCGTCGCGTGCGGGGCGTTCGGTCGCGATCGCACACTGCTTCGCGGCTGGCGTCGAGGCGACCGACGGCCTCGAACGCGAGGTTCGTCAGGGCGGGCTCGACGTTGTACCGCTGAACGTGTTCGACGGACCTGACTATGTCGCACTCGGCCACATCCACGGGCGACAGACCCTCAGCGAACGCGTGCGATATGCCGGGGCTCCGCTGCACTACAGCTTCGGCGAGCAGCATAAGGAGCGCGGTTCCTGGCTCGTCGACATCGACCGCGTGGGGGCTGTGTCCGCGCAGTGGCTCGCTCTGCCAGTACCGCGCAGGCTCGTGACGCTGACCGGAGCGCTCGACGAAATCCTCTCCGCCGAGAACGTCGCAGCCCACGCCGACGACTGGGTCTGCGCCGTCTACACCGACACTCTCCCACAGGCCGAACCGATGCGGCGCCTGAAAGAGCGATTCCCTTACTGTGCGATGGTGCAGCACGCGCCCGTCGGGGCAGCTGAAACCGAAGAGCGCTCGTACTCGGACCGGCTGAAGACGGCCGTCACCGATACCGAGCGCATCGAGGCCTTCCTCGAGCACGTACGCGCAGGTCACGGGGCCAGCGAACGCGAAAGCGAGCTGATCGACGAGATCCTCGATGAACGCGTTGCCGCAGAGGCGCTCGTCTAGTGCGTCTGCATCGGCTGGAGATCGAGGGGTTCGGGCCGTTCCTCGACCGGCAGATCGTCGACTTCGACCGCTTCGCTGACGATGGCATCTTCCTCATCGCGGGGCGCACGGGCGCGGGTAAGTCCAGCATTCTGGATGCTGTCTGCTTCGGCCTGTACGGGGGCGTTCCGCGGTACGAAAGCGGTGACAAGCGCCTGCGCAGCGACCACTGCGCTCCGGACGACATCAGCGAGGTCGTCATCGAATTCAGCACCACTGCCGGACGATTCCGGGTGACGCGCTCGCCGGAGTATCTGCGTCCGGCCAAACGCGGTGGCGGCATGACCAAGCAGGTGTCGGCCGTCGCCCTCGAAGAGTGGGTCGACGAGACCTGGGTCGGTATCGCGGCGCGGGCTGTGGACGTGGCAGGCGAGCTCGACATGATCTTGCAGCTCAGTCGCGAACAGTTCCTGCAGGTCATCCTGCTCGCACAGAACCGTTTCGCACGGTTCCTGCTCGCCGACAGTAAGGAGCGCCAGTCGCTGCTGCGCCGGTTGTTCGCGACGGAACGCTTCGAAGACGTGCAGGCGCGATTCGACGAGCGGCGCCGCTCAGCCGAGTATCTCCTGGAGGGGCGTCTGGCGGCTGTCAACGCTGGCCTCCAACAGGCCGAGCGCATGGTGACCAGCACTCAGCTGTGGGGCGAGTATGAGCTCGATCAGGTTTCCAGCGGAACCACCGAGGAGCGCCTCGAGAAGCTTCGGGCTGCGCTCGAGCGCGCCCAGTACCATCTCGAACGCCGAGATGCCGAAGGTGCAGAAGCCGAGACGCGACTCACCGCGGCCGACGCGGCACTGACAACCGCGCGCGAGGAGCAGAACGCGCAACAGAACAGGGACGCGGCCAGGGTTGCGATGCAGCAGCTGGACGCCCAACAGCCCGAGATCGCGGCGGCCCGCACCACCCTGCAGCGTGCCCGGGCAGCAGAAGCGCTGCGCGGCACGATCAGCGCCGCCGATCGTGCCGCGAGCGACCGTGAGAAGGCTGAGGTCGCCGCATGCGCGGCCCGCGAGGCGTGGGCTGCGGCAGAGGTCGAACTCGAGGAGGTCACCGCAGAGACGCTGGAAGTATGGGCGGAACAGCGGACCAGTCAGAGCGGCGAGTGGAAGCGCGCAGCCGAGCTCGAGCAGAACGCCCCGAACCTCGCTGCGCAGAAGACGGATGCTGAGACGCAGGCGGTAGCGGCATCCGAGCTCGTCGATGCGCGCGACGCGGAACGGGCAGAGCTTCCGGCCCGGATCGCCGAGCTGACCGCACAGCGAGACACCGCGAGGCGCAGCGCCGACAGAGCCGACGACCTGGACAGGGCGATGAGCGCCGCGGTGGCACGCCGAGACGCAGCGGTAAAAGCCGAGCGGCTTCGGGAAGATCTCAAGCAGGCGGAGCGGTCGCTCGTGGATGCGAGCAGTGCCCTCGACGATGCACAGCTTGCGCTCACACAGCTGCGCCGCCGCCGTCTGGACGGCTTCGCTGGAGAGCTCGCGACCGCACTGGTGCCGGGGGAAGCCTGCTCCGTGTGCGGGGCGACGGAGCATCCCGCGCCGGCCGAGCACAGCGATCCCATTTCGCAGGACGACGTCGCCACCGCCGAAGCCGCGCGTGATGTCGCCGCCAAGGGCGATCGTGAGGCGCTCGATCGCGTAACAGAGCTTAAGCGCGAGCTGGCCGTCGTAGACACGGTGACGGAAGGCCGCACCGCCGTCGTCGCCGAAGATGAGCTCACCGCTACGACAGCGCTGTGTGCCGAGGCACAGGTAGCCGTCGGCACACTCGCTGACGCCGAGCAGGCGCTGCGTGAGACGACAGCACGATCGGCGCAGCTTGAGAAGGACCGTGCCGAAGCGGCAGCAGCGTTGGCGCAGGCGCGCGAGGCACTCGCCCTGATCGCCCAGCGCAGCACTGAGGCTGAGGCAGCCGTCGCCGACGCACGCGGCCCCTTCGGATCGGTCGCTGAGCGCATCGCCGCGGTCACCGCGCACGTCGGAACTGCTCGTGCTCTTGCCGATGCGCTGGAGGAAAGCGCCCGGCGGACGACGACACACGCCGAGGCTGTGGCCGAGCAGGAGCGGGCGCTCGATGCATCCGACTTCGACGACGTCACGGCCGCACGTCAGGCGCTGCTACCGGCGGCCGAGCAGCAGGAGCTCGACTCGCGCATCACATCGCACACCGTGCAGCGCGAGAAGCAGCGAGAGCTGCTGCTGGCATTGGAGATGCGCGCGCTTCCCGAGGCTCCGGTCGACCTCGGCGGGCCCGAGGACGCAGCACGTGCGGCGCGCACGGCATGGACGGCCGCGCTCGACGCCGCCGCGAGAGCGAAGACCACCGTCGAACAGCTCGGCGAACTCATCGAATCAGCCGCAGTGGAATATGCCGCCAGCGCCGAGCAGCAGGCCGATTTCGCGGTGCTCAAGAGCCTCGCTGACACGATCGCCGGGCGCTCCGGAAACACGCACAAGATGACGCTTGAGACGTTCGTCCTCGCCGCGGAACTCGAAGAGATCGTGGCGGCTGCCAACCGACGGCTCAGTGATATGTCGACCGGTCGGTATCAGCTGCAACATTCCGATGCACTCGCAGCCCGTGGCGCGGCATCCGGTCTCGGAATCGTCGTCTTCGATGCCTTCACCGGCCAGACCCGGCCCGCGCAGTCACTGTCCGGCGGCGAGACCTTCCTCAGCTCGCTTGCGCTCGCACTCGGACTGGCCGAGGTTGTGACCGCGCGCGCCGGTGGCATTCAACTCGACACGCTCTTCATCGACGAGGGCTTCGGGTCACTGGACGGCGACACTCTCGACGTGGCCATGCGCACGCTCGACGAACTACGCTCCGGCGGACGCACTGTCGGCATCATCAGCCATGTCGAGTCGATGCAAGAGCAGATTCCCGCTCAGCTTCTCGTCGAGCAAACCGACAGCGGTGCCAGCCGGATCAGAGTCTGAGTCTGCAGGATCGCACTCCGGCTGTCTCAGACGTTCGCCGGGCTCCACTCCGATACCGAATCCACCGCACCCAGTTCATCTGCGGTCAGCTCAAGCGCGGTGCTGGCCAGCAGATCTGCCACCTGCTCCACACGTGACGCGCTGGCGATGGGAGCGGCAACCGTCGGCTGTTCGCGCAACCACGCGAGAGCAACGGCGGCAACTGACGCGCCGTGCGCCGCAGCCACGTTCTCCAACTCGGCGATCACCCGCAGTCCGTGCTCCGTCGCGTACTTCGATGCTCCGCCGGCACGCGGTGAGTTCACGCTCGTAGCATCCGTCGAACGGTACTTTCCGGTGAGGAAACCGCTGGCCAAGGCGTAGTAGGGCACCAGGCTCAGCCCGAACTCCTCGGCGACCGGGATGATGTGCTCCTCGACGTCGTTTCGGTGCACGATGTTGTAATGCGGCTGCACGGCGACCGGTAGCGCGATGCCGGCATCCTGCGCGATCTCGATCCACGAGCGGATGCGGTCGGCCGAATAGTTCGACACGGCGATGTGACGGACGAGGCCATCGTGGACGAGCTGACCGAATGCGGCGACCGTCTCCTCGAGAGGGGTCGCGGCATCGTCGAAGTGCGCGTAGTAGAGATCGATCGACTCGACGCCCAGACGATTCAGCGATGCCTCCGCGGCCGCGCGGATGTTCTTCGCTGACAGACCCCTGAATTCCGGATGGCTGCTGACCTTCGTCGCGATCGTCAATCCGCGGGGCTTGCGGGAAGCGAGCCACTCGCCGATGATCGTCTCACTCTCGCCGCCGCTGTTGCCCGGTACCCAGGCGCTGTACCCATCGGCGGTGTCGATGAAATTCCCGCCACCGGCGACGAAAGCATCGAGGATCTCGAAGGAGGCGTCGCGGTCGGCGGTCCAGCCGAACACATTGCCGCCTAGCGCGAGGGGCAGCACATCGAGGTCGCTGTGGCCGAGAACAGTCATGAGGAGCTCACTTTCTTAGCCGCTGGTGAGGCAACCAGCGCCGTACGCCACCCTATTGCCGGCTTCGCGGGATCGCCTCATTGCTTCGTAACAACCAACGACGATACTGGAGACATGACGCTTCAGAAGGAGATCGCACAGACACTCGGCGTGCAGGCAGACATCGACCCGCGCCAAGAGATCGAGCGCCGGGTTCAGTTCCTCGTTGACTACCTCACGACAACAGGCGCTGCCGGGTACGTGCTCGGCATCTCCGGTGGTCAGGACTCGACCCTCGCCGGGCGCCTCGCGCAGTTGGCTGTCGAACGTGTGCGTGAGTCGGGCCGTACGGCATCATTCATCGGTGTGCGTCTGCCCTACCGGGTCCAATATGACGCGGATGATGCCATCGCGGCTGTCGCGTTCGTCGCTGCCGACCGCGCCGTGGATGTCAACATCCAGCACGGCGTCGACGGTGTCGAAGAAGATATCGAGCAGGCGGCCGGCGCAGAACTGACGGACTTCAATCGCGGGAACATCAAGGCGCGCATTCGAATGGTGACGCAGTATGCGTTGGCCGGACACGACGGGCATCTGGTGCTCGGTACCGATCACGCGGCCGAAGCGGTGACAGGTTTCTACACGAAGTTCGGTGACGGCGCAGCCGACATCCTGCCCCTTGCCGGGCTCACCAAACGGCAGGGCAAGGCGCTGCTTCGTGAGCTGGGTGCCCCGGACCGCCTCTGGATGAAGGTGCCCACCGCCGACCTGCTCGACGGGCAGCCGGGACGAGCCGACGAGGACGAACTCGGGCTGACCTACGAGCAGATCGATGACTACCTCGAGGGCAAGCCAGTGGATGCTGCCACCGCCGCGCTAGTGGAAGCCAAGTATCTGGGCAGCCGGCACAAGAGACACCTTCCGGTCACCCCAGACGACACCTGGTGGCGCAGCGCTCGTTGAGCCGCGCGCCCGCGGTGATGTCGGATGCCGCGGCTAGTGTCGAAGCATGCGAATCGACACCCACGCTCAGCGCGTTATCTGGAGCGCCAGCGACCTGAAGGCCGCCGCCGAGTGCGAGTTCGCCTGGGCACGCGCAATCGATGCGAAGCTCGGCCGTGTGCCCCGGGTGGAAGAGCCCGAAGACGCTACGCTCGCCCGGGCCGCTCGGCTCGGAGACGTGCACGAACTGAATGTGCTCGAGGCATATCGCCAGCGTTTCGGCGTCGACTCCGTGTACGAGGTTTCCCCGGTCTCATCGGCCGAACCAACGGCGCTCGCGGCCGCTGTGGCACAGAGTACGGTGGCGCTTCGCTCCGATGCGCGGGTGGTGTTCCAAGCCGCCTTCTCCACCGACGAGTTCGTCGGCTTCGCGGACTTTCTGCTGAAGGATGACGACGGCCGCTGGCGGGTGCAAGACTCCAAACTCGCCCGCACTGCGCGAGTCACTGCCCTCATGCAGCTTGCGGCATATGTCGACCAGCTCGATCGCCTCGGCATCCCGCGTGCCGACGAAGTCGACCTCATTCTCGGCGACGGCACCATCAGCACGCACGCCGTCGATGATCTGCTGCCGCTGTTCCACGTCCGTCGAACACGTCTGCGCGCAATCATCACCGATCGTCGAGTTTCTGACGGTCCAGCGGGTGAGGCACTGGCCTGGGGCGATGGGCGCGATGAGCTCGATATCACCGCATGCGGGCGCTGCGCCACCTGCACCGAGCAGGTCGATGCCGCCAGAGACCTGCTGATGGTGGCGCGCATGCGTCCGGTACAGCGTGCACGACTGCGTGCCGCCGGCATCCAGACGATCGATGAGCTCGCCGCCGCGGTACAGGCTCCGACGGGCATGAACGTCGATTCTTTCGAGTCTCTCCGTGATCAGGCGCGACTGCAATTGCGGGCAGACGCCGATGACGCGCCGGTGTTCGATGTCTACCATCCGCAGGCCATCAACACGCTTCCGCGTCCGAGCCGCGGTGACATCTTCTTCGATTTCGAAGGAGATCCGCTCTATACCGAGCCTGCACCTGACGGGCACACCCAGTGGGGGATCGACTACCTCTTCGGCTGGGTCGATAACGACGACCAGTACACGCCGCTGTGGGCGCATACCTTCGCCGATGAGAAGCGTGCGCTCGAGCAGTTCCTCGATTTTGTGAACGCTCGCCGCGCCGCCCACCCCGACATGCACATCTACCACTACGCGCCGTACGAGACGTCGCACCTGGTGGCGATGGCTGCGCGTCACGGGACCGGTGAAGCGGCCGTCGACAAGCTCCTGCGTGACGGAGTGTTCGTCGACCTGTACCCGCTGGTGCTGCGCACGGTACGTGTCGGTTCGCGTTCCTACTCCATCAAGAAGCTCGAACCGCTTTATATGGGCGAGGACGTGCGCACGAGCGACGTGCAGAAGGGGGATGACTCGATCGTGCAGTACGTCGCCGCGCGGGAGCTCTCCGCTGCTGGCGAGGCTGCGCAGGCGCAGGCGGTGTTCGACGACCTGGCCGATTACAACCGTTACGACTGCGTCTCCACCCGCCGGCTGCGTAACTGGTTGATCGAGATCGCCAAGCAGAAGGGGGTCAACCCGGCCCCGCCTGATATCCCCGAAGAGCTCGTCTATGAGCCATCGCACCGCTCCGTCGCGCTGCTGGCCGACGCCGCTCGTGACGTCGAAGCCGGGGGAGACGGCGAAGCGCACCGTGTCGCCGCGGCAGCGATCGACTATTTCCCGCGCGAGGCCAAGAGCTTCTGGGTCGGCCACTTCCAACGTCTGCGTGAGCCGGTATCGATGTGGGACCAGACCCGCGACGTCGTTCGGGTCGATGCTGCGCAGAGCACGCTCCGGCGCGATTGGAGTGTCGAAGAGGGACGACGAGTCTCCTCGCGTGAAATAGAGATCCGCGGCGAGGTCTCACCAGGCACGACACTGGGCGAAGGGTCGAACCCGTTCGCTCTGTACCCGTATCCGGCTCCCTTCGATGCGGAAGCACCGTCGCGCGCGGTGCATGTTGCCCGCACTCTTACAGTGCTCGAAGTGCTGGACGACGGCTACGTGGTCGTTGAGACGGCAATCGGCGGTCAGACCTGGGATGAGTTACCTCTCGCTCTCACCCCGGCGTCCCCGCCACGTGTCGCATCTCTCCAGGGCGCGATCGATGAATGGGCGGATGCGGTGCATGCCGAGGCACCCGCGTTCCCGCAGGACGCCGCGACCGACATCCTGCGTCGCATCCCGCCGCGTACTGTTTCCCGAAATGCGTTGCCGGCAGCGGACGACGACCGAATCGATGCGATCGTCCGGGGCATTCTTGATCTGGACCGCAGCTATCTCGCCGTACAGGGCCCGCCCGGCACCGGGAAGACCTACACCGGCTCGAAGGTGATCGCCCGCCTCGTGAACGAGCACGGGTTCCGGGTCGGAGTCGTGGCGCAGTCGCACGCGATCGTGGAAACGCTGCTCGAACGAGTCATCGTCGATGGTGTGCCACCGGGCCAGGTCGCAAAGGCCCCGAAGGACAAGCACAGCAACCCGACGTACACCCCGATCCCGAAGCCCGGGATGGCGGCGTTCCTCGCTGAACGTGGTGAGCAGGGTGTGGTCGTCGGGGGCACCGCTTGGGACTTCAGCCACACCGGCCGTGTCGAACGTCACGGGCTCGACCTGCTGGTCATCGATGAAGCCGGACAGTTCTCCATCGCCTCGACGATCGCGGTGGCAGCCGGTGCGAAGCGACTACTCCTCCTCGGCGACCCGCAACAGCTGCCGCAGGTCAGTCAAGGAGCGCACCCGGAGCCCGTGAACACCTCGGCGCTGGGATGGGTGATGGACGGCGACGCCGTCGTCCGAGCAGAGTACGGGTATTTCCTCGACCGCAGCTGGCGGATGCATCCGGCAGTTGCCGCTCCCGTCTCCCAGCTCTCCTATGCCGGCAAGCTCGCTTCCGCGCCCGGCACCGAACGACGCTCCATCGCCAGTATTGAACCCGGCGTGCGCATCGTCCCGGTGCGTCACCGGGGCAACGCCACGCAGTCCCCACAAGAGGCCGCCGAGGTCGTGCGAATCATCGGCGAATTGCTCGGCCGCGAGTTCACCGATATGGATCAGGACGCTTCTCCCAGGCCCCTGGGCGAGTCCGACTTCATCGTCGTGGCACCGTACAACGCGCAGAAGCAGCTGGTCTCCGACGCTCTTGCCGCTGCCGGGTATCCCGGGGTCCCGGTGGGCACCGTCGATAACTTCCAAGGCAAGGAAGCGGCTGTCTCGATCGTCACGCTCGCGGCATCCAGCGGCCGTGATGCGCCGCGTGGTCCCGAGTTCCTGCTGCTGCAGAACCGGCTGAATGTCGCGATCTCACGAGCGCAGGTGGCTTCGTTCGTCATCCACTCGCCCGCCCTCCTCGATGACCTGCCGTACACGCCGGAGGGCGTGGCGCGGCTGAGCGCATTCGCGCGGTTGGTGGGTGCAGACCGCGACGAGAGTGCGAAGGATGACCGCGCGGACTCGATGTCGCCGGCCGGTGCTAGCGTCGCGCCATGACAAGAAGTGGGCGGTCTGCTCGTCGCATCCGAGTCGCGGGCGAGCGGCGGACCGTTCGTGCTCTTGTATTCAGATGACCTCGATGCCACGGCGCGCGCGATCGCTCAGGCGGGCGGTCGCATCGTGCAAGAACCGTACGAGTTCCCCGGCGGGCGACGGCTGCACTTCGCCGACTCGAGCGGCAATGAACTCGGAGTGTGGGCGCTGCGCTGATCGCCGGAGCGCTGTCGCCCGGGTCGTGCTTAGGCCGCGCTCAGGCCGTGTTCCCGGTCGCGCTCAGGCCGTGCCGTACAGGCGGTCGCCGGCGTCGCCGAGACCCGGCACGATGTAGCCCTTTTCGTTGAGGCCCTCGTCGAGTGCTCCCAGCACGAGCGTCACGTCGCGGTCGCCGACGATCTTCTCGATCGCGGCAACGCCCTCGGGCGTGCCCAGTAGGCAGATCGCCGTGACATCCTGCGCACCGCGCTGGAAGAGAAACTCAATGGCTGCCCCCAGCGAACCGCCGGTGGCGAGCATCGGATCGATAGCGAAGCACTGCCGATCGCTGAGGTCATCGGGAAGGCGCTCGGTGTAGGTCGTCGGCTCGAACGTCGTCTCGTCGCGGATCATCCCGAGGAAGCCGACCTCCGCGGTGGGCAGCAGCTTCACTAGGCCCTCCAGCATCCCGAGCCCGGCGCGCAGAATCGGCACGACGATCGGGCGCGGCTCCGAGATCTTCACGCCCATCGTGGTGGTGACGGGCGTGGTGATCTCAACAGGACTCACCTTGACATTGCGCGTCGCCTCATAGGCGAGCAGCGTCACAAGCTCCTCCGTCAGCTGCCGAAAAACAGGCGACGGGGTGCGCACATCGCGCAGCACCGAGATCTTGTGGGTGATGAGAGGGTGGTCGGCGACGTGAACACGCATGGTTACAGGGTAATGCGCTGCACGCCTGCGACACGACTCTGATTGCACTAGATCAGGCTTTGGACGCTGCGCGTGCGGCGATACGGGCCTTACGGCGATCACGCCACATAGCGTTTGTCTTCTTAGCGTTCACAGTGGTGATCACGGCGACGAGCAGCGGACCGGCGGAGATGGTGGCGATGTATGCGAAGTTTTCCATGTCTTCAATCTTGCCGACGCCAGCGGATGAGCGGATCAGCCCGGTGGCTGATCTTCGGCATCCGCCCTGAGGGGGATGCCGACACGACCGAGAACTAAACTCGACGCATGACCCGCTCCGATGACCGTGCGATGCAGCGTGCCCTCGCGCTCGCCGCTGAGGCTGCTGCCGACGGCGAAGTCCCGGTTGGTGCGGTGGTGTTGAATGCCGAAGGTCAGGTGGTTGGTGAAGGGCGCAACAACCGCGAAGAAACGCACGACCCCACCGGGCACGCTGAGATCGTGGCGCTGCGGCAGGCCGCGGCATCCACCGGATCATGGAACCTCGAAGCGCACACCCTCGTCGTCACGCTGGAGCCGTGCGTGATGTGTGCTGGCGCGATCCTGCAGTCCCGGATCGGGCGGGTGGTGTTCGGGGCGTGGGACGACAAAGCAGGGGCCGCCGGGTCGATGTACGACGTTCTGCGTGATCGCCGCCTTCCCTACCGTGCGGAGGTTGTCGCCGGTGTGCAGAAGGATGCCGCAACCGCACTGCTGCGCGAATTCTTCGAGCAGCGCCGCTGAGTCTGTCGACGCGGGCGACGCGGGCGACGCGGGCGACGCGGGCGACGCGGGCGTCGCGGACGTCAGTCCGCGGACTTCAGAACGAACACGTCCGTCGACGGCTCGGGGTCGATCGCTGGACGGTAGATGTCGGGCTGGATGTAGATGGCGCGTGCCGTGGGAACGGTGTCGCGGATCTGCTGCTCGATCACTTCGATGTGATCGGCCAACTCCCGCACGGTCTTCTCCGCCGGGAAGGCGATCTTCGCGGCGACGAGCAACTCACCGGGCGCAACGATGAATGTCTTCAGGCTGATGAGCTTCTCGATGTCGGGGCATCCGATGATGGCATCGATGATCAGGTCCACGTCGTGTTTGCTCGCAGATGCACTCATGACGGTGATTCTAGTTCGCGCCGCTCAGGATGCCCAGGACCTGATGGCGGATGCCGCTAATAGGATGGCCGCATGGCTGAATCGCTCCCGTCTCTCGCGTTCCTCGGTGCCGGATCGATGGGAGGCGCCATCCTGCACGGCGTCGTCGCCTCCGGCCTCGGTGTCGACGGCGGGATCATCGCCACCAACCGCACGGCTGAGAAGGCCGCGTCTCTCGCCGAGCTCGAGAATGTCACGGCGGTCGCGTTGGAGGAGCGCCCGACCGGCAACGTGGATGCCGTGGCGTCGGCCCGCATCATCCTCGTGGGTGTGAAGCCCGCGATGGTGCCCGATCTGCTGCGCGAGATCGCGCCGGCTCTGCGCGAGGATGCCATTGTCGTGAGCCTTGCCGCCGGCGTCACCCTGGCGACCTTCGCCGAGCACCTCGGGCCGGACGTCAGCGTGATCCGGTCGATGCCGAACACGCCCTCGACCGTGGGCAAGGGTGTGACCGGCCTCGCGGCCAGCGCGGCCGCATCCGCTGATGACCTCGCGGTGGTGCGCCGACTGTTCGAGCTTGTGGGCGCGGTCATCGAGGTGCCAGAAGAGCGCATCGATGCGCTCTCCACGATCTCCGGTTCTGGGCCGGCGTATGTGTTCCTCCTGATCGAAGAGCTGACGAAGGCAGCGATCGGCAAGGGCTTCGATGAGGCGGATGCGCGTCTGATGGCCGAGCAGACATTCATCGGAGCGACCGCACTGCTGGCGGCATCCGGCGAGACCCCCGCCGAGCTGCGCCGCCGTGTGACCAGCCCGAAGGGCACCACGGAGCGGGCCATCGCCGTGCTTCAGGACGCGCACCTCGACGAGCTTTTCGCCAGCGCGACCGATGCTGCGCTGGCCCGTGCACGGGAGATGGCCGCCGGGAACTGAGCGCGCTCAGCCGCGGGGATGCCGCATGACACGCAGCAGCGCCGCGCGGAAATCCTCCGGACGCTCGAGGTGCGGAGAGTGTCCAACACCTTCCCAGACGACCTCATCGACCTCGCCGCCCGCGGCGGCGTAGGCGTCGAGCACCGCTCTCGTCTGCGACACCATCTGCTGGGCGGGAGCAACATCTGCTCCGGGCCAGCCAGGGATCGCGCCGATGGCGCCGAGGTGGTTCAGATCGAACAATGACGCATCCGACACGATGGCGTCAGCGGTTCCGCGCACCCAGAGGATCGGCGGCTTCTCGACCAGGTCGATCAGGCGCGAGACGTTGAAGTTCCCTGGCGCCATCGTGTTCAGCACACCGGTGTCGCCCGCGCCGAAACCGGGCCAACTCGTGCTTGTGACGCTGTTGCCAGGGTAGTTTCCGGGTTGGGTTGAGGTCGAATTCATTGCGGCCACCCAGTTGTCCTCGTGTTCGGCGATGTGCCCGGGGGCGACGTAGCTGGCGCGGAACACGTTGCGCGGCGATGTCGGCGCATCGGCAGAGGTGTCGCCGGCGCGCAGACGGTCGATGAAGTCCGGATTGCCGCCGCCACCTCCGCAACCGGCATCATCATCAGTCAATCGCGATCCATCCAGGCGCGTTCCGCCGAAGCCATAGGGCGAGACCGGAGCCTGAAGCGTCAGACTGAGCACCGGGTAGTCGAGTGCGTACTGCATCACGACGCCGCCGCCCATCGACCATCCGACCAGGTGTGCCGAGGGCACGCCGATCTCCTGCAACGTGGCATACACGTCATCGCTGAAATCGCTGAGGCCGCGCGTCGCATCCACCGGCAGCGCCTCGCTGCCACCGAAACCGCGCAGATCCACGGCGATCGACCGCACATCCGCAGGAAGGCTCAGCATCGTCTCCTGCCAGAACAGGGCCGATGAAACGTTTCCGTGCACGAAGACGACCGTGCGCAGCGGGGGAGTGGAGGGGGCATCGGCCGTGCGCTCGAGGATGTTCACGCGCAGTCGGGACGTCTCGATCACCCGCGCGGAGATACCGTCAAGAAGGATATTTTTGGTGATCGACATAGCCAGTTGCTCAGCGGTCGAGAGCGGCGAAGCGTTCGATATCGCTGTTGGTGCCGGAAACGATGATGAGGTCGTGGTTGGTGACCACGGTCGTCGCCTCCGCGTAGCGGAAAGGCTTGCCCGGGCTCTTGACTCCGACGACGGTGACGCGGTACTTGGACCGTACGCCGGATTCGTTCAGTCCCACGCCGCGGATGAACTTCGGCGGGTACATCTTGACGAGCACGAAGTCATCGTCGAAGCGGATGAAGTCCAGCATCCGCCCGCTGACCAGGTGCGCCACGCGTTCGCCGGCCTCGCGTTCCGGGTAGATGACGTGGTTGGCGCCGACACGGGCGAGGATTTTGCCGTGCGACTGCGAGACGGCCTTGGCCCAGATCTGCGGCACCTTGAGATCGACAAGGTTGGCCGTGATGAGGACGGATGCCTCGATGAGCGAACCGACCGCGACGACGGCGACCTGGAAGTCCTGGGCGCCGATCTGCTTGAGCGCATCGAGGTTGCGGGCATCGCCCTGCACCGTGTGCGTGACCCGGTCGGACCATTTCTGAACGAGCTCGAGGCTTTCGTCCATCGCCAGCACGTCGCGGTCCAGACGGTCGAGCTCGCCAGCACATGCGGCGCCGAACCGACCGAGGCCGATCACGAGTACGGGGGCGTCGCCCCGGAGGACTTCAACCAACGATCGGCCTTTCCACGGGCAGCGAATAAAGCTGCGAACGCGATGTCGCGGCGACTGCCGCGGCGAGAGTCACTGTACCAATGCGCCCCATGAAGATCGTGGCTGCCATGACGTATGACGCCGAATCCGGCAGCTGTGCGGTCAGCCCCGTGGAGAGCCCGACGGTTCCGAACGCAGAGATCACATCGAAGAGCACCTCGGCGATGGGTGCCTTGGTTATCTGGGCGATCACGATCGTCGACAGGGCGACGATCGTGGCGCCCCACGCGACGACGCTGAGCGCGACCCGCTGCACATCGCTCGGGATGCGGCGGCCGAATGCCTCGACGGACTGGCGTCCGCGCGCCTCTGACCACACCGCAATGGCGAGGACTGCGAGCGTGGTCACCTTGATGCCGCCTGCGGTGGATGCTGAGCCGCCGCCGACGAACATCAACATGGATCCCGCAACCAGTGAAGAGCCGTTGAGATCGCCGATGTCGATGACGCTGAAGCCGCCAGAACGGGTCATAGCCGAGAGGAAAAACGCCTGGAATGTGGTGTTTCCGGCATCCATTGATCCGAATGTCAGCGCGTTGTCGTATTCCAGCACGAGGAAGACCCCGGCGCCCGCGACGAACAGGATTGTGGTGGTGATGAGGGTGAGTTTCGCGTGCAGTGACCAGCGCTTGACGTGCCAGTGGTGCTTGGCGAGCGTGTAGATCACAGGGAAGCCGATGCTGCCGAGGAAGACGCTCACCATGAGCACGGAGAGCACGAAGTAGTCGTCGGCAAACTCCAACACGCCGCCCGTATTCGGGGTGAAACCGGTGTTCGTGAACGACATCGCCGCGTAGTAGGGGGCCTCCCACAGCGCCGCGAGCGGGGGGATTCCGGCCATCACCAGCCCGGGGTAGAGCAGAACAGCCACGACGAGCTCGATGATGAGCAGCGACAAGGCGACTGTCTTCAGTAGCTGTCCGACTTCACCGAGGCGCACAGTCTGGCCCTCATTGACAGGACCACCATGTGCACGCAGCGGGTTGCTGTCACCTGCGGCGAGAAGCTTGGCACGCAGGCCGAGCTTCTTGGAGATCACCAAGCCCAGCACGGAAGCCAGCGTGAGCACACCCATTCCGCCGATGTTCACGCCCAAGAAGACCAGCACGTGTCCGAATGGTGACCAGTGTGTCGCCATGTCGACTGTCGCAAGTCCGGTGACACAGATCGTGGATACCGCGGTGAACAGAGCATCGCTGAGCGGCGTGACCGTTCCGGATGCCGACGCGATCGGCAGTGAGAACAGTGCGGTGAACACGAGGATCAGCGTGGCGAAGATGGCGATCGCGAAACGTGAAGGGGATGACGTCACGATTCGTCGCATGAAGTGCCACGCGTCGCGGATCTTCCCCTGCGACGACGGAGATGCCCAGGCGCTCGACATCGGTGTCCCTCCCTGCGCTTCATCTCAGGCTTCTACGAGGATCGCTGAAGCGCCTTCGACATGGTACTCCGGGCCCGGGACGGCTAGCCTGATCTCATGACCGACATCTTCGACGTGATCGCAGACGGCACAAGGCGCGACATCCTTCAGCTGCTTCTGCGTCGCTCGACCGAGGAAGATGCCGGCACGAGCGTCTCGCAGATCGTCAGCGAGCTGGGCATCAGTCAGCCGACCGTGTCGAAGCACCTCAAGGTGCTGCGCGAGGCGCAGCTGGTGAGTGTCCGCGAAGACGGGCAGCGTCGGTTCTACAGCATCGATGTCGGTCCGCTCGAAGTCGTCGACGACTGGCTCGTGCCCTTTTTGATGGATGCCTTCGGCGATGACGCGCCAGACATCGATTTTTCGTTCACTCCGCTTCCGGACGGCGCATCGCACGCGGCCGAGGTTGTCGGCCGCGCCGCAGCATCAGCGAGGCACGTGGTGACCACGGCGTTGAAGCGGCTCGGGGCCTGATCACTCCGGCAGTCCCGAACAGGGCCTGCGTCCACGACGGTGCGTCCTCAGTGATTGCACAGTGGTCACATAGGTCACAATCACCACATGGGTTTACATGCGTCCCGCATTCCCCATAGGATCGGGGCAGAGAAAGGGGTAATGGGGATGCCCGAAGTTCCAGATGTCCGATTCTTGACCGTCGCAGAGGTCGCAGAGCTCATGCGTGTGTCGAAGATGACCGTCTATCGACTGGTGCACTCCGGCGAGTTGCCGGCGATTCGATTTGGTCGCAGCTATCGCGTGCCCGAATCGGCTGTTGCCGACGCTCTCCAGCGCCCGATCTCTGAGGTTGGCTGACCGCTTCGGATCAAGTCTCGACAATGTGCACTTTGCACCGGTCGTGGTTTGCTAGAATGATCCGAGGCATTTACCGTGCCCGTACTCGGGCGTCCGAATTTTTTGACGCCCAGCCACTGACTTAGTGAGGTTTCCGTGGGTTCTGTCATCAAGAAGCGCCGCAAGCGCATGGCGAAGAAGAAGCACCGCAAGCTGCTTCGTAAGACTCGCCACCAGCGCCGCAACAAGAAGTAAACGCGGCAAGACACGAGCGCCTGTCTTCGGACGGGCGTTTTGTGTATGCAACCGCGTTCTGAGGAGAGTCATGAAATCGATCACCATCGCCGAACTTGCTGCACGCGAGAACACTCCGCTTGTCGATGTGCGCGAGGAAGATGAGTTCGCGGCCGGGCACGTGCCCGGAGCGGTGAACATCCCGATGTCGCAGCTCGGCGACCGGCTCGACGAGCTGCCTGCCGAGGCGTTCGACGTCATCTGCCAGGCCGGTGGTCGCTCCGGTCGCGTGGTGGAAGCGCTCGAGCCACGCGGTTACGACGCCACCAACGTCGATGGCGGCACCGGTGAGTGGATTGCTGCCGGCCACCCGGTCGAAGTACCCTCGGCGTGACCACCGTCACCATCATCGGCAGGCCCGGCTGTCATCTGTGCCCCACAGCACGAGAGATCGTTGAGACCGTCGTGGCGGATCTTCCCGATGAAGTCGGCGACCGCATCGAGATCATCGAGAAATCAATCGATGAGGATGCTGCGCTGTATGAGCTGTGGTGGGAAAAGATCCCCGTCGTTCTCATCAACGATGAATTTCATGCGCAGTGGCGGGTCTCGCCCGAGCTGCTGCGCCAAAGACTGGAGACGCAATGATTCGCCACGTAGTCACTTGGAAGCTTGCCAGCGAGGATGCTGCTGAACGCGGTGCGCAGGCAGCCGAAGTCGCGCGGCGGCTGAACGCTCTGGGCGGCGTCGTTCCGCAGTTGCGGTCGATTTCGGCTGGAGCGAACTCGATCTATCCAGAAGCGAACTGGGACGTCACCCTGGTTGCAGATTTCGATTCTGTTGAGGCGCTGGAGCAGTACGTTGTGCACCCGGCCCACGAAGAGGCCGCGGTTTACATTCGCTCGGTCGTCGCCTCTCGCGTGGCCGTCGATTTCGAGGTTTGAGCAACCGACACCGCCCGCGTGTGCAGGAGTGCAACGCAAACGTAACCGTCTGAACGGGATTTCTTCGTCGCTGCGTGTCAGGATGATCTGCATACCCGTCCGAGGGCATCGTTGCCCCGTCACTCTGGAGCGGTAATGTCCCGACGCCGTAATCTCTTCTTCGGTCTCGCCCTCGCGGCGACCGCCACTCTTGCCCTTTCTGGGTGCGCTGGTGGTTCCGACACCCCGGGAGGAGAAGCGGCTCCCGAATCCAGCGGAGACGACTACGGCCTCATCTCTGCCGGCGAGCTCACTGTCTGCTCAGACATCCCGTACCCGCCGTTCGAGTTCGAGGACTCCAGCACTGAGACGGGCTACTCGGGCTTTGACATCGATCTGCTCGGCGCTGTCGCTGAGAAGCTCGATCTGAAGCTGGCAGTCCAGGATGTCGGCTTCGACGCGTTGCAGTCGGGTACGACCCTCGCCGCCGGACAGTGTGACGTTGGCGCATCGGCAATGACGATCACCGAGGAACGCAAGGCGAACATTGATTTCGCGGACCCGTACTATGACTCACTGCAGTCGTTGCTGGTCCGCGCTGACTCCAGTATTAAGAGCATCGCTGATCTGGACGGCAAGACCGTCGGTGTCCAGCAGGGCACCACAGGTGAGGCCTACACGAACGAGAACGCCACCGGAGCCGAAGTCGTCTCCTACCCCTCCGACGGTGAGCTGTGGCCGGCGTTGCAGGCCGGCAACATTGACGCGATTCTGCAGGACCAGCCGGTGAACATCGAGCATGAGAAGGCCGACTCGACGTACACGATCGTCGAAGAGTATGACACTCAGGAGCAGTACGGCTGGGCGTTCGCCAAGGGTGAGCGCGACGCACTGATCGAGGCCGTCAACACTGCGTTGCAGGAGTTGAAGGACGACGGAACCTACCAGACGATCTACGACTCCTACTTCGCGGCGAACTGACCCGCGGCGCCCGCGAACAATGGCAATGAGGCGCACGACTCGCGCGAAGCTCTATCGGTTCACGATGTACGCGATTTTCATCGCGGCCGTCGTCGCTGTCGCCTTGGCGACCGACTGGGTGAAGATCGGCACGGTCTTCTTCAACGTCGAAGTGGCGATCAAGCAGTTCCCGAACATCATCGTGATCGCCCTGCGAAACACGGTGCTGTTCACCCTGATCGCATTCGTCGGAGGAACTCTTCTCGGCGTGGCTTTCGCCGTGATGAAGCTGTCGAGCGTCGCCCCCTATCGCTGGTTCGCCACGGCGTGGATTGAGCTCTTCCGCGGGATGCCAGCGATCCTGACGCTGTTCATCATCGCCTACGGCCTGCCGATCGGTCTGGGATTCAAAATGCCAGGAGGCGCGATCGTCTCGGGTCTTCTGGGCCTGATTCTGGTGTCGTCCGCGTATATCGCAGAGGTCGTGCGCGCGGGGATCCAGGCAGTTCCGAAGGGCCAGATGGAGGCCTCGCGGTCGCTGGGAATGTCACCGCTGAAGACGATGTTCTGGATCATCCTTCCGCAGGGCTTCCGCATCATCATCCCGCCGATGACGAACGAGTTCGTGCTGTTGCTGAAAGACACGTCTCTCCTGTTCGTCGTGGGCTCGACCCTAGCGACGAGGGAACTCACCACGTTCGCTCGTGACGGGCTGTCCTCGGAGGCGAACTCAACGCCGTTGATCATGGCAGCGCTGTTGTACCTGGCGGTGACCATTCCGCTGACCCGGGCGGTTGCGTGGCTCGAGCGAAGGATGGCGAAGCAGCGATGAGCACAGATTTGATTGATATTCACGCGCCGGCGATCGAAGTGCAGCAGCTGCGCAAGAGTTTTGGTGACAACGAGGTTCTCAAAGGCATCGACCTGACGGTCTCTGCTGGGGAGGTTGTCTGTGTGATCGGGCCCTCGGGGTCGGGTAAATCAACGCTGCTGCGCTCGGTGAACCTTCTCGAAGAGCCCACGGAGGGGAAGATCTTCATCGAGGGCATCGATATCATCGACCCCGAAACTGACATCGATCGGGTGCGCACGCGCATCGGCATGGTGTTTCAGAGCTTCAACCTGTTCCCGCACCTGAGCGTGCTCGGAAATCTCACCATCACCCAGCGGCGCGTTCTTCGGCGATCTAAGGTCGAGGCTGAGAAAGTCGCTCACGCGATGCTCGAACGGGTGGGACTGTCTGAGAAGGCGGACGCATACCCTGGCCATCTCTCGGGCGGTCAGCAGCAACGCGTCGCGATTGCGCGGGCGCTGTGCATGAACCCCGACATGATGCTCTTCGACGAGCCGACCTCGGCACTTGATCCTGAACTCGTCGGCGAGGTGCTGCAGGTGATGCGCACGCTGGCTGATGAGGGGATGACGATGCTCGTCGTGACCCATGAGATGGGCTTTGCACGAGAAGTCGGCTCACGCCTGATCTTCATGGACGGCGGAGTGATCCTCGAAGAGGGCGATCCGCACGAGGTGCTCGCGAATCCGCAGCATCCGCGCACACAGGACTTCCTGTCGCGGGTTCTGTAAGTCTTTCAGCGAGCGACGGTGTACAAGTCGCTCAGTGAGTGACTGGGTACTTGAAGCCGATGTGCGAGCCGGCGTATCCGAGCCGCTCATAGAACCGGTGCGCATCGGTCCGGGCGGCATCCGAGGTGAGTTGAACCATCGCAGCCCCCAGGGCAGGGGCGGCGGCATCCGATACCCAGCGCATGACGGCGGATCCGATGCCCGATGAGCGAAGCGTGCTGCGCACCCGCACAGCCTCGACCAGCAGCCGGCGCGATCCGCGGCGTGTCATCCCGGGAATCGACGTGAGCTGCAGTGTGCCGACCACGCTCCCGTCCACGTCGACGACGAGCAGGTCATTCGAGGGGTCCGCGAGGATCTCCGCGAGCGCGCTCGTATAGGCGAGGCGGTCAGCGTCGGATGCGACATCTCCACGCGAAGCGCTGATCGCATCGTCTGCGAGCAACTCGATCAGAGCGTCGGCGTCCTGCGGCGATGCGCGTCGCAGAGTCGCCCGGCCTGCGGCGCAGTCGAATGCGTGCGGTAGGGGAAGAGCATCGAGCATGCCGCCAGTCTGCCACCACCCGTGCGTCGCCGCGTGCGGCAGCACGTGCGTGCGGACGTATTCTGATCTGATGGAGATCGGTGAGCTGCTCGGGCTGGAACAGCTCACCTGGGGGATGCTGGTGTTCGTCGTCTTCGCGGCGTTCGCGGCCGGCTGGATCGATGCGGTGGTCGGCGGTGGCGGGCTGCTGCAACTGCCCGCGTTGCTACTCATCCCCGGAATCGCGCCGGTGCAGGCGCTTGCGACGAACAAGCTCGCGTCTGTCTTCGGCACCGCCACCAGCAGTGTTACGTATTATCGGCGTGCGAAACCAGACATCCGCACCGCTCTGCCCATGGCCGGGATTGCGCTGGCGGGCTCGTTCGGGGGAGCGGCGGTGGCCACCGTGCTGCCTCCAGCCGCATTCAAACCGATCATCATCGTCGCCCTGCTCGCCGTGGTGATCTTCACGGTGTTCCGGCCCGAGTTGGGAGCGGCGACCAAGCTGCGCTTCTCCGGTCGCAAGCACCACATCATGGCGGGGACCGCCGGGCTGGTGATCGGGTTCTACGACGGGATGATCGGTCCCGGAACCGGCACGTTCCTCGTCATCACGCTCGTGGCGCTCATGGGATACGACTTCTTGCAGTCCAGCGCTAAAGCGAAGATCGTCAACCTCGCAACGAACGCTGGGGCACTGCTGCTGTTCATCCCGCACGGGGCAGTGCTGTGGCTGCTGGGCGGCATCCTCGCCGTCGCGAACGTCGCCGGCAGCTACCTGGGCTCGCGGATGGCGATCGCGCGCGGGACGACGTTCATCCGCGTGGTCTTCCTCATCGTCGTAGTCGTGCTCATCGGGAAGCTCGGTTTCGACGTGTGGAACGAGAACATCGTCCCCGCGCTCGCGCTACTCGCGCCCTGAGCCGTGCATACGGCGAAACCCCGTCATATGCACGCTTGGGGTCAAGCGCGATTACGACGGGGTCTCGACGAAGAGCGAAGAGGCGAGGCTCAGGCCTCGGTGTCCTCCGCGACAAAGTCCACGCCGGCCTCGGCGCGCTGCGCGTCGGTGATCGGAGCGGGGGCACTCGTCAGCGGATCGAAGCCGTTGCCGGTCTTCGGGAACGCGATGACCTCGCGGATCGAATCGGTCTTGGTCAGGTGCTGCAGCACGCGGTCCATGCCCAGCGCGATGCCTCCGTGCGGCGGGGCGCCGAACTTGAATGCATCCAGCAGGAATCCGAACTGCTCCTGGGCAACCTCATCCGAGATGCCCATCACCTCGAAGACACGCTTCTGCACGTCCTCGCGGTGGATGCGGATCGAGCCACCACCGAGCTCGGTTCCGTTGCAGACGATGTCGTACGCGTAGGCGAGCGCGGACCCTGGATCGGTGTCGAACGTGTCGGCAAACTCCGGCTTCGGGCCGGTGAAGGCGTGGTGCACGGCCGTCCACGCACCAGCACCGACGGCGACGTCACCGGATGCCACGGCATCCGCCGCAGGCTCGAACATCGGGGCATCGACCACCCACGTGAACGCGAAGACATCAGGGTCAAGCAGCCCCAGCCGGCGCCCGATCTCGACGCGTGCAGCGCCCAGCAGTGCACGCGAGTCCTTGGCAGAACCGGCCGCGAAGAACACGCAGTCACCTGCCGCAGCGCCCACGAGGTCGGCGAGACCGGCCTGTTCCTTTTCGGACAGGTTCTTGGCGACGGGGCCGCCGAGCGTGCCGTCCTCGTTGAAGAGGACATAGGCGAGGCCGCGGGCGCCGCGCTGCTTGGCCCAGTCCTGCCAGGCATCCAGCTGCTTGCGTGGCTGTGAAGCGCCACCGGGCATGAGGACCGCACCGACGTAATCGGACTGGAAGACCCGGAACGTGGTCTCGGAGAAGTACTCGGTCGCATCGACGAGCTCGAGACCGAAGCGCAGGTCGGGCTTGTCCGAGCCATACTTGGCCATCGCGTCGGCATAGGTGATGCGCGGCAGCGGCGTCTGCACGTCGACGTCGATCGTCTTCCACATCGCGACGATGAGAGACTCCATCATCTCGATGACGTCTTCCTGGTCGACGAAGCTCATCTCGATGTCGAGCTGCGTGAACTCCGGCTGGCGGTCGGCACGGAAGTCTTCATCGCGGTAGCAGCGGGCCATCTGGTAGTACTTTTCGACACCGCCGACCATGAGCAGCTGCTTGAACAGCTGCGGGCTCTGCGGCAGTGCGTACCAGCTGCCCGGGTGCAGACGAGCGGGCACGACGAAGTCGCGGGCGCCCTCGGGGGTCGAGCGCGTCAGCGTCGGGGTCTCGACCTCGATGAACTCGCGCTTTTCGAGTTCGTTGCGGACCGCCCTGTAGACGTTCGATCGCAGGCGAAGAGCGGATGCTGCGGACGGGCGTCGCAGGTCAAGATAGCGGTGCTTGAACCGCACATCTTCGCCCGCCGTCTCGGAGTCGCCAAGGCCGGTGGAGACCTGGAACGGCAGCGGAGCGGACTCGTTGAGAACCTCGACCGCAGTTGCGATGACCTCGATCTGGCCGGTGGGCAGGTTCGGGTTCTCGTTGCCGTCCGGGCGGCGGGAGACCTCGCCGGTGACCTTCAGGACGAACTCACTGCGCAGCGGGTGCGCAGTCTCTTCGTCGCGGATGACCACCTGAGCGATGCCCGAGGCGTCGCGGAGATCAATGAACGCGACTCCTCCGTGATCACGACGACGATCGACCCAACCCGTGAGGGTGACGGTCTGACCGATGTTCTCGGCTCGCAGGGAGCCGGTCGTGTGAGTGCGAAGCACGGAAGATTCCTCCAGTTCAGTAAAGGGAACTCGCCCATTCTACGTGGGCGTGCCACCCTTCGAAGAGACAACCTCCTCGGGTGGGTAGACTCCGTCGCAAGAGGCGGACAGCGCCTTTCACACAAAGGAGTGAACCCGTGGATTCAAATCTGGTCACCGAACAGCTGTTCTCGACGAGTTCGGTGCTGTTGGGCATCGTGGTCTACGTGATCTATGCGATCACAATGTGGAAGGTGTTCGCCAAGGCAGATTATCCGGGCATCCTCGCTCTGATTCCGATCGTCAACTGGATCATTCTCGTGAAGATCGCCGGGATGAGTGGCTGGTTCGTGCTGCTGTATCTCATCCCGATCGTGAACATCGTCTTCGCGATCGTTGTGGCGTTCAAGGAGGGCGCCAATTTCGGCAAGGGCGGTGTCTTTTCGTTCTTCCTGCTGTGGATGTTCCCCTTCATCGGGCACTTGATCATCGGGTTCGGCTCCGCGAAGTACCGTCGCGTCTGAGCGACGACACGGTGTCTGGGGGATCCCTAGACTGAGCGGTATGCCTGCCGAACGCCTCCATCTCGTCCGCCACGGTGAAGTGCATAACCCGGGGCGCGTGCTGTACGGCCGCCTTCCGCATTACCGTCTGAGTGAAGACGGCAAGCTGATGGCGCGCGCCGCAGCCGAGCACATCGCCGATCTTGGGCGACCGGTCACCTCGTTGCGCTGCTCGCCGTTGCAGCGTGCTCAGGAATCCGCCGAGCCGTTCACCCAGGTCTTCGGGCTGGAAGCGGCAATCGACGAGCGCGTCATCGAGCCGACGAACGTGTTCGAAGGCACGCAGATGCGGCGATCGCTGCGCGACCCGCGCAACTGGTGGCATCTGCGTCGTCCCTCTGTGCCCAGCTGGGGCGAGCCATACTCGTCGATCGCCGAACGCATGCAGCAGGCGATGAACAGTATCTGGGATGACACGGTCGAGGGTGACGCGGTGATCGTCTCTCACCAGGCGCCGATCTGGATCACGCACCTGCGCGTCGCTGGTCTCCGGTTGCCGCACGACCCCCGAACCCGGCGCTGTGCCCTGTCGAGTGTGACGTCGTTCGAGCGCGTCGGCGACGTCTGGCGAGAGGTCAGCTACGCCGAGCCCGCTTCGGGGGGAATCGACCTCGGCGCGGTCTGAGCCCGTCAGGCGCTCAGCTCTTGGACGACGAACGACGCCGCCAGCTGTCCTGCGGCAGCGGCTTGAATGACGGATGCCATCGGCCCCGGCATGCTCGCCCGGTGCGCAAGATCGCCCGCGGCGAAGACTCCCGCAACCGACGTGCGGCCGAAATCATCGATCTCGATGCAGCCGCTTTCGAGCATCCGCAGCCCGAGCTGCGCGGCGAACGGAGTGCGCTGGTGGAAGCCGCCTGCGGCGAGGAACAGTCCCGCCACGGTGTGGCTCTCGTCGCCTGTGACGACCGTGACTCCGCCGTCGTCTGCGGCCTGCACGCGGTCGACGACGGCCGCTGAAACACGGGCACCGGCTGCCTCCAGTGCGGAGATCTCTTCGGTTGCGGGTGGGGTGTCGATCGGGAATACAGTGATGCTCTGGGCGATGCGCCCGAGCATGCCGAGCAGGTGCTGCGCGCGCGGACCGGCACCGATGATCCCGATGGTGGCATCGTGAAGTTCATGGCCGTCGCAGAACGGGCAGACGAATGCGCGTCGTCCCCACAGCTCGCCGAGTCCGGCAATGTCGGGCAGGTCATCGACGAGTCCGGTGGCGAGGATGATGCGACGGGCGCGTTCGCTGCAACCATCGGGGAAATGGACGGTGAAGTCGTCGGCGCTTCCGGTGATGGCCGATACGGCACCGCGGGCCACGGTGACATCGCGATACGCCGCAAGCTGTTCGCGAGAGCGTGCGCGGTAGTCCGCGGGGGCCGTTCCATCATCGCCCACCACATTGTGCATGTGCGCGACGGTGCCGTTGCGGTACTCGCCGGAATCGACGACCATCGTGCGGCGGTGCATCCTTCCCAGCGTGAGCGCCGCCTGCAGGCCTGCGGGGCCGGCGCCGATGATGATCGCGTCGTACATGAGATCTCCTTCTGATCTTGTGTTCTCGACCAGTGTGTGACTTCATGTCAACATGAAGTCAAGTTCGAAGCATCCGTGGTCTGTCGGCGAAGTCGCCGAACGGTTCGACCTCCCCACCAACGTGCTCCGGCACTGGGAAGCCGTCGGGCTCCTGACGCCCGCGCGCGACACCGCGGGGCGGCGACGCTACGGTCAAGACGAGATCGTGCGGATCGCGGTGATCCAGCGCAGCAAAGCGGCGGGGATGAGTCTGGAGCAGATCGCGGTGCTGCTCGATGACGGCAGAAGCGGTCGGCACGAGGTGCTCTTCGCACATCTGGCCGACCTTGACCGCCGGATGCTTGAGATGCAGCTGTCGAGGGCGATGACCGAACATGCCATCAGATGCAGCGCGCACGACATCACCACCTGTCCGCAGTTCCGCGCCGGAATCGAGGATGTGCTCGCGAGATTCTAAGAACCAATGTGCGCGCAGTGCCGACAGGGGAGTGGCCAGAGCATCCAGAGCACCCATAGGATCTCGCGCCTAAACTGGGGTCGTGCCTCTCGCCTCGACGAATCGTGACGGCCGCCTCTCCCGCACTCGACGTTCGCGTCGGATGATCGGAGCCGCGTTCGCCGTGCTGTCCGCTGTCGCCCTGAGCGCGTGCACGCAGGACTCCGTCGCCGAGCAATACCTCGAAGGCAGTGACAAGGGGTACATCTCCGCCGATCTGACCGTCGTGGAGATCGCGCCGGATGACCGCGGCGAACCCGTCGAATTCGGTGGAGTCACCGAGAACGGCGACGAGTTCACCAGCTCCGAGATCGCCGGAGACGTCACCGTCGTCAACTTCTGGTACGCGGCCTGCGGTCCGTGCCGAGTCGAGGCGAAAGACCTCGAGGCCGTCTGGCAGCAGTACGAAGACGAAGCCGTGTCTTTCGTCGGTGTCAACACCTACGACCAGCCCGACACCGCCCGCGCATTCGCTGACGAGTACGGCATCACCTACCCGAGCCTCATCGACGTCGACTCGGGTGATGCGAAGCTCGCCTTCGCGGAAGTCACCCCCATCCAGGCGACACCCACCACGCTCGTGCTCGACAAGCAGGGACGCGTCGCCGCTCGGATCATCGGCCAGCTCGACGGGCCGAGCATCCTTTCCACGCTCGTGAGAGACGCGCTCGCGGAGAGCGCGTGAACACTCAGGAGTTAATCGGCTCCGGGGCCCTCTGGCTGGCGATTCCGGTCGCCATGCTTGCCGGGCTCGTGTCGTTCCTCTCGCCCTGCGTGCTGCCGCTCGTGCCGGGATACCTCGGTTTCCTCGGGGGGACAGGGGCAACGACCCGAGGCACACGTGGACGCCTGGTGCTCGGCGTGCTGCTGTTCATCCTGGGCTTCAGCGTGGTCTTCATCGCGTTCACGGTCATCGGCGGCACGGCATCAGTGTTCTTCCTGCAATGGGGTGACATGATCACCCGCATTCTGGGCATCGTGATCATTGCCATGGGCCTGGTCTTCGTCGGATTGTTCGGATTCATGCAGCGTGAAGTTCGGCTGCAGGTCAACTCCAAGACCGGTCTCATCGGTGCGCCGCTGCTGGGCTTCGCCCTCGGTATCGGGTGGGCCCCGTGCATCGGACCGACCCTTGCCGCCATCACCGCCGTCTCCTGGACCCTCGGTGACCCCGTGCGCGCCGGCTTCCTCGGGCTGGCCTACAGCCTCGGCCTCGGCATCCCGTTTCTGCTCGTCGCCCTCGGTTTCGGCTGGGCGACGAAGGCGATCGGATTCCTGCGCCGTCACATCCGCATCGTGAACATCGCCGGCGGCGTGCTGCTCGTCCTGCTCGGCGTGCTCATGGTCACCGGCCTGTGGACGGACATCATGTCGCGCCTCGGGGCGGTGATGGGCAGTGTCATCCTCCCGCTCTGATTTCCCCGCTCGCTCCCAGAACAAGAACAAGGATGCCGTGAACAACGACGCCTCGGATCCGCTGCGCCCCTCCGACCACATCGACGGCGATGGTGGCAGTATCAACCAGCCCAAACTGGGCTTCGTCGGCTGGTTGCGGTGGGGATGGCGTCAGCTGACCTCGATGCGCACAGCGATCATCCTGCTGCTGGTACTGGCAATCGCTGCCATCCCCGGCTCGATCTTCCCGCAGCGGATGGCCGACCCGAACGGCGTCACCCAGTGGCAGACCGACAACCCCGATCTGTTCCCTGTGCTCGATGCCATGAGCCTGTTCGACGTCTACCTGTCGCCATGGTTCTCGGCAATCTACCTGCTGCTGTTCATCTCGCTCGTCGGCTGCGTCATCCCGCGCATCAAGCATCATCTGAAGGCGCTGCGCTCGCGTCCGCCACGCACACCTGTTCGGCTGCAGCGACTCGAGGACTACCGCGAGGTCACCCGACCCATCCCGGCTGGACAGTCGACGGGCTCCGACTCCGAGGCAGAAGCATCCCGCTCGGTCGATGTCGCGCAGAAGCAGCTGCGTGCGCTCGGGTACCGCGTCGAACGCTACGACAAGGGGCGCTCCTTCTCAGTGTCGGCAGAGCGCGGATACTGGCGTGAAACCGGCAACCTCGTCTTCCACCTCGCTCTGGTCGGCGTACTCATCACCGTCGGCGTCGGCGGCAGCTTCGCATACACCGGCCAGCGTGTGATCGTCGAGGGGCAGACCTTCGTCAACACGCTGCTGGATTATGAATCGATGAACCGCGGACGATTCGTCAGTGACGATGCACTCCAGCCCTACGCGATGACCCTCGATTCCTTTGATGTGACGTACCAGGAGTACGGGTCCGCAGCATCCGGTCAGGCGGGCAATTTCTCGGCCAACGTGACCGTGCGCGAAGACGGCGAAAGTCGCGAGGAATCAGTGCGGGTGAACCACCCGCTGGGCCTCGCCGGAGACAACGTCTACCTGCTCGGCAATGGCTACGCGCCCACGATTACGGTGCGAAACGCCGACGGCGACGTCGTCTACAGCAACTCGGTGCCGTTCCTCCCGCAGGACAACAACATGACCTCGCTCGGTGTCATCAAGGTCACCGATGGGATGCCGCAGCAGCTCGGCATCGCGGCATTCTTCTACCCGAGCGCTGCGCGTCTGGACACCGGTGCTTTCACATCTGCGCACGGCGATCTCCTGTCGCCGTTACTCACCCTCGACGTCTACGAGGGCGACCTCGGGATCAACGAGGGAACGCCGCGATCGGTGTACGTGCTCGATACCGGGGAGCTCACCAAGCTCACCGGCCGCACCACCGATGTGGATTCGATCGAACTCCTTCCCGGTGAGACTGCCGACTTACCGGGTGGCCGGGGCACGATCACCTTCGAGGATGAAGCTCCCGCCGGTGCGACCACATACGAAGACTCGGTGAAACGCTTCGTGTCGCTGCAGATCCACCATGACGCCTCGGCCGTATGGGTGCTCGTGTTTGCATTGCTCGCATTGGCCGGACTCATGATCGCGCTGTTCGTACCGCGCCGGCGGATGTGGGTGAAGGCGACCGCAAACGACGACGAAGTGCAGCTCGAATACGCCGGGCTCGCTCGCGGCGAAGACCCGACCCTGGCCGCTGCCGTCGATGACCTCGTCGCCGGTCACACCCGGCTGCTCGATACCGACTCCACTCCGCAAAACCCACGAAAGTAGAATGGGATCATGCCCGACTTCGACTCTCTCTCGATCCTGTTCATCTGGACAGCGATCGCGATCTACGCCGCAGCATTCATCGCCTATGCGTTCGATCTTGCGCGTCGCTCCGAGGTCACCTCTGACGCACGCCTCGCGCGCGAAGCGGCACTGGTCGGTGCTGGCGGAGTTTCGGTCGACACGGCGGATACAGCATCCGCCCCGCCTGCCAAACCCCGCTACGTAATGGCGCGGATCGGAACCACGCTCACCGCGCTCGGCTTCGTCCTGCACCTCGCCGCCACGGTGCTGCGCGGCATCGCCGCCGAACGGGTGCCGTGGGCGAACCTGTACGAGTTCGCGATGATCGGCACATTGCTGGTCGTCTTCGTGTATCTGCTCGTGCTCACGCGTGTGGACCTGCGTTATCTCGGCACCTTCATCACCGGGCTGGTCGTCGTGCTGATGGGCGCGGCTGCGATCAGCTTCTACGTCGGCGTCGTGCCGCTGATGGATCCGCTCAAGAGCGTCTGGCTCGTGATCCACGTGTTCGTTGCTTCGCTGTCGACAGCATTCTTCGCGCTGGCCTGCGGGCTCTCGGTGCTGCAGCTGATGCAGTCGCGCCGCGAGCGCCGTCTCCTCGAGAACGTGGACAAGCCAGGGCCGCGGTTCCTCAGCACGCTGCCGAACGCCGACCGGCTGGAAGGAACGGCGTTCCGCTTCGCGATCATCGGCTTCATCTTCTGGACCTTCACCCTCATCGCCGGCTCCATCTGGGCGCAGGATGCCTGGGGCCGCTACTGGGGCTTCGACGTCAAGGAGACCTGGACGTTCATCGTGTGGGTGCTGTACGCCGGGTACATTCACGCTCGCGCCACCCGCGGCTGGCGCGGCAACCGTTCAGCATGGCTGTCTATCGTCGGATTCACCGCGGTGATCTTCAACTTCACGATCGTGAACGTGTTCTTCAAGGGGCTGCACGCGTACTCCGGCCTGAGTTGAGTCGCGGGGGCTGTGCTCCTCGTCCCAAGTGCCAGACGCCACGGCGTCGCTGCGGCGTGTCAGGGCAGGATTCTGCTGTGACACGCCGCCCGTGACACGTCCCGTCTGGGGTTCGGCCGGTGGCCGTACGTGTTCTTCGCGGGGGCCGTGTGCCTGGTCCCAGGTGCCAGACGCCACGGCGTCGTTGCGGCGTGTCAGGGCAGGATTCTGCTGTGACACGCCGCCCATGACACTTCCCGTCTGGGGTTCGGCCGGTGGCCGTACGTGTTCTTCGCGGGGCTGTGTGCCTGGTCCCAGGTGCCAGACGCCACGGCGTCGCTGCGGCGTGTCAGGGCAGGATTCTGCTGCGACACGCCGCCCATGACACGTCCCGTCTGGGATTCGGCCCGGTGTCCGACGACCAGCGGATGCTACGCCGAGGCGAGCACCGCCTTCGTCGACGTCGTGCGACGCAGCGCCACCGCGATTGTGGTGCCCACGATCGACAGCACCCCCCACACGATCAGTGCGGCAATGGCTCCACCGTTCGCACTGATCAGACCGGTGAACGCCGGGGCTGTGGGAAGCGCAGCGCCGAGGGAGGCGAGCCACCCCGGCACAGTCGAGATGAGTCCGGTCGCCACCGCGATGACCCCGACCAGTGCGCTGATCCAGCGACCCACGCCGCCGAATACTGCGACGAGCGCCTGGTTCACCGCGGCGAATGCGACCCCGGCGACAACCGCAGTACCCGCGAACGCCCACCAGGTGCCGGCTTCATACTGCGCCACGATCTGCACGATCAGAGTGACGAGCACGCCCTGTCCTGCTCCGATCAGCGCGGCGGGCAGGAACGCCCGCAGCGTGAGTGCAGCAGACGAACGCCGCGAGGTCAGGGTGCGTGCTGTGTGCGCGCGCATCACGATGAAGGACGCCAGCCCACCGAACCACAGCACGACGGCAGCGAGCAGCGGGATCGCGGTTGGGCCGAACAGGGCGTTGCCGCCAGCATCCGATGACACCGGATCGGCGATGACCGACGCCAGTGAGCTGGATTCCTGATCGGTGAACGAGGGGAGCGAATCCGCCGCGGTGCGTAGGCCTCCGGCGAGGTCTCCGGTTCCGGTGGCAAGAGTGTCCAGTCCCGTTGCCAACTCACCGGCTCCGTCAGCGAGTGCCGAAGCGCCCGTGCCGAGGTCAGTGGCACCGGATGCGAGCTGGCCGGCACCGCTGGCCAGTTCCCCTACGCCGCCGGCGAGCTCGTTCGCCCCGGCAGTCAACGCAGCAGCGCCGCCGCTGAGATCGCCGGCACCCGTGCTGAGCGCGGTCGCGCCAGCCTGGGACTGGTCGACGCCGCCAGCGAGCTGGTTTAGCGCGTCGGCGAGTGAGCTCGCACCGGTGCCCGCGGTGCGCAGCTGCTCAGCGATCGTGGCTGTGGCCTGGCCGTCGAATGCTTCGAGGCCTCCAGCCGTTCCGGCAGATGCCTGTGCGGCCGCGTCGGCCGCGCCCTGAAGCTGCGGCATCGACTGGGACATGCCGGCCAGCCCCACGCAGACCGGGTCGGTGCTCTCGCGGCCGGCGCACGCGGCGAGCAGCGCGCTCATGCCGTCGGCGAGCTGGTCAACGCCGGACTTCACCCCGACCGTCGCCTGCTGCGCGCCGTTTGCGGCGGTGAACAGCTCATCGGGGACAAGCCCGCTTGCGTCCAGCGCGGCTGCGCCATCGGTGAGGCCGGAGCCGAGTTCGGTGGCGCCGCCCGCCGCCTGGCGGGTGCCGTCGGCGATGGAGCCCAGACCGGTGGCCAGATCGGATGCTCCGGTGCCGAGCTGTGCTGCACCATCTCCGAGTTGCGTCACCCCGCCGCCCAGCTGGTTCGCGCCCGCTCCGAGCTGTGTCGCACCGGAGCCGAGCTGCGAGATACCGGAGCTGAGCTGAGTCGCACCGTCAGCGAGCTGGGCAGCACCGTCGGGCAGGGCTGCTGCGCCGTCGGCTGCGGCATGGGCGCCGTTCGTGAGCTCCAGCGCACCGGAGGCCGCTTCGCCGATCTGGTCACCGAGCGTGGTGAAGCCGACGAGCACATTCTCCAGGGTCGCCTCAGACAGCATCGTGCCGATAGACGACGCAGCAGCCGCAGCGATCTGCGATGTGATGAGATCATCGGCGATGAGTGCGTCATCCGGCGTGGCCACGACCATGGTGGCCTGTTGCGGCGTGGCATCGCCCGCAATCGCCTGACCTGCCGAGGTCGCGGCCGTCGAGAACTCCGCAGGAATCGTGACGACCGCCTGGTAACTGCCATCGGCGAGCCCGTCGGCAGCGTCATCCTCGTTGGAGATCACCCAGGTGAGGTTCGAGTCCAGATCGTCCGCCCCCTCGACGAGCCCGGCGGCCAGCTGGCGTCCGAGCGGCGTGTACTGGCCGTCGATCGTAACCGGTTCATCGAGGTTGACGATCGCCGCGGTCATGCTTTCCAGCCGCTCAGTCGGGTTCTGCAGCGCCGCGACGAGCACGCCACCGATGAGCGCGGGCAGCAGCAGCACACCCAGCAGCGTCAGCCAGGAGACAGGCCTCGACGAGCGGGCGCGTTCAATGAAGAGGGTCATGCGGTCACCTCAAAAGAATCGTTGTGAGTAGACGCCGATGGCGTCGAGATATCGAGAATGTCGAGCGTCGGCCAAGATGCCTCCGCGAGGATGCTGCCGGCGACACTCGCATCGGCTGCCGTGGCGAACACCGCGAGTTCACGAGCGGATGCCGCATCCCGCAGCATCGCTGTCGCCTGATCGCGCTGCGCTCCGGTGAAGCGATCGATGCTGTCGATGATGACGAGCGGTGAGCGCCCGCGCAGGGCCTCCTGCAGGTCGAGCAGCGCAGCATCCGTGTCGTCGACGAGCACGCAGCCGACGTGACTGCGTACCCAGGCCGCACGTCCCGGCAACAGGTGCCCGGCCACGCGCAATCGCCCGGCTGCCGGGGTGAGCCGGCCGGCGACGGCCAGGCTGAGCGCGCGTCGAGTGCGTGCGTTCAAGCCGGTCGCGACGGTGGCAGCGCCCGGTGCGATGCGCAGAGTGAGCGCGTTCGCGGAATCGTCCGCGTCGAGAACGAGATCGTCGACGGCTGCGACTGAACCGTCCCCGGGCCATGCCTGCAGATGCCGCTCACGCTCGACGGCCTCGCCCTCGATGTCGACGCTGGGCAGGATCTTCTCGAGCCAGGCCGGGATCTCCCACGCGCGTTCACCGAGGATGGCCATGAGTGCCGGGATCAGCGTCATCCGCACGAGGAACGCGTCGATCGCGATGCCGGCAGCAAGGCCGAGCGCGATGGGTTTGAGTGAGGAGTCGCCCTCCGGGACGAACGCCACGAAGACGGCGAACATGATGAGTCCCGCGGCGGTGACGACCTTGGCGGAGCCGGTGAAGCCGCTGCGCACGGCGCGCTGCGCGGCTGCGCGGCGTTCGGCGCGGTTCGGCGACTTTGAGGCGGCATCGTGCACGAAGTCCTCGCGCATCCGCGACACCAGGAACACCTGGTAGTCCATCGCCAGGCCGAACAGCACGCCCATGAGGATGATCGGCATGAAGCTGATGATCGGTCCGACCTTCGCGACGTGCAGGACATCGGCGAGCCAACCCCATTCGAATACCGCGCCGACGACGCCGAACGCCGCGACGATGGAGAGCAGGTAGCCCAGCGCTGCGGTGACCGGCACCCAGAGTGAGCGGAACACGATAGTCAGCAGGATCAGCGACAGCCCGATCACGAAGATCCCGAACGGCAGCAGGGCGTCGCCGAGCTGATCGGAGATATCGATCGCGACGGCGGTGAAGCCGGTGATTTTCACGTCGATGCCGAATTCTTCGAGCCACTGGTCGTGGTGCGAGCGCAGTTCACGAACAAGGTCGCTGGTGGCCGGGTCATCCGGCGCCGTCTCGGGAATCACCTGGACGATACCGGTGTCAGCCGTCTCGTTCGGGGTGGCGAGTGCAACCTCCTTGACGCCGTCGATCTGGGCGACAGCATCCCCGAGGTCTTCCATGAGGGTGAGCGGATCGGTCGAGGTGACGATCGTTCCGGTGAGGACGAGCGGGCCGTTGAATCCCGGACCGAACTCCTCCGCTACGAGGTCGTAACTCTGGCGTGCCTCGTCGTCAGCGGCGAGCACACCGGCGTTCGGAAGGGCGAGGTTGAGGCTGAGCGCGGGAATCGCGACGGCGCCGAGGCCGACGACAATCGCGAGAGAGGTGAGCACCGGATGCTTCGTGATGCCGCCGACCCAGCGCTCGCTGAATCCGCGACGGGTCTTCGCTTCCGTGCCCTTCTTCGGGGGCTTCACCTTCTTCGGGCGTCCGACGACGCGGCCCTTGAGGAACCCGAGCACGGCGGGGGTCAGGGTGACGGCGATCGCGACGGCGATGGCCACAGCGACGGATGCCGCGATACCCATGGTCGTCAGGAACGGGATGCCGGCGAAGCCGAGGCCGATCAGTGCAATGAGCACCGTGATGCCGGCGAACACCACTGCGGATCCGGCCGTGCCGACGGCGCGTGCGGCGGATTCCTCAGGATCCACGCCGTCGCGCACCTGGTCCTGATGCCTGGCCATGATGAACAGTGCGTAGTCGATGCCGACGGCGAGCCCGAGCATCAGCGCGAGCAGAGGTGTTGTCGAGGACACGCTCGCGAAGGCGGTGGCGGCGAAGATGCCGCACATCGAGATGCCGACGCCGAGCATAGCCGTGAGAAGGGGGAGACCTGCGACCACGAACGAACGGAATGTGACGATGAGTACGAGCAGGGCGATCACAACGCCCACGGCCTCGGTCAGCGTCACACCGGGGATCGAGATGGCGAACAGGTCACCGCCGAGCTTCAGCTGTGCCGCGTCCGGCAGCTCGCCAGCGAGAGCGTCGACAGAGCGGGTGAGGACATCTTTCGTCTCGTCGGAGACGTCGGTTGACTGACCGTCGAACTGCAGCTGCACGATGGCGGCCGTCTCGTTCTCATTGATCATTCCCTCGATCATCTCGTCGTAGGGCGAGGTGACCGCAAGGACGCCGTCGAGGTCCGCAAGCTCGTCGACGGCATCCTCGATCGGCACACGATAGTTCTCGTCCGTGATCGAATCACCATCGGCTGCGACGACGATGAACTGCGCATTCGTGCCGCTGACCTGGGGGAACGAACGGGAGAGCTGCTCGAGGCCGTCTTGCGACTCCGTGCCGGGGATCGAGAACGAGTTATCCGTGCCCTGGTTCAGGACGAGAGCACCGCCTCCCGCCGCCGCGAGGATGAGCAGCCAGGCGACGAGTACGCGCCAGGGGTGGCGGAATGACCAGCGTCCGAGCGACGACAGGAGTGTAGACACGGAATCCTCCGAGACGAGGGGTGGCAAAATGGATACAGAGATGTATCCGATACATCTGTGTATCCTACGGTGGGTTGTGCACCAGAAACTGTGCGCCGGATGTGAAGCTGGTGAAGGAGGATCAGATGGCAGTTCCGATGACCAAGCGCCGTGAGAACACCCGCTCACGACTGCTCGAAGCAGCAACGCAGGTGTTCGCTGAGGTGGGCCTCGACGGTGCCAGTGTCGAGGCGATCTGCGAGCGCGCCGGATTCACTCGTGGCGCGTTCTATTCGAACTTCGAGTCAAAGGACGAACTGTTCTTGCAGTTGGCTTCCACGATCGCCGAGAAGCGTCTGACGCTCGTGCGCTCGCGCATTGACGAGTTCGTGGAGTCCGGGCTGCTCACCAACGACGCCGACCCGACCGATCTCGTGCAGCAGGTGATGGAATCCGGTGAGGATGACCGCCTCAGCGTGCTGATGATGAGCGAGATCCGTATCCGGGCCCTGCGCGATGACGTGTTCCGGGCCGCATATCTCGCGCAGGATCAGGCGCTGACTGCGAGCATCGAAGGCATTATTCAGGGCATCGTAGACTCCGGGCTGTTCGCGTTGCGCGTCGATGTGGCGGTTGCTGCGCAGATGCTGATGGTGCAGTGGGAAGGATGCATGGGGCGCGGCGTGCTCGCCGGTCACGACGGGGAGAAGCTGCACAGTGTCGGCGCCGAGGCGCTCGGCCACATCGTCGAACTGATCATCGCGCCCGCCGAGGGGTGACTTCGCCCGCCGAGGGGTGAGCTCGCCCCGCGAGAAACGTCCTTCTGCATGAGACAGGTCGAACTGCGACGTTTCTCGTGCTGGAAGACGTTTCTCGCGTCAGTTGGCGGATGCTGCGAGCCGCGCGTGGCAGCGAGTCAGGCGTTCGAGCCACCACTCGCGACGGTCCGCGGATGCCGCGAGCCTGTCGAGCCGCGATACATCGGGAGTGACGCGGCCCACCGGGATCGCACCGTCGACGGGCGTGCGGTCGGCGACGTCCTCGACGAACAGCGCACCGGTGCCCAGGCCGCAGTCGAAGTCGAGCTGGGGGAGTGCGGCGGCAAGGGTCGCGCCCTGGCTGAGGCCGACTGCTGTATCCAATGCGCTGGAGACCACTGCCGGAAGGCCCGCTTCGGCGACGATGTCCAGTGCTCGGCGAATGCCGCCGAGGGGTTGTGCCTTGATGACGATCAGGTCGGCGGCGCCTGCGCGGGCCACGGCGATCGGGTCCTGCGCCTTGCGGATGCTCTCATCGGCGGCGATCGGAATGCCCATGTACTTCACGCGGCGGCGCACTTCGGCCAGCTCGTCGATGCTCGCGCACGGCTGTTCGGCGTACTCGAGGTCGAATTCGGCGAGAGCATGCAGGGCCCGTTCGGCCTCGTCCACGTTCCAGGCGGCGTTGGCGTCGATGCGCACGCGTCCTTCGGGCCCGAGCGTTTCGCGCACGGCCTGCACGCGGGCAATGTCGTCACTCAGGTGCTGGCCGGGCTCTGCGACCTTCACCTTGGCGGTGCGGCATCCGGGGAAACGTGCCAGCACGTCGGCAACGCGGTCGGCGGAGACGGCGGGCACCGTGGCATTGACCGGGATCCGGTCGCGCAGCGGCGCTGGCTGCGCATTCCAGGCGTAGTCGATCGCTGCGGCGAGCCAGACGGATGCCTCGGCATCCGCATATTCGAGGAACGGGGAGAACTCCGCCCAGCCCTCAGGTCCCTCCAGTAGTAGCGCTTCGCGTACGTCCACTCCACGAAAGCGCGTGGTCATCGGCAATGCGACGACGCGGGCGGTACCGAGCAACTCTGCGAGCGGGACGTTCATGTCCCCATCATGCACTCGCGGAGTGCCGAATCCCAGATGCAGAGTGCTCAGCACGGCGTGTCATACGGCCGACACGCCGTGGCACCGCGGGCCTGTCTGGAAATCGGGACGCCAGTCAGGTCAAACGTTTTTGGAGTTCGCCCAGGCGTTCGGAGGGGGCGAAGCCCAGGCGGGTGTTGATGGCGAGCATGTGCTCGTTCACGCCGGCGTTGTATGTGTACACCGCCGCGGTCTCCGGAGAGTGGGCCTGCAGCATCCGCAGGTTCGCAAGCTTCACTGCAGTGCCGAGTTGGTTTCCGCGGGCATCGCGGTGCACGAGCGTGCCCCACTGGTACGCGTTCCCATCGTCTCCGGACACGACGATCTGCGTGAAAGCGGCGACTCGGCCGTCGGAATCCAGCGCGATCGTGCCGTAGCTGGTGCGATTCTGCTGCGCCAGCAAGGCTTCGGTCGCGCGCACATCTGCGATGTCCGCCGTGCGCGCTTCGATCTCGAGCGCACCAATCGGCGCCTCTGTTTCGACCGCGGCATCCAACGCTGCCCAGCCCGCGACGACCTCCTCCGGCACGGCCCCGACCCATGATTGCAGTGTGTACCCGGCGGAGTGTGCGGATGCCTCGGCATCGAGCCCATCGAGTAGCGCAGCGTCGACGGACAGTCGGAGCCGGCTCTGCACGTCGCCGAGCGCCAGCGCATATCCGTGCCGTCGGGCGAACTCACGGCCGGGGATTCCGGTGCCGTCCTCGCCTGCGGCATATGGCCAGGAGGTCTCACTATTCAGGATGCTGCGCCCGGCAGTGTGTGCGTCGCCTTCTAGCAGTGTCAGTACGGCGCTACCGATCCCGCGTCGTCGCAGCGCCGGTGCGACATGCACGCCGAGCTCGGCGCTGTGCACGTTGTCGCGCTGGGGCAGTGCGAGCCGCGCGGATGCGGTGACATTGCCGTCGAGGTGTGCAAGGTAGGCGCGCCGCTCGATCGTGTCGGTGCGCTGTTGCAGTTCGAGTCGAGATTCCTCGAGTGTCCACACCGGGGTGTCCTGGCCGCGATCAGCGCGCTCCGCGGCCGCGTAGATCTCCCACCAGATGTCCACGGCATCGTTGTCGAAAGGGTTGATTCGGGTGAGGTGCACAGGCATGTGATCGACGTTAGTCGATCGGATCAGTGCCTGAATAATAATGTGGCATTGACTATAGTGTGTGAGACACAGTAATGTGATCGACATGAGTGAGACGCTGGATACGCATCTGCAGGAACTGCGGCGCGGCACTGTCGTGCTTGCGTGTCTGCAGTTGCTGCGGAGTCCCGGGTACGGCTACGCGCTGCTCGAGGAACTCGTGCGTCGCGGCTTCGCCACCGATGCGAACACGCTGTACCCCCTGCTTCGCCGGCTCGAGAAGCAGGAGTACCTCACCAGCGAGTGGAACACCGACGAGGCCAGGCCCCGCAAGTTCTACCGCACCTCAGAGGCGGGCATCCGGCTCGCTGACACGCTCACCCAGGACTGGCTCGCGCTCACTGCCGCGATCGCCACGCTCACCTCCACATCTTCAGACACCGAGGAGCACTGAAATGACCGCCACACTCACCGAGCGGTACATCGCTGCCGTCACGAAAACTTTGAACCCCACCGCACAGGACGACGTGCGCGTCGAGCTCGAGGCATCCATCGCGGATGCCGTCGATGCGCGTCTCGAGCAGGGGCAAACACAAGAGGATGCCGAGCGCACAGTGCTCACCGAGCTGGGCGATCCGGCTGCGCTCGCCGCGGGCTTCGCCGATAGGCCGCTGCACCTGATCGGTCCGCGCTACTACCTCACCTGGTGGCGCCTGCTGAAGCTGCTGCTGATCATTGTTCCGGTATCGGTGGCCGGCGCAGTCGCGCTCGGTCAGGCGATCGCGGGCGGGAACATCGGTGAGACCATCGGCTCGGCCATTGGAATCGGGCTGAGCGTCGCCGTACACATCGCATTCTGGGTGACGCTGGTGTTCGCCGTGCTGGAGCGCACAGGGGCAGACACCGGGGTGCGCTGGGACGTGGACCAGCTCCCGGAGCCGCAGGCGAAGGAGGCGCCACGCACTGAACTCATCACCTCCCTGGCCTACCTGGTGATCGTGACCGGCGCGGTGCTCTGGGATCACTTCCGCGGATTCTTTCCCACCGGCGGCGAGCCCATCGCGATCCTCAACCCCGAGCTGTGGCCGTGGTGGATCGGAGGACTCTTCGTGCTCTTGGCCGCCGAAGTCGTGCTCGCCATCGCTGTGTACGGGAACAAGAGCTGGAACCGCGGCCTCGCGATCTTCAACACTGCACTCGCCGTGCTTTTCGTGAGCTGGTGGCTGACGCTGCTCGGTCGGGGCGATCTCATCAATCCCGAGTTCATCGACTTCGCGTTCACCGGAGCAGTGGACGAAGACGCGCTGCGCATCCTCGCAATCCTGACCGGTTTTGCGGCTGTCGGAATCGCCGTGTGGGACAGCATCGACGGCTGGCGCAAGGCGCGTCGCACAGCGGCCCAGGCATAGGCTGGACTCATGGTCTCCGATCTCTTCGACCCGGCCGAATGGGTGCTCGCGCCCGGCGCCGAGGACTACACCGACATCACCGCGCACGTCTCCGTCGACGGCGGTGTCGCCCGCATCGCGTTCAACCGTCCGGAGGTGCGCAACGCGTTCCGCCCGCACACGGTCGACGAGCTGTACCGGGCACTCGACATCGCCCGCCAGGACCCGAAGATCGGCGCCGTGCTGCTCACCGGCAACGGCCCGAGCGCGAAGGACGGCGGCTGGGCGTTCTGCTCCGGCGGCGACCAGCGTATCCGCGGCCGTGACGGATACAAGTACTCCGAGGACGAGACGGCGGTCGCCAACCCGGCGCGCGCCGGACGCTTGCACATTCTCGAGGTGCAGCGCCTGATCCGCTTCATGCCGAAGGTGGTCATCGCTGTAATCCCCGGGTGGGCGGCCGGTGGCGGTCACTCGCTGCACATCGTCTGCGACCTGTCGATCGCCTCCGCCGAGCATGGCAAGTTCAAGCAGACGGATGCCGACGTCGGCAGCTTCGACGCCGGCTATGGCTCGGCCTACATGGCGCGTCAGACCGGGCAGAAGATCGCGCGCGAGGTGTTCTTCCTCGCCGAGGAGTACTCCGCGCAGCGCGCCTATGAGATGGGTGCGGTCAACCGCGTCGTGCCGCACGAGGAGCTCGAGCGTGAAGCACTGAAGATGGCGCGCGCGGTGCTGACGAAGTCGCCCACGGCGATCCGCATGCTGAAGTTCGCGTTCAATGCTGTCGATGACGGAATGATGGGTCAGCAGGTGTTCGCCGGCGAGGCGACGCGTCTGGCCTATGGCACCGATGAGGCTGTTGAAGGCCGCGACTCCTTCCTCGAGAAGCGTGACCCCGATTGGTCCCCTTTCCCGTACCACTTCTGACCACCCCGCACACGGCTCGCGAGACTTCACTTATGTCCCAGATTGACCCCGAGAACAGTACATACGCGAAGTCTCGCGCGCTGATTTCGACGGATGGGGAAGATCCACTTGCCTTGTTGGGTGCGCTGAGGGGGGCACTGGACGGCGGGCCGGCTCTCGGGCTCGGGATGCTGGGCGATCGGCCAGACACCGTCGCTGACGGCACGGCCGCGGTGATCGGTACCTCAGGATCAAGTGGCATCCCCAAACGAGTGGTCGTGAGTGCCGAAGCGTTGCGTGCCAGCGCCGAAGCGACTGCGAGCCGGATCGGGACCGGCCGCTGGCTGCTCGCTCTTCCCGCGGGATACGTCGCGGGGCTCCAAGTGTTGGTCCGATCAATTCTCTCGGGCACGACACCAGCGACGCTGGACGGCGGATTCTCGCCTCGATCCTTCGCCGAGGCGACGCTGCCAATGCTTCGTACCGGCACCGAGCAGCTGTTCACTTCGCTCGTGCCCGCTCAAGTGTCGACACTTCTCGAAGCGGCGCAGGAAGACACGACAGTACTCGCCGCTCTCCAGGCATACCAGGCGATTCTCGTCGGCGGACAGGCGCTGCCTGAGCCCGTGCGCGAGCGCGCAGCGGAGATGGGCGCTCGTCTTGTCCGCACCTACGGTTCGTCCGAGACGAGTGGTGGAAGCGTGTACGACGGCATCCCGTTGGAAACCGTTGCTGTGAGAGAGGTTGAGGGGGAGCTGCGCATCGCCGGCCCCATGCTCGCCGATGGATACCTCGGCGACCCCAGCCTCACATCGCGGACGTTCGTGCGCGACGAGCACGGCATCCGCTGGTATCGCACTGGCGACCTCGGCATCGTCGAGGACGGCATCGTGCGCGTGCACGGCCGGGCCGACAACGTGATCGTCTCCGGCGGCGTCAACATTTCGCTCGATCGTGTTGAACGGCTGGTTCGCAGCATCCCGGGGCTCACCGGTGCCGTGGTTGTCGGCGTCGAGGACGAGCGATGGGGCGAAGCATCTGTAATCGTTGCCGCGCGGGGGCCGGCGCTGCGCCGCAGCGAGACCGAGCAGCTCGAGCATGCGCGCGAGGTCGTCGCTGCAGAGCTGGGCAAGCCTGCGCGTCCCGCCAGGCTTCTCATCGTCGACGAGATTGCCACCTTGGCATCCGGCAAGCCCGACCGCGAGGCCGTCCGCCGCCTGCTCTGAAAACCCCTTGCGAGTGGGCGTTTGTGGCTCCACTTTTGCCGGAAATGCAGCCACGCGCGCCCACTCGCAGGGGGCGCAAGGCAAGGGAGGGGGCGTGGGATGCTGGAGGGATGGCGAACTACACCCACGGACACCACGAGTCGGTGCTGCGCTCGCACAGCAACCGGACGATCGCGAACTCGGCGGAGTACCTTCGCCCGCACCTGAATGCTGATGCGCGACTTCTCGACGTCGGTGCAGGACCGGGCACGATCACGGTCGAGTTCGCACAGCACGTCGCGCACGTCACCGCGACCGAGATCGGCCCGGCCGAGCTGGCACTCTCGCAGAAACTCGCCGCAGAGTCGGGCGCAGCGAACATCGACTTCTCGATCGAAGACGTGCACGCGCTGAGCTTCGCTGACAACTCTTTCGACATCGTGCACACGCACCAGGTGCTGCAGCACGTTGCTGATCCGGTGCAGGCGCTACGCGAGATGCGACGGGTCACGAAGCCCGGCGGAATCGTCGCTGCGCGCGACGCCGATTATGCCGGCTTCGTCTGGTTCCCGCTGCTGCCCGAACTCGATGAGTGGCTGCGGCTGTACCGGGCTGCGGCGCGCGCGAACGGCGGGGAGCCGGATGCCGGACGCCGACTACTCTCGTGGGCTCGGGCTGCGGGGTTCGAACAGGTGACGGCGACAGCATCCACCTGGTGCTACGCGACGCCCGAGGAGCGCGCGTGGTGGGGCGGCATGTGGGCCGATCGCATTCTCGAGTCGGCGCTCGCACGCCAACTTGTCGACAGCGGGATGGCGACCGGCGCAGACCTCCAGCGCATCAGCACCGCGTGGCGTGCCTGGGCGGACGACGGCGACGGCTGGTATCTCCTCCCGCACGGCGAGATCCTCGCACGCGCCTGAGCCCCGCCTGCTCCCTCCCCCTCCGCGAAACTTCACGTGTGTCGCTAAAAAGGGCGCTGCGCGTGACATACGTGAAGTTTCGCGGATACATCTTCCGGCGGATGCCGGGGCACGGTGCCTCGCGTAGCGTGAGAGGGTGATCCGACCGCTGTCTCGCACCTCGCTCGTCCTCGACGTCGTCGGGTCGTTCGTGCTGTTCGCGATACTGACACTGACATCGCTGGCGTTCTACGGGTCCGGAAACCTCAGCACGACAATGACGGAGGCCGTCGGCGTCATCGCCCTGGTCATCGCAGGGGTGCTGCAGTTTGGCGCGGTCGCGATCGGACGACTTGCTCCCGGAATCGCGCTCATCGCAGCCTGGGCCGGCGCGATCGTGCAATTGGCGGGTGGACTCGGCCCACTGCCGATCAACCTTGCGATCCTGGGCGTGCTGTACGCGACGGCCGCGTGGGGCACGACGCGTGTCTTCTGGGCGGGGCTTGCCTCATCGTTCGTCGGCGGCATCGTCGCTGCCGCGCAGATCGCGTTCGTCCTCGGCGGGTTCACCGCGACCGGATTCGCCAGCGCGGTGGCCACGTTCGTCCTTGTAGCGATCATGAGCATCCTTGCGCTCGGCTCGCCCTGGCTCGGAGGCTTCGGGTGGCGTATGGTGCTGCGCTGGCGTGCCAGCCGCGAGGCACAGTCGATCGCCGAGCTCTCTGCAGCGGAAGAACAGGAACGGGTGCGCATCGCACGCGACATGCACGACATCGTCGCGCATTCGCTGGCGGTGATCGTGGCTCAATCTGACGGGGCTCGCTATGCCGCAGCATCCGATCCTGGCGTGGCCACCGAGGCGCTCGGCACGATTGCGCAGACGGCCCGAGGGGCACTGTCCGACGTGCGGATGCTGCTGACACAACTCCGCCACCGCCAGGGTGATGGCCCGCAACCGACCCTCGCCGACCTCGAACAGCTTTTCGAGCATGTGCGCCAGGCGGGTGTTGAGCCGCGCGTCACCGTTGATCCGATGCCACCGGGCGAGCCGCCCGGGGCGATTCAGCTCGCGGTGTATCGCATTCTGCAAGAGGCACTGACGAATGCGATCAGGCATGGTGCGGGCGGCGCGCAGGCCGTTGTGGATGTGCGCCTGGCCTGGATGCCGGACCGCGTCGACTTCGAAGTGCGCAACGCTGTCACCGCGGATGCAACGCAGGCAGTGCCGGGCGGACACGGCCTGGTCGGCATGCGTGAACGCGCGCAACTCATCGGCGGTTCCCTCACCGCTGCGCGCGAGAGCGATGAATTCGTGGTGTGTGGGTCGCTGCCGATCGGAACAGCATCCGATGCTCTTGTAATTTCGGAGGAGAATGAATGATCCGCGTAATGCTCGTCGATGATCAGGCACTGTTTCGTGCCGGCATCCGGATGCTGGTTTCCTCGCAACCAGACATGGAAGTCATCGCAGAGGCGGGCAATGGGCAAGAAGCGCTCGCCGCAGTGACCGGATCACGGCCGGATGTCGTCCTGATGGATATCCGGATGCCGGTGATGGACGGACTCACCGCCACCGCTGAGATCCTGAAGAAGTCGGATGCGCCCCGGGTCGTGATGCTCACCACTTTCGATCTCGATGAGGCGGCCGCCAGAGCGATCCGTCAGGGCGCCAGCGGGTTCTTGCTGAAAGACGCTGATCCGGAGTTTCTCCTGGCGGCGATCCGCACCGTTCATTCCGGGTCGAGCGTGATCGCAGCATCCGCCACTCGTGAGCTGTTCGCGCACTTCACAGAGCAGGCAAAGCCGGTGCCGGCGCAGTTCGCGGCTCTCACCGACCGCGAGCGGGAGATCTTCGCACTCGCTGCCCGCGGTCTGTCGAACGCCGAGATCGCCGGGCGGGAGTTCCTCAGCGAGGCCACGGTGAAAACGCACATCAGTCGTATCCTCACCAAACTCGCTCTGCGCGACCGGGTGCAGTTGGTCGTCTTCGCGTTCGAGCACGGACTGACCACCCCCTGACACACCCCCACCCCCCCCGCGAAACTTCACGTGTGTCACCAACTTCCGCGATATTGCGGACATACGTGAAGTCTCGCGGATCATCCTTGGGATGTACACGGATGCTCCGTGCGGGCGATGCGGGGAGGCCCTCGGCGTTCGTAACGTCGTAGGTATGGAGATCACAACCACCGACCTCGGGCTCGCTGCCCGCGTGCAGCACCTCACCAAGTCGTACGGCTCAGGAGCCGGAGCCGTCACCGCACTCGATGACGTCAGCGTCGGTATCCGGCGCGGACAGTTCACCGCGATCATGGGGCCGTCCGGCTCGGGAAAGTCCACCCTCATGCACATCATGGCGGGGTTGGATGCGCCGACTGCTGGGCGCGCGTGGATCGGCGACACCGACATCACCGGCCTCAGCGACCTCGACCTGACGATTCTGCGCCGCCGGCGTGTGGGCTTCATCTTCCAAGCGTTCAACCTCGTGCCCACCCTCGACGCTCTTGGAAACATCATGCTGCCGTTCGAGCTCGACGGCCGGCGACCCAGCGCGATCGAGAAAGCGCGCATCGACGGGCTCGTCGACCGCCTCGGGCTGGCGACCCGGTTGACCCACCGCCCGCACGAGCTTTCCGGCGGACAGCAGCAGCGCGTCGCCATCGCTCGCGCGCTCGCTACGGCCCCTGACCTCGTCTTCGCCGATGAGCCGACCGGCAATCTCGACTCGCGCTCGGGGCGTGAGGTGCTGCAATTGCTGGCAACCGCCAGCCGCGAGCAGGGACAGTCGATCGCCATGGTCACTCACGATGCGATCGCCGCCAGTCACGCCGACCGGGTGCTTTTCCTCGGCGATGGCCGCATCGTCGCCGACCACCCGCGTCAGAGCGCCGAGCAGATCGCGTCGTACATGCTGGCGGCCGAGGTAGCAGCATGAGCGCCGTGGCGACGTTCGTCCCGGAGTCGACGGCCACTGGTCCGCGGTTCGGTTGGCTGCGCGACCGGGGGATGGGCGCCAGCATTCTGGTCGCGGCGCTCTCATCGGCGTTCGGCGTCGTGCTGGTCGAAGCGACCGCCTACATCGGCGCAATGCTGAAGTCCGACCCCTACATCGGCGACAGCGGCACCCTCGCAGCGGTCGTCACAATCCTCAGCGTGCTGCTGGTCGGCGTGGCTCTATATGTCGCGGCCATCGTCACGGCGAACACCTTCTCGACGATCATCGCCGGACGCACCCGACGCATCGCGCTGATGCGGCTGATCGGCGCCAGCGCGCGCTCGCAGCGGGCAGAAGTGGCACAGCAGGGCCTTGTCGTCGGCGTGATCGGTGCGGTGCAGGGGCTGATCGTGGGCCTACTGCTCGCGGCAGCCGGGATCTATCTTGCCGAAAATTTCCTCGGCCCCGTCTCCGACTTCACGATGACGCAGCCGACGATCCTCATTCCGGCGGTCGGTGTCGTGCTGACGACCTGGGCCGCCGCATGGGTCGGATCTCGCCGCGTGCTGGCTGTGACGCCGTTGCAGGCAATTGCCGGTTCCGTCGAGCGCTCACATGCGGATGCTGCGGCACGGCCGGCCCGTCACGTCGGGGCGCTGGTACTGCTCGTCGTGGGGGCGGTGCTGCTCGCGCTGGGCGTCCTGGCGGGCGTGGTCACTCCGCTCGGTGTGATCGTGTCGTTCCTCGGCGGGCTGTTGTCGTTCACCGGATTGTCGGTGGGCGCGGTGCTCATCATGCCGCCGGCGCTGCGCATCGTCGGGCGGCTGTTTGGCCGCTCCGCGACGGCGAAGCTCGCCGCGGAGAACGCGTTGCGCTACCCGGAGCGTTCCAGCCGCATGGCCATCGGCGTGGTGATGGGCGTCACTCTGGTGACGATGTTTGCTGTCGCACTCGAGTCGGTGGAGGTGCTGCTCACGAAAGCGGCCGGTGGTGAGCTCGACTCTGACTTATCGATGATCATGGACAGCTTCGGCACGATCATGATGGTGCTGGTCGGAATCTCGGCGGTGATCGCCGGAGTGGGGTTGGTGAACCTGCTGACGATCGGCGTCGTGCAGCGTCGGCGCGAGCTCGGGCTGCTTCGCGCGGTTGGTCTGTCCAACCGTCAGGTGCGGCAGATGATCCTGCTCGAGGCACTGCACATCACAATCACGGCGACGGCGACTGGGCTGCTGCTCGGCATCGCCTACGGATGGATCGCGGCGCAGTCGCTGCTCGGCTCGGTGCAGATGCCGCCGGACTTCGACCAAGCTGCGGGACTCGTGGCACCCGCCGTGCCATGGCTGCCGATTGCGGTGATCGTGGTGGCAACGGGGATGCTGACGCTCATCGCCGCAGCGACCCCCACCCGCCTCGCGACTCGCGTCGTCCCTGTCGAGGCGCTCGCCGTCGATTGAGCGGGTGCGCGCGCCAGGCGCGCGCCAGGGCCGGTGCCGCTGCCACGGCTCGGTCATGGGGAATCTTCTAGGCTAGGAACATGTCGCACCCCTTCGATCAGTCGTCGTTTCAGGTCCGTTTCGACTGGGGAATCGCCGGACTCGAGCGGCTGGCAGCGGCCGACGTCGTGGTCGTAGTCGACGTACTGCGGTTCTCCTCGACGGTGACGGATGCCGTGGCATCCGGGCAATCCATCGAACTCGCCGATGCACGGCAGTGGTCGCCGAACGGGGCCGCCGTCGCCGCGGCCGCGCAGGGTGCCACCGTCCTGCTCGGGTCGCTGCGCAACGCTTCGGCCGTTGCGCGCGCGGTGCTCGAGATCCAGAATCGCCGTCAGGTGCGAACCTCGGTGAACGTGATCGCCGCTGGCGAGCGAACGGATGCCGGTGACCTCCGCTTCGCCGTCGAAGACCAGCTGGGAGCCGGAACCATCATCTCCGCGCTCAGCGATCTCGGCGCAGATCACACCTCACCGGAAGCGGCCGCAGCGTGCGAATCCGCGCGCGGACTGCGCCGGGCCACGCGGCACCTGCTCACGGCCTCGGGATCGGCTAAAGAACTCGCAGCGGGGGTCGGGGGAGCAGTGGCGACTGAGCGAATGATCGCGGCGGGGATCGTTCCGACCGAGCCGAAGGCGGCAGCCGAAATCGATGCGACAGACGCCGTGCCCGTGCTCAACGGGGGCAAGTTCATCACGTTCCGGTAGGGCGACGAGTCAGCGCGGTGTCTGAGCGGCGAGCTTCGTCGCCGGGCTGATCTCGCGACGAACCCACTCGAACGCGAACCGCGCGTCGAACGCCCGCGAACACTTGGCGCATGAGGTCGGCCGGCCAGGGCGGCGATGACGATAGGTCACGTGGCCGGTCGGACACGTTCCGACCCACGGTGCGAGCTCCTCGGCCGTTTCGCCGTGGTGCGTGGTGCCGCCGACGTAGCCGAGGTCACGGGCGATGCGTTTCCACTTCGCCCCGTGCGCGGCCTTGTGCCCGGCGAGGGCATGAGCGACCTCGTGCAGCAGCACCTGGTGGATTTCGTCGTCGTCGAAACGTGCCGCGAGATAGCGCGACACAGTGATCTTCTTCGCCCCGAAATCGCACTGCCCGGCACGGCGCTTGGCATGGTCGAAGCCGAAGGACCACGTCTCGTCGAGGTGCATCCGAATCAGCGCCTCGCCCCAGACGCGCACACGGTTCAGGTCCGCCATGCGCCCAGCGTAAAACATCCCGCAGACATTCGGGGCGACCCGGTGGTCAGGGGAAGACGAGCTGTCCGCTGCGGCGCTTCTCTGCAGCCTCGATCGCCAGCAGCGCGGTTTCCAGCTCGGGGTCGGCAGCACCGGCCTCGCGGCGCAGGAACAGCGCCTGCTTGAAGCTGTCCCGAGCCTGGTCGAAGTCGCCGGCATCGTAGGCATTCTTGCCGTGATGCTGGTACGCGAATGCCGCGATCGATGCCCAGCCCTGTCCTTCGGCTTCAGACGCGCAGGTTGCCAATTCCTGCTCCGCGGCAGCATACGCGCCGCGGTACTGCAGAATCGTCGCGTGCAGCACACGGGAACGCAGTACGTCCTTTCGAGTCCCCGCCATGCGCGCGACCCGGACGGACTCGTCCGAGAGGTGCAGCGCCTCATCCAGACGGTCGAGAACCTTCAACAGCCAGACGCGCTCAAGCAGCGCCGGCAGGCTCCGTTGAGCCTCGATCTCAGACAGTCGGGCAGCGCATTCGACCTGGTCGACCTGTTCCCGAAGAGTGTCTGGGTCGTAACCCTTGATGTAACCCATTGTGCTCTCCTCTCGCAGCGCTTGTCCTAGTCTGCCTGTCATTGCGCAGGAGGGGCCGCTGGCGCGCCCCGGAAGGGCATTTCAGCGCAGGAACAGCGATGCGTCCGGCTTCGGGGATGCCACAGCATCCGCGTCTGTGACGATGTGGGCGCCCTTCGCGAAGGCCGCGATCTCGGCGCCCTGAGCGATCTTCGCCGGATGAGGGCCAGCAGCCAGCATTCGGGGCAGCCACTCGGTGGGCAGGGGAGAGGCAGATGCTGCGATGACCAGGTTCCCGAACCGGCGCCCCTTGAGTACCTGCGTATCGGCGAGCAGTGCGACCTCCGGAAGGGCGGTGGCGATTGTGGCGACCTGCCGTCTTGCGAAGGCGAGACCGGGGCCATCGGCGACGTTGACCAGCAGCACCCCTGAAGGCGCAAGGAGGGTGCGAAGCTCCGTGTAGAACTCGACGCTGGTCAGGTGTGCTGGTGTCTGTGCGCCGGAGTAGACGTCAGAGACGACCAGATCGCACACACCGGTCAGCGCAGGTGGGAGCTTACGCGCGCCCTCTCGTGCATCGCCGATGCGCACGCGGATCGACGCGTCGCGCGGCAGGGGAAGATGCTCGCGAACGAGAGCTGCGAGTGGGGCTTCCAGTTCGATCACCTGCTGACGAGAACCGGGCCGGGTCGCAGCGATGTAGCGCGGAATGGTCAGCGCTCCGGCGCCGAGATGTACGGCTGTCAGGGCTGCGCCCGGGGACGTGAGCTGATCGATGACGGCGCCCATGCGCACGATGTACTCGAAGTGCAGATGCGTCGGGTCGTCGAGATCGACATGCGACTGCGGGGTGTCGTCGACGATGAGTTCGAATCCGCTGGTGAACTCCGACGGGATGATCCGCGCGATGCCGCCGTGGTCCAGATGGGCCTGAGGATGCTCGGTGTCTTTTGTGCGCGTTCTACCCATGGGAACGAGCCTACGGTGCGACGGTCGTCCGCGCGGAGGCGCAAGCGTTACCCAGCCGATACCAGATCGAAACACGGAAGCGTTTGGATAACTGGAGCGTGCTGGGTAGCGTCAGATCATCACCGTGATGGGGCGACGACGCCCTAGCACGCGCAACGAAGCGCCCACAGGGAAGGTACCCAGCATGAACCACTCATCCATGCGTCGACGAGGCCTCATCGCCGTCACCGGCACCGCGATCGCAGCCATGCTGCTCGCGGGTTGTGTCGCCAGCGAGAGAGAAGCCGACACCGAGGACTCCGGTGAGAGCACGAGCGACATCGACGGCACATTCGTGTTCGCCGCGTCTTCGGACCCCGTGGCTCTCGACCCGGCTTTCGCCCAGGACGGCGAGACGTTCCGCGTCTCACGTCAGATTTTCGAAGGCCTGATCGGTACCGAGCCCGGAACCGCAGACCCCGCGCCTCTGCTCGCGGAGAAGTGGGACTCCAGCGAAGACGGCATGAGCCACACCTTCACCTTGAAGGAAGGGGTGACCTTCCACGACGACACCCCATTCAACGCCGAGGCCGTCTGCTCCAACTTCGATCGCTGGTACAACTGGACGGGCCTTGCCGCGTCCGAGGCCTTCGGGTATTACTACTACAAGCTGTTCCAGGGCTTCGCGTCGAACCCGGAACAGGCTGTCTACAAGTCATGCACCCCGGACGGCGACTACTCCGTCACGGTCGAGCTGAACAAGCCGTTCGCCGGCTTCATCCCCGCTCTGTCACTGCCGGCATTCTCGATGCAGAGCCCCTCCGCGATGGCGGAGTTCGGCGCAGACGAGGTCGGCGGCTCCGCCGAGGCTCCGCAGATGTCCGAGTACGGCATGGCGCACCCGGTCGGAACCGGCCCCTTCCAGTTCGATGAGTGGGCTCCGGGCGAGCAGGTCACGCTCACGGCCTATGACGGATACTGGGGCGAACAGGGCCAGATCGACGAGATCATCTTCCGTACGATCGATGACCCGACAGCCCGCCGCCAGGCGCTGGAGTCCGGGGCGATCGACGGTTACGACCTCGTTGGCCCGGCAGACACACAGGCGCTGGAGGAGGACGGATTCCAGATGGTCTCCCGTCCGCCGTTCACGATCCTCTACCTGGCGTTCAACCAGGCGATCCCCGAGCTGCAGGACCCCACTGTTCGTGAGGCGCTGTCGTTCGCGATCGACAAGGATGCCCTGATCACTCAGGTTCTTCCCGAGGGAACACAGAAGGCGATCGAGTTCATGCCTCCGGTCGTCAACGGCTACAACGAAGACGTCACCACCTACGACTTCGACCCCGAGAAGGCCAAGGAGCTTCTCGCGGAGGCCGGCTACACCGAGGCCAATCCGCTGAAGCTGGACTTCAACTACCCGGTCAACGTCTCGCGCCCGTACATGCCGGACCCCGAGCAGATCTTCACCGTGCTCTCGACACAGCTGGCGGCCGTCGGCGTGGAGACCACTCCCGTATCCGAAGAGTGGGGCGAGTACCTCGACCGCACGACCGGCACCGCAGACCACGGCATCCACCTGCTCGGCTGGACGGGTGACTACAACGACACCGACAACTTCGTCGGAGTCTTCTTCGGCCAGCAGAGCTCCGAGTGGGGCTTCGACAACCCGGACCTCTTCCAGAAGCTCGCCGAGGCGCGCGGCATCGCGAACCTGGAAGAGCAGAGCGCGCTGTACGAGCAGATCAACGAGGATGTCGCGCAGTTCATCCCCGGCGTCCCGCTCGCGCACCCGGCACCCACCCTGGCCTTCGACCCGCGGGTCGAAAGCTACCCTGCCAGCCCGGTGAATGACGAGGTCTTCACGGACATCGTCCTCACCAAGTAAGGATTCACGCGTGGTGGTACCCGGTGCAAACCGGGTGCCACCACGCACCTGAAAAGCTGGGAGTACTTTTTGCTGCGCACCATCGGCAGGCGACTGCTGTTTCTCATTCCGACTCTGCTGGGCCTGAGCATTCTGCTGTTCGCCTGGGTCAGAGCTCTTCCCGGCGGCCCGGCGGTCGCACTTCTCGGAGAGAAGGCGACGCCAGAAGCCGTCGCCCGAATCAACGAACTCTATGGCTTCAACAAGCCGCTGATCGAGCAGTACTTCATCTGGATCGGTCGGCTGCTGCAGGGCGATTTCGGCACTTCTATTCAGACCAACCGTCCGGTGCTGGAAGAGTTCCTCCGCCGCTTCCCCGCGACGATTGAACTGTCGATCACCGCTCTGATCTTCGCGGTCGGCGTCGGCATTCCGCTGGGATACTGGGCGGCGCGACGACACGGCAAGTTCAGCGATCACGCTGCTGTTGTGCTGAGCCTGGTCGGCATCACCATTCCGGTGTTCTTCCTGGCCTTCATCTTGAAATACATCTTCGCCGTCCAGCTGGGCTGGTTGCCCTCGGACGGGCGCCAGAACCCGCGAATAGATGCCACTCATCCCACCGGCTTCTACGTGTGGGACGGCATCATCACCGGCGAATTCGATGCGTCGTGGGATGCGTTCCTGCATCTGGTCCTGCCCGCACTCGCACTGGGCACCATCCCGTTGGCGATCATCGTCCGCATCACTCGCGCGAGCGTGCTCGAGGTGCAGAACGCCGACTATGTGCGCACCGGACGCGCAAAGGGTGTGTCCGCATCGACGCTGCGCGGACGCTTCATCCTCCGCAACTCCATGCTGCCGGTGATCACAACGATCGGTCTGCAGACGGGATTGCTGATCTCGGGGGCGGTGCTGACCGAGACGGTGTTCGCCTTCCCCGGCATCGGCTCGTTCCTGGCGCGGGCCATCTTCACCCGTGACTTCCCCGTGCTGCAGGGCTTCATCATCTTCATCGCCATCGCCTACGCGCTGATCAACCTCGCGGTGGACGTCTCCTATAGCTTCATCGACCCGAGAGTGAGGGTGCAATGAGCGTTCCGCTTCCACCAGCACAGGGCGGCGAGGTCATCGACACCGTTGCCATCGCACAGTCCGAACTCAAAGACAGCACCGGCGGCTTCTGGCGTGATGTCTTCCGCCGGCTGCGGCACAATCCGACCGCATGGATCGGCGCGGCCATCGTGCTCATCTTCCTGCTCATCGCGGCTCTCGCTCCGTTGCTGGCGCCGTATCCGGAGACCGCTCTTCCCGGTGCGAAGTTCATCACGCCGACGAATATTCCGGGTCCGGGTGAGCTCCCGGAATTCCCTCTCGGATTGGACCGATTCGGCGGCGACGTGCTGTCGAAGCTCATCTGGGGTGCGCAGGCATCGTTGATGGTCGGCGTCATCTCCACCGCCATCGGGTTGGTGGGCGGCATGATCCTCGGCCTTATCGCCGGAACCTTCGGCGGCTGGGTGGACACGGTCATCATGCGCATCGTCGACATCATCCTGTCGGTGCCGAACCTGCTGCTGGCGGTTTCCATCGCGGCGATCCTGGGACAGACGCCATCTGCGGTCATGATCGCCATCGGTGCCTCACAGGTGCCGATCTTCGCTCGGCTCCTGCGCGCATCGATGCTGCAGCAGCGCTCAAGCGACTACGTGCTCTCCGCGCAGACACTGGGCCTCGGCCGCGGACGGATCACCATGTCGCACGTGTTGCCGAATGCGATCGGCCCCGTCATCGTGCAGGCAACACTCACCCTGGCGACGGCCGTGATCGATGCGGCAGCGCTGTCGTTCCTCGGCCTCGGCGGCGGGCGTCCGGAGACGGCGGAATGGGGGCGGATGCTGACCTACGCACAGAGTGAACTGGCGATTGCGCCGTGGCTGGCGTTCTTCCCGGGTATCTGTATTGCCGTCACAGCCCTGGGCTTCACCCTCTTTGGCGAGGCGCTGCGCGAATCCATGGACCCGAGAACGAGAGCACGCTGATATGTCGATGAAGCAGCAGAGCATGACCGCACCCCTCCTCTCTGTTGAGGATCTCGCCGTGGATTTCAATACCGTCGACGGCGTCGTGCACGCGGTCGAGGGCGTGAGCCTGGAGATCTCCGCGGGCGAGACGGTCGCGATCGTGGGGGAGTCCGGCTCCGGCAAATCCACCACGGCCATGGCGATCATCGGGCTGTTGGCCGGTGGCGGACGCATCGCCGCCGGCAGCGTCCGGTTAGACGGAGCGGAGATCTCGAAAGCATCCGAGTCCGAGCTGCAGAAGATTCGCGGGCGCGACATCGGGCTCGTTCCGCAGGACCCGATGTCGAACCTAAACCCGGTCGCCAAGATCGGAACGCAGGTCGCCGAGACGCTGCTCGCGCACGGTCTCGCCACCCGGCAGAACGTGTCTGCGAAGGTCGTCGAGGCGCTGGAAGCCGCGGGGCTTCCGGATGCTGAGAAGCGGGCGAAGCAGTACCCCCATGAGTTCTCCGGCGGCATGCGCCAGCGTGCACTGATCGCGATCGGATTGGCGTGCAATCCGCGCCTGTTGATCGCGGACGAACCCACGAGTGCGCTGGATGTCACCGTGCAGCAGACGATTCTCGATCAGATCGGTGCAATGACGCGCGAGCTCGGCACCGCGGTGCTGCTGATCACGCACGATCTCGGCCTGGCGGCGGAGCGGGCAGAGCGCGTGATCGTGATGCACCGCGGCAAGGTTGTGGAGCAGGGCGCGGCGAAGCAGATCCTGGAAGCCCCACAGCATCCGTACACGCAGTCCCTCGTCGCGGCGGCACCGTCGGTCGCGGTGGCGCGCCTGCAGCCGGCGGCATTTACTGCGGCATCCGACAAGACCCGGTCGGTGAGTGAGCGGAGCGAGGCGAAACGTGCCTCCGTCGCATCCGACAACATCGTCGAGATCAAGAACCTCACCAAGGTGTACCCGGTGCGCGGTCGCGGCGAGGACTTCGTCGCCGTCGACGATGTCTCCCTGGCGATTCCTCGGGGCGAGACGGTCGCGATCGTGGGGGAGTCGGGGTCGGGCAAGACCACGACAGCGCGGATGCTGTTGAAGGTGATCGAGCCGACCAGTGGCCTGATCACGTTCGAGGGCAAAGACATCTCCGCGCTCAGCCGTGCGGAGACGCGCGACTTCCGGCAGCGCGTGCAGACGATCTTTCAGGATCCGTATTCGAGCCTGAACCCGATGTTCACGATCGAGCGTCTAATCGCTGAACCGCTGGAGTTCTACCGGCGCGGCAATAGCGCCGATCGGCGTAAACGGGTGCGACAACTGCTGGATGATGTGGCGCTGCCGCAGTCGATGCTGCGCCGGTACCCGGCAGAGCTCTCCGGCGGTCAGCGTCAGCGCGTAGCAATCGCTCGGGCGCTGGCTTTGTCGCCGGAGTTGATCGTCTGCGATGAGCCGGTCTCGGCGCTGGATGTGCTCGTGCAGGATCAGATCCTGACGCTGCTGGGCGACCTGCAACGCGAGTACGGGCTGAGCTATCTGTTCATCTCGCACGATCTGGCCGTCGTGCGGTTGATCAGCGACTACGTATGCGTGATGAAGGACGGCGCACTCGTTGAGGCGGCCACCAGTGAGGAGATCTTCACGAACCCTCGAGACCCGTACACACGGCGGTTGCTGGCGTCCATTCCCGGCAACGAACTCAACATCGCCTCCTGACGAACGGATGCCAATACCGCAGCATCCGGAATTGGTCAAGGATTCCGCTTGCCATGTCGCGAAATCCGACGTATAGTTGATCTTTGCGCCTCGGTTCTCCCTGCCCTCATATGGTGGTCGGCAGTTGTTGAGCATACGAACGCGCACTCACCTGACGACAAAGGAATCGAGAAGCCCTGCGGGGCTCACGGAGGTTATTCCCTTGGCTGCTGCTCGCAACGCATCCACATCCACCACCAACAAGAACGGGCGCGGCGTCTCGCGGCTCTCGTTCGCCAAGATCTCCGACACGCTGGAGGTTCCTGACCTTCTCGCGTTGCAGACCGAGTCGTTTGATTGGCTCGTCGGCAACGAAGCGTGGAAGACCCGTCTCGCCGAAGGCAAGAAGGCCGGCCGTACGGACCTCAATGAGTTCAGTGGTCTGGAGGAGATCTTCGAGGAGATCTCCCCGATCGAAGACCTCAGCGAGACCATGCAGCTGAGCTTCACGAACCCGTACCTGGAGCCGGAGAAGTACTCGATCGACGAGTGCAAGGAGCGTGGCAAGACCTACGCTGCTCCGCTGTACGTCGAAGCCGAGTTCATGAACCACCAGACCGGTGAGATCAAGACTCAGACCGTCTTCATGGGTGATTTCCCCCTGCAGACCGGCAAGGGCACGTTCATCATCAACGGCACCGAGCGTGTCGTCGTGTCGCAGCTGGTGCGCTCCCCGGGTGTCTACTTCGACAAGTCCCCGGACAAGACCTCTGACAAGGACATCGTCTCCGCTCGCGTCATCCCGAGCCGTGGTGCATGGCTCGAGTTCGAGATCGACAAGCGCGACCAGGTCGGCGTGCGCATCGACCGCAAGCGCAAGCAGTCCGTCACCGTGTTCCTGAAGGCCCTCGGCATGACCAGCGAAGAGATTCTCGCTGAGTTCAGTGGCTTCCCCTCGATCGAGGAGACGCTGGCCAAGGACACCATCCTCACCAAGGAAGACGCGCTTCGCGACATCTACCGCAAGCTCCGTCCGGGCGAGCAGGTTGCCGCTGAGGCCGCCCGTGCGCTGCTGGACAACTTCTACTTCAACTCGAAGCGCTACGACCTCGCGAAGGTCGGTCGCTACAAGATCAACCAGAAGCTGGGCCTGAACCAGCCGCTGGGCTCCTCGGTGCTGACGGTCGAAGACATCGTCGCGACCATCAAGTACCTCGTGCGTCTGCACCGTGGCGATGAGACCTTCACCGCCCTCCGCGGCGGCAAGAAGGCCGAGATCCGTATGGCAACGGACGACATCGACAACTTCGGCAACCGTCGCATCCGCGCCGTTGGCGAGCTCATCCAGAACCAGGTTCGCACCGGTCTGTCCCGTATGGAGCGCGTCGTTCGCGAGCGCATGACCACACAGGACATCGAAGCGATCACGCCGCAGACCCTGATCAACGTGCGTCCTGTCGTCGCCGCGATCAAGGAGTTCTTCGGAACGTCGCAGCTGTCGCAGTTCATGGATCAGAACAACCCGCTCGCGGGTCTGACCCACAAGCGCCGCCTCTCGGCCCTCGGCCCCGGTGGTCTCTCACGTGACCGCGCAGGCGTCGAGGTGCGTGACGTTCACCCGTCGCACTACGGCCGCATGTGCCCCATCGAGACCCCTGAAGGCCCGAACATCGGTCTGATCGGTTCGCTGGCAACCTTCGCGCGCATCAACGCCTTCGGTTTCATCGAGACCCCGTACCGCCGCGTCGTCGACAGCAAGGCCACCGACCAGATCGACTACCTCACGGCAGCCGAAGAGGTTGACTTCAACATTGCTCAGGCCAACGCGCCGCTGGGCAAGGATGGCGCCTTCCTCGACAGCCACGTGCTTGCTCGTCCTAAGGGCGGTAGCGGTGAGGTCGACATGTTCGAGCCCGCCGAGATCGGCTACATGGACGTGTCGCCGCGTCAGATGGTGTCGGTTGCAACCTCGCTCGTGCCGTTCCTTGAGCACGATGACGCACAGCGCGCGCTCATGGGCGCGAACATGCAGCGTCAGGCTGTGCCGCTGCTGCGCAGCGACTCGCCGCTGGTCGGAACCGGTATGGAAGGCTACGCAGCCATCGACGCCGGTGATGTCATCTCGGCTGAGAAGGCCGGTGTCGTCACCGAGGTCTCCGCAGACCGCGTTGTCGTTCAGCTCGACGAGGGTGGAACGCAGGAGTACTACCTGCGCAAGTTCGACCGCTCGAACCAGGGCACGTCCTACAACCAGAAGGTCGTCGTCTCCGCAGGCGAGCGGGTCGAGGTCGGCGAGATCATCGCTGATGGTCCCGCCACCCAGAACGGTGAGCTCGCGCTCGGCAAGAACCTGCTCGTCGCGTTCATGCCGTGGGAAGGCTACAACTTCGAGGATGCGATCATCCTCAGCCAGGACCTGGTGAAGGACGACACCCTCTCCTCGATTCACATCGAAGAGTACGAGGTTGACTCCCGCGACACGAAGCTCGGCAAGGAGGAGATCACCCGTGACCTCCCCAACGTCAGCCCCGAGTTGCTGAAGGACCTCGACGAGCGCGGCATCATCCGCATCGGCGCCGAGGTTCGCCCCGGCGACATCCTCGTCGGCAAGGTCACGCCGAAGGGCGAGACCGAGCTGAGCGCTGAGGAGCGTCTGCTCCGTGCGATCTTCAACGAGAAGAGCCGTGAAGTTCGCGACACTTCGCTGAAGGTTCCCCACGGTCAGCAGGGCACGATCATCGCGGTCAAGGAGTTCAACGCGGAAGATGGCGATGACGAGCTCGGCAGCGGTGTCAACCGCCGCGTCGTGGTCTACATCGCTCAGAAGCGCAAGATCACCGAGGGTGACAAGCTTGCTGGCCGTCACGGCAACAAGGGTGTCATCGCGAAGATCCTCCCGATCGAGGACATGCCGTTCCTTCCGGATGGCACCCCGGTCGACATCGTCCTGAACCCGCTGGGTATCCCGGGACGTATGAACTTCGGCCAGGTCATGGAGACCCACCTCGGATGGATCGCCAAGCAGGGATGGAAGGTCGAAGGTAACCCGGAGTGGGCATCAACGCTGCCCGAGGTCGCTTTCGAGGCCGCTCCTGGCACCAAGGTCGCCACCCCGGTGTTCGACGGCGCTGAAGAGCACGAGATTGCAGGTCTTCTCGACTCGACGCTGCCGACTCGCGATGGCCACCGCCTGATCGACTCGACCGGAAAGACGGTCCTGTTCGACGGTCGTTCTGGCGAGCCGTTCCCTGCGCCGGTCTCGGTGGGCTACATGTACATCTTGAAGCTCCACCACCTGGTGGACGACAAGATCCACGCCCGCTCGACCGGACCGTACTCCATGATCACCCAGCAGCCGCTCGGTGGTAAGGCACAGTTCGGTGGACAGCGCTTCGGTGAGATGGAAGTGTGGGCGCTTGAGGCCTACGGTGCGGCATACGCGCTCCAGGAGCTCCTCACGATCAAGTCTGATGACATCCTCGGCCGCGTGAAGGTCTACGAGGCGATCGTCAAGGGCGAGAACATCCAGGAGCCTGGCATCCCCGAGTCGTTCAAGGTGCTCATGAAGGAGATGCAGTCGCTCTGCCTGAACGTCGAGGTCCTCTCGGCTGACGGCACCGCGGTCAACCTCCGCGACACTGACGACGAGGCATTCCGCGCAGCGGAAGAGCTCGGTATCAACATCTCCAGCCGATTCGAGTCCGCCTCGATCGACGAGATCTGACGCTTCGACAGCGCCCGATTTCGCTGAAATTTTATTGAGACACAGGAGAACTAGTGCTCGAGTCAAACACCTTCGATGAGCTTCGCATCGGCCTGGCTACCGCTGACGACATCCGCGGATGGTCCTACGGTGAGGTCAAGAAGCCCGAAACCATCAACTACCGCACGCTCAAGCCCGAGAAGGACGGTCTGTTCGGCGAGCAGATCTTCGGACCTTCCCGCGACTGGGAATGCGCCTGCGGTAAGTACAAGCGTGTCCGCTTCAAGGGCATCGTGTGTGAGCGTTGCGGCGTAGAGGTCACCAAGAGCTCCGTCCGCCGTGAGCGCATGGGCCACATTGAGCTGGCCGCACCCGTCACCCACATCTGGTACTTCAAGGGCGTCCCCTCGCGCTTGGGCTACCTGCTGGACATGGCGCCGAAGGACCTCGAGAAGGTCATCTACTTCGCCGCCTACATGGTGATCTCGGTTGACGAGGATGCTCGTCACCGCGACCTCGCCACCCAGGAGAACAACGTCCGCCTCGAGCTGAAGACGCTGGGTGATCGTCGCGACGCGAAGATCGCCGAGCGCATGACGAAGCTGGAAGATGATCTCGCAGCCCTGGAGGCTGAGGGTGCAAAGGCCGACGCCAAGAAGAAGGTCAAGGATGCCGCCGAGAAGGAGATGACTCTGCTGCGCAAGGGCGCAGACGAGGCCATCGCCAAGCTCGAGCGCGTGTGGGAAGACTTCCGCACACTCGAGGTCGGCGCTCTTCGTCCCGAGGACGACGTCTTCCACGAGCTGCAGGACCGCTTCGGTCAGTACTTCGAGGCCTACATGGGCGCCGAGTCGATCCAGCGTCGCCTGGCAGCTTTCGATCTGAAGACCGAATCGGAGAACCTGCACCTGCAGATCGCCGAGGGCAAGGGCCAGCGCAAGATCCGCGCGATCAAGCGCCTCAAGGTCGTCAACTCGTTCCTGGAGACCGGCATGAGCCCGGCAGCCATGGTTCTGGATGTCGTTCCGGTGATCCCGCCGGAGCTGCGCCCGATGGTGCAGCTCGATGGTGGCCGCTTCGCAACGAGCGACCTCAACGACCTCTACCGTCGTGTGATCAACCGCAACAACCGTCTTCGTCGTCTGATCGACCTCGGTGCCCCCGAGATCATCGTCAACAACGAGAAGCGCATGCTGCAGGAGGCTGTTGACGCGCTGTTCGACAACGGTCGCCGTGGTCGCCCCGTCACCGGTACCGGAAACCGTGCCCTGAAGTCCCTCAGCGACATGCTGAAGGGTAAGCAGGGTCGCTTCCGTCAGAACCTGCTCGGAAAGCGTGTTGACTACTCTGGCCGTTCGGTCATCGTCGTCGGCCCGCAGCTGCAGCTGCACCAGTGTGGCCTCCCCAAGCAGATGGCTCTCGAGCTGTTCAAGCCGTTCGTGATCAAGCGTCTGATCGACCTCGGTCACTCGCAGAACATCAAGGCTGCCAAGCGCGCTGTCGAGCGCACCCGTCCCGAGGTTTGGGACGTGCTCGAGGAGATCATCCGCGAGCGTCCGGTGCTGCTGAACCGTGCACCTACGCTGCACCGCCTGGGTATCCAGGCGTTCGAGCCGCAGCTCGTCGAGGGCAAGGCCATCCAGCTTCACCCGCTCGTGTGTGCAGCGTTCAACGCTGACTTCGACGGTGACCAGATGGCTGTTCACCTGCCGTTGTCGGTTGAGGCGCAGGCTGAGGCTCGCGTTCTGATGCTCGCATCGAACAACATCCTGAAGCCGTCGGACGGTCGTCCGGTCACGCTGCCTTCGCAGGACATGATCATCGGCCTTCACCACCTCACGGTGGTCAAGGACGGCGCCAAGGGTGAGGGCCGCGCATTCGGCTCGGTTTCCGAGGCGATCCTGGCTAAGGACGAGGGCACCCTCGACCTGCAGGCGAAGGTCCGCATCCGTATTCCGGGACTGACGTTCCTCGAGGGCGAAGCGCCCGAGGGATACGAGCGTCACCACCTGCTGGATGCCTCGCTCGGCCAGGCGATCTTCAACGCCACGCTCCCGAAGGGCTACCCGTTCGTCCGCGAACCTGCCGACAAGGGCAAGCTGTCGCAGATCGTCAACAAGCTCGCCGAGGAATACCCCAAGGTCGAGACGGCTGCGACGCTGGACCGCATCAAGGACGCCGGTTTCTACTGGGCAACGCGCTCCGGTGTGACCGTTGCTCTGAGCGACATCCTTACTCCTCCGAACAAGAAGGAGATCGTCGCCAAGCACGAGAAGCTGGCTGCGAAGGTTCAGTCCCAGTACGAGAAGGGTCTCACCACTGACACAGAGCGTCGTCAGGAGCTCATCAAGATCTGGACCGAGGCAACGGACGAGGTTCAGGTCGCGATGCGCGAGAACTTCCCCGAGGACAACACCATCAACCGCATGGTGTCCTCCGGTGCTCGTGGTAACTGGCTGCAGATCCGGAACATCGCCGGTATGCGTGGTCTGGTGAACAACCCGAAGGGTGAGATCATCCCTCGCCCGATCATCTCCTCGTACCGCGAGGGGCTGTCGGTTGCGGAGTACTTCATCGCGACGCACGGTACCCGTAAGGGTCTGGCTGACACCGCTCTGCGTACCGCCGACTCGGGTTACCTGACCCGTCGTCTGGTGGATGTCTCGCAGGACGTCATCATCCGCGAAGAGGACTGTGGCACGTCGAAGGGCCTTGAGCTCCCGATCGCCGCTCCGAACTCGCAGGGTGAGCTCGTGCGCGACGCGAACGTCGAGAACTCGGTGTTCGCTCGTACGCTGGCTGCCGATGTCGTGAACGAGTCGGGTGAGGTTCTCGCCTCGGCTGGTGACGACGTCGGAGACGTTCTGATCGACCGTCTCGTCGAGCTCGGTGTCGACACCATCAAGGTGCGCTCCGTGCTGACGTGCGACTCGGCCGTCGGTGTCTGCGCACAGTGCTACGGCCGCTCGCTGGCGACGGGTAAGACCGTCGACATCGGTGAGGCCGTCGGTATCATCGCCGCACAGTCGATCGGTGAGCCCGGTACCCAGCTGACGATGCGTACGTTCCACACTGGTGGTTCGGCATCGGCGGATGACATCACCCAGGGTCTGCCCCGCGTGCAAGAGCTCTTCGAGGCTCGTACCCCCAAGGGTGCATCGCCGATCGCTGAGGCCGATGGCCGCATCACGATCGACGAGAACGACAAGGGCAAGAAGGTCATCCTTACGCCCGACAACGGTGAAGAAGAGGTTGTCTACCCGGTGCTGAAGCGTGCAACGCTTCTCGTCGAAGACGGCCAGCACGTCACCGTCGGTCAGCCGATCCTGGTCGGCACGCTTGACCCCAAGGAGGTCATGCGTGTCATGGGTGCCCGCGAGGTACAGCGTTACCTCGTCAACGGCGTTCAGGGTGTGTACCGCTCGCAGGGTGTGCCGATTCACGACAAGCACATCGAGGTCATCGTCCGCCAGATGCTCCGCAAGGTCACCGTCGTCGATCACGCCGACACGACTCTGCTGCCGGGTGAGATGGTCGACCTCAAGCGTTACCAGGCGATCAACCGCGAGACCGTGGCCGAGGGCAAGCGTCCGGCTTCTGGCCGTTCGGAGCTGATGGGTATCACGAAGGCGTCGCTTGCGACCGAATCGTGGCTGTCGGCTGCGTCGTTCCAGGAGACGACCCGCGTGCTCACCGAGGCTGCTCTGGCAGGCAAGCGCGACCCGCTGATCGGTCTCAAGGAGAACGTCATCATCGGTAAGCTCATCCCCGCCGGAACCGGTCTTGCGAAGTACCGCGACATTACTGTCGAGGCGACGGAAGAAGCCAAGAGCGAGCGCTACCCGAACCGGATCTTCGCATCCGACGGTGCGTACGCTGAGGGCGACTTCGGCTACGTCGACTTCGACGCGTTCTCAACGGACGACGTCACGCCCGGTACCTATAACTGAGCGATAGTCCATTGAGAAGGCCCCGGTTCCGACAGGAACCGGGGCCTTCTCCGTTCCCCGGCCCCGCGACACCCGTTCCGGTCGCACTTCGTGTTGCTAAAACACCGTTATAGCAGCGTCAAGTGCGACCGGAACGCATGCGGGGCGGCGTCAAGTGCGACCGGAACGCGTGTGGGCGGCGCCGAATGCGACAGAATGGCAGGATGCAGCAGAATTCCCCCAGTGCCGTGGTGATCGGTGACGCCCTGATCGACGAGATCCACGACGCCGGCGGCGTGCGCGAATTGGTCGGAGGTGCCGCGTTGAATGTCGCGGTCGGGCTCCGGCGTCTCGGCGTGCCGACGACGCTCATCGCGATGGTCGGTGATGACGAGGCAGGCGCTCACATTCGTGAGTACCTGAGTGATCACCAGGTGCAGCTGATCGAAAGCGTTGCCCCGCACGGCTCGTCGCGAGCAGTTGTGCAGCGCGACGCGAATGGTGAGCCGACCTATGTTTTCAACGAAGCAGCTCAGCGCCGCAGCATCCGTTATGGCGAAGAAGCGCGACAGGCTCTGCAGGCCGCAGATCTCGCTGTGATCAGCTGTTTTCCCTTTGATGTGCCCGGCGAGGTGGATGCTGTCGCTGACGCCCTTGCCGGCGTTCGCGTCGCGATCGACCCGAACCCGCGATCGGGCATGCTCAGCGACCGGGATGAGTTCGTCCGCGGGTTCGAGAGGCTCGTCGCCGGGGCCGCCATCGTCAAGGTCGGCGCAGACGATGCCGCGCTGCTGTACGACGGCGATCTAACGAAACTACGGGTGCGACTGCGCGCACTGGGTGCGGAGGCGGTGCTCGCGACCGCCGGATCAGATGGTGCCGTGCTGGAGTCAGATGCCGGTCTCCTTGAAGCGCCGATCGCGACCCTGCCCGGACCCATTGTCGATACCGTCGGCGCCGGGGACGCGACTCTTTCCGCCGTTGCGGAAGGCCTCGTCGGCGCGCGCCCGGAAGTGGCGGGGGAGTGGCAGAAGCTGTTGGACCGGGCGATGGATGTCGCCGCTGCAACATGTCGCGCCGAGGGTGGTCTGCTGCGCACGCCGGAGTCGTTGGATGCCGGTGATCGCGGAGTTCGGGGCAGCTGAGCTTTCGATTTCTTGCAGTCGCTTCTGGCGGGTATGCTTGATACTCGCGCCCCCGGTTGGCTGAACAGGCTGGACGGGTGTGCACCTGGCGAGTTACCCAAGCGGCCAAAGGGATCTGACTGTAAATCAGACTGCTACGCATTCACTGGTTCGAATCCAGTACTCGCCACCAAAACCCTGTCTGAAGGCCTCGCGAAAGCGGGGCCTTCAGCCATTTCAGCTTCGGCGAGTACGGCCACCGGAAAATGGTCGACCCGGGATAGTGGCACCGAGGCTCGTTCTCGGCCACACTGAGGGTCATGGGATCAGCGTTGACCACCATCGGACTGCCGGTTGCACTCGGCATCATCATGCTCGGGCTCGGATTGAGCCTCACGCCAGCGGATTTCGCACGAGTGCTGAAACAGCCGAAGGCGGTGCTCGTCGCGTTAGTCTGTCAGCTCGTTGTGCTGCCGGTTGTCTGCTTCGGACTCGTGCTGCTGTTCCAGCTCCCGCCGGTGCTCGCCGTCGGCATGATGATGCTGGCGGCCTCGCCAGGAGGAACGACCGCAAACCTCTACAGTCATCTGTTCCGCGGCGATATCGCGTTGAACATCTCGCTGACCGCGGTGAACTCGGTGATCGCGGTGATCACCCTGCCACTGATCACGAACTTCGCGATCATGTACTTCAATCCGTTTGACGACCAGCTCGGGCTGCAGTGGTCGAAGGCGCTGGAAGTGTTCGCGATCGTACTGCTTCCCGTTGTGCTCGGTATGCTCGTTCGCCACTTCTGGCCGAAGTTCGCCGCCGGTATGGACAAACCCGTTCGCATTGCGAGCGTGATTATCCTCATCGTCGTGATCGGCGGAGCTGTGGCGTCCAATTGGCAACTCCTGGTGGATAACTTCGCTCGCCTCGCCCTGATCACCGTGCTGTTCTGCCTGATCAGCCTCGCCATCGGATTCTTCGTGCCGCGGGCGCTGAAGGTTGGGCGGCGCCAGGCGATCGCGACATCGTTCGAGATCGGCATCCACAACGCGACCCTCGCGATCGTGATCGCACAGACGGTGCTGGGATCGGTTGAGCTGAGTCTGCCCGCTGCCGTGTACGGCGTGCTCATGTTCTTCATCGCGTTCGGGTTCGGCTTCCTCATCCGCGGCCGTGATCGCGAGCCCCGCATTGCAACGGCTTCATAGACTGGACAGATGCGAGCGCTCACAGAATCTGAGGTCCGTGCATCCTTCATCAACGCCACGGAGGATGAACTCGCCCTCATCGAGATGCCGCACGATTTCCTGCTGATCGATTGGGAGTTCCACGACTTTCTCGCCTGGCGTGACCCGGCCTCGAGTAAACGTGGCTGCGTGGTCATCCAGACCGATCAAGGCGTGACCGGCATCGTTCTGCGGCCGAATGACCCCGGCCGCACGCGCTCCGGAATGTGCAACATCTGCCATACGATGCAGCCGGGAAATCAGGTCGCGCTGTTCACTGCTCGTCGTTCCGGTGCGGCTGGGCACCGCGGTGACAGCGTCGGCACGTACATATGCGCCGATCTTTCCTGTCACGAGAGTGTGCGGCTGGCGCATCCGCTCGCGCCCAATGAAGTGCGCGCCGAAGGGCAGGTCGACTTCCGGTTGGACGGCACGCGCCGACGGATGGAGCGTCTCGTCGCGCGTGTGCAGGAGGAGACCGGTTGACTTCGGGTCGCAGCTAAGCTGAATCCCAGTCCCACCCAGTGCTTCAAAGGAGATGCCATGAGCGATGCCATCCTGTTCTCGGTCGATGACGGCCTCGCGCGTTTGACGTTGAACCGTCCGACCCGCCTCAACGCCTTCAACGCCGATCTGGCTCAGGCATGGCGTGACGCGACGATCGAAGCGACGACGCGAGATGATGTTCGGGCGATTCTGCTCGATGCCTCGGGGCCAGCCTTCTGTGCGGGCGGGGACGTCCTCGACATGGCGACGACGATGGGTGAGGGCTCGCAGATCGCCGATCTCGCCGGCGTCATCAATATCGGCATCCGTGCCCTGACAGAGTCCGCGATCCCGGTGGTGGCGGCAGCGCACGGTACGACGGCGGGTGGTGGCCTCGGCATCCTGCTCTGCTCGGACTACGCCGTCATCGGCGGACGATCCAAAGTAGGCAGCCTGTACGCGAATATCGGACTCACCCCTGACCTGTCGGTATCCGCGCAGCTCGCCGCCGCTATCGGACAGCGCCGCGCTTTGCAGCTCGTTCTGCAGGACCGCCTCCTCACAGCCGAAGAGGCGCTCGAGTGGGGGATCGCCGCCGAGATCGTGGCAGGTGCGGATGCCGCGGAAGAAGCAGACCGCGTGCGCTCGCGAGCCGAGGAGATCGCACGGTTCTGGCTCGCCGGTGCAGCCAGCGCCTACGGCCAGGCCAAGCGGCTGGTGCGCTCGCGCCCCGAACGCACTTTCGTCGATCAGCTGGCAGAGGAAGCACGCTCTATCGGGGCCGCTTTCGACACGGCGGATGCGAAAGCCCGCGTCGCGGCGTTCGCCGAAGCATCCGCGAAGAAGGCGCGCTGACGCGTCGGGTTTATCCACACTCCCGCAGCTCAGCGGTATCCGACGGCGGCGCGTGGCAGGATGAAAGCAACGACGGCCGAAGAGGGGACCACCATGTCAGAGGTCACAACAGTCGAGGCTGGGAAGACGAACGCCTCCCTGCTGATCAGAGGGGCGATCTGGATCGCTATCGGCGCGTTGATCGCGGCCGCCATCGTCTGTGTCATCTGGGTGCTTATCGGCAACCAGGACGGCATCATCGGCCGTGCGTTCCTGACGATCCTGCTGCTCGCGGCCTTTGCCGGCGTTGCGATTCTTGAAGCCAGCCTCGCGCCGAACCGTCCGGACTGGCTCGCGCTCGCCAGCATGATCACCTGGATCGTCGCGCTGCTGGTCGGTGCGATCAAGATTTGGATGCCCGAGGCTCCGGACGAGTACACGATGGGTGTCGGACGCTTCTTCATGCTGTTGCTCGTCGTCGGTGTGCTGCAGCTCGGTCTGCTTCATGCGCGACTGTTCACGGCTGCGGCGCAGCGCTACGTGACGACGTTCACGCAGGTCATCTACTACGTCACGATTTCGATCCTGGTCGGACTGGTTGCACTGCTGGTGTTCTTCCTGGCATTCCCGCACACCTTCGACTACGGCGACCTCTACTGGCGCATCGTCGTTGCGCTGGCGATTCTTGCCGCGGTCGGAACCACCCTCATCCCGCTGCTGAACGCGCTGTTCGCTCCGAAGAAGCCAGCTGCGCCGCATGGTTACGCGCCGAACTCGTTCGCGAGCTCTTCACCAGCGCTTGCCGCGCCGCCGGTCGCCGCCCAGCCGTGGCCGACATACGCGGACGGCGCGACCCCGTTGCCCGTGCTGCAGGACGGATCACCGGACTGGAACGCCTATTACACGGGCTATCCGACGCAGCAGCAGGCGTGGATTGAGACTTCTGCGCAGGGCTTCCCGGTGACGCCGGAACCGGTCGCGCCGGAGCAGGCCGCACCAGCACCGGAGCAGCCGGCGCCTGCGCCTGCTCAGCCTGCGCCTGCGCCTGTCCAGCAACCTGAGCCTCAGCAGCCTGCGCCTGTCCAGCAACCTGAGCCTCAGCAACCTGAGCCTTCTCAGCAGCCTGCGCCTTCTCAGCAGCCTGCGCCCGGCCAGCATCCGATTCCTGGTCAGCATCCGACTCCTGGATCGTTCCCTCCTCCTCCGCCGGCGCCGCCGCTGTGAGCCGAGAAGTGAACGACGTTCGCCGACTCCGGGAGTTGGCCACGGATATCGCGCGAGAAGCGGGCGAGCTTGCCCGCCTGCGCCGAGCCGAAGGCGTTCTGCTGGCGGCAACCAAATCAACTGTCGCTGACATCGTCACAGAGGCCGACCGTGAAGTAGAGCAGCTCATCCGCGACAGGTTGAGCGCTGAGCGCCCGGGTGACGGATTCCTGGGTGAAGAGTCGGGCGGAGCGGACAGTGCAACCGGCCTGACCTGGGTCGTCGACCCGATCGACGGCACGGTGAACTATGCCTACGGCATGCCCGCCTATAGCGTCAGCATTGCCGTGGTCGAGGGGAACGCCGACCCGGAGACGTGGATCGGGCTTGCCGGAGCTGTCTACGCTCCTGTGCTCGGTGAACTGTTCACCGCGGCGCACGGTGAAGGAGCATGGCTGGGGGAGACGAGGCTCTCCGTCAACGCTGAGGCTCCGGCCGGCGCGTTGCTGGCGACCGGTTTCGGCTACGATCCGACGACTCACGATGGTGACCTCGCTACCGTGCGCCAGATCATGCGGCTCGCACGCGACCTACGCCGGATGGGCTCCGCTGCGCTCGATTTGAGCTATGTCGCGGCCGGCCGACTTGACGGCTACTTCGAACGCGGCTTGCGCCCGTGGGACTTCGCCGCCGGTGCGCTCCTGGTCACCGAAGCCGGTGGTGTCGTGACGAGAACGGATACAGCATCCGAGCGGCCGATGCTCGTTGCTGCTGGGCCCGAGATCCACGCCCAGATTTCTTCTGTTCTCCACAATGAGAGCTAGACCGTCGCACATGGCATTCACAGACCGATCACGGTAGTGTTTACCCGTTCGTTATCTTCGTAGCCCGAACTTCGAAGATCTTCCCCCCGATTCCCAAGTACCCGAGAGAACCGTTTTGCCCTTCGACTCCCCCCTGGCTGAACCTGTGCCAACGCGCCGTTCCAGCCGCGCACGGACCGCGAATTCGGTGACTCCGAACGGCACTGGCTCGGCCCCTGAGCAGCCGCTCTCGCGTCGTGAGATCCGTGAGCGTCACCGTGTGGCAACCGCCGAGACGCAGATCGTTGACGAGTCGCTTGTTGCGGATGTTGCGCAGCAGGTTGCTGCTGTCGCCGAGGTGTTGGTCGAAGCTGTGGCAGACCCGGCCGGACAGGTTCGCGTGGAGTCCGGGGCTTCGGATGTCGTCGACGAACCTGATTCTGACCTGTTCGTATGCGCATCGCGCGCGTTTCGCGCGGTTGCCGCGGAGCCGTCGATTTTCGATGCCGCTCGCGAGCAGTCGCTTCCACCCGAGGCCACCACGATTCATGTAGCACCGCGGCGCAGCAAAGCTCGCCGCAAGCTGCTGGCCGTTGGTGCCACGGTGGGAGTCATGGGTGTAGCCGGCATGCTCGCGGTTTCGATGACGCTTCCGGCAGAAGCAGTCGCGGCGGTGCAGGGCACCCAGAACCAGACGGTGACGTCGCTGGTTGCTGGCTCGCAGGTTGTCGCATCCGACGTCGCTGAGGACGAGATCCAGGCGTACGTCGCGTCCTCCGACGTGCAGAACGACACGATTGAGCGCACCGAGAGCTTCTCGACGGCTTCGCTCATCGATCTCGCTGCGGAAAAGGGCATCCAGTACTCGAACAACCTCTACACGAATGATCCGGATGCTGCTATTCAGTGGCCGTTCGTGGTCGGTGTGTCGATGAGTTCCGGCTACGGAGCGCGCTGGGGTCGCATGCACGAAGGTATTGACCTGGTGCCCGGTGACGGTGCTCCGGTGCAGGTGATTGCCGACGGTACCGTGCGCACGGCGACTGAATCCGGCGGCAACTTCGGGGTCACCGTGTACGTGGATCACGTCATCGACGGCAAGGTCATCACGAGCCACTACTCGCACATGCAGTACGGTTCCCTGCGCGTCAGCGCCGGAGACAAGGTCAAGGTCGGCGACATCGTTGGACTGGTTGGAAACACCGGCCGCTCCTACGGTTCGCACCTGCATTTTGAGCTCATCGTCAACGGTTCGACCATCGATCCGCTGCCGTGGCTGCAGGAGAATGCGGGAAGGTACGACTACTAACCGTCTCGGTTTTTGAGAACGCCGAATAACTGGTATTCTCGTATGGTTGCCTCAGCGAGGTAACAACGCCCCGATAGCTCAGTGGCAGAGCACTTCCATGGTAAGGAAGGGGTCCCGGGTTCAAATCCCGGTCGGGGCTCGCAGCATTCGCTTGGGAGAGTGGAATGCCTTGCGGCAGGGTAGCTCAGTTGGTGAGAGCGCACGACTCATAATCGTGAGGTCGAGAGTTCAAATCTCTCTCCTGCTACAGATAGAAACCCCCGGGAAGTCGGGGGTTTTTGCGTATCTGACAGCCGAACTACGATGCCGGCATTCAGACACCGAGATTCACCCCGCGGCGGGTCGCTGCGTCACGCTGCGAAACCGGCGTAGCCGCAGACTGTTGCCCACCACGAACACGCTGGAGAACGCCATGGCGGCGCCGGCAAGCATCGGATTGAGCATTCCGAGTGCTGCGATCGGGATCGCCGCGACGTTATAGGCGAAGGCCCAGAACAGGTTCGACTTGATCGTGCTGAGCGTCCGGCGTGACAGCCGGATCGCATCTACGGCGCTGAGCAGATCGCCGCGGACGAGCGCGATATCGGATGCTTCGATCGCGACGTCGGTGCCGGTGCCCATGGCGAGCCCCAAATCTGCCTGGGCTAGCGCAGGCGCATCATTCACGCCGTCTCCAACCATGGCCACGACCCTGCCCGAGGCTTGCAGTCGCTTGATGACATCGACCTTGTCCTGCGGAAGAACCTCGGCGATCACCTCGTCAATGCCCACGGCGGCGGCGATGTGCTGCGCCACGGCATTGTTGTCTCCGGTCAGCAGGATGGGCTTCAGCCCCAGGGCCACGAGCCCGCGGATCGCCTCGGCACTGGTCGGCTTGACTGTGTCAGCCACGACCAGGACGCCGCGGGCGGCGCCGTCCCAGCCGACAGCGACAACCGTTTTGCCTTCGGCCTCGGCCTGGGCCTTCGCGGCGGCGACGCCAGGGGAGAGGGTGAGCGACCAGTCGGCAAGCAGCGACTCGCGCCCGACGACGACGCTGTGCCCCTCCACAACCCCCTGCACGCCCTTGCCCTCGATGTTACGGAAGCCTTCGACCGCGGGCAGCGGTGCCGGTGCGGCCTTCGCGACAGCCTGAGCGATTGGATGCTCGGATGCGTGCTCGAGCGCTGCGGCCAGGCGCAGCAGCTCATCAGCATCCGTTCCGTCCTCCGCGATGACGTCGGTGAGTGTCATGCGCCCGGCGGTGACGGTGCCGGTCTTGTCGAGCACGACCGTGTCGACCTTGCGCGTGGACTCGAGAACCTCTGGGCCCTTGATGAGAATCCCCATCTGCGCGCCGCGACCGGTACCCACCAGCAATGCGGTCGGAGTCGCGAGACCCAGGGCGCACGGGCAGGCGATGACGAGCACTGCGACGGCAGCGGTAAAGGCTGCCGATACCGGGAATCCGGCGACGAGCCAGCCGACAAGAGCTGCAGCAGCGATCACGATGACGAGCGGCACGAATACACCGGAGATCCGGTCGGCGAGCCGCTGGACCTCGGCCTTGCCGGTCTGCGCATCCTCCACGAGCGTGGCCATCTGTGCGAGCTGGGTATCCGCTCCGATGCGCGTCGCGCGCACCACGAGACGCCCGCTGGCGTTGACGGTCGCCCCGGTGACGGCATCCCCCTCGCTGACCTCCACCGGCACCGATTCGCCGGTGAGCATCGACGCATCCACGGCCGAATTGCCCGAGGTCACGACTCCGTCGGTGGCGATCTTCTCGCCGGGACGCACGACGAACTCGTCGCCCACACGCAGTTGGTCAACGGGGATGAGCGACTCGACACCGTCGCGCAGCACAGCGACATCCTTCGCGCCCAGCTCGAGAAGCGCCCGCAGCGCCGCGCCGGCCTGACGTTTGGAACGCTTCTCGAAGTAGCGTCCGGCGAGAATGAACATCGTCACACCCGCGCCCACCTCGAGGTAGATGTTCCCAGCACCGTCCGAGCGGGAAAGCGCGAACTCGAAGCCGTGCGTCATACCCGGCATGCCGGCGGTTCCGAAGAACAACGCATACAGCGACCAGAAGAACGCCGCGAGCGTGCCCATCGAGATGAGCGTGTCCATGGTTGCGGCGCCGTGTTTCAGATTCGTCCAGGCCGCCTTGTGAAACGGCCACGCGCCCCAGACGATCACGGGGGCAGCCAATGTCAGCGACGCCCACTGCCAGTACGTGAACTGCAGCGGCGGAATCATCGCCATCAGGATCACCGGCACAGTGAGAAGGACCGAGATGATCAGCCGTTGGCGCAGGGCCGTGAGCTCAGGATCCGCGTCGGATTCGATGGGAGCCGCCTTCGGCGCGGGAAGCGCAGCGGTGTATCCGGCCTTCTCCACCTCGGCGATCAGGAGCATCGGGTCGATCCCGGCGGGAGCGGTGACCTTCGCCTTCTCGGTCGCATAGTTGACCGTTGCGGCGACGCCGTCGAGCTTGTTCAGCTTGCGCTCAATGCGGTTTGCGCACGACGCGCAGGTCATCCCACCGATCTCGAGCTCAACGCTCGCGCCTCGGGTTGTGGGGGTGCTCATCGGGTGCTCCTCGGAAACGGCGGATGGAAGGACGGGATTCCTTGTGTCAGGCGCGGGTCGCTGAGTACCCGGCCTCGTCAACGGCGGCCAGGATGGCGTCGTCTGCGATCGGGCCGGATGCTGTGACGACGAGCGTGCCGCTCTGTGCGCTGACCTCGACCGACTCGACCCCGGCGACCTGGGTGACTTCTTCGCGAACGGACATCTCACAGTGTCCGCAGGTCATTCCGGTGACCTGGTATTCGATCGTGCTCATCGTCTGCTCCTCTGGTCGTCTGCTCGGATGCCCCGGCGGGGCCGTTCACTCAGAGTAACAGAGTACCCCAGGGGGGTATTCCCGATGCCTTTCTGAGACGGTTTATGCGTCGTGGACGTGTACATGCCTTCTACGCCATACTTTGCTTAGGTCCGATTCGTACAGACATCGAGAATTTCGGCAGTTGCTTGCCCTCGTGTCACGCGTCGAACCCCATTCATCAATGACGAAGGGTCACACTTAATGTCTTTCTGGTCTGCAATCTGGGATGTGCTGCTGTGGGCACTGACCTTCACGGTCTTCATCGCCTACCTGATGGCGCTTTTCTCGATCATCAGCGACCTGTTCCGCGACCACAAGCTCAACGGTGTCGCCAAGGCCGTCTGGTTGATCTTCCTGATCTTCCTGCCGCTGCTTACCGCTCTCGCCTACCTCATCTTCCGAGGAAAGGGTATGAGTCAGCGTGCGGCTGCTCAGCAGCGCGCCGCACAGGATGCAGCGGATAGCTACATCCGCACCGTCGCGGGTAACCCGGTCCAGGACATTGCTCGCGCCAAGGAGTTGCTGGAATCGGGAGCGATCACCGCTGACGAGTTCGCTCAGCTCAAGTCGGCAGCGCTCGCGAAGAGCTGATTTCATTGCACGACAAGAGGCTCCCGACTTCGGTCGGGGGCCTCTTTGCCGTTCACCCGCGCATTCGGAGCATGAGACGATGTGCGCACTGCTGCGACGAGAGGAACTCCCATGCCTGTCTCCACCGCCGATCTCTACGACGAGCTCGGAGAGAGCATCCAATCCTTGCCGGTGCAGTTTCGCGCGTTCGGACGCAAGGCTGCGTTCGACGGCCGCATCCGCACGATTCGCTGCCGGGAAGACAACGCCCTGGTGAAGTCGACGCTCGCGACGCCCGGCGATGGAGCCGTGCTCGTCGTCGAGGGAGGTGCTTCGCTGCAGACAGCGCTGATGGGTGACCTGATCGCCGAATCCGCTGTCGTGAACGGCTGGGCAGGCGTTGTGGTCAACGGCGCGATCCGCGACAGCGTTGCGATCGACATGCTCGATCTCGGGGTGAAAGCACTGGGAACGAACCCGCGCAAAAGTGCCAAGCTCGGCACGGGTGAGGTCGACGTCGATGTGTCGTTCGGGGGAGTGCTCTTCCGAGTCGGTGCTCATCTCTACAGCGACGAAGACGGCATCCTCGTTGAGCGGTGAACCTGGACTACCAGGGCGAGCGATCGCCCTCAGGCCGTCTGCAGGATCCGCGAGGTCGCGCGGGCACTGAAGTACAGACTCTCCACCGGTACGCATTCATCGACCGCATGGAACTGGCCGTAGACGTCGAAGTCGTCCGGAACGCGCAGCGGCACGAACCCATACCCGTGCACTCCCAGCCGGGCGAAGTGCTTATTGTCCGTGGATGCCGGCAGCAGATAGGGCACGACGACCCCACCAGCATCCTCGTCTGCGATAGCGGCGCGGATCACCTCGATCAGCCCCGAATCTATCGGAGAGTCGATCGGATCCATCGACCGGAACTGCTCGACCTCGACGCCATCACCAGCGAGCAGTTCGAGCTCGGCCAACAGGGAAGCCTCACCCTGCGGCAGCGCTCGATAATCGATGATCGCCTCGGCCCTGCCGGGGATGATGTTGCTCTTGTCGCCGGCGCGCAACACCGTGACGGCGGCCGTGTTCCGCGCTGCTGCGGCGATAACACGTCCGACGAACCCGATCTCTTCCAGCTCAGCATCCAGGTTCGCATCGCTGAAAACGACACCGCGCGCATGCCCGAACTCGGACAGGAACTTCGTCAACGCGGGGGTACGCACGACCGGGAAGCGGTGTTCACCGATCCGCGCCACCGCGCCCGCTAGCCGCGGCACGGCATCGCTCGGTCGCGGCCTCGACGCATGCCCCGCCTCACCGCGCGCGGTCAGCCTCACACTGCCGACGCCCTTCTCCGCCGTCGCGATCAGATAGGCGCGGCGGTCGGAGTCCAACGGCACCGAGAACCCGCCCACCTCGCTGATGGCCTCACTCGCACCCGTGAACAGCGCGGGCCTGTTGTCGACCAGCCACGATGCGCCCCAGACGCCCCCGCTCTCCTCATCAGCGAGGAACGCGAAGATCAGATCACGACGAGGACGGATGCCGGAACGAGCGAAGTGGCGGGCCACTGCGAGAATGACGCCGGCGAAGTTCTTCATGTCGACGGCGCCGCGGCCGTACAGCAGCCCGTCCTCGATTTCGGCGCCGAACGGCGGATGAACCCAGTCCTGCCCGCTCGCCGGAACGACATCGAGATGCGCGTGCACGATCAGCGCCGGGGCATCCGGATCGCTCCCGGACAGTCGCGCGACAACACTGCCGCGACCGGGAACAGGCTCGATGAACGTCGTGTCGATTCCCACCTCAGCCAGCCGCGCCTGCACGAAGCGGGCGGCACGCGTCTCACCATCACCGATCGTTGCCGCATCCCCGGTGTTGACGCTGTCGATGCGGATGAGTTCGCGCACGAAGCTGAGCGCTTCGTCTTCCAGAAGAGTCACGCCATCACCGTACAGCGATGATCGAGCGGGGGAGGCACGTTACGCGGCGTTACCGTCGGAGTAGGGGCGGGCGTGAGCGCGTGGTTCACTCGCTCTCGTGAATAAAACCCGTGTGAACAAGAAGCTCCTGTCCGTTTTCGGCGTCCTCGCAGCCGGTGTGCTGACGATGTCGATGGCGGCCTGCGCGGGTGGTGACGCCGCGGCTTCCGGAACGGGCGAGGCCTCCGGCAGCGACGAAAGCAAGATCGTGCTCGCCGCCGATGACGGTGTCGAGGCACACTGGACGATCCTCAAGGAGAAGCTGGCCGACGAAGGCATCGAACTGGAGGTGCGAACCCTCACCGACGGTGTGCAGCTCAACCAGGCCGTTCAGGACGGCGAAGCCGACATCAACCTGTTCCAGCACCTCATCTTCCTCTCCGACTTCAACGTGAACAGTGGCGGAACCCTCGTGCCAGTCGGCGCTACGGCGGTGTACCCACTCGCGCTGTACTCGGAGAAGTACACCGATGTCGCAGACATCCCCGCGGGCACGGTTGTCGCGATCCCGAACAACCCCACCAACCTCGCACGTGCTCTGCTGAACCTGCAGCGCGCAGGTCTGCTTGAGCTGAAGGACGGCGGCGACGCTTTCTCCTCCGAGGCGGACATCGTCGACAGCAAGATCGAGATCCTCGCGGTCGACTCGAACCAGACCGTCACCGCTCTCAAGGACGGCAGCGCTGGAGCAGCTGTCGTCAACAACACCCAGGCGCAGAAGGGCGGCCTCGGCGACGACGTCATCATCTTCAAGGAAGACCTCGACAACCCCGAGCTCGCGCCCTACATCAACGCGTTCGTCGTGAAGGACGAGGACAAGGACGATCCGCGCTGGGCCACGCTCATCGAGGCCTACCACTCCACCGAGGTCGAGGCCGCGGTCGCTGAGTTGAACCAGGACAACCTGCAGTTCAAGGGCGACTGGACCGCAGCGGATCTGCGGGCCGAGCTCACCACCCTCGAAGACCAGCTGCGCGAGAGCAAATAACGCAGACGAGCACGCGCACGACGACGGGTCCTATGAACAGCATCATCACGTTCGAACAGGTCTCCAAAGCGTTCCCCGGAACGCGCAAGGGACCCGTCGTCAACGCACTGCAAGACGTTGATCTTGAGGTCTCCAGCGGATCGATCATCGGAGTCATCGGATACTCCGGCGCCGGTAAATCCACGCTGGTTCGCCTCATCAACGGGCTCGAGAAGCCCAGCTCCGGCACGGTGAAGGTCCTCGGCACCGATGTCGGTCGGGCTTCCGAGAGCGAGCTGCGATCTTTGCGCGGACGCATCGGGATGATCTTCCAGCAGTTCAACCTGTTCGCCTCGCGGACGGTGCGCGGCAACGTCGCGTATCCGTTGAAGGTCGCCGGTTGGAAGAAGGCCGACATCGGTCCGCGCGTCACCGAACTGCTCGATTTCGTCGGCATCGGCGACAAAGCCGACCGGTTCCCGCGTGCGCTTTCTGGCGGGCAGAAGCAGCGCGTCGGCATCGCCCGTGCGATCGCCGCGAACCCCGAACTGCTGCTCGCAGACGAAGCCACCAGCGCTCTCGACCCGCAGACCACCGGTGAGGTGCTGGCGCTGCTGCGCGAGATCAATCGCACTCTCGGCATCACTATCGTCGTCATCACTCATCAGATCTCGGTCGTTCACGAGCTGTGCGATCAGGTCGTCGTGATGGACGGCGGCCGGGTCGTCGACAGCGGCGACACGTACCGTGTGTTCGCGCATCCGCGGGCCGAGCTGACCGAGCGCTTCGTCGCTGCGGTGACCCAGGGCGTACCGACCGGCGAGACTCGCGAAGCCCTGCTCGCCGGCGGTGGCACGCTGATCAGCGTCGACATCAACGAGTTCACCAGCGAGGATGTTGACGAGATCTTCGAGAAGCACGCCGTGCGCCGCGCGGTCGTCTTCGGCGGAGTCACGGATATCCGTGGGCGCCAGCTCGGCACGCTCACGTATCGCGTGCAGGCGGCGGCGGATGCCAGCGCCGCTGTCGTTGCCGATCTCTCCGTGCGCACCAGGGCCGAGGTTCTCCGCGCCGAAGGTGCAGTCGCGGCATCCGGATCGGCGGTCGCAGAATGAACAGCGCAAAACTCGCCACCGACTGGAGTTCCCTCAGCCCGGTGCTGATGCAGTCGATCCAGGAAACCATCTACATGGTGGTTGTCACGTTGTTGATCGGCGGTGTGGCAGGTCTTCTGATCGGTGCGGTGCTCTACGCCACGCGCCCCGGAAACCTGTTCGGCAACCGCGTCGTGTTCAACCTGATGAACCTGGTGATCAACGTCATCCGCCCGATCCCATTCATTATCTTCCTCACCGCCGTGGGGCCGGTGACAAAGGTCATCGCCGGAACGACCCTCGGCACGGACGCTGCGATCGTGCCGATGACGATCATGGCGGCGGTCGTGATCGGCCGCGTCGTAGAACAGAACCTCGTCGCTGTTGATCCCGGCGTCGTCGAGGCGGCCCTCGCGATCGGCGCGAAGCGGATCTCTATTTTGTTCGGCGTCGTGATCCCCGAGGCGCTTGCGCCGTTGATCCTCGGCTACACGTTCATGTTCATCGCAGTCGTCGACATGTCGGCGATGGCCGGATACATCGGCGGCGGCGGACTCGGAAACTTCGCGATCATCTACGGCTACCAGCAGTTCAACCAGGAGGTCACCTGGGTCACCGTCGCGATCGTCATCGTGATCGTTCAGGTCGGTCAGCTGCTCGGCAACTGGCTCGCGCAACGCGTGCTGCGGCGGTAGGGCCGCTCAGTCCACCTTCGCGGTGACCAGAATCGGTCGGTGATCGCTGGAGCGCTGCGGCAGGGTGCGGATGCTGTCGATCGTGAAGCCATCAGAGGTGGCGAAGTCGTAATGCCCCTTGAACACTCGATACCGGGTGTAGGTGCGGTCGTCGCTGAGCGTCAGCGTGTAGCCATGGTCACGCACATTCTGGCTGAGGCTCTCCTTGAAAACCGGGTAGTTGTAGTCGCCCACCATGAGCACCGGCAGCCCCACTCCCATCGTCTCGAGCTCGGACAGTGCAGCGCGGATCTGATTGCGGCGCAGCGAGTTCAGCGCCGTGAGAGGGGCGGCATGGAATGATGCCACGATCAGCTCGTGTCCGTCGTCGATGTCTAGCAGACGCACTCCGAGCACACGCTCGTGAGCGGGCTTGAGAACGCGGTCATGCATCGACTTCTTCAACCCAAATGTGCGAATCTCCTGCAGCCGGAAGGTGTTCGTGCGGTAGTAGATCGCCAGCCCGAGGCGGTTGCCGTGCGTGGCATCCGCAAGCGCGAGGCCGCCGATCTCGTCCGGCAGGGCAGCCACGTCGCATTCCTGGAGGCAGAGAAGATCCGGCGCGTGCTCGGCGGCGAGCTCCTCGAGCTCGGTTGCAGCACGGTGTTTGCGTAGGTTGTACGAGATGACCTTCACACCGTCCACGCTACTGCGATCTGCCGTGTGATGGATGACCAACCGGTGCTCAGTCGTCGAAGCCCCACCGCACTCCCAGCGTGGCCGGACCGAAACCGAACCGGAACACGTGCACTGAGGTACCTGCCACCTCAAGCGACCTGACGGCCTCACCCTCCCCGGCATCGACGAACTCCTCGCACCAGTCCGCAACAGCATCCGGATGGAAACGCACCCAGATCGCCGTCTGCCGTGCGGGTCTGGACACCGCGTGAGACGCCTGCCGAGTCTGCGGGTACCCCGGTGCATACAGCTCAGTGAACTCGATCATCGTGGTCCCGCCGGCAGGGACAGGCCGGTCGAGTGTGAGAACGTCGCACACGACCTTCCCACCCGGATGCACATACGGAGGGGCGAGCGTGCCACCGATCACGTTCACTATCTTCTTCGGCTCGACACCTGGCTCGGGGACGAAATCGAACAGGGGCACTGACGTCATGCTGGGCATCGTGGACTGTACCAGGGCGCGCATCGTGACGCTCTCCACCGCACCGTTTGAACCGACCTCAACCGTGGTCAGCGTGCTCAGATCGCGAAGCCCCGAAGACGGAGTGGTACCGAGCACTTTGGTGATTTCCTCGATCGCAGCGCTGATCTCCGCAGCGCTCGGCACGTATGCGGCAGGGAGCGCGCCGACTCGTGCAATGGGTTGAATGAGCTCACTGAGGCTGCCGGGACTCAGCCCGAGCAATGCTTCGATCTCGTCGACTGCGGCGCGTGAGGCGGTGCCTTCGGGATGTCGATCTCCTGAGCGCCAGTAGCTCAGCGTGGCCATCGACACCGGAGTGGCCCGGTCGTGCAGGTGCCGATGAAGCCAGGTGAGCGAGACATCGCGTGCGATGATCGCCTCGCTCAGCGCAGCGGCGAATCTGCGGTCGTAGTCAGAATCGTTCTTCGTCACAGTTTCCCCCGATCCCTGTGAAGAACCCACCAATAAGGTCATTGTACGGTTCCGATCGCGTCCCTCCGGATGCCGGGGCCGTCGTATCGCGGGGCGATCAATGGGGCTTCGTCCGCTCGATCGACTATCCGGTGGCTGCTGGGGGGAGGCCACCGGGTAGTGGCACTGCTACTCGAAGTTGCGTCGCGCCCTCGTCTGCTCGGCGCGCACCGCGAGGAGGTCATCTGACGGATAGCCGACCTCAGTCAGTGTGAGTCCGCGCGCGGCGAGGACGGCGAAGCGGCTCGTGCGCTCCAGTGCATCACGCAGTGCGACGAGGTCACTGACATCGAGCCTGCGGGAACCCACAGCTGCGCACGCACCAACCAGCGCCCGCACCATGCTGTGGCAGAAAGCATCGGCCTTCACCTCGGCGACCAGTGCCCCGTCGGCATCGCGTTGCCAGCGATAGTCGAGAAGGGTTCGGATCGTCGTCGCGCCCTCCCGCGGCTTGCAATAGGCCGCGAAATCATGGAGTCCGATCAGCGACTGTGCCGCAGCATCCATCGTCTCGACGTCGAGCTCACCCCGGATGCTCGTGGTGTCGAGGCGGCGGGCGGGGTCGAAGCCGGTGACATCATCTGCGAGGCGATAGCGATAGCGGCGCCACACCGCTGAGAATCGGGCATCGAAACCGGTCGGCGCGAGCGAGGAGCGGTGCACGGTGACATCGGGGTATGAGCCGAGCACCCCGCGCACGCGGCGAGCTATCGACTCCGCCGGGCTGTGGGCGCTGCGGCCATTTCGCGATTCGAGTCGTTCCCATTGCGGCTCGGTGAGATCGAGATGCGCGACCTGGCCGGAGGCGTGCACTCCGGCATCCGTTCGTCCGGCGACGACGAGATGCACCGGGGAGCCGACGATCCGCTCGAGTGCCGTCTCCAGCGATCCCTGCACCGTGCGCAGCCCCGGTTGCTTCGCCCAGCCGCGGAAGTGGGTGCCGTCGTAGGCGATGTCCAGCCGAATTCGCACCTGGCCAGCTTAGACTGGGCTTTTGAATTCTTCTCGGCCGCACGCCGATACATACCTCTCCACGATGACGCAGACTCCTTCCTCCTCCACGCGCTTCGCGGGCCTCGACGGCCTGCGTGCAGTCGCCGTCATCCTCGTTGTCGTCTACCACCTCTTCCCGGCACTGCCGTTGCCGGGCGGATTCGTCGGTGTCGACGTCTTCTTCGTGATCAGCGGGTTCTTGATCACCTCGCTGCTGCTGCGCCCCTCGCACCGCGGACCTGGTCGACTGATCGATTTCTGGCGCCGTCGCGCTCGTCGACTGCTGCCCGCGCTCGTGGTCGTGATCACGGTGTGTGCGACAGCGGCGTGGCTGCTCGGCGGCGACCTGCTGGTGGGAATGGGCAGGCAGGTGCTGGGGGCGGCCACCTTCAGCTACAACTGGCTCGCCGTCGCGGACGGAACGGACTACTTCACCGCGACCGCCCCGGAGCTGTTCCGCAACTTCTGGTCGCTCGCCGTCGAGGAGCAGTTCTATGTGGTGTGGCCGTTGCTACTTCCGCTGGTGCTGCTGATCCCCGGACGATGGTCGCGCGTCGCGCTCCTCATGGTCGCAGCCGGCGGGTCGGCCTGGTGGATGGCACAGCTCGTGTCGGCCGGGGAGGTCACACGCGCCTACTTCGGAACCGACGCGCACGCTTTCGGGCTGCTGCTCGGCATTGCGCTGGCTCTGGCCACGGCCGGTATGCCCGATCGGGAATGGATGCGCCGGCGGAGGATGCAGGTCTGCGCGCTGCTGGTGGGGATCGTCGGCATCGGAGCGATCGTCGTTGCGTCGACGATCCCGGAATCACCTGATCTGGTGACATTCCCCGGAACCCTGTTACTGGCGACCACCGGCAGCGTGCTGGCAGTTTTTGCCGGCATCTGGCCGGGGTCCTGGTTCGGCCGGGGAATGGATGCTGCACCGCTGCGCTGGGTTGGGGACCGCTCCTACGGCATATATCTCTGGCACTGGCCGGTTCTGGTCCTGGTGCTGTCGGGGGCGCGTGGCTACGGACCGGAGGGCGGGGTGCCGTGGGTGGAGGGAATATTGGCGCTCGTGCTGTCGCTCGTCGCCGCGACGCTTTCCTATCGCTTCGTGGAGCAACCGCTTCGCCGTTACGGTTTCCGGCGCTCTCTGGGCGCGCTCGGGAGGCGGATCACGGGAAGGCCGCTCGCGCGCTTCGCCGGACTGGCAGCCTTGACCGTCGCGCTCATCGCCGTGGCCGGAACCTCTGCCGCGATCGTGCAGGCGCCGCATGCGACCTCGGCGTCGGCTGCGATCCACCGCGGCGAGCAGGCTGTGCAAGAAGCCGCGTCCGCGTCGCCGTCCGAGTCTCCGTCGCCGTCTGCGTCGCCGTCCGCGTCGCCGTCGGCTTCGCCGTCCGCGTCCGCGTCCGCTTCGCCCGAAGCATCCGACGATCAGATCGTCATCCCGGAAGGCGTGGATATCACCGCCGTGGGTGACTCGGTGATGCTGGCGTCGGCGCCATCACTCATGCAGAAGTTTCCCGGGATCAGCGTGGACGCGGAGGTGTCCAGATCGATCTGGGCCGGGCCCGACATTCTCTCGGCTCTGGCCGGGAACGGGCAGTTGCGCGAAAACGTCGTCGTCGCGCTTGGCACGAATGGGCCGGTCGATACGGGCGTGCTCAATCAGATGCTGCAGATCATCGGACCGGAGCGGCATCTGATCCTCGTCAACGCGGTCGCACCGCGCGACTGGATTCCGGGCGTGAACGCAGACCTTGAGGCGTTCGCCGACAGTCACCGTCGGGTCTGGATCGCGGACTGGTCGGGTGCCATCGCTCCCCATCAGGATCTGCTCGCCGGCGACGGGATCCATCCGGCGGCAGCCGGGGGAGACGTGTTCGCCGAATCGGTTTGGTCTGCTTTCGAGGGGATCGAGAAGGAGCGGCTGCGGGCCGAGAAGCGATACGAGCACGCGCCATCCGGCCGCGCTCATCACGTACCGTTCCCCGCGTAGCGCCACGCCGACGCGGCGCGCCCGCTCGCGGAGGTGTCGCTTGGTGTCGGGAGCGGGCGCTTGGCGCGGCCGTTTGCGACACCCGCTTCAGCGCGGCGTGAGTTCGGTGGGTCGGGCATGCGCGGGAGGTGTCGCTTGGTGTCGGGAGCGGGCGCCTGGCGCGGCCGTTTGCGACACCCGCGCGAGGGGCGTGGCGCGGCTTCGCTGCGTGACGGATGCTCAGCCGACCCAGCCGTGGCGCTTGAGAGCTGCGGCAACCCGCTGCAGGGCATCCGCCTCGCGACCGCGAATGTGTGATGAGGTCAGGCGGATGGTCTCCCACCCTGCTTCGACGTAGGCCTGATACTTCTCGATGTCACGATTCCATTGACCTCGGGATGTGCGATGGTGATCGCCCTCGACTTCCACGACCACTCGATATCGCGGGTACACGAACTCGGAGATCCCCAGTCGGGTGCCGTCGTAATGGATCTCCATGTCAAGCTCAGGGTCGGGCAGGCCTGCAGCCGCGGCATCCAGTCGGAACTCCGTCTCGAGTACGGAGGAACTTCCCACGCGGATCAGCCCCAGGGCTTCGTGAAGCTTCTTCGTCGACGGTGGACGCGGACCGCGGGCGAGTTCGGTGGCAAGGTCAGCGATGGTGGCGCGTGCAAACTCCGGATGCTGAAGCCCGAAGTTGTCGCGAGGAATCTGCACGAGCGCATCACCAATCGCCACGAGATCGCGCAGGTCATGATCACGGCCGAGCATCGCCCAAGTGCTCGCCGGACTCGTCAACCGCAGACCCTCGAACTGGCCGATTGTGACAAGATGCTCGGCTACCTTCCGCCCACGCACGCCCTTCGCCCGAGGTGCGCGTTGCGGCGCGACTACTGCGACGTCCAGCGCGTCAGGGAACTTCACCGGCAGGCTGTCGCCGATCACCGCCGCCGTTGCGCCGCAGAAGAAGGCGCCTGGCGGCATGACCATCGCATACGCGTGCGCGTCGTCGATCAGTTCCTGGCGCTTGCGGCGGAACTCGGCGTACGGTTTCTTGTCCCTTTCAGTTGCCGCACCCCGCTCCTCGATGAATCTGACGCTGCGGCGCACGCCACGGAAGGGGCGGGTGAGATCGCGTGCCCGCATCCTGCGGCGGGTGGCGCCGGCATCGGACGCGCGGCGAACAGAGAACTGCCCGCCGAGTTCCGGTGGGAGAGGTCGGGGAGATGGGGACATATTGGCAACTGTGCTCGTCGAGGTGGATGCTCGGGATGCCGAACACCACGAACCGTGGAGAACTCGGTCCCTTCGGAACCTGTGCAGGGAAGGTCACGGGTTGCGGAGGTGGCGCGTGTGGTCGCGGTGCGGCCGGGTGTGCGGCACGAGGCGACCCCTGCCACCGAGGCGCCCCTCACGCCGATGCCCATTTGGCCGCATCGGGCTGATGGCGTAAGCTATATCTTTGGTACTCGACTGCCGAGTGCCACGAACGTGAGCCCTCCACTGGCGTGTTCCTCAGGGAACCACCCCGGAGTGGGATTCACGAACCTCTCCGTTCGACAAGAAAGCAGCACTATTGTGACGCGTACATACACCCCGAAGGCCGGGCAGATTCAGCGTGACTGGGTCGTCATCGACGCAAACGACGTCGTTCTCGGTCGCCTCGCCTCGCACGCCGCAGCGCTCCTGCGCGGCAAGCACAAGCCGACCTTCGCCCCCCACATGGACTCCGGTGACTTCGTCATCATCATCAACGCCGACAAGGTTGCGCTGACGGGTCAGAAGCTCCAGAAGAAGAAGGCTTACCGCCACTCGGGCTACCCGGGTGGTCTGAAGTCGGTCACCTACGAGGAGCTCCTCGAGAAGAACCCCGTCCGCGCTGTCGAGAAGGCCGTCCGCGGCATGCTCCCCAAGAACAGCATCGGCCGTCAGCAGCTGTCGAAGCTCAAGGTGTACGTCGGTGCTGAGCACCCGCACGCCGCGCAGCAGCCTCAGACGTACACACTCGACCAGGTCGCCCAGTAAGCGCCGCAAAGATTACGAAGGACATTCTCGTGGCTGATACTCAGGACACCACCGAAACCCCTCAGAACTACTCGACCTCCAGCGCGGAGACCACGGCAACGGAGACGGCTCCCCGTCCCGTGCTGAACGTCCCCGGCGCAGCCGTCGGCCGTCGCAAGCAGGCCATCGCCCGCGTGCGTCTGGTCCCCGGCTCGGGCACGATCACGGTCAACGGCCGTACGCTCGAGGACTACTTCCCGAACAAGCTGCACCAGCAGCTGATCAACGACCCCTTCACCGTGTTGAACCTCACGGGTGCGTACGACGTGATCGCACGCATCTCGGGTGGCGGCGACTCGGGCCAGGCCGGCGCACTGCGTCTCGGCATCGCCCGTGCCCTCAACGGCATTGACGTTGAGAACAACCGTCCGACCCTGAAGAAGGCCGGCTTCCTCTCGCGTGACGCCCGCGTCATCGAGCGCAAGAAGGCTGGTCTCAAGAAGGCCCGCAAGGCGCCTCAGTACTCGAAGCGCTAAGGTCCACAGTCCCGATGCCGCTTTTCGGCACGGACGGTGTGCGAGGACTTGCCAATGGCATCCTCACCGCCGACCTCGCGCTCACCCTGGCCCAGGCGACAGCTGTCGTCCTGGGCCAGGGCCGCACTGCAGAGACTCGCAAGTCCGAGGGCAAGCGGCTTTCCGCCGTGGTTGCCCGCGACCCGCGCGTCTCCGGTGAATTCCTCGTGGCCGCTGTCTCTGCCGGCCTCGCAGCATCCGGCGTCGACGTTCTCGACGCTGGCGTCATTCCGACTCCGGCGTTGGCATTCCTCGTTAACGACCATGATGCCGACTTCGGCGTCATGGTGTCTGCCTCGCACAACCCGGCACCCGATAACGGAATCAAAATCTTCGCCCGCGGTGGCGTAAAGCTCCCCGACGTCGTCGAACAGCGCATCGAAGCGGCCATGACGGGGGAGATGCTTCTTCCCACCGGTGAAGGCGTCGGTCGTATCCAGCGCTTCTCCGACGCGGAGGACCGCTACAAGCTGCACCTTCTCGCGTCGCTTCCGCATCAGCTCGACGGCATCCACGTGGTGCTGGACTGTGCGCACGGCGCAGCATCCGGAGTCTCACCGGAGACATTCAAGACCGCCGGTGCCACGGTCACCGTCATCGGGGCAGAACCCGATGGAATCAACATCAATGACGGTGTCGGCTCGACGCATCTCGACAACCTCGCCGAGGCGGTGGTTCGACTCGGCGCTGACGTCGGCATCGCACATGACGGCGACGCAGACCGCTGCCTCGCGGTCGACGCCGACGGCAATGTCGTCGACGGAGACCAGATCATGGCGATTCTCGCCGTGGCGATGAAGGAACGCGGACACCTCACCGACAACACGCTTGTGGCAACCGTGATGAGCAACCTCGGTCTGCATATTGCGATGAAAGAGCACGGCATCACCGTGCGCCAGACCGCTGTCGGAGACCGTTACGTTCTCGAGGACATGAACGCCGGCGGTTTCGCGCTGGGCGGCGAGCAGTCCGGGCATGTCATCATGAGCGAATTCGCCACCACTGGCGACGGTGTGCTTTCCGGGCTGCATCTGGTGGCCGAGATGGCGCACCAGAAGAAGTCTCTCGCCGAACTTGCCAGCGTCATGACCGTGTATCCGCAGGTGCTTATCAACGTCCGAAACGTTGATAAGGAGCGCTGCGCTGACGATGAGGGCGTGCAGGATGCCGTCGCCGCCGTTACGGCGGAACTCGGAGACACCGGACGAGTGCTGCTACGCAAGTCCGGCACGGAGAACCTCGTGCGTGTGATGGTCGAGGCCGCGGACGCAGAGTCCGCTCAGGCGCACGCGGAGAAGCTCGCCGATGTGGTCAAGGAGCGGCTCGCGCTCTGAGTGTCGGCGCCTGCTGAGTGCGACCCTGCTGAGTGCGCCTGCTGAGTGCGACCCGGCACACTTGCAGGGCGTATGCACGGATGTCGGGGCATCCATCGGCGTTTCGCCCTGCAGCCGTACGATCACCCTGCAAGTGTGCGGCGATAGGGCTGCCAGGCGGGTCCGTCGACCTCGCGCGTCAGATCCCGACGCCGCCCCAGCTGAGCGATTCGGTGTAGCGCACCAGCACCCCTTCGCGCAGTGCCCAGGGTGAGACTTCGAGCTCATCGAGGTTGAGCATGCTCATCGCCGTATGCAGGCAGACGGCGGCGGCGACGATCTGGAACGTGCGATCGGGCGTGATTCCCGGCAGCTCTTGACGAGCGGATGCTGGGATGCGAGCGAGCCGTGGAATCCACGATTTCAGAGCCGAGCGCGACATCACTGTGCGATTGAATCCCAGCCCGGACACTTCGCGACCAGCAAGGTTCGCCAGCGACCGGATCGCTTTCGACGAGCCGACGATGTGATCAGGGCGGGGGAGGGCGTTGAGCTTCTCGGTCACCGGTGCGAGCACCGTTCTCGCGTGCGCGCGCAGCAGCTCGACAGCATCCTCACCGGGTGGATCCTCCGGCAGGAACTGCACGGTCATGCGCCCAGCCCCGAGCGGGACGGATGCTGCGATCTCCGCGGTCTCGTCCGCGCCGGCTGCGAACTCGAATGAGCCGCCGCCGATATCGAGCAGCAGGATGCGTCCGGCATCCCAGCCGAACCAACGCCGGACGGCGAGGAATGTGAGATCGGCCTCCTGCTCGCCGGTAAGCACCTGCAAGGGCTGACCGAGAGCCTTCTCGATGCGCGCGATGACCTCGGAGCCGTTGGCCGCTTCACGGATCGCGCTGGTTGCCGTGGCCAGCAGCGTCTCAACTCTCTCAGCCTCAGCGATGTGCCGCGCCCGGGTGACGGCGGCTTCGAGCGCACGCACGCCCTCCTCGCTGATCGCGCCCTCGGGTGTGAGAAAGCGCATCAGGCGCACCACAGTGCGGTCACTCGTCGTCGCGTGTGGACGGCCACCTGGGCGGGCATCCGCGGCGAGGAGATGGACGGTATTCGAACCGATATCGAGGATTCCCAAGCGCACGGAAAGAGACTACGCGCATCTGGCGTAACTGCGCGGACAAGCGCATCGGCGACGGCTCGTGGTGACCGCGCGTCGGCGGACCGATGAACGGCACGTGAACTCGCATGGCTTGCGCTCAATGCAAGTGAAATTGCGCATAGCGTCCAGAACGTGCTCATCACCGACCTCGCCAAGAACCACGGTTCCGCGCTGACCGCGACCGACCGTCGACTCGTCGCCGTGCTGCAGGCGCGACCCGCAGAGGCCGCGTTCTGGCAGGCAGCCGAGCTCACCGATCCCCTGGGCCTGCACCAGTCGGCTGCCACGCGTTTCGCGCAGCGTCTGGGGTTCGACGGGTACCCGCGGCTGCGCGACGCCCTCCGACAGGACTACCTAGCTGGCTCCGGCCCCTCCCAGCGGATCCGAGGCCGTCTGGAGCGGCACCCGGACGACGTCATCGGTGGATTCGTCGACGACGAGATCGCCGCTCTGACAGCCCTCCCACAGCACATCAGTCAGGATGACCTCGACGACCTCACCGCCCGGGTGCTCGCCGCTGGACACGTGTACCTCTTCGGACACGGCAACGCCACCGTATTGGTCGACCTGCTCGAGCGCCGGCTGCGCCGCAGCGGCATCCGCGTCACCGCCCTGGACGGTCCTGTCCGCGATGTCGCCGAGCAGCTCGCCACGCTCAGCGAGGGCGATCTCATCCTCTCCTGCGCTTTCCGTCGGGCACCGCGCGACCTCGTACCCGTGCTCGAGCTCGCACGTGAGACCGGCGCATACACCGCGCTGCTCACAGACACCCTGCTTTCGCTGTCGCCCCAACCGGATGCTGTGCTCGCAGCACCGCGCGGCGGTGGGGACGAGTTCCTCACGCTGACCGTCCCTATGGCAATCGCGAACGCCCTGATTCTCACCATCGCCCGCCAGGCGCCCGACCGCGTCCTGCGCTCGCTCGACCGTCTCGAGTCTCTGCTCGAGCGCTTCGACCGGTGACACCTGCTCGCAGCATCCGTCCCACCGCATCCGTAGTCGCTTACCCCGTACGCCCTCGAAATTCCCTTGAAAATCCCTCGAAAGGAACGATCATGACCCGGCAACCGCTCCGCAGCCCGATCACCGCCGCCACCGCCGTCCTCGTCGCCTGCGGCCTGGCGGTCACGCTCGCCGGATGCAGCGCACCCGCCGCATCCGCGCCGTCCGCCGATGTCGACTGGGATGCCCTCACGCACGATGAGCTCGTCGACATGGCCACCGACGAAGGCGAAGTCGTCGTCTACGCCTTCACCAGCCGGATCGCCGCCATCGAGGAATCGTTCGAGGCGGAGTACCCCGGCATTGACGTCGTCGCCAGCGACATTTCCTCCAGTGAGCTCATCACACGACTTGCGACCGAGCACACAGCCGGCAGCGCGACGGCCGACCTCGCCTACGTCTCCGACGCCCCCGTCGTCGTCACCGAGCTTCTCGCCGATGGTGTACTGCTGCCATACCTCCCCGCACGTGTAGCCGAGGCGCTGCCGTCCGAGCATCAGGCTCCGCTGGTCGCGAACCGCCTCTCGACGAAGGTGCTCATGTACAACGAAGAAGCGCACCCTGACGGTGCGCCAGTGTCGAATCTCTGGGAGCTCACCGAGTCGGAATGGGCCGGTAAAGTCGTGCTCGTCGACCCCAACGTGCGTGGCGATTACCTCGACCTTGCCACGGAGTTCTCGCTGCGCGCCGACGAGATGGCGGATGCATACACCGAGCACTTCGGTGAGGAGATCGCTCTCGAAGACGGTATGCCGGATGCCGGACTGCAGTTCTTGAAGAACCTCTACGCCAATGACGCCGTGCTCGTCGATGACACCGACACGGTCAATGCCGCCGTTGGCGCAACGGGGCAGGACGCTCCACCCGTCGGGTTCACGTCGTACTCCGACCGCCGCGATAACGAAGAGGAAGGCTGGGCGCTGCAAGTGGCCTCAGGTGTCGCTCCCGCGCCCGGGATCGTCTTCCCCGCGTACCTCGGCGTCACCGCCAGGGCGGAGAACCCGGCCGCTGCCCGTCTGCTCATTGACTACATGATGGGTGACGACAGTTCCACCGGAGGAGCCGGATTCGAGCCGTTCTACGTCGCGGGTGACTATCCGACCCGCACTGACATCGATACGCCCGCCGATGCTCTGAGCCTCGACGAGCTGGGCGCTTGGCAGATCGACCCGGAGGCCTCGGCCGAGCACCGCTCCGACGTCGCGGACTTCCTTCTCACGATCCAGTGAGTGCTTCCATCCGCGTGCGCGCGGCGGTGCGCCGGCCCATTCTGTGGCTGGCCATCGCCGTGCTCGCGGTACTCGTCATCCTTGTCGCCTTGCCACTGGCGGGGCTCACGGCGGCCACTGTCGGAGAGGACGCCGACGGCGCCTGGGGCGATGTGCTCGCCAGCCCGATGTCGTCTGCGCTGTTCTGGCAGCCGCTGGGCGGTTCGCTGCTCGTAGGCCTCGGAACCGGAATCATCGCCACCGTCATCGGCGCCTTCCTCGCCTGGATCGTCGTCATGAGCGACGTGCCTGGTCGCCGGGTGATCGGCGTTCTCGCCGCCATTCCGTTCGCGCTGCCGAGCTTCGCGATCGCACTCGCCTGGGAAAGCATCTTCCGCAACGACCTGATCGGCGGTAGCACCGGACTGTTGTTCTCGCTCGGTGTTCCGGTGCCGGACTGGCTCGCCTGGGGTCCGGTTCCCGTCATCCTCACCCTCGTTGCGCACTACTACTCGCTGAGCTTCGTCGTCATCGCCGCAGCTCTCTCGAACGTTGGGGGAGATCTTGTCGCCGCCGCCGAGCTGACAGGAGCCTCCCGTACTCGCGTCGCCGCGCGCATCGTCATCCCCGCTGTGACACCGGCCGTGCTCTCCGGGTTCCTCCTCGCCTTCGCCGAAGGCGTATCGAACTTCGCCGTCCCCGCGCTGCTGGGACTCCCGGTGCGGTTCCAGACGCTGAGCACACGCCTGTACGGAGCGATCTCCACAGGCGATGCCGAACGTGGCTATGTGCTCTCGATCCTGCTCATTGTCGTCGCCGGCATCATTCTCTTCGGCGGCAACCGGATCACCGGAGGTCGGTCGTTCTCCACCATCACCGGCAAAGCCACCCGTGCACGCGTCACTCGAACGGGCGGTTGGAGGGCGCCGTTGGCGACGACTGCGTGGGCAACAGTCGTGATCACCGCGATCATTCCCGCCATCGTGCTCATTGTGAGCACGTTCCTGAGGCGCACGAACAGTTTCGACGGCGGATTCACACTCCATTATTGGATCGGGGAGTCCGATCCGTCGATCTCGCACGGCATGCGCGGCGTGCTGCTTGACCCCACCGTGCTGCAGGCGCTCGGAGGAACCCTCGGACTCGGGGCAGCCGTCGCCATCGGGGCGGTTCTCATCGGACTGGTCGCCGCATACGTCATCCGGAGGATGCCGCGGGCGCGCACAATGAATGGCGCGATCAATCTGCTGGCGTATGTGCCCTTCCTCATTCCTGGCGTGGCACTCGGAGCGGCGTTCATCGCGCAGTTCGGCGCGCCGATCGGGCCCTTTGGATCGCTGTACGGCACGTTCGGCATCCTTGTGCTTGCCGGCATTGCCGCGAGCATCCCGTTCGCGTTCCAAACGGCGAAGTCCGCGCTCGGGCAGGTTGCACCCGAACTCGACGAAGCCGCCGTGCTCACGGGGGCAGGTGGTCCTCGCCGCCTCGCGCGCATCACGATTCCGCTTGTGGCGAGGGGGCTTGCAAACGGCGGCATCCTCGTCTTCGTCACCATGGTGCGCGATCTTTCGGTCGTCGTGCTGCTCGTGACGCCGGCGACCCCGCTGCTGTCGATGATGACCTTCCGCTATGCCTCGGAGGGCTTCGCCCAGCAGGCCGGTGTCATCACCCTGATCATCGCGGCCATCTCAGTGGCGGCGACCCTGTGCGCGCGTTCGCTCGAAAAGAACCGCTCTCTTGAACGGAAGATCTCATGACTGAACTCACCATCGATCGGCTCGGCAAGCGCTTCGGAGCACAGGATGCCGTCGCAGATCTGTCGCTGAAGATCCCCTCCGGCGCCTTCCTTGTGCTGCTCGGCCCGTCAGGTTGCGGTAAAAGCACGACGCTGCGGATGATCGCCGGTCTCGAGGACCCAACCAGCGGCAGCATCTCGTTCGAAGACCGCGTAATCGCGGACGGGACCCGCGGAATCAGCGTCCCGCCCTCGAAGCGGGGCATCGGCATGGTATTCCAGAGCTATGCGCTCTGGCCGCACATGACGGTGAAGCAGAACGTTGAGTGGCCGCTCACCGTCGCCGGATGGTCGCGCCGAGATCGTGCTTCGCGGGTGGAAGCGGTTCTCGAATCATTGGAGATCGCGCATCTGGCCGATCGCACACCGGCGCTGATCTCAGGCGGGCAGCAGCAGCGTGTGGCCATAGCCCGCACGATCGCACCCCGTCCGCAGGTGGTGCTATTCGACGAGCCCCTGTCGAACCTCGACGCGCGCCTGCGAGTCGAGACGCGTTCTGAGCTCGGCCGCGTGCACCGTAGCAGCGGCGCGACGAGCGTGTACGTCACGCACGACCAGGTCGAGGCGCTGGCGCTCGCCACGCACATCGCGGTGATGAACGGTGGGCGGCTCGAGCAGTTCGGAACGCCCACGGAGCTGCTGGAGGCTCCCGCCACGATGTTCGTCGCCTCCTTCCTCGGAAGCCCCGCAGCTGTCCTCCTGCCCAGGAGTGCTGAGATCATTCTCGACACCGTGATGACGCTCCCGGCGGATGCCGCACACCTCATGTTCCGCCCGGATGAGGTCGCCATGCATCCGCAGGGGACGCTTGATTTCGAGGTCGTCGAATCCACGCCGCAGGCGGGACGACACCTGGTCACCGGACGCGTTGCTCCTGAGGCAGGACATCGGATCACCGTGGTCAGCGACCGGGCAGCGATTCCGGGGGAGGGCACTCGCCTTCGATTCCCGGAGAGACCGGCGGCGTGCTTTGGTGCGGACGGACAGCGACTGTGACGACACTGCTACTCGTCCGACACGGAGAGACCGACTGGAATCGTCAGCAGCGAATGCAGGGAAGGACCGACATCGATCTCTCCGAGCAAGGTCGCGCAGAGGTCACGGCGCTCGCGGAGATCATCGCACCCTGGAACCCGCAGACCGTGGTCGTCTCACCGCTCACCCGCGCACGCACCACAGCCGCGCTGCTGAGCGATGTCCCACCCATCATCGACACAGCGTGGATCGAGCACAGTCTCGGTGAATGGGAAGGCGCGACTCCGCAGATGATCGGTCCCGCCTACCACCAGTGGCGCGAGGGCGTGCTCATTCCTCCGGGCGGTGAACCGGCGGAGGCGATCCGTGCCAGGGTATCTGGCGCTGTGCGTAGTGCGGCAGCCCATCCGGGACCAGTGTTGGTCGTTACCCATGGCGGCACGATCCGTGCGGTGCTGGATCGTTTCGTTGGACTCGGTGCCAGCCGCATCCATCCCGTCGCAGCACCCAGCCTCACTGTCCTTGACGTCGAAGGAGATGCGGCGCGACTTCGGCAGTTCAACGTCGGAGCGTGATGTCGAGGTGCTCGGTCGCTGCTGCCGGTGTAGAAGCGTTATGACTCGGAGCGATGGTCCAGGGCATCCACGCCGATACGATGGATGCCGTGACTACCGCCGACCCCACGCTGCCACTGTCGCCGTACCGCGAGATCGGACGTGCGGAGTGGGCGCGATTGGCCGAGGGCCTGGATCAGCCGCTGAGCGAGACCGAGGTCGTCGAGATCCGAGGGATCGGAGACCGCCTCAGCCTCGACGAGGTGCGTGAGGTCTATATGCCGCTGAGTCGTCTGCTCAGCCTGTACGCGACGGCGACGAAGCGACTCGGTGCGGCTACCAGTGATTTCCTGCAGGAAGATGACGTCACGACCCCGTTCGTGGTCGGCGTCGCAGGATCCGTCGCGGTGGGAAAGTCGACGATCGCACGTCTACTGCGTGAGCTGATGAGCAGGTGGCCGGGCACACCCCGGGTCGAGCTCGTAACCACAGACGGTTTCCTCTACCCGAACGCTGAGCTTGAACGGCGCGGGCTGATGGACCGGAAGGGCTTCCCCGAGTCCTACGACCGGCGCGCGCTGCTGGAGTTTCTCACCGAGGTGAAATCTGGTGCACCCGAGGTGCGGGCACCCTTCTACTCGCACATGCGCTACGACATCGTCCCCGATGCGCGCGTCGTCGTGCGCCGGCCCGATGTCGTGATCGTCGAGGGGCTGAACGTGCTGCAGCCGCCACCCGCGCCGAACGACGTCGCCGTCAGTGATCTGTTCGATTTCTCAGTCTTCGTCGACGCCGATGTCGCGCACGTCGAGAAATGGTACGTCGACCGCTTCCTCGCGCTGCGCAAGGGCGCGTTCAGTAACCCGTCGTCGTACTTCAACGTGTTCGCCCATCTCACTGACGATGAGGCACGCGCCACCGCGCTCGGATACTGGAACGACATCAACATGCCGAACCTCGTCGAGAACGTGATGCCGACTCGGCATCGGGCGAGCCTTGTTCTGAACAAGGGTGCCGATCACTCAGTCGAGAGCGTGCTGCTGCGCAAACTCTGACCACACTGCCGCAGGGTTCGTTCGGACGACTCGCAAAATATCGCGTTTATTCTGTACTTTATGTGTGGAATCGTCGGATACGTGGGGCCGCGCCCCAGCCAGGACATCCTTATCGCCGGCCTTGCACGGTTGGAATACCGTGGCTACGACTCCGCTGGTATCGCCATCATCGATGGTGACGGCCACCTCGGCATGCGAAAGAAAGCCGGCAAGCTCAGCATGCTGCGCGAATCGCTGGCTGATTCGCCGCTGAGCGACGGCAACACCGGGATCGGCCACACGCGGTGGGCGACCCACGGCGGACCGACCGACGTTAACGCCCACCCGCACCTCGCCGATGGTGACAAGCTTGCCGTCATCCACAACGGCATCATCGAGAACTTCGCGGCTCTGCGTGAAGAGCTGCTTGCTGCGGGCGTCGAGTTCCGCAGCGAAACCGACACCGAGGTCGCCGCCGCGCTCCTCGGCCAGGAGTACGCGAAGACACCCGACCTGCAGACCGCTTTCCAGAACGTTGTGAACCGTCTCGAGGGCGCCTTCACTCTGCTCGCGATGCACCAGGACCACCCCGACCTCGTCGTCGGCGCTCGCCGCAACTCTCCGCTGGTGATCGGACTCGGCGAGGGGGAGAACTTCCTCGGATCCGACGTTGCCGCTTTCGTCGAACACACCCGCAAGGCCCTGGCGATCGGCCAGGATCAGATCGTCTCGATCACACCCGCCGCGGTTACCGTCACCGACTTCGCGGGCACGCCCGTCGAAGCCGAGCCGTTCGACGTCTCCTGGGATGCTGCCGCCGCAGAAAAGGGCGGATGGTCCTCCTTCATGGCGAAGGAGGTCGCCGAGCAGCCCGAGGCTGTCGCGAACACGATTCGCGGCCGCGTTCAGGACGGACAGGTCGTCATCCCCGAACTCGAGGGGCTCGATGACCTCTTCAGTGGCATCAACCGGGTGATCATCACCGCTTGTGGCACGGCATCCTATGCAGCCCTCGTCGGAAAATACGCCATCGAGCAGTGGGCCCGCATCGCCACCGACGTCGAGCTCGCGCACGAGTTCCGCTACCGCGACCCGGTGATCGGCGACGACACGCTCGTCATCTCGATCAGCCAGTCCGGCGAGACCATGGACACGCTCATGGCCGTCAAGTACGCGCGCGAGCGCGGCGCCCGGACGCTGTCGATCTGCAACACGCAGGGCGCGACGATTCCGCGCGAATCGGATGCCGTCGTCTACACCCACGCCGGCCCCGAGGTCGCTGTCGCATCCACCAAAGCGTTCTCAGCGCAGATCACGGCGCTGCTGCTGCTGGGCCTGCACATGGGTCGTGTGCGCGCCACGCTGACCGATGAGACCGCCGTCGAAGAGCTCGCCACCCTCCCCGAGAAGATCGCTCGGGTGCTGGAAGAAGAGCACGACCACGTCTCGCAGTTGGCCAGCTGGATGGCAGATACCCGTTCGGTGCTGTTCCTCGGCCGCCACGTGGGCTATCCGATCGCGCTCGAGGGTGCGCTCAAGCTCAAGGAGATCTCGTACATCCACGCCGAAGGCTTTGCTGCAGGCGAGCTCAAGCACGGTCCGATCGCGCTGATCGAGCCCGGCCAGCCGGTGTTCGTGATCCTGCCGTCGCCGCGTCACTCGGCGCTGATCCACTCGAAGGTCGTCTCGAACATCCAGGAGATCCGCGCTCGCGGCGCCAAGGTGATCGTGGTTGCCGAAGAGGGCGATGCCGCAGTGCTGCCCTTCGCCGATGAGGTCATTCGCATTCCGCTCGCCGGCGCAATGTTTGAGCCGCTCCTCACCGTCGTTCCGCTGCAGATCTTCGCCATGGCACTGGCCACGGCCAAGGGACTCGACGTCGACCAGCCGCGCAACCTGGCCAAATCCGTCACCGTCGAGTAATCGGTGTGCGGCCGCGCTGCCGGCCGCCCGGGCACACTTGTCGGTCGATTCCACGGATGTTTGCCGGAATCAGGTGGCTGCGCAGGCATCCGTGTTTTCTGACTGACATCCGTACCTGTACTCACGCGCGAGCACGCGCGATCGCTGGCAGAATGGCAGCGACGACCAGATCCCAGTTGTGCAGGATCATCGCGTAGTCGAAGTGCAGAGTCTCGTATCCCAGAACGGATGCCGCGGCATCCCGCATCAGGTCCTTGTGGCGCTTCGCGCCCGTGTGATTGTCTTTGCCATCTGCCTCGAGGATCACACGTCCGCCGATCACGAAATCCACGCGGCCGACCCCATCGATGGCTACTTGGCATTCGAGCTGGATACCGAGCAGATGCAGGCGAAGCCGCAGAAGCGATTCCAGGCCGCTCTCAGCGTCAGCGCGTGCCAGATCAAGCAGCCAGCCTGCGGTCTTGGGCAGCTCACGACGGATACGTGCCCGGTCGGTCGCGGAGATGAGTCGCTTGTTCCATGCGGATTCGTACGCGGCGAAGAACGCCTCTTGGCTCAGGCACCGGTACGCATGGACGAGGGCCGCGGCGACCGGAGCGAGTCCGAGTTCGGCGCGGCCGGGAGAGTAATGCACCACGCAGACGCATCGCTCATGCGGATGGCTGCGGCCCGCCGCGCCCATCCAGACGTGAACCTCGTCGTCTGGATCGGGCAGAATCCATATTCCGTGGAAACGAAGCGCTGCATTGCACGTGAGCGCTCCACCATGCGCTGCGGCGGATACGACTCTCGCGTCTGCCGTCGGGATGGCGAAAACACCGGGACGGACCCTGTGGATGCTGCCGATTCGCACGTCGGCAGCAAGCTGTTTTCGCGTGCATCCGAACTGCTGAAGGAAAGTGCCGCGAGCGATGCCGCCGAAACGGTCAAGGAGGACTACAGGAGGAAACATGTCCCGAGCGTGCCGGAACTGCGGCCTCGAACGAGGCCGAAACGGGCGATTGTGGACAAAACGGGCATAGCCCGAGATGTGCAGAACTGGTCAGGCCGCGGGTGGCTCTGGTCCACTTGTCGGTGGATTTCCACACCGGTCAGTCCAATTCCCCCGAATCTCCTGGCATCCGTAGATCCGAGCCGCCATCCGTGCCGGAGCCACCGCGCCGCCGGCCGCCCGGGCGAAATCTGTGCCAGGCCACTGCGCGAGTAGGCTGGAAGCGTGATCATCGGCACCGGCATCGACCTCGTCGACATCCCGCGGTTCGAGCGCACGATGTCCCGGACACCGCGGCTCATGGAGCGACTCTTCGCCCCGTCGGAGCGTACGCTCCGGCTCGCTTCGCTTGCCGCGCGTTATGCCGCCAAAGAGGCTCTGATCAAGGCTCTGGGCGGCTCCGACGGTGTGCACTGGACCGAGATCGAGATCGCATCCGAAGAGTCCGGCAAGCCGCACTTCGTGCTGTCCGGCACAACAGCCGAGGCCGTGGCCAGTCGGGGCATCCTGAACCTGCACCTGACCATGTCCCACGATGCTGGTCTTGCCACCGCCTTCGTCGTCGCTGAAGGAGCGCCGCTGTGACTGTCCCGTTCCGCGAAGCGACCATCGAATTGGATGCGATCGCCGATAACACCCGGCACCTGCGCCGACTCACCGGCACCGAGGTCATCGCCGTCGTGAAAGCCAACGCCTACGGACACGGTGCCGCTTCCAGCGCCGTCGCAGCGCTCTCCGGCGGAGCCACCCGCCTCGGCGTCGCCGAGGTGCCCGAGGGCATTGACCTGCGTCGGCAGGGCGTCAACGCCCCGATTATGGCGTGGCTGCACGAGCCGGGCCAGCGATTCGATCTCGCCGCCGCGAACCGCATCGAGGTGGGAATCTCCTCGTTCGACCAGCTGGAAGCCGCCGGAGCCGCAGCCGGCGTCGATAGCCCCGTCGGCGTGCACCTGAAGCTCGAGACGGGTCTGTCCCGCAACGGCATCGCACCCGCTGACTGGGGGCGAATCTTTGCTGAGGCCGCGCGCCTCGAGCGCATCGGCCGGGTCCAGATCATCGGCTTGTTCAGCCACCTCTCCAACGCCTCGGCTGCTGACGACCGGGCCGCGCTCGCCCAGTTCGACGAGGGGACGGCTGCCGCGGCAGCCGCGGGTGTCCGACCTCAGATCCGGCACATCGCGGCCACCGCGGCCGCCATCGATCTGCCTGAAACCCGCCTCGATGCCGTTCGCATCGGGATCGGCCTCTACGGGCTCTCGCCGTTCGACGACCGCTCCTCAGCCGATCTCGGCCTTCGCCCCGCTATGACTCTCCGCGGCGCTGTCGCTGCGGTGCGCCGGGTCGGGCCCGGTGCCGGCGTCTCCTACGGATACGACCACCGAACCGACCGAGAGACCACCCTGGCGTTGATTCCGCTCGGCTATGCCGATGGCATCCCGCGCCAAGCATCCGGACGTGGACCCGTGTTGATCAACGGTCGCCGATTCCGCGTCGCCGGACGCATTGCGATGGATCAATTCGTCGTTGACGTCGGTGATACCTCCGTGGCGGTGGGCGATGAAGCCGTGCTGTTCGGCGATCCGACGTTGGGTGCGCCATCGGCCACGGACTGGGCGGATGCCGCCGGCACGATCAACTATGAGATCGTCACCCGCATCGGCAACCGGGTGCCGCGGAGAAACGCATGAGCGTCGACCCGGCATTCCTCGGTCGCCGCGAGATCGCCACTGCGGACGGCATGGAGCGTCTCGGCTTCGTCATGGGGGAGCAGCTCGAAGCAGGTGATCTGCTGGTGCTCACGGGTCCGTTGGGTGCTGGCAAGACGACTTTCACGCGTGGGCTTGCTGAAGGACTCGGCGTGCGCGGCCCTGTGCAGAGTCCGACCTTCGTCATTGCTCGCACCCACCCCTCGCTCGTCGGGCGCGCACCGCTCGTGCATGTCGACGCCTACCGGCTGGGATCGGCCGCGGAGCTCGACGACCTCGATGTTGACCTCGCGCATTCGGTCGTCGTAGTCGAGTGGGGTCGTGAGATGGCCTCGTCGATCGCCGATTCCTGGTGGGACATCGAGCTGGAGCGGCCCGTAGGCGTCGCCGACGACGGTGTCGCAGACGAGGATCTGGATGCCGATGCCCCCCGAATCGTGACGATCGAGCGCGTCGAGCGCTGAACGCGTGAGCCAGTCGCCAGGCTCCCGGTGCCAGCGCCGACTACCCTGGAGAGGTGATCCTTGCCGTCGATACTTCCCTGGGCACTGCCGTCGCTCTGATCGATGCCGATGGGCGTCTGCGAGCGGATGCCTCGAGCCCTGACCCGCTCGGGCACGCCGAGGTCATCGGCGCGCTCCTCGAGCGGGCGCTGTCAGAAGCAGATGCGGCGGACATCACCCAGGTCGTCGCGGGCATGGGCCCCGGCCCCTTCACTGGCCTGCGGATCGGCATCGCCACAGCCCGAGCTTTCGCGCTCGCCCGCGGCATCCCGGTCATCGCGGTGCCCAGCCATTTCGGTGCCGCGCTCGCAGTAATCGAGGCAGAAGCTCCGGACACCCCCTTCGCGATCGTGACGGATGCTCGCCGCCGAGAGGTTGCGATCAGCGTGTTCGACGGCCTCGATGCCGACGGCATCCCGAACCTCACAGCACCCACGGTGCTCGTGCCTCGCGCCGATTCGGAGGAGCGGCTCAGCGGCATCCATGCCATTGAGGTCGCAACCATCGATGGCGCCGCGCTCGGCCGCGTCGGCATCCGTGCCGCGAACGCCGCACGCGTGCTGACCGGCGCTGAGCCGCTCTACCTCCGCCAACCGGATGTCACCGTTCCCGGCGCTCCGAAACGAGTGAGCTCGTGACCATCCGTATTGCGACTCCCGCTGATCTGGACGCGATCATGGCGATCGAGAACGCATCGTTTCCCACCGACGCGTGGAGCAGCGAGTCGATGGCAACGGAACTCGCCACCGAGTACAGCCAGTATCTCGTCGACGAGGATGCTGGCGACATCATCGGATACGCCGGCCTCCGTTCGATCCGCGGGAATGCGGATGCCGACATCCAGACGATCGCGTTGCTCGAAGCACGCAGGGGAGAGGGCCGCGGCCGCGCGCTTCTGCGTACGCTGCTCGCCGAGGCATCCGCTCGCGGAGCCCGGGAAGTCTTCTTGGAGGTTCGCGCTGACAACCCGGGTGCGGAGGCGCTCTATCTCTCGGAGGGATTCGATGAGATCGCCCGCCGCCCCCGGTATTACCAGCCGGAAAATGTGGATGCAATCGTGATGAAGCTCGACCTGCGGGCGTGGGCGGATAGGGCTGCCGCGGCCGCGGCCGCGCCGCACGCTCGGGCGGAAAACGCACCCATGGGCGGAACTTCAGCGGAGATTTCTCCGCTCAACAGCGCGAACTCCGCCCAACAGTGTGACGAGGAGAAGACAGCATGAGCGAGCCACTGGTCCTCGGGATCGAGACGAGCTGCGACGAGACCGGCATCGGCATCGTCCGTGGACGCACACTGTTGTCGAACACGATCGCCTCGAGCATGGACGAGCACGCCCGGTACGGGGGCGTCGTGCCCGAAGTCGCCGCCCGCGCGCACCTCGAAGCGCTGCAACCCTCGATCGAGGCGGCGCTCGCCGAAGCTCAGGTACAGCTCGCCGACCTCGACGCGATTGCGGTCACCAGCGGTCCGGGCCTCGCCGGCGCACTCATGGTCGGAGTCGGAGCGGCCAAGGGCCTGGCCGTCGCGCTTGGCAAGCCGCTCTACGCGGTGAACCACCTCGTCGGGCACATCGCCGCAGACATCGTGACCCCCGATTCCGAACCACTCGAGTACCCGACGATTGCACTTCTCGTCTCCGGTGGGCACACATCGCTGCTGCACGTGCGCGATCTCACCACCGACGTCGAGCTGCTGGGCGAAACGATCGATGACGCGGCTGGTGAAGCATTCGACAAGGTCGCCCGACTGCTGTCGCTGCCGTATCCGGGCGGCCCGCAGATCGACCGGGTGGCTCTCGACGGCGATCCGAAGGCGATCCGTTTCCCGCGCGGGCTGTCGAAGGCCTCGGACATGGAAAAGCACCGCTACGACTTCTCCTTCTCCGGATTGAAGACCGCCGTCGCCCGCTGGGTCGAACGCTGTGAGGCAGAAGGCAAACCGGTGCCGGTTGCTGATGTGGCAGCGAGCTTCCGTGAGGCCGTCATCGATGTACTGGTGACCAAGGCGCTGGCCGCCTGCGCCGACCTCGGAGTGCCTCGCCTGCTGCTCGGCGGTGGCGTGATCGCGAACAAGCGGCTGCGCGAGGTTACTCTCTCCCGTGCGGCGGAAGCGGGCGTCACCGTGCGTATCCCGCCGCTGTCGCTGTGCACGGACAACGGTGCGATGATCGCCGCGCTCGCCGCTGACCTCATTGCTTCCGGGCGTCGCCCTTCGACGCTCGCATTCGGGGCGGATTCGACGTTGCCGGTCACCGAGATCCAGGTCGCCGAGCGAACGGATGCCGCGCACGAGGAAGCCGCATGAGTGAGCCCGGCGGCCAGCCCGGCGATCAGTCCAGAGATCAGCCCAGAGTTGAGGAGCCGAGCTCAGAGGTTGAGCGGCCAGCCGGCACAGCGCGGATGCCCGGAGCGCCGCGCGAGGGGTACACGACGCTGCCCACAGGCCCTGTCGGCATAGAGCCGGTCGTCGCCAGTGGTCCGGCCGACACCGCGGGTATGCCTGCGGTGCAGTGGGCTCCGAACGACACGGTGGGCAGCGATGACAATGCGCGCCTCGCGCCCTGGGCGCTTGTCGCAGCAATCGTCGCCCTGGTCGCGTCGTGGTTCGTGGGTTGGGGCATCCCGCTGGCGATCGTCGCGGTGGTAGCCGCGATCATGTCGCTGCGTCGTCCGGTCGAGAACCGCGCGATTGCGCGGTGGGCACTTGTGCTCGGGATCGCCGCCACGATCTTCAGCCTGGGCTGGTTGATCTGGGCCGCCATGCAGTTCGAGACACTCGGATAAACGGATGCTGAGCGCCGACGAATTCGCAGAACTGCGGATGCTTGAGGCGCAGGTGTATCGGCAGGATGGTGATCTGTCAGCGGAGCAGATCTCGAGGTTGCGAGACCTGGAGCGGCGCCGCGACACCGGGCCGTCCGGCGGCGCATCCGGTGCTGATCTATCCGGAAGCGCACCGCCGCAGCCGTCTTCGCGCATCCGGATGTGGGGCGCCGTGCTCGCAGTCATCGCCGTCTTCGCTGTGGGCATCGGCGTCGGCTGGATCCTGTTCGGACGTGCGGACAGTTCATCGATCGGATTAACACAGGAGCAACGGCTGAGAGGGGATGAGCTCGTCACCGATGGCGGCTACGACGCGAACGCGCTGCGGGCGATGATCGCACATGACGACGTGATCGTCTGGCTCGCGATGACCGACGGCGGCGATACGTTGTGCCTCATCGTCGATGACGGCCTCGACGCCACCACGGCGTGCAGCGATGAGGATCGGGTGGCATCCGACGGGCTCGCAGTGGTGCACCGGACCGACGGCGACGGCTACACCGACGAGGCGTACGCCACGCTGCTGCTCACCGCCGGACGGGAGCCGGCCGTGCACCTGGATGTGCACCGAAGCCTCGACGGGTGACATGATCGGACGGATGCTGGACGAATCAGAGACCGCGCAGCTGCGGTCGCTTCAGAAACGTGCGTACGGACGCGGTGGTGGGCTGGCCGCCGAGGATGCGGCGCGCCTGCACGAGCTGGAGTCGAAGCTGCGCCCGCGCGTCGCGGCGCCTTCCGTCGTGGAGCCTGTGGAGCGCGCAGCCCCGGTCTGGGGCGCGGAGGCTGTCGAGCTGTCTGAGGTGCCGGACGGGTCCGAGCTGCCCGAGGAATCGCCGAGTCCAGAGCCTGAAGCATCCGCACCATCCCGACGAACCCGCGGTCGCCGGCGGCTCGCACTCGCCGCTGTCGGGGCCCTGCTCATCGGGATGGGGATCGGATGGACGCTCTGGGGCTGGAACACGGCCGAGTTCGCCCTCGCCACCACACACTCCGAGAAACGCGCCGAACTGGAGAAATCCGGTGACTACGACCCGGGAACCGTCGCCGCGCTGTCGGAGAGTCATGGAGTGGTCATCTGGCGTGCAGAAAGCCAAGAGGGCGAGCGGACGTGCATCATCGTCACGACGCCGGTGCAGAAGCAGAGCGGATGCGCGGAGCTGGATCAGAGCAACCTGGGGGCCGCCAACGTCTCCATCACGGTGCCGGAGGGCGATGAGGCCGAGGGGCAGATGCTCAATGCGTTCCTGCTGTTATCGGCGAATGGGGAGGTTGTCCCCGCGATCCAACTCTGGAATCCCGAAGACAACAACTGGGAATCGCAGTTCAGCGAGGAAGAACGCGAAGCCCTCGACCGCGTAGAAGCAGCAGGTTTCGATCGAAATTCGCTCAGTATTCTCGGCTATGACGGCGAGAGGCCGATCTGGACGAGTTGGGGCAACGAGATGTGCCTGATCGTGGAATCTGATGCCGGCATCGCGTCGGGCTGTTCATCGACCGCGGAAATGCCCATGACGGACTTGGTCGTCACGGCACCCGTCGGCGGCATCCCGACACAGTACATCGTGCATCAGACCGAGACGCGCGGTCAGCAACTCACGATCGTGAGGGTTCCTGAGGGCACTCGAGTCGAAGTCACCGAAGGTGAGCAGGTCGAGATCGACGACAAAACCGGGGACATCAAGGAGTGAGATGACTCCGGCTCATACCCGGTCGGCGAGGATCGCCATCCGCTTGTCGCCCGTGCGCGTGAGGATCAACGTCGCCGACTTCGTTCCCTTCAGATTCAACTTCTTGCGGAACGCGGCGGGATCGATGTCCATCCCGCGCTTCTTGATCTCCAGCGTGCCGATGTCGCCGGCGCGCAGCACCGCGTTGATGGCCTTCGGGTTCGCAGCGGTCACCTCGCGCACGCGGAACGACTGCACGAACGGGCTCGTCAGCGCCGCATCTCCGGTGATGTAAGCGATCTTCTCGTCCAGCATCCCGGCTTCCAAGCTGCGTGCCACGTCGCCGATCAGACGTGCGCGGATGACCGCGCCATCGGGCTCGTGCAGGAAAGCGCCGAGTTCACGGACGTCGGCATCCTCAGCATCCGCCCCGCCGGTGAGCTCATGCGACTCGTCGCCGCGGATCACCAGCGCCGCACGCCGGACACCTTCGCGAGCGAGCACGCCAGACCAGAGCACGAGTTCGACGACGCTGCCGTCAGCACTGACCCACTGCGCCTCGGCGTCTGCCGGAAGCGCCTCACGGTCGTGCCCGGGGCCGAGCTTGATGCCGGTCGGCACCCGCGATGCGAGCTCGAATGCCCAGTCCAGTGACGGGGAATAATCGGATGCCGTCACCCGCCGCGTCTCGCTGTGACCGGCCGTCCGGCGCGCGGGGTCGAGCCACACTGCGTCGATGCCGGTGAGATCGGTGGTCTCGGCTGTGCTGTGTTTGACGGTCGCTTCATCGCCGAATGGAGCGAGGTTGTACGCGGCGATGGCTGCGGTCACCTCATCCGCATCGACGGCCAGCACGCTCAGCCCTGCACCGGCAAACGCGAGTGCGTCGCCGCCGATGCCGCAACCGAGGTCTGCGACCCGGGTGATGCCGGCGCGGCGCATGCGTCCGGCATGGCGTGCTGCAACTCCCAGGCGGGTGGCCTGTTCGAAGCCTGCTCTGGTGAACAGCATCCGCTCGGCGAAGCCACCGAATTTCGCAGCACCCTTTGCGCGCAGATGCGCCTGCCCGACGACAGCGGATACGAGATCGGGGGAGTGGCCCGCCGCACGCAGGCGGGAAACGGTCTGCGCCACATGCGCCGTCGACTCGATCGTGCCCACCTCGTCGAGCAGCCGGAGGCCATCGGGGGTGAGTAGGGCAGTGAGTTCGGACATGTCCACGGGACCAGCCTACGAGGTGTGTCCGTCGGGTCTGTGACGACAAAACTGGCACTCGCATTGCGTGAGTGCCAGCCGACCGCATACACTTGGGTTAGCACTCTCGGGTTGAGAGTGCGAACAAGTCTTTCGTGTCAGCGTCAAGAAAGAAGAGGTAGACCGTGTCGGTTTCCATCAAGCCGCTCGAAGACCGCATCGTCATCCAGCAGGTCGAGGCCGAGCAGACCACAGCAAGTGGCCTGGTCATCCCTGACACCGCCAAGGAGAAGCCCCAGGAGGGCGAGGTTGTGGCCGTTGGCCCCGGCCGCATTGACGACAACGGCAACCGCGTTCCGATCGACGTCGCCGTCGGCGACCGCGTTCTGTACAGCAAGTACGGCGGCACCGAGGTGAAGTTCGGCGCCGATGAGTACCTCGTGCTCTCGGCTCGCGACGTCCTCGCAGTCGTCGTTCGCTGAGCGTTTCAGTAAAGCAAAGAAGGGCCCGGATGCTTCGGCATCCGGGCCCTTCCGCGTCCCCCACCCCCACCCCTTGCGAGTGGGCGCTGGTGGCTCGATTTTCGTCAAATTATGAGCCACCAGCGACCACTCGCAAGGGGATAAGGGGCGGAGGGGGCGGATAGGGTGAGGGGATGGGAGCAAGCCGCAGCGGCGTCGCCTACACCGTCGGCGCCTATCTGCTCTGGGGTGTGCTGCCGCTGTACTTCCTGATGCTCGTGCCGACCGGCCCATGGGAGGTCGTCGCGTGGCGGGTGCTGCTGTCGTTCGTCTTCTGCCTCGTGCTGCTCGCTGTCACACGCGGCTGGGCGTCGTTGCGGGCGATCATCCGGCAGCCGCGGCTGCTGGGGTGGACGGCGCTCGCCGGAATCCTCATTTACGGCAACTGGCAGGTGTTCCTGATCGGAACCCTCAGCGGGCAGGTCATCGAGACGAGTCTCGGGTACTTCATCAACCCGATCTTCACGGTGCTGCTGGGCGTCTTCGTGCTGCGCGAGCGCATCTCAAAACTGCAGTGGACGGCGATCGGCATCGCCGCCGTCGCGGTTGTGGTGATCATCATCGCCCACGGACGGTTCCCCTGGATCGCACTGTCGTTGACGGCATCGTTCGGCCTTTACGGACTCGTCAAGAAGCAGATCGGCCCGGCGGTGGATGCTGTCAGCGGACTGACCATGGAATCTTTCTGGTTGATCCCGGTCGCCGCGGTCACACTTATCATCGTCGGCAGTACCGATGGCATCACCTTCGGTGCCGTGAGCGTCTGGCATACGGTGCTGGTAGCCGGTGCCGGTATCGCCACAGCAGTGCCCCTGCTGTGTTTCGCAGCCGGTGCCAGGCGGATCGATCTGACCCTGGTGGGAATGTTCCAGTTCATCACCCCGGTCATGCAGTTCCTGGTCGGTTGGGCGCTGTTGAAAGAGCCGATGCCGACCGAACGCTGGATCGGGTTCGCCATCGTCTGGGTGGCGATCGGCGTGTTCCTCGTCGACCTCGCTCTGAAGAAGCAGCGTGGCCGGCGCGCGGCCCCAGCGGCGCTGATCTGAGGATTGTTGCGGGACCGAGACAGAAGCATCGACTGTCCGCACATACAAGAGATTAGGGTGATAGGCACCCGAAGGTGGTTATCCACGTTCAGTTACGCAAAGGAGCAACATGAACGCTATGAAGGGCTCGCGATCCGCGAGGATCTTCGCGGGGCTTGCGCTGGCAAGCGCCTCCGCACTGGTCATTGCCGGGTGCAGCAGCACCCCAGCCGAGACGCCCACAGACAATGGCGGCGGTGAAGATAAGCCGGCGGCGGTCGACCTGACGCTGAAGCTCGGCTCTTTGTTGCCGGCGTCCGGAACGCTCTCGTTCCTCGGCGCTCCGATGGAGGCCGGTGTGCAGCTCGCCGTCTCGCAGATCAATGAGGCGGATGCAGGCATCACCGTCGAACTGTCGACCGGTGATGAAGGCGACCTCGACAACAAGGCCTACGAGACCTCGATCGCCAAACTGCAGAGCGCTGGCATCACAGCGATGGTCGGTGCGGCTTCCTCCAGCGTCTCCAAGCTCATCCTCGACGGCAACGTCGGTGCCGGCATCGTCACGGTGTCGCCGTCGAACACCTCGGCAGACTTCACCGGCATCGACCCGATGTATTTCCGTACCGCTCCCAGTGACAATCTGCAGGGCGAGGTGCTGGGCAACCAGATCGCTGAGGATGGCAACACTACTCTCGGCATCCTCTACCAGAATGACCCCTACGGTACCGGCCTCGCAGAGGCCATCGGGGCGACCTTCGCATCCGCCGGTGGCGAAGTCGTCGCAGAAGCGTCCTACAACCAGGGCGACGGCCAGTACAACGCCCAGGTCGACACCATTGCCGCGGCGAACCCCGACGCGGTCGCTATCGTCTCGTACGACCAGTTCGCAACGATCGCCCCGCTGCTGGGCAACGCGGGCGTCGACACCGGCAAGCTGTACCTGGTCGATGGCAACCTGAAGGACTGGCCTGACCTCCCAATCGACCTGACCGGTTCCAAGGGAACGCGTGCGGGAGCCGAGTTGCCCGATGACTTCATCGACCAGCTCAACGAGATCTGGACCGCTGAGGGCAATGACCCGATCGACGCCGTCACGTACTCCGCTGAGGCGTACGACGCCACGATCCTGATCGCACTGGCTGCGCTGTCTGCACAGTCCGTCGAGGGCGCGGACATCGCGGGCAAGATGCGCGAGGTCTCGGGTGGTGAGGGCGAAGGCGAGAAGTGCAGCACTTTCGCTGACTGCGCCGCGATCATCAACGACGGCGGCACCGTCGATTACGAGGGCCTGTCCGGCTCGGTCACGTTCGATGAGAACAACGACCCGAAGGGCGCAGCCATCGGCGTCTACGAATACGGTGAGGGCAACCTACACACCCGCATCAAGTAACACGCGGAGAAGAGAACGGCCCCGGATGCGACGCATCCGGGGCCGTTTCACTGTGGCGCTGGTCAGGCGGCGTCTTGGCCGAGCGTTCCCAGGTACAGGCCGATCACCTTCGGGTCGTTGAGCAGGTCACGTCCGCTGCCCTCATAAGCGTCGCGACCCTGGTCGAGCACGTAGCCGCGGTCGCAGATCTGCAGGCAGCGGCGAGCGTTCTGCTCGACCATGATCGTCGTTACGCCGGCCTTGTTGATGTCGGAGACGCGGATGAAGGCGTCATCCTGGCGCACCGGCGAAAGCCCTGCCGAGGGCTCATCCAGCAGCAGGACGGAGGGGTCCATCATCAGCGCGCGAGACATCGCCACCATCTGACGCTCGCCGCCCGACAGGGATCCGGCGCGCTGCTTCAACCGTGAGCCGAGCTCCGCGAAGATCTCCGTGACGAACGCGAGGCGTTCGTTGTAGATCTTCGGGTTCTGATAGAGCCCCATCTGCAGGTTCTCGGCGATGGTCAGCGACGGGAAGACGTTGTTGGTCTGCGGAACGAAGGCGACCCCACGGGCAACGAGCTTGTCGGCTTTGAGGCCGACGATGCTCGAACCGTTCAGGGTGATCTCGCCCTCACGCACCTGCAGCATGCCGAAGATCGCCTTCAGCAGCGTGGACTTTCCCGCGCCGTTGGGGCCGATGATGCCGACCAATTCGCCTTTGTGCGCGACGAGGTTCGCACCATTGAGGATGTTGACGCCCGGGAGATACCCGGCGTGCACGTCCTTCATCTCGACGACGATGTCGCGATCATCGGGCGGGGCAGCGTCGCCGATCTGCTGGCGGACGTGCGAAGCATCGGTCATGATTTCTCCCCTTCATCGAGCTCAGCCTCGGCTTCGGACTCGATTTTTTCACGGATGCGGCTTGCCTCGGCATCCGATACCACCGCGATGCGCCCGGTGACCTCACCGAGGTCCACGTCCTGGTGAGCGCCCAGATACGCATCGATCACGGCCTGATCCTCCATGACCGTCTCCGGTGGCCCTTCCGCGACGACGCGGCCCTCGGCCATGACGACCACCCAATCGGCGATGTGGCGCACCATATGCATATCGTGCTCGACGAACAGCACGGTCATACCGCGGTCCTTCAACCCGAGAATGTGATCGAGCAGGGACTGCGTCAAAGCCGGGTTGACGCCGGCCATCGGCTCGTCGAGCATGACGAGGTTGGGATCGCTCATCAGCGCCCGCGCCATCTCCAGCAGCTTGCGCTGACCTCCCGAGAGGGAGGCGGCGAAGTCCTTCTCCTTGGCATCGAGTTTGAACAGCGTGAGCAGCTCTCGGGCCTTGACCTCGATCTCGGCTTCCTTCTTGCGCCAGATCACGGGAAACAGGCTGGCCCAGAATTTTTCACCGGGTTGATCGGGGGAGCCGAGCTTCATGTTCTCCAGCACCGTCAGCAGCGACAGTGCCTTTGTGAGCTGGAAGGTTCGCACCTGCCCCATGCGGGCCACCTTGAACGACGGGATGCCGGCCAGGCTCTTGCCGTTGTATTCCCAGGTGCCAGCGTTGGGCTTGTCGAAGCCGCAGAGCAGGTTGAACAGGGTAGTCTTTCCCGCACCGTTCGGCCCGATCAGGGCGGTGATCGCGCCGCGGGGGATCTCGAGATGGTCGACGTCGACGGCGACGAGTCCGCCGAAGCGGCGCTCGATGGCATCCACGACGAGGATCGGGTCAACCTTGGCGACTCCGGGGACAGCCTCGCCCTTGGCCAGGCCCGTTGACTTCTGCCGTTTGACCGGCGTGCTTTCACTTGACAAAGGTCATCTCCCTCTTGTCTCCGAGGATGCCCTGCGGGCGGTAGATCACGATCAGCATGAGCGCGACACCAGCCAGGATCCAGCGGACGACCTCGGCCTGGGATGCCGTCATCGGCAGCAGGCCGTTGCTCGCCAGTTGTGGAAGCAGGTTGCCGAGGAACGCGAACAGCACCCAGAACAGCACCGCACCGAGAGTGGGGCCGAACACGGTGGCAGCTCCTCCGAGCAGCAGCACGGTCCACAGGAAGAACGTCAGCGATGTCGAATAGCTGCCGGGCACCACTGCCGAGGGCAGCACGAAGACCATGCCACCGGCAGCACCGATCACACCGCCGACGACGAGCGCCTGCATCTTGTAGGCGAAGACGTTCTTGCCCAGCGAGCGCACGGCATCCTCGTCCTCGCGGATGCCCTTGAGCACGCGGCCCCAGGGGCTGCGCATCAGGGCCCACACCAGCAGAATTGCGATGGCCAGCAGGATCAGGCCGAATACCCGGTCCCACAGTTCAGTGGCGTTGTACGTCCAGGGACCGAAGCCGTAGGTCCCCTCGGGGAACGGGTTCGCAGAGCGGAAGCTGGCGTGGTATCCGGTACGCCCGCCTGCCGCTCCCGTCCACTCCTCGAACAGCCTCGTCAAGAACAGTAGTCGCACCACTTCCGCTGTCGCGATCGTGGCGATGGCGAGGTAGTCAGCGCGCAGCCGCAGCGTCGGGATACCCAGCAGCAGGGCGAACACGGCGCCACCAAGGAGGCCGATGAGCATGCCGAGCCACCATGGTGCTCCGAACACGAGGACGGGAATCGTGTAGCCGTAGGCGCCCACGGCCATGAATGCCGCCATGCCGAAGTTGAGCAGACCCGCATAGCCGAAGTGCACGGCAAGCCCGGTGGCCGCCAGCGCGTACGCGATCGTGACGGGGCTGAAGATGTATGCGGCGGTGTTGCCGAAGATCGATCCGAAGTCCATATGTCAGCCCAGCCTTTCCTTGCGCCCGAGCAAGCCCTGAGGCCGCACCAGCAGGATCACGATCAGTGCGACCAGCGCGGTGGCGTACTTGAGGTCGGAGGGAACACCCAGCAGCGTCGAGACCTCGACGGCGATGCCCACGATGAGGGAGCCGATCAGAGCGCCGATCGCCGAGCCGAGACCGCCCAGGGTGATCGCGCAGAAGATCAGCAGCAGCATCTGCATGCCCATGTCCCACTTCACACCAGGCCGGAAGTAGGTCCACAGAACGCCGGAGATCGCCGCCAGCGCGCCGGCGACGATCCAGACGATGCGTACGACCTTGTCGACGTCGATTCCGGATGCTGCCGCCAGCTGTGGGTTATCGGAGATCGCCCTCGTCGCCTTGCCGATGCGAGTGCGGGTGAGGAAATAGGCCATGCCGAGGATGGCGGCGAGACTGATCCCCATACTGATCAGGTCGATGTACGACAGGGTGATCGGTCCGAACTGCATCGGCGTCGGGCTTGCCCCCGGAAGTTGATGGGTACCGCCGCCAACCATGTACTGCAGCACATATCGCAGTGCGAGCGACAGTCCGATGCTGACGATCATCAACTGCACGATGCCGAGGCCGCGTCGGCGCAACGGACGCCAGAGTCCGGCATCCATGGCTAAGCCCAGCGCACCACCGCCGATCACTGCGGCGATGAGACCGGCCCACAATGGAAGCTGCCAGAAGGATGTGAACAGCACCGCGACGACGCCACCCCAGGTGACCATCTCACCGTGTGCGAAGTTCGACAGCCTGGTCGTGCCGTAGATGAGGGCCGCGCCCATGGCGGCGAGCCCCAGCAGCAGACCGAAGTTGATGCCGCCCACCATGCGGGAGATCAGCTGATCGATGAAGGAGACCGTCACCCGCTCGCCCTCACCGAGGAACAGGTTGATGATCTTAGTTCCGGTGAGCCCGAACTCGGCTTCGAACGAACCGCTCGTGCCCTCGACCGCTGCGACGCCCTCGGGGAGTTTGGTCTGATCGACGATGACGCCCTCGGGCAGCGTGTCCTCATCGACGGCGAGGGTGTACTGCTCCTTCTCGGGCACGTACAACCGCCACTTGCCGTCGGCATCCGTTTCCGTCTTCGCATCGAAACCGTTGCCGTCCACAGCGACGGTGACGCCCTCGATCGGAGTGCCTTCGAAGGTGATGTTGCCGGCGAAGTAGAAGTCTGTCACTTCCTGGCCGTCGTCGGTCGTGTCTGCCACAGCCGTGCCGGACGGAATCCCGACCAGCACGAAGATGACTGTCAGCGCCGCCAGCAGCGCCCACAGGGTGTTCTTGGGGCGCTGAAGCGCCGATGATCTGAGTCCCACGCATCCTCCACATTGAGTGCCCTCGCGCAGCCGTCGGGAGGCTGTCGAGTGACGGACGTCGCACTGAGCGTAACGCGGACTTGGGTAAATGCGTACTAACTGTTTCCTGATCGCAATGCCGGGGGTGTCGCAGAGGCGGCGCTCGACCGGAATATTCGCGGTCTCCGCACGCTTAGAATTGGTACACCGCAACGCGCCTGCAGGAGGAGATTTCATGGACCAGCCCGATCCCTTCGGTTTCGTCGGACTCACATACGATGATGTTCTGCTCCTTCCCGGGCACACCGATGTGATTCCCAGCGACGCGGATACCTCTTCGCGGATCACCCGCCGCATCTCGGTTGCCACGCCCCTGCTGTCCAGCGCGATGGACACCGTCACCGAAAGCCGCATGGCAATTGCCATGGCGCGCGAGGGCGGTATCGGCATCCTGCATCGCAATCTCTCGATCGCTGATCAGGCCGCTCATGTGGATCGCGTCAAGCGCAGCGAGTCCGGCATGATCACCGACCCGATCACGACCACGACCGAGGCAACGGTCGAAGAGGTCGATGAGATGTGTGCGAGATACCGCATCTCGGGGCTTCCGGTGATCGACGACACCGGACACCTGGTCGGCATCATCACCAACCGCGACATGCGTTTCGTCAGCGGGCGTGAACGTCAGACCACCCTCGTCAAGGACGTCATGACCAGCGAGAACCTGGTCACCGCTCCCGTCGGTGTTCCGGCAGGAGAGGTCATCGCGCTGTTCGCGAAGCACCGCGTCGAGAAGCTGCCGCTCATCGATGACGACGGCAAGCTCGCCGGCCTGATCACCATCAAGGACTTCGACAAGAGCGAGAAGTACCCACTGGCCACCAAGGATGAGCAGGGCCGGCTGCGTGTCGGTGCTGCGATTGGATTCTTCGGCGACGCCTGGGAACGTGCGGAGGCGCTGCGCGACGCCGGTGTGGATGTACTTGTGGTCGACACAGCGAACGGGCAGTCCCAGGGTGTGATTGACCTCGTGCAGCGGTTGAAGGCAGACCCCACGTTCGAGCACATCGACGTGATCGGCGGCAACGTCGCCACTCGCGAGGGTGCGCAGGCGCTGATCGATGCGGGCGTGGATGCCGTCAAGGTCGGGGTGGGTCCCGGATCCATCTGCACCACTCGCGTTGTAGCCGGCGTTGGTGTGCCGCAGGTGACAGCCGTTTATGAAGCCTCGCTCGCCGCGCGTGAATCCGGTATCCCGGTGATCGCCGACGGTGGTCTGCAGTACTCGGGCGATATCGCCAAGGCGCTGGTCGCCGGGGCGGATGCTGTGATGCTCGGCTCGCTCCTCGCCGGAACCGACGAGTCGCCGGGAGAGATCGTCTTCCAGGCGGGCAAGCAGTTCAAGCAGTACCGCGGCATGGGCTCGCTCGGTGCGATGCAGACGCGCGGCAAGCAGACTTCGTACTCGAAGGACCGGTACTTCCAGGCCGATGTGCCCAGCGATGACAAGCTCATCCCGGAGGGCATCGAAGGACAGGTCCCGTACCGCGGTCCGGTTTCGGCAGTCGCGTACCAGCTCGTCGGTGGCCTGCGTCAGTCGATGTTCTATGTCGGTGCTCGCACGATCGACGAGCTCAAGACCCGCGGCAAGTTCGTGCGCATTACTGCGGCGGGGCTCAAGGAGTCGCACCCGCACGACGTGCAGATCGTCGTAGAGGCGCCCAACTACAAGAAGTAGCCCGCGGCGGATGCCTGGCCCGCTGCGGGAGGGGAGTCCGTCGCGGGGAGGTGTCGCTTCGCGCCGCTCGCGCTGTGGTGACGCGACCACTCGCGCCACCTCAGGAACCGGCGTAGCGTGCTGGCATGTGCCGCAACATCGTCCCGCTGAACAACCTGGAACCCGCCGCGACTGACGAGGAGTGTCAGGATGCCGCTTTGCAGTTCGTGCGCAAGGTCTCCGGCGCGAACGCACCCTCCCGCGCCAATCAGGTGGTCTTCGACCGTGCCGTCGCAGAGATCGCGCAGGCGACCCGTGTCCTTCTCGATGGCCTGATCACCACCGCGCCGCCGAAGAACCGCGAGCAGGAGGCGTCCAAACGCCGTGCCCGTTCCGCCGAGCGCTACGAGGCGATCCGCGTCTTCCAGGAGGAGAAGCGAGCTGCGCGCGCCACGACATAATCCTGTGATGTGACGGCGGATGACGGCCTCCTTCGCCGCAGGCCAGCGTCGCCGTTATCGTCGCGCTATGACTCTTCTTCAGGACCAGATCGCATCCGTCACCGACGTCACCGCAGCCGAGCGCACACAGCGCCTCACCGACGCGGGAACGGCGTGGAACGAACGCATCGCCGCGGATGCGACGAACGCCCAGCTCACCTACAAGGTCGTCGGCCGAGGAATCGGCTCGGTCGCGACTGAGATCCGCGCGGGCAAGCACCGTTTCCTCGTCGATGAACCCAGCGCTCTCGCCGGTGACGATGCGGCGGCCAGCCCCGTCGAATATGCGCTTGGCGCGCTTGTGTCGTGCCAGGTTGTCGTGTTCCGCCTCTACGCACAGGCGCTTGGGCTCACGATCGACGAGATCGAGATCACGGCCGAAGGTGACCTCGATGTGCGCAAGCTCTTTGGGATCGATGAGTCCGGTCGGGCAGGATTCCGAGACGTGCGTGTGAAGGTCGACATCACCGGACCCGACACGGCCGAGCAGTACGAGAACCTGCGCCAGGTCGTCGACGCGCACTGCCCCGTTTTCGACGTCTTCACGAATCCCGTGCCGACCTCCGGCGCGCTGGCCTGAGCCACGCGCGCTCGGGCGCCGCACTTGCGATCGGGTGCATCCGGATCGACAGGTGATGGCGCCTCCGCAGAGCTGATCGCCTGATCTGCTCGGCATATACCTGGCTCCGGCATCCCGTCTGCCCCTGCTTGAGGGGTCGCTCGTGGTCGCACCACGTGCAATGACGCGACCACGAGCGACACCTCTCGGACTTCGGCGTCATTCAAGGTGGCGCCTATTGCCACTTCACGCACGTGGGAAGCATATTGCGGGGCGGGTAGGCTGGACGGGTGAGCATGGACATCGAACTCGGCCGAGGCAAGCGCGCGCGTCGCGCGTACACTTTCGACGACATCGCGGTGGTGCCGTCACGGCGGACACGTAACCCCGAAGACGTCTCGACTTCATGGTCGATCGACGCGTATCACTTCGATACCCCGATCATCGGCGCTCCGATGGACTCCGTGGTCAGCCCGCAGACCGCGATCATGCTGGGCAAGCTCGGCGGCATCGGTGTGCTCGACCTCGAGGGTCTCTGGACCCGCTACGAGAAGCCCGAGCCGCTCCTCGCCGAGATCGCCTCGTTGCCCGCTGCCCAGGCGACGGTGCGGATGCAGGAGCTGTACTCCGAGCCGATCAAGCCCGAGCTGATCAAGTCACGTCTGGCGGAAATCCGCGAGGGTGGTGTTACGGTCGCGGGTTCTCTCACGCCGCAGCGCACGCAGGAGCTTTACGAGACCGTCGCAGCGGCCGGTGTCGACCTGTTCGTCATCCGCGGTACGACCGTTTCCGCTGAGCACGTCTCCAGCGTGGCCGAGCCACTGAACCTGAAGAAGTTCATCTACGACCTTGACGTTCCGGTGATCGTCGGCGGCGCTGCCACCTACACGGCAGCTCTGCACCTCATGCGCACCGGCGCCGCAGGCGTCCTCGTCGGATTCGGCGGGGGAGCAGCATCCACGACGCGAGCGGTGCTCGGCATCCACGCCCCGATGGCCACCGCCGTCTCTGATGTCGCCGCCGCCCGACGTGACTACCTCGACGAATCCGGCGGACGCTACGTGCACGTGATCGCCGACGGTGGCGTGGGCACGTCTGGCGACATCGTCAAGGCGCTCGCCATGGGCGCGGATGCCGTCATGCTCGGCGTCGCGCTTGCTCGTGCCACGGATGCTCCGGGCCGGGGCTTCCACTGGGGCCCGGAGGCTCATCACCCGCACCTTCCGCGCGGGCGTCGCGTCGAGACCCGGGGCATCGGCACGCTGGAAGAGATCCTGTACGGACCGGCGCCGGTCGCCGACGGCACAGCCAACCTCATGGGCGCACTTCGCAAGTCGATGGCCACCACGGGATACTCCGATCTCAAGGAGTTCCAGCGCGTCGAAGTTGTGCTTGCTCCATACGAACAGGCCTGACGAGTACTGCACGCTGTGACGACACCCCAGGAATTCCCACCGACCCTTCGCGAGGTCATGCTCCGTGCACGCTGGATCGGAGTGCTGATCGCGTGCCTGGTCGTCGCGGGGGTGTTCGCGTTCCTCGGGCAGTGGCAGCTCGAACGCGCGATCGATACTGATCCCGCCCCGGTGGGGATCACCGAGGATGTCCGAGAGCTCCGGGATGTGGTTTCTCCGGGGGAGTATCTGCCCGAGCCCTATGTCGGACAGCGAGTGGAAACCACCGGCACCTGGATCGCCGACGACTTTCTCGTCGTATCAGCGCGCTTCAACGACGACGTCGAAGGGTATTGGGTGACCGGCCAGTTGCGTGTCGCCGAGCGCACTTCGATCGCCGTGGCGCTGGGGTGGGCTCCGGATCAAGAATCAGCGGATGCCGCGGCATCCGTTCTTGAGCAGACGATTGCCGGCACCGAATCGACGGTCCTGGGCCGCATCATCTCGGATGAGGGCACGGCATTGCCGACCAAGGACGACCCGCACTCGATGAACAGGATGTCTCCGGCCATGCTGTTGGGGCAGTGGCACGACATCGAGGAACTGTCGGTCTACCGGACCTATCTTGCTGCTGTGGATGCTCCTGAGGCACTGATCGATATCGTCTCCCCGGCACCGGAAGAACTCGCCACAGTCAACTGGCTGAACGTCTTCTACGCCCTGGAATGGGCTGTTTTCGCGGGCTTCGCTTTCTACATCTGGTATCGCTTGGCGAAGGATCGCTGGGAGCTCGAAGTCGAGGAGTTCGAGGAACGCGCGACCGCCGCTTGACGAGCACGTTTTACGGTGACGCGGTGGTGGCCATTCGGCGAACACCATTGAGGATGTCGGCGGGGAGCCATATGCTCACAGCTAGGCGCCTGAATCACACATAGATGTGTGTACTGGGGGACGCCTCTTCGTGTGCCTCACGACGGCGCGCGAAGTTCTTGAGTCGACGTCGAGGAGAACTACCGCAATGATGTCTGTTCCTGACTGTGCAGTGCCGAGCACAGGATCATCCTTTTTTCACAGTCGGGGACGCCGCGCGGCCCTCGCTGTCATCGCGACTGCGGCTCTCGCCTTCGGTGGGCTTGCTGTAGCTCCCGCTTCTGCCGCAACGCAGTCGATCGCCGCTGTGCAGGGCACCGGCGAGTCTTCGCCGCTTGTCGGCCAGACAGTCACGGTCGAGGGCATCGTTACCGGCGACTATCGTGTCGGCGGCTACGCGGGCATCTCGATTCAGACCGCGGGAAGCGGTGGCGAGACGGATGCTACGCCCGGGGCATCCGATGGCATCTTCGTCTACCTGAACAACCTCGCACCCACGCTCGAAATCGGCGACCTCGTCACGGTGACCGGCGTCGTCTCGGAGAACTACGGTCAGACGCAGATCGCACCCGCCGCTGAGCAAGACGTCGCCGTCGTGACTGCGGCGGTCGGCGTGCCTGCGGTGACACCGCTCCCGGACTCGGTGATCGGCACGGATCGTGAAGCCTACGAGAACATGTTCGTGTCCCCTTCGGGCACGTACCGCTTGGCATCCAGTCACCAGCTCTACAACTTCGGAACGCTGTGGCTCAACCCTGGAGAGCTGAACGTCAAGAGCACCGAGACCACGCGACCGGGCTCGGATGCCAATACGATCGCCGCGCAGAACCGCGCCGAACGCATTCTGCTCGATGATGGCTGGAACTCGCAGGTCGTGAGCAATGCGCACCCGGGCGAGCAACCGTACTTCACCACCGACACGACAGTGCGCAACGGTGACGTCGTCTCCTTCGCTGAGAACGGCTATGTGCTGCAGTACGGGTTCGACGACTGGCGGCTGCAGCCCGTCATCGCCATCGATGACTCGAGCGATGCAGCGTACAAGGCCACGTTCACGACCGAGAACCCGCGCAGCGACACCGCACCCGACGTCGGCGGTGACGCGCAGATCGCCGCGTTCAACGTTTTCAACTACTTCACGACACTGCGCAGCGAAAACTCGGAAGCACGCGGTGCGGCGAACGCGGAGAAGTTCGCGATTCAGAAGTCCAAGATCGTCACCGCGATCAGCGGCCTCGGCGCAGATGTCGTCGCGCTGATGGAGATCGAGAACTCCATCCACTTCGGCAAGCCGGTCGACACCGCTGTCGCTGATCTGGTTGCCGGGCTCAACGCCGCAGCAGGCTCCGAAATCTGGGGCTATGTACCGACCCCGGTCGCCCTGCAGGACACCGCGACGACAGATGTCATCACCAACGCGATCATCTACCGGACGGATGCCGTCACCCCCGTCGGTGACAGCGCCACGGTCATCGACGAAGAGGTGTGGGACAACGCTCGCGAACCGATCGCGCAGACCTTCGACATCGACGGAAAGCTCGTCTCGGTGGTCGCGAACCACTTCAAGTCGAAGTCGCCGCCGGAGGAAGGCGGGGACGAACCAGCCGACGGCCAGGGCTTCTTCAACGAAGACCGCACCGCTCAGGCACAATCGTTGCTCGGCTTCACGCAGACGTTGGCTGAGAGCAGCGGCAGCGACAACGTCCTCCTGCTCGGCGACTTCAACGCCTACGCCCAGGAAGACCCGATCGATGTCTTCGCCCAGGCCGGCTGGACCGATCTGGTACCGGCGCAGGCTGCCGGTCAGTACACCTACACCTTCGACGGCGAGCTCGGTTCGCTCGATCACGCCATCGCGTCGCCCGCGCTGGCGGCATCGGTGACCGGCACCGGCGTATGGACGATCAACTCGCCCGAGTGGAGCGACCGCGGCTATTCCTTCGGCGCCGCTGAATCCGGCACGCCGTTCCGCTCCAGCGATCACGATCCGGTGGTTGTCGGCGTCTCCAGCGCCGTGCCGCCGGTGAGTATCGACGTCGTCACGATCAACGACTTCCACGGTCGCATCGAAGCGGACGGAGCAACTGCAGGAGCCGCGGTTCTGGCGGGTGCTGTGCAGTCGGTGCGCGATGCGAACGCGAACACGGTGTTCGCGGCAGCCGGTGACCTGATCGGGGCATCCACTTTCACATCCTTCATCGCTGACGACAATCCGACGATCGACGCTCTCAACGCCGCGGGGCTCGATGTCAGCGCCGCCGGAAACCATGAGTTCGATCAGGGCTGGGAAGACCTGCGCGACCGCGTGCAGGACCGGGCGGACTGGGAGTACATCTCCTCGAACGTGTTCCTGACCGAAACGGGTGAGACGGCGCTCGCTCCGGCCTGGGTCTCGGAACTCGATGGTGTGAAGGTCGGCTTCATCGGCGCGGTGACGGAAGAGCTCGAATCGCTCGTCGCTCAGGAGGGAATCGCAGATCTCGAAGTTCGCGACATCGCGGAGTCCGTGAACGCGGTCGCCGATGAACTCACTGACGGTGATGATGCAAATGGTGAGGCCGATGTGCTGATCCTGCTCGTCCACGAGGGCGCGACGTCGACCGACGTCGCCAGCATCACCCCGGAATCGGCTCTGGGCGAGATCGTCGCGGGCGTGAACGACAAGGTCAGTGCGATCGTCTCGGCGCACACCCACCTCGCGTATAACCATGTCATCGACGGTCGACCCGTTGTCTCGGCCGGTCAATACGGCGAGAATTTCGGTCTGATGAACCTGCAGGTCGACGCCAAGTCGAAGGAACTCATCTCGATCACCAACGAGATCATGCCTCTCACCGATGAGGAGGGGGCCCCGTTGTATCCCGCTGTGCAGGACGTGCAGGACATCGTCGACGCGGCTGTCGCCGAGGCCGATGTGCTCGGGGCAGAGCCGGTGGGCGAGATCACGGCCGACTTCAACCGTGCGCGCCAGACGGATGCTTCAGAGAACCGCGGCGGCGAATCGACGATCGGAAACTTCGTCGCAGATGTGCACAAATGGGCGACGGACGCGGACCTCGCGCTGATGAACCCGGGCGGTATCCGCACCGATTTGACGTACGCCTCCTCGGGAACGGCTGACCCGGACGGCAACGTCACCTTCCGTGAGGCCGCCACCGTGCAGCCGTTCGCGAACACTCTGGTCACTCTCGACCTCACCGGCGCTCAGCTCAAGAGCGTGCTCGAGGAACAGTGGCAGCCGGAGGGCTCCAGCAGGCCGTTCCTCAAGCTCGGCGTCTCGGAAGGGGTGCAGTACACCTACGATCCGACGGCAGCAGCGGGGGAGCGGATCACCTCCGTCACCCTGAACGGTGAGGCGATCGATGCTGAGGCTAGCTATCGGGTTGCGGCGAACTCGTTCCTCGCATCCGGCGGCGACAACTTCACCACGCTGGGTGACGGTGCGAACCAGGCCGACACCGGCAAGAGCGACCTATCTTCGATGGTGGAGTGGTTCGATGCCAACGGCACGGCAACACCGGATCTTGCGCAGCGCGCGGTGGGCGTGGTGATGAGCGCCCCGGATGCCGATGGCTACAGTGCGGGAGATGAGGTCACACTTGATCTTTCCTCGCTGGCCTTCACCGGTGGTGACGCGGCTCCCGGCGACGTCACGGTTTCGCTCGGGGAGTCGGTGCTGGCAAGCGCTGCGGTCGACTCCACGCCGGTAGACACCACCGATGAAGCAGGTCGCGCCAGCGTGACCTTCACCGTTCCCGAAGATGTCTTCGGGGCTCAGGAGCTCACCGTGGCGACGGCTGAAGCCGGCACGAGTGTGCAGCTTCCGATCATGTTCGCTGACGCACCGGATGCCCCGGACGCACCAGGAACCATCAAGCTCGGCGCGACTTCGGTCGTAGCCGGCGGCACCCTGGTCGTCAGCGGTGAAGGGTTCGAAGCCGGCCTCGAGCTGGTGCTGGAACTGCGCTCTGCACCGGTGCAGGTCGGCACGGTGACGGTCGCGACAGACGGAACGTTCAGCACCACCATCACGGTGCCGAAGAACACGGCAGCAGGCAACCACACGCTCGCCGCCATTCAGCCCGATGGTGCTGAAGCGACGGCGACACTCGTGGTGACCGCGGCTCCTGGCGGCGGCGGACAGCTGCCAGGAACCGGTGCGGATTCCACTCCGTACATCGTGATCGGCGCGATTCTGCTGCTGCTCGGCGCCGGGTTCCTCGTGCTCCGACGCCGCCGCAACGTCGGGGAGATCGAGGACACCGAGAGCTGACCGAACGCGCGAAGACCGGTGGGAGTGATCCCGCCGGTCTTCGGCGTTCGTCCACCCCAGGCACGGCTAGACTGGACTTCATGCTTGAACCGAAAGTCGCCTCATTCCCGAAGATCCGCGGGGCGCTGACGTTCTACCAGATCGCGTCGATCATCACCGGCGTCATGCTGCTTCTGCTGCTGGCCGAGATGATCTTGAAGTACAGCCCGATCCACGTGGAACTCTTCGCCGGTGGCGATGGTGGCCTTCTCTGGTTTGCGCCGGTCATCGTCGGCGACGGATGCCAGTGGTACTCGCTGTTCGTCCCGGGCGGGATGGGCTGCGAGCTCGATTCGACGGGGCAGACAGCGGGCGGTGCAAACCTCTCGCTCTTCATTCTCGTGGCGCATGGCTGGTTCTACGTCGTCTACCTCTTCGCCTGCTTCCGCATGTGGAGCCTGATGCGTTGGCCGTTCCCGCGGTTCATCGTGCTCGCCCTGGGCGGCATCGTGCCCGTGCTCTCGTTCATCATGGAGGCGAAGGTCTCCCGTGAGGTCAAGGCCTACCTCGTATCCCGTGAAGCAGCGATCGCTGCTGAATCCCAGACCCAGGAGGCAGCGCGATGAGCGCAGACACCGCCCAGCGTCCCGTCCTCGTCGTCGACTTCGGCGCCCAATACGCACAGCTCATTGCGCGACGCGTGCGCGAGGCTGGCGTTTACAGCGAGATCGTTCCGCACACGGTCACCGCCGCTGAGATCAGCGCGAAGAACCCCGTTGCTCTTATCCTCTCGGGCGGTCCCTCCTCGGTCTACGACGAGGGCGCGCCGTCGCTGGACAACACAATCTTCGAACTCGGCGTCCCGACACTCGGCATCTGCTACGGATTCCAGGTCATGGCGCGGGCTCTGGGGGGCGAAGTGGCCAACACCGGTCTTCGTGAGTACGGCGCCACCGACGCGGTCATCGCCAACGACGGTGGCGTGCTGATGGGCGGCCAGCCGAGCACCCAGAACGTGTGGATGAGCCACGGCGACCAGGTCTCCCGTGCCCCCGAGGGCTTCGAGGTGCTCGCATCCACGGCAGATACTCCCGTCGCCGCATTCGGCAGCGCAGAGAAGTGCTTCTACGGCGTGCAGTGGCATCCCGAGGTCAAGCACTCCGATCACGGCCAGGCGATCATCGAGAACTTCCTCCACAGGGCGGCCGGGCTCGCCGCGGACTGGAACAGCGGCAACGTCATCGACGAGCAGGTTGCGCGCATCCGCGCGCAGGTCGGCAACGCCCGTGTCATCTCCGCGCTCTCCGGTGGCGTCGACTCGGCTGTCTCCACGGCTCTTGTGCACAAGGCGATCGGCGACCAGCTCACCGCCGTGTTCGTCGATCACGGACTTCTTCGCAAGGGTGAGCGCGAGCAGGTTGAGAACGACTACGTCGCATCGACGGGTGTGCGCCTGATCACGGTGGATGCCGCAGACACGTTCCTCGGTCACCTCCAGGGTGTCACCGACCCCGAGCAGAAGCGCAAGATCATTGGCCGCGAGTTCATTCGTGCGTTCGAGAAGGTGCAGTTGGACCTCGTCGCCGAGGCCAAGGCGTCCGGCGAGCCGGTGAAGTTCCTTGTGCAGGGCACGCTGTACCCCGACGTCGTCGAGTCTGGCGGCGGCGCGGGAACCGCGAACATCAAATCGCACCACAACGTCGGCGGTCTTCCCGAAGATCTCGACTTCGAACTCATCGAGCCGCTGCGCACCCTGTTCAAGGACGAGGTGCGCCAGATCGGCCGCGACCTCGGTCTTCCCGAGGCGATCGTCGGACGCCAGCCGTTCCCCGGCCCTGGCCTCGGCATCCGCATCGTTGGTGAGGTCACAGCCGATCGCCTGGAGATTCTGCGTGAAGCCGATGCCATTGCTCGCGAAGAGCTGACCAAGGCCGGCCTCGACAACGAGATCTGGCAGTGCCCGGTCGTACTGCTCGCAGACGTCCGCTCGGTCGGCGTGCAGGGCGACGGCCGCACCTACGGTCACCCGATCGTGCTGCGTCCCGTCTCCAGCGAGGATGCGATGACGGCTGACTGGACGCGTCTGCCCTACGACGTGCTCGCCAAGATCTCGAACCGCATCACCAACGGTGTGCGCGACGTCAATCGTGTAGTGCTCGATGTGACCTCGAAGCCCCCGGGAACCATTGAGTGGGAGTAGGCGCGAGCCGCTTCCGCTTTAGCAGGCACTGTTCTCGCAGAACAACACGAATTTCGCAGGTTCCTCGGCAGCTTCTGCGAGATTAGTGCTGTTCTGCGATATCTCAGCGCGAAAAACTTTCTGCTCTGTGTCGATCTGAGCTCTTCCCGTTCGACGTCTTCAGTGAGAGGGTCTAAAACGACCCGCGACTGAAGGAGAACAATCATGAAGTTCATGCTGATCATGCGAGCGACCGACGCGGCTGTAGAGGCATACAAGGACGTGCCATTCGAGCAGGTCATCGAAGCCATGGGCAAGTACAACGAGTCGATGATGAAAGCCGGAGTGCTTCTCGCCGGCGAGGGCCTGACGGACGCCGCTGAGGGCTTCGTCGTCGATTTCTCGGCGGAAACGCCACTGGTCACGGACGGCCCCTACGGGGAGACGAAGGAGCTGTTCAACGGCTTCTGGATCATCGAGGTCTCCACCCGGGAAGAAGCTGCGCAGTGGGCAGGGCGCGCCCCGCTCGGCGCCGGCTCTTTTCTCGAGGTGCGCCGGGTCACCGGAGTCGAAGACTTCCCTGCTGACAACGAGTGGATTGAGAAGGAAGAGATCATGCGCGGCGAACAGGCGAAGCGCGCGCAGGAGTCATGACCGATCGGTCTGGCCACGCGGTGGCGCGCTCCGCCGAGCAAGCGGAGCGTGCCATCGCCGCTGTCTGGCGCATCGAATCAGCCAAGATCATCGCGACGCTCACGCGCATGGTCGGCGATTTCAGCCTTGCCGAAGACCTCGCCCAGGAAGCCCTCATCGATGCCTTGAAGCAGTGGCCCGCTGAGGGCGTGCCGCGTAATCCCGCAGCATGGCTGACCGCCGTCGCCAAACGCAAGGCGATCGACGGATGGCGCCGCCAAGAGCGCTATGACGATCGCATCGCCGGGATCGCCCATGACCTCGAACGCGAACAGGCTAATGCCGCGGATGCCGACCCCTGGGACCCCGACGTCATCGACGACGACGTGCTGCGGCTCGTCTTCATCTCGTGCCATCCTGTGCTCTCGCGTGAAGCCTGTGTCGCGCTGACCCTGCGGGTTGTCGCGGGGCTCAGCACCGAGCAGATCGCGCGCGCTTTCCTCGTGCCGGTTGCGACAGTGCAGCAGCGCATCGTGCGAGCGAAGAAGACGCTGACCGCAGCGAACGTGCCCTTCGAAGTGCCGCCTCGCGAGGAGTATGCCGAACGTCTGAGCGCGATCTTCGGCGTGCTCTACCTGATCTTCAATGAGGGGCACGCGGCGAGCAGCGGCGCGGATTGGATGCGCCCCGAACTCAGCGCCGAGGCCATCCGGCTCACCCGCGTACTCACTTCGCTCGTGCCGAAAGAGCGCGATGCCCACAGTCTGCTCGCTCTGATGGAACTCACCGCCGCGCGTTTTCCTGCCAGGGCGAATGCGAAGGGGGAGCCGGTGCTTCTGGCCGATCAGGACAGATCCCGCTGGGACCGTAGTCGCATCACCCGTGGACGGGCGGCGCTGGCCAGAGCCGACGCACTCGGTGGCGGACGTACCGCCTATGCACTGCAGGCCGCAATCGCCGAGTGCCATGCCATCGCAGCAGCCATCGATGACACCGACTGGGAAAAGATCGTCGTGCTGTACGAGGCATTGGGCCGCATCGCGCCCTCGCCGGTGATCGAGCTCAATCGGTCAGCTGCGGTCGCGATGGCGACCGGGCCGGCATCAGCTCTGCTCATTATCGACCGGCTGGTCGCATCCGATTCCCTGCAGGGCTACCACCTGCTGTCGGCAACACGCGGTGAGATGCTGTTGCGTCTGGGACGAAAAGAAGAGGCGCGCTCCGAGTTCGCCACCGCCGCGAAACTTGCGGGGAACGACAGGGAGCGCGCCCTTCTGGAAGCGAAAGCCTCCGAGTAGTCGGTGTTAGTCGCGGACCTTGTTACCTCGTCCGACGATCAGACCGTAGATCAGGAGCACGATGATCGCGCCACCGATGGCGAGGGCCCAGGTGCCGAGGTCGAAGAACTCCTCCAGGCCACGGCCGAAGAGCATGCCTCCGATCCATCCGCCCAAGAGCGCTCCGACGACGCCAAGGATCAGCGTTACGATCCATCCGCCGCCCTGCTTGCCGGGCAGGATCAGCTTTGCGATTGCACCGGCGATGAGGCCGAGAATAAGAAATCCAAGAAATCCCATGATGTGCTCCTTACGTCGTTGGTGACGGTGAGGCAATCATGCTCCGCCCAAGAAAGCGACGCAACCCATTGACAGGCGCGCCCTCAATGCGAAAGGGTGCCCGCCTCGGACGAGACGGACACCCTTAAAGCACAGAGACTAGTTGCTGCGAGCGATCGCGATCATGCGCAGGATCTCGACGTACAGCCAGACGACGGTGACCATGATGCCAAAGCCGCCCATCCAGCCGAACTGGCGGGGAGCGCCGTTGCGCACACCCTGCTGGATCTGATCGAAGTCGAGCACCAGCGAGTAGGCAGCCATGAAGACGACGAGCACGCCGAGGATGAGTCCGAGCGGGATGCCCATGATCTCAGCGCCGCGCAGGCCGAACGGGTTGTCGTTGACGCCGGTCCACATGAGTACGAGGTTCAACAGCGAGAAGACCAGGTAGCCGATCATCGCGATCATGAAGATCTTCGTCATCTTCTTGGACGCGCGGATCTTGCCGCTGGCGAAGAGAGCGAGGGTGACACCGACCACGGCGAGGGTCGCGAGCGTCGCCTGCAGGACGATGCCCGGGTAGATGATCTCGAAGAACGCCGAGATGCCACCGATGAACAGACCCTCAAGAGCCGCATAGGCGAAGATCAGCGCCGGGCGCACCTTCTTGCGCGAGGTGAAGGTGATCACCATGGCGAGGACGAATCCGCCGAGCGCACCGATCAGCCAGGGCACCATCGAGATGGAGGCCGCCGAGGCGAGTTGTGTGCCACCGAGCGTCCAGATCCAGCCGATAACGGCGGTGACCAGCAGAATCCCGAAGAGACCTGCGGTCTTCCAGACGGTGTCCTCGACAGTCATCCGGTCGGTTTCGATGGCGCCGGCGGGGGGAGCGGCGTACATTCCCTCCAGCTGCGCGTTCGCGGCAGCATCCATGCCGGCGTGCTGGAACGAAGCAGTCTGAGCCCCGGCCTGTGGGCTACCCGGATAGGTCGCCACATTACGGGGGTCTTGCTTCTGGAAAGCGGGATTGTTGAACGCGAAATTGCTCATCGGTGGGCCTCACTCCAAGTGGGGTATATAGGTCGCTTTCCTCAACGATAGCGGGCGTTTTCTTTGCAGGGGGTGTTCTACGCTGAGAGCATGCCCAGGAAGTTTCCCCTCGTCATCGGTCATCGGGGCGCGCCTGGTTACCGACCCGAGCACAGCCGGTCCTCGTACGAGCTCGCCTTGGCAATGGGTGTGGATGCTGTTGAGCCGGACATCGTGGCCACCAAAGACGGTGTCCTGGTCGTTCGGCACGAGAACGAGATCTCGGGCACGACTGATGTCGCCGAGCATCCGCGGTTCGCTGATCGCAAAACAACCAAACGCATCGACGGCGAAGCGCTGACCGGGTGGTTCACCGAGGATTTCACCTGGAGTGAGTTGGCGACGCTGCGGGTGACCGAGCGGTTACCGAAGATCCGCACCTCGAGCGCGTCGTTCAACGGCGCGCAGGGCATCCTGCGCCTGATCGATGTTCTTGATCTGGTGCGCGCCGCATCTGCCGAGCACGGACGCGAGATCGGCGTCGTGCTCGAGGTCAAACACGCGACGTACTTCGCGAGCATCGGACTGGATCTCGTGCCGTTGATCGTGCGCGACCTGCGGGCGGCCGGGTGGGCCGATGGCGAACTTCCGCTGGTGATCGAGGCGTTCGAATCCACCGTGCTCCGGCAGCTGCAGAAGCACGACATCTCGGCGTCGTACATCTATCTGATCGAGGCATCCGGTCGCCCCTACGATCAGCTCGTCGCGCACGGACGGGCGGCACCCACGTACAAAGCGACGGTCACACCGGAGGGCCTGAATGGCCTGATCGGTCAGGTCGATGGCATCAGCGTCAATAAGCGGATGCTGCTGGCCAAGCAGAACACAATCGTCGCAGATGCCCACGCCCGTGGCCTGAAGGTCTTCACCTGGACGGCCCGCCCCGAGAATGCCTTCCTTTCGGCGGAGTTCCGTGGCGATGGAGGTAAGCCCGCATTCGGCGACTATGAGGGGGAGTGGGCGGCGATCGCACGCACCGGTGTGGACGGTGTCTTCGTCGACCACCCAGACCTCGGAGTAGCTTTCTTCCGCGGCTGAGCGCCTGTCGCATGGCGCGGCGTCCTGATGGTGCCAGACTGACGGCATGAGCGGAATCGTCGCTGACGGTGTCAGCAGAGCCTTCGGCCACGTGCAGGCTGTCCGAGACGCGAGTTTCCACGCCGCGCCGGGACGGGTGACGGGCCTGATCGGGCCGAACGGAGCGGGAAAAACCACGCTGCTGCTGATGCTGGCGTCCCTGCTCGCGCCAGATACCGGCACGATCCGCATCGGTGAAATCGATCCGCTTGCCGACCCCCTGGGCGCGCGCCGACTTCTCGGCTGGATGCCGGACGCCCTCGGCGCCTGGCCGTCACTCACGGCGCGGGAGACGATCGTCACCACTGCGCGGCTCTATGACATGGAACGCTCCGCCGCACATGTGCGCGCAGCCGAACTGTTGGAGCTGGTTGGTCTCGTAGACCTGGCGGATGCCCCGGCGAAAGTGCTCTCGCGGGGGCAGAAGCAGAAGCTCGGGCTGGCCCGCGCGCTCGTGCACGACCCCCAAGTGCTGCTGCTGGACGAGCCGGCATCCGGTCTCGATCCGGAAGCTCGCGTGCAGCTGCGCGGGTTGCTGCGGCGACTCGCGAGTGAGGGGCGCACGGTGCTGATCTCGAGCCACATCCTCTCCGAACTTGAGGAGGTCATCGATGATGCGGTGTTCCTCGTGGCCGGATCCGTCGTGGACGCCGCGCCCTCGCAGTCGGTGGTCCGCGCCTGGCGCATTCGTCTTGCCGGATCCGGAGAACAGCAGCTGCGTGGCGACGCGGAGCGGGTCGCCACGGCGCTGTCCATGGCACCGGAATCGCTCGGCATCGATCGAACTGCCCTGCTCGTCGGATTCTCATCCGAGCTGGCGGCTGCCGACGGCCTGCGCAGGATCGTGGAAGCGGGTCTTGCGGTGAGTGAGTTCGTGCCGGCGCAGAGCGCGCTGGAGCATACGTTCCTCAACCTGCCACGGACGGAGACCGGATCATGACCCTGGCACACATCGGCACTGTTGCGCGTCTTGAGCTCACACAGCGTCTGCGCAGCGTCGGTTGGTACATCCTGCTCGGGATCTTCGCCTTGATCCTGCTCGCCGTCACCGGTCTTGCGTTCGCGGTGTATTCCTATACCGGGGTGACGGGTGCGGGGGTCTACTCGATCGTCGTCAATATGGTGCTGCTGCTCGTCGTCCTGGTATCCCCGACGCTCAGCGGAAACGCCATCAACGGCGACCGTGAGGCGGCGACGCTTGCCGCAGTGCAGGTGACCGCGGCATCCACTGGCGACATCATGCTCGGCAAGCTTCTGGCGGCAATTGCTACCGGCGGGGTCTTCCTGCTCGTCGCGCTGCCGTTCCTGGCAGTCTCGCTGTTCGGAGGCGGGGTCCGCCCGGCGACTTTTGCGGTGTCGCTGCTCGTGCTTGCCGCCGAGATCATCATCGTCGCAGCCGTCGGTGTGGGGCTCAGCGGGCTCATTGCACGCCCGCTGTTCTCCGTTGCCGCAACGTACCTCGTCGTGGCGGCGCTGACGATCGGCACGCTCATTGCGTTCGGACTGGGCGGCACGGCGCTGCGCAGTGAGGTCACCGGCTACAGCCGCCCGTACGACAACGCCGGAAATGTGGACTGCGAGCGATGGGACAGCTACACCTACGAGACACCCCGATTCGATCGGGTCTGGTGGGCGCTCGCGGCTAATCCCTTCGTGGTGCTGGCCGATGCCACACCGACAGCGTTCGATGACAGCGGTTGGCCCGTCGACCTGTTCGGCCAGATCAAGTACGGTCTGCGTAGCGCACAGCAGTCGCCGGCGGAGTACCGCTGGGATGAGTGCGTGGCAATGGGCAACGACATGACGCCCACGGCAGAGGAAGTCATCGACAACAGTGTGCCGAGCTGGTTCGTCGGTCTCGGCATCCAGATTGTGATCGCCGGTGGGCTGTTCGCCGGTGCCTGGGCGCGCACGCGCACGCCGGCGCGGATGCTGCCGCCGGGCACACGCATCGCTTGAGCAGCGGACCGGTCTGAGCCGCGGGCACCGCCGGACAGCCGCTGTTCATGTGTAGTACACCGTTCCGACGCGGAGGCGTAAGCGCAACTCGATGGTCTGGGGGCACCCCGCCCGCCTCTTGACCATGGAGTCATATGTCCCGCCTGCAACGCGGACTCGCGACAACAGCGGTATGCGCCCTCAGCGCTGCTCTGCTGCTCGCTGTTCCTACCTCTGCCCTCGGTGCCGAGCCTGAGACACCCGGCTCGGGTGTCGTCCTCAACGAGATCATCTACGACGACATTTCCGGCCACAGCGACCGCGTCGAAATTTACAACGCCGGCACCGAGACCGTTGCGATCGGGGGCTGGACGATCTCGGACGACAAGCGTGATCGATTCAGCACGCCGTTCGCAGACGGCACGGTTCTCGCCCCGGGTGCATTCGCTGTGCTCGTCACCGATGTCGACTTCGACTTCGGTCTCGGCAAGGGCGATGAGGTCGTTCTCTACGACGCCGACAGCGTCGAGGTCGACGCCTACCTCTATGCGAACACTTCGCCGATCGCGACCTTCGCCCGCTGCCCCGACGGCACTGGCGAGTGGGCGCATGCGACTACCGCGACGCCTGGCGCCGCAAACGACTGCACCGTTGCGACAGTCGCCGGATCGATCCTGCTCAATGAGGTCGACTCGGGTCCGGCCGACTGGGTAGAGCTGTACAACCCCGGGACCGAATCCTTCGACATCTCGGGCTACGAGCTTCGCGACAATTCGGATGACCACCGCTGGGCATTCCAGGACGGGACATCGATCGCAGCCGGGCAGTTCCTCGTCGTAGAGGCGAGTTCGATCGGCATCGTCGATGGAGAGCTTGCACGCTTCGACGCACCGATTGGCATCGGCAGCACCGACGAGATCCGGCTCTTCGACAGTGCCGGTGTGCTGACTGATCGGACCGGCGCGTGGGAGGGCCACGCCAACATCGACGGTGACGAGATCGCGGCCACGCTCGCGCGCTGCCTCGATGGCGTCGGAGAGTTCTCCCTCGCTTACGCAACTCCGGGCGCGGCGAACAACTGCGTCCCGCCGACGATCAGCATCAACGAGATCGACTCGAACGGCTCGCCGGACTGGGCCGAGATCGTCAACACCGGCACGGAGCCGCTCGACATCTCCGGCTGGACGCTCATGGACAACGACCCGGCGGGCCACGCCGCGGATGTGACTCCCCTGGCCGCTGGCACGATCCTCGAGCCCGGTGGGTACTTCGTGTTCAACGGCACCGATCACTTCACCTTCGGCCTCGGAAACGGCGACACAGTCACCATCCGCAATGCCGACGGCTTGACCGTCGCTGAGCATGCCTACGCCGCGCACGCGGAGGGCTTCTGGGCCCGCTGCCAGGACGGTACGGGCGACTTCGTCGACGTCGCAGTCGGCACTCCAGGCATCCGCAACGCCTGCGGCAACCCGGTACGCATCAACGAGGTCGAGTCGGATGGTGAGCCCGACTGGGTGGAGCTGGTCAACCCGACCGATGCTGCCCTCGATATTTCGGGCATCATCGTGAAGGATGACGACGACTCGCACGAGTACGTCATCCCTCCTGCCACCAGCATTCCCGCGGGCGGCTACCTCGTGCTCGATGATTTCGACTTCGGAATCGGCAAGGACGACACGGTCCGGGTCTTCGATGGCGACCAGCTGGTTGACCAGGTCTCATGGGGCGAAGCCCACGCGGCCACCACATGGGGTCGTTGCCCGGACATCAGTGGACCGTTCGCTGAGACCGCCGAGCCCACCCCGGGCGCAGCCAACGTCTGCGTCGGCGAGATCGCCGTCACGCCGTGGCCTGGTTCCGCCGACGTACGGGTTCTTGACACCGTGCCGACCTTCCTGGAGGACAGCTCGGGGCTCGACGTGCAGGAGACCGCCGACGGCGCATTCCTCTGGGCCGTTGACAATGGTGAGGGACGCATCTGGAAGCTTGAAGCGTCTGCCGATGGCTCAGTCGCGCTTGTGGACGGCTGGGAAGACGGCAAGCGGGTGCGCTTTCAGAGGGATGCTGACGCCCCGGGCGCCGCTGGACCCGACACCGAAGGCATCACCGTCGACGGTGATGGCCTCGTCTACGTCGCATCCGAGCGCGACAACAGTGTGAAGGGCGTCAACCAGAACACGGTGCTGCAGGTTGATCCGGATGAAGCTGGCCCCGACCTCATCGCGCTCAACGAATGGGATCTCACCGAACTGCTTCCGGCAGTCGGCGCGAACCTGGGCATCGAAGCGGTCGAGTGGGTCTCGGATGAGATGCTCGCGGGCATGCTCTTCGACGACAACACGCAGGCAGCATACGATCCGTCGGCGTACGCGGGCGACGGACTGTTCTTCGTCGCGGTCGAGGATGGCGGCGGCGTGTACGCCTTCGCGCTCGCCGCAGACGGTTCAGCGCAGCTCGTCTCGACGATCGACCCCGGGCTTGCCGGCGTCATGAGCCTGGACTACGACTCCGTTCTCGGAGTTCTGTGGGCCGTGTGCGACGACGGATGCCAGGGGCGCTCCGCGCAGATCACACTGAACGGCACAGCTGATCCCGGCATCGCGCAGTTCGCCCGTCCAGCAGGTCTGCCTGACATCAACAACGAGGGCTTCGCCACGGCGCCGTCCTCGCTCGCGGTGGACGATCAGCGTCCGGTGTGGTGGTTCGCCGACGGCTATGCCTCTGAGTCGCTGCGCACCGGAACGCTGCCGGTCGCCGCGGAGCCGGAGGTTCCTGTGGAGCCGGAGGTTCCTGTCGAGCCCGAGGTTCCTGTCGAGCCCGAGGTTCCTGTGGAGCCGGAGACACCGACAGAGCCCACCGTTCCGACTCAGCCTGAGACGCCGACTCAGCCTGAAGCGCCGGGCACCCCCGACGCTCCGACTGAGCCGAACGCCCCCGAGCGCCCCATCGCACCGGGCGAACCGGCCCAACGGGAGGGCGCACTTGCGACCACGGGAACTGAGCTGCCGATCGGCGCTTCCGTGATGGCGCTCGCGCTGCTGCTGACCGGGGGGATCGCACTGGTTGCGCGCCGCCGCAGGCAGCGAGTCTGACACCACCGAGGCGCCGAGGAACAGTCGTTCCTCGGCGCCTCGGCTTTCACCTGCGTGTGCGGATCACTTCGCGTCGAAGGGGCCCCGGCGCGTGGAGACGATCTCTTTGCCCAGCGGCATGAGCGAGATCGGCACCATCTTGAAATCGGCGATCGCCATCGGGATGCCGATGATCGTGATGCACAGGGCGACGCCCGAGACGATGTGCCCGATCGCCAGCCACCAGCCGGCGAGGATCACCCAGATGACGTTGCCGAGGAATGCCCCGACCCCTGCAGTCGGACGTTCGACCACCTGCCGACCGAACGGCCACAGCGCGTAGCCCGCCAAGCGGAACGAGGCGATCGCCCAGGGGATTGTGATGATCGGGATGCACAACAGGACTCCGGCCAGGATGTAACCCAGGAAGAGCGCCCAGCCGGCGAGGATCACCCAGATGATGTTCAATATCGTGCGCATGAGCATGATTGTGGCACTCGAGACCCTGAAAGCGCCAGGATCGCAACGTCGGCGGCCCGGCCTAGACTCGTAGAGACATGACCGACGCACCTCTCATCGTTCCCGAATCCGCTGGCCCACGCTCGTCTGCCGGCGATCAGGACGACCACCTCTCCGGCCTCAACCCGCAACAGCTCGACGCCGTGACCTACCGTGGTCCGGCGCTGCTGATCGTCGCCGGGGCAGGCTCCGGCAAGACCAGCGTGCTCACGCGCCGTATCGCCTCGCTGTTGCGCAATCGTGAAGCATGGCCGAGCCAGATCCTCGCCATCACTTTCACCAACAAGGCCGCCGGTGAGATGCGCGAGCGTGTTGCCGACATCGTCGGCGAAGCTGCTCGGGGCATGTGGATCTCCACCTTTCACTCCGCCTGCGTGCGGATCCTGCGCCGTGAAGCAGAACAGTTCGGCTTCACCAAGTCGTTCACGATCTATGACTCCGGCGATTCGCGGGCGCTGTTGAAGCGTCTGGTCAAAGAGCACGAGGCCGACGCCTACGGGCTGACCCCGGCATCCGTGCAGTCGCGGATCTCGAAGCTCAAGAACGAACTGCAAGACGCTGAGTCCTACTCGCGCGATGCGAACATGAGCGACCCCGCCGAACGCAAGTTCGTCGAGATATTCGCCGACTATCAGCGCAACCTGCGCAAGGCCAACGCTTTCGACTTCGACGACCTCATCGGCCAGACCGTGTACCTGTTCCGGGCGTTCCCGAAGGTCGCCGACACGTACCGCCGCCGGTTCCGGCACATCCTGGTCGATGAGTACCAAGACACCAACCATGCGCAGTACTCGTTGATTCACGAGTTGACGAAGCCGGTCTCGGGTGAGGCAGACGGCGAAGCCTACGGCGACAGCGGCATGATGATCTTCGACGCTCCCTCAGTCGATCCTGTCGCGGGGGCATCGCTCACCGTTGTCGGTGACTCCGATCAGTCGATTTACGCGTTCCGCGGCGCTGACATCCGCAATATCAGCGAGTTCGAGCGCGATTTCCCCGGTGCCAAGGTGGTGCTGCTCGAGCAGAACTATCGGTCGACGCAGAACATTTTGTCGGCCGCGAACGCGGTGATCGGCAACAACTTCGATCGTAAAGACAAGAAGCTCTGGAGCGATAAGGGCGACGGCGACAAGATCGTCGGTTTCACCGGTTACTCGCAGCACGACGAGGCGCAGTTCGTCGCCGATGAGGTCGAGGTGCTTCGCCGGGCGGGAATGCCGTACTCCGAGATGGCGGTCTTCTATCGGACCAACTCGCAGTCGCGCGCTCTGGAAGAGATCTTCATCCGTTCGGCTGTGCCGTACAAGATCATGGGTGGCACGAAGTTCTACGACCGTGCCGAGATCAAAGATGCGCTGGCCTATCTCGTCGCGGTGTCGAATCCCGCCGACGACATGGCGGTGCGCCGCATCCTGAACAAGCCGCGCCGCGGAATCGGCGAGGTCACCGAGACGGCGATCGGCCGTTTCGCCGAAGAGAACGGCATCAGCTTCCGTGACGCCCTGTCCGTTCCCAGCCAGCTTGGCGTCGGGCCGAAGATTCAGACGGCGATCGGCCATTTGGATGCTGTGCTGAAAGAGGCGACCGCACTCATGCTGCCAGCATCCGGCGAAGTGCCGCCGCCGACAGCCGTGGCCGACGGTCTCAGCGTGCTGCTCTCGAAGAGCGGCTACCTCGACACGCTCCGCGCCAGCCGCGACCCGCAAGACGAAGCTCGAGTCGAGAACCTCGACGAGTTCGTCGCGGTCGCGCGTGATTTCGCCCGCAACAACCCCGAGGGCACGATCGTCGACTTCCTCACCGAGGTCGCACTCGTCTCGGATGCGGACGATCTGCATGACGAGTCGGGAACAGTGTCGATGATGACGATGCACACGGCCAAGGGGCTGGAGTACGACGCGGTGTTCGTCACCGGCGTCGAAGAAGACCTCATCCCGCATCGAATCTCGGCGGGGGAACCTGGCGGCCCGCAGGAGGAGCGGCGCCTGTTCTACGTCGGCCTCACCCGGGCACGAAAGCGCCTGCACCTGTCGCTGGCCATGACCCGGGCGCAGTTCGGCGAGGTCACCGTCGCCATGCCCAGCCGGTTCCTGCAAGAGATTCCTGCCGGACTCGTCGACTGGCGTCAGTCGCCGGGAGACGTGAATTCGCGTGGTGGCATGCAGTCGCGTGCACTGAATGCGCGGCGCGGCGGGTTCGGTGGGGGAGGCTATGGCGCTTCGGCAGGGGCAGGAGGCGGCGGCAACGACCGGTTCGCGGTCAAACCGCTCGCTGCGCGCGACGGACTCAAGCCGCTATCGACCTCGATGGACAAGTTCCCCAACAGGGTCACCGGCAAGGTGCGCGACAACGGCGACCTCGAACTTACCGCGGGCGACCGCATCCGTCACTCCGACTTCGGGGAGGGACGAGTGGATGCCGTCACCGGCGAAGGTGCGAAGCGCATCGCGCACGTGCGTTTCGACGCCGCGGGCCTGAAGAAGCTGCTCATCAAGATCGCTCCGATCGAGAAGCTGTAACGCTCAGTCCTCGTCCTGCTGGGTACCGGCTGCCGCGTCGCGAACGGCGTCGTCGAAGTCGGCAGATTGCGAGAGCCCCGCGACGCCGAGGCTGCGGCCCTGCGGGTCGCTCGCGATCACACGAATCCCCCGCTCACGACACCAGGTGGCCAGGGCCGCCAGCATCCACACCGCGACCGATTGCAGCTGTGTGACTTCGGTGAGATCCAGAACAATGACCGCCGGCGACTCGCGGTCCGCCGGACGAGCGTCAAGCCACGCGTCCAGATCGAGCAGCAGTCGTTCCGCTCCGTCGAAGTCGATGTACCCGCGCAGCCGCCATACGGCGAGGTCGTCGGCGTTCTCCTGCAGGATCTGGGTGGCCACGGCATCCTGCTCGGCCCCCAATCCCGCGGCGAGCTCATCATTCGCCGCCGTCACTTCGGCGGCCGAAAGGGTGAGCGGGCGGTGCAGCACATGCAGGCCGAACCGGTTCGCGAGGCGTTGCGCGGCCACGACGCCGCGGAGGCTCGCACCGCTGGCATCCAACCGCGGGCTGAACAGGCCAAGGCCGAACTCACCCGGTGAACTTGCAACCAGGCCACCGGCAACGCCGGACTTCGCCGGTAGCCCGGCGCGCAGCAACCACTCGCCGGCATAGTCGTACATACCGCAGGTGGCCATGATGGTCATGACGTGCTGGCAGGTTTCGGCGCTCGTGACCCGTTCGTGCGTCAGCGGATTCACCCCGCCGTTCGCCAGAGTCGCCCCCATCACCGCGAGATCGCGGGCAGTGACGAGCACAGAGCACTGGCGAAAGTATGTGTCGAGCGTCTCCGACACCGGTGCGGTGAGCGATCCGGCGCTGCGCATGAGGTAGGCCAATGCTCGATTTCGGTCGCCGGACTCCTCCTCGGACGCGAAAACCGTCTCGTCGACGCTCAGATCCCTGCCGGCGAACGCGCTGAGGCGGGAGAGAATGCGGGCAAACCTCTGCTCGGGCGAGCTGCCGGTAACAAGCGACGTTGTGACGATCGCCCCGGCGTTGACCATCGGGTTCGGCGGCCGTCCGGTGCCCGCTTCCAGCTTCACCGAGTTGAACGCCTCGCCGCTGGGCTCGGCGCCGACTCGTGCATGTACAGCATCCAAACCCTGGTCATCGAGCGCGAGCGCGTACACGAACGGCTTCGACGCCGATTGGATTGTGAAGTCGACACCCGTGTCGCCGCTCTCGTACACGCGCCCGTTGAGACCGCACAGGGCAATACCGAACAGTTCGGGGTCCGCGCTTGCCAATTGCGGGATGTAATCGGCGACCGTGCCGCGACGGTCAGAGAGGAGACGGTCGTGCACGACATCGAGAAACGTGGTGACGATGTCAGAGAGTTTCTCGGGCGCTGCCATGGCCCCATGCTACGGGCCGTGCGGGATAGGCTGACAGATATGGCTTTGTTCTCCCGCCGCAAGAAGACCGACGACGTCGTTCCCGAATCACAGACCTCTGCCGAGGCGGATGCCCCGGACGAAGAAGTTCCCGCGGATGCGGTGCAGAGCGAACCCGTGCCACAGATCGGCATCTCTGTGCAGGCGTTCCGCGGCGTCGGTGCCGATGCCGGCCCGCAGGTGACTCTTCCGGATCCGGATGCGCCAGCCCCCGCGCGACAGGCTGTCGCGCCGAAGAACCCCACCGCGACGCCGCTCGTGCCGGAGAAGCGCACGCTCCCGCTGGCACCTGCTCTTCCGCCCGAGCAGACCGAATCGGTGCCGGGCATGAAGGACAACGTCCTGCTGCGCACGGCGCTTGCCGAGTTGGAAGAGGGCCCGAGCAACGAGCAGCTGATCGGGGTGCTGCGTCAGATGATGCAGGGGCACCTGTACCTGCGCGTGCACGGTGATGCCCGAACGCAGATCGCCGAGGGCAAGCCGCTGTCGATCGCCGTGGTCCGAGACGGCGAGCGCGCCTTCATGCTCGCGTTCAGTTCGGCTGTTGCCGTTCGGGACTCTGTGCAACGCGAGACCGAGCCGACGGCAACCTCTGCCGTTGCGCAGCCGGTCACAGCGGTGCTCCAGCAGGTGGTCTCCGGGAACTTCAGCGGCATCATCCTCGACAACGCCTCCGGTGTGCACCGTGCTGTTTTCCCGACCGAGATCCTGTCGAAGGCGCTTGAGCAGGCCGATCCCGCGATGGCCGTCAAGACGTTGATCGCTGCCCCGCGTGAACAGGACACAGCGAAGAAGGTCGGTGACGCGCTCGCCAAGAGCAAGGTCTACGTGGCCGTCAACGACGGCAGCGGCGGAGGCCAGATCGGTATCGCTGAGGCGCAGACGGCTGATGGCAAGCGCTACCTGCAGGTTTTCTCGCATCCGCTCGAGGTTGTTGCACTCGGCCGCAGCGACAAGCCGATGCCGTTCACACCGGAGCAGTTGGCGAAGGTTCTCACCACGCACAGCGCGATCGCCGGTGTGATCGTCGACCCGGCGGGACCGTCGATCCTCGTCGAGCGGGATGCGCTCGCCGCGGTGCTCGTGCTCGCAGTCGACGTCGGCGACTGACCACTACCGTTCGCGGCGGTGCCGTTCTAAGGTCGGTGCATGGCCAGTGAGCGCGTGACATTGACGATCGCCGACCCGGAGGGAGCGCGAGAAGTCGAGCTGTCGAGCCCGAACAAAGTGATCTGGCCTTCGCCGGGCTCAGGGGCCGGCATCACGAAGGCGGAGCTCGCTGAGTATTTCCAGGTCGTCGCCGATCCATTCCTGAATGCCAATGGTGCCCGGCCGGTGTCGCTCGAACGGTTCCGCGCCGGCATCGGCGGCGAGAGCTTCTTCTCGAAGAACCCACCCAAGAGCACGCCCGATTTCGTGGACGCTGTGACCGTCACCTACAACAGCGGCAGGCAGCATCCGCAGATCGTTCTGAACCGGCCGAGCGCGATCGTCTGGGCTGCGCAGATGAATACGATCGTTTTTCATCCGTGGGCGTCACTTGCGTCCGACACCGACAACCCGATCGAGCTGCGCATCGACCTCGATCCGCAGCCGGGCACGGACTTCGCGGATGCCGTCACCGCCGCGCATGGTCTCCGCGAGGTGCTGCGAGAAGCCGATCTCGAGCCCTTCATCAAGACCAGCGGCAACCGCGGCCTGCATGTGTTCTGCCCGATCGTGCCGGAGTGGGAGTTCCTCGACGTGCGTCACGCGGTCATCGCCGCAGGACGAGAGCTGGAGCGCCGCATGCCTGAGCAGGTCACCACGAACTGGTGGAAGGAAGAACGGGGCGAGCGCATATTCGTCGACTTCAATCAGGCTAATCGCGACCGCACGATGGCGGGTGCCTACAGCCCGCGTGCGCTTCCCGCCGCAACGGTGTCGACGCCGGTGGAATGGGACGAACTGGACGGACTGGATCCGACGGTCTTCACGGTGCGCAGCATCCCGCAGCGTCTGGCCGACATCGGCGATCCATGGGCCGATATTCAGACAGCACCCGGGCGGATTGACACGCTGCTCGGCTGGTGGATGAGAGATCTCGACAACGGGCTCGGCGAGTTGTCGTTCCCCCCGGACTTCCCGAAGATGCCGGGTGAGCCGCCGCGCGTGCAACCCAGCAAGATGGTCGCCGAGAACTGGGACGCAGAGGGCAACCCGATCGAGGGCTGACCCGGCCCCGTTCGCGCTGCAGTCAGGCGAGCACGTCGTCAAGGTCGTAACCGGCGACGGTCTCGAGCTGGTCGTAGGTGCACGATCGGGCGTCGCGGTCGGGGCGCCAGCGCTCGAACTGCACCGTGTGTCGGAAACGCGCTCCCTCAAGCTGGTCGTATCGCACCTCCAGCACGCGCTCGGGACGCAGCCGGACGAAGGAGACGTCCTTCGAGCCGGTGAACCTGCTGCGCTCTCCTTCGGCGGTCACCGCTGCACCCGCATCGTCACGCTCAACCATTGGCGCTAGTTCGTTGATGAGCTCCTGACGTCGCTTATCGCTCCAGGCCGCGACGCCGCCGACCTGGCGCAGGACCCCATCCGCGTCGTACAGACCGACCAGCAGCGAACCAACCCCGGAGCCGGATTTGTGGATGCGATATCCGAGCGCGACCACGTCGGCGCTGCGTGCATGCTTCACCTTGATCAGCGTGCGCTTTCCGGGCGCATAGGGCTGGTCGAGCGGTTTCGCGACGATGCCGTCGAGGCCGGCGCCCTCGAACTCGGCGAGCCAGCGCACGGCCGTGTCACGGTCGGTCGTCGTGCGAGTGAGGTGGAGCGGATGCTGGGCCGGGGCGAGCAACTCCTCGAGACGCGCGCGGCGCTGCGCGAACGGTTCATCCAGCAGCATCTCCTCGCCGAGGGCGAGCAGGTCGAACGCGATGAACATCGCCGGTGTCTGTTCGGACAGGAGTGCAACGCGGGACGCTGCCGGATGGATGCGCTGGCTCAGCGCCTCCCAATCCAGCCGCTGGGACCCGGGTTCTCCCGTTGCGACGACGATCTCGCCGTCGAGCAAGCACGGAGCCGTGAGGATCTGCGGCATGGCTTCGACGAGCTCGGGAAAGTAGCGCGTCAGAGGCTTTGCGCCGCGTGAACCGATCTCGACGGTTTCGCCGTCCCACGCGATGAGCCCGCGGAAGCCGTCCCACTTCGGCTCGAACAGCATCCCACCCGCAGCCTTCGAGGGGTCAGGTACGGCGGCGGCGGCTTTCGCGAGCATCGGCGTGGGGATCTCGTAGCGCATGCGTCCATCCTCGCGCCATCTCGCAGGTCGCGGAAGGGGTACAGGCGTCAGCCGAACAGCACGTGTGCCGGCCGGAAACACGCCGGATGGGCTGACAGGTGTGGAAATCGACCGACACCTGTACCTGCGGAATCAGCGGGAGCTGAACAGCTCGCCGAGCAACGTGCGGCTGCGGACACCGGCATCCGCCAGCACGGTGCGCGCAGCGTGCCAGCCGGCCATGCCGTTCACCCCAGGACCGGGCGGGGTGGATGCTGACGCCAGATAGACGCCGCGCATCGGCGTGCGCCACGGCGCCGTCGATAGCACGGGGCGCCGGATCGCCTGCGGGATCGTGAATGCGCCGCCGAGGATGTCACCGCCGATGTTCGCCGGGTTGATCGCCTCTCGAGACGATGCGGGAACAGACGAATGCGCGAGGATCCGTTCGCGGAAACCCGGGGCGAATCGTTCGATCTGGCGGGTGATGAGCTCGGTGGCATCGAGATCCGACCCCTGCGGGACATGGATGTACGACCACAGCACCGCCTTGCCCTCCGGCGCTCTGGTGTCGTCGAGGACGGACGGCTGCACAGCGAGCACATACGGCCGGTCGCTGACGTGCCCCTTCGCCACAGCATTCTCGCTCGCCCAGACCTCGGCCTGCGTGCCGCCGACGTGCACGGTGGGGGACTGGGCGACCTGATCGTTCGTCCACGGCACCGGCCCATCGAGCGCGAAATCGACTTTTGCAGCCGCAGGGCCGTAGCGGTACGAGGCGATCGCTCGGGCATACCGGCTGGGGATATCCGGATGCGTGAGCGCAAGGCGCGGCGACGAGTTCAGCAGCAGCACATCGCCCCGCTCGGCGTCTCCCCAATCGAGTGCGGACAGATCAGTGATGCGCGTACCGGTCTCGACGCTGCCGCCATGCGCCTCGAGATCGGCGAGAAGGGCATCGGTGATCTTCTGGGCACCGCCGCGCGGGTACATCCAGCCGCCAGCGTGCGCCTGCGCGGCAAGCAGCAGACCTGCTGCCGCTCCCGCAAGCGATGGCAGCGGGGTGTTGGCATGTGCGAGCACCCCCGACATGAGAGCTGCCGCCTCATCCGTGCGGAATGACGAGCGCGCCAGCAGTGTGCCCTGGTCTAGCATCCGCAACGCGAAGCGCACTGCTGTGAGCGGGTCGCGGGGGATGCGCAGCATCTGGTTGCCGGTGAAGTCGACCACACCGTCGATGTGCTGGCTGAGCGGACGCAAGCGCGACAACCAGGCACGGCTGTCGACGCCCAGTCCCGCTGCAGTGCGTTCGATGTCGTGCCACGCGATGCCGGCGCGGCCGTTGTCGAGAGGGTGGGCGTACGAGATCTCCGGACGAATCCAGTCAACGCGCTCGGCTAACCCGAACGCTTGGAAGAACGGGGAAGCGAGGGACGCAGGATGCACGGACGAGCCGACGTCGTAGCGGAATCCGGAAAGCGTCGAATCGACAGTGCTCACACCGCCGCCGATCGTGTCGGATGCCTCCACAACGCGGACGTCATATCCTGCGCGTGCGAGCGTCACTGCTGCGGATAGCCCGTTCGGGCCGCTGCCGACGATGGTTGCCTGTGCCACACGCTCAGTCTTCCATGGGATCCTGAAGAAGATGAACGAAACTCAGGGGCCAACGCCCGCCGGCACATCCCGTCCCTACCGAAACCTCCCGGAGGCGCTGCGCGCGCACCGAATCGAACCTGCGAACCACGAGTTCATCACAGCGATCACGGATGCTGTTGGAATCTCGTCCTTCATCGACCGCGGTCGCTACATCGAAGCGGTCCGTCGCGACGGTGGCACCGCGTTGCACATCGGCAAGACCTACACCAATGGTTTCGCCGAAGACGAGCAGATCGTCGTCGGCTCCACAACGCTGCGCCTGCGGGCGAGCGAGGGCCGCGCGCCGTACTTCTACGTCACGCACCCCAGCGAATTCCGGCCGGTTGCACCGGCGGCATCGTCGCGCACACCGCGAAAGGCGGCAACGGCATCGTCAGAGCCGCGGGTGGCCCGCGTAGCTAAACCGATCGAGCGAGACTACGGCGTGTGCGATGTCTGCTTCATGGTGCGCACTGCCTCGGGCACCTGCAGCTGCTGAGCGACTATCGCTCGAGCCGCGTCTGAAGACGCCGTGAAACCTCCGCGAGCGGCATCGCGCGGGGGAACACGGCGACAACCATGTCGTCGGGGGCAGAGCCTGCGGCATCCGGGAACACGCCATAGCGACGGCGAGCATCGTCCAGTGCGTTCTGCAGCACAGACGGCGCCACCTTCTTCGTGCCCCGCAACAGTTGTCGCAGCACATGATTGTGCACCGCGGTGACGATGGCGGCGAAGCCGACGGCATCCAGAGGGTCGATTCCCGGCAGCGCACGACGCAGGTAGTCATCGAACAGCCGCTCGTAGCGGAACACAGTCACGATCTCTCGTTCGCGCAGTGCCGGTACTCGGCGGACGATCTGGTAGCGCAGCCTGGCCAGTTCCGGGTCGTGCGCGAAGTGCGAGAACACGTGCTGGGACGCTTGGCAGACGGCCTCCCACGGGTCGCTGTGCCCTTCGGCGAGGAACGCACGCAAATCTTCCAGCAGTGCCTCGTGGTCGGCGAAGACCACATCTTCTTTACCGCCGAACTGGCGGAAGAACGTTGATCGAGAGACTCCAGCCGCCTTGGCGATCTGTTCGACCGAGGTCTGGTCGAAGCCCTGCTCCTGGAACAGCTTCAGCGCGGCGGCCACGACGCCGGTGCGCGGTTCTGCGGTTTCATGCATAGCGAGAAGCCTAGACCGACGGGACCGCTCATCTAGAGGTAGTAAGATTTGATACTGGTCGATATCTCGACATCGAGAGACTTTCCGGACCGCAGCCCAGCGAAGGAAGCACAGTGGATCTGTACGAGTACCAGGCACGAGACCTTTTCGAGAAGTATGGGGTGCCGGTTCTCGCCGGCATCGTTGCTGACACCCCCGAGGAGGTGAAAGCAGCTGCGGAGAAGATTGGCGGCGTCGTCGTCGTCAAGGCTCAGGTCAAGGCCGGTGGCCGCGGCAAGGCTGGTGGCGTAAAGGTCGCCAAGACCCCCGACGAGGCATACGAAGCAGCAAAGACGATCTTCGGTCTCGACATCAAGGGCCACATCGTCAAGCGCGTCATGGTCGCCCAGGGTGCAGCCATCGCTGAGGAGTTCTACTTCTCTGTGCTGCTGGACCGTGCGAACCGTTCCTACCTGAGCCTCTGCTCGGTTGAGGGCGGCATGGAGATCGAAGAACTCGCTGTTGAGCGGCCCGAGGCGCTCGCTCGCATCGAGGTCGACCCGCTGACCGGCATCGACAAGGCCAAGGCCGTCGAAATCGCCCGGGCCGCGAAGTTCCCCGAAGACCTCATCGAGAAGGTCTCCGACGTCTTCGTCAAGCTGTACGAGGTGTACAAGGGTGAGGACGCGACGCTCGTCGAGGTCAACCCGCTCGTTCGCACCGAAGACGGCTCCATCATCGCCCTCGACGGCAAGGTCACGCTCGACGAGAACGCGTCCGAGATTCGTCACCCCGAGCACGAAGCGCTCGAGGACAAGGATGCTGCGGACCCGCTCGAGGCCAAGGCCAAGGAGTCGGGCCTGAACTACGTCAAGCTCGACGGCCAGGTCGGAATCATCGGCAACGGTGCGGGCCTGGTCATGTCGACGCTCGACGTCGTCGCCTACGCCGGTGAAAACCACGGTGGCGTGAAGCCTGCGAACTTCCTCGACATCGGCGGCGGCGCCTCGGCTGCTGTCATGGCTGCTGGCCTCGACGTCATTCTCGGTGACCCCCAGGTGAAGTCTGTTTTCGTCAACGTCTTCGGCGGCATCACCGCCTGCGACGCCGTCGCCAACGGCATCAAGGGCGCCCTCGAGACTCTGGGCGACACCGCCTCCAAGCCTCTCGTCGTCCGCCTGGACGGCAACCGCGTCGACGAAGGTCGCGCGATCCTCGCCGAGTACGCCCACCCGCTCGTCACCCTCGCCGCCACCATGGACGAGGGCGCTGACAAGGCCGCCGCGCTGGCGAACGCCTGAGACAGAAGGATTAGAGATATGTCGATCTTCCTGAACAAGGATTCCAAGGTCATCGTCCAGGGCATCACCGGAGGCGAGGGCACCAAGCACACCGCCCTCATGCTGAAGGCCGGCACCCAGGTCGTCGGTGGCGTCAACGCCCGCAAGGCCGGCACTGCCGTCTCGCACACCGATGCCGCAGGCAACCCGGTCGAGCTGCCCGTCTTCGCCTCTGTTGAAGAGGCCATGAAGGAGACCGGCGCTGATGTGTCGATCGCCTTCGTTCCCGGCGCCTTCACCAAGGACGCCATGATCGAGGCCATCGATGCCGAGATCCCGCTGCTCGTCGTCATCACCGAGGGTGTTCCCGTCGGCGACTCGGCGGAAGCCTGGGCGTACGCGAAGAGCAAGGGCAACAAGACCCGCATCATCGGCCCGAACTGCCCCGGCATCATCACGCCCGGTGAGGCACTCGTCGGCATCACGCCGGCGAACATCACCGGCAAGGGCCCGATCGGCCTCGTCTCGAAGTCGGGAACCCTGACCTACCAGATGATGTTTGAGCTGCGCGACCTCGGCTTCTCGACCGCCATCGGCATCGGCGGCGACCCCGTCATCGGCACCACGCACATCGACGCACTCGCTGCGTTCGAGGCCGACCCCGAGACCAAGGCAATCGTCATGATCGGTGAGATCGGTGGTGACGCTGAAGAGCGTGCCGCCGAATACATCAAGGCGAACGTCACGAAGCCGGTCGTCGGCTATGTCGCGGGCTTCACCGCTCCGGAGGGCAAGACCATGGGCCACGCAGGCGCCATCGTGTCGGGCTCTGCTGGCACCGCGCAGGCGAAGAAGGAAGCACTCGAGGCTGCTGGCGTCCAGGTCGGGAAGACCCCGTCCGAGGCGGCTGACCTCATGCGTGCAATCGTCGAGTCGCTCTAAGTACTAGACTGATAGTGAAGGCCCCGGGCTCCACCCTGGGGCCTTCACTTTTTCCCGTGCATCCACTCGTAAAGGGCAACGGGATGGTTCGTGATGATGCCGTCCACGCCCATCGCCGTCAGTGATTCCCAGTCCGGATCTGAATCATGAGTCCAGACGAAGACCCCGAGCTTGGCCTGGTGCGCGAGCGCGACGCCCTGGGCGCTGGCGCGGCTGGGGTTTACGGCATCCGCCCCGATCTTCTGCGCTGTCGCGATGGTGGACGGATCGAGTTTCTCAGTGAGCCAGCCCACCGGGAGTCGCGGTGCGAGCTCTGAGATGTTCGCGACGGTCTTCTTACTGAAGCTCTGCGTGATCACACGGCCGTCGAGACCCGCGGCGTCAAGCATCTCGACGGTGGTCTGAATGGCGGACTGAGACCAGGTGCCCTTGTACTCGATCATGACGTCCGTGCTGCTGTCGGCGATGTGAGATGCCACCTCGTCGAGTGTGGGGATCTTCGTGCCGGTGAAGGAATCGTCGAACCAGGAGCCCGCGTCCAGCGCACGCAGCTCCTCGATGGTCATCTCCGAGACCATGCCCGTCCCGTTCGTTGTGCGGTCCACCGTGCTGTCATGGATGACGACCGGTACACCGTCCTTCGACATGCGGATGTCGATTTCGATGTACTTGGCGCCGGCATCCGTCGTCGATGCGAACGCGGGCATCGTGTTCTCGGGTGCCACCGCTGAATCGCCTCGATGCGCGATGACGACCCCCGGCTGCCCGGGCTCGCGAAGCACCACGAGCGGCCGCAGGATGATCGTGTCAAGCGTCAGCAGCGAGGGTCTGTCGCTGGCGGACGAGTACGAAGTGCTGGCGTCGCTGGGGAACTGAGCGAGAGCGCCATGTGCGGGGGATGACAGTGCGCTGACGGCTGCCCACATGACAACCCAGACGGCTCCTGCGCACCACAGGCGTCGACGATGAACGCTCATGATCTGCATCCTGCCAGAGGCGAGCGTTCCCGTCGAGACCTTTTCGTTATATTTGGCGAACGCGGCGTGTGATCAGCCGCGGCCGGATGCCAGCACGGCGGACAACAGCAGATCAAGCGTCTCGTGTGCGCGGATGCGCGCCTCTGTATTGGTAGGGCGTTCGGAGAGCCAGAGCGCCAGCTCATTCATTGAGCCGGACAGTGCGGCGGTCAGCGCGTCGATCAGCGCCGGCGGGACTTCTGCCTCTGCCAGTCCCTCCCGCAGCTGCGTCGCTGGCCCATCGGCATCCAGCCGGCGCCACTCATCCCAGCTGAGCACGGCGGGTCCGTCGACGAGGAGCACGCGGGCTGCGGGGCCCTGCGTGATCGCGTCGAGAAAGGCGTGACTTCCCAGGCGGAGTGCGCTCATGGCATCCGCCCCGTCTGTTGAAGTGGCAATGGCGTCCGCGATCAGCTGCTGTTGCCCGGAGGCCACTGCGGTGAAGAGCCCGGGCTTCGAGGAGTAATGGTGGTAGACCGCTCCGCGCGTGACGCCGGCCGTGCGAGCGATGTCGTCGACAGCTGCCGCCGCGTAACCATGCTCGGCGAATTGAGCGGTAGCGACTTCGAGGATCCTTCGAGAGGTTTCGGCGGCTTCCGCCGCAGTTGTTCGAGCCATAACCTTCCCTTACGTGCGATGTGTATGTATCTTAGTATCCGCCAATACAAACACGATGAATGTAAGAGGAATGATGAACTTCTCCAGTTTTTACCCTGTGCTCATGGTCGACGACGTCGACACTGTTGCCCAGTTCTACCGCGACGTGCTCGGGTTCGATACGACGCTCGAGACTGATTGGTACGTAAGTCTGCGTTTTGACGGCGGCGAACTCGCGATTCTGAACCGCACGCACGAAACCATCCCCGAAGGCTTCCGCGACTCCGTGCGCGGTTTGCTGCTCAACGTGGAGGTGCCAGATGCTGCGGCCGAACACGTCCGCATGGTCGAGACTCTCGGCCTGCCGGAGCGCCTCTCTCTGCGCGACGAGGACTTCGGCCAGCGGCACTTCATCATCGAAGCACCGGGTGGAGTGCTCATTGACGTGATCGAGCCGATCGAACCGTCCGCAGAGTTCAGCGCGGCGTACGCGGGGGAATGACGCGTCTGCGCACGGCCACGCGTACGGCGACGATGATCAACAGCAGGACGGCCGCGAGAATGACCCACCATCCCGGGGCGATGGCGAGAGCGGAGAGGCTGAGCTGTTGCTGGGCGATCGTCGGTATCTCGGCCGAGGCCGTCGTTGCGATGACCGTCGGCGAGACCGACACCTCCACCGCGGTGAAGGGCGACCATGCAGAGAGCCCATCAACCGTTGCCTGCACATCAACGGCAGCCGCGGGAAGAAGCTCGGCGAGGCTGAGCAGGCCCGTCGAAGCATCCGGTGACGAGTACAGTTCGACGCCCGGGGCTGTGATCAGCTGCATAGCGGTGAGACGAGTATTGCCGGTGTTGCCGACCGCGTAGGAGACATCGGCGGAGGCCGACTCCCACGGCCAGAATCCGGTCGTCACCTCGAGTTGCGCCTGATCCAGCGACAGCCCGGCGGTGAGCTCTCCCGCGACTGTCACGGTGACCCGTGTCGCGTAGCGCATATCGACCGAGACGGTCTCGCCCGCACTGGCGAGCACCGTGAGCAGGGCAGCCGCGTGCTCGCCGGGCTGGGCATCCGCGGGCACGGCGACGCTGAACGGAATGCGGACGAGTTCACCCGGTGCGATGTGCACAGTGTCGACGGCCGGTGAAATCCACGCGCTGACGCCGTCGGCCACGGACTCGGTGGCGATGTCGAGGGCACCCGTGCCGTCGGTGAACGCGTCTGAGCCATGCACGGCGAGATCCAGTGCTGTCGCGCCGGAGTTGCGGACCAGTACGGCGTCATCGACGCGCGCGCCCGGGTCGAGGGCGTAGGCGAAGTTGCTGCGCTCCTCGCCGACGTCGGTGATCACCGGCGTCATGCTCCACGCGACCTGGCTGGCGGAGGATGCCAGGGAAGTGTCATCTGCGCGGGCGCTGAGCGCGGAGGTAGCTGTCGAAGTCAGGACGACGAGCGCTGCGGCAGCGACGGCGCCGAGCAGAAATCGGGAGCGGCGGATCAGACGGAGCATCGGGAGGCCTTTCGGATCGATAAGAGGGGAAGCGGGGTGCGGCCGCGAGGCCGCACCCCGCCGTTCATTACTGGATGACGGTCACCGTCAGGGTCGAGGCGTAGTCGCCTGCGGCCTGGCCGAGCGGCAGGCGCAGGGCGAGGTCGGCCGCGACAACCGCCGTGTCGACGCCCTTGAACTCGTCGCTCGGAGCCGAAACGAGCACGGCTGCGCTTGCGAGGCCGTTGCCGACGCCAGCCTCGACCGGGTCACCGGCAATGGCGCCAGCGCCCTCGGCCGTCAGACGCGGTGTCCAGCCGAGCGCGCTCGCCTCGAACGCGTCGTCCGCCGAGGCGAAGGCCGCGGCCTGGCCCGACAGAGTCCAGCTCGAGGAGGGGTTGGCGCGGGTGTCGGTGATCTCGATGTCGTTCAATACACCGGTGGCGACGTAGCTGTCACCGAGCTGCGTCGCTTCACCCAGCGACACGACATCCTGCGAGCTGAAGCGCCAGGTGAACTCGCCAGCCGGCTGGTTAGCCTCCGGGATGTTCACGTTGATGGCCTGCTCGTTGGGCACCGGCTCGGCGGGTGTACCGGGCTCTTCGACGACCGGAGGAGCCTGGTTGTAGCGTTGCATCCAGCCACGGAGTGCGTCGGGACGGTCAGTGATGATGCCGTCGACGCCCATGGCCGTCAGGGAGGCCCAATCGGCCGCGTTGTTCTTCGTCCACACGAAGACGCCGAGCTCGTGCTCGTGTGCCAGAGCGACGCTCTCCGCGGTCGCGTTGGAGGGGTTGATGGCATCCGCGCCGATCTGCTCGGCGGTCGCGATGATCGATGCGTCGATCCCACCGGTGAGCCAGCCGACCGGGAGGTCGGGTGCAACCGTGGCGAAGTTTGCGACCGTTGTAGCGCTGAAGCTCTGCGCGAGGACCTTGTTCTCGACACCGGCGGCTTCGATCATGTCGACCGTGAGCTGGGTGTCTTCGACATTCCACTCACCCTTGTACTCGATGACGACATCCGCCCCACCATTCGCGACATAGGTGAGCACCTCGTCGAACGTGGGGATCTTCGTACCGGCGAATGCAGGAGAGAACCAGGATCCGGCATCCAGCGCACGCAGTTCCTCAAGTGTCATGTTCGTCACCGAGCCGGTGCCATCAGTGGTGCGATCCACCGTGCCATCGTGGATGACCACGGGCACGCGGTCCTTGGAGAGGTACATGTCAATCTCGAAGTATTCGGCACCGGCACGAGTCGTCGAAACGAACGCCGGCATCGTGTTCTCCGGGGTCACGGTCGAGTTTCCACGGTGTCCGACGATGACGCCGGTTTCGCCGGGCTGACGGAGCGTGATCGGAGGCAGCGGGTCGATCTCGGTGAGCACGACGTTGTCATAACGCACGACCGAGTTGTTCGCGATCAGACCCTGCACGCCGTCCGCGGTGCGCACCAGCTGACGCGTGGTCATGATCTTCTTGTCGTCGATGTACCAGGTTCCGACGTTTCCGTTCACTTCGACGCGAAGGTGCGCCTGGGTGCCAATGCCGATGTCGCTGGCCGTGGAACCGGCGTCCGTGACATTCCAGTTGCCGGATGCATTGAGCTGTGCGAACTCGACGCCGTTGCCCGAGCTCGAGCCATTGCGCAGCGCTGCGTGCTGCCAGGGGCCGGAGCCATCGGCAGGGGCATCGATTACCAATGCCAGCCAGCGTGCGCTGTCCGCGGCCGATTCGAAGGTGATGTCGGCCTCGATCGCGAAGTTCTCGCGGTTTTCGCCGAACAGGATCTTGGCGTTACCGCCGGTGCCGTTACCGACGAGCTCGCCGTCCTTCACGCTCCAGGTTCCTGCGACGGCATTCCAGTTCTCCGGGATCGTGCCCGAGTCGAACGACTCGGAGAGGAAGACGCGATCATCCACGGGAACATCCGTGGCTGTCGGAGCTGATGTGGCTGCGTGCGCGATGCCCGGGGCGAGAACGCCCGCGAATACGGTGGTCGTGGCGACGCAGACAGCTCCGAGACGCGATAAGCGCGAACGGCGAATGGTCATGAGTGTTTCCTTCCAAGGGGAGAGGTTCGCCCGGGTGGGCGACTCCACTCAAGAAGGCGCGCACGTCGCGTCCCTGCCCGGAGCCCGACGTCTGGGACACCGTCGAGCGAAGACCTGGTGACGCGGACTGACAGTCGGCGGAAACGGTCACTGCGCGATGGCGCGCTCAGGCAGTCGAGCAGAATTCACGATGCTCAATGACGTGGCCGTTGCGAGGTAGCGGTCATCGCTGTACTCGAACGGCCTGCCATCGAAGGTGCGCGCGGAGCGCTGCACGCGCAGCAGAGGCGTGGTGCGGGTCACTCCGAGCAGGCGGGCGTCCTCTGGATCCGGCAGCACCGCCGAGATCAGGTGCTCGCCGTGAGCGAGCTGCGGCCCGTGCTCGCGCTCGACGACTTCCATGATCGAGCGGGCATCCGGCGGGAGCTGCGCGATGGTCTGCATGAGCCACTGCGGGAAGGTGGTGCGCTTGACCATCACCGGCGCATCGTCGAGGTACTGCAGCCGAGTGATGCGCAGCACTGGCCGCTGCGGGCTGATGGCGAGGGCCAGGGCCTCCTCCGGTGTCGCGCGGCCCTCGCAGCACAAGACCGTGCGTCCGCCTGGCTCGTGCCCGATCGCCTTCGCCCACTGCCCGAAGGAGCGCAGCTCCGTGACATCCTGGGCGAGCCGCTCCGGGTGCACGACCCAGCGTGTGCCCTGTCTCGACAATCGGCGGTGGGTGGCCTCGACGTGCTCGAGCGCCCGACGCACGGTGCCTCGCGCGACATCGAAGCGCGCCGCCAGTGCGGATTCACTGGGCAGTGCCTCGCCGATCGGAACTCGTCCCGAAGTGATGTCGGCGGTGAGCTCAGCGGCGATCTCGAGGTGCTTGGGACGGTGGGACCTGCGGCGTGGGTTCACGCTCCGAACCTGCCGGACACGGGTTAACGCGTGAAGCAGTTCCGGTGAAGTCTCGGAGATGCGACGAGGGACGGATGCCGTGGCATCCGTCCCTCGTCGTCAGGTGGTGGCGGCGTATCAGGCCACGCCGAAGAGTGCCTCGATCGGCCCGCGGGCGAAGAACAGCACGAAGCCGAAGCCGACGATCCACAGCAGCGGGTGGATGGTCTTCGCCTTGCCGGAGAACGCATTCACGATGATCCAGCTGACGAAGCCCGCACCGATGCCATTGGCGATCGAGTAGGTCATCGGCATCACGGTCGCCGTGAGGAACACCGGCAGCAGCACCCGGAAGTCGCTGAAGTCGATGTTCTTGATCTGCGCGAGCATCATCGCACCGACCAGCACCAGTGCTGCCGCGGCGACCTCACCGGGAACGATCGATGCGAGCGGGGTGAAGAACATCGCGAGCAGGAACATCAGGCCCGTGATGACGTTGGCAAAGCCCGTGCGGGCGCCCTCGCCGATTCCAGAGCCCGATTCGACGAACACCGTCGCCGACGAGGACGACGTGCCGCCTCCGACGATCGCGCCGACACCTTCGACGACCAGTGCCGACTTGATGCGCGGGAAGTCACCCTTCTTATCGGCCAGGCCCGCTTCGTTCGCGAGCCCCGTCATCGTGCCCATGGCGTCGAAGAAGTTCGAGAACACCAGGGTGAACACGAACATCACCAGTGCGACGACGCTCACCTTCGACAGGTCGAATCCGAAGTCAACCGCGCCGATCAGGCTGAGGTCCGGCATGCTCATGATGCCGCCGGCGAAACCGAAATCAAGACCGAACGGCCAGATGAGGTTGGCGATCGCCGCGAGCACCGTGCCGCCGACGAGGGCGATCAGGATCGCGCCCTTCAGGCGCACCGCGATGAGCACACCGCCGATAAGCAGGGTGATGACGAACAACAGAGTCGGCAGCGTGGCGACGGAGCCGCCGACACCGAGGTCGACCGGGGGAGACGGGTTCCCCGTCGCGGTGACGAAGCCAGCATTGACGAAGCCGATGAACGCGATGAACAGGCCGATTCCGACCGTGATCGCCAGCTTGAGCTGCACAGGAACAGCGTCGAAGATCATCTTGCGCAGGCCGGTCGCTGCCAGCAGTACGATGACGGCACCGTTGATGACCACCAGGGCCATCGCCTCCGGCCAGGTCACGGACCCGACGACGGAGAACGCCACGAAGGCGTTGATACCCAGGCCCGCGGCGAATGCGAACGGCAGACGCGTAACGATGCCGAACAGCAGCGTCATGACACCGGCTGTCAAGGCAGTGGCCGCCGCGACGGCACCACCATCGAGCACTGTGCCATCGACGTCGGGGGTGGAAAGTATGAGGGGGTTGAGGATCACAATGTAGGCCATCGTGACGAACGTCACCAGGCCGCCACGGACCTCCGTGCCGATCGTTGATCCGCGTTTGCTGATCTCGAAGAAGCGATCCAACGCGTTCTTCGGCTCAGCAGCGGGCTCAGCCGTCTGGTCAGTTGTGGTCGAGGGGGCAGTAGTCATCGGGTAAACCTCCTTGGAGACGATATCGTGTCGGCGACACCTCGCGCGTCCCCGCGAGGCAGTCAGGTTCTCGTCGTAGTCTCATGGAGTCATGCAACGCCTCCTCGTCGCGATTCTCGCCGCCGTCGACGCTGCCATCGCGGCGGCCGTCGGCCTCGCCGTGCTGCTCGCTCCGCTGACCCTGCTGTGGACTCTCGCGTTCGGAGTGACCGCCCAGTGGGGTGCGCTCTGGCCCGTCACTGGGACGCTCTGGCAGTTCGGCCACGGGGTGCCGATCAGTATTGCGATTCCGGATGCCGTCACCGCCGCCGTCGGTATCGCACCGGAGGCCGCGAACTTCGTGCTCTCACTGACGCCGCTGGCGTTCCTCCTCTTCACGCTGCTGTTCGCGGCCCGCTCCGGTGCCCGGGCTGCGCGATCCGGTGCCTGGATGCTGGGCGTGATCGCCGGGTCCGTCGCATTCGCTCTGATCGCAGCAGCGGTGGCTCTGACATCCAGGGCGGAGATTGCTGAGACGCCAGTGGCGCTCGCGATCCTGCTGCCCGCGGTCGTCTACGTCATCGGTACCGTCTTCGGCGCCGTCCGCTACGCCTGGCGAGAGGGCGACAACGGCCTGATCGACCGCTTGCACGACGCCGTCGACAGCTGGGGAGACTGGGGTGTCGTGCCGGTCGAGGCTCTTCGGGGCGCAGCCGCGGTGCTCGTCGGACTCACCGGTGTCGCCGGCCTCACTGTTGCGGTGGCGGTTGCCACGCGCGGGGGAGAGGTCGTCGCCCTTTTCGAAGCCGCGCGCGTCGATGCGACCGGCGCCACCGTGCTCACCCTCGGTCACCTCGCCTACCTTCCGACCATGCTCGTCTGGGCACTGGCCTGGATCGCTGGCCCCGGATTCTCGGTGGGGGTAGGCACTGCCGTATCGCCGGCGGGCACGGAACTCGGTGTTGTTCCGGGCCTGCCGATCTTCGGTCTGCTGCCGGAGGGCAGCTCGTTCTGGATGCTGATCGTCGTGCTGCTGCCGGTTGCCGCCGGCGCCTTCGCCGGCTGGATCATCCGATCCCGGCTCGTTTGGGAAGACGTGGCGCACGCGATCGCCCCGCGGGCTGTGATCGCGGTAAGCACCGCGGCACTGACAGCAGCGGTCACCGCTGTCGCCACGATGCTGGCATCCGGATCGATCGGACCAGGCCGGCTCGCGGAAACCGGACCGAATGTCGGAGCGATCACGCTGGCTGTGGGCATCGAAGTACTCATCGGTGCTGCGATCATGCTGCTCGCTCCCCGGCATCGGGACGAGCTCGCCGAGGAGCGCACCGATCGCTGGGTCGCCGAGATGGGCGCTTCGCCGACCTCGGATGCCGCCGACACCCAGCCGTTGGATGAGCACGGTTTCTTCGCGGACGGCAGTACTCCCACGCCCCGGTAGACTGGCGGGGTGCTCACGGTCGCCGTTCTCATCTCAGGCTCCGGCTCGAACCTCCGGGCTCTGCTCGAAGCTGCGAGCCACCCTGATTTTCCGGCCCGAATCGTCGTCGTCGGAGCGGATCGCGACGCCGAAGGGCTCGCGCACGCCGAAGCCTTCGGCATCCCGAGCTTCACCGTTCCGTTCCGTTCTTTCGACAACCGCGAAGCGTGGGGCGAAGAACTCGCTCGTCAGCTCGACGTCTGGACACCGGACCTCATCGTCCTCAGCGGTCTCATGCGCCTGCTGCCCGCGGCCCTTGTCGCGCGGTACGCGCCGCAGATCATCAACACCCATCCCGCATACCTGCCGGAGTTCCCCGGTGCCCACGGCGTTCGCGATGCGCTTGCCGCCGGAGTCACCCAGACCGGCGCCAGCGTCATCGTCGTCGATGACGGCGTCGACTCCGGGCCCATCCTCGCCCAGGAACGTGTTCCGGTGCAGGCAGATGACACTGAGCATGCCCTGCATGAACGCATCAAACCCGTCGAACGACGCCTGCTGATCGACGTGGTTCGCCGCGTCGCGACCGGCGAGCTCGTTCTGACTCATTGACCCCCGAACGTCCACAGCACGAAGGAGCACTCTTATGGCCGGTCCGAGCCACGATTCGTCCCTGTACCGCGAACGCGATGTCGTCGAGATCAAGCGTGCACTGGTTTCGGTGAGCGATAAGACCGATCTGCTCGTGCTGGCCGCGGCTCTCGCCGACGCCGGCATTGAGATCGTGTCGACCGGATCGACTGCGGCAACGATCCGCGACGCCGGCCACGAGGTCACCGATGTCGCCAGCGTCACCGGTATTGCCGAGATGCTCGATGGTCGTGTGAAGACGCTGCACCCCAGCATCCACGGCGGTCTGCTCGCTGACCTGCGTCTCGAGGACCACGAGCGTCAGCTCACCGAATTGGGCATCGCCCCGTTCGAGCTCGTCGTGGCGAACCTGTACCCCTTCGTGGAGACGGTCGCCTCCGGCGCCAGCGGCGACGACGTCATCGAGCAGATCGACATCGGTGGCCCCGCCATGGTGCGCGCCGCGGCCAAGAACCACGCCAACGTTGCGATCGTCGTCTCTCCGGAGTCGTACCCGGCGATCATCGAGTCGATCGGGGCCGGGGGGACCACCCTCACGCAGCGTCGTGAGCTCGCCGCGCGTGCCTTTGCGCACACCTCGTCATACGACACGGCTGTGGCCGCCTGGTTCGCCGAGCGCACCCTCAACGAGGGCGGCGAACTGCCTGAGCACCTCACCATCAAGGCCGAACGCCTCTCGACCCTCCGCTACGGCGAGAACTCGCACCAGCGCGGCGCCATCTACACCCGTGTGGGTGGCCACGGCATCGCGCAGGCCGTGCAGCTGCAGGGCAAGGAGATGTCGTACAACAACTATGTCGACGCCGATGCTGCGCTGCGCGCTGCGTTCGACATGGTCCTTCCGGCCGTCGCCATCGTGAAGCACGCGAACCCGTGCGGCATCGCGACCACCGCGCCCAACGCGCTCGACCCGATCGCCAGCGCCCACCTGCGTGCACACGAGTGCGACCCGGTGTCGGCGTACGGCGGCGTCATCGCCACCAACGGCACCGTGACGCTGAAGATGGCCGAGAACCTCAAGGACATCTTCACCGAGGTCATCGTCGCCCCGTCGTTCGAGCCGGCAGCACTGGAAGTGTTCAAGGCGAAGAAGAACCTGCGTCTGCTGCAGTTGCCCGATGACTGGCAGCAGGAGCGCATGGACGTGCGACTGGTCTCCGGCGGCCTGCTGCTGCAGGACGCGGACCGCTTCCCCGACGACATCCTCTCGGTGGCGAAGAACTGGGAGCTTGTCTCCGGTGAGCGTCCGGATGACTCGGAGCTGGAGAACATGATCTTCGCGTGGAAGGCCTGCCGCGCGGTGAAATCCAACGCGATCGTGCTCGCCAAGGGCAACGCGACTGTCGGCGTCGGCATGGGCCAGGTCAACCGCGTCGACTCGTGCCGCCTCGCGGTGGAGCGGGCCGGCAACCGTGCGGCTGGGGCTGTTGCGGCATCCGACGCGTTCTTCCCGTTCGCTGACGGTGCCCAGGTGCTCATCGATGCCGGTATCACCACGATCGTGCAGCCTGGTGGATCCGTGCGCGATGACGAAGTCGTCGCGGCGGCTAAGGCAGCGGGCGTGACCATGTTCTTCACGGGGGAGCGGCACTTCTTCCACTGATCCGCGGGCACAGTCGTGTCCGATTTCCGCGAGCCATCGGCGTGGGGGCGTGTCAGAGTGGAGGCATGGCATTCCCGACGATGAGTTTCGACGAGCGGTACCGTGCGATCGACGCACGGGACATCCGCTTCGACGGTCAGTTCGTCACCGCCGTGCACACCACGGGCATCTACTGTCGGCCCTCATGCCCCGCGCGTACCCCGAAGCGCGAGAACGTCAGCTTCTATCCGACGAGCGCAGCCGCACACGAGGCCGGGTTCCGCGCTTGCAAACGGTGCCTTCCCGAAGCTGCCCCGGGCTCGCCCGCCTGGGACCTGCGCGGTGACGTTGCCGCGCGGGCGATGCGTCTCATCGCCGACGGGGTAGTGGAACGCGAAGGCGTATCCGGTCTGTCCGCCCGCCTCGGGTACTCTTCCCGTCACCTCATTCGGCTGCTGACCACCCAGCTCGGTGCCGGACCGCTCGCCCTTGCCCGTGCGCATCGTGCTCATAATGCGCGGATGTTGCTGGTCGGCACGGATCTTCCCATCTCGGACATCGCGTTCTCGGCCGGGTTCGCCAGCGTCCGCCAGTGCAACGACACGATTCGTGAGGTGTTCGGGCTGACGCCGACTGAGCTCAGAGCGCGTCGCCATCCGGCAAGCGCCATCGCAGTACCCGTACTCGGTGAGATCGACCTTCTCCTTCCGCATCGTGAGCCGATGGATGCCGCCGACATCTTCGCTTGGATGAACGCACGAGCCATCCCCGGAGTGGAGACGAGCACGGCGACCTCGTTCGCGCGCAACCTGCGGATGGCAGGGGGGCCTGCGTGGTTCGAGGTGCGACAGGATGAGACCGGTCGCCTGCGCCTTCGGGCTCGTGTCGCGCACCTCAGCGACCTGGCGCCTCTCGTCTCGACAGCTCGGCGGATCTTCGACCTCGATGCTGACCCTGTCGCCGTCGATTCCGCACTCTCCGCGCATCCGCTGCTTGCTCCGTTGGTCGCCAGAGTCCCCGGCATCCGCGTGCCCGGCGCCGCTGATCCGCATGAAATGCTCATCCGGGCGATGGTGGGCCAGCAGATCACCGTCGCCGCCGCACGCACGGCGCTGACGGCGCTCGCCGCGGCTCTCGGAGAGGATGCAGCAAGCCCCGCAGCCGATGACGGCCCCGGCCTTCTCTTCCCGACCATGGCGGCGATCGCCGAGCACGGTGCCGAGGTGCTGCGCGGGCCCGCAGCGCGCATCCGTGCGATCACCGGTGCTGCCGCAGCACTCGCGGACGGTTCCTTGACGCTCACCGTCGGCGACGATCGCGTCGCTCAGCGCGAGGTGCTGCTCGCCAGGTCGGGCATCGGACCCTGGACCGCTGACTACGTCCGGATGCGCGTACTCGGCGACCCCGATGTCTTCCTGCCCGGCGACGTCGCTGTTCGTGCCGGGGCTGCGGCTGCTGGCATCCCGTCAGACCCTGCCCCGCTCACGGCGTGGGCAGAACAGATCGCGCCCTGGCGCAGCTACCTCACCGCGCACCTGTGGCGGGCGGCCCCCGTGCGAACCTCCCAACGAAAGGCCGACTCATGACCGCGTTCATTGAGACTCTCCAGACCCCGGATGGCGCATTCACCCTGCTGGTCGACGCACGGCAGCACGTGCTCGCGTCCGGGTGGACACACGACCATGTCGCAATCCTGAATCGTCTGCCCGAACACGCACGACCCACCGCGGTGCGCGAGCACGATACGGATGCGGCATCCATCGTCCGTGCGTACTACGACGGGGATCTGGCGGCGATCGATTCCGTCGCCGTACGTCAGATCGGCACGGGACTGCAGCAGGCGGGGTGGGAGGCTCTGCGGCGAATCGCACCGGGCGAACCGCTCACCTACACATCCTTTGCCGCAGCCCTGGGCAATCCGCGCGCGGTGCGCGCTGCGGCATCCATCTGCGCACGCAATGCTCCGGCGCTGTTCGTCCCTTGCCATCGCGTGCTGCGCTCGGACGGCTCGCTGGGCGGTTTCGCTTGGGGGCTGCCGGTGAAACAGAGTCTGCTGGCGCGCGAGCGGGAGTTCAGCTCACGCTGACGTCGGCTGCGGTGCGGGCGCTTCCTCATCGATGTCGCTGATGAACGCGACCGCGGCATAGATGAGCTTGGAGAAGTCGACCACCTCGTCACGCATAGCGGTGTTATCGACGACATACGCGAGCATGACCGGAAAGTCCTTCATCCCGGCGTGCGGGTGCGCACCGGCGAGACGTGCCGCGAACACGATTCCGAACACGCGCAGGTCGACGGTGCCGTCCTCGTGAATCGTGATCAACTGGGGATCTGCAGCATCCGGATTCACGCCTGCTTCGCCGAGCGCCGTCAGCGACGTGCGGTAAGTGAGTGCCTCATCGAGCACAGCGAAGAAGTAATCGGTGCGATCCGGCCCCGATGCCTGACGAAGCAACCGCGCTTCAGCGGGCAACTGTGCCGCCAGATCTTCGGGCCCGATGTCGATGCTTTCAATGCGCAAACGAGAACTCATGTGCTCAGCCTAGGGGCGACAGAAAATACTGCTTGCCTTCAGCAAGCTCACAGCCATAGGCTGGAGGGCTGTCGCGCAGACCGGGCGACGATGTCGAGCTTGAGGAGGACACCATGATTTCGATCGCCATCGCGCCGATCACCGTTCTGGGCTCGAACCTGGCTGGTCTTCCCCGCTAGCACAGCCGCGTTTTTCCCGGGGGTTTGCACACCACAGGTGTGCCCCGCTCCTTCCCTTCCGCAACTCCACTCATTGAGAGTCATGTCTTCCTCGTCGTCATCGCAAAGATCATCCGCTTCGCTGTCCACCCCCGCCGCCCTGTGGCGGCTCAAGCCATTCGTCCGTCCCGTCATCTGGCGTCTCGCCGGGGGCGCGGCTAGCGCGCTCGGCGCGGCCGTCATCGCGCTGATGATCCCCATCGTGCTCGAACAGATCGTGCGCGGTCCGATCGAGTCCGGTGACGTCAACCTCATCGCGCTCGGCGCTCTCGCCGTTCTTGCGCTCGGAATCGGTGAGGCCGTGATGGTGTGGCTTCGCCGCTGGTTCATCCTCAAGCCCTCCACCGAGGTCGAGTTCCAGATGCGCTCCCAGCTTTACTCGCGCCTGCAGCGACTGCCCGTGGCCTTCCACGATCGGTGGCAGTCGGGTCAGCTGCTCAGCCGCATGATGCAGGACATCGGCCTCATTCGTCGCTGGTTGGCTTTCGGTTTGATCCTGCTGGTCGTGAACATTCTCACGATCGCTATCGGCTCGGTACTGCTGTTCCGCTGGCACTGGCTGCTGGGGGTCATCTTCCTGGTCACGGGCATCCCGATGTGGATTCGCGGCTACCTGTTCGAAAAGCGCTACGGCGTACTGACCCGCCGCAGCCAAGACCAGGCGGGAGACCTGGCCACCAGCGTCGAGGAGAGCGTGCATGGCATCCGGGTACTCAAGGCGTTCGGCCGCGGCAAGCACGCGCTGAATCGCTTCACCGGGCAGGCAGAAACCCTGCGGGAAACCGAGATGAGCAAGGCGCATTCGGTGGGCGGGCTCTGGTTCTTCCTCGACCTGATGCCGCAGATCGCTTTCGGGGTGAGCCTGATGTCGGGAATCTGGCTGATCTCGCAGGGGATGATCGAACTGCCGGAGCTGTTTGCGTTCTTCGCGATGGCGACCGTGCTGCGGTGGCCGATCGAGTCGATCGGGTTCCTGTTCTCGTTCATGCTGGATGCCCGAACCGCAACCGACCGCGTGTTCGACATCTTCTCCGAGGAGAACAGCATCACCGACCCGGACAACCCGGTGCACATCGACGAGCCGCGCGGCGAGCTGGTGTTCGAAGCAGCGCACTTCCGCTATCAGGATGCCGGTGCTGCAGAGCGCGACCTGCTCGACGGGATCGACCTGGTGCTGCGACCTGGCGAGACGATGGCGCTGGTGGGACTCACCGGCAGCGGCAAGACCACGCTGACGACGTTGCCCACCCGCCTGTACGACGTGACCGGCGGGCGCGTGCTGCTTGACGGCGTCGACGTGCGCGACCTGCCCCTGGCAGAGCTGCGCCGGCACATTGCGATGGCGTTCGAGGACGCGACTCTGTTCTCCGCATCCGTTCGGGAGAATGTGCTGCTGGGGCGCGCCGAACTCGATATCCACAGTGCGGAGGGTGAGCGCGTGCTGCGTGAAGCCCTCGACGTTGCGCAGGCGAGTTTCGTGGACTCCCTGCCTGACGGCGTGGAGACCGTGATCGGGGAAGAAGGCCTCAGCCTCTCGGGAGGCCAGCGTCAGCGGCTCGCCCTGGCGCGTGCCGTCGCCGCTGCACCCAAGGTGCTGGTGCTCGATGACCCGCTGTCGGCACTGGACGTCGACACCGAGGCTCTTGTCGAAGAAGCGCTGCGTCATGTGCTCGCCGAGACCACAGCGATGATCGTGGCCCACCGGCCTTCCACCGTGGCGCTCGCCGACCGGGTGGCGCTGCTGGAGAGCGGCCGCATCACCGCCGTGGGAACGCACTCCGAGCTGCTGAAGACCAGCAGACACTACCGACATGTGATCTCCAGTCTGGAAGCGGAAGAGGCAGCGCGCACTGGAGCGATCCCGATCATCACCGATGAGGACCTCGCAGCGACCGAGAAGGAGGTGCAGGCATGAGCGCCGCACTGACGGGAACACAGGATGAGGACCGTTCCAACTACACGCGAGAAGAGAGTAAGGCGATCCGCCGGCGTTCGCTGCGGCTGCTCGGTTCGCTCGTGTCTCCGCTGCGCGCGCAGATCGTGCTCGCAGCATCCGTGCTGGTGATCTCGACGGCCCTGCAGGTCGCAGGCCCCATCCTCATCAGCGTCGGGCTGGACTGGGCGCTGCCGCAGGTGCTGAAGAACGCGAACTGGATGCCGACATTCACGATCGGGTTCATCTACCTGTTCGCCGGTGCCGCAGCTGCAGCGCTGATCGGGTGGTATGTGGTCGTGGCCGCGCGCATCACCCAGGCAGTGCTCATTGATCTGCGCAAGCGAATCTTCCTGCACACGCAGCGACTGAGCCTGGAGTTCCACGAGACGTACACGTCCGGGCGCATCATTTCGCGCCAGACGAGCGACCTCGATTCGATTCGTGAACTGCTTGACGGTGGTCTGAACAACCTCGTCTCTGGTGTGCTGTTCGGAGCGTTCACCTTCATCGCGCTGATCGTGTGGGACTGGGAATCGGGCGTGATCCTGCTGCTGGCGGGAGTGCCGCTGTTCTTGCTGATGCGCTGGTTCTACTCGCGCTCGCAGCTGATCTTCCGGGAGTCGCGGGTCATCAGTGCCCGGGTCATCGTGCAGTTCGTGGAGACCATGACCGGCATCCGCGCGGTCAAGGCGTTCCGCAAGGAGCCGCGCAATGATGTCGCCTTCCAGAAGGTCGCCGGTGACTACCGGGATGTGAACCGTCGCTCGATGCTGCTGTTCGGCACGTTCGAGCCCGGGCTGATGGGCGTGGCCGCGCTCACCCTCGGACTGGTCGTGCTGTGGGGAGGCATCCGTGTCGCCGATGGTGCGCTGACGGTTGGAGTTCTGCTTTCTGCAGTTCTGTACGTGCGCAACTTCTTCGCGCCCATGCAGGAGATCGCGATGTTCTTGAACTCCTACCAGTCCGCCACCGCGGCGCTGGAGAAGGTATCCGGTGTGCTCGACGAGGTGCCGACGGTTCCGGACCCCGACAAGCCCATCGACCTCTGGGAATCACGCGGACACGTCAACTTCGACGAGGTCACCTTCGGATACTCGGGGGAGAAGACCATCCTGCCGAACTTCTCACTCGACATCCCGGCCGGGCAGACGATCGCGCTGGTGGGGACCACCGGTGCCGGCAAGTCGACGCTGGCGAAGCTCATCTCGCGGTTCTACGATCCCACCGTCGGGCGTGTGACGCTGGACGGCGTCGATCTGCGCTCGCTGCATCCGAAGGATCTGCGCCGGGCCATCGTGATGGTCACGCAGGAGGCCTACCTGTTCAGCGGTACGGTCGCGGACAACATCGCGCTCGGAAAACCGGATGCCACCCTGGAAGAGATTCAGGCGGCAGCGCGTGCGGTCGGTGCGGATGCGTTCATCTCGGCGCTTCCGGACGGCTACAACTCCGATGTGAACAAACGCGGCGGTCGCGTTTCGGCGGGGCAGCGTCAGCTGATCTCGTTCGCGCGAGCGTTCCTCGCCGATCCCGCAGTGCTGATCCTCGATGAGGCCACGGCATCGCTGGACATTCCGTCGGAGCGGCTCATCCAGGACGCGCTACAGACGCTGCTGGCCGATCGAACAGCGATCATCATCGCGCACCGGCTGTCGACAGTCGCCATTGCCGATCGGGTGCTGGTGATGGAGCACGGGAAGATCATCGAGGATGACACGCCTGATGCGCTCATCCGCGGCACCGGCAAGTTCGCGCAGCTGCACGCCGCGTGGCAGCAGACGCTCGTCTAGCGGCCTCTAACTTTGGCGGGGCAGAGGAACTTTGGCGGCCACATCTTCGGATGCTGGCCGCCAAAGTTGCAATTGACCGTAGAAGTTGGCTGGTATCAGGCGGGGCGCAGGTGCAGACCGCGTGCGATCGCGGCGGCAATGGTGGCTTCGACATAGGCCCAATCATGAATGACCTGCGCATAGGTGAAGCGCAGGACGGTGTAGCCGCGCAGACGCAGCTGAGCATCGTGCCTGACATCACGGGTGCGATCGGCCGAGGAAGAGTGAAACGCGAACCCGTCGAGTTGGACGACCAAGTGCGTGCCGATCAGCACGTCGACGTTGTGTCCGGCCAGTCGAACCTGCTGTCTGATCGGGACTCCCCACGTGCTCAGTCGTACGACGAACACGGTCTCCAGCCCCGAGTCGGACAGGCCGGTGACCGCATTCGCACACGCGCGGGACGCGGCATCCGGCCAGCGGACAGTGCGCAACGATTCCGGGTCGAGCCGTTCGGCTTTGGCCGCGGATTCCCAGACGGACACGGCATCCTCGTAGGCCAAGCACTGCGCGTGATGGGCGAGTGCATCTTCTACGGATGCTTCAAGCACGCGGTTTCCGCGATCCACGAGCGGCTTGGCCCAGTGCAGAACGGCGTCCGCAGTCAATCGGTGCGCGTTGGTCCCGACGTGCAGATGAAGCCGGGCCGAGGCTCCGTCTGGAATCCACCAACCGCGCTGGCGAGCGAGGGACAGACAGGTCAGTCGGCCGGTAGCCGCGGCGGCCGCCACCAGCTCGCGCGGAGCCGAAGCCAGCGCGATCCAGCTCGCGCGGATGCGGCGGACGTGCCCCGCCCGAATAGCTGCGCGGACATGGGTCGGCGAGAACCCTGCCGCACGAGCATCCGCTCGATGGCCGATGCCGTTGCGGTCGCTGAGCCAGGTGATCAGATCCATGTGAACACCGTGGCGTGTGCGACGCGTTCGGCGTGGTCGCGCAAGCGCGAACGGTGGACAAGTTGCCCGAGTCAGGAACTGTGCAGGAAGAGTGGAGGTGCAAGTTCGGCGGCCGGGAGCAACTTCTGCGGAGACATTACGGGTTTATGGCCGCCGAAGTTGTGACGGGCCGCGGAAAGGGAGCAGCTTACTTCACGGGCGCAGGGGATTGCGGGGAATGAGGTGACTACGATGAAGGAGTGATCGGAGTGGTGGCGCTGGCAGCGGACGGATGGTGGATCGCGCCAGCCGTCGCGGCCGGAGCCGGAGCAGCGACCGCAATCGGTATGCGCGGGCGTCGCAGCAGCGTGGAGCGGAGGCTGGCTCATGACGCGGCTCGACGAGACCTGAAAGAGGCGCAGCTCGAGGTCGGTGAGCACCGTCGGGCCGTGAAAGTCGCGCGGGCCGAGCACTCCAGGGCGATTGCCGAACGCTCGGCATCGCGGGCCAGCAGTGCCGATGTCGCGAGCTCTCGCCGGATGCTGAAACAGGCCGAGCAGAATCTGAAGGTGGCGGCAGCGGATGTGCGCGCTCGGCGGGTCCACGTCAAGGTCGCATACGCGGAGATTCCGCCGACGTCTGCACGTGAGCGCTATCCGCTGACGAAGTTGTACCGCGCGCATGACGCCGTGCTCGCGCGGTGGATGGATTATGAGACCGATCCTGCCAAGCTGATCGCCTATCCCGCCATGAGCGATGGCAAGGAGCCGGCGACTTCGGCTTTTCTGACCGCTTCACAGCAAGCGAGCGAGCTGCGTGCGTCGCTCAGCCCTCGTGTCACCACGGCGGAGTTCTCGGCCTATCGTGATGCCGTCGCACACCTTGAGCGTGCCTTCGACGTGGCTGAGCACACAGCGAAGGCACGCGCGAACGGTGTGGATCCGAATGCGGGACAGGCCTGGCAGGATGCCGCGCAGCAGGTGTTCGTACGGTCAGCGGAAGCTTTTGACAAGGCTGCTGGTGCGGCAGCATCCGCTTTCGCAGCCTGGAACGAGCGGCGTCCGGCTAAGGATCGCTCGGCCGATGAATCCCGGGCCGAGACCGACAGCAGCACGGCGAAGCCGGCGCGGCGGCGGCCCGGCAAAGACGAGACGCCGCCGCAGCCGTAGCGATTACGCGGGGAGCGCGCGGGTGCGCACGAGCTCCTGGTACCAGTGCCCGGAGTCCTTGACCGTGCGCTCGAGCGTGTCGAAGTCGACGCGCACGATGCCGAACCGCTTCGCGTAGCCGTAGCCCCACTCGAAGTTGTCCAGCAGCGACCACACGAAGTAACCGCGCAGGTCGACGCCGCGCTCGATGGCGCGGTGCGCTGCGGTGAAGTGGCGGCGCAGGTAGTCGGTGCGCTCGGGGTCGGGCACGGAGCCGTCCTCAGCAACCTCGTCTTCGAAGGCTGCGCCATTCTCGGTGACCATCAGTGGCTGCTCGGGGAACTGCTCCGAAAGCGAGACGAGAAGCTCCTCCAGACCCTCGGGTGCGATGTTCCAGCCCATCGCCGTGTACGGCCCCGGCTGCTGGACGAACTCGACGAGCTGGTCGCTGCCCGGCCAGGCCGTGCCGGCTGAGGTGCCCTTGTGCCCGTCGTTCTGCTGCTTCGCGGAGACTCCGTCCCACAGCCGAACGGTCGCGGTGGAGTAGTAGTTCACACCGAGCACGTCGATCGGCTGGTTGATCGTGGCAAGGTCGCCGTCCTGCACGAAAGACCAGTCGGTGACCTCTGCGGTATCAGCGAGCAGGTCGGCGGGATACTCGCCGCGCAGCATCGGATGCGTGAACGCGCGGTTCGCGAGACCATCAATGCGGCGCATCGCCTCGGCAGCACCATCGCCCTGGCCGCGCAGCACGTGGAAGTTGAGCGTGACCGAGTAGTCGGGGTCTCCGGTGGAGGTTGCTCGCAGTGCCTGGATCGCGCGACCGTGGGAGAGGTTCAGGTGGTGGACGGCTGCGAGCGCGGATGCTGGCTCGGTGCGTCCGGGGGCGTGCCCGCCCTGGCCGTAGCCGAGGTACGCCGAGCACCACGGCTCGTTCAGCGTGGTCCAGGTGTGCACGCGGTCGCCGAGCGCCGTGCCCATGATCTCCGCGTAGCGCTCGAAAGCATCGGTGGTCGCGCGCGACGTCCAGCCTCCGGCATCCTCGAGGTACTGGGGGAGGTCCCAGTGATACAGCGTCGCGACAGGACGGATGCCGCGCTCGAGCAGCCCGTCCACCAGGCGCGAGTAGAAGTCGATGCCCGACTGATTGACCGCACCGTCGGCGGTCGGCTGGATCCGTGGCCAGGCGATCGAGAAGCGGTACGCCTCGAGTCCGAGCTCCTTCATGAGGTCGAGGTCTTCATCGACGCGGTGGTAGTGATCGCATGCCACATCTCCCGTGTCGCCGTTCCACACCTTGCCGGGTGTCTTGCTGAAGGTGTCCCAAATCGACGGGGTACGTCCGTCCTCGGCCGCTGCGCCCTCGATCTGGTACGAGGCGGTGGCAGAGCCGAACGTGAAACTCTTGGGGAAGACGAGGCCGGAATCGCGGTAGTCGGCCGAGCCAGTTGTGGCAGTCATTCGGTGGTCTCCTCGAGGTCTGCGGTGTAGGTGCGGGCGACTCCGCCAGGCGACGTCACCGTGATCGTGCGGCTCCCGGTACCACCGGGGAAGAGCGCGAGCGCAAGCCTTTTGTGGTCAAGGCCAACAAAAGAAAGGCGACGAGGCCTCGGTGGGGGAGGGGATCCGAAGCCCCGCCGCCGGTATCAGGGGGTCAGACGGATTTCGGCGATCACTTCGGAATACGCGGTCTCGCCGACCGGGGTGAACCCCACGCGGCGGAAGAACGCCTCAGGGCCATCGCTGCCGGCCTCATAGATCACATTGACGTGTTCCATGCCGCGCGTGCGGGCCTCGTCAAGCAGATTCGCCACGGCGAAGCGGCCGATACCGCGACCCTGATCGTCCGCGTCGACGTTGATGCGCCAGAGGACGGACCGGAAGTGCTCTTCGGGTGCTTCATCGTCAAAGTTGGCGCTCACGAAGCCGACGACCTCGTTGCGATCCAAGACGACTCGTTGCCATGAGGTCTGCGGGTTGATCACCGTGGCGGCGATACCGTAGGACACCGGAGCGAGGAACTGCTCCTGCCCAGGCTTGAGCGACATGTTGTTCACAGCGACGATCGTCGCAGCGGATAGTTCGACCATGCGCAGTTCCGACATAAGCCCAGGGTAACCTCTCGAAGCATTTTGCGGGCAAAAGATGTCTGCGAACGGCTTCGAGGGCACTCAGGTATCTTGGTATCGAGACAAATTTGACTCGTGAACGGAGAATCTCCCGGTGACCGACGACGCCATCATCTACACGTACACGGACGAGGCACCGGCTCTGGCCACTGCATCGTTCCTCCCGATCGTCCAGGCCTACGCAGCACAGGCCGGAATCGACATCGAAACCCGCGACATCTCGTTGGCCGGGCGCATCCTCGCGACCTTCCCGCAGAAGCTGACGGCCGACCAGGAAGTCTCTGATGCTCTCGCTGAGCTGGGTGGACTGGCCACGCTCCCCGAGGCGAACATCATCAAGCTGCCGAACATCTCGGCATCGATCCCGCAGCTGAAGGCGGCCATCGCCGAGTTGCAGGCGCAGGGCTATGACGTGCCCAGCTTCCCGGACGAGCCCTCCTCTCTCGAAGAGAAGGACGTGCGCGCACGCTACGACCGCATCAAGGGATCGGCCGTCAACCCGGTGCTGCGCGAGGGCAACAGCGATCGCCGCGCGCCGCTGGCAGTGAAGAACTACGCCAAGAAGCACCCGCACCGCAACAAGCCGTTCGCAGACGGATCCAAGACTCGTGTCGTGACTCTCGGTCACGATGACTTTAAGGCCAACGAGAAGAGCTGGGTCAGCCCCGGCGATGATGTGCTGACCATCCAGCACGTCGCCGAAGACGGCACGGTTACCGCGCTCAAGGAGAACCTGAAGGTTCTGCCCGGCGAGATCGTGGATGCCACGTTCCTCTCGGCCGCGGCCCTGGACGCGTTCCTCGCTGAGACGCTTGCCGCCGCCAAGGCGGATGACGTGCTCTACTCGGTGCACCTCAAGGCCACGATGATGAAGGTGTCCGACCCGATCATCTTCGGTCACGTCGTGAAGGCCTACTTCGCTGATGTGTTCGCCGAGTACGGCGACAAGCTGGCTGCGGCCGGCCTCAGCGCCAACGACGGTCTCGGCTCGATCCTCGCAGGACTCGCCGACCTCGACGGTGGCGAGACGATCGCCGAGGCGTTCTTCCGTGCCATGCAGAATGGGCCGCGCCTGTCGTACGTGAACTCCGACAAGGGCATCACGAACCTGCACGTGCCCTCCGACGTCATCGTCGATGCATCCATGCCGGCGCTCGTCCGCAACGGCGGAAAGCTCTGGGGAGCGGATGGCGGCGAGGACGACACGATTGCGGTCATCCCCGACTCGTCTTACGCGGGCGTCTACCAGGCGACCATCGAAGACGTCATCGCCAATGGTCCGCTTGACCCGGCCACGATCGGTACTGTTCCGAACGTCGGCCTCATGGCACAGGCGGCCGAAGAGTACGGTAGCCACGACAAGACCTTCGAGGTCACTGCAGCCGGCCGCATCCAGGTAGTCACCGCAGCTGGCGACGTCGTGCTCGAGCACAGCGTTCAGCCGGGCGACATCTGGCGCGGCACTCAGGCCAAGGACGTTGCGATCCGTGACTGGGTGAAGCTGGCCGTCACGCGAGCTCGCGCGAGTGCGACGCCGGCCGTCTTCTGGCTGGACGAGGCACGTTCGCACGACGCGGCACTCATCGCCAAGGTCAATGAGTACCTGAAGGATCACGACACCGAGGGGCTGACGATCAAGGTCCTCGCTCCGGAGGACGCCACCCGTTACTCGCTGGAGCGCCTGCGTCGCGGTGAAGACACCATCTCGGTCACCGGAAACGTGCTGCGTGACTACCTGACCGACCTGTTCCCGATCCTCGAGGTCGGAACGAGCGCCAAGATGCTTTCGATCGTTCCGCTGCTCGCCGGCGGAGGCCTGTTCGAGACCGGTGCCGGTGGATCGGCGCCGAAGCACGTGCAGCAGCTGGTGGAGGAGAACTACCTGCGCTGGGACTCGCTGGGCGAGTTCTTCGCGCTGGCAGCGTCATTCGAGCACTTCGCAGACCGCACCGAAAACGAGAAGGCGCGCGTTCTCGCCGAGACGTTGGATGCTGCGACCGGAACGTTCCTCGAAGAGGATCGTTCGCCCGGCCGCAAGCTCGGCACGATCGACAACCGCGGCAGCCACTTCTACCTGGGGCTGTACTGGGCGCAGGAGCTCGCGGCACAGACGAAGGATGCAGATCTGGCCGCCGCCTTCGGTCCGATCGCCGCAGACCTCACTGCCAAGGAGCAGGAGATCGTCGAGGAGTTGAAGGCCGCACAGGGCAACCCCGTCGACATCGGTGGCTACTACCGCCCCGACACCGCCAAGGTCGCGAAGATCATGCGTCCGTCAGCGACGCTGAACAGCATCATCGACGCTCTGGCGTAAGCACAGGGACAACAATGGGGCCGGATGCTGTGGCATCCGGCCCCATTGTTGTCTGTTGCCAGTGTTGGCTCAGTAGTGGATATTGATGCCGACGCCCTCGGGTGACCAGTCGTAGAGCCACTGCGCGCGCCACTCAGGCATCCCCACGCAACCGTGGCTCTTGGGCGTGCCCCAGGCTTCGTGCCAGTACACACCGTGGATTGCCTGGTCGCCGTTGAAATACATGACCGACTTCACATTCGGCTGGAAGTAGTGCGGAGCCTGTGCGAGGTCACGGTTGCCCATGTTCTGGCTGGACGTCTTCCAGCCGACCTGGTACGAGCCGGTGTGCGTGTTGAAACCATTGACGCCGGAGGAGACGAGCCAAGAGTCGATGGCGTTGCCGTTCTCCAGAACAGTGATGGTCTGAGTGGCGAGGTTGATGTCGATCTGACGCAGCCGCGTCGTGGTCTCGAACGCGGTTTCGTTGACGTTCAGTTCGAATGCGGCGTCGCCGCTTTGAAGCTGCTCAGCGAAGTCGGATGCCGCATTGCTGACGTCGCCCAACTCGCGACCGCTGACGCCGGCGACGATCTCGCGGAGCACGTCTCCTGCGCCGTTGACGATCACATCGGCGTTGACGGCGGCACGATTGACGAGTTCGGGCAGGGTGTCGACGATAGCCTGGATCGCGGACTCGTCCGCGGTGATGTTCAACTCACTGCCGTCGTTGGAGACGTTGAGCCAGGTGGCGGCGACGGCTGGTTCGACGGGGACCGTGCGCTCTTCGCCGACGTAGAAGCCGATGGCGGCGAGCATGGTGTTCAGCTCTTCCACGGTGGTGGCGGCTTCTTGGTCGCTGATGAGCGCCGGAGATTCGGCGGGAGCCGCGGAGTAGCTCATCGAGCTCTCACCGTCAGCGAGAGCTTCGGTGATGGCGGTGGTGAGATCGGCAAGGTTGATGCCGGTTCCGGCTTCAGCTGCCGTGGAGACGTAAGTGCCGGTGCCCGCGTCAAACGCGACGGTTGCGTCGACAGCATCCGTGTAGCTGGCCGGAATCAGCGCACGCAATGCGTCGGTCGCCAGTTCCGGATCGACGGCGATCGTGCCGGTGAGCGGTTCTGGCATCCATTCGCCGAGCTTCCACATCGGGTGAGCGGCGAATGCTTCTTCAGCCAGAGGTCCGGCGTCGATGGCAGCGCCGAGCTCGGCGCCGGTGATGACCTGCTCGTCGGCGACATCGGTGAGGGTGATCTCGAGGTTCGCTAGGCGCGAGTTGACGGCATCCGTTGCGCCACCGGGGGTCAGGCCTCCGACAGGGACGCCAGCGATCGTCGTTCCCGGTGCGATCAAGAATACGGAGGCAACACCGGCAGCGACCAGCAGAGCTCCTGCGCCAATTCCGACCCAGAGGCCGACACGGCGTTTCTTCGGTGCGGGCTCGTGCGGAGCCCATTCGACTGACGGGCCACTGCCGCCCGGCGGCGGTGGCGCCGGTGTGACAACCGTGGTCTGTGCAGTGTCTGCGCCTGGAGTGGCAGCAAGATCAGTCACGAATTCACCCCCCGTGATTTTGACGCGACATACTTCCCTTTATCATACGGTGCGCCGGGTAACGGAGAGGCAACGGTTGGTCGCGGGGCAGGGGTGAGCTGCGGCGTAGGATGAGGAAATTGCTTTCGTGGACTTTTTACTCTGGGGGTAAAAGTGGTTGCGAAACTGTCGTTCGTAAGGTCTACTAACAAATATGTCCGCATTGGATGACACGCCTCAGGCGCCCGTAACTGAGTCAGTTACTGTCGGCTCTCATGCCTTCGGGCCATCGCGCAGGCTGCGCTCGCGGGTCAAGGCGCTTCCTGAGCACGCCCGCGGCCACAACCGCGCGTTGGTGCTGCAGATGCTGTACCACGAAGGCGAGATGAGCCGGGCGGATCTGGCTCGCGAGACGGGCCTGACCCGGGTGACTATTTCGGATCTGGTCTCGGAGTTCATCGCTGACGGCATCGTCGTCGAGCTCGGTGTGCGAGAGACCTCTGGTCCGGGCAAACCACCGATTCTCATCGACATCGACCGCAAGGGACATCAGATCATCGGAATAGATCTTTCCGATGCTGAGGTCTTCCGGGGCGCCGTGCTCACCCTGGATGGTGAAGTCGTGGAGCGTCGCGAGATCGCACGCACAGAGCGGGGCGACGGGGATGCCGCATTTGCCGCGGTGCTGGGACTCGGCCGCGACCTCATCGCGGCATCCACAGAAACCCTGCTCGGCGTCGGCGTCGGAACCCCCGGTGTCGTGCGCACCGACGGGGTCGTACTCAACTCGCCGAACCTGGGCTGGATCGATTTTCCGCTGGAGGAGAAGCTGAACGCTGCTCTCGGCCTCCCGGTTCTGGTGCGCAATGATGCCAACGCGGCAGCGCTCGCCGAATACACCTTCGGCGCCGCTCGTGCGGACTTCATCCTGATCAAGATCGGGGTCGGCGTGGGATCCGGACTCATCTCCGGTGGACAACCGTTGCGCGGCAGTCGCTTCGCCGCTGGTGAAATCGGCCATGTCGTGGTCGGCACCGATGGGGGCCCACAGTGCATCTGCGGCAAACGCGGTTGCCTGGAAGCGTGGCTGAGCGTCACGCGCCTGACCGCCGAGATCGATGCCAATCCCGAGGCGCGCGAGGAGATCTTGCGCGACGCCGGTACCCGATTGGCGATCGCGATCGCTGCCACCGTCGCTGCACTCGATCTGACTGACGTCGTCGTTGACGGACCAGCGGAACTGCTCAGCGGAACGTTCATCGATGCCGCACTCGCAGCATTTCGCGAGCGGACTCTCGACGAGTTCCGCGACGTGGTAATTCGTCTGACCCCGCAGGATGACATCGTCCTGCTCGGCACCACGGTGATGGTGCTGTCGGGACAATTAGGAGTCTCATAGTGGCAGTGGTGCGCCCGGTCAGAGGTCTGGCCGGGCGGATTCCATCGCGCCTCGATGAGAGAATTGAACTGCTTCCATCCGGTTCCCCTGCGGCTGCTCTCAGCGCCGCGCCGGTGGGAGCACATGTTCGTGAAGAGGAGACTGTCGTCCATGGCTGAAGTCGTTGTTGTCGAGAACGCCGCTGCTGCAGGTGCACTGGTGGCGGGCGAGATTGTGCGACTCATCGCACACCGCCCGGATACGGTGCTGGGCCTTGCGACCGGTTCGACGCCACTGCCGGTTTACCAGGCGCTTCACGGACGACTCGCGGGCACCGATGTGTCGCAGGTCCGCGGCTTCGCGCTGGATGAGTATGCGGGCATCGACCCGAAGCATCCGGAGAGCTATCGCTCGGTGATCACTCGAGAGGTCGTCGAACCTCTCGGGCTGAACCCGGAGAACGTACACGTGCCCAACGGCTCTCTCGACGGAATCGAGCACGCCGGCGCCGACTACGAAGCAGCGATCACCGCAGCGGGCGGCGTCGACCTGCAGATCCTCGGGATCGGAACCGATGGGCACATCGGCTTCAACGAGCCGGGCTCGTCGTTTGCTTCACAGACCCGGGTGAAGACACTCACCGAGCAGACACGCAAGGACAACGCGCGCTTCTTCGACTCGATTGATGACGTGCCGAGGCACTGCATCACGCAGGGGCTCGGCACGATCCTGCGCGCGCGTCACCTGGTACTGCTGGCGTTCGGCGAGGGCAAGGCACGTGCTGTGGCGGAGGCTGTTGAAGGACCGGTCAGCGCGCTGGTGCCGGCATCCGCGATTCAGATGCATCAGCACGTCACAGTCGTCGTCGACGAGGCAGCAGCGTCGAAGCTGAAGCTCGTCGACTACTACCGGTACGCCTTCGCGAACAAGCCCGCCTGGCAGGGAATTTAACCCCCACCCCACCCACACCCTCACCCCCTGCTTGCGAGTGGGCGCGCGTGGCTCAAGTTTTCGCGATTTATGAGCCACAGCCGCCCGCTCGCTAGGGGGAAACAGCGGGCCAGGCGAGGGGGAGCAGATGCTCCACGCTCAGCGGGGCCAAGGGCAGCGTGCCGATCTCCGCAGGAGTGATCCAACGCAGCTCGGCGATTTCCGCCTGCACCGCGACCTCGCTCGCATCGATCGTGAGGGCGAAGGCATCCGCGACCACACGGTATCCCGGCTCATTCGCGGCGGCAGAGATGAACCGTCCGAGCGGGCGCAGTGCGTTCTCATCGACCTTGAGGCCGAGTTCCTCATCGAGTTCCCGGGCGAGTGTCTGCGCGGGGTTCTCGCCAGCCTCGGGCTTCCCGCCCGGCTGCATGAAGGCGATCGTGCCTTGCTTGCGAACCACGAGCACCCGGCCAGCGGGGTCCTGGATGATCGCTGCGCTCACATGAATGTCAGGCACGGTTGAATACCTTCCCGGGATTGAGGATGCCGAGAGGATCGAAGACAGCTTTGATCTGACGCTGCAGCTCCCACTGGTTTTCACCGAGTTCTTCGGCGAGCCAGCGGCTCTTCAGCATCCCGATGCCGTGCTCGCCGGTCAGCGTCCCTCCCAAGCGGATGGCGGCACGGAACAGTTCATCGGCCGCCTCCCAGATTTGGGCAGGAACGTCGGGCCCCTCGAAGATGAAATTCGGATGCAGGTTGCCATCACCCGCATGCGCAACGGTGGGGATCGTCAGGCCAAACTTCTGCTCGATCCGCGCGATCTCGTCAAACATGCTCGGCAGGGCGCTGCGCGGAACCGAGACGTCTTCGATCAGCGTGGTGCCAAGAGCTGACAGCGCCGGATGGATCGAGCGGCGGATCGCGAGCAACCGTTCGCCTTCAGCGCGGTCGTAGCTCAGCACGACCTGCCCGCCGGCGTCGGTGAGCACTGCGGCGATGAGATCGGCCTCTGCCGTGGCAGCCGGGCCGTCTGTCTGGATCGTCAGTTGAGACGATCCAGCCGGGGGAGCGGGCAGGCTCAGCAATCGGTGGACGGCTGCGAGGCTGGTCGCATCGATGAGTTCCATGATCGCGGGCTGAGCGCCGGATGCCGTCACCACTGCCGACCCGGTGGCCGCATCGGTGACGGTGGGAAACAGCGCTGTGATGGTGCAGACGTCTCCGGCCACGACACGCTTGAGCTTCAGCGTCGCGCCGACCACGACGCCGAGGGTTCCCTCCGAACCGATGACGAGAGAGGTCAGATCGAGCCCGGTCACGCCCTTGACGCTGCGGTGGCCCAGATGCAGGAGCCGTCCATCCGCGAGTACGAGATCGATCGCAAGAACCGCATCGCGCACGACGCCGTACTTCGCGCACAGCAGTCCACCGGCACCGGTGGCGATGTTGCCGCCGACCGTGGAGATGTCTCGGCTGGCCGGGTCGGGCGGCCACCACAGCCCGTGTTCTGCGAGCAGCGTGTTCAGCTCGGCGTTCAGGATGCCGGGCTCGACGACGGCGAAGAGATCATCGGGGCGCACTTCGAGCACCCGGTTCATCCGCACAGTCGACAGGACGATCTCACCGGGCCCGGCGTTGGCAGCCCCCGCGAGCCCGGTGCCTGCACCGCGCACCACGACAGGTGTGCGGGTCTGCGTGGCGATTCGCATCGTCTGCTGCACATGCTCGACGGTCTCGGCATGAATGACAGCGAGCGGGCGGCCTGGGGAGGCATGCCCGGAACGGTCTGCGCGCGCGGCTTCAAGCGTGCCGTCGGTGACATCGACGATGTCGCCGAGAGCGTCCCGCAGGGCCGCAGCGACGGTCACTGCAGGTTTCTCCGACCCGCGAAGAGTCCGGCGGTGACGGCGACGAGGGCGAAGCCGAGTCCGACCCAGGCCTGATCCATCGACCACCAAACAACGGTGACACCGGCATAGATGAGCAGTTCAACGACCGCGCGCACGAATGGATGCAGGCGAAGCAGAGGACGCGGCGACAGGAACAGCGCCCAGATGACCAGAACGAGCAACGGCGCACCGATACCGAACACGAGGTTCCACGGGAAGGCCCACATCGCAAAGCCCCAGAGCACGAGCGATGCGATCGCTGCGACCAGGATCACGGCCCGGATGATGTCGAGCGGAGCGATGTTCGGACGATTGACACCGGGGATTGCGTCAGGAGCTTCGGACATGCTCCCAGTCTATTCGGCCGGGGGAGGTTGCTCAGTCGACGGCTGCGCCCATCAGCGCAGCAAGAGTCGTCGTAGCCACTGGCGCATCCGGATGATCGGTATACGAAAAAGTGACTGTCGCGCCGAGTAGCAACTCCAGGCCGCCCGGGCGTAGGTCGAATGTGGCCTGGCCATTCTCATCCAGCATCATCGCAGTCGTACCGTCGGTATCACCGGCTATTCGCGGCTGAACCCATTCGCCGGGAACGCCCGAGACAACCACGGTGATGTGGGTCTTCTTGAACAGTTCACCGGTGTCTTCGTACCAGACCGTAGTCGCGCCGAGCGTGACTGCAGCGGTTGGGACGGTAGTTTCCGGTTCATCGATGGGAGGGTCGGTCGGTTCTGGAGTCGGCTCCGGTGTTGGTTCTGGTGTCGGCTCCGGTGTTGGTTCTGGTGTCGGCTCCGGTGTTGGTTCTGGTGTCGGCTCCGGTGTTGGTTCTGGTGTCGGCTCCGGTGTTGGTTCTGGTGTCGGCTCCGGTGTTGGTTCTGGAGTCGGTGTCGGTGTCGGTGTCGGCGCGGGGGCTGGCTCAGGCGCGGGGGCTGGCTCAGGCTTCGGCGCGGGGGCTGGCTCAGGCGCGGGGGCTGGCTCAGGCTTCGGCGCGGGGGCTGGCTCAGGCGCGGGGGCTGGCTCAGGCGCGGGCTCCGGCACGGGAACAGGATCCGGCACAGGCCCGGTCGGGATATCGCCGGGAATCTCCGGCACAGGCGGAGTCTCTGGCTCGACAGGCGGGTCTGCCGGATCGACCGGCACAATCTCGACCGGCTCGTCAGGCACAACCTCAGGCCCAGGCTCAGCTGGCTTTTCCGACTCGGGCGCCGGGACTTGGTCGCCACCCTCGCCCTCTCGGCGATCTTCCTGCTCGGCGGGCCGAGTCGACGGTTGTGGAGTGGAAGCCTCAACTTCAGGCTCCGTGCTCGTGTCGGTGCCGTGCTCGGGAGCATCCTCGGCGATCTCGAGGACGAACTTCTCGTCAGCATCCAGATTCTCGTCCGGGGCGACTTCCGTTGTGATCAATGAGTCGCCCGGCACGCTGGCGCTGGACATCGACATGACGGGAGCGGCGTTGACCAGCCCCGGGACGATCGCTGCCGCTGCGACTGCGCCGGCGACGAGAACTGCCGCGGATCCGGCGCCGACCAGAGCGCCGATGCCGGTGAAGATACCACCGCCTGCTGCACCGACCCCGGTCGCGCCGCCTCCGACTGCGCCGCCGGAACCGGCTCCTGCCGTTGTGCCTCCAGCCGCCCCACTATTGCCGTGAAGCGCGCCGGTTCCTGCAGTCACTCCCGCGCCGCCGACGCTGACAGCACTACCGCTTACGGATGACGGCATCGCAGCCAGCGCCACGATTGGCACCCCGCTGCCCTGAAGCATCGCGGCGTATCCGGCTGCCCCGGCAACACCGAGCACGAGAGGGAGCAGAACGAGAGCAAGCCGGTTGGATACGTCCTTCGCCTCTGCTGCCACGATCATGCATCGGGCACACTCATCGAGGTGCAGATCAGCGCGCTTCTGATCGCGAGCGCTGAGGTTGCCGCGCGAATACGCACCGAGGTGTTCGATGGTCCAGTGGCACTCGGAGCCGTCTTTCGTGCTGCGCAGATGCGCACCGATCCACGCTTCTCGCAAGCCCTCGCGCGCACGGAATGCCAGTTGCGAGACCGCGCCAGCCTTCATCCCCAGCAGCGGTGCGACCTCTGCTGGCTTCATCCGCTCGATCTCGGTGTACCAGAGCACCTCCTGCCAGCGCGTGGGAAGGCTGCGGAATGCCTGGGCGGTGAGGCTGCGGTCGAGAGCATCGTTCGCGGCCTGGTCGGTGCTGTCCGGATCCGGGATGGTCTCGAGCTCGTCCATCGGCGTTTCGACACGCGAACGGCCCCACGATGCCGCGGTGTTCCGGATGCTGGTGAACAGATATGCACGGAACGAACCGTTCGGTCCGCCGCCTTTGAGCACCGCCTGATAGATGCGTGTGTACGCCTCTTGCACCAGATCGTCCGGGTCGATGCTGGAGGTGATCGAGCGCGCGACGGACATCCCCGACGGGTAGTGGCGTCGCCAGAGTTCACCGAATGCTGCGCTGTCACCCGAACGGGTGCGCAGGATCAGATCGGCATCGGCGGGGCCGGCCTCAAAAGTCTCGTCGTTCTGCACTGGTTTCCATTGGTCGTGAGAGACGGAGTTGCTCTCACAAGAAGAGACGCGGGATGCTGTCTTTCATCACGCGACTGGCCTATTCTCCTCGAAATTGCCTGTGATGTCACCCCTGTTCATCGCGAACGAACAACTCTCGAAAAGAATCTTCGACTTTCGCGTAATGAATCCACCAGGTCGTCGTCTCATCAAATAGAGACAGCCATCAGAACTCCACCGGGGGGCGGAGTTCGGCACCGTGCGGGGGAAATGCACGGTTAGGCGGCTCAGGTGCCTCGGGGGAGGAGTTCCTGGGCCGCCTGTCTCGCGTCTGGGGAGCGCGGGCTGCTGCTGGGGAGTGGTGGCCCGCCCCTGCGCTCAGCCCCGCGCCCGCGCCCGCGCTCAGCGCAGTGCGCCGCCCGTCTGCACGTGGACGACCTGCAGGTCGGCATCCAGCAGTACGGCATCCGCCTGATATCCGGGAATGAGCCGTCCGAGCTGGTCACCGAGACCAATAGCTCGAGCCGGCGTCTCCGTCAGCGCGCGAATCGCCTCGACGAGAGACGCCCCGGCCTGCACGGCTCGTCGCAAGGCCACATCCTGCGTCAACGTCGATCCGGCGATCGATCCGGTCTCGTCGGTGCGGGCGATGCCATCGGTCACCGTCACCTTCACCGCCCCCAGGTCGTAGCTGCCATCGGCGCTGCCGGCTGCGGCCATGGCATCCGTCACCAGCGCCACGCGTCCCGGCGCCGAGTCGAAGAGCAACTTGATCACGGGCGGGTGCAGGTGCACATTGTCGGCGATCGCCTCGAGGATTACGCGGTGGTCGGCTGCAGCGGTGAGCACGGGTCCCGGGGCGCGGTGGTGGATGCCCGGCATGGCGTTGAAAGCGTGCGTGAGGATCGTCGCACCCGCCTCGAACGCGGCGACGGCCTGCGCGGCATCGGCACTCGTATGACCGACAGCCGCGGCGGCGCCCGAAGCCACGATCAACCGGATCGCTTCGATTCCACCGGGAAGCTCGGGGGCGATGGTGACTTGGCGGATCGTGCCGCGACCGGCATCCAGCAGGCGCTGCACCTCGGAGGCTTCCGGATGCCGCAGCAGCGTCGGCTCGTGCGCACCTTTGTGTGCCGGGTCGAGGTAAGGGCCCTCGAGGTGGGAACCGACGATGTCGGCATCCGTCTGCATGAGATCGGCGATCTCACCGACCCGACGGACGAGATCATCGACGGGGGCTGTAACCAGAGAGATCACAGCTCGCGTCGTACCGTGCGTGCGATGCAGGTCGCGGGCGGTGCGGATCGCCTCGATGCCGTCGTCGAAGGCTGCCCCGGCGCCGCCGTGACCGTGGATATCGATGAATCCGGGCGTGAGGATGGCGCCGGCACCGGCAACCTCGGTCGCGTCGATCACGGCGTCAGCAGGTGCCCAATCGCTACCCGTGCCGGTGGCCGCGACGACGCCACCTTCGAACCGCACCCAGGCATCAGCGGTTTCCTCACCTTCGGTGATGAGGCGAGCGGAGTGGATCAGGGTGGTGTTCAACGGTTGCTCCAAGTGATCTCGGCGGGACGGTGTCCTCCCCAGCCTGCGGCATCCCAACGCACATCGAGATGCCCGATGCGAGAACGGAACGATGCCCAATCGCGAGAATCGGCTGATGACCAAGCCACCTCGGCGATTGCTGCGGCACGGGGGAAGAAGAGCTGGTCGATGTCGGCCAGCGAGGTGAGAGTCTCAGACCATAGCGGCGCTTCGACACCGATGATCGCGGTCTCCGGCAGACCGGCGACGATGGATGCCGGTTCCCAGCTGTACGCGGTCTCCAGATCGATGAGCGCCGCCCAATCCAGCCCGAGGGGGAAGTCCGCGTCGTACTTCTGATCGAGGTAGGCCGTATCTGACGGTGACATGATCACCGCGCCGTCGCGCTCGGCGAACCGACGAACATCGTCAGCGTTCGTGCCGGCAGGAGTTGTGCTGCCCCAGTACTGGCCGATGGTTCCCTCGGCGACCTGCGCGGATCCTGCTTCATGCCAGGCGACGGGAGTTTTTCCGAGGCGCGTGGTGAGTGCCGTGACACGTTCGACGAATGCGTCGAAGTCGGTCTGCGGTGTGCCGTGAGCCTCATCGCCACCGACATGCAGATACGGACCCGGAGTGAGCGCTACGACCTCGGTCAGCACGTCACTGAGGAACGTCCACGTCGCCTCGTCATGGATCTTCACCGACGAGTGTCCGACACCCCAGCCCCGGTACGGTTCGCCCGCCACGGGCAGGGGCTGTCCGAGTTCGCGAGCCTGTGCGCGGAGGTTGTCGGTCATCACCGGATCCTCGACGAGCTCGGGGTAGGCGAGACCGATCGCATGGGTATGGCCGGGCAGATCAATCTCCGGAATCACCATCACGTGCTGCTCAGCGGCATATCGGACGATCTCGCGGAAGTCGTCGTGCGTGTAGAACCCGCCAGGGCGACCGAGGGAAGCCGTGCTGGCGGCGCGTTCGGTCAGCAGCGGGCGGCTCTCGATATGCAGACGCCAACCCTGATCGTCGGTGAGATGCAGGTGCAGACGGTTGAACTTCAGCGACGCCGCCCGGTCGATGAACGCCTTGACGGTGTCGACATCGAAGAAGGTGCGAACGACATCGAGCATCACGCCGCGGTAGCCGAAGCGCGGCGCGTCGTCGATCGCGACGCGGGGGAGAGTCCAGACGTCATCGGCGCCGGTCAACAGCTGACGGATGGTCTGGATGCCGTAGAAGAGACCAGCGGCTGATCCGGAGAGCTCGACGGCGTCGTCGATGCGAAGTGCGTACCCCTCGCCGGTGTCTTTCGTGTGTCGCAGCACGAGGTCACCGGCTGCGGCCGGTTCTGCGACGACCGGGAGCGTGAGCCCGGTGCGTTCGGCGATCGACTTCGCGAGGATGGATGCCGCGGCATCCGTCTCGTCATTCGCGACGATGCGTGTGCGGGGGGTGAGCGTGAGCGAGCCGGGGGATTCCACGAGAGAAGCAGGGAGCGGAACAACAGGAAGGACCATGAACGAAATCTATCCTGTGGCGCTGTGTCCGCGGGGCTTCACGGCTACTGTGGGACTCGGGAATTCCGCTATGCTCGAACCGTCGCGACTGGCGTCTGGGTGGGTCACCACCGGGGAGCGACCGTTACGGAAATTCGACCGCGCGCCTGGGCCGATGCGTTTTGACGCGTCCGCTGTGCGGATGTGCTCACACGACCGAATCCTGACGAAAAGAGGACGACATGACCGACCCGTACTTCAACGCCCCGCTTTCCGAGGTTGATCCTGAGATCGCCGAGGTTCTCGAGCGCGAGCTGAACCGGCAGCGCGGCTACCTCGAGATGATCGCATCCGAGAACTTCGTACCCGTCTCCATCCTGCAGTCTCAGGGATCGGTGCTGACGAACAAGTACGCCGAGGGCTACCCCGGTCGCCGCTACTACGGTGGCTGCGAAGAGGTCGACGTCGCCGAGTCCCTCGCGATCGAGCGGGCCAAGAGCCTGTTCGGTGCCCAGTTCGCGAACGTTCAGCCGCACTCCGGTGCGACCGCGAACGCCGCCGTGCTGCACGCCATCGCACGTCCCGGTGACACGCTGCTCGGGCTGTCGCTCGACCACGGCGGACACCTGACGCACGGCATGAAGATCAACTTCTCCGGCCGCCTCTACGACATCGTCGCCTACGGCGTGAACCCGGAGACCTCGCTCGTCGACATGGACGAGGTGCGCCGACTGGCCATCGAGCACAAGCCCAAGGTCATCATCGCTGGCTGGTCTGCCTATCCGCGCCAGCTCGACTTCGCCGCGTTCCGCGCGATCGCCGATGAGGTCGGTGCCTTGCTCTGGGTCGACATGGCTCACTTCGCCGGTCTCGTCGCCGCCGGCATCCACCCGAACCCCGTACCGCACGCGCACGTCGTCTCCTCAACCGTGCACAAGACAATCGGTGGTCCGCGCTCGGGCTTCATTCTGACCAACGACGCCGACCTTGCGAAGAAGATCAACTCGGCGGTCTTCCCCGGCCAGCAGGGCGGACCGCTCATGCATGTGATCGCGGCCAAGGCGACCGCGTTCAAGATCGCGGCGTCGCCGGAGTTCAAGGAGCGCCAGGAGCGCACCGTCCGCGGGGCTGCAATCCTCGCCGAGCGACTCACCCAGCAGGATGTGAAGGATGCCGGCATCGCCGTACGCTCTGGCGGAACCGACGTGCACCTCGTGCTCGTCGACCTGCGTGACGCCGAGATCGACGGCAAGCAGGCCGAGGATCTGCTGCACGACATTCACATCACGGTCAACCGCAACGCTGTGCCGAACGACCCGCGTCCGCCGATGGTGACGTCGGGCCTGCGCATCGGCACCCCGGCGCTTGCGACCCGTGGTTTCGGCGACGCCGAGTTCACCGAGGCTGCCGACGTCATCGCCTTGGCGCTGCTGCCGGGCGCCGATGTCGAGGCTCTCAAGGCGCGCGTCGATGCTCTCACCGGTGCGTTCCCGCTCTACCCGGGGCTGCAGCAGTGACCGCTGTCGTCCTCGACGGCAAAGCGGCCTCCGCGGAGATCAAAGCGGAACTGACCGAACGCGTCGCCGCACTCAAGGTGAAGGGCATCACGCCCGGCATCGCGACGGTGCTCGTTGGCGCCGATCCGGCATCCCAGTTGTATGTCGGGATGAAGCATCGGCAGTCCGAAGCGGTCGGAATGAACTCGATCCAGCGTGAGCTACCGGCGGATGCCACACAGGAGCAGGTCGAAGCGCTGATCGACGAGCTCAACGCCGACCCGGACTGCCACGGCTACATTGTGCAGCTGCCGCTGCCGAAGCACATCGACACCGATGCGATTCTCGAGCGGATCGACCCGGACAAGGACGCCGACGGCCTGCACCCGACCAACCTCGGTCGGCTTGTGCTCAACGTCAACGCGCCGATCCACACGCCGCTGCCGTGCACACCGCGCGGCGTGATCGAGCTGCTGCAGCGAAATGGATACGACCTCGCGGGGAAGCACGTCGTGGTCGTCGGACGCGGGGTGACGATCGGGCGGCCGATGGGGCTGCTGCTGACGCGCCGCGACATCAACGCGACCGTGACCCAGGTGCACACCGGCACGCCCGACATGTCGCCGTACCTTCGTCAGGCCGATGTGATCGTCGCCGGTGCGGGTGTGAAGCACCTCATCCGTGCGGAAGACGTGAAGCCGGGGGCAGCTGTTCTCGACGTCGGCGTCACGCGCGAAAGCAACCCGGAGACCGGCAAGAACAAGGTCTACGGCGATGTGCATCCTGATGTCGCCGAGGTCGCCGGTTTCCTGTCGCCGAACCCCGGTGGTGTCGGTCCGATGACCGTCGCCTTGCTCCTGACGAACGTGGTCGAGGCCGCGGAACGGCTTGCTGCCGCGGACTGACTGTTACACCTGTCGGACCCTGTGACGCATGTCGGAGAGATTCGGCGAGAACCTCCGACATTCGTCACAGGCTCCGCGGAATGCAACAACGCGGCGGCCCGCCGGCTACAGGTTGTCCAGCATCCGCCGCTGTTCGGGCGTCAGACCATCATTCAGTTCGGCACGCCCCGAGGATGCCGCAGGCGACGGCGGCATCGAATCGGATGCCGTCGTACCCGTCATCTTCGACCGCACCGACCCGATCACGGCGCCGGTCTTCGCTTCGATCCGATCGTCTATCTGGTCGTAGATCACCCAGGCGATGAGCAGGTAGACCGGCGGGAGAACGTAGCCCCAGAACCATCCGTGCACCGCGACACCGCTGAAGATAACGGTCAGCACCCACACGATCAGTTCGACGACGAACACGAGCACGTACTGCACGAGCTTCTCGCCGAACCTCGTGCGTGCGCTGGCCGACTTCGCGGCTGACTGGCGGAACAACTTCAGCAGCAGGGGCTTCAGCGCAAGCGTTGCCAGTGTCAAGACGACCGCTGCCCACAGTGCATGCCAGCCGACCTGCACGCTGCGCATGATCAGTCCGATCAACAGCAGCGCTGCCACGTTGAACACATACAGCGAGACGGCCCGCACCAGCCACTTCTTCATGTTCACAGCATGTCACGTTCGCACCGGACGGCGCGAGAACACCGAAGAGATTTAGGCTCCGAGTGTGCTTTCCACACCGATGACTCGAGCCTGCTCGTCGAAGCGGAAAGTGGCTTCGCCGCTGGCGTCGCTGACAGTGGCACCCGAGAACTGCTCGTCCGTCCACTGCATGTTCCAGCCGGCGAGGCGAGCGGCATCCCACACCGCCGAGCGGGCGTCGCGCAGCGCGAGGCTTTCCAACAAGCGGGGCGCGGCGATCACGGCATCTCGCACAGTGAGCGGATCGAGGGGAGCATCCAGCAGGAAGACCGCGCGTGTGCCGCCATCGATCGGAGCCGAGTAGTACGGCGAGCGTCCGGTGATCTCCACCGCGACGTTGCCGACCTGGTGTGCGGCCTGCGTCATCCACTCATCGAGATCGTCGCCGGTGTCTTCGGGGAAGAGCAGCTCGGACTGTGCCAGCGCTGCGATGTCGTACTTGATGCCATAGTCGCGCAACTGTCCGGCGATGCCGTTCGGGTCGCCCTGCGGGTGCGCCCACGCCCACAGCAGCGATCGTGGCCCCGGAGCGATCGTCGCCACCAGGTGTGCAGCGCTGACCAGCTGCTGCTCCGGATTCGCATTGGACGTGAAGGTGAGCGTTCCCGCTGTCATGTCCGCATCCCAGCGGTGCTCACCGAGTCGCTCGGCGGCGGCGGTGAGCGCCTCCTGTCGGAGAGCGACGAACAGTGCGGCGCGATCGGCGAGAGGCTGCAGGGCTGCGAAGGTCATGCTTCTAGTGTGGAGGCTCCGCCTATGAGTTCGCCACTTTTGCTCACTTCGAGCCGCGCGGCGTACTGCTCGCGGATGATCGGCTGAGTTTCCGCATCGACACGCACGGTGATCGCGACCGACCAGGTCGGCACGGTGCCGGTGAGGCCCCAGGCCGCCTGGATGGCAGCGCCCATCGCGACGTACTCGCCGGGAGCGGGCACCACGACGGGGGCGTCGAACACCTGCGCCGCGATCCGTGCAACGGCCTCATTCTGCGCCGCCCCGCCCACAAGCAGGATGCGCTCGGCACTGACACCGTGGCTGCGGATGCGGTCAAGGCCCTCAGCCAGACCGCACAGCACGCCCTCGATCGCAGCGCGGGCAAGGTTCTCACGACTGGTGGAGCCCAATGTCATCCCGAACAGGGTCGCCGTGGCATTCGGCAGATTCGGTGTGCGTTCGCCCTCGAACCAGGGCTGCAGGACGAGTCCGCCGGCACCGGGTTCTGCCGCCAGCGCCAGCCGGCCGAGTTCATCGTGATCGACACCGAGCAGGGATGCCGTGGCATCCAGCACACGGGCCGCGTTGAGCGTCGCCACCAGGGGAAGGAATCCACCGGAGGCATCAGCAAAGCCGGCGACGGTACCGGAGGCGTCGGTGACAGCGACATCAGTCACTGCGAACACGGTGCCGCTGGTGCCGATGGAGACACCGATATCTCCGCTGCCGGCGCCCATTCCGAGAGCTGCGGCGGCGTTGTCTCCAGCGCCACCGGTGACGAGGATGCCGTTGTGCCCCGAGACGTGATCGGAGGGGCCGAGGACCCGGGGGAGCACGATGTCAGCGGCATCGCGACGCAGCGCGATCGACAGCAGCTCCCGGTCGTATTCGTTTCTGGCCGGATCGAAGTATGCGGTGCCGCTGGCATCCGATCGATCGGTGACGAGCTCGCTGAGCACGGCGCCGAGCGGTGATTGGTCTGCGGGACCGTAGCCGCGCAGACGCCAGGTCAGCCAGTCGTGGGGGAGCGCGATCGCCGCGATGCGGGCGGCATTTTCGGGTTCGGCATCAGCGACCCAGCGCACCTTGCTCGCCGTGAACGATGCGACCGGCACGACGCCGGTGCGCCGAGCGTATTCGGCGGCTCCGACTTCGGAGGCGAGGGCTGCTGCTGCGTCTGCGGAACGGGTGTCGTTCCACAGCAGTGCCGGACGGATGACGTGACCGGCGGCGTCAAGCGCCACCAGGCCGTGCTGCTGGCCGCCGACGCCGATGGCGGCGACGTCGTCAAGGCCACCGGCATCCGTGATCGCGCTCTGCAGCGCGTTCCACCAGGCGGCGGGATCGACCTCGGTGCCTTCCGGATGCCCGGCACGGCCGGACCGGATGACAGCACCGGAGTCGACATCACGGATGACGACCTTGCAACTCTGCGTCGACGAGTCGACGCCAGCGACCAGCGTCACGATCAGCGTGCGCCGAGCAGGTGCTCGGTAGCGAGCTGCTGCAGACGAACGAACCCGAAGCCCTTGCCGCCGAGGTAAGCGTCGGCGTCGAAGTCTTCGTAGGCGCTGCGGTCGGCGAGGAAGTCGTCGTATGTCTCACCGTCGTTCAGCGTGGGCTTGGCCAGCTCGTCGACCTTGGCCGCGGCGAGTGCCTCCTGCACCTCGGGATCGGCGCGGAAGGCCGCAGCACGCTCCTTCAGCAACAGGTAGGTGCGCATGTTGGCGGCGGCAGAGTCCCAGACGCCGGTCTCGTCTTCTGTGCGCGACGGCTTGTAGTCGAAGTGGCGCGGTCCGTCGTAGGCAGGGACGCCGCCAGGGCCGCCGTTTTCGAGCAGGTCGACCAGTGAGAATGCGTTGTGCAGGTCGCCGTGACCGAACACGAGGTCCTGGTCGTACTTGATGCCGCGCTGACCGTTGAGGTCGATGTGGAAGAGCTTGTCGTGGTACAGCGCCTGCGCGATGCCGGCGGTGAAGTTGAGCCCAGCCATCTGCTCGTGGCCGACCTCGGGGTTGACGCCGAAGAGCTCGGGGCGTGCAAGCGAGCCGATGAACGCGATCGCGTGGCCAAGCGTCGGCAGGAGGATGTCGCCGCGGGGCTCGTTGGGCTTGGGCTCGATGGCGAAACGGATGTCGTAGCCCTTGTCGGTGACGTAGTCGCCGAGGAGGTTCACGGCCTCGCGGTAGCGCTCCAGTGCCGAGCGGACGTCCTTGGCCGAGTCGTACTCGGCGCCCTCGCGGCCGCCCCACATTACGAACGTCTTGGCGCCGAGCTCAGCACCGAGGTCGAGCTGGCGGAAAACCTTGCGCAGGGCGAAGCGGCGCACGTCGCGGTCGTTCGAGGTGAAGCCGCCATCCTTGAAGACCGGTGCGCTGAACAGGTTGGTGGTGACCATCGGCACGACCAGGCCGGTGTCGGCCAGCGCGCCCTTCAGGCGATCGATCTGCTTCTGGCGCTCGGCATCGGTCGTGCCGAAGGCGAACAGATCATCGTCATGGAAGGTGAGACCGTAGGCGCCGAGTTCGGAGAGCTTCTCAACTGCATGTACGACGTCGAGACGCGGCCGGGTCGGACCGCCGAACGGGTCGGTGCCGTTGTAATCGATGGTCCACAGACCAAAGGAGAACTTGTCTTCGCGGGTGGGGGTGACCATGACGGCTCCTTCTTGCGACGCGTCGTCGCGTACGTAAATTGTTGCTGTTCACAACCTATAGCAGGATGGGCACCCACGTCCAGCGCTTCCGGCGCTCGAAAGGTGTCCAATGGTGTCCGTCGAAACTATCGGCGGGCTGCGCGTAACTTTCTGGTAACGGGTTGACACGGGTGGGGGCTTACTCCATATGTTGGGGGCAACGACAAATCATCTGCGCAAAGGAGCGCCCCGTGCAACGTCGATCAACCCTGCTGGCATTCTCCGCCGCCACTGCTCTCATCGCAGCCCCACTTATCCCTATCTCCGCTGCTGCGGCAGATCCTGAGATCATCTCGAGCGTCGATTTCGAGGACGGTACGACCGGCGACTGGTTCGCCAGCGGCGACCCCACCCTCACCGTCACCGCCGACCCGAACGGAGGCGCGGGTCAAGTACTGAGCGTGGCCGACCGCACCGAGACGTGGCACACGCTGCAGAGCCCTGAGGGCCTATTCACCGAGGGCGTGACGTATACGCTCTCGGCGCGAGTGCTGGTACAGGATGCTGCCGCGCAGGCCCGCTTCCTCGTCAAGGATGGCTATCACTGGGTCGCCGACAAGGCGATCCCCGCGGGGGAGTGGACCACGATCTCCGGCACGTTGACCGCAGACGCGGATGACACGCAGGTCTACATCGAGGTGGACCCGGCGACATCATCGTTCTATCTTGACGATGTGCTCATCACGCGTGCCCCCGCGCCCGGCGGAGGCGATTCCGACGTCGCCCCTGGCGGCGCCGTCGACCCGACAACCACACCGGTCAGTCTCGCCTCCGGCAGCGGGAACGTCTCTGCCCTCACCTTCGATGACGGACCCAACGGGGCCACTACCGCGGCGCTGCTGGATTATCTGAAGGCCAACGACATCCACGCGGTGTTCTGCGTCATCGGCCAGAACATCACCGCGCCCGGCGGTGCCGATCTGCTCAGGCGCACCGTCGCCGAGGGGCACACACTGTGTAACCACACCACGAGCTACACGGACATGGGTTCCTGGGATGCCGACAGCATCCGCACCGATCTCGTCGAGAATCTGCGCATCATTCGCGAGGCGCTCGGCGACCCTGACGCACAGGTGCCGTTCTTCCGCGCGCCCAACGGCAGCTGGGGCGCCACTGCCGCCGTCGCTGTCTCGCTCGGCATGCAGCCGCTGGCCGTCACCAACACGATTAACGACTGGGCAGAGACCGACCCGGCCGTACTCACCGAGAATCTGCGCACCGCGATGAAGCCCGGCGAGATCGTGCTCGTGCATGACGGCGGCGGTGACCGCGAACCGTCGCTGCAGGCGGTCGCGACCGTCGTCGACGAGCGGCTGGCCGACGGCTGGGTCTTCACCCTCCCGCTCGGCACTCCCGCCCCGCAGCAGACGGGCGCACTCATCGACACGAACTTCGACGATGGCGAGTTGGATGGATGGTTCGCCCGCTCCGGATCGGGCGAATCGGCACCGACCATCTCAGTCGTGCCAGGCGGTGCCGACGACTCGGCATTCGCCGCACAGGTCTCCGAGCGCACGCACGAGGGTGACGGCATCCAGTTCGACGTCGTTGACGTGCTGCTGCCAGGAAATACCTACCTGCTCGAGGCTGCTGTGCGCTTCGCCGAGGGCGCAGACGTCGGACAGGGGCTGAGTATCTCGATGCGTACCGTCACGGGCGAGTCCGCCTCGTACGCCAACCTGCTCCAGATCGAGGATGCCAGCGCCGAGGTGTGGACCACCGTGTCCGGTGAGTTCACGGTGCCCGCCTACGACACGGCCGCCGAACTCTATGTCGAGGCTCGCTACGACAGTGGCAATACCTCGGCGTTCCTGGTCGATCAGCTGCGCGTGAGCGTACCGGAGCCGAACCCGGTCGACACCAGCCTGGTGCCGATCAAGGACACCGTGGACTTCCCGGTCGGTGTCGCGATCGATTCTCGGGAGACGAGCGGAGCCGCAGCCGACCTGCTGCTGCACCACTTCGACCAGATCACGCCTGAGAACCACATGAAGGTGGAAGCCTGGTACGACGAGAACGGTGACTTCCAGCGCAACGCCGAGGCAACGGCGCTGCTGGACTTCTCGCAGCAGAATGACCTGCGAATGTATGGACACGTGCTGCTGTGGCACTCGCAGACGCCGGACTGGTTCTTCCAGGATGACTCCGGACGCGAACTGACCGACACCGATGCTGACAAGCAGATCCTCCGCGACCGTCTTGCGACCCACATCGACAACGTGGCCCGATCGATTTCTGATGACTACGGCCTGTACGGCTCATCGACCAATCCGATTATCGCGTGGGACGTCGTCAACGAGGTGGTGGCGGATCAGAGCACTGACGATGGGCTGCGCACGAGCCGCTGGTATCAAGTGCTGGGCGAGGAGTACATCCCGCTCGCTTTCGAGCTCGCGGAGGAGGCCTTCAACAATACGTACGCAGCGTCGGGCACCGATCGCCCGGTGATGCTCTTCATCAACGACTACAACACCGAGCAAGATCGTAAGGGCGCGCAGTATGAGGCCCTCGTGAAGAGACTGTTGGCAGCTGGAGTGCCATTGGACGGCGTGGGCCACCAGTTCCACGTCTCAATCAACACCACGATCGCGTCGCTGCAGGGTGCGCTCGACCGATTCGCCGGCCTCGGCTTGCTGCAGGAAGTCACGGAGCTCGACGTCACGATCAACCCGGCCACAGAGGCTAACCGGATCCGGCAGGGATACTTCTACCGCGATGTGTTCCGGCTGCTGCGTGACTATGACGCGGCGGCACCGGATGCGGAGAAGGTGTTTGCCGCCACTATCTGGGGTCTCACCGACAACCGCTCATGGCGATCTGAGCAGGAGCCACTGGTGTTCGGTGCCGGTTTGCAGGCCAAGCCCGCCTATTACGGAGTCATCGATGATCCGGATGGCCTGCCGGCGCTGATCACGACCGCGAACGTGTTCGCCGGTGACATCGCGCTGACCGATGGATTCGCGGGCGCGATCGAATGGCAGAACCTGCCAGAGAACGTGCTGACCGGAGACGTGGGTGGGTTCCAATCGCGCTGGAGCGATGACCACCTGACCGTTCTGGTTCGTAGCACGGTCGCCCCAGACCGTGTCGAGTTCACCTATGGCGACCAAGAGTTCGTCTACCAGAAGGATGCCCCGGACTCCGTCCCCGGTATCGAGACCGTTGTCGAGGGTGAGCATCTCATTGCGGTGCACGTGCCGCACAGCGAGGTCGTCGAGGGCTCCTCGGCGAAATTCGATGTGCGTGTCATCGTCAACGACTCGGTCGCCGGCGCATGGAATTCGCCCGGTGAGACGGGCCGGCTCACATTCCTGGAGCCGCTCTCCTACCTGGAGATCCCGGAGCTGCCTGCCCCGACGGTCGATGGCATCGTCGACGAGGTGTGGGCAGATGCCGCCGTGGCGCAGACGGCGAGGACGGTCGAGGGGGATGCGAGCGGCGCCCAGGCGCAGGTGCGCACGCTCTGGCAGGGGAACCAGCTCTACGTGCTGTACGAGGTGACCGATCCGGTCGTCGACAACAGCAACAGTGATGCATGGAACCGCGATTCCGTTGAAGTGTTTCTCGATCTGGGCAACACGAAGGCTGGGACGTACGGCCCGAACGACACGCAGATCCGGATCACGACCGACGGGGACCTGTCGTTCGGCACGGGCGATGCCGCGCTGCAGCAGGCACGTGTGGCCAGTAGCGCGACGGCTCTGACCGAAACTGGATATGTCGTGGAGGTCGCGATCGACCTCGTCGGCGAGTCTGGCGGTCAGAGCGACGTTCCACTCGGCGGCCTCAACACCTTCCATGGACTGGATTTCCAGGTCAATGATGGACGAGACGGCGCCCGCTTCGCCGTGCACACCTGGGCGGAGCCGACCGGCACCGGATACCAGAACACCGCACGCTGGGGCGTCGCACGCCTGGTGTCGGCCGAAGAGCCGGGCGAGCCGGGCGAGCCGGGCGAGCCGACGGAGCCGACGGAGCCGACGGAGCCGACGGAGCCGACGGAACCGTCGGAACCGACGGAACCCGGTACGCCGACGGAGCCGGGGGATCCGGGCGAGGATGGAGTGGTCGTCTGGGCGACGGTTGACGTCGGCGACGGCAGCGTGGAGCAGGGTGGAGCCCTGCCTGTGACCGTGTCGGGTCTGGAGCCCGGTCAGCAGATCACGGCGACGCTGTTCAGCGATCCGATCGAGATCGCCGGCATCTCCGCGGCTGATTCCTCAGGTCGGGTGGCCTTCGACGTGTCGATCCCTGCGGATCTGCCACTCGGTGCACACACCCTGGTTATCGCGTCCGGGGAGCTCGAACCGATCAGTGCGGAGGTCAGGGTCGTTGCGCCCGGGCAACTCGCCGTCACCGGTGCGCAGCTACCGTGGGGCATCGCATTGGCGGCCGCCCTGCTGCTCGTGATCGGTGGGATGCTGGTGGCCATGCGCCCGGCTCGGCTGGGGCGTCGATGACGCCGAGGCGGAGGTGGGGAATCAGCGCACGCTCGGGGGCGCGGCGACGCTCTCCCGCACGGTGAGGCTGGCAGGCAGGCGTCGATGCTGCTGCTCGACCGTGACGCCGGTGAGGAGGGAGACGAGGATGCGCAGGGCCTCCGCGCCCATCAACTGAAGGGGCTGGGTCACTGTCGTGAGAGGCGGGGAGCTGGTCGATGATTCCGGAATGTCATCGAATCCGATGATCGAGAGGTCGTGCGGCACCCGTAGACCCAACTCGTGCGCGACCTCCATGACGTGCAGGGCAGAGAGGTCGTTCGCGGCGAAGATGGCCGTCGGGCGTTGGTCGGCGGGCAGTCCCAGCAGTTCGTGGGCAGGAGCGTCGGTGAGATCGGCTCGGTAGCCTCCGACCCGGTCGAGAGCGGGGTGGACCGGGATGCCTGCTGCCTCGAGTGCCTGCAGGTACCCCTCGCGGCGCAAGCGGGACGATTCGAGTCCGGGCCGCCCGCCCAGGTGGGCGATGCGACGGTGGCCAAGGCCGATCAGCAGCTCCGTCGCCGCGCGTGCGCCGCCGATGTTGTCGCCGTCGACAGTCGGTACGCTCTCGGCTCCGGAATGCGGGTCGATGGCAACCACAGGGATGCTGGTGCCGTTAGTCATCGACATAGTTGGTGCCACGACCACCGCACCGTCGATGAGCGTTCCGCCCAAGCGGGACAGTGAGCGCCGCTCCCAGTTCGTGCGTTTGCCGTTGTCATTGCCGCCGGCGTAAGCGAGGAGTTCATAGTCGGTCGCCTCGGCTGCCCGAGAGATCCCCTTCAGCAGCTCGGTGGAGTACGGTTCGAAATCGGCCAGCAGCACGCCGATGACGCCAGTGCGTCCGCGGCGGAGGCTGCTTGCGACGATGGAAGACTCGTATCCGAGGTCCGCGACGACGGCGAGGACGTGCGCGGCAGTGGTGGCGGCGATGCCGTCCTTGCCGTTGATCACCTTCGACACGGTTGAGACGGAGACTCCCGCGACCCGTGCGACATCGGTGATCGTTGCGCGACTAGGGCGAATATTAAGGTCCACATCGTGATCGTAACCGCCGGAGCGGTCGATCGGGTGGATTTACGAGGTGTTTGGAAAACGTTATCGATATCGATTGACTAAACGGTGCCGAGTCTGGCAATGTCAAGAATTGAACCGCTCAGGGAGCGGTCCCACGATCTGTCAAGGATGACGAAAGGGCTGATGATGACACGCAAGACGCGAGGCGCGACAGCAGTTGCGCTGGGGGCCGGCATTGCGATGCTGCTGTCCGGCTGTGCAGGTGGCGGAGGCGACCAGGGGAGCGACGGCGGAGACGTCACGCTCACCATGTGGCACAACTCCACCACCGGAGATGGCAAGCAGTACTGGGACGATGCTGCGGCCGCCTTCAAAGAAGAGAACCCCGAAGTGACCATCAAGGTCACCTCCATCCAGAACGAAGACATGGACGGCAAACTCCAGACCGCCGTGAACTCGGGCGACATGCCCGACATCTTCATGGCTCGCGGTGGCGGCAAACTCGCCGACATCGTCGACGCAGGCAAAGTGAAAGACCTCACCGGACTGATCGACGCCGATGTGAAGACCGCATTCGGCGAAGCGCCGTTCGCAGCATTCACTGTCGACGACAAGATCTACGGCATGCCCAGCGCCGTGCTCCCCGGCGGCATCTTCTACAGCAAGGACCTGTTCGAACAGGCCGGAATCACCGAAGAGCCCAAGACCCTGGATGACCTCGAGGGTGCTGTCGACAAGCTCAAGAGTGCTGGCATCGCGCCGATCGCTCTCGGTGCGAAGGCAGCCTGGCCCGCCGCACACTGGTACTACTTCTTCGCGCTGCGTGCCTGCGACAAGGCCATCGTCTCCAGCCTCGCCACCAATCCCGATTTCACTGACGAGTGCTGGCTGACCGCCGCTGAGAACCTCGCCGACTTCGCCGGCATCGAGCCGTTCAACCAGGGCTTCTTGACCACGTCCCCGCAGGAGGGCGCGAACTCGTCCGCCGGACTGCTGGCGAACCACAAGGCAGCCATGGAACTGATGGGCGCCTGGAACGTCGGTGTGATCGCGAGTCTGACTGCCGACGAGCAGCCGCTGCCGGACCTCGGCTGGTTCCCGTTCCCTGAGGTGAGCGGTGGCGACGGCGGAGCCGGAGCGATGATGGGTGGCGTCGATGGCTACTCGTGTTCAGCCGACTCGCCCGCAGCGTGCGAGGAGTTCCTCAACTTCGTCTCGACAACCGAGTGGCAGGAGAAGTACGCGGTGGCCTTCCAGACCATCCCCGCTTCCCAGGACGCCACGGGCGCCGTCACCGACCCGTCACTGGTGCCGTTGATGGAGGCATACGCGCAGGCGCCGTACGTCTCGCTGTGGCTGGACACCGCGCTGGGCCAGAACGTCGGCAACGCGCTCAACGTCGGCGTCGTGGAGATGCTCGCCGGTCAGGGCACCCCCGACAAGCTCGTGGAGCAGATCACCACCGCTGCGGCGAGAGGCTGATCGGGGCGATGATCGAAACCCAGGTGGCGGCGGTCGCCGTGCCTGAGAAGAACGTTCGTGCTGGGGCCGACAACTCGTCGGCCCCAGTGCGTCGACCGCGACGCGTCGACTGGCGCAAGCGCGGCGAGATCGCGCTTCTCTCGGGCCCCGCTCTGATCGTCTTCGTCGGCTTCGTCATCTTCCCGGTGATGATGGCGGCGTTCTACGGCTTCTTCAAATGGAACGGCTTCGGCTGGCCGACCGAGTTCGTCGGACTGGATAACTACATCCTGATCTGGCAGGACGACACGTTCCGCGAGGCGGTGACGCACAACTTCGTCATCGTGGTTCTCTCGCTGATCATGCAGGGGCCGGTTGCGATCCTGTTCGCGCTGCTGCTGAACCAGAAGATCCGCGGCCGCTCCATCATCCGCGTGCTCATCTTCATGCCGTACGTGATCTCTGAGGTCATCGTCGGTATCGGGTGGAGCCTGATGATGCAGGATGCGGGCGCTGTGAACTCCCTGCTGGAGAAGTGGGGTCTGGGCGAGTTCCAGCAGTCCTGGCTGGCAGACCCGTCCATTGCCATATGGACGCTGATGGTCATCATCACCTGGAAGTACATCGGCTTCGCCGTGATCCTGATGCTTGCCGGCATGCAGTCGATCCCGGAGGAGCTCTACGAGGCTGCGGCCATCGACGGCGCCAGCTTCTGGAAAATCCAGTGGCACATCACGCTGCCGCTGCTCGGGCCGACCCTGCGCATCTGGGCGTTCCTGTCCATCATTGGTTCGCTGCAGCTGTTCGACCTCGTCAACATCATCTGGGGCCAGTACATCGCTGCGACCGCCGGCACATCCACGATGGCGACATACATGTACCAGAACGGACACCTCGCTGGCAGCTACGGCTACGGAAACGCCGTCGCCGTGATGCTGTTCCTCATCTCCCTGGTGATCGCCCTCGTCTACCAGCGCTTCGTGCTGCGTCGTGACACACAGGGCGCCGTGACCGGAGAAAGCGGAAGGAAGCGCAAATGACCACCGAGAGCTTGCCCACTTCCGTGCTCGTCCAGCCCTCTGGACCGCGCGGCCGGCGACGGTCGCCGAAGGTCCGCTGGGGGAGCCCCGGCATCTACCTGATCGCGATCGTGCTGATCACGATCTGCATCACACCGGTGCTGTACATCATCGTCGGCGGGTTCCGCACGAACTCCCAGATCACGCTGGACCCGTCCGGGTTCCCGGCGCCCTGGCAGATCGCCAACTATGGCGACGTGCTGGCCAGCTCGGAGTTCTGGACAGCGATGATCAACTCGACCATCGCCGCCGTCGGAACCACCCTCGGTGCGGTGTTGCTGGGCCTGATGGCCAGTTACGTGATCGCCCGCTACGACTTCGGCGGCCGGGGCGTGATGTACTCGCTGTTCGCCGCGGGTCTGATGTTCCCGATCACGGTCGCGATCACGCCGCTGTATCTTCTGATCCGCAACCTCGGACTGGTCAACAGTCTGGCCGGCATCATCCTGCCGCAGATCGCCTTCGCCCTGCCGACGACGATCATCATCCTCGTACCGTTCCTGCGAGCGATCCCGAAGGAGCTCGAGGAGGCAGCATCCATTGACGGCGCGTCCCGTCTCGGGTTCTTCTGGCGAATGGTGATCCCGCTGAGTCTGCCCGGCGTCGTCACCGTCGGCATCCTGGCCTTCGTCGGCTCGTGGAATGGCTACATGCTGCCGCTGTTCATCCTCAACGACTCCAGTCTGTTCACGCTCCCACTGGGCGTGCAGAACTTCGCCTCGCAGTACTCCGTCGACACCGCGCGTGTGCTCGCGTACACGTCGCTGTCGATGGTGCCCGCACTGGTGTTCTTCAGTCTGTTCGAGCGCCGTATCGTCGGCGGACTCACCGGGGCAGTCAAGGGCTGAGCACAATGAAAGAGAGATCCGTGTCGAATACGACAGCGGGAGTTCCCGCAATGCCTGCAGTTTCCGAACGCGTCCGTGCACTGCACGCGCGAATGACTCTGGACGAGAAGCTGGCGCAGATCGTCGGGTACTGGCTCGACCAGAACGGTATGGCAGCGCCCATGCAGTCCGAGATGGCTGCCGGGCAGAAGGACGCCGGCCAGCTCGCCGAGGTGACCAAGCACGGGCTGGGCCAGTACAGCCGCGTGTATGGCACGAGGCCGGTGGATCCGGACGAGCGCGCGGCATGGCTGTGGGATGAGCAGCGCCGGCTCAAGCGCGAGACGCGTCTGGGGATCCCCGCGCTCGTGCACGAGGAGTGCCTGACAGGTCTCGCTGTCTGGAAGGCGGCCGCTTTCCCCACGCCGTTGGCCTGGGGAGCGTCGTTCGATCCGGAGCTCGTGCACGAGATGGCCGTTGTCATCGGTGAATCGATGCGGGAGCTGGGCATCAACCAGGGCCTCGCGCCGGTGCTCGACGTCATTCGCGATCCGCGCTGGGGCCGGGTGGATGAGTGTATCGCTGAGGATCCGTACGTCGTCGGTGTGCTGGGCACCTCCTACGTGCAGGGGCTTCAGGCGACCGGCATCCATGCGACGCTGAAGCACTTCGTCGGTTACTCGGCTACACGCGCCGGCCGAAACCATGCTCCTGTCTCTGCCGGTGCACGCGAGATCGCAGACGTCTTCCTGCCGCCATTCGAGATGGCGCTGCTTGATGGCGGCGCACGCTCGGTGATGAACTCCTACGCGGAGATCGACGGGGTGCCGCTCGGGTCGAGCGAGGAGTATCTGACCGAGCTGCTCCGTGAGCGCTGGGGGTTCGATGGCGTCGTCGTCGCCGACTACTTTGCCGTCGCGTTCCTCGAGGTGATGCACGCCATCGCCGCCGACCGTGGGGCTGCTGCAGCTGCCGCTCTCACCGCCGGCATCGATATCGAACTGCCGACCGGTGACGCGTATCTCGCGCCGCTGGCGGAGCGCATCCGTGCGGGCCAGTTCGATGAGGCCCTCGTTGACCGTGCCGTGCTGCGTGCGCTCGCGCAAAAGGAGGAGCTCGGGCTGCTGGAGCCGGATGTCTTCGAGGATGAGGCTCCGACGAACATCGATCTGGATTCGCCGCGCCACCGCGACGTCGCTCGGCGCCTCGCTGAGGAGTCGGTGGTCCTGCTCTCGAATGACGGCATTCTGCCGATGAGTGCGGATGCCGGAAAATCGCGGGTTGCCGTCATCGGGCCCAACGCCCACCGCGCAGAAGCGCTAATGGGCTGCTATTCCTTCGCCAACCATGTGCTCGCCCACCACCCGGAGTTCCCGATCGGGATCGAGATCCCCACCGTGCTCGAGGGCGTTACCGCAGAGTTCGGAGTGGATGCCGACGTCGTCTATGCGCAGGGTTCCGAAGTGGAGGGCGATGACCGGTCGGGCTTCGCCGCTGCTGAGGCCGCCGCAGCCGGCGCTGACGTCGCAATTGTCGTCGTGGGAGATCAGGCCGGCCTGTTCGGTCGCGGCACGGTCGGCGAAGGCAACGACTCGGAGAGTCTGGACCTGCCCGGCGTGCAGCGCGAGCTCGTCGAAGCGGTTGTGGCCACGGGTACGCCGGTGGTCATGGTCATGCTCACCGGACGCCCGTATGCGATCGGCTGGGCACTCGACGGTGACAAGCGCCCGGCTGCCGTCGTGCAGTCATTCTTCCCCGGCGAGGAAGGCGCATCCGCGTTGGCCGGAGTGATCGCTGGACGCGTCAACCCCTCCGGCCGGCTGCCGATCTCGCTGCCGCGGTCAGCCGGCGCACAGCCGTTCACCTACCTGCATCCGCCGCTCGGTGGCCGCTCCGAAGTCACCTCTACCGATCCCACACCCGTGCGCCCCTTCGGATTCGGGCTGTCGTACAGCGCGTTCTCCTACGGGGATTTGGCTATCGACGAGGAAGTGGCGGCGGGTGCTGCCTTCGGCGCCGCCGTGACGGTGACGAACACCGGCACTCGGGTCGGCGACCATATCGTGCAGCTCTACGGGCACGATGTCACCGCATCGGTGACGAGGCCGGTCGTGCAGCTTCTCGGATTCCAGCGCGTGACGCTGGCAGCCGGGGAGTCAGCGACAGTGTCGTTCTCGGTGCCGACGCAGCGGTTCGCCTTCAGCGACCGATCGATGACGCGTATCGTCGAGCCGGGCGCGGTCGAGGTATGGGTCGGCGCGGATGCGGCAGCGAGCGAGGCTGCGGGAACGGCGACTGCCAGGGCGACGCTGAAAATCACGGGCGATGCCCACGTGATCGCGCCGTCCGATCGCCGGGTTGTCACCGCCGAGGTGCACGTCGCCGCCGTCGAATTCGCGCGTTGATGGCGATTGTTCAGAATCCGATTCTGCCGGGGTGCTTTCCCGACCCGACGATCTGCCGGGTCGGGGAGGAGTACTTCCTCGTCACCTCGACGTTCGAATATCAGCCGGGTCTTCCCGTGCAGCGCAGTCGTGACCTGGTCAGCTGGGAGCTGATCGGTCATGTGATCGACCGTCCGGGAATGCTCGACATGGATGGGGTCAGATCCTCCGGCGGCCTGTACGCTCCGACGCTGCGATTCCATGACGGTCTGTTCTGGCTGGTGTGCACGCTCGTCGGCCAGAACGACGGTTCGCCCGGCGGCAACTTCGTAGTGACGGCGACCGACCCCGCAGGCCCCTGGTCGGATCCGGTCTGGCTCGATGTCGACGGTATCGATCCCTCGATCTTCTTCGATGATGATGGCCGGATCTGGATGCACGGTACCCGTCTCGCCGCTGAACCTCAGTGGCATCACCAGACTGAGGTGTGGTTGCGCGAGCTGGACCGCGAGAGCATGACGCTGGTCGGTGAGGAACACATCCTCTGGCATGGCGCGGTGCTCGGCGCCGTCTGGGCGGAGGGGCCGCACCTGTACAAGATCGACGGGACCTACTACCTGTTGGCTTCTGAGGCGGGCACTGAGTTCCATCACGCGCTGTCGGTTGCGCGGGCAGAGACAGTGACCGGGCCCTACATCGGTAACAGGGGCAACCCCGTGCTTACGCACCGTCACCTGGGGCGCGGTTCTGACATCGTCGGCGTCGGGCATGCGGATCTCGTACAGGCGATCGATGGCAGCTGGTGGTCGGTTCTGCTGGCGATGCGCCCCTACGGCGGCTATCACTACAACCTCGGCCGGGAGTGCTTTCTCGTTCCGGTGTCGTGGGAGGACGGTTGGCCGGTGTTCGCGCCGGGGCAGGGACGTGTTCCCTGGTCGGTGGATGTGCCGTTCGCGTCCGAGCAGACGCGGGGCGTGATGCAGGGTGCCGCCTCCGGGGTGGTTGCCGCCGATGACCCGCGCTGGACATCGGCCAGGGCGCTGCCTGCGCAGATCGCGCACCCGGAGGGCGACGGGTGGGAGTTGCCACTGCGCACCTCGACACCCGTCGACGCCACGGTCTCAGCGTTCCTCGGTGTGCGTCAGCAGCATCGTGATGTCGATGTCGTGACGACGCTGTCATCCGATCTTCGGGGCGGCGAAGAAGTCGGGCTCATCGTCCGGCAGTCCGAGAACGACCAGGTGCGAATGTCACTGAGCGCCGTGGCGCACGGCACCCGCGTCGCGGTGATGCATCGCCAGGCGGGAGCGGAGACGCTTCTTGGTGAGACGATCGTGGATGCTTCGCCCTCAGCGGGACTCGATCTGACACTGAGCGTCCGGGAACAGGAATATGCGTTCGCGGTGACTGTTCCCAGCGGTGAAGTGGTGGCTGTCGCCGTTGCCGACGGGCGCACGCTCGACACCGTGGCCACGGGCGGATTTCTGGGTCTGTGGTTCGGTGTCTACGGCACGAGCAACGGGGCCATGACGAGCACAGTGCTGAACGTGCGTCGATTCGAATACACGCCGCGCTGAGCATCCGGCATCCGATCGACGTTCCTGCGGATATCGTGACAGGAACAACAAATCGCGTGCGTTGAGGAGAGACATGGCGGATCGGGCATCCGGGATCGAAGGCGTGCGCAGAAAGAACCTCGGCGAGGTGCTGCGTCTCGTCCATCAGGAGGGTCCGCGCTCGCGGGCGCGAATCACCGCAGAGACCGGACTCAACCGTTCGACGGTCGCCGACCTCGTCACCGGCTTGGCTGCGGCGGGGCTGGTGGTGGAGCAGAACCCTGATCCCACTCGCCGTGTCGGGCGCCCGAGCCCCGTCGTCAGCGCCAACCCCGACGTGACAGCGATCGGCATCAACCCGGAGGTCGATGCGATCGAGATCGGAGCAGTCAGCCTGGGCGGCGGGCTCCGGGAGCGCACGCGCGTGCCGCTGGACAGTGTGCCCAGTGCCGCGGATGCCGTGGCCATCGCCGTTCGGGTCATACAGGAGTGGCAGCAGAACTCTCTGCGGGGCTGCCGACTGGTCGGGATCGGCGTTGCGGTTCCCGGGCTCGTGCGGGCATCCGATGGCGTCGTCGGGCTCGCCCCGCACCTGGGCTGGCGCGATGAGGACATCACCACACCGCTGGCGGCAGCGCTCGACGCGCCCGTCATCGTTGACAACGACGCTTCGCTGGGTGCTCGCGCCGAGAAGCTGTTCGGCGCGGCACGTGAGCATCGCGATGTCGTCTACCTCAACGGCGGTGCCAGTGGCATCGGCGGTGGGCTCATCCTGAACGGAACCCTCATCTCGGGGGCAGGCGGCTACGCCGGGGAATGGGGGCAGACTTACCCCGGCATCGGCACGGAAGCCGATCGGATCAGCGTTGACGGCGTGCTCGAAGACGAAGTCAACAGGGCACGGCTCGTGCATGCTGCCGGTCTCAGCGCCGCTGATGACACCCAACTCGCACGAGCGCTCGCCGAATCGGACGATGACGAGCTCATCGCCGAGGTGCAGAGGCAACGACGCGTGCTTGCGGTCACCCTCGCCAATGCCGTCAACGTGCTCAACCCGTCGATCGTGGTGCTCGGCGGATTCCTGCCGATGCTGCGCGACCACGACCCTGACGCATTCGACCTCGCGGTGCGTGAGCGCGCACTGGCTGCTCCGGCCGAGGGCCTCGTGATCCACTCCGCCGACCTCGGCGCCGACCGTTTGCTGATCGGCGCCGCGGAAACGGCGTTCGCCAGGCTGCTGGCCGACCCGTTCGGGTGACCGCGCGGCCCGCGCGGGTCACCACCTCCCCGTGCCGGGTCACCACCTCCCGCGCCGACCCTGCTCCGGTCGCAAATGACGCTGTTAAAACGGCTTCAGAGCAGCACCAATTGCGACCGGAACAGTGTCGGGGCGCGTGGTTGGGGCGCAGGGTGGGGGTCAGTGTCGGGAGTGCGGTCAGGCAGCACCGCGGGCGGATAGGGCCAGCGCGAGTTACACCGAGTCGGCAACCGTGAGCACACCGTCGACGCGCCGGGGGATGCGCAGCGGATTCTGCTCGTGCAGGGCACGGGGCAGTACCTGCTCCGGAGCGTTCTGGAACACGATCGGTCGCTGAAAACGACGAACCGCGGCTGCGCCGACCGACGTGAACTGCGTGTTCGTCGAGGGCCAGGGCCCGCCGTGGTGCTGCGCCCAGCTCACTGCCACTCCGGTGGGCCAGCCGTTGAACAGCACTCGCCCGGCGATATCGCTCAGTGCAGAGACGAGCTCCTCGACGTCTTCGGCGGGTTCGTGATGCACAGTTGCCGTAAGTGTTCCCGGCAGTGCGCGCAGCACCGCGGTGAGGTCATCACTCTCGTCGATGCGCACCAGCAGGGTGAACGGGCCGAAGACCTCTTCCAGCAGTTGATCTGCGTGCCCGAGAAGGGTCGCCGCATCCGTCACCGCGACGGTCGGCCCGCTGGCGTCAGACGCGATGATGTCCACGCCGGGCACAGCACTGATGCTGCTTAGCCGGTGGGCGAAGCCTTCAGCAATCGTGGGGGTGAGCATGCGCGGCTGTGCACGCAGGAGTTCCGCGAGCTGCTGGGGGAGGGATGATCCCGCCGGCACGAAGACCAGCCCGGGTTTCGTGCAGAACTGCCCGACTCCCAGTTGGAAGGAATCAGCGAGCCCTGCTGCCAGTTCATCGCTGCGGGCCGCGGCTGCCGCAGCGGTGATGACGACTGGGTTCACCGCTCCGAGCTCACCGTAGAACGGGATTGGCTCCGGCCGGGCGGTCACGTGATCGAGCAGAGCACGACCGCCGCGCACTGATCCAGTGAAGGCGACTGCGCGCACGGCCGGGTGACTGGCGAGTGCGAGACCGGCATCGAAGCCGGTGATCAGCGAGAACGCCCCGGCAGGTGCTCCCGCTGTGGCGAGCGCATCGGCGACGGCCGCCGCGGTGGCGACGGATGTGCGCGGATGCCCCGGATGCGCTTTTAAGAGAACCGGGCATCCGACAGCGAGGCTCGATGCCGTGTCGCCGCCGGCGACGGAGAACGCAAACGGGAAGTTGGATGCTGCGAACACAGCGACCGGCCCGATGGGGCGCAGGATTCGGCGCAGGTCCGGAATGGGCGGCGTCGCCGTCGGATTCGGATGATCGATTGCCGCTTCGAGATAGGACCCCTCTTCCACGACCGACGCGAACAGCCGCAGCTGTGCGGTGGTGCGGGCGAACTCTCCGGTGAGACGGGGGAGCCCGAGCGCCGTTTCCTCGTTCGCAATCGCCGTGAGTTCATCCGCTTCAGCATCGAGCCGGTCCGCGATCGCCCGCAGCCATGTGGCACGGGTCGGCTCGTCAGAGCGTGACATGACAGCGAAGGCGCTCGCCGCGGCTTCCGCGGCGTGCTGCACCTCGTCGAGGGTGGTGTCGTCGGTCAAATTCTGCGGATTCGTCATCATCGTGATCGCCCTATCTCTTGAAGTTCATTCCCAGGCCGACGGATGCTTCCCCCGTGGCCCACCCGTCGTGCACCTGAATCCCGCTCGGAGCCGTGAGGACGCCGAGGTCGGCGAAGCCGGCATCCTCGACATCCTCGATCCAGCACGTCTCGGGGAGCGTGAACGCGACCTGTGCCGACAGCTCCGGCAGCAGGTGCGGAGCGAGCTGGGCATCGTATTCGCGCACGAGCTCAGCGATGCGCAGGAACGGGGTGATGCCTCCGACGCGGATGATGTTCGGCTGCGCGATGTCCACGACGCCGGCATCCAGAAAATCACGGAACCGGTGCACGGTGTGTAGATTCTCGCCGACAGCGATGGGCACGTCGATTCGCTTGCGCAGCTCGATGTGCGCGGCGAGGTCGTCTGCGCGCAGGGGCTCTTCGATCCAGCCGATGTCATGGGCCTGCAGGGCGACGATCGCGCGACTGGCGCTGTCGAGATCCCAACGCTGGTTCGCATCGATGAACAACTGGCGGTGGGGGCCGAGTACCTCGCGCACCGCCGCTACGCGCTCGAGGTCGTCCGCAAGGTCGGGCTTTCCGACCTTGATCTTTACCGCCGAATAGCCGCGGTCAACCCAGCGCCGCACCTGGGCGACGAGTTCATCGATCGGGTAGTGCAGATTCACGCCGCTGCCGTAGGCGGCGAGCCGGTCATGCCGGCGTCCGAGCAGCGTGGTGACGGAGCATCCACTGCTCCGAGCCTGCAGATCCCACAGCGCAAGGTCGACCCCGGCCAGCGCGATCGTGGTGATTCCGCCACCACCCGCTTCATGCAGATGCGCCCACGCCTGATCCCACACCGCAGGTGACGCGGGCCGTCCGATGAGGAACGGGGCGAGGTCGTCGTCGATCATGGCTCGAACCGCACTGCTGCCGATGGAGGGAGTCCACGAGAACCCGTGACCGGTCCGCCCGTCGATGGTGTGCACCGTGACGACGATCACTCGGATCTCGGTGACGTCTGATCCCCACGGTCGCTGCAACGCGATGCGTAGCGAACGCGTCTCGACACGTTCGACAGTGGTGTCGCCGCCGATCATGCGATCAACTCACGCCCAGTTTCGAGTAGGCGCTCGAGCCGGCCGACCTGCTCCGCCGTCGGATCAACGAGCGGAGCGCGTACCGATCCCACCGGCAGACCGCCCAACCGGACCCCGGCCTTGACCAGCGCCACCGCAAAGCCCGGCGTCTCATCGCGCAGTTCGATCAGCGGGGCGAAGAACCCGTCGAGCAGTGCCTGCTGCATCTGAAGATCATCACCGCGCAGGGCCTGGAAGAAGGCGACCGAGATATCAGGTGCCATCGCGAATACGGCAGACGAGTACAGCGGAACGCCGATCGCGCTGTAGGCGGCCTGCGTCATCTCCGCGGTCAGCAGTCCGTTGAAGAACAGCGGCTCATCGGCCAGGGATGCGGCATCGCGCACGAAGCGCTGCGCGAGCGCCAGATCACCGACGCCATCCTTGACGCCGATCACCCGGTCATTGCCCAGCAGGGTGGTGATGGATGCCGGAGTGAACTGCGCCGCACCGCGGTGGTAGACGATCAGCGGCAGGTCGGTTTCCGCGGCGATCCGCTCGACGTAGGCGACCAGTCCTGCCTGTGGACCCTGCACGAGGTACGGCGGCATGACGAGCAGACCCTCAGCGCCGGCTTCCTGCGCACTGCGCGCGCACTCCAGGGCATGGCCGAGGGCACCACCACTGCCGGCGAGCACCGGAACCCGGCCGGCAGCACCTCGGACGGCCGCCGCGACCGTAACGGCATATTCAGATGCGGAGAGGGCGTGGAATTCGCCCGTCCCGCACGCGGAGAACACCGCACCGGGCATGTGGTCGACCCGCTCGGAAACATGCTGCTCGACGAGATCGGCATCCACTCGATCGTCGTCGTCGAACGCGGTGACGGGGAAGAAGAGAACGCGGTCGGGAATGGTCAGCTCAGACATGAGAGGCCTCCTGGTCGTCGGGGAGAGATTGCGGCGTGGATAGTTCGGGTTGGCGGAGTTCGCTTCGCCACGTGCGGCGGGCGGTCCAGCCGAGCAGCTGCTTTGCGCGGGCTCCGGAGAAGACTCCGGCGCGTCCGGAGACGGATGCTGCGGCATCCGCTGTCTCCGGAATTAACTGCGCCAGCGATGGCGCTGTCGGGTTCTGCACGAGGGCATCCGAAGCGGTCACGAAGAACACCTCGCCGTTGGGCACCCCGTCGGTGTGCTGCAACCAGGCACCCACGAAGTCACCGGCGTCTCGGGCATCCACGTAGTTGAACAGGGCGACGGCCGACAGTCCTGGGTCGGCCAGCCGCTCGGCGACCGTGTGGCCCTGCTGGGTGCGCTCGCCCTGCCATTCCTCGGGGGCGATCACGTAACACGGTCGGAACACGCCGAAGCGGACACTGCGGCCGTAGCGGCGCACCGCCATCTGTACGATCTGCTCGATGGCCACCTTCGATACGGCATAGCCGTTCCAGGGGGCGAGGGGATGATCCTCGTCGAGCGGAAGGTACGACGGACGCCAGCCCTCGGGGGATCCGTAGCCGATCACGGTCGGACTCGATGCGACCAGCAGCGCCTTCGCCTGGGCGGCGATCGTCGCTTCCAGCACGTTCCAGGCGAGGCGCGTGTTGATTTGGAACACCTCGGCGTCCGGGAGTGAGCCGGGAACGGCGATCGCGGCAAGATGCACCACAGCATCCGGCGCGATCTCGACGAACGTATCGTGCGTGGCCACCGCGTCCAGCAGATCGATGGCGATCTGCGGCGTCTCCAGCGCATCACTGCGCGTGCGGTCGACGCTCACCACGTCGTACCCCGCTGCGGCGAGTTCGCGGACAACGCTGCGGCCGAGTCGCCCGGCGCCGCCGGTGACGAGCACGCGCGCGCCAGGATGCAGGCCGGGATGCAGTTCCGTATTCATGGCAGAGCTCATTCTTGGATGCCTGCGGCAGCGGCACCGGCGCTGCCCAGTTCCAGGTCGCTGATGCGCACAGCGCGCTCGTCAGCGAGGGACCGGTTACCGGCAAGACCCACGACCATGCTGCGTACCCCGTCAGTCCAATCCGCGGTGCGTCCCAGCGGGTCCGGCTGCGCGCCGAGGAACACATCGCGCAGCAGCATCGCATCGCCACCACCGTGTCCGCCCTCGGCCTCCGCGATAGGCACTTCGCGAGCGGTCTCGAAGTGCCGCTGCACGACGAGCCGTTCCGATACCGGGCGCGCCGAATCGTCGCGCACGAGGTCGGGACGTGCACTCGGGTCAACGACGGTGCGGCCCTGCTCGTCGACGAGCACGGAGCCGCGTTCGATGACGGTCAGCTCCGCACGGCCACGGGTTCCATTGACGGCGACCGTGTACCCCTCCCAGGGGGCGTGGGCGTTCAGGGAGTACGACATCGTGCTGCCGCCGGCGTAGTCGACGACGAGTGAGAGGTTGTCCTCGATGGTGATGCCGGCGTCGAAGACGTCGCGATCGCGCAGGTAGCCGTCGTGCTGCTCTTGCTCGAGGTAGAGCCCGCTCCACGTGGGGTCCGTGCGCAGGTCGAGGCTGAACTGATCGCGCAACGGCGAATCGGTCGTCCCGCGCTCAGGACGCGGACCCAGCCCGCGTTTCTGGGCGTTCTCGGCGCCGTAGAACCGCAGCCCACCGGAGGCGAACACGCGCGTGGGGGTGTCGTTGATCCACCAGTTCACCAGGTCGAAGTGGTGGCTGGCCTTGTGGATCAGAAGCCCGCCGGAGCGGTCCTTCTCGCGGTGCCAGCGCCGGAAGTAGTCGGCGCCGTGCGCGGTGTCCAGCACCCACTCGAAGTGCACGCTGGTGACCGCCCCGATCTCACCGGAATCGATCAGCTGCTTCAGTGCACTGTTGCGCGGTGAATAGCGGTAGTTGAAGGTGATTGTCACCTCACGTCCGGTTCGCTCTGCGGCCTCGGCGATACGCCGCACGCCCGCTTCATCGATCGTGAGCGGCTTCTCAACCACGACATCGGCACCGGCATCCAGCGCTGTCACGATGTGATCCGCGTGCGTGAAATCGGGGGAGCTGATGATCACGCGGTCGATGCGATGCTCGCGGACGGCATCGGCGAGAGCATCCGGCGCAAAGCGCGCTGGTGTGCCCAATTCCGGATGCTGCGCCAGCGACCAGTCCTGGCGTCCGGGGTTGGTGTCGGTCCAAGCGACGAGCTCGGCTACGTCCGCGTGTGTGGTTGCGAGCGCGTCGAGGTACATCTGCGCGCGTGAGCCGGAGCCGACGAGTGCATAGCGGAGGCGGGTCATCTTCTGATCCTTTCGATCACTTGATGCCTGAGGTCGCGGCGCCCTTGATGAGGAACCGCTGGCCGAACAGGAAGATGAGGAACAGGGGGATCAGTGAGACGACACTCATGGCGAACATCGAGCCGTAGTCCGAGCTTGATTGGGCATCGAGGAAGCCCTTCAGGGCGAGCGAAGCCGGGAATAGCTCTGGCAGTCGCACATAGATCAGCGGACCGAAGAAGTCGCCCCACGTCCAGATGAACGTGAAGATGGCGGTGGTCGCCAACGAGGGCACGATCAGGGGAAGCGTGATCTGGAAATAGCTGCGGAAGTGGCCGGCCCCGTCGACACGGGCAGCTTCGAACAGCTCCTTGGGAAGTCCGCGGATGAACTGCACCATCAAGAAGATGAAGAAGGCCTCGGTCGCCAGGAACTTCGGCGCGATCAGCGGAAGGAACGTATTCAGCCAGCCGAGCTCTTTGAAGATCACGAACTGGGGCACCAGCAGCACCTGGAACGGGAGCATGATCGAGCCGAGCATCAGCACAAAGGCGAAGTTTCGGCCGCGGAAGCGCAGTCTCGCGAAGGCGTAGGCGGCCATCGAGCAGGACAGCAGGTTTCCCAGGATCGCGCCGAAGGCGATGATCGAGGAGTTGATCAGGAATACCCCGAATGGATGCTGGAGGTCGGTCCAGCCGTTCTGGTAGTTCTCGAACGTCAGATCGGCGGTGAAGATGCTCAGATCACGGAAGATCTGGTCATTGGGTTTGAGGCTCGACACCACCAGCCAGATCAGCGGGTAGAGCATCACCACCGAGATGATGATGAGCATCGCGTGCTTGCCGAGCGCGCGAAGTGAGCGGCCGCCGGCTCGGCGTCGGCCTGCCGTCTCGCGTCGCCGGCGTGACGAAGAGGGCGGGCGCAGCAGGGTCTCGGTTTCAGTCGTCATAGAACACCCAATACTTCGAGAGCCAGAAGTTGAACGCTGTGAAGGCTGCGATCACCACGAGCAGGAACCAGGACATCGCCGAGGCGTATCCCATGTTGAGCTCGGTGAAGGCTTCCTTGTACAGCAGAAGCGTGAAGAACATCGTCGAATCACTCGGCCCACCGGTGCCGCCGGAGACGACATAGGCCTGTGTGAAGGACTGGAAGGAGAAGATGATCTGCAACACCAGGTTGAAGAAGATCACCGGGGTCAGCAGCGGGAACGTGATGGCGAAGAACTGGCGGATTCTGCCGGCACCGTCCATCGACGCCGCCTCGTAGTACATCTCCGGAATCTGGCGGAGCCCGGCGAGGAAGATCACCATGGGGGAGCCGAAAGTCCAGATGTTCAGCACGATCAGCGTGCCGAGAGCAAAGTCGGGGTGGCCGATCCAGCCGGGACCGTCGATGCCGAACCAGGCGAGGAACCCGTTGACGATGCCGTCCTTGCCGAACACCTGACGCCACAGGATTGCGACCGCGACGGAGCCGCCCAGCAGCGAGGGAAGGTAGAAGATCGAGCGGTAGAACGACAAGCCTCGCAGGCCCTTATCGAGCAGAACGGCCAGCCCCAGTGCGAGTGCGAGCAGCAGGGGAACGCTGACGAAGACGTAGACGACGGTCACGCGGAACGAGTTCCAGAAGCGCGGGTCGTTGAACATCTCGACGATGTTGTTCAGGCCTGACCAGATGGGCGGCTGCAGCAGGTTGTAGTCGGTGAACGACAGGTACAGTGACGCAACGATCGGACCGATGGTCAGGCACAGCATGCCGATCAGCCAGGGGAGCATGAAGACCCATGCCGCCTTGCCATCCGGGTATTTCTCTTTGACGCGCGCCCCCGTGGCGCGACGTGAACGCGTTATCGTGCGTAGTTCTCCGAGACTGCTCACGTGACCTCCTTGTCTGATCCGTGCCTGTCGATGGCAGCCGACGGGCTCACCTTCGAGAAAGCGGTTTCACGAGTGTTCTGATTATTGACGTGTCCACGTCGATTCGTCAAGCCGAGACAGTACAGTGGCACTGTCCGAAGCCGGATCGGGATGGAAGAGGAATCGATGACCGCTCAGCGTGGAAGTGTCACGATCGCCGATGTGGCGCGCCATGCCGGCGTTTCTCCAGCCACGGTTTCTCGGGTGATGAATGGCCGGTTCGCCGGTGACAGCAGTGTTGCCGATCGGGTTCGCCAGGCGGCGAGCGACTTGGCCTATGCGCCGAGTCCGCTGGCTCGAAGCCTCGCCCTCGGGCGGACGCACGCGGTCGCTTTCGTCGTCCCTGACCTTGCAAACCCGGCTTTTCAGTCGGTGCTGGCCGGGTTGAGCAAGACGGCGGCGCTGGATGGCTATCGGGTGCTGGTGGCAGACTCTGCCGAGTCTCCTGAAGATGAAGCGGCGCTCGCGCTCGAGATCAGGCGGCGCACGGACGCGATCGTGCTGTGTGCACCACGGATGCCCGAGGCTGAGCTCACGGCGCTGGCCGCGCAGTTGCATCCGCTGGTGTTGATCAACCGTTCTGTGTCGGGGGTCTCCGCTCCTTCGTTGTCAATCGATTACCGTGCCGGGATCGCTGACCTTGCCCAGCACCTCTACGGGCTCGGGCACCGCTCCTTCGCGTATGTTTTCGGTCCAGAGCTCAGCGCCTCGAACGCCCGCCGCGAGCTGGGGCTCGACGATTTCCAGCGTGCTCACCCCGATGTGACCATCGCGCGGATCCCCGCCGGTGCGAGCTCGGATGACGGTCGCGAGGCGGCCGTCGCTGTGCATGACAGTCGAGCCACCGCTGCGCTGGCGTTCAACGATCTCGTCGCGATCGGGCTGATTGGTGGGCTGCGAACGCTCGGTCTGAGCGTGCCTGAAGATATTTCGGTGACCGGCTTCGACGACATTCCGCTGGCGCAGTACCTCGCCCCCGCGTTGACGACGGCGTCGGTGTCTCACGCCGATCTGGGCGTGCTCGCCTGGGGGCGGATGCACGACCTCATTGAGGGTGGGAGCCCGGGGCAGAACGTCGTGTTCCAGCCGCGTGTCGAGGTGCGGGACTCTTCGGGAGCGGTCTCGGACCCGGCGCCCTGAGCGATCTTGGGGGCGGCCTCCCGTGCGGCCTGCTGGCGAGTGAGGGCGGCGTGGCAGGTCTGATGTTGTGCTGTGCAACGATTTGTTGTCCACTCCGCAGAATCGATTGACACCCCTCTCGGTGGATGCTAGCTTCACTCGAGAAAGCGGTTTCTCCTCCGAGTTCATCGAAGCGAAAATCCGCTCCAAAAACCCGACAGACGTTCGGCCGCCATGGCAGCGGCCCCAACCCGAAAGAGGCGCAATGATGCGTACGACACGCTCTCGCATAGCCGTCGGCTCCGCGATGGTGGCCAGCGCGCTGGTCTTGACCAGCTGCTCCGCAGGAACAGGAACCGCAGACGGCGGCGGTGAGTTCGATCCCGAAGAGGAAATCGAACTGGAGATCTCCTGGTGGGGAGATGACAACCGGGCGACACTGTTCGGCGAAGTCATCGACCTGTTCGAGGACGAGTACCCGAACATCACTGTGGTCGAGACGCCGGTCGGCTCTCCCGATGACCTGTTCAATCGTCTTGCGACCGACTTCGCTGCCGGTGGCGACACGGCCCCGGACGTGTTCGCTCTGGGTGGGGCAAAGCCCCAGGAATACGGTGCGCTGGGTGCGCTGCTGGACTTGTCGACGGTTTCTGAGCAGCTCGACGCGAGCAAGTATCCGGACTTCTCGCTCACCAGCGCCCTCGTCGATGACCAGCTCTATGGCCTGCCCACCGGCGGTAACGCGACAGCGGCCTTCATCAACGCCGACATCTTTGCCCAGGCTGGCGTCGATGTGCCCGCGGATGGCTGGACGTGGGATGACCTGGTCGCAGTCACGAACGAGATCGGTAGCGCCGGTCTCACCACGGCGGACGGAAAGCCTGTCCACGGCATCGATCTGCGCGTGCAAGACATCATGGGCACATATGCCGGACAGCTCAGCGAGGTGGGCATCTACGACTGGGATGGTCAGCTCGGTGTAGACGTCGACGACATCGCCAGCTGGTACGAGATCGAGAAGCAGCTACTCGAAGGCGGTGCACTGCCAGACCCATCCGTCGTCACGGCGAACTGGGCGCTGCCGCCGGACCAGCAGCCGTTCACACTCGGCCAAGCGGCAGTCACCTTCGGCTACAGCAACCTGATGGGCGTGTACGCCGGTGCCGGCGAGAACGTTCAGATGGTCCTGCCGCCGACCTCAACCGACATTTCCGGTGTGGCGCTGCTGCCCTCCGCGTTCTGGTCGATCAACGCGGCCAGCGCTCACCCCGAGGCCGCGGCCCTGCTCATGAACTGGTTCCTCAATGAGCCTGCGGCAGCCGAGCTCATCCTTGACACGCGAGGCGTGCCCTTCAACCCAGACACGCTCGCGGTGGTTTCCCCGCTGCTGAGCGGGCCCGGCCAGGTCGCGGCAGACTATGTGAATGTCGTGCTGGAGGAAGGCGTTGTGGCTCCGCCGCAGCCTGCCGGTGGGTCGATTCTCAACGAGCTCTCCCAGCGCATGGAGTCGGAGGTTCTCTTCGAGCGTGCGACACCGGAGGAAGCCGCGCAGCGTTGGATCGATGAGCTCGGCGCAGCTCTGCAGTAATTCACGAACAGTGGGGCGTGGGCGCCGACGGTGCCGGCGCCCCACTGGCGTCTGAGGGAGACAGAAGATGACTGCGACCGTTCGTGCCGAGGCACTGGAACGTCTGCGGGCGGCGAAGCCGATCCCGCGTGCCGGACTTGTTGGCTCGCCGCTGGGCGCCGAGCTCGAAGCATCCGGGGTCCGCTTCGTCGCGGTCGGGGGACCGCTCGAGCAGCGCTGGCATGATGCGCTCGCCGAGCTTGACCGGTGCATCCGCTCCATCGATGGCCCGCCCGTGCTGAACGAAGGCGGCGTCTATGACGGATGCTGGCTGGAGAGCACCGGAACGATCAATGTCGAGGTCCTCGATCGCTTCGCACCCGGCATCGGCACAGACACGCTGCTGCAGTTCGCCGCGCATCAGCGCGTCGACGGGATGATCCCGTACAAGGTGACTCCGGCAGGGCCCGGGTTCAGTCAGATTCAGATCGTCACACCTTTGGCGCGCGTCGTGTGGCGGCACTATCAGCGCACCGGCGATCGGCAGTTCCTGCAGGTGATGTACGCCGCGATGGCCCGCTACGACGCCTGGCTCGCGCGCTATCGCGACACCGCCGAGACGGGGGCGGTCGAAGCATTCTGCGCCTTCGACACCGGGCATGATCTCTCGCCCCGGTTCTGGTTCGCGCCGGATCGCGCATTTGGTGCGGATGCCCGATACGTCGACCCCGCCGCCACCGCCGTGCCGTACATCGCACCCGATCTGACGGCGAACGTGGCATGTCAGCGGGTCTACCTCGGGGCGATCGCCGACGAGTTGGGCGAGGACGGTGCGCCGTGGCGAGAACGGGCCGAGGCCTCTCTCGATGCGCTCTGGGCGCAGTGCTTCGATGAAGACGACGGGCTGTTCTACGACCGGGACCGGTCAGGAATGCCCGTGCGGATCGCGTCGGACGTGCTGTTGCGAGTGCTGGCCTGTGAGGTGGGGGATGAGCCGTTCTTCGCCGACGCGCTCCGGCGGCACCTGATGAACACCCGGAAGTTCCTCGCGCACTACGGGTTCACGACGATCGCGATGGACGACCCCCGGTTCGATCATGACGCCTCACGCAATTCCTGGGGCGGCCCGGTGAACATGCTTGCGCAACTGCGCGCACCGGAAGCCTTTGAACGCCACGGCCACGTCGCAGAGCTGGCGCTGACCGCACAGCCCCTGCTTGCCGCGCTCGTCGCAGCTGACCGGTTCCCGCAGTGCGTGGACCCGTGGTCGGGAGATGCCGGGTACACCGAGGTGTACTCGCCCTCGATCCTGTGGTTCTTGGACGCACTCGAGCGGCATTCCGGCGTGCTCGAGCGCGCGGACGGCACGCTGTGGTTCTCCGGTCTCGCCCCGACGCGGCTGGAGCGCGGAACGGCCGCGGAGGCGATCGGTCACGCCCGAACCGTGGGTTCGGTCGCGTGGGAGCTGGTCGCGGATGACGAACTGGTTCAGGTGTACCGCGACGGACAGCCGGAGTTCTCGTTCCCGCGCGGGTGGCGCGTTGAGACGGATGCGGCGGGTGAGGTCGTCGCCGTCGTCGGACTGGCCGCCCAGCCCGTGGCCGGGGTGCTCGTGCTTGCCGGTGCGGAGCTGGCTATGACGATCGCGCCGAATGAGAGGGTCACGATCGTCGATCAGCACGAAGCCGATCGCGCGGCCGTCGAATTCATCCCGCCGGTGTTCTGAGCTGCAGCCCCGCCGGAGTCTCCTGCAACTCGAAGAAGTGCGCGCGCTCATCGGGCGTGCGGTTCGGGCTGTGCAGTGTGAGCAGCAGCGTCCCCTCGGTGGTGGTGAAGACCATCCCATGCCCGCCGTCAGCCGGCCACAGCGGTGCTTCAGACTGGATCCACGGGCCGGCGATCCCACCGGAAGCTGATGTTGCTACGCCCATCGCATAGCCGGAATCTCCGAAGCTTGACCACACCATCAGCAGTCGGCCATCCGCCGTTCGGTGCATCGAAGGACCGTCGGTGACGAACACCTCTGCAAACTCGGGACGCGGGATGCTGCGTGCCCACGGCGCTTCGGATGCCCGAAACAGCAGTCGAGGCTCGCCGATCGTGCTGCGAAGGTCTGCGGCGAGCTCTATTGCGTGGATCTCACCGTCGCCGACGTCCTTCCACTCGTGGCAGAACACAAGGTAGGGGATGCCATTCTCGACGTGCAACGTGCCGTCGAGGCACTCCCAGGCGCGGGGCGTGAGCGGGCCGTCGGACCAAGGCTCGTACGGCCCCTCGGGGTGATCGGCGCGCAGGATCTGGGTACCGCGGCGATGCCCCTCCGCGGTGAACGTCGCGAAAAGGTAGAAGGCGTTGTCATAGGCGTGCACTTCGGGCGCCCAGTACTGGGTGTGCGACCAGAAGTCGGCGGCCGGGCGGAAGGCGGGGATCGGTCCGTGCCAGGTCTGCAGATCGTCGCTGTGATAGGTGTCGAAGCCGGTCGCGGGACCGTCCCAGATGTTCTGGTCGGTGCTGCCGAACAGCCAGTATCGGCCGGTGCTCTCGTCGAGGAGCACGAAAGGATCGCGGATCTGAATCTCGTCGAGGCGCACGCTGTTGTCTGAAGTCATGACAGGTCCAATGTGTCGGGGCGGGCCAGGCCGTTGACGTTCACCGTCGGCCACAGGGGATCGGTGGTGAGTGTGGTGACGCCGGTATGGTCTGCGATCACGGTGTCTTCGAGCTTCGCGCCCGGAACCCAGGGGTTCCACGCGAACGCTCCACCGGAGACCACCCGCTGGGTGCTGGTCGGCGAAGCCTTGGGATCACGGCCGACGTAGCCGGTGGGGCCGCCCTGGTGGTGTGCGCGCCAGGCGGGGGAGCCCTCGTTGCCGAAGCCGTGGCGGACGTAGGCGGAGCCGATATCGCTGAGTATTTCGCTCAGTGCGCGGTCCGGCCGGGTTGCGGCGAAGATATCTGCCTCGACGAGGCGGAGGGCCCGTTCATCGGTCGTTTCGCTGCCGCGGAAGCGCACCCAGCGACTGAAACTGGCGTGCAGGCCGTGACGGACCGCCGTGACGACCGCGAGGAACTGATCGCCGAGCACCGCATCGGTGGGCAGCGGATGCTGGACGCCTCCGCGTGACGAGCCGGCGACGAGGATGACGTTCGGTGTCGCGCCGATAGCCAGCACGGCACGGCCGAGCTCGGCGGCGAGAGCATGCTCGGTCATATCTGGACGGGCATGGCGCAGGACCGCGGTCACTGCGGCGGCGGAATCCGCGCCCAGCGCTGCGTACCGCTGGCGTTCCTGGGGCAGCAGCGCCGCACGCGCAGCGCGCAGCTCATCGGCGACGGCCGTGTCGACAAGCGTGTCCGGGGCTGCTTCGGTGAGGGAGGCGAACCACGGGATGCTGCGGAACTCGGCGCCAGCGATCTCTTCTGCGGCGAGCCGGTCCGCCTCGTTCTCCAGTGCGGTGATAACCGCCGATCCGTCGCGATGGATGAGGGCCGAGCACACGGCTGCGCCCCCGAAAGGCACCTGCACGCGGGCTCCGTCGAAGTACCACGCGAGATTCTCCGGCGTGGTCAGCAGCAGCTCATCGGCGCCGTGCGCATCGAGGATCGCGCTGACGCGGGCGTGCTTGTGCGGGCGGTCTGTGCTGACGCGGGGCATGCACGAAGACTATCGGAGAAACCGCTTTCACGAGCGCACTCAATCCCGCTCCGGTCGCAATTGATGCTGTTAAAACGGCTTCAGAGCAACACCAATTGCGACCGGAATAGGCTGGGCGCGAAGATCAACGGGTTGGCTGACCGGTTCAGCGTTGATCCGTTGCTACGGTGAAAGCAGATTCAGTTTTGAACGAAGGAGTTCACCATGTCTCAGACACAGCAGGCCCGCCAAAAGCGGGGTGTCATGCGTCCGATCAACCGCTTTCTTGAACGGTGGATCCCCTCCGCGCTGACGTTCGCGATCGTACTGACGTTGATCGTCGCGGTCTTGGCGATGACGTTGACGCAGACCAGTCCGGTCGATGTCGTGAAGGGTTGGGGCGACGGCTTGTCGGGCCTGCTGGCCTTCATGACGCAGATGTGTCTGATCCTGCTGCTCGGCTACATGCTGGCGAACACCCGCCCCGTGCAGAAGCTGCTGCGCTGGCTTGCCCGTGTTCCCAGCAACGCCGGCTTCGCCTACGTCTTCGTCTTCGTCATCGCCGCGATCGCGAGCCTCATCACCTGGGGCCTCGGACTCATCGTCGGAACGTTGCTGGCACGCGAGATCGCCGTCGAAGCGCGCAAGCGCGGCATGAAGGTGCATTTCCCGCTACTGGTCGCCTCCGGCTACTCGGGCTTCGTCGTCTGGCACATGGGGTATTCGGGGTCTGGCCCGCTGACGGCGGCGACTCCGGATTCCTTCCTCGCGCCGAGCCTGGGCGGCGAAGTGCTGCCGATCACCCAGACCACGTTCTCCACGTGGAACATGCTCGCGGCGCTCGGCGTGATCATCGTCGTCGGAGCGCTGATGTACTTCATCCGGCCGAAGGGCAACGACCCGATCTACGAGCTTCCCGAGCATGTCGGCTCGGAGGAAACCGACGAGTACGACGACGAGGTTGTCACACCCGCCGACCGCATTGATGCCTCGCGCATCCTCACGCTGGTTGTCGGTCTGGGGCTCGTCGCGTACCTCATCGTGCACTTCGTACAGGGCGGAACTCTCACCCTCGACATAGTGAACTGGTCGTTCTTGGCACTCATCCTGTTGCTGGTGCGCAACCCGTTCGAGCTCATCCACCTCACCAAGAAAGCGGCATCCAACGTCGGCGAGATCTTGCTGCAGTTCCCGCTATACGCCGGCATTCTCGGGATCATGGCGAGCTCTGGCCTTATCCAACTGTTCTCGGATGCCTTCGTCTCGATCGCGACGCCGATGACATTCGGTGTGCTGGCGCTGCTTTCCGCCGGCATCGTGAACTTCTTCGTACCTTCGGGCGGCGGACAGTTCGCCGTGCAGGGTCCGATCATGCTGGATGCCGCGAACCAGCTCGGAGTCGACCCCTCGATCGCCGTGATGGCAGTTGCCTACGGTGACCAGTGGACCAACATGATCCAGCCGTTCTGGGCACTACCGGTGCTCGCGATCGCCGGACTGAAGATGCGCGACATCCTCGGCTACACGTTCGTGACGATGCTGGGCTCCGGCGTCGTGATGGCGGCAGTGCTGCTCTTCGTCAGTCTCTAGCCCACCACACCACACCACACCACACCGCCGTTCCGGTCGCAATTGATGCTGTTAAAACGGCTTCAGAGCAACACCAATTGCAACCGGAGCAGGGGGTGGTAACAACCGCAGGAGCCGCAACGCGAAGGAGCAGCTCTCAGTAACTTTCGCGCTCGGCGGTGTCGGCAGTGGGGATCCAGTCCGCGGCGAGCTTCTCGGTGGCCCGCGCGAGAATCGACACGTCGGCGGCGACAAGGGCGAAGGAGGCCCCGGCGTCGAGGTAGCGACGCGCGGTTGCCGGCACGAAGGCGTTCACACCGACCGGCTTGCCAGCAGCGAGCACTTCGGTGATCGTGTGCTCGACGGCAGCGATGACATCAGGATGCTCCTGCTGGCCGAGCAGCCCCATGGATGCCGCCAGATCGCTCGGCCCGATAAAGACGCTGTCCACACCATCGACCGCAGCGATTGCGCGGGCGCTCTGCACCGCAGCATCCGTCTCGATCTGCACCGAGAGCGAGGTGATCTCGTGCGCTCGCTGCAGATATTTCTCGGTGCGGCCCCACTGTCCGGCGCGAGCAAGCGCGCTGCCGACGCCCCGGATGCCGCGCGGCGGGTAGCGGGTCGCAGCGACGGCGGCTTCGGCATCCGACACGCTGTTGACCATAGGCACCAGAAGGTTCTGCGCGCCGACGTCGAGGAACTGCTTGATCAGCACCGCGTTGTTGCTCGGCACCCGCACCAGCGGGGCGATCGGATACGGCGCGGCCGCCTGCAGCAGCGCAAGCGTGGATTCGAGGCCGATCGGACTGTGCTCGCCGTCGATCAGTGTCCAATCCAGTCCGGAACCCGCCACGATCTCCGCCGCGATCGGGCTGCCGGAGCAGATCCAGGCTCCGATCAGTGGGCGCTCGGCGCTCGCCAGACGCTCCCGGAACGACGGTGCAGGCTCTAAACGAAACGACATGTGATGGTTCCCATCTCTCGGTAGTCGCACCGTACCTCGTCTCCCTTGTGTACCCACATCGGTCGGGTGAAGGATCCGGCGAGGATGATCTCGCCGGCTTCAAGCCGTGCACCATGCTGATGGAACTTGTTCGCCAGCCACGCCACCCCTGTGGCGGGATGGCCGAGGACTCCTGCTGCGACGCCGGTCTCCTCGATCTCGCCGTTGCGCGAGAGCACGCCGGGAATCCAGCGCAGGTCGATCTCATCCGGACGCAAATGCACGTCGCCGAGAACCATCGCTCCGTACGCGGCATTATCGCTGATGGTGTCGACGATCGTTCGGCCTTCGAGTTCGATATGTGAGTTCAGCACTTCGAGAGCAGGGACGGCGTAGTCGATTGCGCCGAGAGCATCCTCGAGAGTGCAGTTCGGGCCCTCGAGCGGATGCTTGAGGACAAAAGCGAGCTCGACCTCGATCCGCACATTCGAGAAGTCATCGAAGGGGATGTCGGCACCAGAGCGGTACACGGTGTCGTCGAACATCACGCCGTAGTCGGGCTCCGTGATCCCGGTCGCCTGTTGCATCGCTTTCGAGGTCAGACCGATCTTGCGGCCGACCAGCGTACGCCCGGAAGCGAGGTTCTTGTCCCGCCATATGCCTTGAATGGCATAGGCGTCGTCGATCGTGGCATCCGGGAACCGCGCGGTGATGCGGGGGATCACGCCGTGCGTGCGGTCGGCCTCAGCGAGTTCATCTGCAATCTGCTCGATCACCTCAGGAGTCAGCATCCGGTGCGCCTTTCTTCTAGAGCTGGTGGCCGAGCTTGTACTCGCCCTGCTTATATTCGGGCATCGAGTCCTCGCCCTCGTTTTTACGCGTGTACGAGAAACCGTCCGCTCCGATGGTGACAGCCATCTCGCTGTCGTCAGTACGCGTGATGACCGGTTGCGGGTTGCCGTCGAGGTCGAGCACGAGCGAGGCGTCGGTGTACCAGCTCGGCACCACCGGGTTGCCCCACCAGTCACGCCGCTGATTGTCGTGCACGTCCCAGGTGATGACCGGGTTGTCCGGGTCGCCGGTGTAGTAGTCCTGGGTGTAGATCTCGATGCGGTGCCCATCGGGGTCGCGCAGGTACAGGTAGAAGGCGTTCGAGACACCGTGGCGGCCGGGGCCGCGTTCGATCGCATCCGACCGGCGCAGCGCTCCGAGCTTGTCGCAGATGGCCAGGATGTTGTGCTTCTCATGCGTAGCGAATGCGACGTGATGCATGCGTGGGCCGTCACCGCCGGTGGCAGCGGTGTCGTGCACCGTGGGCTTGCGGCGCATCCATGCGGCATAGACGGTGCCGTGCTCATCTTGGATATCTTCGGTGACGCGGAATCCAAGGTCTTGGTAGTGGCGCACGGCGCGGGGAACGTCCGGGGTGACCTGGTTGAAGTGATCGAGACGAACCAGCTCGCCCGGAGTGTGCAGGTCATAGCGCCAGGACAGTCGCTCGACATGGGTCGTCTCGAAGAAGAACTCATAGGGGAAGCCGAGGGGGTCCTCGACACGCACCGAGTCTCCGATGCCTCTAACGAAGCCATCCGGGCGTCGTTCGACGCGGCATCCGAGTTCGGTGTAGAACTCGACGGCACGGCCAAGGTCCTCCGCGCTGCGCACCCGGTACGAGAATGCCGCGACCGCAGCGATCGGTCCCTTCCGCAGCACCAGGTTGTGGTGGATGAACTCCTCGGTCGAGCGCAGGTAGATCGCATCGTCGTCCTCCTCGGTCACGTAGAGCCCGAGCACGTCGACATAGAACTGACGGGATGCCGCGAGGTCAGTGACGACGAGGTCCATATATGCGCAGCGGAGGATATCCGGGGGAGTGGCGACCGGGGTCGCGACGGCGTTGTCTGAGTGGATCGGAGCTTCCGCGCTCACGTAGTAGCCCGAGGAAGTCAGGGTCATGTCTTCACGATTGGTCATATCAGCGTCCTTGCTTGAGATTCTCGTGCTCCGGTCGCACTTCGTGTCGCTTTGCGGCGGTTTTAACAGCAGGAAATGCGACCTGAGCGGGAAGGCGGGAAGGCGGGAGTGCGGGAAAGCGGGAGTGCGGGAAGGCGGGAAGGGTCAGTTCTTTCCGAAGACGGGATTGTGGACTTCGCCGAGGTTGATGTGCACGGCCTGCTGATCGGTGTAGAAGTCGATCGAGCGGTAGCCGCCCTCGTGCCCGAGACCGGATGCCTTCACGCCACCGAACGGGGTGCGCAGGTCCCGCACGTTGTTGCTGTTCAGCCACACCATGCCAGCCTCGAGGTCGCCAGCGAAGTTATGTGCGCGTTTGAGGTCGTTCGTCCAGATGTACGCGGCGAGGCCGTATTTGGTGTTGTTCGCCAGTGCGAGGGCCTCTTCATCGCCCGTGAACGGGGTGATTGCGACAACCGGGCCGAAGATCTCCTCCTGGAAGATCCGGGCATCCGGGTAGACATCGGCGAACACCGTCGGTGCGACGTAGTTGCCGGTGTCGAAACCTTCGGGGCGTCCGCCGCCGGCGACCAGGCGCGCCTCGCTCTTGCCGATCTCCACGTAGCTCATCACCTTGTCGTAGTGCTCCGGGTGCACGAGCGCACCGACCTCGGTAGTCGGGTCATTGGGCAGACCGACCTTCACGCGCTTCGCCTGAGCTGCATATTTCTCGACGAACTCGTCGTAGATCGAGTCTTCGACGAGGATGCGACTGCCTGCCGTGCAGCGCTCGCCATTGAGGGAGAACACCCCGAAGATCGTCGCGTTGACTGCGGCTTCGAGGTCGGCGTCGGCGAAGACGATCGCGGGGGACTTTCCGCCGAGCTCCATCGACAGACCCTTCAGGTACGGGGCCGCGCTGGCGAAGATCAGCTGGCCGGTGGAGCTCTCGCCGGTGAACGAGATCAGCGGAACATCGGGATGCTTCACAAGTGCGTCACCGGCATCCTCTCCGAGACCGTTGACGAGGTTGAACACGCCCTGCGGGAGCCCAGCCTCCTCGAAGATGTCAGCCCACAGAGATGCCGAAAGCGGAGTGAACTCGGCGGGCTTGAGGACGACCGTGTTGCCGGTGGCGAGGGCTGGGCCCAGCTTCCAGGACTCGAGCATGAACGGCGTATTCCACGGGGTGATCAGGCCTGCGACCCCGATCGGCTTGCGATTGACGTAGTTGATCTGACGCCCCGGTACCTTGTACGTGTCATCCGCCTGCGCGACGATCAGATCGGCGAAGAAACGGAAGTTCTCCGCAGCGCGCCGGGCCTGACCGAGCGCCTGCGTGATGGGTAGGCCGGAGTCGAATGACTCCAGTTCCGCGAGGCGCTGATCGCGAGACTCGACGAGATCGGCGATCTTGTGCAGCACGCGCGAGCGCTCGCGCGGAAGCATCTTCGGCCACGGCCCGTCCTCGAAAGCACGTTTGGCAGCGGCGACAGCGAGATCGATGTCTGCCTTCTTGCCGGCCGCGGCAGTGGTGTAGTTCTCGTTCGTCACCGGATCGAGCACGTCGAAGGTGTCGCCGTCGACCGAATCGACGAAGGAGCCATCGATGTAATGCTGGATGCGAGCGGGGAGATCTGCGGGGATACGTGAATCAGTCATTGTTCCTCCGGTGTCAGTGCACATGCGTGCCGACGGCCTCGTCGGGTTGCGTCTGGGTCAGATAGGCGTCAAGAGTGGATGCATGGTGCAGCCGGGCTGCACGCTCGATCTCTGTGATCGGTGCACTGTTCTCGATCAGCGCCACGATCTGCTCGTGTTCGCGCACCGAGTCGTGCGCGCGACCGGGCACGAAGCTGAAGGTCGAGTCGCGCAGGCGATTGAGTCGCGACATCTCCAGCGTGACGAGTTCGTGCAGGCGCGGGTTCGGGCACGGTGCGATGAGCGCCGCGTGGAAGCGCTGGTTCAGCTGCGTGAACGCGGAAGGATTGAAATTTTCCAGCGTTTCGATCATCTGTGCATTGATTGCCCGCGCGAGCTTCAGATCATCAGCGGTGAGGTGCCGCGCCGCAAGCGCTGTCGCGCTGCCCTCGAGGATGCTGAGGGTCTCCATGCTGTGCCGATATTGGGCATCATCGACCATCGCCACTCTCGCGCCCACGTTGTGCTCGAAGTGGACGAGTCCTTCGGCTTCGAGTTGCCGGATCGCCTCGCGCACCGGCACCACGCTCATGTCGAGTTCCCCTGCGATCGTGCCGAGCACGAGTCGGTAGCCGGGGGTGTAGGTCTGCCCGGCGATGCGCTCCTTGAGCCAGTCGTACGCGCGTTGCGATTTGCTGAGGGTCTTGGTCATGCGCGTTCCGCCTCGTACTTCGCACGCCACTGGGCATTCATCGGAAACAACCCATCGACCGGATGCCCTGCCTCGACCTGTGCGGCGATCCAGGCGTCCTCCTGTTCCTGGGCCAGTGTTGCTTCGACGACCTCTTCGACGAGTGACGGAGGGATCACAACAACGCCGTCTCCATCTCCGACGATGATGTCTCCCGGCTGGACGGCGGCACCGCCGCAGGCGACGGTCACATCGAGGTCCCACGGCACATGCTTGCGACCGAGTACCGACGGGTGGGCGCCCTGCGAGAACACGGGCAGACCGATGCGCGCGACCTCATCGAAGTCGCGCACACCGCCGTCGGTGACGACCCCGGCAGCGCCGCGGGCGTGGGCGCGCAGGGCGAGGATGTCGCCGAGAGTGCCGGTGGTGGCATCCCCGCGCGCCTCGATGACGATGATCTCGCCCTCTTCGACAGCGTCGAACAGACGTTTCTGAGCGTTGTAGCCTCCGCCGTGGCTGGCGAATAGATCCTCGCGGGCGGGGATGAAGCGCAGCGTTCGCGCGGTGCCGACGATCTTCGTGCCGGCGATGTTGACGGCGACGCCGTCGATGAAGCAGGAGTGGTGTCCGCGCTTGCGCAGCTGGGCGGAGAGCCCAGCGGTGGGAGCGGCCTCGAGCTTCGCGCGGAGTTCGACGCTCAACCCGGTCGTTGAACGAGACGGACGATCTTCGGTCGGGGCCGTTCCCCAGGCATCCGCACGCTGCTTGTCATCGACAGCAGGGAGCGACCCGAGCGATTCGTCGAACGCGGCCGAGCCCTGCGTGACGGTGGTGACGAGCCGGCCAGATGACGGTGCGCCTGGTGCGTTCGGGGCATCCACCTCCACCTCGACGACGTCGCCGGGAACGATTACGGACGATCCGGCCGGCGTCCCCGTGAGGATGACATCCCCGGTCTCGAGCGTGAAGTGCTGCGAGAGATCGGCGACGAACTGCGCGAGCGGGAAGATCAGTCCCGCAGACGTGTCATCTTGACGAAGCTCGCCATTGACCCAGGTGCGCACCCGGATGCCGGATGGATCGATCGTGCGGGCATCGATGAGATTCGGGCCGAGAGGTGTGTAGCCGTCTCCGCCCTTGGAGCGGACGTTCGAGCCCTTGTCGTTGGCTCGTAGGTCGTAGAGGCCGAGGTCGTTGGCGGCGGTGACGGATGCCACATGCGACCAGGCATCCTCCAGACTGACGCGGCGTGCAGGGATGCCGATGACGAGCGCGATCTCACCCTCGAAGGCGAGCAGCTCGGTGCCGGCGGGGCGTTCGACGGTGTCGCCGGATGCTGCAACGGAACTGGCGACCTTGAAGAAGTAGGAGGGGTGGGCTGGGCGCCGTCCGCGCTGATCAGCACGGGACGCATAGCTGAGGTGGATTGCGATGATCTTGCCTGGGCGGGCAATCGAGTCCGTCACAGTGGGCGCCTCCTTGCGTCGTGAGTCTCGCTCTTGTGCGATGTATTTGAAATCGTATATCATCCTGAGATCGGGCCGCAAGCATTCTGCATCCAGCCCGAGACAACGACGTCACCAAGGAGCATCAAGATGCAGTTTCATCACCACGGTTACGTTTCTGAGAACCCACGGGTCGTCCCGGCTGCGGGCTGGGGTGTCGAACGCCCAATCGACCTGCCGGATGAGACGGATGTGCTGATCGTCGGCTCTGGACCCGCCGGCATGCTGCTGGCTGCGCAGATGTCGCAGTTTCCCGATGTCACGACACGGATCATCGAGCGCCGCGACGGTCGTCTCGTGCTCGGCCAGGCCGATGGCATCCAGCCGCGCAGCGTCGAGACTTTCCAAGCCTTCGGATTCGCCGAACGGATCACTGCCGAGGCATACAACATCGCCTATATGAACTTCTGGGGGCCGGACCCGGACAACCCCGACAACATCATCCGCACCACGCGTACGGAGGATTATGGACTGAAGATCAGTGAGTTCCCGCATCTGATCGTCAACCAAGCACGCGTGCTTGATTACTTCGCCGAGGCGGCAGCCTTCGCGCCCGGCCGGATCATCCCCGACTACGGCATCGAGTTCCTCGATCTTTCCCGCGATGGCGAAGGTGAGTATCCGGTCGCGGTGCGAATTCGGCACACGGCGGGGGAGCGCGCGGGTGAGGAACGCACGATCCGTGCGAAGTACGTCGTCGGATGCGACGGGGCGCGAAGCGGTGTGCGTGAGGCGATCGGACGTCAGCATGTGGGCGAATTCTCAGCCCATGCCTGGGGAGTCATGGATGTGCTCGTGAACACCGATTTCCCCGATTGGCGTACGAAATGCGCGATCAACGCGAAGGCCGGGAACATTCTGCACATTCCCCGCGAGGGTGGATATCTCAGCCGTGTGTATGTCGACCTCGGCGCGGTCGCGACCGACGACAACCACCGGGTGCGCCAGACGCCGATTGACCAGATCATCGAGAAGGCCAATGAGGTTCTGCATCCGTACACGCTCGACGTGAAGGAGGTCGCCTGGTCAAGTGTCTACGAGGTCGGCCACCGCGTCACGGACGGTTTCGATGATGCTCTGGATGACACGCGTGCTCCGCGTGTGTTCTTGACCGGAGATGCCTGTCACACGCACAGCGCGAAAGCTGGCCAAGGCATGAACGTTTCGATGCAGGACGGATTCAACCTGGGCTGGAAGCTCGGATCGGTGCTCACCGGTCGCAGCCCCGAGTCGCTCCTGGCGACGTATTCGGCAGAGCGGCAGCCGGTTGCGCAGCAGCTGATCGATTTCGACCGCGAGTGGTCAAGTCTGATGGCACGCAAACCTGAGGAGATTTCCGACCCGCAGGAGCTGGCGAACTACTACCTCGCCACCGCCGAGTTCCCTTCGGGATTCATGACGCAGTACCCGCCGTCGGCGATCACGGGCGGTTCCGCCCATCAGGCGCTCGCGGCGGGGTTCCCGATCGGGAAGCGGTTCAAATCCGCCGAGGTCGTGCGGGTGTGTGACGGCAACGTCGTGCATCTTGGTCACCATGCGAGGGCGGATGGTCGCTGGCGTGTTTATGCGTTCGCGGATGCGGGCGGTGTGCGCCTTCGGGAATGGGCAACGGCGGTCTCGCCGATGATCGCTCGGGTGACTTCGGCGGATGCTGATGAGGATGCCGTCATCGATGCCAAGGTCGTCTATCAGGAGGCATTCGAGGATGTCGCGCTGCTGGAGGCACCGGACTTGTTCCTACCGAAGACGGGACCGCTGGGTCTTACGGATTGGGAGAAGGTCTACGCCGCCACACCCAACGTGTGGACGGACACCGACATCTTCGTCGAGCGCGAGCTCGCGCGGGACGGCGCTGTGGTGGTCGTGCGGCCCGACCAGTACGTCGCGGCCGTGCTGCCGCTGGAAGCCACATCGGAGCTCGGCGCCTTCTTTGATGGTGTGTTCTTGCCAGCCTGAACGTGCTGCCGCGACGCGCTGCTTGGTGCATCGCTCCCGGGCCTGATGGCTCTACGGGAGGTTCGTCTCGATCCAGGATTGGATTGCCGTGCGGATGAGTTCAGCGTTGGCCTGACCGCCGTAGGTAGCGGCGAACCGTGGGTCAGTGACGTAGAGGTGAGAAAGTCCGGTGTACGCGTCCCTGTCGGGCTTTCGCCCGTTCCAGTACTCCGTGACCCATTTGTAGTGGCCTCCGACCAAAGTCTGAAATACATCCGACGTCGGGTCCACGTTCGACTCGGCCGCCTCGCGAAGCGCAGCGTTCACGTCCAAGCTGCGTTCATCGTCAGCCCGACGCGCTTCGTCCGTCATCTGGTCGCGGCGCTTCGCACTGCGTTCCCAGGCGTCATCGCCCCAGCGCTGTCGTACTTCGGTTTCGTACTGGCTCTGATCGACGCCAGCAAACACCTCTTCGATGCTCATATGTTGGCCTTTCTGTACCGCGTTCAATGTCTGCCTCACGACGGTGATCTGTTGGTTGGTTCGTTCTCTGCGCTCTTCGAGGAGCGCGAGGTGCGATTGGATCGTCTCAGCGAGCGACTTGTCGTCGTCGAGGGCGATTTGGATCGTGGCAAGCGGCAATTCGAGTGCCCGCAGAGAGAGGATCCTGTACAGCCGAGACAGCTCTGCTTCGCCGTAGAACCGATAGCCGTTGCTCGCCACCCGTGAAGGGTGGAGCAAGCCGATCTGCTCATAGTGTCGAAGGGTTCGGCTGGTGAGCCCAGTTGCCCGGGCCACTTCCTTGATCGGCCATTCCTGCACAGCTATTCCCTCCTATTGCCGGGGCGTTGAGCCGAACGAAAAGCCGTCGGGAAGGTCGAAGTCGCCGGAAATCTGATCACTCGCCCAAACCTGCGCCTGAGCCTGATCGGCCGCGCGTGGCGCGGTCAGGGTCACGGTGTTGCCATCTGCGTCAGAGAAAGACACATCTGTCGTGAACCAGGGTGTGTTGAGCGGACCGGAGACCCCAGCACCCGCCGTTCGCAGGCTGTCGGCAACTCTGTCTAGGTCGACGTCACCGGCAGCAAATGACGCCGACGTTGTGCCGCCTCCCGGAGCGCCTTGTGTCATCAAGATGTCCTGATACTTCTCGCGTCGCAGGTGAACCAGCGAGGGGATGCCGCCGGGCCCGGGGATCGTCGCGAGAGTCACGAACCCCGCTTGGGCGTATAGTGCTTCCGCCGCAGCAAGGTCGCTGACTACGAGGTTGATGAACATGGGCATGGGGTAGATCGAACGGTCGATGATCGGTCCTGTTTTCTCTGTCATATTCACAACCATTCCAGTTGACGTTACGGCAGAGTCAAGCCGGATGGGCGAACCGATGCAGTGTGGGAATCTTATGCATTGCCGATTCGGCTCAGAAGCAGTGCCAAGGTGGTTTGCTCTTGTCTGCTCAGCGACGACAGGATGGCTCGTTCGGTTCTAATATGGTCCGGCAGCGCCTTCTCGATCACTTCCTTCCCCGAGTCGGTAAGTGCAACGAGCGTGCCGCGGCCGTCGTCTGGGTTTGCCTCGCGCGCCACGAGCCCGCGGGCCTCCAGCTTGTTCAATCGCTGCGCTACCGCGCTCGTGGAGATCATTGATTCCCGCGCGAGTTCTGCCGGGGTAAGCCTGTAAGGGGGGCCGTTGCGCAGCAGCGTGGCCAGCACATCGAAGGACGACGCATCTAGGCCGTGTTGGGCGAAGGTGTCGGCCAGTCGGGATTCGATAGCCAGAGCCGCGCGGCTCAAGCGGCCAATGACGGCCATCGGTGAGGCATCGAGCTCGGGCTTTTCCGTTCGCCACTGTTCAAGAATGCGCTCTACCTGATCTGTCATAAGTTGAGCCTAGGCTTTTGCTAAGCGCTTAGCTACACTAGCTAAGTGCTTAGCAATCGAGGTTTCCTGGTCTTGACCACTGCCCTTGCGCCAATCCTGTGGGGGACTACTTACCTGACGACAACCATGTTTCTGCCCGAGGGTCGCCCGCTACTTGCAGCAACGCTGCGCGCACTTCCCGCTGGCCTGTTGCTCCTGGCCGTCTGTCGCGAGTTGCCGAGGGGCGCATGGTGGTGGAAGTCCTGGGTGCTCGGGGTTCTCAATATCGGGGCGTTCTTCGCGTTGCTCTTCATCGCGGCGTACCGATTGCCTGGTGGCGTTGCCGCGATCGTTGGTGGTATCCAACCGCTTGTCGTCGCGGTTCTGGCCAGCAGACTTCTCCACGAACGGTTGACAGCCCGCGTCATAACGGCGGGCCTCATTGGCGTTTTCGGAGTTGGCATGATTACGCTCCAAGCTCAAGCTCGCCTTGATGTTATTGGTGTCCTGGCCGCCCTCGGCGGCACGCTCTCCATGGCCACAGGGATCGTGCTTTCTAAGAGGTGGGGGCAGCCCGCGCCACCGTTGACAACGACCGCATGGCAGCTAGTTACTGGCGGACTCACTCTCCTCGGGGTCATGGTCTTGGCCGAGGGGCTCCCCAACGTCGCGCTAACGCCGTCAAACCTGGGTGGTTACGTCTACCTTTCCCTTGTGGGTACTGCATTTGCATATGTCATGTGGTTTCGAGGCATCTCCAGGCTTCCCGCGAGCACCACTGCATTCCTCGGTCTGCTCAGCCCGGTAATGGCCATAACGCTTGGATGGGCAGTAGCCGGGGAGAGCTTCACTCCGCTGCAGGCGCTCGGAATATTTCTCGTGTTGGGGTCGATCGCTTCCGTGATCATCACCAAGAAGTCGAACCGTCCCGTCCCGCACGAAGAACTCGTCGGGAAAAGTCCCTGATCGTCTTTGCGCAGCGAAGCTGAGATATGAAAAACGGGTCAAGTGCGGAGCGTGATGGATGCGAGATAGCCGAGGCTGTGAGCTCATTCGACGATCGATGCCGATCGCGAGCGTGACGACCATCTCGCATCCCTTTCGTGGGCAGCACGCGCTGACTACGGGCGATGGTGATTGGATCGCTCGTTGCCGTGCTTGTAGTTCCCGGTTACTCGTGCCATCAGTTGCTGGGGGTCACGGCGCTCAACGTCGGCGAGGAACTTTCGCGCGGCAGCGTTGCGGAGCGTTGCCGCGTGTCGCCCGTGGTGACGGATCTCCACCTGGGGACCAACGACGGTGAACTCGAACCCCTCTGCTGCGCCTGCCATCCCAGTCAGCATTCCATACGGTCATCGATGATGACAGGACCGTGTCCGTACTGACAGAACTCTGTCAGTACGGCCGTCGGGGAGGGGAGTCCGAACGAGGCCGACGTTGCGCGAGCAGGGCGGATGCCCGTTCGAGAAATGGTGCCGCCGTGGTGGTGACGGCGAGCCGGGGGGATTCGTCGAGCGGCTTCGGGCCGTAGCTGGATCGTGGCGGGCTATCGGGTTTCGAGGGCGAGGCGGCCAGCGAGCAGGACGTAGGTTGCGGCGAAGGTGCGGCGCAACCACGCCATGACCTTCGGACGGGTGATGACGTGGGTGCGCATCGTGGCCGCGAACACCCCGTACAGGGCGAACACGATGAACGTCAGGGTCATGAATACGAGGCTGAGCCACACCATGTGCCAGGTGCCGTTGGCCGCGCGCGCGGGGACGAACTGGGGCAGGAATGCGAAGAAGAAGATCGTCAGTTTGGGGTTGAGGAGGTTGATGAGCACCGCGGTGCGGATGACCCGCCAGAACGATACCGGAGTGGTGGAGGCGTCGACGTCGATCATTGACTTGTCGCGAAGGGTCTGCCAGGCCAGGTAGAGCAGGTAGGCCACACCGAGCCATTTGATGGTTTGGAACGCGATCGCGGAAGCGTTCAGGATCGTGGCGAGCCCGGTGATTGCGGCGACCATGTGCGGGATGACACCGAGGGTGCAGCCGAACGCGGCGACGATGCCGGCCTTGGTGCCGCGGGAGAGGCCTGCGGCGATGGAGTACACGGCACCGGTGCCGGGGGTGGCGACCACCACGAGCGTGGTCAGCAGGAATGCAATGCTCATCAATCGTCCGTTCAGTCGTTGAGTGTGGCGGCCACGACGACCAGCGCCAGAGCGAATGGGGAGGCGATGTATGACAGCCACGCAGGATGATCGGCGAAATTACCATTGTGAGCCTCCTCTCAAGGTCAACGGCGGCGTCAAATCGCCGATCGCTTCGACGCCCGCGTTCCCCGACGACACCGGGTCAGCCATCCTCTTGGCCGGGGATAGTCCCCCGGCATGCGGGGCCATTATGGGATCCGGCGGAACATGACACGTCAGCCGAGGTCGCGGCGCGCGAAAAGGATCCAGCTGGTGGCGCCGGCGATCACGGTCCAGCCGATGAGCACCGCGATGGCGGCGCCTGGCGTGGTCACCGCCGTGACGCCCGCGACCATTTGTCCGTCCGGAACGAGACCGGCGGCCAGCGATGACGTTGCCCCGACCGGCAACAGCCCTTGCACGGTTTCCAAGAAAGGCACGACCGGCGCGAGTAGGCCGATCGCCAGGGATTCCACGCCCAGCACCCAACCGACCGCGATCGCCACGGCTGCCAGAACGCTTCGGGTGAGACTGCCGATCGCGAAGCCCAGCGCGATGAACGCGGTGGCTGTGAGCCAGACCATAAGCAACGCGACGATGAGATCGCCGACGGGCGGAAACTCCATGCCGCGATCGGCGACGACGGCGACTCCGACGCTGCTGAGCACGCTGGTCAGCAACGTCACGGCCGCGGCCAGCGCCGCGATGAGCGCCACGTTGACCAGTCGCGCCACCAGAAGCGATGCACGGCGCGGGAATCGGGACACGATCGTGCGGATCGTGCCACGTGCGTAGTCCGAAGCGCCCAGGACCGCGCCGAGAATCGCGAACTGGGGCGCACCATACAGCGGCAAAGATGCCAGCGGGTAGTAGGCGGTACCCCGCGGAAGCATCGTCTGCAGGATCTGCTCCTGTTGCTGGGCGGTATACCACTCGGCACCCACCGTGGTGAGGTAGCTCGCCAGGTAGGCGAACACCACAATGCATGCCGCCCACACGCCCAGCGACACCCACACCGCCACGCGGCGCCCGGTGAGTACGACTTCACCGCGAAGCGCGCTGCCGAAGTGGGGCGCTCGCGGGGGTACTGCGACGAGCGTGACAGGCCCTGTGGTCATGACCGACTCCTCGCGGACTGGGTCTGAGTCTGGATGCGGGCGTCGGGCCCAGCCTGTTCAGCGAGTTCGCCCCGGGTCGGTTCGGAGATGAGTCCGAGGAACGCTGTCTCCAGCGACTCCCGAACCTCGACGAGCGCACTGACCTCCACACCCGCGGCGACCAACGCCTTGTTCAGTAGGTGGGGCTCGACCCGGTCGTCGAGCCGAACCTGGATGCGCATCGCCGTCTCCTCGGATGAGGTCAGCCCGAGCTCTTCGGCGACGGCCACAGCGCGGTCGGGTGAGTCCACCTCGACCTTGACCCAGCGTCCCCCGGAAAGTCGACGCCTCAAGTCGTCCACATCTCCCTCCGCGATCAGTCGGCCCTCCGCAAGCACACCGACCCGATCAGCGACGAGCTCGACCTCGCTGAGCAGGTGGCTAGACAGCATCACCGCGCATCCGTCTGCACGCAACTCCTGCACGATCTGACGCATACCCACGATCGACTCCGGATCCAGGCCATTGGTCGGCTCGTCGAGCACGACGATGCGGGGGTCACCCAGCAGTGTGGCCGCGACGCCGAGCCGCTGCTTCATGCCGAGCGAGTACTGCCGGTAGGGGCGGTGCCGATCCGACGTGTTCAGCCCGACCCGGTCGAGTGCATGGTCGGCATCGGAGCGCGGCATCCCCCAGTACTCGCAGAGCAGGGTGAGGTTGCTGTGCCCCGACATCGACGGGTAAAACGCCGGTCCTTCGATGAGCGAACCGAGTGTGCTGCCGTGGACTCGGAAGCTCCCGCTTGTGGGGGATACTAGCCCGGTGAGCATCCGCAGGAGCGTCGTCTTTCCCGCGCCGTTCGGTCCGACCAGACCGTAGACCTCGCCGGGGCGCACCCGCAGTGTCACGCCGTCAACGGCCCGGATCCCGCGCGGGTAGGTCTTGGTGATCGCATCTGCTTCGATCGCCCAAGGGTTCATGTTGTCTCCTTTCCAGAGCTTCAACATATACAAGCCGGTCGACTCGCCCGCGTCACTCCGCGGCGACCGACGCCGCCCACTCGGCGATGTGCGCGGCACTCTCCTCTTCGGAGAGGTCCTCGACGCGTGTCATCACCGACCAGCGGACGCCGAACGGATCTCGGATGCTGGCGAACCGATCGCCCGACACGAACGTCGACGGCTCCTCGCGCACAGCGGCACCGGCCGCCACAGCGCGGGCGGTGACTGCGTCGACGTCGGAAACGTAGATCCCGATCGAGTAGCAGTTCTCATCACCCTCCGGCGCGCGCACGGTCCCGTAGGCCGGACTCGGCTCTCCGATCTGCAGCAGCCCCAGTCCGAAGTCGAGGCCGGCGTGCACGACGAGCCCGTCGAACTCGGTAATATCAGTCACCCGAGCTCCGAAGACGTCACGGTAGAAGTCCAGAGCCACCTTTGCCCCGGCGATCGCGAGGAACGGGGTGAGCGTCGTCGCGACATTTGGGCGGCCGTCAATGGTGTGGGCACCGGTCACCCCGGTGCGGTTGGTCGTTGTCATGACCCCATCGTGTGGGGTGAAGGGCGCCTGCGGCTTGGAGATTCGCGACAACCCGCGCGATGTCGGCCCCACGTTCTACACTGGAGTGCGTGACCGACCCGACCCGCGGGGTGCTGTACCGGGATCGACTTCCACGGTTCACGCGGATGCCGCCACCGGATGCGGCATCCGATCTCGTGGCGTGGTTCTGGATCCCGCAGTGGAACCTGCCCGCAGGAGTCGAGTCGCGCCAGCCGATCCTCTCGTACCCCGCCGCGAATCTGGTCGTCGAGCCGACCGGTGTGACGCTGTGGGGCGCCACCACGCGGGTGTCGGAACGCGTTCTCCGCGGAAGCGGGTGGGCTGTGGGTGCCCTGCTGCGACCAGCGGCATTCGCGCGGCTCTATGACACGCCCAGCACGCTCGTCGACACGTTCACGACGCTCGATGCGCCCGAGGTTCACTGCCTCGTCGCAGCCGCGATGCCCGACGCCGACGCCGCGGTCGCCGCTATGGCGGCCTGGCTCGTCGATCGGGTGGGACCGCCGACCCACGAATCCCGCCTTGCGAACGAGATGGCAGATCTGCTCATGACGGATGCCGCCATGCTGCGCGTGGAAGACGCGGCCGAGCGGCTGCACGTCTCAGTACGCACCCTCCAGCGGCTCGCCCACCGGACCGTGGGAGTATCGCCGGCCGCTGTCATTCGCCGCCGACGGCTGCAGGAGGCGGCGCAGCGCATGCGCGATGACGCCGACGCGTCGCTCGCGAATGTCGCCGCCGAGCTCGGCTACGCCGATCAGGCGCACCTCGCAAACGACTTCCGCGCGGTGCTTGGACTGACCGCATCGGAGTATCGCACCGCTAGTCGTTCGCAATGAGAGAGGATGACATAGCGCTGGGCCTTCGACGCCCGGTCCGAGAAGATGCCGGCATTGGCACCGCCCGAGAACGATGCCAAGTGCTGGGCGCCGCTCTCGCGCGAGCCCGCCACGTGCTGCCATCCCGCATCCCCGAAGAGGGCCGCAAATTTGCGCAGGTCCCAAGCCGACCAGACAAACCGTTCCGTTGACCGGAACCCTTGCGGGGCCGCTCGGGGTGTCCGCAATGGATCGGTGAGCAGCCACAATGGTGTGGTGTCTCTAATCATTCGCCGTGCTGATGCTTCGGATGGCCCCTTTCTCGCCGAGATACTCGTTGCAGCGGCCTTCTGGCGACCTGACGGGCCGAACGGCAGCGTCGCACAGGCTCTGAGCCAGCCGGAGCTCGCGCACTACATCACGGGCTGGCAACGCCCGGATGATCTTGGTGTCATCGCGCTGGACGAACAGCAGCCCATAGGAGCCGCCTGGGTTCGATTGTTGTCCGAGAGTGACCGTGGCTACGGCTTCGTGGACGCCGCCACACCCGAGCTATCGATGGGTGTCGTGCGGGCCTGGCGGGGACGCGGGATCGGATTCCGCTTGCTCGACGCGCTAATTGATGCCGCACGCGAGCAAGGGCTGACGGCGTTAAGCCTGAGCGTGGAGCCGGACAACTACGCGAGGCACCTGTACGAGCGCGTGGGCTTCCGGAAGGTGGACGAGGTGGGCGGGTCACTGACCATGCTTCTGCGACTCCACGAGTCGATTGATGCCGGGTAGTCATTTGCTTGCGTTTGGCCCGTCCCGTTAGCCGTACGTCGAACGCAACAGCACTGCATTGCGGATCGGGCTCGCTGCGTGCTGTGTCCGAGACAAGACGTCAGCGCAGTCATAGACACCCTCGTGCGACGTTCGCCAGCGTGCTCGGAGAATTGCTGCTGACGGCGGGTGTGCATGCCATTCAGGTATATCGACCAGTTGAAGTTGAATGACGCGATCGTTGTCGAGACTCCAGACGGCTGGTACACCTACCGCTTCCCCAACCTTGAGTACGTCAAACCCAGCGAAATCGGCGTACTCCTCGATGTACCCCAAATGCCCGAGATGCAGACCGATGATCGTTACATCACCCTCACTGCGTGTTCTCCATTGGGCTCGCTCGCCGAGCGCATCTGAGTTGGCGCTGGCTCTGGTTGCTCTTGCCGTATCCGACTGTGTGGCTCGCGGTTGTTCTTGTTCGCGGTGTGACAGATGGCTGGGTGCCCTATGGATTCCTTCTCCCAGAACGCGGTATCGGCTCGCTTGTCGGCCACATTGCCGGACTAGTCGCTGCCGTCACCATCGCCGGGACGATCGTTTGGATTGCGAGCAGGCTGCCCGGAATTTGCCTTCAATCACGAGAGCTATCGCCCACGCTTACCAAGATGTGGTGGCCCTTCGCTCCGAAATCCGCGGCCGCACAACGATGCCGCTGATCAGATCATCTCTGCTGCATGCGTCAGATAACCGGGATCCTGCTATGGGCCGTGGCGACGGTAGGCGGGGTGTTCGGCGCAGGGTGGTTAAATCTGACCGGCCTCGGTTGGTCAGGTGGCTTCTTCAAGAGGATCTACTGGGATGAGTCGGAGAGCGGGATCGGGGTTGCCTTTGGGGTTTTCGGTCTGCTGGTTTGGCTGGCGCTTCTAGGCGCTTCGTTCGTGGTCATGCGCGGCGGAGATCCACCGGCGGACTGCGGCCTGAGGCTGTGACCTTGACCCCGTTGGTGGAATACGCGCGCCCCTCTTCCGGTTGGGTTCTGGGGGTGCTCGCCGTGAGTCGTCTGCTGATCGGGTTGAGAGTGTCCTGTGCTGTCTGATGCATGCCGTGAGTGAAGGAGTACCCGCGTGTCCCTACTGATGAGTCCGCTCGATCTTGGCTCCATTACGATCCCTAACCGGATCGTAATGGCACCCCTGACCCGGGCGCGGGCCGGTGACCAGCGTGTCCCCGACGACCTCACGGCCGAGTACTACACGCAGCGAGCCGGAGCGGGTCTGATTATCAGTGAAGCGACCTCCGTCAGCCCGCAGGCAGTCGGCTACTACGGCACGCCGGGTATCTGGAACGACGAGCAGGTCGCCGGGTGGCAGAAGGTCACGCAGGCGGTGCATGCGGCCGGTGGGCGCATAGTCCTCCAGCTGTGGCACGTTGGGCGGATCTCTGATCCGGAACTCCTAGGCGGCGAACTCCCCGTTGCTCCTAGCGCTGTTGCCGCGGCGGGACGGGTTAGTCGCTTGCGTCCCAAGCGGGCGTACACTCAGCCTCGCGCACTTGAGCTCAGAGAGATCCCCGGCATCGTTGAGGATTTCCGCCGCGGGGCGGACAACGCTAAGCGCGCCGGCTTCGACGGTGTGGAGATCCACGCGGCCAACGGGTATTTGATCGACCAGTTTCTGCAGGACAGCACGAACCACCGCTCCGACAGGTACGGGGGCACGGTCGAGAACCGCGCCCGGTTCCTGCTGGAGATCACCGATGCTGTGAAGGAGGTCTGGGGGCCGGATCGCGTGGGTGTGCATTTGCGTCCGCGCGGTGAAGAGCACGATATGGGTGACAGCGATCCCCGTGCTCTGTTCGGTTACGTCGCTGAGGAACTGGGAAAGCGCCGGATCGCCTTCCTGTTCGTCCGCGAGACCGAAGGCTCGGACAGCCTCGTGGGTGATCTTCGCCGACTGTTCGACGGGCCGGTGATCACTAACGAGGAGATGACCGCCGACGATGGCGCGCGCCACATCGAGAGCGGGAGTGCTGACGCGGTGGCATTCGGCCGTGACTACATCGCCACTCCAGACCTCGCAGAGCGTATCGCCGTGGGCGCTGCTCTGAACACGCCGATTCCCTCGACGTTCTACCCGGACAGTGCTAAAGACCCCGCCGTCGGCTACACCGACTACCCCACGATGTCTGACATGTCAGTGACTAACTGAAACATTCTCGCTCAGAAGCCACACGGTTACGGTGCCAGCATAGGCAGTCTGAATGCGCAGCCAGGAGGCCAGACGGAGTTACGCCCGAGGTCTGTCCTAGCGCCACGGCGTGGTCCGCGGGTTCATACGACGAGGATTTCGCTGGAGTCCTCGACGACGCGTGGACCGTGACGTCAGCCGAATCACAGCCAGCGTCTCGCATCCCATGGGTTATGAGCGGTCCCGGGCACCGGGCAGGGGAAGGTTCAAACTCGTCAGACTTGCTTCGAAGGCAGCGTTCCGCGATTTATGGCTGAATCCGAGCTGCAGCACAGGCGAGGGCCGAGTGAAGCAATACATCTCGATCGTGGTTCCGTTGATTTCCCAGACCGAAGATGCCTCGTCGAATTCGCTGGCAGTGATGTCGGCGGGTGGACCATACACAGATCGAAGCCGGGAGAAGATGGAGCGGTATCCGAGGGCCGCACTCTTGTCCTGGCCATTGATTCCCTCGTACAGGAAGAAATTTATCGAAAACAGCTCACCTTTGTGTGACGCCCAAGAGGCATGAAGGACGGGCAAGCCAGTACTGACGAGCTCGCCCCCGTATCCCCGGTGAAAGCCTTCTTGCCCTTCTCCCTGATGGAAGCCCAGCTGACGAAAGTAGCTGCCCTGATCAGCATCCCTGTCCGGCCACCCCAACGTTGTTACCAGTTCGATCAACGCGATAACCGATTCCGGACTGGGTACCAAGGTCGCGTCCGTCATTTCGTCCATGGCAGCACGATACATGTCGGTTCCGCTCACGTACTGGCGGATCTATCGGGATCTGCTCGAAGAAGCGGGGAACGATGACCACCAACGAGAGTGATCAGTGCGACATGCGTGCTCGAAGCGGCAGTCAGTCGCGCAGTCGCTGACGACGATCCCGAAGGAGGGTGGTCGCGTGAGACAAAGCGAGCAAGACCATGGCAGCGAAGGTGAACCAGACACCACCCCCGACTGCACCGAGAAGGAGCAACGCCAAACAGACAATGGCAAAGATGCTTGCGAAGATCAATCCGCCCCAGGCAATCTTAATTCCGCGTTCAGACGTTCGCATCCGTCCACGATGCCATTCCCCCACGCCGACGTCCAGAGCGTCTACGCAGGTGCGCTCTCGACGAGTGCACGAGCGCTCCAAACACGTGCACCGACATGTCTCGTATCGCATGGGTTCTGAGACACCGAGGTTATGAGCGGTCCCGCGCGCCTGCGGCGCGTTTTCTTGAGGACGCGCAGATGCTTGCGCGTCTGGTGCCTTGTCGGGATGGCTGGTTCAGCGGACCCTGGAGATACGGGGTGGTGGTCGCGGCGT
>NZ_JBPXMU010000004.1:0-355083 GCF_051842855.1 Microbacterium sp. A94 | reverse complement strand
GGCTGGTCTTTGATCCAAAGGAATTCTCACCAGTCCGAAGACCGACGAGGATAATTTGGCATTTGACAAGTGCACGCTGTTGAGTTCTCAAGGATCGGATGCTCCCCCGACCCAGTCATCACAACCAGGCCCGAAGGGCAACTTCTCTATCTTATCTGTGCCGTTCAGCTTGTCAAATCGACACGCCGTAAGGCTCAGATTTCGAGATGTTATCGGAAGCGTTGATGCGCTTCGAGACAACTTCTCTATCTTACCCCGTGGCATCCGCTTGTCAAATCGGCGACTCGAGCGAACTCGACGCGATCTGTGGAACCACAGAGCATCCCGCTTCAGCGTCTCACCGAGGTGATCTTCTGAGTTGGGATGTGGTTTGCCACTTGAGGGGAGCTGGGCCTTGGCCCTGTCTCAACCCTGTGGGGCGAACAAGTAATAACTTACGCGGGATCTGAAGGTCGGGCAAATCACGGCAGCTCCCCGGGCGTGTCCGTGCGGACGTTGGAACGATTCTCCCCAGGTCACGCCCATTTTCTTACTCCGAACCGTTCGCTGAGGCGTACGATCGTGCCATGGATTCGCTCCCCACCAGCGCGGAGACTGGGGCATTCCCTCGGCGAGAAGTCCCTCTCCCTTCTCGTCTTGCGACCGGAGATCTGGCATGGGCCAGTGTCGCCGCGGTTCTGCACTGCGCCGGCCTCAGTCGTGCTCCGCAGCTTGACCCCGATCGCATCGCGATGGCGTACCGCAGCGACCGGCTGTTCCGCATCGATGGTGAGCAGCCAACCGTGTGGTCGCCATTCTCCGGTTTCTGGCAGACGAAGAACGGCTGGGTACGCACCCATGGCAACTATCCGCATCATGCCCGCGCCCTCTGCCTCGGTCTTGACCTGACTGAGGGTGCGAGTGCCGATGATCTGCGAGCGACGCTCGCTACGGCATCCGTTCAAGAATCCGTCGAACGCATCACCCGCGCAGGAGGCCTGGCCGTCGCTGTCGCCCGCGAGAATCCGCAGTACGACGCGGCACTGCGATCGCGACCCCTCGTCGAGATCCGTCGCATCGGCAACGACGCACCGACAAGATCCAAGGCACCGTCAAGGCTCAGGGCGTCGAGATTTACCTCCGAGGCAGCAACTCAGGCAGCACCGCTGGTCGGCATCCGCGTTCTCGACCTCACGCGTGCCATTGCCGGCCCGGTCTGCACTCGCACTCTCGCTCTGCTGGGTGCCGATGTTCTGCGCATCGATCCTCCTCACATTCCGGAGCCGAAATGGCAGCACCTCGATACCGGCCACGGCAAGCGGACAACTCTTCTTGACGCACGATCCGAACAGATGACCGCACTGCTCGAGGAAGCGGATGTCGTTGTGCTCGGCTACCGCCCGGCAGCCCTTGCACGCCTCGGGCTCTCCCCCGGCCAACTCGGCGAGCGATATCCCGGGCTGATCATCGTGCAGTTGAGCGCTTGGGAGCTGGATCAACCAGACCGCGCGGGCTTCGACAGCCTCGTGCAAGCGGAATCCGGAATCGCACTCATCGAATCGGCCGACGGTGAAGTTCCCGGCGCACTTCCCGCGCAGGCTCTCGATCACAGCGCCGGCTATCTGCTGGCGTCCGCCGTGTGCGCAGTGGTAGATCGGCGCGTTCACGAAGGAGGAACGTGGCACATCACCACGTCATTGCGTCGCATCGCCGCCGAGCTGCTCGGCATGCCGAGGCGTGATGCCCCTGAACGAGAACGAGAGATCGACCCGGCCATGCACACTCAGAATTTCAGTGTTGATGGCCACGCGCTCGTCACTGCTGCGCCGGTGCTGCCCGGGTTCAGCTTCGCGCCGCCCCGGCCGTGGGGCCGCGACGCGCCACAGTGGTGAGGATCACACACAGGGCGAGAGTGAGCATCGCCCAGAACCCACACGCTGGTGGCAGCACACGGTAAGCGAGGTGCCGGATCGTGAATTCCGCGGTGAAGGGCCCGAACACGACGTAGCCGATCACCCATGATCCGATGAGGATGACGGGGAGCGAAATCCACCAGGCCACGCGCACCCAGTGGGGAAGCATCTGCCTCACCACGCCTCCCGGTTTGGTTCGACGTAACCAGAGCAGCGCCCAGATCGCGATGATCAACAGCCCGACGATACTCGAACCATGCTGCAGCCATTTGAAGCCTTGCAGCGGTCCCCACTGATCGGCGAGAACAGGGAGAAGTTCGCTCCCCAGCCGCTCCTCGTGCGTGAACATGTCCCACACAATGTGCGAGAGCACTCCCAGCAGCACCGAAACTGCGAGCAGCAGTGGATAGCTACGACGCTCCCCCATGCCGACGGCCCGCCGAACAGCATCCCACCCGCCGCTCGACCATTCCTCGGGCAGCCGTTCGGCAAGCCACGTCGGTGACAGCTCCGCAACAGCCGGCCGGAGCAATACCCGCCACACCAGGAAGAGTACGAGCGCGAGGAGCGCGGTCCATACGAGATTCGCGATGGTGTGCGTGAAGGTGTAGGTGACCCCCACGCCGCGCAGGAACAACGGCAGATCCGGGGTCATCGCCCCGATCGCGATGGCCGCCGGCACCAGCGGCGTACGCACAAAAGGAAGTGCGATTACCGCGTGGCTCGGGGTGAACGGCATGCTCTAGCTGAGAAAGACGCCTGCGAGTGTCTTCTTTCCGCGTCGCAGAACCGAGACACCGCCGGGAAGAGTTCCGGTGACGACGGCCGCCTCGTCCTCGATCTTCACGCCGTCGAGCGAGACACCACCCTGCTTGATCGCGCGGCGTGCCTCAGACAAGCTCGTCACCAAACCAGTGGCGACCAGTGCGTCCACGACGGGACTTCCTGCTTCGACCATTGCGTGCGGGAGCTCATCCAGCGCACTGCGCAGAGTCGAGGCATCCAGCGCGGTTAGATCGCCCTGGCCGAACAACGCCTCCGATGCCGCGATGACAGCTGCCGTTGCGTCCGACCCGTGGACGGTCGCAACCACTTCAAGCGCAAGACGCTTCTGCGCGGCGCGGCGGAACGGCTCGCTCTCGACGAGCACCGCGTACTCCTCGATCTCTGTCTTCGTGAGGAACGTGAAGACTTTGAGACGCTCGATCACGTCGGCATCCGCGGTACTCAGCCAGAACTGGTACATCCGGTAGGGGCTGCACATCTCAGCATCCAGCCAGATCGCGTTGCCCTCGCTCTTACCGAACTTGGTTCCGTCACTGTTCGTGATCAGAGGCGTGCCGATCGCATGCGCCGATGTGCCTTCCACACGACGGATCAGATCGGTGCCACTGGTGAGGTTTCCCCACTGGTCGCTTCCCCCGGTCTGCAGCACGCAGCCGTACTGGCGGTACAGCTCCAGGAAATCCATGCCCTGCAGGATCTGGTAGCTGAACTCGGTGTAGCTGATGCCGGCATCGGAGTTCAGGCGCGCAGCGACAGCATCCTTCTTCAGCATCGTGCCAACACGGTAGTGCTTGCCGATCTCGCGCAGGAAGTCGATCGCGCTCATCGGCGCGGTCCAGTCGAGGTTGTTGACGATGCGGGCGGCGTTGTCGCCGTCGAAGCTCAAGTAGCGCTCGACCTGGGCGCGCAGACGCCCGACCCACTCGGCGACGGTCTCCGGCGTGTTCAGCGTGCGCTCTGCCGTCGGCCGAGGATCACCGATGAGTCCGGTGGATCCGCCGACGAGGCCGAGCGGCTTGTGGCCGGCAAGCTGGATGCGACGCAGCGTCAGCAATTGCACGAGATTACCCAGGTGCAGGCTCGGCGCGGTCGGATCGAATCCGCAGTAATACGTGATCGGGTCCCCGCCGAGAAGGGCGCGTAGCGCCTCCTGGTCAGTGGACACGTGGATGAGGCCACGCCAGACGAGTTCGTCCCACACGTTCTCGAACGCGGGGTCGATCGCCACGGGGGCAGTCATCAGATCAGTATTGGACACGCGTTCCAGATTATCAGCGCGGGCGAAGCATCTCGGTCACCGCGGGTCGTCTTCGAGTTCGCGGATGTAGCCGGCGAATCCGGGCACCGGGATCGTCACCCGCCCGTGCCCCTCCGAATGGATCAAACCTTTCGCGATGAGTCGGGCGCGCACCGAGGAAAGGCTGCGCGAGCTCACCTCGAGCACATTCGCCAGATCGGCTCTGTCTACCTGGGCGTTCTTCTCCTGCAGCCACGCGACGGCGATGAGGAACCGTCGCTGATTCGGCGTCGTGTTCGCCCAGCGTGCGGCGAAGAGGTTGCGCAGATCACGATCGACACTCGTGCGCGCTTTCTTGACATCGTCCTGGGTGATCGTGCCGCCGGCATCCGGTCTTCCGGCGGCGATCCAAGCGGCATCGCCGTAGAGCTGCACGGCGTAGGGGTAGCCGGCAGCGAGCTGCGCGGCCAGTTCCAGAGCATCCGGTTCCCACTCGACCTGCAGTTCGCTTGCCGGATCACGCAGCGCTGCCACCTGCGCACCGACCGACAGCATCTCCAGCGGACGGTAGGCGAAGCGTTCGCTGAAGGTGACAGCATCCGCAATCTGCTCGGGCGCGTTGGGGAGGCCCGCCGCATGCACGGCCGCGGGAATACTCGGATGCTCCGCCTGCAGATGCTGCCAGGCGTAGGCCAGGGTTCGGATGCCGTCGGCATCAGCCGACTGCACCTCATCGATGAACAGGACGAGAGCCTTCACACGCTTGCGATCCTCGGTAGTCGCGTGGATCAGCTTCTCGAGTGCGCGGGCACCGACACGGTCGGTGGTCCTCGAGGATTTGGTCTTCGCGCTGACCGATGCAATGCCGGGAACCCCGAGGGTGACGGTGAGCTCGTCAAGGTGTTCACGGATCGTCTTGGCGGCGGCCTGCGGCCAGCTGCTCGTGGCTTCACGGATGCCCTCGATGATCTGTGCGATCAGGCCGTCCGGCTCCCCCGCTGTGATCCAGATGCACAGGACCTCGCGTTCCTCAGCGAGACGCTGATACGCGCGCAGCAGCGAGGTTTTACCGATACCGCGTTCCCCGAACGCCACGTGGATGCGTCCGATCAGTCGCTGCAGATCCACCATGAGCGAGAGGCGTTCGGTGAATTCCTCGATCAGCTCACCGCGCCCCGGAACTGCACGGGCGATCTCACCGGGCGTATACGGGCTGGGTTGCACAAGAACCTCCGGGATACTTCTGGATACTTAGCGGCAAGTATCTCAATGTATCTGCACGGCGGCAAGAGCATCTTCCCGCTATGGTGACGAGCATGATCGCTTGGAACGAGGGGCGTTGGACCACCCCGCCCGCTGAAACTGCCACGCTCGACAACGGTGTACTGCAGGTCACTGCCGTCGAGGGAAGCGACGCTTGGCGCCATACCGCTTACGGTTTCGTGCACGACAGTGCCCACGCGTTGCTGGCGCCATTCGCCGTGGGAGACGCGATGGAGGTCACCTTTAACGCGGAGTGGACCGGCGAGTTCGATCAGGCCGGGGTGTTCGTGCAGATCGACGACGAGCACTGGATGAAGGCCGGGGTTGAGTTCGCCGATGGTCATCTCGGGCTCGGCGCCGTGGTCACGAACATCCGCTCGGATTGGTCGGTCGGCTACATAGATGAATGGCAGAGCGCCGAGATCACGGTGCGCGTCAGCCGCTGGAAAGATGCGCTGATTGTGCGTGCTCGGGCCGACGCCGGTCAGTGGCGGCTCGTGCGCGTGGCACCGTTCGACGGGGATGCCGTGGCATCCGCCGGTCCGTTCCTCGCAGCGCCCACCAACGCGGCACTCTCGGTGCGGTTTACCCGCTGGGAGCACAGCGCAGCGGACGCCACGCTGCACTGACCGCCGGTATTACAGTCCGAGCTGGTGTGCCGCTGCCTGAGTACGGGCGACGAGCTCGGCACGCTGCTCGGCCACACGCACGGGCGCGGTTCCGCCGGCACCAGTACGCGACGCCACGGAACCTTCGATGCTGAGCACCTCACGCACCTCAGGCTTCAGGTGCGGTGAGACCTGCGCGAGCAGGTCGTCGGTAGCATCCTCGAGGCCGATCCCCTGAGACTCGCATGCTTTGACCAGGGCACCGGAGATCTCGTGGGCGTCACGGAACGGAATGCGCTGCTTGACCAGCCACTCGGCGACGTCCGTCGCCAAGGAGAAGCCCTGCGGGGCAAGCTCTGCCATCCGCGCAGTGTCGAAGGTGAGTGTTGCGATCATGCCGGCGAAGGCGGGCAGGACGACCTCGAGTGTGTTCACCGAGTCGAAGACCGGCTCTTTGTCCTCCTGCAGGTCGCGGTTGTACGCGATCGGCAGGCCCTTGAGCGTCGCCATGAGGCCGGTCAGATTTCCGATCAGCCGGCCCGATTTGCCGCGCGCGAGCTCGGCAATATCAGGGTTCTTCTTCTGCGGCATGATGCTCGAGCCAGTCGAGTAACTGTCATCCAGCGTGACGAAACCGAACTCACGCGTGTTCCAGAGGATGATCTCCTCACTGAGCCGGGACAGGTCAACGCCGATCATCGCCGTGATGAAGGCGAACTCCGCCACGACATCGCGTGCAGCCGTGCCATCAAGCGAATTCTCCGCCGGGCGGTCAAGGCCCAGTTCACGCGCAACGAGTTCAGGATCGAGCCCCAGCGTGGAACCTGCCAACGCCCCACCGCCGTAGGGCGAGACTCCAGCGCGACGGCGCCAGTCGACGAGCCGCTCCAGCTCGCGCACCAGCGGCCAGGCGTGCGCCTGCAGGTGATGGGCGAGCAGCACCGGCTGCGCATGCTGCAGGTGCGTGCGGCCGGGGAGGATGGCGTCGGGATGAGCTTCGGCCTGCGCCACCAGGGCGTCGATGACGCGCAGGATGTCGCGGGCGATGACCTTGGCGTGGTCGATCAGGTACATCCGCACGAGTGTGGCGATCTGGTCGTTGCGGCTGCGTCCGGCGCGGAGTCGTCCGCCCAGTTCCGCGCCGAGCTCGGCGATCAGCGCCTGCTCGAGTGCGCCGTGCACGTCTTCGTCAGAAGGTGCGGGCACCAGAGTTCCGTCGGCGACCTTGCGTGCCACAGCGTCCAAGCCCGCATGCATCTGCTGCTCTTCGTCGGGTTCTAGATAGCCCGCTGCAGCGAGTGCCTTGGCATGCGCGTGAGATCCGGCGATGTCGTAGGGCGCAAGGATCCAGTCGAAGTGCGTCGAGCGGCTGAGTTCGACCAGCTCCGGTGCGGGTCCGCTTGCGAATCGTGCGCCCCACAGCGCGCCTTCGTTTGTGCCTTCGTGCTTCGCCTCGCTCATTCCTCCAGCCTACCGGCGTGACGCTGACCCGCCGACGGAACGCGTCGAGCGGTCGAGCACCCATTCCAGTGGTCCACGGCCGATCAGCACCGCCCACACCGTCGCGCCCAGGAGCGTCACCCCGACGAACGGCCAGAAAGGTTCGAGCTCACGAAATCCGCCCAGATCGGATGTGTCGCCGAAGGTGATTGCGGCGATGATCGCCCAGGCCACCAATTGTGCGGAGTATGCCGTCAGCGGCATGGCTCCGGTCGCGCGCAGCGGGAGGGTGATCAGTTTCACCGCCGGTACCCGACACAACACCTGGCAGGCACCGATGACAGCGATGGCGAATCCGCCGGATCCGACGGCCTCCCACAGCCCGGATGAATGCGGTGCGGCAGTCCATACCGCGTCCCAATACAGCCCCTCACCCGGTGCGGGCAGGAAAGCCAGGGCGTAACCGGCCCCGGACACCACCGCGCCTGTCACCAGCATCCGGATCTGCACGCTCTTGACCCTCAGGTCAGCGCGCGCTGCGCCGAGGCCGGCAAGGACGAAGGCGATCCAGAGGGTGAACGGGTAATTCCATCCGATCGCCAGTGCGACGTCGCCGCCCAGGTTCGAGGCCCAGAACGGGAGCTCGTTGAGCACCGGTTGCAGGAACGGCATGAGGATACCGATGCCTGCAGCGGTGAACAGCAGCGCTCGAGCTGACATCGTGGTGAAGGGCAGCACCAGCACGAACAGGATCGCGTAGGCCGGCAAAATGACGTAGACGGGGACGCCGGTCACGATCAGCAGAATTCCGATCACCAGCAGGATGCCGGCACGAATCGCGATCCTCGCCCATGCGGTGCTCATGCGCTCCGGCGAGAGCGGTCGTCGACCGCCCGTGAGGATACCGATCGATACCCCGGCAAGAGTTGCGAACAGGATCGATGAGCGCCCGTTGACGATCGCCGTCCAGGTCGACGGCTCATCCCACTCCGCTACCTCGCCGGTCCACAGCAGATGAGCAGCCAGCATCCCGAGCACGGCAAGACCTCGGGCAAGATCGACGCCGGCCAAACGGCCTGGTCCGTTCAGCCGGTCAAGATTCCGATGCACGCGCCCCTTCGACCTCTGTCGAGGTACCCGGGAGCGCGTGCTCGGCATCGTGGATGCTCAGCTCTGACGCAGCAGCCAGACCAGGAGCGCCTTCTGCGCGTGCAGACGGTTCTCTGCCTCGTCCCAGATGACGCTCTGCGGGCCGTCGATGACTTCCGAGTCGACCTCGTAGCCACGATCTGCCGGTAGGCAGTGGATGAAGATCGCTTCCGGGTCGGCCAGGCTCATCGTCTCGGGGACCACCTTGTATCCGCCGAGGTCGCGAATGCGCGCGAGCTTCTCCTCTTCTTTGCCCATCGACACCCAGGTGTCGGTGACGATGACGTCGGCTCCAGCCGCGGCCTCGTTCGGGTCGGCGAAGAGGGTGATCGATCCGCCGGTTTCCGCCGCGCGCCGGTGCGCATCGGCGATGACGTCTGCGCGCGGAGCATACGATTCCGGTGACGCGATGCGCACGTGCATCCCCGCAGTGACACCAGCCAGAGCGTAGGAGTGCGCCATGTTGCTCTCACCGTCGCCGAAGAAGGTCAGCGTCAATCCCTTGAGCGCTCCCTTGTGCTCACGGATCGTGAGCAGATCGGCCAGCAGCTGGCAGGGGTGGAAGTCATCCGACAGCGCGTTGACCACCGGCACTCGCGTGCCCTCGGCCATCTGCTCGAGTCCGGACTGCGCATACGTGCGCCAGACGATCGCCGCTACCTGACGCTCCAGCACACGAGCCGTGTCAGACGGAGTCTCTTTGCCACCGAGCTGGCTGTTCGCGGTCGAGATGATCAGCGGCGATCCGCCGAGATCGGCGATTCCCACCGCGAACGATACCCGGGTGCGCGTGGACGACTTATCGAAGATCACGGCGACAGTCTGCGGGCCCGCAAGCGACTTGTCGGCCCAGCGATCCTTCTTCAGCTCAACGGCGAGATCCAGGATCTCTGCCTGCTCTGCTGGGGTGAGATCGTCGTCGCGCAGCAGGTGACGGGTCATACGGATACCTTTCCGGATTCGGATGCTGCCAGGCTCGCCTGTACATCGGAGAGTGTGGCAGCGAACAGCGTGATGAATTCTTCGATCTCGGCGTCGCCGATGTTCAGCGCGGGGGCGAGACGGATCGTCTCAGGGTTGGCCGCGTTGATGATGAGCCCGCGCTCTTGAGCCGCCGAAACGATCGCACCGGCGATGGGCTGTGTCAGGACGACGCCGATCAGCAGACCGCGTCCGCGGGTGCTGTCGATGAGCGGAGACGCCAGGTCTTCGATCCGTTCACGCAGCTGCGCACCGCGCACGGCAGCGTTCTCAACGAGGCCGGCGCTCTCGATCTCGGCGAGCACGGCGTTGGCCACGGCGGTTCCGAGTGGGTTTCCGCCAAAAGTTGAACCGTGCGAGCCCGGGGTGAACAGCGCGCTGGCCGAGCCGTAGGTGACCAGAGCGCCGATCGGGAATCCTCCGCCGATCCCCTTGGCCAGGGTGATGGCATCCGGGGTGATGCCTTCGTGGCTGAATCCGAACCAGGCTCCGGTGCGACCGGCTCCGGTCTGGATCTCATCGATGATCAGCAGCGCGCCATGCTTCAGCGTGAGTGAACGGGCGGCCTCGAGGTAGCCGGCCGGAAGTTCGACGACACCGGCTTCGCCCTGGATGGGCTCGACGATCACCGCTGCAACCCGGTCATCCATCGCTGCTTCGAGTGCTTCCAGCGTCGCGGGGATGTGCTCTACTCCCCCGGGCATCGGCTCGAACGGCACGCGGTATGCCTCTTTCGCAGTCAGCGCGAGGGATCCCATCGTGCGGCCATGGAAGCCGTTCTCCAGAGCCAGGATGCGCGGACGCTCGACGCCGCCATGCAGACGCGCCAGCTTGAAGGCTGCTTCGTTAGCCTCGGCACCGGAGTTGGAGAAGTACACGCGACCGTCGATGCCGGCACCGGCGAGGCGCTTCAGGCGAGCGGCGAGTTCGAGCTGCGGCGGAGTCGCGAAATAGTTCGAGACGTGCGAGAGCGTGGCTGCCTGCTTCGAGATCGCCTCGACGAACACCGGATGGGAGTGGCCGAGAGATGTGACAGCGATACCGGCGAGGAAGTCCAGATAGCGTTTGTCGTCGCCATCCCAGAGGTACGAGCCCGCACCACGAGTGAGCAGCGCGAATCGGTCACCCGCGTTGAATACGAGATCACGTGCTGCGTCATCCTGCCAGACGGTCATGCCGTCACCCCCGAATTTCCCAAAACCACTTCAGTTCCAATTCCCTTGCTGGTGAATAGTTCCACGAGTACCGAGTGCGGCAATCGCCCGTCGATGATCGCCGCGGCGTCGACGCCACCTTCGACGGCTTCCAAACATGCGCGCATCTTCGGGATCATCCCCGATTCGAGCTTCGGCATCATCGCTTCGAGATCGGTCGACGTGATGTGCGAGACGAGCGAATCACGGTTAGGCCAATCCGCGTAGAGCCCGGCCACATCGGTGAGGATGACCAGCTTGGCCGCGTTCAATGCGACGGCTAGAGCGGATGCCGCGGCATCAGCATTCACGTTGAGCGACTGCCCCGGGTTGTCGAGGTCGGGGGCGATGCTGGAAATCACCGGGATACGACCGGCAGCCAGATGGTCAAGGACAGCCGTGGGGTCGACCTGGACGACATCACCCACGCGGCCGAGGTCAACCGACTCGCCGTCAACGACGACGCTGCGCCGACGACCGCCGAAGAGACCGGCATCCTCACCGCTGAGTCCGGTGGCGATCGGGCCGTGCGAGTTGATCTTGGCGACCAACTGCGGATTCACCTGGCCGGTGAGCACCATGCGCACAACGCTGATCGCCTCCGTGTTCGTGACACGGTACCCGCCCTTGAACTCGCTCGGGATCGCGAGGCGATCGAGCATGTTCGAGATCTGGGGCCCGCCACCGTGCACCACGACCGGCTGCACGCCGACGTAACGGAGGTAGGCGATGTCCTGGGCGAATGCTTCCTGCAGTTCGTCCGAGACCATGGCGTTGCCGCCGTATTTGACGACTACGATCTGGTCACGAAACTTCTTCAGCCACGGCAGTGACTCGATCAGTGTCGTCGCCTTATCGGCCGCGATGTCGGGGGTGGTGTCCTGAATATCGGTCATGAGGCGTACGCGCTGTTCTCGTGGACGTAATCGTGCGTGAGGTCGTTGGTGCGGATCGTCGCTTCGGCATCACCCATCTGCAAGTCGATGAGCAGATCGGTGGCGCGCGGAGTGAGGTCGACGTCCTCGCGAGGCCGGTCGGGTGCCCCCTCGGAGCAGACGCGCACGCCGTTCATCCAGACATCGACGTTGTACGGGTCGAACTGTGCATTGGTCGTGCCGATCGCGGCGAGCACGCGGCCCCAGTTCGGGTCATTGCCGAAGATCGCCGCTTTGAAGAGGTTGTTGCGTGCGACCGAGCGGCCGACTTCCACGGCTTCCTGCTCGGTGGCAGCGTTCGTGACGCGGATCGTGATGTCGTGGCTTGCGCCCTCAGCATCACCCTGCAGCTTGATCGCGAGCTGATCGCTGAGCTCGATGAGGGCTGCGGTGAAGTCGTCGAGGTCAGGACGGATGCCGCTGGCGCCGTTGGCCAGGAGCGTCACCTGGTCGTTCGTCGACATGCAGCCGTCGGAGTCGAGGCGGTCGAATGTCTGCCCGGTGGCCCGGCGAAGCGCTGTGTCGGCCTCGAGGGCTTCAAGGTCGGCGTCGGTGGTGATCACGACGAGCATGGTGGCAAGCCCAGGTGCGAGCATCCCCGCACCCTTGGCCATGCCACCGATCGTCCAGCCGTCTCGCGAGACGATGGCGGTCTTCGCGACCGTATCGGTGGTCATGATGGCGTGTGCTGCCGCATCGCCGCCGTCGGCGCTGAGCTCGGCGATCGCCTGCTCGGTACCGGTGAGCACCTTGTCGCGGAACGCCTGGTCTCCCGTGCCGATGAGTCCGGTGGAGCAGACCAGAATGTCGCCGGCGCTGACGTCGAGGAGCTCTGCGGCTTTCTCTGCCGTCTGGTGGGTGGTCTGGAATCCAAAGCTGCCGGTGAAGCAGTTCGCGCCGCCGGAGTTCAACACGATCGCCTCAACGGTGCGGTCGAGGATGACCTGCTGCGACCAGATGATGGGGTTCGCTTTGGCCCGGTTGCTCGTGAAGACCGCCGCACCGATCTTGCGGGGCCCGCGGTTGACGACGACGGCGAGATCGGGCTTTCCTGTGGACTTGAGACCTACGGCGACGCCGGCTGCTTCGAATCCCTGGGGTGCGGTGACGCTCATGGTGCCACTCCGTTCACTGAGAGTGCGCGGTCTTCGGGAAGGCCCAGCGCGAGGTTCATGGATTGAATGGCGGCACCGGCGGTGCCCTTGACGAGGTTATCGACCGCGGTGACGACGGTGACGCGGCCGGCGGCACGGTCAATCGCCAGTCCCATCAGGGCGGTGTTGGCGCCGATGACATCGGCCGTGCGCGGGAACTGGCCCTCAGGAAGCACCTGGACGAACTTCTCATCGCTATACGCGCTGTGCCATGCGGCCCGGATCTCATCGTCGCTGACGCCATCGATGATCCGTGCGGTGGAGGTTGCGAGGATCCCGCGTGCCATCGGCACGAGCACCGGCGTGAAGGAGATGCGGATGCCGTCAGGGTCAGCTCCGGATGCCGCGGCGAGCGCCTGGCGGATCTCGGGGATATGGCGGTGCGTGCCACCGACCGCGTAAGGGTTCGCGCTGCCGAGAATCTCGCTGGCGAGGAGGTTCGTCTTGAGGCTCTTTCCCGCGCCCGACGGCCCGACAGCAAGGACGGTGACGATGTCGCTGGGGTCGATGACACCGGCGGCAACGCCCGGTGCGAGGCTCAGGCTCACGGTGGAGGCGTTGCACCCCGGAGCGGCGATGCGCTTCGCGCCGCGCAGAATTTCGCGCTGCTTACTATCGCCCACGAGCAGCTCTGGAACTCCGTACTCCCACGGCTCATGGAAATCGCCGCCATAGAACGCGTCCCAGGATTCCTGCGACGTTAGACGGTGGTCAGCGCCGGCGTCGATGATCAGCGAAACATCGTCAAGGGCATCCGTGTACTGACCGGACTGTCCATGCGGAAGCGCCAAGAAGACGATGTCGTGCCCAGCAAGGATGTCTGGGGTGGTGTCCTGCAACGTCAGGTGTGCGAGCGAACGCAGGTGTGGTTGATGCTGGATCAGTGGCTGGTCGGCGTTGGAGTGCGCGGTCACAGTACGGATCTCGATGTCGGGGTGACTTGCGAGCAGGCGCAGGATCTCGCCGCCCGCATAGCCGGATGCGCCGGAGACGGCGACGGTATACGTCATGGTTCTACCTTAACGGTCGGTGGCTCTTCGACAGAGCTGTGGACGGGGCCGAAGGCGGCGACACCGGTGCTCGACCCGCTGAACCGACAGATCGGCGTGCGGGGAACGCGGGGGTCGCCTACAGTCGGCGGCCGCCCAGACGGCTGCGGCGTCGGCGCACGGCAATGACGCTCGGAGCGAGCGTCAGAGAGGCGGATGCGGCCGAAGGCATGTGGCGAGAATAGACCCGCGGCCGCAACATCCGCAAATCAACGCTGTGTCAGCGTGCCTCGGTCGGCGCGGCGAAGAACGCCCTAGCGGAGCGTGAATCGCGCGAGACCCAGCGCTACTGGTCGAGATCGAAAGCGAGTGATACCGCGGTGGCGAGCTGTGATTCCTGCGACTCGGTCAGGAAACCTATCGTGCGTCCGAGAGCGGATGTCGGAATCGTCACGGTATTGTCCAGCGCGATTGCGCACTCATGATCGAGACCGTTCTCACGCCCCACCGGTACCTCGCTGCTGAGGCCTTTCACTGTCGAAGTGATGGGCGCGACCGTCACCTTCGTCATCGCTGCACGAACTGCTTCACGGGTGAGCACAACCACCGGTCGAGTCTTGTCGAGACGCGCGAGGCAGATCTCTCGCATCAGTCGCGCTCGATCTGGAAATGGCCAGTCGCCCAGTCGACAAGGCCGTCAAGATCATCGTCCGCACCCTTGGCTCGAAGAACTGAGGCGTCACGCTCTGCCGCACGGCGCCTCAACTCGCGCTGAATCGCGACAGACACCAGCTCTGTGCGATTGGCGACGTCGCCCGCAGCCACAAGAGCATCCATCTGGGAGACGGTGTCGTCTGGCAACCGAACTGCGATTTGCGTGCTCATGCGATGATTCTACCCTTGTGCATCCCATTCTGGTATGCACCGATGTTCGCCGCAGCCACTACCGCTGATTCTGCAGGAACAACAGGATCGCGCGCACCCGACGGTTCTCATCCGCCGGGCTCAGGCCCAACCCGGCGAAGATGTTGCCGACGTGCTTACGCACTGCCGCGTCGCTGAGAAACAGCTGCGCCGCGATCTCACTGTTCGAGGCGCCCTCTGCCATGAGGGCGAGCACTTCTCGCTCGCGCGGCGTGAGCGCGTCCAGCGGTCCCGACGATCCTGTCCGCAGCAGGTGTCGGGTGACCTCGGGGTCGATGACCGTGCCCCCGTCGGCCACGGTCCTCATCGCACGATCGAAGTCCGCGACGCGGTTCACTCTTTCCTTCAGCACGTAACCCACCGCACCTTCGGAGAGCATGAGCAACTCCCGGGCATAACGGTTCGCAACATACTGCGACAGCACGAGGATGGGCTGCGCCGGATGTGCGGCTCTGATCTGCAGCGCCGCACGTAGGCCGTCATCTGTGCCGTCAGGCGGCATCCGCACGTCGGTGATGACGAGTTCGGGCCGGGTGTCGAGCGCCGCGTAAGTGTGCAGCAGCTCCGGAGCGTCAGACGCCGTCGCCACGATCTCGTGTCCAAGCCGCTCCAGCAGCGCGCTCAACGCTTCCCGCAGCAGCGTCGCGTCATCGGCGAGGAGGATTCGCATCCGCTCCCCCGTTCCGGTCACTCGTGTCTGCGAAGTCCGCGACGGGAAGATCCATGCGCAGCACCGTCGGGCCACCCACGGGACTGGTCAGCGTCAGTGCGCCTCCGAGGGACTCCGCTCGTCCTGCCAGTCCGGATATCCCGGTCCCCCCTGCTGCATCCGCACCGCCGTGACCATCGTCCGTCACCGAGACATACGCGATCCCGCCGTCGAGGCCGAGCTCGACAGCGACCCGTGACGCGACCGTGTGCTTGGCGGCGTTGGTCAGCGCTTCCGACACCAGGAAGTACCCCGCGGCCTCGGCTGCGGGCGACAGCCGAGGAAATCCGTTGTCCGTGATCTGCAGCGGCAGGGCACTGCGCCCAGCCAGCTCTTCGAGCGCGCTCAGAAGCCCGTGGTCGGTGAGCACCGCCGGATGGATGCCGCGCACGGTCTCTCGCAGTCTCGCCAGCGCGCGCTCGGTCTGATTTTGTGCGGTGCGCAGCGCCCGCTGTGCAGCATCCACGTCGCGAGAGGCAAGTTCCAATTCGAGCAAGCCGAGGCGCGCAGCGATGCCGACGAGTTCCTGCTGAACGCCGTCATGGAGGTCACGCTCGATGCGCCGACGCTCGACCTCATGCGCCGTGACGATGGCCGCCCGAGACCGAGTGAGCTGTTCGACACGGCGGTCGATCTCCTCCGCACGAGGTGCGATGAGCCAGCCGATCACACTCGCATGCAACGCGGCGAGCGCAGCATTGGCATACGCCATGATCAGCATGATCAGCGGCAACCACGGCAGCGGATGCCACCAGCTCTCCGCGCCGACTGAGATCCAGACATCCTCGAACAGGTTCACCTCAGCGGGCGGACGGCTGTAGCCCAATACCGCGAGCGCGATCGGCATCGCGACGGCGACGAGCTGCAGGATCAATAGCGCCAGCGCGAGCGCTCCGATCACGAGACCTGCCAGCAACGCCGCGGTCTCCCGCCAGGTGGCGGGCTCCGTGAGCCGGACGTTCAGCCAGTTGTGACGTTCTTCGCGGGGAATGCGCACATGGCCGCTGGTGCGGCGCGGTGCGCCCAGCATCCGCAGGCGACGTCTTTCGAGAGCAGCGAGAAGGATCGCCCACAGCGGCAGAGCGATCACCGTCAAGGCCACCACGGGCAGCGTGATCAGGAACAGAGCCGACGTGAGAACCACGTGCACGAGCGCCAACCACGGCCAGCGCGAGATGACGAAGCGCCAGGGCGGCAGCATGAGCCCCTGCCAGATCGTCGATGCGCGCATGCGTTCAGCCTATGCATCCGCACAGCCCGTCGACCGCGAAACCGCCTGAAGGTAGCGCCAGGTCTACCCTCGTCCGCGTCCCCAGGCTGGTGTGCACATGCCGTAACCGGAATGGACTGGATGCATGACACAGACTTCCCCGCCGATACCCGCTGCTCCCGCTCTGCGCGCCCGCGGCGTGACCAAAAGTTTTACTGTGCGCGGCGGGCACTCCACCCCGGTGCTGCGGGGTATCGACGTCGATCTCGCACCGGGTGAGATGTTGAGCATCGTCGGGCCCAGCGGATCGGGAAAGTCGACGCTGCTGTACTGCTTGGCAGGTCTCGAGCGCATCGACAGCGGTGAGATCACGGTCGTCGGGGAACGGATCGACAACGCCTCACCAGCGCGTTTGGCGCGGATGCGCCGCAACCGGATCGGCTTCGTCTTCCAGAGCTATAACCTCATCGCTTCCCTCTCCGTGCGTGAGAACGTGGCATTGCCCGCACGATTAGCACGTCGACGAACACCGGATGTGCAGGCCGCGCTGGCCGCTGTCGGGTTGGCGGATCACGGCAGGAAGCTGCCCGGGGCACTGTCGGGCGGTCAGCAGCAGCGAGTTGCCATCGCACGCGTGCTCGCCGCACAACCGGATGTCGTTTTCGCCGATGAGCCCACCGGAGCTTTGGACACGGCGACGGGCGTGCAGGTACTGGATCTCCTGCGCGAGCACGCGAGCGGTGATCGCAGCGTCGTGCTGGTGACGCATGATCTGGATGCCGCGGCTCGCGCCGACCGCACCCTCATACTGCGCGACGGCGTGATCGTGGCGCCGTTGGTTCAGGCCACGGCGTCAGAGATCCTGTCCGTGATGCAGGCGCCAATCGGCGCAGCCGATGTCGCTGGGGTCGTCGCGTGACCCGGTTGCTGTGGGCGGAGCTGCGACGCGGATGGGCCAGTTGGGCAGGGCTCATCGCCGTGACAACCATCAGCGCGCTGACGTTCTCAGTGGCCATCGCGATGTTGGAGCGCGGACTGCGCGAAGGCGGAGAGATTCTCGAGGCATCGACAAGCTTCCTGTCGGTCCTGCTCATATTCAACATCCCCGGCGGCGCGATCGTGATCGCTGCGATCGCACGCCTCGCTGTCGATCTGCATCGCCCGGTGTACGCGCGCTGGCAGCTGAGCGGTGTCGGGCCCGCACAGACATCGACCGTTGTCCTCGTGCAGCTGGCGTGCATGGGTGTCATCGGCGGAGTTCTTGGTTACGCTGCATCGATTGCGATCGTTCCCGCGTTCCTGAACGCCGTTTTCGCCCAGGACACCGGCTGGTGGGCCGATGCCACGATCACCCCGGGGACCTTCACTGCCTGCATCGTCATCCCACTCACAGTGATCGTCACGCTCCTGGGCGGATTGCGCGCAGCGGTGTCCGCCGGGCGCACACCCCCGCTCGCGGCACTGCGCGATCCTGAACCGCAGGCGAAGCGGATGCGGTGGTGGCGATGGGTGCTGTTTCTCATCGTGCTCTTCGCTGCAGGAGCCGGAGTGATCGCGCCGCTTCGGGCTGAGGCACGCAGTACCGTGATCTCGCAGTTTCCGCTGCTGCCTGCGTTTTTGATGATGATCGTCGCTGCAGCAGGCCCGGTGCTGTACCCGCTCGTGCTGCGGGGCTGGACCGCCGTCATCCCCGCACGTGCCTCGACATCGTGGTATCTCGCTCGCCATCAGGCCCGTTACCATCTGAGTCGCAGCACCGCGTCGATCACCCCGCTGTTCGTCGGCGCTTCCCTGCTGGGCGGTCTCATGACGATGTCTGCCACGACGAATGCCGCCATGGATGCCGCCGGCCTCGGCGGAAACTTTGATCTGGACATCATGCAGGTGATGCTGCTGGTCGGCGGACCGGTGCTGCTCGGAACAGTCGGCGCGGCCGTGGTGATCTTCATGAGCAACCGCACTCAGGGCGCCGAGCAAGCACTGCTGCGGGCGAGCGGGGCGACCGAGCGCACAGTCCTCGCGTCAGCACTGTGGCAGGGCGTCATCCATGTGGTGACCGCGTGTCTGCTCGCCGGTCTCGTCCTCGTCGGCACCGCTGTTGTGGCGGCCACCGCGCTGGCTCGGTTCATCCCCGCAATTCCCGTGGTCGATGTCGGTGCCGCATCGCTGTTGGCTGCGCTCGGTCTGGTGCTCACGGCATCCGCCACGGTGTTGCCTGGGCTTGTGCGCCTCAGGGAACCCGTCGCGCGCCAGCTGGCCGCGGCGTGATACTGCCATGTAGCGGCTCTGTCCGTTATCTCGCGTCGAGTACCGCGACGATGGGGCGATGATCGGCGCCCGCCTCGTCCAGTGATGTGACGACTTGGACTCCCCGAACGGTCCACGCGGCTCCAAACAGCACGTGATCGATCGGTGCTGCGAGCCAGGCCGGCGCGGACGTTGGCCAGGTGCCTATCGCTCCGGCGCCGGCCATTACCGCCGCGTCCTGGCAGTCGCCGACGAGCGCATCTCCGGTACCTAATCCGGACAGATGGTCGACAGTCGCGTTGAGGTCGCCCGCGACGATCACCTCGGGAGCGTCGCATTGCGCGGCGATCCACTGCAGCCCTGATCGCCATTCATCCATGCTCTCGGGAAGTGGAGGCGACGGGTGAGCTGCGACGATCGTCGGCCCGGTTCCGTCCACGGAACGCCACACGGCGCTCGGTAACCCGGGCGTCGAGCCCGCCGACGTGTCGACTCGATAGTCGCCGAGGTCATCGTGGATGAGCACGGATGTAGGGATCCACGAATCGCCAGTTTCTCCGTACGTGGTCGCGGCCTTCATCTGGTGTCCGTCTTTCGCCACCAGCCGCGCCACTTCCGACGCTGCGAGATCATCCATCTCGGGCAAGCTCACGATGTCTGCCTCGGTCGCCAGTATGAGTCGCGCGACGCTCTTCGGGGATGCAGCGCCACCCTGGGTATTCCACGCGATGACGGTCAGATCACCGTCCGGAATCGCGGCCTCGAACCCACGGGAGAGCAAGATACCGCCATTGGCGACTGATGCCAGACCGAGAACGATTGCGACTCCCGCGGCGATTCCGCACTGTCGTCTGAACACATCGACCGTTGCGACAAGAACAGCTCCGATCCCGAGAAGCAGTGCGAGCGGCGCACGGAATGCGATGAGCTGCGCCACGGGGAGCGACGTCTGCATCCCGAAAGCCTGCGGCCACGCAAGAAACACGGCGACGGGGGCGCCGACCAGCAGAGTCACACCGAGGCGGAGCGGGCGTATCCGGCGTGGCCTTTCGCCTCTAGACGCTGTGCGACGCTTCATGGGAGGTATTGGCCGCACGCGTTCCTCACGTCGACGCCCGCGTCGACATAAGCGACAGCGTCAGCGGAACTCACCGGGTTGTCAGTCGTACTGCCATCGGCCGCAACTGCCAGCGCGTCAGACCAGTCCGCCACCGCGTTGCCCAGCGACGTCGCAGCGATCTTGACGTCTCCCTCGGCGTCAATGCTTCTGGCGTCATCTGCGAGCTGATCAAGCTGAGCTGATGCCTCAGGCGATTCGCCCACGAGCAGGTCAAGTTCACCCTGGATGTTCAGCAGGTCCCGACAGGCGTCAGTGTTGTTCGAAGTCCCACTGCACCCGGTCATCGTGAGAGCCAGAACCACGACGACGAGTATCGAGCTCGTGCGATTCCTCATCTTGGCACTTTACCTCGGTCATCAGGCGCGACTATCCGCTTGCGGAACCTCGACCAGACAGGAGCGCCGGCATCCCTCACGGAACACCGGCGCTCATCATCTCAACCCGAGAGTCACTCCAAAACGAGAGTCACTCGCGCAGAGTCGCGCCGAACCGCTCGGTCGCCACAGCGACTCCGGCGAGCTTCGCTTCGGTTGCTTCGGCGGCGGTCAGCGTACGGTCGGCGCGGAAGCGCAGCGCGAATGTCAGGCTCTTCTGCCCGTCATCGACGCCCGGACCGCGGTAGTCGTCGACCAGACGCAACGATTCGAGCAGTTCACCCGCACCTTCCACGAGAGCTGCACGCAGTTCGCCCGCGGTCACCGTTGCCGGGACGACGAGCGATACGTCCTGCGTTGCCGCAGGATACGTCGACAGCGACTCGGCGACAACGCGCGAACCCGCGAGCGACAGAATGCGGTCGAGATCGAGCTCGAGCACGACGGCGCGGCCGGGAAGATCCGCGTCAGCTGAAACATTCGGGTGCAGCTCACCGACGTAGCCCACCTCGGTGTCACCGACGCTGAGCACGCCCGTGCGCCCGGGATGCAACGCCGCACGCTCACCCTGCGCGACGTCGATCTCCACTCCGGCAGCAACAGCGATCACGCGGACAGCATCCAGAGCATCCGACAGGCCAGCCGGCTCGGCATCGCGACCCGGCTGGCGTGCGGACACGTTGCCGGTGAAGAGTGCTGCCACGTGACGGTGCTGCGGCGGGATGGAGGCGTTCAGCGCGGCCAGTGTCTCATCCGAGGGTCGTACGCCCAACGGCGGCACCTCATCGGTGCCGTAGACGACGCCGGCTTCGGGAAGGAACACCAGGCCGGTCTCGAAGATCGCGAGATCGGTCAGACCGCGCGCGATGTTGCGGTGCGCAATCTGAAGCAGACCAGGCACCAACGAACGGCGCAGGAACGGCGACTGTCCATCCAGCGGGTTCGCCATTCGGATGCTGGGCAGGTGCTCCCCCGACGCCGACCCGTGCAGGTGATTCTGCTGCTCGGTCGTGAATGGGAAGGCCGGCGTCTCGACGAGACCCGCCGCCGCTAGCGCGTTCGCGACACGACGACGGCCCTGCTGGAGCACGGTGAGTCCTCGACCGGACGGCGGCGTCGGCAGCACCGATGGAATGCGGTCGAGGCCATGGATACGCGCAACCTCTTCGGCCAGCGTCCACTTGTCGGTGAGATCGGGTCGCCAGCTCGGCGGGATGACCTGCCAGCCCTCAGCGGTCTCAGTGACCTCTGCACCGATCGTCTCGAGTGCGCCGACGATCTCCTCATCGGTGTAGTCGACACCGATGAGGTCGGGGACGAACTCGGCGGGAAGATCGATGCCATCGATGGAGACGTCAGAGAACAGTGCCCCACCGACCTCATCGATTCGTCCACCGGTGAGGGAGACCATAAGGTCGGCGACCCGGCGAGCGGCCACGAAGGGCACCAGCGGGTCGACACCGCGTTCGAAGCGCTTGGATGCTTCGCTGGGAAGCTTGTGACGACGGGCGCTGCGCGCGATCGAGATGGGATCGAAGATCGCCGCTTCAACGAGTACGTTGCGCGTTTCAGCGCCCATCTCCGTCGTGCCGCCGCCCATGACGCCGGCGAGGCCGATCGGGCCCGAGTCGTCTGTGATGAGCAGGTCTTCGACGTGGAGGGTGCGTTCCTGACCGTCCAGCGTCTTCATCGTCTCGCCATGCTGCGCGCGACGCACAGTGATACCGCCGGAGAGCTTGTCGAGGTCGTAGCCGTGGATCGGGTTGCCGAGCTCGAGCATCACGTAGTTGGTGATGTCGATCAGCACACCGAGCGAGCGGATGCCGGCGAGCGACAGCCGCGCGATCATCCACGGCGGCGTGGGACGAGACGGATCGACATCGCGCACGATGCGCACGACGAACTCCTGCACCGCAGGGTTCTCGCGCAGCGGCTGGGCATCGACCGCAAGCGGGAAGCCGGTGCCGGGCTCGACGTCGGCCCATTCGTGCTCAGCCGGATCGCGGAAGTCCGTGCCGGTTGCATGCGAGTATTCGCGAGCAACGCCGCGGATGGAGAATGCGTAGCCGCGGTCAGGGGTGACGTTGATCTCGACGGCGACGTCGTCCAGGCCGAGAAGCTCGATCGCGTCCGTGCCGACAGGAGCGTCGATATCCAGCGAGGCCAAGACGAGGATGCCGTCGTGCTCATCCCCGAGCCCCAGCTCGCGGGCCGAAGCGATCATGCCGTCAGAAACGTGACCGTAGGTCTTGCGCGCCGCGATCGGGAATGGGCCGGGCAACACAGAGCCGGGCAACGTCGCGACGATCTTGTCGCCGACGGCGAAGTTGCTCGCACCACAGACGATGCCGCGGATACCTCCGTTATCGAGGCCGACGTCCACCTGGCACCAGCGGATCGTCTTGCCGTTGGACTGCGGCTCTTCTTCGAAGGAGAGCACCTGCCCCACGACGACGGGGCCGGAGATCTCGAAACCGTGGATCTCCTCCTCTTCGAAGCCCACCGACACCAGAGTCTCGAGAACATCCTCAGGAGTGGCATCCGGTGCCACATCCACGTACTCACGCAACCACGAAAGCGGGACGCGCATCACACCACCATCCCGAACTGTTCGCTGAAACGGACATCGCCCTCGGCCATGTCGCGCATATCTTGTACGTCGCTGCGGAACATCAGCGCACGCTCGACGCCGATGCCGAATGCGAAGCCGCTGTAAACGTCTGGGTCGATTCCCGCTGCGCGCAACACATTGGGGTTGACCATGCCGCAACCACCCCACTCGATCCAGCGGGCACCGCCCGTGAACGTCGGGTGCCACAGATCGAACTCGGCCGAGGGTTCGGTGAACGGGAAGAAGTTCGTACGCAGACGGGTCTTCGCCTCCTCGCCGAACAGCTGCTTGGCGAGGTGATCGAGCGTGCCTTTGAGGTGGGCCATCGTGATGCCCTTGTCTACGACCAGTCCCTCGACCTGCGTGAACACCGGCAGGTGCGTGGCGTCGAACTCGTCGGTGCGGTAAACCCGACCGGGGCACAGCACATAGATCGGCACCTCACGGTCGAGCATCGAGCGCACCTGCACGGGGCTCGTGTGCGTGCGCATGACGAGATGACGATCGACCGGATCGACGAAGAAGGTGTCCTGCATCTGGCGTGCGGGGTGATCGACGTCGAAGTTGAGCGCGTCGAAATTGAACCACTCGTGCTCGAGCTCTGGTCCTTCCGCGACCTCCCAGCCCATGCTGACGAAGATGTCGGAGATGTCATCCTGCAACTGCATGAGCGGATGCCGCGCGCCGACGCGCGTGCGTGACGAAACAGCAGTGATGTCCACGCGCTCTGACTCGAGGCGGGCAGCCGTCTCCAGCTCGGCGAGTTCTGCTTCACGAGCCGCGAGCGCCTTCGTGACCTGACCGCGGCCCTGTCCCACGAGTTTGCCAAAAGCGGCCTTGTGCTCGGGTGCGACCTGACGCATCGAAGCGTTCAAAACCGCCAGCGGCGATCCCTCGGCGACGTGCGCGGAACGAGCTGCTTTCAGCTCTGCGGTACTGGCAGCGGCGCCGATGGCAGCGAGTGCGGCTGCCACGGCGGTTTCCACCGCCTCGGGCGTGATTTCAGGAGCGTCAGACACAAGACATGAGTCTACTGGCGTGCATGGGATCCGATGGCCGAACTAGCGGGTGCCGCCGAGCCCGGATCCACCTTGATCGAAGTCCGTCGCCGGCTTCTGCGCTGCGATGAGCTCGGTATCAGTGCCCTCGTGCATAACCGCTGCGTTGTCGGCCGCGAGCGCCTTGAGCTTCGGCGAGTGGCGCGTTTTGATCTCTGCCCACTTCGCAATGCCCGACAGGATCAGACACATCACGATGTAGATGCCACCGATGACGAGGGCCGCCTGCAGAATGGGACGCCCCGGCTGAGAGCTGAGGAGCTTCGCGTAATACAGCAGTTCTTGGTAGGTGATGATGAACCCCAGGGCGGTGTCCTTCATCGTCACAACCAGCTGCGCCACGATCACGGGCAGCATGGCGCGCACTGCCTGCGGCAGCAGGATCAGCGTCATCACACCGCTCTTGCGCAGTCCGATCGAGAAACCGGCTTCTTTCTGCCCACGGGGCAGAGATTCGATGCCGGCACGCAGTGCCTCGGCGAGCACTGAGCCGTTGTAAACCATGAGCGCGACCACGACCGCCCAGTACGGATCCACCTTCACACCGAGCGTGGGCAGACCGTAGTAAAGAATCATCATCATGACGAGCACGGGCACCGCACGGAATGCTTCCGTGATCACCGTGACCGGCACGCGCACCCAGGAGTGATCGGACATGCGCCCGATCGCCAGCACGAATCCGAGCGCGAGGCTCAACACGGCAGCGAGTGCGAACGCGCGAAGCGTGTTCAGCAGCATCTCGCCGATCGAGACCCACACAGCGGTGTAGGTGAACACGCTCCATTTCGTGGCACTGAACTGATTGGTCAGCGAAAGGCGCCAGATGAGGAACGCGATGACCGCGACGACGAGGCCGACCGTCGCGATCGCGAGGATCATGTTTCGACGACGGGCGCGGGGGCCGGGGACGTCGAAGAGAACGGAAGTCATCGGACGATCCTCCAGCGATTCTCAAGAGTTCGTTGCAACCAGGTCAACAGCATGACCAGAGCGACGAAGATGGCGGCGACCCAGAGCAAAACTTCCATCGGGGTACCCGGACGCGTGTGCGAGTTGGAGATCGTCGCCTGCAGCTGCGGCAGCACTGCGATCGAGAACCCAGCGGCGACGGTGGTGTTCTTCAGCAGAGCGATGAACACGCTCATCATCGGAGGCACGACCGACCGGAAAGCCTGGGGAAGAACAACCTGAGTCATGACCTGACCGAACGGCAACCCGATCGCGCGAGCAGCCTCGGCCTGCCCGACCGGCACAGTGTTGATGCCTGCGCGCAGGGTTTCGGCGACGTAGGTCGCCGTGTACGTGCCGATCGCCAGAATGCCGAGCACGGTATTGGACAGCGTGGGCAGCGCAAGCGCGCTGTAACCGAAAACGAAGAAGAAGAAGACGAGCGTGAGTGGGGTGTTGCGCACTAACGTGACGTACGCCGTCCCGACGGCACGCGCGACCGGCACAGGCGAGACGCGCATCGCGCCGACGATGGTGCCCAGCACCAGCGCGATGATCCCGCCGAAGAAGAACACCAACAGCGTGTTCGCTATACCCTCGCGCCACAAGTCGAGGTTGCCGAAGATGGCGTCCACGCGCCCTCCTTCTTAAATATCAGGTGCGGGGCGGCCTGTGGGACCGCCCCGCATCAGGCGATCGTCAGTCGACGGCCGGCTGCTCGACAGAGATGCCCGACTGACCGAGGGTCGCGTCGAAGATCGCCTGCCAGGTGTCGCCACCGTCGGTGAACAGCGTGTTGATGTGATCCAGCAGAGCGGTGTCGCCCTTCGGGATGCCGACGCCGTAGCGCTCTTCGGTGAACAGGCCATCGAGCACCGTCAGCTCATCGGGGTTCTGCGCCGCGTAGCCGATGAGGATCGCCGCGTCCGTGGTGACCGCGTCGACCTTGCCTGCGAGCAGGTCCTCGACGCACTGGGAGTAGATGTCGTACTCCTGCGTCTTAATCTCGGGGAAGTTCTCCTTGATGTTCGAGATCGGCGTGGACCCCGTCGCCGAACAGACCATCATTCCGTTGAAGTCGGAGACGTCGTTCACCTCGGTCATCTCACTGTCGGCTGAGACCAGGAAACCCTGCCCTGTGATGAAGTAGGGACCGGCGAAGTCGATCTGCTCCTTGCGGGAGTCGGTGATCGAATAGGTGCCGACGTAGTAGTCGATGTCGCCGTTGACGAGCGCCTGCTCGCGGTTGGCAGAGGCGATCGGCTTGTATTCGATGTCGCTCTCTTCGAAACCGAGCGATGCCGCGATCCAGCGAGCGATCTCAATGTCGAAACCGCTGCGCTCGTTGGTGGTGGCGTCGAGGTAACCGAGGTTGGGCTGGTCCTCCTTGACGCCGATCACCGGTCCCCCGTTCTCGACCATCGCGTCGAATGTCGGGCTGCCTTCGAGAGTAACGTCCTGGGCGACCTCGAACAGCGCGTCGCCGCTACCACCGTCGCCACCATCGCCGCCACCGGCGGGTGTGCTCGGGCTTCCGCTGTTGCAGGCGGTCAGGGCGAGCAGCGTGACCGCCGCGATCCCGATTCCTGCCAGTGTCCGTGTACGTCGCATGAGCGTCTCCTTCGTTTGCTGTGTATGAAGTAAGTCAGTGAGTGAGGAGCTTCGAGAGGAAGTCCTTGGCGCGGTCGCTCTTCGGGTTCGTGAAGAACTCCTCCGGAGTGTCTTCTTCGACGATGTGCCCGTCCGCCATGAACACGACACGGTCGGCGGCCTTGCGCGCGAAACCCATCTCGTGGGTGACAACGATCATGGTCATGCCTTCTTTGGCGAGCTGAATCATCACGTCGAGGACCTCGTTGATCATCTCGGGGTCGAGTGCGCTGGTCGGCTCATCGAACAGCATGACCTTCGGATGCATCGCCAAGGCGCGTGCAATCGCAACGCGCTGCTGCTGACCGCCGGAGAGCTGCGCGGGAAGCTTCGAGGCCTGCTGTGCGACACCGACGCGCTCAAGAAGCTGCATCGCTTCTTTGTCAGCATCCGCTTTCTTGAGCCCACGAACCTTGATCGGCCCGAGCGTCACGTTCTCGAGGATCGTGAGGTGCGCGAAAAGATTGAACGATTGGAACACCATGCCGACATCCGCACGAAGGGTAGCCAAAGCCTTGCCCTCAGCAGGAAGCACCTTGCCATCGATTTTGATGGTGCCGCTCGTGATCGTCTCCAGACGATTGATCGTGCGGCACAGCGTCGACTTTCCGGAGCCTGAGGGCCCGATCACCACAACGACTTCGCCCTTGTGGACGGTGAGGTCGATATCGGTCAGCGCCTGGAACTCGCCGTAATGCTTTTGAACGTTCTCCACCACGACAAGGGGTGCACCAGTCTCGGTCATGACCCCACACTAGGAGTACACGGACCCCGGAGCCAGCACTAAGCTCGTCGGGTTATCGAGTTGTAACCGACCAGAAACATGCGGCGGCAGCGGCTCGAGCGCTCAAACCCCGTCAGCCGCCCGCTGCGTGAACGCGCTTTCGTACAGGCAGACGCTCGCTGCCGTTGCGAGGTTGAGCGATTCAGCCCGTCCGAAGATCGGCAGTTTGAGCACGTGATCGGCAAGCTCGAGAGCATCCTCATCCAGCCCGCGCGCCTCATTGCCGAACAGCCACGCCGTCGGCTGGGCAAGCACACCCTCAGCGCGCGCCTGCAACAGATCGTCGCCCTTTACGTCCGCGGCCAGCACGGAGAGTCCGGCCGCGCGTGCCCGCGTGATCGCGTCTTCGAGTTCGCCCCCGACCGAAATTGGCAGATGGAACAGCGAGCCCGTCGTCGAACGGACGACCTTGGGGTTGTACAGATCGACCGTACGTCCGGTGAGCACCACGGCATCCGCGCCCGAGGCATCCGCCGCCCGGATAATGGTGCCGAGGTTGCCCGGATCCCGAATCTCGTGACAGATCGCGATCAGGCGCGGAGATCCTTCGAAGATGTCTCGCACCGACGCTGGCGTCTGCCGAGCGACGGCGACCACGCCCTGCGGGGTGACTGTGTCGGCAATCGCATTGAGAACTTCTTCGGCGACGTATTGAACCTGAACGCTATTCTCGGCCGACGCTGCACGCAGATCCGGATGTCTCTCCCACCCGGACGGTGTGGCGAAGAGTTCGACGATCGCCTCAGGATGGTAAGCCAGTGCCTCGCGAACCGCTTGCGGCCCCTCGAGGAGGAACAGACCCGTCTCCGTACGCGCGCTGCGCTTGGTCAGCTTCGCTACGGCTCGGACACGGGGGGACCGGGGATTCTCGAGCACGCTCCCAGTCTAGGGACATCGACCTCGCTCGCGCGCATCTGTGCCCCCGTCGCCATCCCGGCGATCACGCAGTTTGCCGGATTAGAGTTCCCGCGTGCCTGCGCCCGATCCTCGTTCCTCGACTCCCCGTCGCCTCATCGTGGGCACCGTCGCCGTGCTGACCGTCGCGGTCGGGCTCATCGTGCACGAGCTCGGCAGTGGCATCCCCGGTGACATCGCCGGAGACGCGCTGTACGGCGTTCTGATCTACCTGCTGTTCGTCTTCCTCATCCCGCGCAGTGCCCGCTCTCTTCCTGCGGCGCTGGCGATCATCTTCTGCACCGGGATCGAGTTCCTGCAGCTCACCGATATCCCCGCGCGGGCCGCGGCCGCGTTTCCCCCGGCTGTTCTCGTCCTGGGTGCCGGTTTCGATCAGCGCGACCTTCTCGTCTACGCGTTCGCCATCATCAGCGCCATGATCGTGGATGTTGCGATCTCGAGGGCGATGCGGCGCCGGAGTGCCGATCGCAGCTGACGACCGTCCCGGCGAATGTCCCCCAGAACACAGAAACGGGCGCCTCCCCGAGGGGAAGCGCCCGTTATCCGAAAGATGCTTACGCAGCCGACTTCGGAGCGTTGACGTCCGAAGGCAGAGCCTTCTTAGCCGTCTCGACGAGCGAAGCGAAAGTCGCCGGCTCGTTGACCGCGAGCTCAGCGAGCATACGACGGTCAACCTGGACTCCGGCGATGCCGAGGCCCTGGATGAAACGGTTGTACGTCATGCCGTTCTGGCGTGCAGCAGCGTTGATGCGCTGGATCCACAAGCGACGGAAATCACCCTTGCGCTTGCGACGGTCACGGTACGAGTAGACGAGCGAGTGGATGACCTGCTCTTTGGCCTTGCGGTAGAGGCGCGAACGCTGACCGCGGTAACCCTTGGCGCGCTCGAGGATGACCCGACGCTTCTTGTGGGCGTTTACCGCCCGCTTGACTCTTGCCATTTTCCTGTGTTCCTATTCGTGCTTGCGTCGCGCTTAGCCGCGACCGAGAAGCTTGTTCGCGACCTTGGTGTCAGCCTTCGACAGCACCTGGTCCTGGTTGAGGCGGCGGGTGCGGCGGCTCGACTTGTGCTCGAGGTTGTGACGCATGCCGGCCTGCTGCTTCTTCAGCTTGCCGCTTCCGGTGATCTTGAAGCGCTTCTTAGCACCCGAGTGGGTCTTCTGCTTCGGCATCTTCTCTTCCTTCGTGTGGCGCCTTTTCAGGCGACGGTTTCAACCCGCGGTGCGGGAGTGCGTGGGCGGAATTATTCCGCGGGCTTCTCAGCCGGGGCATCCGCTTCGTGTGAACTGCGCGCGGCCTGCTTGGTCGCAACGCGGACAGCGTTCTGCTCGGCCTTCGCATCAGACTTGTTCTTCAGCGGGGCGACGACCATGACCATGTTGCGTCCGTCGATCGTCGGGTTCGACTCGACAATGCCGAGTTCGGCGACGTCCTCAGCGAACTTGCGCAGCAGACGAACGCCCTGCTCGGGGCGAGACTGCTCGCGTCCGCGGAACAGGATCATGGCCTTGACCTTGTCGCCAGCCTTCAAGAAGCCCTCAGCGCGCTTGAGCTTCGTCGTGTAGTCGTGTGCTTCGATCTTCAACCGGAAGCGGACTTCCTTGAGGATCGTGTTCGCCTGGTTACGGCGAGCTTCCTTCGCCTTCTGGGCAGCCTCGTACTTGAATTTGCCGTAGTCCATGATCTTGACCACAGGCGGCTTCGAGTTGGGTGCGACCTCGACGAGGTCAAGATCGGCTTCCTGCGCAAGGCGCAACGCTGCCTCGATGCGGACGACGCCGATCTGCTCACCCGCGGGACCGACGAGGCGGACCTCGGGGACGCGGATGCGCTCATTGGTACGGGGATCGCTGATGCGGAACTCCTTAAACGATGGGATCTGGCCACCATGACGCTGACTGCATCACGGGCGAAATCGGAATCGTTCCCCACCCACCGGTATTCAGACACCGGCTTCGCACCCTGAACTCCGGACAGTGTCCGGTCTACCGACGTGAGCCGGTGGAGTGCAAGACCCGGTAGCCTGGAACGGCAAGCGCGGGTGGGAAGTGAATCCTCTTTCGTTTCAGAGCGTACTGCTCTGAAGCCCGACAAAGTCTAACAGAAGGCAAGGCAAAGTGACGATTCCGGTTCAGGGCGACGGCCACGATGAGCGCCACGAGCGCTGGCAGCAACAAGAAGAGGCTGCTGCATCAGCTACGCGAGACATTGCGGATGTCCCCGCGGTCGAGGTGATCACCACCGCGGCCGTACATCTCATGAGCGCAGCGGCTGTGAAGGTGGGCCTCGCCGACGACCCGGGCACCGAGATGGATCTCGATGAGGCGCGAAAGCTGATCAATGCCCTAGCCGGCCTGATCACCGCTGGAGCTCCCGAGATCAGCGACATGCACGCGCGCTCCCTGCGCGATGGACTGCGTTCGCTGCAGCTCGCGTTCCGCGAAGCATCCGTCATCCCCGACCCGATCGGCAAGGGTCCCGGCGAAAAGTACACCGGCCCGGTCAACTGAGCCGCGAGCTAACCGACGTCGAGAAATACTTTCCCGCATGAGAAAGGTGCTCCTACGCCCTGTTTCATGCGGGAAAGCATTTCTCGCGGCGCGCTACGCGCTGCGTGTGAGCTTCACAGACAGCGAGTCCGCGAGCACCGCGATGCGGTCATCGCCGGCCCAGCGCTGAGCCAACCGCGCCAGCACGGCGTCGAGAGTGTCGCGCTCCAGGCCGTCCATGAGTTCGAGAATGACCACCAGTTCGGGGCCCTCTAGGCGCGCGTCCGGATCACCGGATGCCACCGACACGTCGATCACAGCAAGCTCATGCGCGACGCTCTCCTGAAGTGCAGCGAAGACCTCGGGCGAATGGAAGCTCGGCTCCCACGCCAGCCCCTGCGCAATCGCCCAAACCGCCGGGCGACGGAGGATGAACTCGGTTTCGGAAGTCGGGTCCACAACGATGAGATCGGTATCCTCCGAGGATGCCGCCAGCGCTGCGCGCACAGCCTCAACGGGGATCGGCCGGGCCGAGGTATCCCATTTCTGCATCGCAGTGACCGAGGAGAACACCGGCTGCACCGTGCGCCCGTCGGGCGCGGCAACCGTGACGATCGAGAGCTCCTGCGTCTTGTCGACGGCGAGCCCGTGCGGCCCAACGCCCTCCTCGCCCTTCTCAGCGATGAGCGGGATCAGCACCCGCGCCGAGCGAAAGGCGTCGACCACCTCGACCTGACTGCCCTCCCCTGCACGGAAACGCAGCAGCGCCGCGAGCAGCGCAGGGTCGGCAGAACCGTCATCGCCGGCGTGCGGGTTGGACTCGAAGCTGCGCCCCTCCCAGGGAACACCCGCCGAATCACCCGGCGTCTCGGCACCGTGGCCGCAGGCGTCGTCAGTCTCCTGCGACATCCAGAGCCTCAGCCAGTGTGAACGCACCGGCGTAGAGCGCCTTGCCGACGATCGCACCTTCAACACCGAGGTGCACAAGTTCGCGCAGCGCCGCGATGTCATCGAGGTTGGCAACGCCACCGGATGCGATGACCGGCTTCGGCGTACGCGAAGTCACCTCACGCAGCAATTCGAGGTTCGGGCCGCGCAAAGTACCGTCCTTGGTGACATCGGTGACGACGTAACGGCTGCAGCCGGCGTCCTCGAGGCGCTCGAGCACCTCCCAGAGGTCACCACCCTCCTTCGTCCAGCCGCGCGCCGCCAGCGTCGTGCCGCGCACATCCAGCCCGACGGCGACGGCCTCGCCGTAACGAGCGATGACGTCAGCGGACCACTCCGGATTCTCCAGTGCCGCGGTGCCGAGGTTGATGCGACTGGCTCCGCTTTCCAGGGCTGCCTCGATGCTCGCATCATCACGGATGCCGCCGGAAAGTTCGATGTTCACGCCGCGGAACTGCTTGATGACCCGGCGGAGGATCGCGGTGTTGTTGCCACGGCCGAATGCGGCGTCCAGATCGACCAGGTGGATCCACTCAGCACCCTGATCGACCCATTCGCCGGCCGCATCGAGCGGATCGCCGTAGCTGGTCTCGGTGCCGGCCTCGCCCTGTGTCAGACGGACCGCCTTGCCGTCGGCGACATCGACCGCCGGAAGAAGGGTGAGTTTAGGTGTGGACGCGAAGTCGTTCATGTCATCCTCGGGTGGGGTGAAGAGCGCCGTAGACGGGCACGAGAACTGAGGCTACCCCGCGCCCGAGCACGCTTCAAATGCGAGACGCTCGGTGACGCGCAGATGACGTGGATTTATGCAGGCGTAGTGCAGGCCGGAGCGGTAGGCTCTCAGGCGATGTCTGGTGATACTGAAGCAGCAAAGCCTGCCGGCGAACTTCCGATTCGAGTGGGCGGCGACGATTATGCCGTCATCAGCTCCGTCCCGCTTGCGGAGTCGCCCCTCCCTCCCGCTCCGACGCAGCCACGGGGCGAGGCATCCAGCATCCCGCAGTACCGCAGGAGCAGCTCGTTGCCCGAGCCAGCCGACGCGGAGACCCTCGGAGCCGGTCCGGCCGATTCTTCGGTTTCGGATGCCATGCCACCGTCACGGCGCGAACGACGCGAAGCCCGCGAGCGGCAGTCCTTCCTGCAGACCGACCGACCAGAAGAGCCGGCGCGCCACGGTGCACGCGGAGCACTGAACAAGCTGGGGTTCAAGGTCTCCCCCAACGCCACCGAGCAATCCGAGCGCGATGATGAGACGGCCGTCAGCCGCCACTGGCCAGGCCCCCGCACGATCGCCGTTGTCAACGGCAAGGGCGGCGCAGGAAAAACCCCGACGACGATTCTGCTGTCCGCGGTCTTCGCTCGCTACGGCGGTGCGGGCGTTCTCGCCTGGGACAACAACCAGACGCGAGGCACGCTGGGCTGGCGCACCGAGGCAGGCGCCCACGACCGCACCCTGCTGGAGATGCTGCCGGAGACCGAGCGTCTGCTCGGCACTGGAGCACAGTCGGCAGACTTGGCGCATTTCGTTCACCATCAGCCGCGTGAGAAGTACGATGTGCTTCGGTCGAAGCCGATCCGGCTCGCGCATGAGAACCGTCTGCATCCGCAGGACGTCGACGCCATTCACGCGGTTGCCGCGAAGTTCTACCGACTGATCATCATCGATTCCGGTAACGACGAATCCGACCCGATGTGGCTGCGCATGATCGACCAGGCCGATCAGATCGTCGTGGCGACCACGACGCGCGATGACCACGCCGAAGCCGGCGCGCTGCTCCTGGAAGCCCTCGAAGATCGCGACGAGCGTTCCGCACGCCTCGCCGAGCAGTCGATCGTCGTCGTGTCGCAGGCAGACCCGAAGGCGACGGCCGCGGACGTCGATCACATCGTCAATGGCTACCAGGAACTCGCCCGCGAAGTCGTCAGCATCCCCTTCGATCACGAGATGGTCGACGGGCACCTGCACTACGGTTCCCTGGCCAAGCGCACTCAGCGCGCCTGGCTGTCAGCTGCAGCAGCAGTTGCGCGCGGGCTCTGACGCCAGCGCCCTGATCAGAGGTTGTTGACCCAGTTCGTCAGCAGACGGATGCCGGCATCGCCGGACTTCTCCGGATGGAACTGTGTCGCAGAAAGCGGCCCGTTCTCCACGGCTGCCAAAAACGGCTTGCCGTATGTGGTCCAGGTCAGCTTCGGCCCGGGAAACGGCGGGATGACGTCGAGTTCCCACTGCTGCGCAGCATACGAGTGAACGAAATAGAACCGTTCGTCGGCAATGCCGTCGAAGAGCACGCTGCCGGCGTCGGGTGTCACCGTGTTCCAGCCCATGTGCGGCAGCACCGGCGCCTCAAGCTCAGTCACCGTTCCCGGCCATTCGCCGAGACCGTCGACGTACTGGCCCCGCTCGACACCGTGCGAGAACATCACCTGCATGCCCACGCACACACCGAGCACGGGACGCCCGCCGGCGAGGCGGCGGTCAATGATCTCGTCTCCGCCCTGGGCAACGAGAGCCTCACGCACCGCTGCGAACGCGCCCACCCCGGGCACGAACAGACCATCCGCCGCGAGGGCTTCGGTGCGATCACCTGTGAGAGTCGCATCGGCTCCAGCCGCGATCAACGCTTTGACCGCGGAGTGGACGTTTCCTGACTCGTAGTCGTAGACCGCAACAGTGGGTCTGCGCGTCACAGTGCGCCCTTTGTCGACGGAATACCCGACACCAGCGGATCATGCGCCTTCGCCTGACGGAACGCGCGAGCGAATGCCTTGAACTCCGCTTCAGCGATGTGGTGCGGGTCGCGGCCGCCCAGCACACGAACGTGCACGGTGAGTGCCGCGTTGTAGGTGATCGCTTCGAAGACGTGTCTGACGAGTGACCCCGTGAAGTGACCGCCGATCAAGTGGTGCTCGAAACCGACTGGCTCTCCGGAGTGCACCAGGTACGGACGGCCGCTGATGTCGACGACGGCCTGGACGAGCGCCTCGTCCAGGGGAACGAGCGCATCGCCATAGCGGGAGATGCCCGCTTTGTCGCCCAGAGCCTCGCGAATCGCCTGGCCGAGGACGATCGAGATGTCCTCCACCGTGTGGTGTGCATCGATGTTCGTGTCACCGGTCGCGCGCACCGTCAGATCAGTCAGCGAGTGCTTCGCGAATGCGGTGAGCATGTGATCGAAGAATGGCACAGAGGTGTCGATCTGGCTCTGGCCCGACCCGTCGAGGTTCAGTTCAATCTCGACGGTCGATTCGGAAGTGCTGCGGCCACGGCTCGCGATACGGGAAGCGGTCATAACGCTGATTCTATCGAGGCCAGAGCGTCGAGGAACGCCGTGGTCTCGGTCTCGGTGCCGGCGGTGACGCGCAAGTGGTTCGGGATGCCGACATCACGCACGAGGATGCCCCGTTCATACAGCGCCTGGAACGTCGCCTGCGGGTCGGCCACTCCCCCAAACAAGACGAAGTTCGACCACGATTCATGCGGTGTGTAACCGAGAGCTTCTAGAGTCGCTGTGATGCGGTCACGCTGTTCAACGATCTCGTCGACCATGCCCAGCATGGTAGACGCGTTGCGCAACGCTGCCACGGCAGCCGCCTGTGTCAGAGCACTGAGGTGATAGGGCAGGCGTACCAACCGCAGTGCATCGATAAAGGCAGGGTCCGCTGCCAGGTAGCCCACCCGAGCCCCGGCGAATGCGAACGCTTTGCTCATCGTGCGCGATACCGCCAAGCGGGGACGCCCAGGCAAAAGAGTGAGGGCAGACTGCGCTTCGCGAGGCGCGAACTCCCAGTAGGCCTCATCGACGATGACCACGCCACGGGCAGACTCGTAGACCGCTTCGATCACGTCAAGACCGAGAGGAGTTCCCGTCGGGTTGTTGGGGCGGCACAGCAGCACGACGTCGGCGTCTGCCTCGCGGACCTGCGCTGCGGCATCTTCTGCCGTCAACGTGTAGTCGGGTTCGCGGGTGCCCGTGACCCAGCGTGCCCCGGTGCCCTGCGCGAGCAGCGGATACATCGAGTACGTCGGTGCGAACCCGAACACGGTGCGTCCAGGACCTGCGAAGGCCTGCATGATGTGCTGCAGCACCTCATTGGAGCCGTTACCAGCCCAGATCTGCGTGGCGTCGAGTCCGTGACCGAGATACTCGGCGAAACCCTCACGCAGCGTCGTGAACTCGCGATCGGGGTACCGGTTCACGTCGCGCAATGCGACAGCGATGTCATCGAGGATGTCGCTGGCCACCTCGTCGGGAACGGGATGAGTATTCTCATTGACGTTCAACGCAACCGGAAGCGGAGCCTGAGGTGCGCCGTAGGGTGTCAGCCCGCGAAGATCGTCACGAAGAGGTAAGTCGTCAAGAGAAGCAGTCACCCTCCCATGCTAATGCTGGGTTCAGTTGGTGTACTGCGCGGGGATGGCCAGGCTCTGACCCGACTGCAGCGATCCGCCGCCCAGCAGGTTCAGCTGCTGGATGTCATCGATCACCGTACGCGGATCGGCACCCGGTGCGATTGACTCCGCGATCGACCAGAGAGTGTCACCGGGCAGCACTGTCACACTCTCGAACTGCACGGGCTCGGCGGCTTCTCCGGATGCGAGCGCTGATCCTCCGCTGAGCGCGGCGAATCCGATCCCGGCGGCCAGCGGCAGGGCAGCAAGAGCAAGCAGCACGCGGCGCCCGCGCGTCGTCAGCCGCAGGCGCGTCGTGGCGCGGACGGGGCGGACTGCGGGGGCGGTAATGCTGATGGTGCTCATGAGTTTCTCCTCTGCCTCTTTGGCGTAGCGTTCGCATTCACCACTCGGCCGGGAGCGGCGAATGCGAAGCTACGTACCGAATGTATCTTCGAATTCGAACATCTGTCAAGACTTATTCGAAACCTCACCGTGAATTTCACCGACACGCTCGAACGGATCTTCCGAATGTGACCGTTTCTCGGATACGGTTTCGATAGAGACACACCATCACGGACCTCAGACATTCGAAGACGAGCACCGACAGCGCGCACAAAGGAGCCACTCATGAGCGATAACTCAGCCCCTGACCCGGGGGCACCGCGCACACGTCGGCGCAAGAATCTCAGCCCGAAGCAGCTGGCGATCCTCGAGGTCATTCAGACCTCGATCGCAAAGCACGGCTACCCGCCGAGCATGCGAGAGATCGGCGATGCCGTGAACCTCAAGTCACTCTCGAGCGTCACGCATCAGCTGGGCCAGCTCGAGCTCAGCGGCTACCTACGCCGCGACCCCGGTAAGACGCGCGCGATGGAGGTGCTGATCGATCTGCCGGGTACCAGCAGCGAGAGCCCCGCAGATACGAGCACGCCCGTCGGTGATGCCGCGATGGTTCCTCTGGTCGGCCAGATCGCCGCCGGCGTGCCGATCACCGCCGACCAGCAGGTGGAGGAGATCTTCCCGCTCCCCCGTCAGCTCGTAGGCAAGGGCGACCTGTTCATGCTCAAAGTTTCCGGCGAGTCGATGATCGACGCCGCCATCTGCGACGGCGACTGGGTTGTCATCCGCACGCAGAACACCGCGGAGAACGGTGAGATCGTGGCCGCAATGCTCGACGGCGAAGCGACCGTCAAGACGTTCCGCCAGCGCGATGGCCACACCTGGCTGCTCCCTCGTAACTCCTCCTTCGAGCCCATCCTCGGCGACGACGCCGTCGTGCTCGGCAAGGTCGTGGCGGTGCTGCGCGCGGTCTGAGCCGCTCATCTGATCCACAACGCAGAGACCGCCCTTCCCCGGCCTGGGGAAGGGCGGTCTCTGCGTTCTCGGTGCAGCAAGACTCCAGAGAGCGCGGACTATCCGGCGTCAGGCGGTCACCGCTACCTCGGCGCGCACGCGGCGCGTCGCCTCGACGATGTTTTGCAGCGACTGGGTCGTCTCCTCGTAGCCACGAGTCTTCAATCCACAGTCGGGGTTGACCCACAGTTGACGCGTCGGGATCTCATCGACGGCCCGACGCAGCAACGATTCAATCTCGTCGGTGGTGGGAACACGGGGTGAGTGGATGTCGTACACACCCGGCCCGATGCCGTGGGTGAATCCCACCTCGGCGATGTCTGTCACCACATCCATCCGGCTGCGGGCCGCCTCGATCGAGGTGACATCAGCATCCAGTGCACGAATCGCATCGATCACCACGCCGAACTCCGAGTAACACAGGTGCGTGTGCACCTGTGTCGCTGGCGCCGCCCCACCGGTCGCCAAACGGAACGATGCCACCGACCATTCCAGGTACGCCGCCTGGTCATGCTTCTTCAGCGGCAGCAGTTCCCGCAGCGCGGGCTCATCGACCTGGATGATCCGGATTCCGGCGTGTTCCAGGTCGCTGATCTCATCACGGAGAGCCAATGCGACCTGGTTGGCGGTCGCCTGCAGCGGCTGGTCGTCGCGAACAAACGACCACGCGAGAATCGTCACCGGGCCGGTGAGCATCCCCTTGAGGTGCTTCGCCGTCTTCGACTGCGCGTAGCTTGACCATCCCACGGTGATCGGGGCAGGACGCGACACATCGCCCCAGAGGATCGATGGCCGGGTGGCGCGCGAGCCATACGACTGGACCCAGCCGTGCTCGGTCACTGCGAAGCCGTCGAGGTTCTCCGCGAAATACTGCACCATGTCGTTGCGTTCTGGTTCTCCATGCACCAGCACATCCAACCCCAGGTTCTCCTGCAGCTCGATGACCGTGTCAACCTCGCGGCGTAGGAACTCTTCGTACTCATCATGCGAAAGCTCGCCGCGAATGTACTGCGCACGGGCACGTCGGATGTCACCGGTCTGCGGGAAGGAGCCGATCGTCGTCAGCGGCAGTGCCGGCAGGCCGAGTGCTTCGTCCTGCGCGCTCTCACGCTGTTCGTACGGCACCCGTGAGAAGTCGCCTTCGGCGAGTTCACGTGAGCGCACCACACCGTCTCGTACCCCCGGAGCATCTCCACGGTCGGCAAGGGCTGCGGATGCAGCATCCAACGCGTCCTGGATCGCGGCGCGCCCCTCGGAGAGTCCGCGAGCCAGCGTCACCACCTGCTCGACCTTCTGGTCGGCGAATGCGAGCCAGCTCACCAGACGGTCATCGAGCTTCGATTCGTCGGCGATATCGTGCGGAACGTGCAGCAGCGACGTCGACGTGGATGCGATGACCTGCCCAGCACCGAGCGCCCCCAGAGCCTCGAGCTTGTCGAAAGCGGCGGAGAGGTCACCGCGCCAGATGTTATGGCCGTCGATGACGCCGCCGACGAGCGCCTTGCCGGAGAGACCATCGACAGCTGCGGGTATATCCCCGCGCACCAGGTCGATTCCGATCGCTTCGATCGGTGCAGCGGCCAATACGGCGAAATTCGCGTCGAGCGCGGCGTAGGGAGCCGCAACGAGGATCGACGGGCGATCAGCTGCGGCGCCGATGACCGCCAGCGCACGCGCGGCAGCATCCCCCAGCTGCTCCACCGAAGCGGGCAGCGATTCGCTGACCAGCGCCGGCTCATCCAGCTGCACCCATTCCGCGCCGGCGGCACGCAGGCGGGCGAGCAGGTCGACGTACACCGGCACGAGATCATCCAAGCGCGACAGCGGGTCAAAGCCCTCCGGCGCGGCATCCGACGCCTTCGCCAACGCCAGCAGCGTGACCGGACCGACGATCACCGGACGGCTGACGTAGCCTGCGCTGATGGCTTCGGCGACCTGCTGAACCAACCGGTCGCTGGACAGCGAGAACGTCGTCTCCGGGCCGATCTCCGGCACCAGGTAGTGGTAATTCGAGTCGAACCACTTCGTCATCTCCAGCGGCGCCCGCTCACCCTCGCCGCGGGCGATCGTGAAGTACGCCGGCAGTCCGATCGATCCGTCCGCTTCACGCAGACCCTCGAAACGAGCGGGGATCGCACCGACGGTGACGGCGGCGTCGAGCACCTGGTCGTAGAACGAGAAGGATTCCGGAATGGCGGAATCGGCGCGACCCAATCCACGTGCTGTCAGTCGCTCCCGCGTTGCAGCGCGCAACTGTGCTGCGGTGGACTCGAGTGTGTTCAGATCGCTGCGGCCTGACCAGAATGCCTCGACAGCCTTCTTGAGTTCGCGTCGGGGTCCGATGCGCGGATAACCGAGGATCGTCCCCTGTGGGAGTGCGGTCATGATGTTTCCTTTCGGGGATGGGTTCAGCGACGCAGAGCAGGAGTCACGCCTGCTTCTGCCAGGACGGTGAGCACGGTTTCGTGCTGGTTGAAGGCGTACAGATGGACGCCCGGTGCGCCGCCGTCGACGACTTCGCGGGTCAGCCGGGCTGCCCATTCGATGCCGATCTCGCGACGCCCCTCGACGGTGGGTTCCACTTCCAGCGCGATGGACAGCTCGCTCGGCAGGTCCTCGCCGGTGAGCTCGAGCACCCGGTTCAGCCGAGCGGGAGACGTGATCGGCATGATGCCGGGGAGAATCGGGATGGTGATTCCTGCAGTGCGCGCCCGTTCGACGAATGCCAAGTAGTCGTCGGCATGGAAGAACAGCTGGGTGATCGCGAAGGTGGCACCGGCCGCCTGCTTCGCCAGCAGGGCTTCGACGTCCTGCGTACGGTGTGCTGAGCGCGGATGCCCCTTCGGGAAGGCTGCCACGGCGATGTCGACCCTGCGGCGCGGAGCGACTTGAGCGGCGCCCGGGATGCCCGGAACAGGCGTCTCCTCATAGGGGGCATGCTCTGCCTGGACCCGATCTATGAGCTGCACGAGTTGCGCAGAGCTCTCCAGATCGCCGAGGAACCCTTCCGGCTGATCGTGCGGTGGATCCCCGCGCAACGCGAGGAAACTGCGGATGCCGGCATCCAGGAACTCGCGGATCAACGTGGCCGCTGCGGCGTACGTGTTGCCCACGCAGGTGAGGTGCGCGAGAGGCTCGACGTCGGTGTTCTCCCGGATGAAGCGAAGAACCTCAAGCGAGCGCCCGCCAGTGGAGCCACCCGCGCCATAGGTGACCGACAGGAATGCCGGCCCGCTCTCAGCCAGTCGCAGGACCGTCTCGCGCAGCGCATCGTTACTCGCGGAGGAGCGTGGCGGGTAGAGCTCGAAGGAGAACGGCACGCGCGCGGCGGCGGGTGAGGACTCAGAAAACATGGTGCTCCTGGATGACAGAGTGGGCAGTGCACAGCCACGAATGACGCCGGTGGATCCGGACCGTTCGCGGGCGGGTGCCGGGCTCGGCTGTCGCTCCACAGCCAGGGTGAACCGGCCGTTTCCACGAATTTATGGCACCGGCACCCGGACGCGCACTGTGTGTGACGCCATGTGTCGAAGCCTCAGCTCCGCGCGCCCGGCGGCACCGCCTAGGCTCGAAGAATGCAGCCGTACGGTACTTGGCCATCGCCCTTTCGAGCCGCTGACATCGCGTCCGCCACCCCGCGCATCGACGGCGCGCGATTCGTGGGCGAGGAGATCTGGTGGGGCGAGTCCGTTCCCGACGAGGGGGGCCGCTTCACGGTGCGAAGCTCGAGCGGTGAGGTGCTGCTGCCGGCACCCTGGAGCGCTCGCTCTCGCGTCCACGAGTACGGCGGCGGAGCGTGGACGGCGGATGCCGAAGGCACGCTGTTCTTCGTCGACGCGCGGGACCAGCGGGTGTATCGGATGCGCCGGGGCGAGCGCCCGCAGCCGTTGACGCCGGCGGGCCCCAGTCACGGTGGATTGTCAATGCAGCAGGGGCGCCTGCTCGCCGTCCGCGAAGACCTCACCGTGCAGCCGCATCTGCGGGCGCTCGTTCAGATTCCCACCGACGGCTCTGCCGCCACCGAGGCGTCGGCGGTCCATGTGTTCGTACAGGGCACCGCTTTCTTCGCGCACCCGGCGCTTTCCCCCGATCGCACACGGATCGCGTGGGTGGAGTGGTCCGGCCGGCAGATGCCCTGGCAGAGCGCCCTGCTACGCATCGCGACGGTGGGCGACGACGTGTTCGCCGATGTCCGCACGCGTGCAGCCCTGCAGCCGGAGTGGGTCAGCGATTCCGAACTCCTCTACGCCGATGATCCGAGCGGGCGATGGGCGCTGTTCCGGCTCCGCATCGACGGCCTCGATGCGGCAGAGCCCGAGCCCGTTGCCGCATCCGATGCCGACACCGGCTACGGGCTGTGGGTGCTCGGCAACCGGTGGTATCGTCCGCTTGCCGACGGACGGATCGTTGCCGTGCGTACCAATGGCTCTGATGAGGTCGTCGTGATCCAAGCCGACGGCACGGTCGACACGCTGGACACACCGGCAAGCGGGCACGTCAGCGTCGACGATGTCTCCGGCAGCCGCGTGCTGCTCACGGGCGGTAGCGCGACCGCCGCTGCTGGGCTGTGGTGCGTCGATGTGGATTCCGGCGTCGTGACGAGCATTCGCGGCGGCACCCCGGCAGATCCGGCATGGATGCCACCGGCCACGCCCGTCCGTTTTGCAGGCGCGTACGGCTCGGTGCATGCGTTCGACTACGCCCCGGCCAACCCCGATGCCACGGCCCCGGCTGATGAGAAGCCGCCCTATGTCGTGTTCGTGCACGGCGGCCCCACCGCGCACGTGACCGGTGCCGCGTCCGCTGCGATCGCGTATTACACCAGTCGTGGAATCGGCGTGCTCGATGTCAATTACGGCGGATCCACTGGCTACGGTCGCGCCTTCCGCGAACGCCTCGACGGCGAATGGGGCGTCGTCGACGTGGACGATGTGCTCGCCGCTGCGCGCGGCCTCGCCGAATCCGGACGCGCACACCCGGAGCGAATCGCTATCCGCGGCAGTTCAGCAGGCGGCTGGACCGTGCTCTCCGCCCTCGTACGCGGTGGCGTGTTCGCCGCGGGTATCAGCCGGTACGGCGTCACTGATCTGCGGATGCTGGCACAGGACTCGCCCGACTTCGAGAAGTACTACATCGACGGACTCGTCGGCCGGCTTCCCGACGCCGAGCAGCTCTACATCGACCGCTCGCCGCTCACCCACGCGGAACGGATCGACGTGCCGGTACTGCTGTTGCAGGGTGCAGATGACCGGGTCGTTCCGCCGTCACAGTCCGAAGCGATTCGCGATGCGCTTGCCGCCGGTGGAATCGACCACGAGTACGTGCTGTATCCCGGTGAGGGGCACAGCTTCCGCCGAGCCGAGACAATCGTGGATGCACTGGAGCGGGAACTGACGTTCCTGGGCCGGGCCTTCGGGTTTACCCCGTCGATCCCGGCGCCCCGCTCAGGGAGTGAATCCGACGCCTGACGTTCTACTCGCCGGTGCGGTTACGCAGGCGCATGGCACGTTCGGCTTCGCGCGTGTCCTGACGTTCGCGCAAGGTCTGACGCTTGTCGAACTCGCGCTTGCCCTTAGCGAGAGCGATTTCGACCTTGGCGCGGCCGTCGAGGAAGTAGAGCTTCATCGGAACGAGCGTGTATCCGCCCGCCGAAACGGCATGATCGAGCTTCTGGATCTCTTCGCGGTGCATCAGCAACTTGCGGATGCGCTTGGCCGAATGGTTCGTCCAGTGCCCCTGCGAGTACTCCGGAATGTGCACGGAGTCAAGGAAGATCTCCTTGCCCTTGATGAAGGCGTAGCCGTCGGACAGGTTCGCCCGCCCCTGCCGCAATGACTTCACTTCGGTGCCGGTGAGCACCAACCCCGCCTCGTACGACTTTTCAATGTTGTAGTCGTGACGTGCGCGACGATTGGTCGCGATGACCTTCTCCCCGCGTTCCCTGGGCATGATGGTTCCTAACTTCCGGTGAACAGCCCTTCAGCCTACCGTCCGATCGCTGAGCTTGTCGAAGCGGCGGGAGCGGCCGTTGGATCAGGTGCGCAGCCAGCGACGGATCGCGAAGCCGGCCGACAGCGCTGCCAGGATCACACCGATGCCGATGAGCACCGGTACGACAAGGATCGCATCCGGCATCGACACCCACGTGGTGATGAACGGTACCCGCCCCTTGAGATAGCCGTTCACACCGAAGTGCATCCCGGCGATCACCGCGGCGCTGGCCAGGGCCGACCCCAGGAAGGCCGCGAACACGCCCTCAAGCACGAACGGGGTCTGAATGAAGCGGTTCGATGCGCCTACCAGACGCATGATCCCGATCTCTTTGCGGCGTGCGTAGGCCGAGAGACGGATGGTGGTCGCGATCAGCAGGATCGCGGCGATCAGCATGAGTACCGCAATACCCACGGCGATATAGGTGGCAACGGTGAGAGCGGAAAACAGCGGGTCGAGATACTGCAGTTGATCTCGGACCTCTTCTACGCCGTTGACACCGGCGAAGGCTTCGACGATCACCTGAGACATACCGGGATCCTTGAGCGTGACGTAGAAGCTCTCCGACATCTGCTCTTCGGTCAGGACGCTGGCCTGCTCCTCGCCGAGCAGTTCGGTGAGGTTGGCGTAGGCCTCAGCCTTCGTCTCGAATCGCAGATCGCTGATCAGCGAGCCCAGAGCACTGCCTTCCAGCTCGCCACGCACCTGTTCGAGCTGTTCCTCGGTGGCGGGGCCGTCCACACAGGTCTCCCCCTGCGAAACCGGGGAACACATCGAGACCGACACCTGCGCGCGCTCGGTCCAGTATCCGCGCATGGTGCTGATCTGCCCCTGCATGAGGATCGCAGCGCCGACGAACGTCAACGAGACGAAGGTGACCAGCACAACCGAGATCACCATTGAGATATTGCGCCTCAGGCCCCCGAGGGCCTCCATGAGGATCAGTCCCACCCTCATGATGTCGGCCCCACTTCTTCGTCGCCGTCCGTATCGGACAGGCCCAGACGGTCGGCGACACCGAGTTCAGCGACGTCGACCTCAGGAAGGGCGAGGGGATGCGTTCGGGGACCGGCCGACGCCGGCGCGGGGGTTTCCTCCGCTGCGGGCGCTGTCTCGGGTGCGCTCACGTGGTTCGGAGCATCACGAGCAGATTTCATCGAGGCGAGCATCTCGGCGGTGAGCGGCTCCAGCGATTCGGTCTGGCGCTGTACTTCGAGCATTGCGGTGAGCGCGGCCGTCGCAGCCACACCGCGCTGCTGCTGGGGCGCCAACTGCGGAATCATCGAGCGATCGCCGTAACCGCCCTGGACCTCGTCACGGACGATCTCACCGTCGCGCAACTCGATCACACGACGTTGCATCTGATCCACGAACGCGGCCTCATGCGTGGCCATCAGCACAGTGGTGCCGCCAGCGTTGATGCGGGCGAGCAGTTGCATGATGTCTACGGATGTCGCCGGGTCCAAGTTTCCGGTCGGCTCGTCTGCGAGCAGCACCTGCGGACGGTTCACGAGGGCGCGAGCGATCGCGACACGCTGTTGCTCACCGCCAGAGAGCTCATGCGGCATCCGCTTCTCTTTGCCTGCGAGACCGACGAGAGCGAGCGCTTCCGGAACCGCCTGCTGCACGAACCCCCGCGACGATCCGGTGACCTGGAGCGTGAAGGCGACGTTCTGGAAAACGGTCTTGGAAGAAAGCAGACGGAAGTCCTGAAAAACCGAGCCGATGTGGCGCCGGAAGTAGGGAACCTTACGGTTCGCGAGCGAGCGCAGATCACGCCCGAGCACAGCGACCCGCCCGGACGTGGGGACATCCTCACGAAGGATCAGACGGAGGCAGGAGGACTTCCCTGATCCCGACGCTCCAACGAGGAATACGAACTCGCCTCGCTGGACTTCGAAGTCGACGCCAGCAAGGGCCGGGCGCTTCGTTCCGCGGTAGCGTTTGGTGACGTTCTCGAACCGAATCATGGCGTCTACGAGCCTAAGCGCGCGTTCGTTCCTAACTGCGAGCGACACCCCCTGTGCGCTGTGACGAGCAACCATGGGGATCGCTCCCCATGTGCACTGGCATAGTGTCGCTGGTAACCATGAATGTGGGGGCGACTGTGTCACTCCCGATCTGTATCCCTAATCACGAAGGACTCTCATGAACACCCCTGCAGGCTGGTACGACGATGGATCTGGACGCCAGCGGTGGTGGGATGGACAGCAGTGGAGTGAGCACTACGCACCCGAGTCGGGCGAGCCGGGCGCTGTGGCAGCACCCGCGATGCCTGTCGAGCCGGCCGCAGTCAAGCCCGTGGCCACGAAGCCGTCGATCATCGGACTCATCGCGCTCGGTGCTGCCGTGCTGGGAACGATCCTCGCCTGCATCCCCTTCACGATGGTCGTGGGCTGGATCCTGCTGCCGATCGCCTTCGTGCTGTCGATCATCGCGTTCTTCATCGCGGGCAAGAAGTGGGCTCCGATCACGGCCATCTCGATCTCAGTGGTCGGCACCATCATCGCCATTGTCGTGGCTATCGTCGCCGCCGCGGTCGCACTGACCAGTTACGTCGAAGAGGTCGCAGTCCCGTCGCCCTCGGCGTCTTCGGCGCCGTTGGATTCACCGTCAGATGCACCGTCAGACGCACCCTCAGATGCGCCGGATCTTCCCGAGAGCGACACGGATGCCTCACAGCGCCCGACCGGCGAAGAGGTCGGCATCGGGCTCGGTGAGATCTTCGCCTCCAGCGGTGCGGGCGCCTACCCTGAGGAGCAACTCACCTGCCTCGGCGACGCGCTGGTCGAATCCGACATCGACAATGAGACGCTGCAGACGGTCGCGGACGGATACGATGCCGTCACCGACGAGGTGGCCGCAGAGGTCTTGGGCACGACGCTGGCCAGTGCCATGGTTACCTGCCTGATGCCGTAATCGGCCAGGCGACGATGAAGGCCTCGGGAGTCGAACTCCCGAGGCCTTCGCTGTGCGGTCAGTCGTCGTCGTCGCGGCGCTTTCGCCAGCGGATTCCTGCGGAGATGAAATCGTCGAGGTCACCGTCGAAGACAGCTGCCGGGTTGCCAGATTCATGTCCGGTGCGCAGGTCCTTGACCAGCTGCTGGCCGTACAGGAAGTACGATCGCATCTGGTCGCCCCAGCTCGCGGTGATGTTGCCGGCCAGCTGCTTCTTCTTCGCAGCCTCTTCTTCTTTCTGCAGCAGCAGAAGGCGGGTCTGCAGCACGCGCATCGCGGCGGCGCGGTTCTGGATCTGCGACTTCTCGTTCTGCATCGACACGACGATGCCGGTGGGAAGGTGGGTCAGTCGCACAGCGGAGTCGGTGGTGTTGACCGACTGTCCGCCGGGGCCGGAGGAGCGGAACACATCAACGCGAATGTCATTCTCCGGGATCTCCACCGCCGTGGCCTCTTCCATGAGTGGAATGACCTCAACCGCGGCAAAGCTCGTCTGCCGCTTGTCCGCCGAGCCGAAGGGGCTGATTCGTGCCAGTCGATGCGTTCCCGCTTCGACCGACAGCGTTCCGAAAGCGTAGGGGGCGGTGATCTCGAAAGTGGCGGATTTGATTCCGGCGCCTTCCGCGTAGGAGGTGTCCATGACCTTCGCCGGATACTTGTGGTGTTCGGCCCAGCGCAAGTACATGCGCATGAGCATCTCGGCGAAGTCGGTGGCGTCATCGCCGCCGGCGCCGGAGCGGATCGTGATGATCGCGTTGCGATCGTCGTATTCGCCGTCGAGCAGCGTCTGCACCTCGAGCTGGTTGATGGTGGCCGTCAGCGCTTCGAGCTCGGTGCGGGCCTCCTGAGCGGAGTCCTCGTCTTCCATCTCATTCGCGAGTTCGACGAGAACCTCGAGGTCATCGAGTCGCCGGGCGATTCCCGTGATGCGCCCGAGCTCGGACTGCCGGTGACTGAGAGCGCTGGTCACCTTCTGCGCCTGCTCGGGGTCGTCCCAGAGGTCGGGAGCGCCGGCTTCTTCGCTGAGTCGGGCAATGTCCTCACGGACGCGCTTGACATCGACGACCTCGCTGATGTCGGCGAAGGTGTGCTTGAGCGTCTGGATGGCGGCGGAGAGATCGAGTTCGAGCATGACACCCCAGCCTATCCTGGTTGGCTGTGTGCGTGCATGCGTGCAGTTGCGAGGGAGGTAGCGTGAACCCGTGAGCAGTGCATCGTCGGTCCTGAGGCAATTCGGACCCATGGTGTACCTGCCCACCATCCTGTTCGCGATGGGCGAGGGCGCCGTCATCCCGCTCATTCCCGTGATCGCGGCCGCTATGGGCGCCGATATCGCGGCGGCAGCGTTGATCGGCGCGGCACTCGTCGTCGGCCAACTCTGCGGCAATCTCCCCGCGGGCTGGGCTGTTGCCCGTATTGGCGAGCGCTTCACGATGGTGATCGCTGGCGCGACCGCGATGGTCGCAGTGATCGGGATGATTCTCGCTCCGGTGATCGGGGTGTTCGCGTCCGGGGTCTTTCTGCTGGGGTTCTGTGCGGCCGCATTCGGTCTGGCCCGGCACACATTCATGACGACCCGGGTGCCGCTGCCGTATCGAGCCCGCGCGCTCGCGCTTCTGGGCGGCAGCTTCCGTTTCGGCACCTTCGTCGGGCCGTTCGTCACGGCCGGGCTGCTTCAGCTCTTCGGTGATACCAGCACGGCGATCTGGTTCTTCCTCATCTGTCTGCTGGTCATGATCGTGCTCGTGCTGTTCGGCCCGGATCCGGAGAAGACGGTCTCCGCCGTCGCGGTTTCGGTCTCGCTCACCGAAGATTCCGGCGAGGTGGTGACCGGATCGATTCCCACGCTCGAGCGCATCGGGGTGTTCCAGACGATGTGGCGCTACCGCGGGGTCCTCGGCCGTCTCGGACTCGCCGCGGCCAGCCTGTCTTCGCTGCGCTCGGCACGACAGGTCGTCCTGCCGCTGTGGGGCATCTCGCTGGGTCTCGATGCACAGACGATCGCGTTGGTGGTCGGCGTCTCCGGTGCGATCGACTTCGCGCTGTTCTACGCCAGCGGCCAGGTGATGGACCGTTTCGGCCGACTGTGGGCGGCAATGCCGGCAATGCTGCTGATGGGGTGTGGCTTCCTCGCCCTCTCGCTCACCCATGACGGCGATGCCGCGATCTTGTGGTTCGGGATGCTGGCCGGTGTGCTCGGAGTGGGAAATGGTCTCTCCAGCGGCATCCTCATGACGCTCGGCGCGGATGCTGCGCCTCGACAGAATCCGGCGGCCTTCCTGGGGTCGTGGCGCACGCTGACGGATGCCGGCGGAGCACTGGCTCCGCTCCTTATCGCTGGAGTGACAGCGGTCGCATCGCTGTCTGTGGCCGCCGCCTTGATGGGCGCGATCGGGCTGATCGGAGCGTACGGGTTCTTCCGTTGGATTCCGCGGGGCGAGCCAGAACGCGACCCCGGCGAGACCGATTAGCGCAGCGCGGTGCGGCTGCTCGCCGTCGCCTCGAGCCGGATGCCGTCGGGCACGAACGGCGAGATCAACGGCGGATGCCACGCCGCGGCGACGGTCACCCGCGCGGTGGAATCATCAGCTGCGGATGCCGATACCACCGTCGAGGGTAGCGAAACAGCATCCACAATGGCGACGGCCTGCTCGAGAACACCCTCATCCGTGAGAACCGCGTGGACGGCATCCCCGTCGACCACGAGCGTGAAACCGTCAGCTCCGGCGAGCGCCGCAGAGTCAGCCAGCGAATCCAACCGCTTCTGCGCGATGTGCAGGTCCGTGGCGCAGACGCACACGGTGATGGCTGCCAGCGCGATTACGACATAGCCGAGCAGCAGGGGCAGGATGCTGCCGTCGTCGTTGTTCCCGGGCATCATTCTCATCCGCTCCCCCACAGCCTCGACATCTTGTGCGCGGCCTCTGCCTGCAGGGGGATCTGTGCAAGCTGGTCCAAACCGAATGCGGCCGGCACGAACGGCAGCGACACCACGGCATCCACGGTGACCAAGACGGTCACGCCGGCTGACGGGCACGGCAGGCCGGCTGGAGTGCACGAGATAGATACCCCGACATCGTCGGCGCCCAAGCCGTACTCATCGACCACATTGGCCAGCACTGCGGCACTGCTCCGGGCGGCGGATTCCTGATCATCTGATTGGCCGATCACGCGGGCGGTGTGGCGGGCGGCGGCCTCAACACCCAGGGTGCTCTGCTGGATCACTCCGAGCGTGATGACCAGGTACGCCAGCGGCACGAGGAAGATCACTCCGGCTGCCAGGAACTCCAGCGCGGCCGAACCGCTCTCATCCCCCGTCCAGCGACTCCATCGGCGCATCGGCATCCACCTCCAATCCCAACGGCACGCCCAGCAGTCCGATGATCGGCAACGTCGTGCGCACAGTCACGATGGCCGTGGGATGCCCCAATCGATCGCTTTCGATCACGCTGATGTCTTCGGCGAACCCCTCTCCGACAGCACGGACGATCGACATCCGGGTGCGTTCGGCACCCTCGGCGAGAGTGGTGTCGGCGAGGGCCGCGTAATGTGCCCCTTCGACGGCGGCATCGTGCACCACGTTGCGCACATACACGGCGAAGCCCAGCTGCAGGACGGCCAGAGTGAGCACAGTGAGCAGCGAGCCGACGAGAATGAAATCAACGGGACTGGACCCGCGCTCATCCTGCGCCCACGCTCGCCGACTCACATCAGATTCCGGACACGCTGGAGATCGCTTGCTCGAACACTCCGACCAGCGCAGGGCCAGCCACCGCCCAGATCACGAAAACAAGGCCGGCGGTCATCAACGTGACCAGAACCCAGCCCGGAACGTCGCCGGTATCGTCCTCGGCGAAGTTTCGTGCCTCGGCGGTCGCTCGCTGCCACCAGTTCGCAATTTGATTCATTATCGATCCTTTCTTCGGTGATTGGTCCGGCTCAGCCCACGCCGAGCCGGAGAATGAACATCCCGGGAAACACCGCAAACAGCACCGACAGCGGCAAAATCAGAAAAACAAGCGGCATCATCATAAAAATTTCGCGTCGCCCGGCCTGTTCGATGAGCAGTCGCTTCGCTTCGTCGCGTGCGTCGGATGCCTGAGCATGCAGCACCGCGGCCAACGGTGCACCGTGCTCGAGCGCGGCGATGATCTGATCGGTCGCTCGCGAGAGCCCGGGCAGGCGCAGACGGGTGTCCATCTCAGCAAGAGCTTCAGCCAGAGGCGATCCGGTTCCAGCAGCCAGCACGACCTGCCGCAGCTCAGCGGTCAACTCGCCCGAGCCGATCGCGGCGACCCGGCGCAGCGCATCGAGGAATCCCTCTCCGGCAGACAAGCACAGCGCGAGAAACTCCAGCGTCGTGGGCAACTCGTCACTGAGCCTGGCCAATCGGGTCTTGACACGACTCGTCAGCAGAACGTCCAGTGCCACCGCCGCTGCGGCACTGAAGACCACCGGCAGCACGGCTGCGGGCGGCGTCATCCGTCCGGTCAGCGCGAGGAAGATGACAACGACACTTCCCCCGCCGAACCCGGCGAGCGCCCATCCCAGTTGCCGCGCTCGAAATGCGGCCGGCTGCTCACTGCTGCCGGCCTGCGAAAGCCGTTGCGCGAGCGCGTCGCTGTCGCCGAATCCCTGCAGCAGAGCCGTCTTCACCCGAGCGATACCTGTTGCCGCGTACGCAGGCAGAACCCCGAACCGCGGCAAGACCCCCGCGGGCAGTACCGCGTCGTCGACGGCATCGCGCACATACGGAGCGATGCGAATGGTCAGCGATGCGGCCCTCCATCGCGGCGCCGCCGCGAAGATGCACAGGATGCCGGCAGCCAGCAGTCCGCCCAGCAGCACTGCCATCGCAGCATCCGTGATCGCGTTCATGCGAACCACCGCCGGGGTTCGGGAAGGCGGCCGATACGTACCATGATCCGAAATGCGACCACAGAGACAACCGCGCCGCCGCCGATCACCAAAACGCCTTCCGGACTGGCATAGGCCTCGGCTCCCTCCGGCCGCATCACGAGTAACGCCAGAATCACCCAGGGCGCAACGACGCCCAGCACCGCGGCTCCGCGGATCCAGGACTGACGTGCTTCGACCTCTCCCCGCAGCGCCGCATCGGCGCGGACCGACGATCCCAGTGCCCGAAGCACACCGGTGAGCTCGGTGCCACCGACCTGCCGCGCCATCTTCAACGACTCGACGATTCGGTCTGCGATCGGATCGGCCAGTGCGCTCTTGAGCCGCTCGATACTGCTCTCGAAGCGTCCGGTGGCACGCAGATCTCTGGCGAACACCGCGAAGGCCGGTCGCACCATCACTGGGGCCGAGTCTGCGAGGCTCGCCACAGCATCCGGCAGTGACAACCCCACCCGAATCGAGGCGATGAGCAGATCGCACACATCGGGCCACAGTTGCCTGCGCGCCTTCAGCAGTCGGAGCTTGCGAGATCGCAGGAAGGCGATCGGCGCGGACCCGGCGGCGATCGCGGCGACCACAGCAAGCACGACGATCCCGGTGAACAGCCACACCAGGGACGCCGCCACAAGCCCGACGGCCGCGATGACCGCAATCACGGTGCGCTGCTCCACCGACCCGAAGCCCGCTTCTTCGATCAGCCGTGCCAGGCGACCGGACGCCGACGGCGTGCGGGTGTCTTCTTCCTGCGGCAGTCGCGGCCACAACCATGGTGACGCGCACAACAGCAGACCCGCGGCGAGCAGCGCGCCAACGAATAGTGTCATCTGCGCTCCTCTGCCCGGTAGAGCGTTCGACTGATGAGGCGGCCCTCGACCACCTCGCCGGTCGGCGCGATCACCTCACCGATGAAGCGCCTGCCTGCGGCATCGCGCGCGCAGTGCACAACCAGCGAGACGGATGCTGCGAGCGCCGGTGCGATGAAGGATCGATCGATGTTCCGCCCGGCGAGAAGCGGCAGGAGCGTGAGCTTCTCGAGCGCCTCGACGGCTGAATTGGCGTGGACGGTACCAGCGCCGGGAACACCTGTGTTCAGAGCAAGCACGAGATCCAGCGCCTCGGCGTCACGCACTTCACCGACGACCAGTCGCTCCGGTCGCATGCGCAGGGCCTCTTTGACGAGGCGACGCAGCGTGATCTCCCCCGTCCCCTCCAAACTGGCCTGTCTTCCCTGGAGCGCAACGACGTCCGGCCCATCGACGGCGAGCTCGAATGTCTCTTCTACCGTGATGATCCGCTGCGTGTGCGCGCAGGCTCCCAACAACGCTCCCAGCAGCGTTGTCTTCCCCGCATGCGTCGCGCCCGAGACGATGACGCTCTGACCATCGTGCATCGCACGATTCAGCAGTTCGGCAACGTCGGCGGGTACGGAGCCTGCCTCGACCAGCGACTGCAGCGTCCGATGACTCGGCAGGAACTTGCGAATGTTGACCGCCCACGAGCCCCTGACCACATCCGCGATCGCAACATGCAGGCGTGACCCGTCCGGTAATGAGGCATCCACAAACGGCTGGCTGATATCTACGCGTCGACCAGTGGCCTGCAGCATCCGCTCTACGAGGTCGCGCACGATCGCGTCGGTCAACCGCAATGCCACACGTTCGGACACACCACCGCGTGCGACGTACACTCGGTCGGGTCCGTTCAGCCAGATTTCCTCGATTTCGGGATCATCGAGAAGAGGCTGTAGGGGCCCGAAGCCGCTGACCGAGGCGAGCACATCTCGCACGCAAGCAACCTCATCATCAATCGTCGCTTCCCCACGCGACAGTGCGAGATCGTTGTGCCGTCGCACTTCTGCTTGTGCAATGCGCCTCGCCTCCTCCGGTGCGAGGGACGGATCCGTCTGCTCTGTCCGCAGGCGACGGCGCACGCGCTCGGCGACAAGGACGGAGGGCTGACTCACTCTGGCATCCTCGCAAGGATCGGCGATCAGCCTCGGAAGTTATCCACAGGGCCATCTTTTTCACACGAGATGATGCCGCCAAGATTTCTGGTTTTCCCGAATCGCCCGGCGGGGCTTACCAGCTATTGGGATGTCGGATCACGCACATAGAATGGGTGAGCCGCGCGGAAGTGGTGGAATTGGTAGACACGCAGGATTTAGGTTCCTGTGCCTTCGGGCGTGTGGGTTCAAGTCCCATCTTCCGCACATGCAACACATCGCACTCATCCCTTGGCTCGATCCTGAGGTGATCATCGGGGCGGCAGGGCCGTGGGCGCTGCTGGTGGTGTGCTTCATCGTGTTCGCCGAAACCGGGCTGCTTGTCGGGTTCCTTCTGCCGGGCGACACACTGTTGCTGATCGCCGGGCTGCTCACGCACACCAGCGACGTGTTCGGGCTCAACGTCTGGTGGGTTTCCCTGCTCATCGCCCTCGCCGCATTCGTCGGTGGCGAGGTCGGCTATCTCATCGGGCACAAGGGCGGCCCCGCCGTGTTCGAACGCAGGGATTCCGGGCTGTTCAGCCGCAAGAATGTCGAGCGGACGAATGCGTTCTTCACACGCTACGGCGGTATCACCGTCATCCTGGCGCGCTTCGTGCCCATCGTGCGCACCTTCGCCCCGGTCGCGGCCGGCGTCGGCCATATGCCGTGGAGGCGATACAGCCTCTACAACCTCATCGGCGCGCTGCTGTGGGGATTCGGGCTCACGATGCTCGGCTATCTGATCGCCTACATCCCCCCGGTGGCCTGGTTCGTGACCGAGTACATCGACCTCATCCTGCTCGTCGCCGTCGGCGGTACTGCGGTGGTCACCCTGTGGCATTACTTCGCGGAACGCCGCCGGGTCAGACAAGAACGCGCAAGCGAGGTCAGCCCCGGCTGAATCACGCCGTATCGGCGCGCTTCTCCTTCGAGCGCGCGATACTCGCCCGCAGCGCCTCCATGAGGTCGATGACTTCGCCACCGGTGTCCTCGGTGTCTTCAGACTTGAAGGTCTCGGCGACATCGAAGGTCTCACCGGCCTTGATCTTCGCGTCGATGAGGGTCCTGAGCTCTTGCTGATACTCGTCCACGAACGATTCCGGATCGAAGTCGGACGAGTAGCTCTTGACCAGGCTCGCCGACAGTTCCAGTTCCTTCTTCGAGATCTTGACTTCTTCGTTCAACGACTCGAATGAGGCCTCGCGCACCTCGTCAGCCCACAGCAGCGTTTGCAGCACGAGCACGTCACCGCGCACGCGCAGCGCAGCCAACCGCGTCTTCTGCCGGAGCGTGAAGCGCACGATCGCCGTGCGATCAGTCTGTTCGAGCGTCTGGCGCAGCAGCACGTAGGCCTTCGGGGACTTCGAATCCGGCTCGAGGTAGTAGGCCTTGTCGAGAGTGAGCAGATCGACCTGCTCGCTCGGCACGAACTCGACGACGTCGATCTCACGGCTTCGTTCGGCGGGGAGTGCCTCGAGATCTTCCTTCGTGAGAACAACCATCTGGCCGTCGTCCTCGAACGCCCGGTCGATGTTGGAGTATGCGATGACCTCGCCGCACACCTCACAGGTGCGCTTGTAACGGATGCGCCCGCCGTCCTCATCGTGCACCTGATGCAGCGAGACATCGTGATCCTCGGTGGCCGAGTAGACCTTTACCGGCACGTTCACGAGCCCGAATGTCAGGGCACCTTTCCAGATCGTCCTCATGACACCATGAGACACCGTAAAGTCCGCCGATGCCAGGGGCTTGTGGATAGTCTTTCGTCATGTCACGAGCCGCGCAGGTCGTCGAAGTCGACGGCAGACGCCTGCGCCTGACCAACCTCGACAAGGTTCTCTACCCGGAAACCTCGACGACAAAGGGTGAGATCATCGCCTATTACACCGCCGTCGCTCCGCGGATGCTGCCGTTGCTGGCCGGACGGCCGGTCACCAGAAAGCGCTGGGTGAACGGCGTCGGAACAGCGGATGCCCCGGGCGAGGTGTTCTTCGCGAAGCAGCTGGAGCGGGGTACGCCGGATTGGGTGCAACGGCGAGCGATCGAGCACTCCGGAGGGCCCAAGGACTATCCCCTCATCGCGGATCTGGCCAGCCTGGTTTGGTTCGCGCAGGTCGCAAGTCTGGAACTGCACGTGCCCCAGTGGCGCTTCAGCGCTGACGGCTCGCGGCAGAACCCGGATCGGCTGGTGCTGGACCTCGATCCCGGCCCGGGTGCCGATCTGGCACAGTGCGCCCAGATCGCACGCTTCGCTCGCGCGATCCTGACAGACATGGGTCTGGACCCGATACCGGTCACGAGCGGCAGCAAGGGGATCCACCTTTATGCCCCGTTGGATGGCACCTCCACCAGTGATCAGGCCTCCGCCGTAGCCAAGGAACTCGCCCGGGCGATCGAAGCCGACCACCCGGACCTCGCGACCAGCACCATGGCGAAGGCCGAACGCGGTGGCAAGGTCTTCATCGACTGGAGTCAGAACAGCGGGTCGAAGACGACTATCTCGCCGTACTCGCTGCGCGGTCGCACAAGGCCGACCGCGGCGGCGCCACGTACGTGGGAAGAGCTTGAGGAGCCGGGGCTCCGGCAATTGACATTCGATGAGATCACCGCCCGTCTCGACGCGGGGATCGACCCTTTCGCTGCGATGTTCCTGTCGCAGCAGAACGCCGCACTCGAGCCGTATCTCGCCAAGCGAAGTGCCGAGAAGACGCCGGAACCCATGCCACAGCAAGCCTCCGCGCTCCAACCGAAAGCGGCTCCCCGTTTCGTCATCCAAGAGCACCACGCCAGGCGCCTGCACTTCGACCTGCGCATCGAGCGCGACGGGGTGCTCGTGAGCTGGGCTGTGCCCAAAGGTGTGCCCGAGCGCAGTGATCGCAACCACCTCGCGGTGATGACCGAGCCGCACCCGCTGGAGTATCTGACGTTCCACGGCGAGATCCCGAAGGGCGAATATGGCGCTGGTGCCATGACGATCTGGGACACCGGCACAGTCGAGATCGAGAAATGGCGCGAGGACGAGGTCATCGGAACCTTCCTCGGCACCGGACCGCTCGGAAGCGCGCGACTCGCGTTGATCCGTACCGGCGGATCCGGCGAGAAGTCCTCGTGGCTGCTGCACCGGATGACACAGAGGTCACACACAGCACCGCGCCCGATGCTCGCCGAATCAGGCACGCCGGGCCTCGCGCGATCGCTGCGTGCGCCGTGGAGCGAGATCAAATGGGACGGGATCCGCGCGATCGGTGTGTGGCGAGAAGGGCGCATGCGCCTGTACGCCCGAAGCGGCACAGACATCACGGCTCGCTATCCGGAGATCACCGCTGACGGCGCACCGCATCTCGCCTCACCAGAGGCGATGGTCGACGGCGAGATCGTCGCATTCGACTCCTCCGGGCTCCCGAGCTTCAGCAAACTCCAGAGTCGGATGCACCTGACCAATGCGAGGGAGATCGAACGCGAGGTGGTGCGCACTCCGGTCGCGTACCACCTGTTCGATCTTCTCAGCCTCGACGGTCAGGATCTCACAGCGCTCCCGCTGCGTGATCGTCGAGAGTTGCTGGAGAGTCTCGCGGAAACAGCGGACGTACCGGTTGTCGTGCCGCCGGTGTTCGACGATCTGGATGCTGCGATGCAGCTCAGCTGCGACTTCGGGCTCGAAGGCGTCGTCGTCAAGGAATCGGGCTCTCGTTATCGGCCGGGTACGCGTTCCGGCTCCTGGTTGAAGATCAAACACACCCGCATGCAAGAGGTCGTGATCGCGGGCATCCGTCTCGGCAAGGGCAGCAGATCCGGTGGCATCGGCTCGCTTCTGCTCGCGATACCCGACGATGATGGCCTGCGCTATATCGGGCGCGTGGGCAGCGGCTTCGACGATCGGATGCTTCACGATCTTGATGAACGCTTGACACCACTGCGCATCCAGAAGAGTTCGATTCACGGTGTCCCTCGCGCGGATGCGAGCGATGCGCTGTGGGTCCAGCCGGTCATCGTCGGCGAGGTGGAGTTTGCGAACTGGACTCCGGACGGCGTCCTGCGCCATGCCCGTTGGCGGGGTCTCAGGCCAGACAAGAAGGTCGAGGAGATCACGCTCGAGCAGTGAGATCAGGCGTGAGCCTCCTCGCAGTCCGCTGCCGCGTCAGACTCGATCTGGAATGTCGAGTGCGCGACGTCGAAGTGGTCGATGAGGCAGCTCTGCAGGTGCTCGAGAAGCTCGTCGGTGCGCCCTTCGGCCAGGAGTTGCTGCGAGACCTTGACGTGTGCGGTAAAGACTGGAGCTCCTCGGGTCAGCTGCCATACGTGCACATCATGCACGCTGGTGACGCCGTCGAGCGCGAGCAGATGATCGCGGATCTCGCTGACGTGCGTATTCGCTGGCGCTGATTCGGCCAGCACCGAGAACACTTCCCGCAGCAGCACGATCGCTCGCGGAATGATCATGACCGCGATGAACAGGGAGGCGATGGCATCGGCTGGCATCCAGCCGGTCGTCACGATGATGATGGCTGCAACGATCACCGCGGCAGAGCCGATCATGTCGCCGAGCACTTCGAGGTAAGCGCCGCGGACGTTGATGCTGGTCTTCTGAGCGGAGCTGAGCAACCACATCGCAATCGCGTTGGCGATCAGGCCGATGACGGCCACGACGAGCATGAGCGGCCCGGCAACCTCGGTCTCGGTGGGCTCCAGCAGCCGTTTGACACCCTCGACCCCGACCGTCGTTGCCAAGACGATGAGGATGATCGCGTTGATCAGCGCGCCGAACACCTCGGCACGCTGATAACCGAACGTGCGGCGATCGTCCGCGGGGCGGGCAGCGACCGTGCTCGCGATCAGCGCGATCACCAGCGCCGAGGCATCGGTGAACATGTGCGCCGCGTCGGCCAGCAGCGCAAGCGAGCCGGTCAGAATTGCGCCGATGACCTGCACGATCATCACCGTGGCAGTCAGGCAGAGCGAGATGGTCAGCAACCGGCGGTTGCTGAAGGCGCGAATTCCTCCTCGCGGTACGTGATCGTGCATGCCACCAGGCTAGCCCGGGCCAGCACGCGGAGAGGCCCCTTATGACTAGTCGGGAAGGGTAACGATTCTCAGTAGGGCCAGCGCGGTTCAGATGGCCTGCAGCAGCGGAACGAACGCTTCGAAAGCGCGCGCCCGGTGTGACTGCGATTGCTTCTCTTCACTGCTGAAGTCTGCCGTGGTGCGCTCGGCGCCAGCAGGCTGACCGTCAGGGATGAAGATCGGGTCGTATCCGAAGCCGTTCGCGCCGGAGGGTTCGTGCGAGAGACGCCCCGGCCACACTCCTGCCACCGTATGTTCGGTGCCATCGGGCGTCACGAGTGCGATCGTGGAGATGAACTGCGCGGTGCGGTGCGGATCGGCGATGTCGGCGAGTTGGTCGAGCAGCAGCTCGAGGTTCGCCGTGGCATCCTTCTTCTGCCCGGCCCAGTACGCGGAGAATATGCCGGGCGATCCGCCCAGCACATCCACGCAGATACCGGAGTCGTCAGCGAACGCGGTGAGTCCCGTGAGTTCTGCCGCGGCGCGCGCTTTGAGCAGCGCGTTCTCGGCAAACGTCACACCGTCTTCAACCGGTTCCGGACCGTCATAGCCGATGACTTCGAGGTCGGGCCTCGTCATCGCGATGATCTGTTGAAACTCGGCGATCTTATGCGGGTTGTGCGTAGCGAGAACGACTTTGGTCATGCCGTCACTCCCCCGCGAGGGCAGCGAGCTGCCGTTCCTTCAGATCGGCACAGCCGTTGACACCGAGCTCGAGCAGCGCATCGAGTTCGCGCTTGTCGAACGGCGCGCCCTCGGCGGTGCCCTGCACCTCGACGAACAGACCGCGGCCGGTGACGACGATGTTCATATCGGTCTCTGCGCGAACATCCTCGACATATGCCAGATCGAGCATGGGCTCACCGTCGATGATGCCGACCGAGACAGCTGCGACCGAGTCCAGCAGCGGAGTGGCGTTCTTGCCGATGAACTTCTTCGTACGGCCCCACTCGATCGCGTCCGCGAGCGCCACGTACGCGCCGGTGATCGCCGCGGTGCGCGTGCCGCCATCTGCCTGCAGCACATCGCAATCGATGACGATCGTGTTCTCGCCCAGCGCCTTGGTGTCGACGACGGCGCGCAGCGCCCGACCGATCAGGCGCGAGATCTCGTGGGTGCGACCGCCGACCTTGCCCTTGATGCTCTCGCGGTCGTTGCGGCTGTTGGTCGCCCGGGGCAGCATCGCATACTCGGCGGTGACCCAGCCCTTGCCTTTACCGGTAAGCCAGCGCGGAACGCCGTTGGTGAACGACGCCGTGCACAACACCTTGGTGCCGCCGAAGCTGATAAGAGCCGAACCTTCAGCGTGCGAGCTCCAACCCCGTTCGATCGTGATCTCGCGGAGCTGGTCAACGGAGCGGCCGTCCGCACGAACGATGTCAGTCATGAAGTTCCTTTGCATTGGAGATGCCGGCCTCGGCCAGCTCGGAAAGATCGGGAAGAGTGATGACGCCGGTCTGCACATGCTGGACATCGCGCACCTCGGCGCCCATGAGCCGGTTGGCCAGAGCGGTGAACTCCTCAGTGGATTCGCCGGTGGCTTCGTACTTGTACCGTGCCACAGCATCCGGAGGCGCGAGCAGATCACCGCGCATGAGCTGCCGGTACACGTCACCGGCGGTCTCATCGTCGCTGGAAACGAGCGAGACGCCCTCACCCATGACGTAGCTGATCGCGCCGCGCAAGAACGGGTAGTGCGTGCATCCGAGCACGAGGGTGTCGACGTCGGCTTCGCGCAGCGGCGCGAGGTAGTTCTCCGCGGCGGCGATCACCTCAGGGGTGCCGGTGATGCCCGCCTCGACGAACTCGACGAAGCGCGGGCAAGCGGCGGTGAACACGTCGAAACGCTCATCGACCTCGAGCATGTCCTGATAGGCGCGGGAACCGATCGTGCCGACCGTGCCGATGACGCCGATGCGGTTGTTGCGAGTCGTTGAAATGGCCCGGCGCACAGCCGGACCGATGACCTCGACGACGGGGACGTCGTAACGCTCACGCGCATCGCGCAACATCGCTGAGGACGCCGTGTTGCACGCGATCACGAGCATCTTCACGCCCTGGTCGACCAGCGTGTCGAGCACCTCGAGCGCATAGCGGCGGACGTCGGCGATGGGCTTCGGCCCGTAGGGCGAGTTCTGAGTGTCACCGATATAGATGAAGGATTCTCGGGGCAGTTGAGCCCGGATCGCGCGAGCCACCGTGAGCCCGCCGACACCGGAGTCGAAAATTCCGATCGGCGCATCGTTCATGACTCACCAGCCTACCCGCGCCCAGAAGTCATGGCGGCGTCGCCACGCTCACTAAACTGAGCGCATGAACTCGTCGACGGCTCTCCTGACGGACCGATACGAACTCACCATGCTCGGTGCCGCACTTCGCGATGGCACCGCAGCGCGCCCCAGCGTGTTCGAGCTGTTCTCCAGACGGCTCTCCGGTGGTCGGCGCTTCGGTGTGGTCGCTGGCACCGGGCGGCTGCTGTCGCTGCTGCGAGAATTCCGGTTCGGTGACGATGAGCTGCGCTTCCTCCGCGATAGCGACGTGGTGGATGCTGAGACGTTGAAGTATCTGGAGAACTACCGCTTCACCGGGTCGATCCACGGATACCGCGAAGGTGAGCTGTACTTCCCTGGTTCGCCCATCCTTACCGTGGAGGGCAGCTTCGCCGACGCCGTTGTGCTCGAAACGCTCGCGCTGAGCGTGCTCAACCATGATTCCGCAGTCGCGACAGCTGCCTCACGCATGAGTATCGCCGCCGGCGAGCGTCCCCTGGCGGAGATGGGCTCGCGCCGTGCGGCCGAGATGTCAGCGGTGGCTGCGGCCCGCGCCGCCTATATCGCCGGTTTCAGTGCGACCAGCAATCTAGAAGCAGGTCGCCAGTGGGGCATCCCCACGATGGGCACGGCAGCACACTCCTGGACGCTGTTGCACGACACCGAAGAAGACGCATTCCGCGCGCAGGTCGAAAGCCTCGGCACCGACACCACGCTGCTGGTCGACACCTACGACATCCGCACCGGCGTCGAGACCGCGATCCGCGTCGCCGGCACCGGCCTCGGCGGTGTTCGCCTCGATTCCGGCGACCTGCCTACAGTCGCCGCCGCGGTGCGCACACAACTGGACGAGCTGGGAGCGGTCAACACGAAGATCACCGTCACCAGCGACCTCGATGAGTACGCGATCGCAGCGCTGGCAGCATCCCCTGTCGACTTCTACGGTGTCGGCACGTCGGTCGTGACCGGATCGGGGTATCCGACCGCGGGTATGGTCTACAAGCTCGTCGCACGGCAGGATCCGAGCGGCGGCTGGGTCGCCGTGGCGAAGGCGTCGACTGACAAAGGGTCCAAGGGCGGACGCAAGGCAGCGTTCCGCACGCTCAGCGGCGGTACGGCCACCGCGGAGACGGTTGTCGTATCCGACGGCTTCGAGGCGCTCGGAAGCGCCGCAGAGTACCCGGATTCGCGGCCGCTGCAGGTCAATCTCGTCGATGGCGGCGAGATCGACAGTTCCTACGAGGGTGCTGCGGGTGCGGCATCCGCTCGTGAGCACCATATGAGCGTTCGCGAGGAGCTGCCCGTGCGGGCACTTGCGCTCAGCAAGTCGGATCCGGCGATCCCGACACGGTTCGTCGACGCCGGGTAATCGGCCTCAGCCGACCATCGACTCGTAGATCTCCTTGCAGGTCGGGCAGATCGGGAACTTCTCCGGATCGCGTCCCGGTGTCCACTTCTTGCCGCACAGCGCGCGCACCGGCCTGCCGGAGATCGCGGATTCGAGGATCTTGTCCTTCTTCACGTAATGGGAGAAGCGCTCATGATCGCCCGGTTCGACGTTCTCCTCCTTGAGAAGTTCTTCCAGTTCGCGATCAAGTGTTGCAATGCCGCCTTGATCGGGGCTGTCCAGCGGAGTACTCATAGCGCCGATTCTAACTGGCATCGCGACGTCGCGGGTCGCGGATGCCGTCTCTCACGCTGTCTCGACGAACTCCATGAGCCGTTCACCGCTGCGGTCGTAGATCCGTCCGCCGATGACCGCTCCGACTCCGAGAATGACGATGCCGGTGCCGATGCCGACCCAGAAGGTGAGCGGGTTGTACACCCCATCGGCTATTACCGTCATGATGAACAGCCACAGGGTGGGTGCGCTGACCACGATTGCGCCCATGAAGGCGGCTGCAGGTCCGAAACCGCCACGGGATGCTGATCGCTGCGGTTGCTCGAACGGGCTGTCCCCGGGACGTGAAACCGCGTACGGCGAGACGACAGAGGAGATGCTGGACAGTCCCAGGCCCGAGAGGAAGAGGCTGGCGGCCAGTCCGATCATCGGCAGCAGCAGGTACCAGCTTTCGACCGTGGCCAGCGTCAGGGGGATGGCGATCGCCAGCACCGGAAGCGCGACCAGAAGGATCGGAGCGAGTCGGCCGAGTCGATCGGACAGTCCGCGCACACCGCTGGCCACATGCGTCCACAGTGCGGTGGAGTCATAGGCGACGTCGTTGTGTGGCAACCAGCCGAAGAACAGCGCCATGAGTGGAACGGGGACGAGCGCTGCCAGGTACAGCGGCACCCCGGCGACCAGCAACGGGAACACCGTCAGTACACCGGCTATCGGCACGATGACGAAGTTGACGATGTAGCGGCGATCGCGCAGCCAATAGATGAGGCTCCGCGCGGCGACTGCGCCGAGGGCGTTTGCAGGCAGCAGAGCGAACCAGCCGAGGCCGGAGCGCTCACGAGACGTTACCGGGCGGTCGGTGGTGGTCAGCAGGCGTCGAACCAGCCAGGACCACAGCATCCACAACCCGACGAGTGTCACGACGGAGAGGATGGCGGTGATCCAGATTCCGAGGGCGTCGCCGCTTGCGACTGCCAGCGGGAAGGCTACGAGCGCACCGAGCGGGGTGAAGCCGACGACGTCTGCGATAGCGGAGAGTGCTTCAGGTGCCTGCTGGTCCCATTCCAGCGAGGCGAAGAAGACCGCGGCGGGAAAGGCGACGACGACGAGAATCAGAACGAACAGCGCCGTCAGTTCACGCGAGCGGCGTTCAGGAAGAAGCAGTGCGCACACTGCCATTCCGATCCGAGCGGCAACGGTCGGCGCCAACAAGCGCACGACGCCCACTGCGGCTGCCAGCGGCCACGGGATACCGAGCTGAATGGTGACGATGGTGGAGCACACGATGATCGCGAGCAGTGCGAACGAGGGCACGCTGACCAGCGAGGCAAGGGCGAGGATCCACGGCATCTGCCGCTCGCTGACGCCGAAGACACCGAAGCGCCGCGGGTCGAGCTGATCGGTGGCACCGGTCAGGATCGGTCCCAGCAGGAAGCCGAGGAAGATCGCCGCGCCCCCGAGCACGAGCACCGTACGCGCGACGGGCAGCGGGGCATCGCCCAGGCTCAGGATGGCGGTGCAGACGGCAGCCGTCGCCGATACGAGAATGATGAAACCGATGACGGTGCGCACAGTCCGCTCGCCACGAAGCGCGCCGAGCATCAACGCGACTCTCAGTCGGAGAACGTGTGCAACCATTCCAGGCCCTCCACCTCGCCGATGCCGCCCGAGAGTTCAACGAAACGAGACTCAAGCGTCTGCCCAGCGCGCACTTCGTCGACTGTTCCTTCGGCCAGCACCTCACCGCCGACGATAATCGCGACACGCGAGCAGACCTGCTGCACGAGGTCCATGCCGTGGCTGGACAGGATGACCGTGCCGCCGTGGGAGACGTAAGCGCGGAGGATGTCGAGGATCACAGCAGAGGACACGGGGTCGACGGCCTCGAACGGCTCGTCGAGTACGAGAACGCGTGGTGAATGGATCATGGCCCCGGCCAGCATGATCTTCTTGGTCATACCGGCGGAGTAGTCCGAGACGACCCGGCCGACGGCGTCGACGAGATCGAAGGCGCGCACCAGGTCGGCGGCGCGCTTCTCGATCACATCGGCGGAGAGTCCGCGCAGCAGACCGTAGTAATGCAGCAGCTGACGCCCGGTCAGTCGATCGAAGGTGCGCAGACGATCGGGCAACACACCCATGACGCGCTTGGCGCCCTGGGAGTCAGCGGCCTGGTCGATGCCGCACACCACCACCTCGCCCTCATCAGCACGCAGCAGTCCCGCCAAGATCGACAGCGTGGTCGTCTTACCCGCGCCGTTCGGGCCGACGATGCCGTAGAAGCATCCGGTCGGGATCGTCAGATTGATGTTGTTGACAGCGCGGTGGTCACCGAAGTCCTTGATGAGTCCGCGGATCTTGACCGCGTCAGTGGCGGATGCCGCGCCGACGGCATCTGCTACGACCGCGGTGAGGGCCTCAACAGCGTCGGATGCTGTGTCTGCTGCGGTTGCGGTATCTGCGGCCTGTTCCGAGGCTGGCTCGGCCGGCTCGGAGGCTGACTCGGCCGCCGGCTCGGCCGCGGGTTCCGTGGCCGGATCTGCGGCGGGTTCGGATTCGGCGAGCTCCGCAGCAGATTCGGGTTCGGCCGGTGCTCGGACTGCGTCGGCGATGGGGGCCGCGGCATCGGCGGCCACGGCGGACTTCGCACGGGGCTTCCGCTTGGCCGGCGTCTTCTCGGTGGCAACCTCGAGTGCGGCATCCTGCTCGGGAGCTTCGACGACGGCGTCGTTTGCGACGGCATCCGTCTTCTCAGCAGTCTTGGTCGCTTTCGCCTCGTCAGCAGCCTGCTCGGCTGCCTTAGCGTCCGCTGCCCTTTTCGCCGCGGCAGTCTTGGCTGCCGTCGTCTTTGCTGCTGCGCTCTTGGCCGAAGCGGTCTTGGATGCTGCTTTCTTCGCCGCCGTCTTCTTCGCCGCGGATTGCGCTGCCACAGTCTTCGCCGCGGTGGAGGACGTTGCCGCGGTCGACTTCGCAGGCGAGGACTTCGCCGCGGTCGACTTCGGGGTCGACTTCGGGGTCGAGGACTTCACAGTAGAGGCGTTCGATGACGACTTTTTCGGAGCGGCAGCCTTCGCCGAGGTCGTCGTGGATGCTGGCTTCTTCGCCGCCGTCGTCGAACGCGCTTGCGCCGCCTTCACCTCGGCAGATCTTGGCGCACGGGCGGCGGTCGCCTTTTTCTGCTGATCAGCACGGTCATCGCGGGGAGAAGTCACTGTCTTACGCTATCAATCGGGATGGACTTTCTCCGGATCGAGCGAAATAATTGCCACCTGTGCATCTGGTGTGTACCTGATCACGAAATGGCAACGTCGCCGTCATCCCCCGCGGGTTCCCAGGGGTCGTCGCTAGCATAAGGGCGGCACGAAGAAGTGTCTGGTCGATTAACCGACCGTGAACACAGATTCTTTTTAGGAGTATTCGTGACTCTTCAGACCGTCATTCTCGCTGCTGGCATGGGCTCGCGCCTGGGCCGTGCCCTGCCCAAGCCCCTCACTGAGCTCGGCGACGGCCGCACGATCATGCAGCAGCAGCACGAGAACATCCGCGCTGCTTTCGGAAGCGACGCCCGCATCACTGCTGTTGTCGGGTACCGCGCTGAGACCATCATCGAGGCCTTCCCCAACGTCAACTACGTTCACAACGAGCGCTACGACGAGACCAACACGTCCAAGAGCCTGCTGCGCGCTCTCAGCGCGACCGGCAAGGGCGGCGTGCTCTGGATGAACGGCGACGTGGTCTTTGACCCGCGCATCCTGGGACGTGCAATTGAGTTCATCGAGCGCGACCAGTCGTTCGTCACCGTCAACACCTCCAAGGTCAGCGACGAAGAGGTGAAGTACACGGTCACGGCCGAGGGCTTCATCAACGAGCTCTCCAAGACCGTCAAGGGCGGGCTCGGCGAGGCTGTTGGAATCAACTACATCTCCTCGACGCACAAGAAGGCGTTCATGCGTCAGTTGCAGCGCGTCGAGGACCAGGACTACTTCGAGCGCGGTCTTGAGCTCGCGATCGCAGAAGACGGTCTGCTGCTCGAGCCGATGGACGTCTCGGACCTGTACGCCGTCGAGGTCGACTTCGCCGAAGACCTGGAGCGCGCGAACCTCTTCGTCTGATCTTCATACTTCGCTGCACCACGCAGAGCCCGCCCCTTTTCGATGGGGCGGGCTCTCTGCGTTTTCCCGGACGGCGATTCTAAGATCAACATGATGGCTAAGAAGGTGCACACGATCCACTCCCTTCCCACGGATGCCCCGTGGGATACGGGAGTTCCTCCCGTCGGCTCCGACGAGCATCCGTTCACCGTGCGCGGGCTGGATCGCGTGCTGTCGATTCAGCGGCCCCTCGTGATCGCTCATATCCGCAGCATCCGCCTGCGCAATCCGGATGCCACGCCGGCTCAGCTCGTGCGTATTCTCGAACGTCGATATCTCGCCGCGGTCACCACCGGGGGCGCGGCGGTCGGCGCGACAGCGGTCGTCCCGGGAATCGGCACCGGAATCACGCTGGCCCTGTCGGGCGTGGAGACCGTCGGATTCGTGGAGTCGACGGCGCTGTTCGCGCAGTCGGTCGCCGAAGTCCACGGCATCGCCATCGAGAACCCGGATCGCGCGCGTGCGCTCGTGATGACGCTGATGCTCGGCAAAGAGGGCGTCGATCTCGTCGGCCAGCTCACCAAGCAGGCGACCGGACGAGGCGCGAGCCGCTCCGCCTACTGGGGCGAGCTCATCACGAAGTCGCTCCCGCGCGCGGCGGTCGGGCCCGTGGTCGATCAGCTCAAGACGATGTTCATGAAGCATTTTGCGGCGGCGGGTAGTGCGTCCTTCCTCGGAAAGGCACTGCCGTTCGGGCTCGGGGCGGCGGTCGGTGGAGCCGGAAACCATCTTCTTGGTCGTCGTGTGCTCACGACATCGCGGCGTGCGTTCGGCGTTGCCCCGGCCGTGCTGCCGGACGCCCTGGAACCGGTCGCAGGAGCTGAGAAGCTGGAATTACGGATGCTGCGTGGTGCGCGCTACGCCGGCGGCGCCGTTGCGGGTGCTGCCGGAAGCATCGCCCGAGGCGCCGGATGGATCGGGCACCAGGTCGGTTCCGTGGCACGGCGAAAGCCGAAGGCAACGGAGATCGAAAGTCTCGACTCCTCCTCCACAGATAGGGATTCTTAGGACTTATCCCCCGCCCGCGTAGCATGTCCATCTCCGGGCGAACTGGCGTCGGATGCCACTCCTACCGTGGCGGGCATGCTGAGACCGCTAGATCTGACCGAGCTCCCGCCTCCACCCGCCTACCGTGTTCCGTGGCGTGTGCTGCGCAACGATCCGGAGCATCCGATCATCGTGAACGACGGACGGGATTCCGCGGATTTTGTGCGGGTATTTCACGACGATGATGGTGCCACCGGCCCGCCCCAGCTGTGGGGGCAGGTACTTCCGGCAGAACAGATCGAGCTGTGCCTGTGCGCAGTCGACACCGACAACGCGACGGTTACTCTCGCGTGGTTCCGCCAGGCTGACGGGCTGGAGTACGTCTGGAGGTTCGTTGTCTGAGGATGCGCGGTCGCGCAGCGACTATTCGCCTTCGCGGCGGCGCAGCTCACGCCGGAAATCTGCCTCGGAGTACGGTTTCAGATCTTCAGGGAGATCTGACGCGGTGAGCCCTTTCAGGAAAACCGTGGGCTCAACCTCGAGTGCAGTCGCGAGCTGGATCAGCACGAAGAGCGTCGGGTTACCGTTGCCACCCTCGATCCGGGCTAGGTGCGACACGTCCATGTCGGCACGCTCGGCGAGCTTCGCCCGACTGATCGTCGCTTTGGAACGCAATTCCCGAACGAGCATTCCAACATGCTCAGATGCTCGAGACCGGGGCGCTTTCATCCTTTAAGCATCCCGGCGCTAGGCGCTCCTTCCGCAGGCCTATAGCCTTGGGCTTATATGCCATCGTCTGGCGTGCCTGTTTTGATCTGGTTCTTCTCGATCTGTCGCGTCCTTACGCATGGGTATGTCGTGAACCAGAAGTCCGTCTTGTGAGCAGTCTCGGATCATTTCGATTTCTCCACGGTCGATGAACCCCGCGGGCTCCGGCTGGGACAGGGTCCGCGAAAGACCCACTCCTCGTGCGGCTCGCCGAGATCCTCGTACGGCTGAACGAACTGTGCGCTGACGACGACTTCACCACAGGTCAACTCGCAGAAGCAGTTCCTCGAATCACCCGATCTGACGGATGCCGTCACCGGCGCCGTGCTGAGCAATCAGGACACGAACAACCGCATCGCCTATCGTAGATTAAAACGAATGTCTGAGGTCAATGCCAGTATGAACTATGGCAGTTTTCAGCGACGTACTCGACCTGATCCCCGCGTTGCGGGGACAGTGCGCTGGTGTCGCATGCACGTTGCCCATCGAACTGAACGCCATGGATGACGCGGCGATCGTCGCCACCCTCACCGAAGCCACCGAACTCGTCAACCAGCTAGAGCAGATCCGACTCGCAGCGAGCGGCGTCGTTGCCGTCCGGTCATCACGCGGGACGGGGCATTCCGGACTCGCACAGTCGCGTGGTCGTCGCAGCGCGAGCGCGCTGATCCAAGACATCACCGGCTCAACCCGTGCCGAAGCTCACCGCATGGCGCGGGTAGGCCAGACGCTCCTGTCCGACGGCCAAGCAGATGCCAAAGGCTGGGCCACCGGCACTGGCACCGGCCCTGGTGAGCCTGGCTCTTCTAGCTGGCTCGGCGGACCGGGCGAAGCACCGAACTATGGCAACGGCGACGCGGCGACACCTGGTAACAATGCCGGGACGGGAAGCGGGAGCAGCACTGGGGCTGGCGCTGGAGATGGCGGGGATGACCCCACCATCTCGTGGGGCACCGATGACGGCAGCTCAGGCAGCGAAGACGCTCCGAGCAGCGACGGCGCGTCCCAGCCGACACCTCCCCCACCCAATTGGCACGCACCATTGAGCCGAGCGCTGCTGAACGGCGCTATCACTGGCGCGCAACACGACGTGATCCGTCGCGGCCTGGGCGAACCACCGACGATTGATCGTGCAACGCTCAACTCACCCGAAGATGCCGCGAGACTCGAAGAGACGTGGCGCGAAGCATGGCAGCTTGCCGCCGAACAGCTCATCACCGAAGCAGCGGATCGCACAGTCGAAGAACTCGGCTCCACTGCGCGGATGATCCGCGACCAACTCGACCCCGAAGGCGCAGCCGCTCGCTTCGAAGAGCGCTACGCGAGGCGCTCATTCCGGCTCTGGACCGACGCCGACGGCGTGCACCACGGCAGTTTCATCTTCGACGACGATGCAGCCGCCCTCGTCCGCACGATCCATGACGCAGCCCTTCGCCCACGCCGCGGCGGACCGCGCTTCATCGACTCCGATGAACGAGCCGCAGCAAAAGACCTCGCAGACGACCCGCGCACCAACGATCAACTCGCGCACGACCTCATGATCGACGTGCTGCGCGCTGGCGCGCTGGCCGATGCGAAAACAGTGTTCGGCGTCCGGCAGGCCGGATTGCGGCTGGTGCAGACCCTGAACTCCGACGGCACCCACGGCCCTGCCCACACCGAGGACGGCGTGACACCAATCCCCGCGGCGTTCGCTGCACAACATGCATGCAACATCGGATTCATACCGATCAGCGTAGACAGCGACGGCAATCCACTCGACGTCGGCAGAGAACAGCGCCTGTTCACGACGAAACAGCGCATTGCGCTCGCGATACGCGACGGCGGTTGCCGGTGGAAGGGATGCGATAGACCCGCCTCCTACGGCGAAGCCCACCACATCGATCATTGGTCAACTGGCGGACGCACCGACATCGACCGGGGCATACTGCTGTGTCGATTCCATCACCTGCAACTGCACAACGGCGGCTGGTCGATCACACGAGATCCGGACGGCGACTTCGTGCTGCACGATCCATCCGGCGGCAGTCGCATACTCCATCGAAGACTCGCCCTCCGCTATGCGTTCAACGACATCGATCCACCGCCACGACGATTCCGGCGAGTCGCATGAACTGTTCGCGTGCGGCTTCCGGTGCAAATGCAGAACACTCGAACTCGACGAATCCGATGCGTACATCGTTTTGCATCGGATGGGTGGAATCCTGCAAAGGATCCGGCAACCCATTGTGCGAGGCATCCAACGCCCGGCGCCATCCCCCTACTAGTGTGGAATCCGTGACGGACACTCCTGACCTCTTTACCACCGCCGGCAAGATCGCCGACCTCCGCGCCCGCTATACCGAGGCCGTGGTCGACGCTGAAGAGGTCGCGAAGGGGAAGCAGCATGCCAAGGGCAAGATGACCGCCCGCGAGCGCATCGAATGCCTGGTCGACCCGGGCAGCTTCGTCGAGTTCGACGAGTACGTGCGCCACCGCACCACCGCGTTCGGCATGGATCGCTCCCGCCCCTACGGCGACTCCGTCGTCACCGGCGTCGGCACGATCCACGGCCGCACGGTCGCCGTCTACTCGCAGGACTTCTCCACCTTCGGCGGCTCGCTCGGAGAGGTCGCCGGCGACAAGATCATCAAGATCATGGAATACGCCCTCGCCGGTGGCATGCCCTGCATCGGAATCCTCGACTCGGGCGGAGCGCGCATCCAAGAGGGCGTCGTCGCCCTCGGCAAGTACGGCGAGATCTTCCGCCTGAACACTCGCGCATCCGGTGTCATCCCGCAGATCTCCATCATCATGGGGCCGGCCGCGGGCGGCGCCGTGTACTCCCCGGCTCTCACCGACTTCGTCATCATGGTCGACAAGACGAGCCAGATGTTCGTCACCGGCCCCGACGTCATCAAGACCGTCACCGGCGAAGACGTCGGAATGGAAGAGCTCGGCGGCGCATACACGCACAACACCCGCTCCGGCGTCGCGCACTACCTCGCCGAAGACGAGGACGACGCGCTCGACTACGCACGCACCCTCCTCAGCTTCCTGCCCGACAACAACATGGCGGAGCTCCCCTCCTACGAGGGCGTTTTCGAGTTCGAAACCACGGATGCTGATCGCACGCTGAACACGATCATCCCGGACTCCGCGAACCAGCCCTACGACATGCACACGGTCATCGAGCACGTCGTCGACGACGGCGACTTCCTCGAAGTTCAGCCCCTGTTCGCGCCGAACATCCTCATCGGCTTCGGTCGCGTCGAAGGACGCACCGTCGGCATCATCGCCAACCAGCCCTCGCAGATGGCGGGAACCTTGAACATCGAAGCCGGCGAGAAGGCCAGCCGCTTCGTCCGCTTCTGCGACGCGTTCTCCGTCCCGATCGTCACCCTCGTCGACGTTCCCGGATACCTTCCCGGCACCGACCAGGAATGGACCGGCGTCATCCGCCGCGGCGCGAAGCTGCTCTACGCCTACTCCGAGGCGACCGTGCCGCTGGTCACCGTGATCCTCCGCAAGGCCTACGGCGGCGCGTACATTGTCATGGGCTCCAAGCAGCTCGGTGCCGACGTCAACCTTGCCTGGCCGACCGCCGAGATCGCCGTCATGGGTGGCCAGGGCGCCGTCAACATCCTCTACCGCGGCGAAATCCGCAAGGCGGAGGAAGCCGGCGAAGACGTCGCAGCAGTGCGCACACGCCTCGCCAACGAGTACACCTACAACGTCGCATCGCCCTTCCTGGCTGCGGAACGCGGAGAGCTGGACGGCATCATCGAGCCGGCCAACACCCGAGTCTCGATCGCCAAGGCGCTGCGCTCGCTGCGCGGCAAGCGCGAGGAGCTGCCTCCCAAAAAGCACGGGAACATCCCGCTGTGACCGATCCCGATCACGCACCCGACGTCCGAATCATCCGCGGCAACGCGAATGAGGAAGAACTCGCCGCCCTCATGGCGGTCGTCACTGACGCGTATGAGCGCGAAGCAGCGGATGCCGTCGCCGAAGAGCCGAGCGTGTCCGCATGGCAACGAACCCAACGCCCGCTGCGCAAGCCGCTGCGGCGTGACATCCCGTGGGGACGATTCTCGGGCTGATTCCGCCCTTCGACAGGCTCAGGGATCGGTGCCAGGCTCAGGAATCGGCGACAAGCTCAGGCTGATTCCGACGCACCTGGAGCTGGCCGGTTCAGCCGACGAGGCGTGGCGCGGCGAAACGCAGCGTGACGAGCTGGAACGGGCGCAGCGTGAGATCGTCGCCATCAAGCGCCACAGCATCCACTTCGCGCTCCAGCAGATCCGTCTCGCACACCCGGTCGAACTCGAACGACGTCGACAACTTGGCCGATGCACGACCGCCGTGCGCCTCGTAGAGTCGAACGATCACATCTCCGCTGCGATCCTCGGCGAGCTTCACCGCTTCCACCACCACCGCATCCGACGACACTGAAACCAGCGGGGCGAAGCCATCCGCCCCGACGAGCGTGCGCGTCGGCAGATTCAGCCGATACCCCTCGTGCACGGCATCCGCAATTGAAGAATCCGGGCGAATACTGACCCGGAAGGTGTGCTCACCTTGATCGGCGTCCGGATCGGGATACATCGCCGCCCGAACGAGCGAGAGTCGCACATTCGTCATCGTGCCACCTCCGGCACGAGGCGCGCGGGTGATGTCGTGACCGTACGTCGCGTCGTTCGCGATTGCAACGCCAAAACCTGACTCGCCGACATGCACCCACCGGTGCGCGACCGTTTCAAAGCGCGCCATGTCCCATGAGGTGTTCGCATGCGTCGGACGCCGCACGTGCCCGAACTGGATCTCCGAGCTGGAGTGATCGGCATGCACATCCAGCGGAAAAGTCAGCTTGAGCAGCTTCTGCCGCTCGTGCCAGTCCACCGTCGTCTCAATATCAAGCGCCTGCGCGTCTGCGGCCAGGGTCAGGGTCTGCGTGATTCGCGTGGCCCCCCGGCCGCGAACCACGCAGACGACTGCCGCAGTGGGATGCGCGCTGTGCTCGATCGAGACCACATCGGTCAGGTCGATGACATGACGGCGATAGTGCTCATCGATGTCCCAGGCATCCCATTGCGTTGGCGTGTCACGGTGCAGTTGCAGGAGGTTGCCCTTCTCCCCCGGTGCGATCGCGTCACGTCCGGTCGCACGGACGATGAGCGAACCGAGCAGCCCCTCCCCGTCGATGTAAACCGTCAGGTGTTCATTCGACAGCTCGAATCCGCCATCTCTGCGCACGACTGTCGCGGGCTTTGCCTCACGCCGCTCGGCGGCGGCGATCCCCATCGCGGACGCGCCGTCCTGCGCGTAGGGCCCGGCGTTCACAATCAACGCGGTCTCACCCTGACCGACGACTTTCTCCAGCGCCGTCGCGATAATCCGCTCTGTCGCCGCCAGCACTTCGGCGTAACGGCGCTCGGCCTCCCGATGCACCCACCCGATCGATGTGCCCGGCAGAATGTCGTGAAACTGCTGCAGCAGCACGGTCTCCCAGATCCCATCCAGCTCGTCATAGGGATACGTCCCGCCGCGCAATGCCGCCGCCGTCGCCCACAGCTCCGCCTCGCGCAGCGCATGTTCGCTGCGCCGATTGCCACGCTTCGTGCGCGCTTGCGAGGTGTAGGTGCCGCGGTGGAATTCGAGGTACATCTCCCCCGACCACACCGGCGGATTCGGATACTCCGCCTCCGCCGCGGTGAAGAACTCCGCGGGACTGGACAGCGTAACCGTCGGCGATCCCTCCAGATCACGCAGGCGCGTCGCCGCGGCCAGCATCTCACGGTTGGGGCCGCCACCGCCGTCGCCGTATCCGAACGGCACGAGCGACGTGTTCGCCATGCCCTTCTCGGCATATTGACGCTCGGCCCTGGCAAGCTCCGCCGCTGTCAGCTGCGCGCTGTAAGTGTCGACGGGCGGGAAGTGCGTGAAGATACGTGATCCATCGATGCCCTCCCAGAAGAAAGTGTGGTGCGGCATCGTGTTCGTTTCGTTCCACGACATCTTCTGCGTCAGCATCCACCGCGAACCCGCCGCGCGCGCGATCTGCGGCAGCGCCGCCGAGTAACCGAAGGAATCGGGTAACCAGACATCCAACGGCTCGACACCGAACTCCTCGATGAAGAATCGCTTGCCGCGCACGAATTGACGCGCCAGCGCCTCGCCACCCGGGAGATTCGTGTCGGACTCGACCCACATTCCGCCGGTCGGCACGAAACGGCCGGATGCCACCGCCTCGCGCACCCGCGAGAACAGCTCCGGCTGATACCGCTTCAGCCAGGCGTACTGCTGCGCCGACGAAGCGGCGAACACGAAGTCCGTCTCCCGTTGCAACGACAGCACGTTCGAGAAGGTCCGCGCGATCTTCCGCTGCGTCTCGCGCACCGGCCACAGCCAGGCCGAGTCGATATGCGCGTGCCCGACCGCATGTACGCGATGCGCAGAAGCGGATGCCGGTGATGAGAGCACGCCGACGAGCTCTGCCCGTGCATCCGCAGCCGAACCCGAGACATCGTCGGGGTCAGCGGCGTCGACCATTCGCTCCAGCGCGCGCAGGATCTCAGCGCGCCGCGGCGATCCCGTGGGCAGCTCAGCCATCAGCTGCACCAGCACACGCGCATCCTGCAACAGCTCCCACACGACGATGTCGCGCACGGCGATGTCTGCGCAGGCGAAGGTGTACAGCGGGTCGGTGCCGGCCGTCTCCAACTCTCCCAGCGGCGTCGGGAGGAAGTCGCGGAAGCCGTCGGCGACATCCGGGTTGGCTGCCGCCTCGAGATACAGCTCGAAGGACTCCCCCGGAGCCGCGTCCAGCGGTACGTGGGCGTTGCGCGGCTCCACCGCCTTGACGATCGTGCCGTCCAGCCGGTAGACAGTGCCCTCTGCTTGAAATCCGGGCTCGGCCGCGTTGAAGCCGAGGTCGAAGAGCAACTCGGCACCGGGTGCCTCCGGTACCGTTCCTGTCACTCGTAGCCACGTCGTCCCCCACGGACGGCCCCAGCGCATCCCTACGACGAACGGTTCAAAGACCTGACCTACAGCATCAGCGAACGGTACCGGCTCCCCCGGCACATCCCAGCTCGCTAAAGTCAGCGGCACCCGATCCAGGTACACATTCGGTAACAGACGCTCTTTGATGAAACGACGTACACGAGCTTCGATCAACACGGATGTGTCATGCATTCGGCAGCGAACTCCAAAGCGAAGGGATACCTAATAGTAAATCGATTAGATTTACTCCTGTCAAGAGCTTCGCAATACTCTGTCGTGCAGCTCGGCTCAGTGATCGAGAAAAAGAGCGGATGCCCGAGGCGACAGCACCTCGTCAAGCACCACACACCCTGCCCCCACCGCCGCCACATCGTCGCCGACGACAGTGCCGAACACCGGGAGATCACGGACCGCGCTCGTGGCGCTCTGCCGTTCCAGCAGCTTCGGCAACTCGTTCAGGTACTGCGCCTCAACGCGCGCCCAGAAAGGTCCGCCCAGCACGACGCGATCGACATCCAGCATGTTCGTCAGGCTCGAGATGAGCACCGACAGGTGCCCGACTGCTTCAAGGAGCACGGCCATGGCATCGGCATCCTTCGCCGCTGCGCGCGCACACAACTCCGTGAATCGGTCATCGACAAAGCCCGCATCGCTGCTGAAACGATCATCGGCGAAGACACCGGCCCGCTCGGCACGTTCGACGATCGCCTGCGGGGTGCAGACGACCTCGACGCATCCTCGCCTGCCGCATCCGCACTCCGGACCATCGGCATCGACCATGAGGTGGCCGACCTCGCCGACGTTGCGGGATGCACCGTGAACGACCTCGCCGTCCAGCACGAGTCCGGTGCCGATGCCGGTGCCCAGATATACGAACAGGAACGAGGCGTCAGCGGGACCTGCCCCGGTCCACAGCTCGGCAACCGACGCTGCGGTGGTGTCCTTCTCCAGAGTGACGCGGAATCCCGTCGCCTCGGCCAGGGCATCCCGCAGCGGCACTCGATGCCAGTCTCGAAGCTTCGGCGGGTCGATGACTGTGCCTCGAGCGGCATCCAGCGGTCCCGGCGTTGCAACGCCGATCCCGGAGATCCGCTCCCTCTCCACCCCGGAGCGCTTGATGAGGTCGTCGACCGATGCCGCCATCGTCTTGATGATCTGGCGCGGATCATTGGTCGGAGTGCGCCGCGTACTGCGCTGGATCACTGCGCCGGCAAGGTCCAGCAGCACGAACGTCATGACGGCCGGATCCAGATGCACACCGATCGACATCCGACTCGATGCGTTCAAACGCAACGTCGTGCGCGGCTTGCCCGGCCCCGCGATGACGCGACCGGCCTCTTCGATCAGGCCGTCATCCAGCAGCCGTCGGGTGATGTTCGTCACCGTCTGCGCGGAGAGCCCCGTCGCATCCGCCAGTTCGGTCCGGCTCAACCCCTCGACGGATCGACGGATCACCTCCAAGATCACGGACTGATTGAAGTCGCCCATCTTGGGAAGGTTCGTTCCACGGCGCCGCACACTCACCGCTCCATCATGACGCATGACCCGGAATTCTTGTCCCCCAAAATACCTACAGACAATTTGCTTGCGCTTCGACAGACTTGATTCAACGCTTCGCGTTCGGTCGGTCTCTCTGCCCCAGGGTAGGCAGACGCGGATCGACCATCCGCGGTCAGTTTTCGGGTAACTGCACCGCACACGGCGAGGGGCAGGCTGAACAGCCGCCCCTCGCCCATCTTTTTGCCTCAGCCGCGCTGCAGCCCAGCCACGCTGCAGCCCAGCCACGCTGCAGCCCAGCCACGCTGCAGCTCAGTCCAACAGCAGCTCAGTCGCGCTCGCGAGGAATCTCATGCCAAAGCCCGACGGTGTCCTCGTCGGAGGAATCGCCGGCACCCGATCGCCCCACCACGGTGACTGCGGTGCGCGCATCCTGCGCGGCACGAATGATCACGCGTCCGGCGTCGGCGCGCGAAATTACCTCCGCCAGTTCATCGCGGATCTCGGCGCGACGCAGCTCATCGAGTTCGTTCAGCCCGCCCTCATCGAACACGGTCACTGCCGAACCCCGAAGTCGAGCCTGTTGAATCGCGGTACGAACGGCGTCGTTGAGCAGACTCGCACCGCGAAGCTCGTCGCGCAGACGCCCCTCGGCAAGGCGGGCCGCAAGCTGTTCCTCCGGGGTGAGTCGGCCGTGCGAAGCCACCGTGCGCGCCAGGACCGGACCCGCTGTCGCCAGTGCGTACTGCACCCGAACGCGACGCTCCCGCTGGCGCACCAGCTGAGTTGCATGCCAGGCCGACACCGCCTGCTGAATATCTGCCAGGCGTTCGGTGTCACGCACCGCACGGTCCCAGAACAGCACCAGAAGCTGCGCGACCAGCGTCCACATGATCGAGCCGACCAGACCCAACTCCAGCGCGACGACGAATCCGAGATGCACTGCGGACGCCACCGTCAGCACCAGCAGTACCAGCCAGCCGGCAATCGGACGCCGCCGGACGATGCACACCACGGCCAACAGCCCCAGCGCACCGATGTACCAGGTTGCGAAGGGTTCGGTGCGATGCGTCGGCTGCAGCGAAGCACTCACCATCGTCGGAATCACGCTGCTGGCGACCACGGCGACCACGCCCCACCACAGCGGCATCCGGATCCCGCCCGAGGTCTCCATCAGCACGGTGGCCAGCATCACGATCAGGTAGAGCAGAATCGCTGCGACCATGACCAGCGGGGCCGTCGGCTGCACGATCCACCACACGGCACGAGCAGCGAAATAGACGGCGAATCCGACCGCGAGCGCGGTGGCGATGCTGCGCACAGAGCGGTTCATGGGCGCTCCCATCCGAGCGTGACGGTGGTTCCCACCGAGCTTGAGACGATGGTCGCGGTGCCGGCGACACCCGCCATTCGCGCGATGATGGACCCTCGAATGCCGAGGCGATCCTCGCCAATGTCATCCACATCGAAACCAGGCCCCGTGTCGGACACCGTCACCGAGAGCCCCCGCGCTCCGTAACCATTGACGATCAGATGCAGCCCGCGCCCCCGCGCGTGATCGACGGAGTTTCCGATGGCCTGACGTGCAGCCAGCACGACCGCTCGTGCGACCCGCCCCGGAATGGGACCGGCCGTCCCCTGCTCTTCGACGATCGCGTCGGCGCCGCGCTCGGACAGGGCCCGGCGCAGCTCGACGACGACCTGCGCGGTTCCGACCGGTTCGTCACTGCCTTCCTGGGCGACGCCGGCATCCGTGTTCGCGAGCCTCGTCAGCGCTTCTCTGGCCATCGAGACGGCGAGATCCCGACCCCGATCGGTGGCAGCGCGTTCGGCGGCGATGAGCGCGGCCAGCACGCTGTCGTGCATGAGCGCGGCGATCGCGACCCGCTCTTCTTCTGCCGCGGCAGCGGCCGCCGCCGCAGCGTATGAGGCCACGGCGCGGCCACGAGCATCATCGACGCCGGCTGCGACCGAGCGGAACATCCACCCGAGCGACAGTATGACGATGCCGAGGATGATCGTGAACGATACGTCGAACGCGGTCATCGTCCAGAACCGGCTCGTGAATTCGCCCTCGACCAGCCGCACATAGCCGTAGACCAGTGGCACCCCGAACGCCCAGACCAGCTGCAGCTTCATCGGAAAGGCGAGCATCGCCGCAGCGACCCCGACGTTGACCAGGAAGAAGATCCACGGCTGTCCGTCGCCGGCGCCAGCATCGATCACCAATGGCCACGCGGCAAGTGCGATCACGTAGACGATCGCAAACACCCCGGCCGAGACTCTGACCGCACGCCCCAGCACGCAGGCGGTGAGCATCGCGATCAGCGGCACGTAGACGATCGCGACGAGCGTCGTGTACCCGGGCGTCGCCCCCCGCGAAATACCCGCAGCGGCGGCAACCAGCGCTTGAACGCCGAGCAGAGCCGAACCGATCGCGACGACCGTGGCCAGGATGCGCTCCATCCGCTTACCGGTGAAACGCTCGAACTCCGTCTCGGCCGTGCCCGGTGAAGGGATGCGGCTCCACGCATCGCTGAGGGCGGTGTCAGCCGACACCCGTGAGCCCCTCGCCGGTGACGATGCCGTCTTCCATCGCGCGATGCAGCAGATCGATCTTGGTCCGCGCGGGGCGCCCGACCTCGACGTACTTCACACGCACCCGGTTGATGTTCTCCTTCGCCGTGGAGTATGCGACCCCGAGCCGCTCGGCGACGACCTTCAGCGGCAACCCGGTGGCGTACAGCCGGAGCACCTCGCGCTCACGGGCGGCCAGCTGCGCATCCGCGAACTCGCGGTCGCCCTCAACAGCGCTCGCCCACTCGACGTTATTCAGTGCGTCACCTCGGGCGACCGTGCTGATCGCGTCGAGGACGTCGTCCAGCGACGAAGATTTGCTCACGACACCGGCGGCACCGGCGGCCAGCGCCTCGCGCACGGCGGCCGGCCGATCGGCCACGCTGTGGATCACGACACTCGCCCCGTCCGAGACCAGCGCGGTCACGTTCTCGGTAACCGTCGTGCCATCACCGAGAGTCAGATCGAGCACGACGACATCGGCCGATGCCGCGCGCGCGGACTTTCGCCATTCGAGATACGACCCGACCGTGCTGCCGGAGAAGACCACGGATTGCGCCCCGCCCCGCTCGCACGCAAGCTCGAGTCCGAGGCGGACGGACTCGTGATCATCGATGAGTGCGACCCTGCTCATGAGTCCAGCCTATCGATCTGCTGAGTATTCATCGGGTGAGCAGTGCGACGACCTCGAAATGATGCGAGTGCGGGAACAGATCGAAGGCCTCCAGAGAACCGGTCTGCCAGCCGAGTGTACGGAAGGTGCCGAGATCACGAGCGAGCGCGACCGGATCGCAGGCGACATAGACGATCGCTTCGGGACTCAGCGCATGGATGCCCTCGACAACGGCGCGACCGGCACCGGCGCGCGGCGGATCGAGCACCACGGTGCCGATCTGGGCTCCGCCTGCCGCACCGGCGAGGTATTGGTCGACCCGTGCCGTGACGGCGCTGACGCCGAAGTCTTCGAGATTTCGGGCAGCATGCTGGGTTGCCCGGCTGCTGGATTCCACGGTGACGATCTCCGTCGCGCCGAGATCGGCGAGCGAGGCGGAGAACAGACCGACACCGCCATACAGGTCAAGATGCGCCGAGCCGGCTTCAACGCGTCCGGTGAGGGCGCGCTTCACGGCGGAATCCAACGTGGCTGCCGCTGCCGGATGCACCTGCCAGAAGCCATCGGCATCCACCTGGAATGTGCGCTCGCCGACCTTCTCCCGAATGACGGGAGCGACCGGCCGCTTGCCCTTCTGCGGGCGGCGAAGCACGTGCACGCTGCCATCGGCCGATTCGACGAGATCGATGCGCCCAGGCTTGGCGTTCTTGATCGACAGCGCTTCGGCGCGCACACGGCGCCGCGCCAGGGGGTAGGAGGAGACCGGAATGACCCGGTGACTGCGAGCGGCGTACGGACCGACCACACCGTCATCGTCGACGTGCAGCGAAATGCGCGTACGCCAGCCGGTGCCGTCGCCATCGTCTACCGGCGTTACGGCCGGTGCCTCAAGGCCGGGGCCGGCGAACTTGTCCAGCGCCTCCTGCAGCACCTGGCGCTTCAGCGTGCGCTGGTGATCGAGATTAATATGGCCGAGATCGGCGCCGCCGGCGCGGTCGGCAGGGTCACGAGTCATGTCGGCCTCAGCCCACACGTGCGAACGTCGGTGCGGCGACGCGTCCAGCACCTCGACGGTCTCGCCGCGCCAGAACTTCCGCGTGTCGGCCGCCGATCCACCCGCCGGGTCAGTGATGCGCACGCGCACCCGCTCTCCCGGAATCGCATCGGAGACGAATACCACTCGACCCTCGTGACGGGCTATGAAAGTGCCACCGTGCGCAATGCCGGTGATATCGAGGTCGAGGTCGCGTGCAGAAGAGGGCATCCTACGAGGATACGGTGGTGAACATGCAGGTTTGCCTCGCTTCGACCTCCCCCGCCCGCCTCATGCTGCTGCGCCAGGCAGGCATCGAGCCGATCACCCGCTCTCCGAAGACGGACGAGGATGCCGTGGCCGCCGCTGCGGCGGCCGAACGCGGGCGCGATCTGGCGCCGGACGAGCTCGTGCTGCTGCTGGCTCGAGCGAAGGCTGCTGATGTTGCACACCGGCTCGCAGCCCAGGACGCTTCCTTCGACGGCCTGGTGATCGGCGGCGACTCGATGTTCGCCCTGGACGGGCGGGTCTACGGCAAGCCTTACACCGCGCAGGAGGCGACCCTGCGGTGGAAGCTGATGCGCGGCAGCACCGGCGTGCTGCACTCCGGACATTCGGTATTCCGGGTTCGGCCGGGCGCTGAGCCGCAGGAGGCGACCGCTGTCGCCGAGGCCGCCGTATCGTTCGCGGCCGACATCACTGACGAGGAGATCGCGGCATACGTCGCCACCGGAGAGCCGCTGCACGTCGCAGGCGCCTTCACCGTCGACAGCCTCGGCGGGGCGTTCATCACCCGTGTCGATGGCGACCCATCGACGGTCGTCGGAATGTCGCTATCGACGATCCGTCGGTTGTGCGCAGAACTCGGCATCACGTGGACGGATCTGTGGTCGTAGACATCGCGCTACGTTTTCGACAATTTCTTGTGGGGGGTCGTCAAAAGTATCGGGCGTGATCTCGCTAGGCTGACATTCATGCCCGCTATCGCCAAGGTCCTCATCGCTAACCGCGGCGAGATTGCCGTACGCATCATCCGCGCCGCTCGTGATTCCGGGATCTCCTCGGTAGCCATCTACGCAGACCAGGACCGAGACGCGATGCACTCGCGTCTGGCGGACGAGGCTTACGCCCTCGACGGGGAGACGAGCGCAGACACGTACCTGCAGGTCGACAAGATCCTCTCGATCGCCCGCCGTGCGGGAGCGGATGCTGTGCACCCGGGCTACGGGTTCCTCGCTGAGAACGCCGACTTCGCCCGCGCCGTCATCGGCGCCGGCATGATCTGGATCGGCCCGTCACCGGAAGCCATCGAGTCGCTCGGCGACAAGGTGACCGCACGTCACGTCGCCGAGAGGGTGGGCGCTCCCCTGGCCCCCGGAACCCCTGGCCCGGTCGAAACCGCAGACGAGGTCATCGCCTTCGCGAAAGAGTTCGGACTGCCGATCGCGATCAAAGCCGCTTATGGCGGAGGCGGACGCGGACTCAAGGTTGCCCGTGAACTGGACGAGATCGCCGAGCTGTTCGAGTCCGCGACCCGCGAGGCCGTTGCCGCGTTCGGACGCGGCGAATGTTTCGTGGAGAAGTATCTCGACAAGCCCCGCCACGTCGAGACCCAGTGCCTGGCGGATGCCGCGGGAAACGTCGTCGTCATCTCCACGCGCGATTGCTCACTGCAGCGCCGTCACCAGAAGCTGGTCGAAGAAGCACCCGCTCCCTTCCTCACCGATGAGCAGAACGAGCTGCTGTACTCGGCATCCAAGGCGATCCTCAAAGAGGTCGGCTACGTCGGCGCCGGCACCTGCGAGTTCCTCATCGGCGCTGATGGCACGGTGTCGTTCCTCGAGGTGAACACCCGCCTGCAGGTCGAGCACCCGGTCTCCGAAGAGGTCACCGGCATCGACCTGGTGCGCGAGCAGTTCCGCATCGCCGCTGGCGGCACAATCGACTACGACGATCCGACGCCGGTGGGCCACTCCTTCGAGTTCCGCATCAACGGCGAAGACCCCGGCCGCGGCTTCCTGCCGCAGCCGGGCCCGATCCACGTCTTCAAGACGTTCGGTGGCCCGGGCATCCGTCTGGACTCGGGCGTTACTGCGGGCGACGCTGTATCGGGCGCCTTCGACTCCCTGCTGGCGAAGATCATCGTCACCGGACGCACCCGCGATGAAGCGCTTGAGCGTGCGCGTCGTGCGCTCGATGAGTTCGAGGTCTCCGGACTCCCCACCGTGCTGCCGTTTCACCGCAAGGTCGTCCGTGACCCAGCATTCACCGCAGAAGGCGGCTCGTTCGGCATCTACACCCGCTGGATCGAAACCGAGTTCGACAATGACATCCCGGCCTGGGACGGCGAGCTGGAAGCCCCAGCCGCAGCCCCGGCACGCCACACGGTCGTCGTCGAGGTCGCCGGAAAGCGGCTCGAGGTCAGCCTGCCCGAGCGCGTCACCGTCGCCGCCGGAACCGCAGGGCGCCCCGCTGCTGTGCCGCCGTCGCGCCGCAGCCACGCCACGTCTGTCTCAGCCGGGGCATCCGGAAACGCGGTCAAGTCGCCCATGCAGGCCACCATCGTGAAGATCGCCGTTGAAGAGGGCCAGGAGGTCGTCAAGGGCGACCTGGTCGTCGTGCTCGAAGCGATGAAGATGGAGCAGCCGCTGCAGGCGCACAAGGACGGCGTCATCGCCAACATCAATGCGACCGCCGGCGCCACAGTCTCGGCCGGGCACCAGCTGCTCACAATCGACTGACCCCGAGTCGAGCGCCTCGCCTCGCCTCGCCTCGCCTCGCCTCGAGGCGATCGTCTCACCTCGAGGCGAGCGAAACGCGCCTAGCTGATATTGACGAGGTGCATCGCGCGCGAAGCATCCGTGATGCTCGAGGACAGCGACGGGTACGCGGCGAAAACGCGCGAAACCTGATCGACCGTCAAACGACGCTCCACAGCCACTGCGATCGGGTAGATCAGCTCCGAGGCCTTCGGCGCCACGATCACTCCGCCGATGACGGTGCCCGAGCCCTTGCGCGCGATGATCTTGACGAAGCCGTCCTTGATCCCCATCATCTTCGCGCGCGGGTTGGCAGCCAGCGGCAGCTTGTAGACGAGGCCGTCGGCCGCGCCATTCTCGACATCCTTCTCGCCGTACCCGACCGTTGCGATCTCGGGGGCGGTGAAGATGTTCGAGGTGACCTTGATCTTGTCGAGCGGGATGACGATGTCACCGAGCGCATGGAACACCGCGGTGCGCCCCTGCATCGATGCGACAGATGCCAGCGGCATGAAGTTCGTGCAGTCGCCGACCGCGTAGACGTTCGGCACCGAAGCGCGCGCGACCCGGTTCACCCGGACATGCCCAGACTCGGTGAGCTCGATGCCGGACTCCTCCAGGCCGATGCCTGCGGTGTTCGGCACCGACCCGACGGCCATCAGACAGTGACTGCCCTCAACCGTGCGTCCGTCGGAAAGCGTGACGAGCACGCCGTTCTCGGTGCGCTCGACGCTGTCGGCCCGCGACTTGGAGAGCACCGTCATGCCACCGCGTTTGAAGACCTTCTCAAGCACGTGCGCGGCATCCGGGTCTTCGCCGGGGAGAACCTGATCACGGCTCGAAACGAGGGTGACCTGTGCACCGAGGTTCATATATGCCGAGGCGAACTCCGCACCGGTGACACCCGAACCGACCACGATCAGATGCTCCGGGAGCGCCTTCATGTCGTACAGCTGCGTCCAGGTGAGGATGCGCTCACCGTCGGGCTTGGCGCTATCGAGCTCACGCGGCGATGCACCAACGGAGACGATGATGGTGTCGGCCTCGACACGATCGAAGTCCGTGCCGCCGGGCCCCGTCGACACGGTGATCGCGTTCGGCCCCTCGAGACGGCCGTGGCCGGAGAGGATCCGCACCCCGGATTCAAGCAGCGTGTTGCGCATGTCTTCGGACTGCTGTCCGGCGAGCGCCAACAGACGCTTGTTGACGGCGGCGAGGTTGATCGCGATCTCGGGCTTCAACGGCTTGCCGTTCCCGCCCTTGGCATAGAACTGCACTCCGAGGTCGCTGGCCTCCGCGATCGCCACGGCGGCATCCGCGGTGGCGATGAGGCTCTTCGAAGGCACCACGTCGGTGAGGACGGCAGATCCGCCCACTCCCACGCGTTCGATGAGGGTGACCTCGGCGCCGAGTTGGGCAGCAGCGAGTGCCGCTTCATAACCGCCGGGGCCGCCGCCGAGAACGGCAACGCGCTGAGTGCGCTCGAAAGGAGTGGAAGACATACCCTCTATTCTTCCCCACTCCTCCCCCTCTTGCCGTCACCTTGCTTAGAGTGGATCCATGACCGACATTCACGACAATCCTCTCGACGCTCCGAACGCTGATCCGTTCGAGGTCGCAGCCCGCGCCGCCGCTGACATCGCACGGCTGAGCGGCATCGAGAAGCACGACATCGCCCTCACCCTCGGCAGCGGTTGGGGAAAAGCCGCCGAGCTCATCGGCGAGACCGTCGCCACCATCGCCGCCACCGACGTCGCCGGCTTCTCGAAGCCTGCTTTGGAGGGCCACGTCGGCACTCTGCGCAGCATCCGCACCCCGAACGGCAAGCACGTTCTCGTGATCGGCGCACGCACCCACTACTACGAGGGCCACGGCGTTCGCCGCGTCGTCCACAGCGTCCGCACCGCTGCGGCCGCGGGGGCCAAGATCATGGTGCTCACCAACGGCGCCGGCGGCATCCGTGAGACGTGGAAGCCGGGCCAGCCCGTTCTCATCAGCGACCACATCAACCTCACCGCCGATTCGCCACTCGAGGGTGCGAACTTCGTCGACCTCACCGACCTGTATTCGTCGCGTCTTCGCGAGATCGCGCACACGGTCGACTCTTCGCTCGATGAAGGCGTCTACACGCAGTTCCGCGGACCCCACTACGAAACTCCGGCCGAGGTGCAGATGGCGAAGGCCATCGGCGGCGACATCGTCGGCATGTCGACGGCGCTGGAGGCGATCGCCGCTCGCGAAGCAGGCATGGAGGTGCTCGGCTTCTCGCTGATCACGAACCTCGCCGCCGGCATCCAGAAGACACCGCTGAGCCACACCGAAGTGATCGAGGCCGGCAAGGAAGCGGAACCGGTGATCTCGGATCTGCTGGCACGTGTGGTGGCGGCGCTGTGAGCGAGTACACCGAGACCGCCGAGCACATCACCGAACGACTGTCCCAGGCGCGCGCCTGGTTGCGCCAGGACCCGGATGCGGAAACCCGCGACGAGCTGGCCGGAATCATCACCCGGGCCGCTGCCGGAGACGTCACGGCCGTCGCCGATCTCGACGACCGTTTCGGAACCCGCCTCGCCTTCGGCACCGCCGGCTTGCGCGGTGCCCTGGGCGCCGGCAGCAACCGGATGAACCGCGTGCTGATCGCGCAGGCTGCCAGCGGCTTCGCCTCGTATCTGCTCGCACGCGCAGGCGGCAGCACCCCCACCGTCGTGATCGGTTATGACGGTCGCCGCAACTCGCGCCGGTTCGCGCTGGATTCTGCTGAACTGTTCGCCGGCGCCGGGCTGCGCACGATTCTGCTGCCGCGTCTGCTACCCACCCCCGTGCTCGCCTTCGCGGTGCGGCACCTCGGTGCCGATGCCGGTGTCATGGTGACGGCCAGCCACAACCCGCCGGCCGACAACGGATACAAGGTGTACCTCGGCGGCGCGGACGACGGAGCACAGATCGTGTCGCCCGCTGACGCTGAGATCGCAGCTCACATCCAACGCGTGGCGGACGCCGGAAGCATCACGACGTTGCCGCGCTCGGCCACGTACGAGGTCGCCGGTGAAGATCTGGTTCAGGCGTACATCACCGACACTGCCGCCGTCGCCCCGGCGCCGGCAGCCGCACAGGAGCTGACCTGGGTGTACACCGCGATGCACGGTGTTGGTTGGGAGACGTTCTCGAAGATCATCCGCGAGGCCGGCTATTCGCACCCGAAGACTGTCGGCGAGCAGCTTCGCCCCGACCCGACCTTCCGTACGGTCGCGTTCCCGAACCCGGAAGAGCCCGGCGCCATGGATCTCGCGTTCGCCGCGGCTCGGCGCACCCGCGCCGACTTCATCATCGCCAACGATCCCGATGCGGATCGCCTGGGCGTTGCGATCCCGGACCCCGACGTCGCCGGCGGCTGGCGTCGCCTCAGCGGCAATGAGATCGGTCTGCTGCTCGGTGCCAGAGCCGCCCGCGCGGCGGAGGGCCAGGCCGGCGCATCCCTGGCATGCTCACTGGTCTCCTCTCCCGGTCTCGGCGTGATCGCCGCGCACCATGGGCTGGACTTCCACGAAACGCTGACCGGCTTCAAGTGGATCTCCCGCGCACCCGGGGCTGTGTTCGGGTTTGAAGAAGCGCTGGGATACCTGGTGAACCCGGAGACGGTACGCGACAAGGACGGCATTTCTGCCGCGATCGCTGTGCTCGGGCTCGCCGCCGAGGCGCACGAGCGCGGCGAGACGATCGGCTCCCTGCTGGCTGACCTCGGTGAGACCTACGGCCACTTCGCCAGCGGCCAGGTGGCGGTGCGCGTCGAGGACCTGTCGATCATCAGCAAGGTCATGCTTTCGCTGCGCACGCTGCCGCCCACGCGCATCGGCAGCACGGTGATCGACTCTGCCGAGGACCTCATGCAGGCAGCCTCCGGCGAGCCTTCCGGTGATGTGCTCCGATACCGGCTCGCCGACGGTTCGCGGGTGATCGTTCGCCCCAGTGGCACCGAACCCAAGCTCAAGGTCTACCTGGATGCTCAGGCGCCCTCGGCAGCGGAGGCGAAAGCCATCGTCGCCGAACTGGAATCCGGCGCGCAGGCACTGTTGGAGGATCGCTCCTGACACTGGTCCTCGTCGGCAGGACCGTCACGGCCTGAGCACAGCTACCATCGCTGGAAGAGCCAGGTAACACTCGAACAGGAGGCATCCGATGCGGATGAGACAGGTGGTGATCAACTCCGACAACGGCCTGCATGCGCGGCCTGTCGCGGAGTTGGCCCGTCTCGCTCTGGCGTATTCGGAACCGGTGACCCTGACCACGTCTGCGGGCGTCGTGGTCGACGTCTCAAGCGTCCTGGCCGTGATGGACCTGGCACTGGATGATGGCGAGCTGATCACGCTGCGCACCGCCCGGGCACCTGCTGCGGATGCGGTGCTCGACGCGATGGCGGCTGTGCTGGATCCGCAGGCCTGAACTGGGTCGGTGCGAATCAGCCGTCGATGACAGCGACCAGCTCGTCGAGCAGCCCTTCGAAGGTCGTACCGCGCCGCACGATCCGTTGCACGCTATCGCGCTCGCTGAACACCTCGACCAGCTGTTCGAACACCGTCTGGAACGCCGTGCGATCGCTCTCGCTGAAGGCGGCCAGCGCGACGACCTGCACGCGCCCCTCGCCCCAGGCGACAGAACCGTCCGCCACGCCAATCGCGATGGCGGTGCGCTGAGCGGTCATCTGCAGGGCGTGCGGCACCGCCAGCGCATCTGTGAACGCGGTCGACGACATCCGCTCACGCACGATCGTGTTCTCAACGTAGTCATCACCGATGAGGCCGGCATCCACCAGCAGTCCGCCGAGCCGGCGGATGACGGCTTCCTCACCCTCATCGGGCAGTGGGTGCACATAGGCGCCAGCGGAGAAGTATCGCGAGAGCTCCTCCCGCAGGTGCGTGAGTCGTCGCCCGCGCCTGATGCGCGCGGCAGTCTGCGAGACCCGCTCGACATCGGCGTCGGTGAGGAACGGCTGAATCCGCACGAAGCGGTCGCCGCTGGCTCCGGGGTCAATCGTGGTGAGAACGAGATCGGTGTCGATGCTCGCCCAGTCCGGGTCGACGGTGGTCACGACGCTCATGACCTCGACCGAGGAGCCCAGCGAGCGATCGACGCTAGAGCGCAGCAACTCGTGCAGTTCGTAATAGCCCGGGCACACGATTGTGGCTGTGAGGATCGTCTCGGCCTTGCGGCTTCGCTCGAGCCGACCGCCGATGTGCATAGCGATGTAAGCGATCTCGTCGTCGTGAATGGGCGCGCCCAGTCGGTCGTGCAGCCCGCTGGCGATAGAGACGGCGACCTCGAAGATCATCGGATATGACGACTTCAGAGAACGCGTCAGCGGATTGCGCGTCCAGGCCTGCTCCTCGGCGCGGCGCAGGAGATTCTGCACGTGCAGCGCGAGACGCAGGATGAAAGCCTCGTCGACAAGATCGACCTGGTAGTCCGCCGCCGCCTGCACGATCTCGGCGCGCACGGCGGCTTCAACGGCCGGGTCGACCCCGCTGCGCACCGCATCGGATGCCGTGCCCTGCCCCGGCGCGATGGCCCGGGTCAGCACCAGCGTCGCCAGATGGGCGCTGTCGCCGTCACCGAGGGCCACACCGAAGTGCTCGCCCGCGAGCCGGCTGATGACGCCGCCGAGCTTGGGAATCTCTTCCCACGTGCCGGCAAGCGGTGTCTCCAATGCGCGCCCGGCAGAGACGCGATCGGCGGCGATCGCGATGTGCAGGAGCACATCCGAGATCGCCAGTTCGTTGACGAAGTAGCCGAGCTCACCGAGCTCGCGCACCAGTGCCGTCTTGAACGGAGCCACGGCGTGGGCGGCGACCGTCGTGCCGGTCAGTGCGCGACGAATGCTCTCCGGATGGAACGACCCGGTATCCATCTCGTCGTGCGCCAGCCTGCTCAATAGCCGCCGTTGGGCGACTTCAGTTCCGCGCAGACGAACGACTTCGCGGTCGCGCTCCAGCCGGAGCTCGCCGGTTCCCAGCAGGCCCCGCACGCGGGTGAGGTCGGACTCCACCGTCGCCTCGCTCACATGCATCCGCTCAGCGGTCTGATAGATGTCGATGCCGTCAGCCGCGTCCAACAGCATCCGCACCAGTGCGTGCAGGCGGTCGCGTGGCGCTGATTCTCCGGCGACGCGAATGCGCAGTGCGTCGTGCGCACCGATGCCGGCGCGGTACCCGGCGGGCCCGGATTCGACTGCGTCGGCGGCAGGAGTACGCGCGTTGAGGGATGCGACATAGGAGCGGATGCTGCGCGGCGTGACCCCGAGCACATCGGCGAGGCTGGCTGCCGTCGCCCAGTCGTCCTGACGCAGCAATGCCTGCAGGAGCTGGTCCTGACGCTGGCGCGACATCGTCCTCCTCCGCTGAGTGCGTTGGTTTCCCATGATGCCAGTCCGGGGAGCATCCGGGGGCGACGCCCGGTGTTCCGCAGGGGCGGAAAGGAACCTGGTGGCATCCCTCACAGGAATTTCCCAGAATGGAGAACAGGAAGAGGTGGCATCAATGAGGATTCTGGTGGTGTGCGGCGCGGGCGCATCGAGCACGTTCGTCGCACAGCGACTCCGACGAGCGGCATCCGACGCAGGCTTCGACTGGGACACGTCCGCCGGGACGGAAAGCACCGTCGCCACAGCCTTCGCCGATCTCGTCCTCATCGGCCCGCACCTCTCCGGACGCCTCGATGCAATCGGTGCCGCAGCCAGCGGAACCGTCGCCGTACTTCCGGCTGATGTGTTCGCCGATCGTGACGGCTCCCGTACTCTCGCGATCGCTCAGACCGCGATCTCCGCCTCCTCATCCGCTGCGAAAGGAACATCATGACTGCTGTCTCACGAACCGTCCGAATCGGCTCATCCCACGGCTTGCACGCCCGCCCGGCGAAGATCTTCGCCCAGGCAGCTAAAGAGTCCGGCATCCCGGTGACCATCGCCAAGGATTCCGGCAAACCGGTCAACGCCGCCAGCATCCTCGGCATCATCGCCCTCGCCCTCGAGTACGGCGACTATGTGACGCTGTCGGCTGAGGGAGACGGAGCGGACGGTGTGCTCGACGCGCTGACCGAGCTGATCACCACCGATCACGATCAGGAGTCAGCGGGATGACTGAGCTCAGAGGAGTCGGCATCGGCTCAGGCGTCGCTCAAGGGCCGGTCGTCCGCATGGCTGAGGCGTTGCCAGACCCGGAGAGCACTCCCAGCGCTCTCGGCGTGGAAGCGGAGCGCACGCGTGCGCGTGAAGCGGTCGCGGCGGTTGCCGCAGAGCTGCAGAAGCGCGCTGACGCCGCCGGCGGATCCGCTCAGGAAGTGCTCGAAGCCCAGGCAATGATCGCCGAAGATCCGACGCTGCAAGACGAGGTCGACACGCGAATCGACGACGGCAGCACCGCCGAGTGGGCCGTGCACGACGCCTTCGCCGGATTCCGCGCGACGTTGGAAGCCGTCGGAGGCTATCTCGGCGAGCGCGCCGCAGACCTCGACGACATCGCCCAGCGCGTGCTCGCCGAACTGCGCGGCGTCGCCGCTCCCGGTGTGCCCGATCCCGGGCATCCCTTCGTGCTCGTCGCACGCGATCTCGCCCCTGCCGACACAGCCCTACTGAACCTCGACCAGGTGCTCGCCCTCGTCACCAGCGACGGCGGCCCGACCTCCCACACCGCGATCCTCGCTCGGGAGAAGGGCATCGTCGCGATCGTGGGGGCGGCGGATGCTCCGTCGCTGCAGAACGGGACGATGGTGATCGTCGATGCCGGTGCGAACACCGTCACCACCGACCCCAGCGTCGAACAGCTCGGACGCGCAGCGCAGCGGGCAGCCGCACGCAACGCCGCCGAGAGCGCACCGCCGACACCGGGCGCACTCGCCGATGGCACGGCGATCGCTCTGCTGGCGAACCTGGGAAAGCCGGCTGACGCCGAAGACGCGGTGGCCCGTGGCGCTGAGGGCGTCGGACTGTTCCGCACCGAGTTCCTCTTCCTCTCCTCCGCGCAGGCGCCGACCGTCGCCGAACAGCGCCAGTCCTACCAGGAGTTACTGGCCGCATTCAGCGGCAAGAAGGTCGTGGTGCGGATGCTGGATGCCGGCGCCGACAAGCCCCTGGCCTTCCTCAACGACGCCCATGAGGAGAACCCGGCGCTGGGGCTTCGCGGGTTGCGCTCCCTGCGCGCCAGCGAAGACATCCTGCGCGAACAGCTCACCGCGCTCGCCGAGGCGGATGCGGCTACCGATGCTGATCTGTGGGTGATGGCGCCGATGGTGACCACCGTCGAGGAGACGGAGTACTTCACCTCTCTCGCCCGTGAGTACGGCATCAAAACGGCCGGGGTCATGGTCGAGGTTCCCGCCAGCGCGCTGCTCGCCGACCGGGTGCTCGCGCACGCGGATTTCGCTTCGATCGGGACGAACGACCTCACCCAGTACACGATGGCCGCTGACCGCATGCTCGGTTCGGTCGCAGGCTTCCAGGATCCCTGGCATCCGGCCGTGCTGCGTCTGGTCGGTGAGGTCGGCGCCGCCGGCGTCCGCACCGGAAAGCCGGTCGGAATCTGCGGTGAAGCCGCTGCCGACCCGCTGCTGGCCGTCGTGCTGGTGGGCCTGGGCGCCACCAGTTTGTCGATGGCACCCGCCGCGCTCGCAGATGTTCGACTGGCGCTCTCAGAGCGCACCCTCGATGAGGCCAAGCGCCTTGCCGAAGTGGCACTGGCTGCGGATGACGCCACCGGTGCACGCAATGCCGTGGCAGATGCTGCCGCGGTCCTCCCTTCACACCAGAAAGAGACGACATCATGACGACGACGTCAACAGAGGCGCCGAAGAAGGGCGGCCTCAGAGTACGCGTGCAGAAGTTCGGCACGTTCCTGTCCGGCATGGTGATGCCGAACATCGCAGCATTCATCGCCTGGGGCTTCATCACCGCGCTATTCATCCCCGACGGCTGGCTCGGCAGCAACAGCCCGGTCGAGTCCTGGCAGTGGGCCGACTCCGCCATTCTCGGTGGCGGCACGATCGGCGATGTCAACTACCCCGGCCTCGTCGGCCCGATCATCACGTACCTGCTGCCGCTGCTGATCGCGTTCACGGGCGGCCGGATGGTGCACGGGCACCGCGGTGGTGTCGTGGGCGCCGTCGCGGCGATGGGCGTCATCAGCGGTGCCGATGGCACCGTGATGTTCCTCGGTGCCATGATCGTCGGCCCGCTGACCGCGCTCGTACTGAAGTGGGTTGAGAAGCCGTGGGAGGGCAAAGTCAAGCCCGGCTTCGAGATGCTCGTCGATAACTTCTCGGCTGGCTTCGTGGCCTTCTTCATGGCACTGGGATCGTTCTTCTGGCTCGCGCCCGTCATGCGCTGGATCACCGACATCCTCGGTAGCGCTGTGGGCTGGCTCGTGGAGACCGGACTGCTGCCGCTGGCGAGCATCATCGTCGAGCCCGCCAAGGTGCTGTTCCTGAACAACGCCATCAACCACGGTGTGTTCACTCCGCTCGGAACCGAGCAGGTTCAGGAGACCGGACGCAGCCTGTTGTTCCTCATCGAGGCCAACCCCGGGCCCGGCGCGGGCATGCTGCTCGCGCTGACCGTGTTCGGTGTGGGCGTCGCCCGGGCGACAGCGCCTGGCGCGTTCATCATCCAGTTCCTCGGCGGCATCCACGAGGTGTACTTCCCGTACGTGCTCGCAAAGCCCATGCTGATCCTCGGTCTGATCGCCGGTGGTATGACCGGCGTGGCCACCAACATGATTTTCCAGGCGGGTCTCGTCGCTCCGGCGGCCCCGGGATCGATCTTCGCGGTACTCATCCAGACTGCCCCCGGCAGCCACCTCGGTGTGATCTGCTCGGTGGTGTTCTCCGCAGCGGTGACGTTTGCCATCTGTGCGCCGATCCTGCTCGCCTCCCGCAAGCGCGACATCGCAGCCGAAGCCGCCAGCGGCGACCCGCTGGCCGCAGCGATCGCGAAGACCGAGGCGAACAAGGGCAAGTCCTCCAGCACACTGTCCGGCATGGCCGCAGCAGCATCCGCGACCACGGCATCGGCCACCGCCGTCGCCACCGCTCCGATCCGCAACATCGTGTTCGCCTGCGACGCGGGAATGGGCTCGTCCGCCATGGGCGCAAGTGTGCTCCGCAACAAGCTGAAGAAGGCCGGAGTCGAAGGCGTCACCGTCGTCAACCAGGCCATCGCGAACCTCGACGGCACAGCCGACCTGGTGATCACCCAGCAGCAGCTGACCGATCGCGCGAAGGGGCAGTCCCCGAACTCGCTGCATGTTTCCGTCGACAACTTCATGAATGCCCCGCAGTATGAAGAGGTCGTCGAGATGGTGCGCGAGCAGAAGGAATCCGACGAGTAATCGATCTGGTGGGGGCGGATGCGAGCTGCATCCGCCCCCACCTCACAATGAAGGAGAAATCATGGGCATTCTGACAATCGGCCAGGTTCGTATCCACGCCGGATCCGCCACCCAGGATGACGCGCTGCAGGAGGCGACCGATATCCTCGTCGCGGCTGGCGCCGTCACTCCCGCTTACGTCGATGCGATGCGTCTGCGCGAAGAGACGGTGTCGACCTTCATGGGCAATGGCCTGGCCATCCCGCACGGCACCAACGAGACCAAGTCCGCGATCCTCGATTCTGGACTGTCCGTCGTCCGTTACGACGGCGGCGTGGACTGGGCCGGCGACCAAGCCACCTTCGTGATCGGCATCGCCGGTCGAGGCGACGAGCACCTCGAGATTCTCTCCCAGATCGCGATCCTGTTCTCCGAAGAGGACGACGTCGCGAAACTCAACGCCGCACAGACTCCCGATGAGCTGTTCGCCCTGCTCTCTGCTGTCAATGAATCATGAGCGGTGAACGCGGGATGAAAGCCGTTCACTTCGGCGCCGGCAACATCGGACGCGGCTTCGTCGGTCTGCTGCTGCACGAGGGCGGCTACGAACTCGTCTTCTCCGATGTCGCTGACGCCCTGGTGGATGCCATCAACGCCGCCGACTCGTACACCGTCCACGAGGCGGGCCCCGGCGGCGTCGATCACGTCGTCACTGGCTTTCGCGCGGTGAACAGCAAGACCGATCCGGATGCCGTGGCAGATGAAGTCGCGACCGCAGACGTAGTCACCTGCGCTGTCGGGCCGACCGTGCTGCGCTTCATCGCACCGGCCATCGTTGCAGGACTTAGCCGCCGCTCCGACGATCGCGCGCCGGTGAAGGTCATGGCCTGCGAGAACGCCATCGGTGCGACCGATCAGCTGCGTGTCGAGATCGAGAAGGCTGCGGGCGTTGACGCGGTCGAGATCCTCGGCCGCGCAGTCTTCGCGAACACCGCGGTCGATCGGATCGTGCCCGCACAGCCGGAAGGCGGCGGCGTCAACGTCACCGTGGAGCCGTACTTCGAATGGGCGATCGAAGCGGGCCCCTTCAACGGCGACCTGCCGAACATTCCCGGCGCACATTTCGTGGACGACCTCGGTCCATACATCGAGCGCAAGCTCTTCACGGTGAACACCGGACACGCGGCGACGGCATACTTCGGCGCGCTGGCAGGGATCGAGCGGATCTCGGACGCCCTCGCCGATCCGAGCATCGCCGCCCGCGTCAGCGCTGCACTGGAGGAGACCTCAGCGATGCTCACCGCCGTGCACGGCCTGGATCCGGCTGAGCTCGCCGAGTACCGCGGCACGATCCTGGATCGGTTCCGCAACCCCGCTCTCGTTGACACCGTGGCGCGCGTGGGGCGCCAGCCCTTGCGTAAGCTCTCCCGCCATGAACGCTTCATCGGCCCGGCTGTCCAGGCCGCTGAACGCGACCTGTCGACGCGGGCACTCGTGGATGCTGTCGCCGCCGCCGTCGCATTCGACGACCCTGCCGATGAGCAATCCGTTGAGCTGAAGCGGATGCTGCTCTCCGAGGACGCCGATGTACTCACCTCGACCGTCACCGGGCTCGAGCCGGAGCATCCGCTCTTCGCCGCCGTGCACGAGGTGTTCGTCGCGCGGCAGCGCGACTTGCGTATGGACTGAACTCCGCGGCTACGATCAAGGGGTATCCGCTCTACCCGAAGGGGCGGATCGTGCACACCGTCGTGCGGGGAGAAGAATGAGCAGTTTTGCCATCATCGGTGCCGGCCCCTCGGGCCTGGCCGCAGCCCGAGCGCTGCAGAAACGTGGCATCAAGGTCGACGGCTACGAGTCCTCGCACCGGGTGGGCGGGCTCTGGGACATCGACAATCCGCGCAGCACGATGTATGCCTCGGCGCACCTGATCTCATCACGAACGACCACCGAGTTCGCCGAATTCCCGATGCGCAGCAAGGTCGACTATCCCGATCACCGGGTGCTGCGGCAGTACTTCCAGGATTACGCCGATCACTTTGGCCTCGCCGCCCTGTTCCGCTTCGACACCCGGGTGATGCGCCTTCAGCCGCGTGACGGTGGTTGGGATCTCACCTCGACCGGGCCCGACGGCGAGAGCACCCGCTGGTACGCGGGCGTCATCCTCGCCAATGGCACGCTCGCCGAGCCGAGTGTGCCGACGTTTCGCGGGTCGTTCGCCGGTCAGATCATGCACACCAGCGCATACAAGAACGCCAGCGAACTCGATGGCAAGCGGGTGCTGATCATCGGTGCGGGAAACTCCGGATGCGATATCGCCGTCGACGCCGTTCACCATGCGACATCGGTGGATATGAGCGTGCGGCGCGGGTACTACTTCGTGCCGCGCTACCTGTTCGGTCGCCCCTCCGACACGCTCAACCAGGGCCGCCCGCTGCCCGCCCGGATCAAGCAGGCCATCGACACCCGTGTACTGAAAGCGTTCACCGGGGATCCGGTGCGATTCGGGTTCCCGAAGCCGAACTACCGCCTCTACGAATCGCACCCGATCGTGAACACGATGGTGCTGAATCATCTGGGGCAGGGCGATCTGCGCATCCGCGCCGACATCGACCGGTTCGACGGCAACACGGTGCACTTCGCCGACGGCACGAGCGGTGACTACGACCTCGTGCTCCTCGCGACCGGCTACTCGCTGAATTATCCGTTCGTCGATCGTGAGCACCTGTCCTGGCACGGCGCGGCTCCTCGGCTGTTCTTGAACATGTTCCCGGCCTCGTTCAACGGGCTGTACATGATGGGGATGATCGAGGCATCCGGCATCGGCTGGCAGGGCCGGTTCGAGCAGGCCGAGTTGCTTGCCGCGTTCCTCGCCGCGGCCGAGCGCGACCCCGCCCGCGCGGAGCGCTTCCGCGCTCGGGTCACCGGTGCGCCCTGGCCGGACGTCACCGGCGGCTATCACTACCTCGGTCTTGACCGCATGGCGTACTACGTGAACAACTATGCGTACCGTGCGGCCGTGCGTGCCGAGCGCACCGCGATGGATGCCGCGTGAACGTCGACGATGTCACCCTGAGTTTCACCCCCGGGTCCCTCACGATCTTGAACGTTGTGCTGGGTCTGATCATGCTCGGCATCGCTCTGGACACCGCCCCGAGCGACTTCCGGGTCGTGGCCAAGCATCCGAAGCCGTTCATCATCGCGATCCTCGCGCAACTGCTGCTGTTACCCCTCGTCACCTTCGCTCTGACGCTGGTGCTGCCGGTGACAGCATCCATGGCGATGGGGATGATCCTGGTGGCATGCTGCCCACCGGGAAACATCTCGCAGGTGCTCACGCACCGCTCCGGCGGCAACGTGGCACTATCGGTGTCGATGACCGCCGTCGGCAACCTGCTCTACATCATCGCGATGCCGCTGAGCATCGCCTTCTGGGGTTCGCTGCACCCCACCGCAAGCACGGTGCTGAAGCAGGTGGCACTGGAACCGATGAAGATGCTGCTGGAGATCGTACTCATCATCGGTGTGCCCTTCGCCGTCGGGCTTCTGGTGCGCGCGAAGCTGCCTGTCGTTGCCGCGAAGGCGCACCCGTTCGTGAAGTGGTTCAGCCTGATCGCTCTGGTCGGCTTCATCGTCGTGGCTCTCGTGGGCAACTGGTCGGTCTTCATCCAGGTGCTCGGGGTCATCCTGCTCGTGGTGACGGTGCACGATGCGGTCGCGCTCGCTCTCGGATACGGCACAGCCGTCGCGGGAGGCCTGGGCACCCGCGAACGCAAAGCGATCACCTTCGAGGTCGGCATCCGCAATGCTGGGCTCGGCCTGGGACTCGTGTTCGCGTTCTTCGATGGTCTCGGCGGCATGGCGATCGTTGCCGGGTGGTGGGGCATCTGGGACATCATCGCGGGACTCGTGGTCGCCAGCCTCTGGGCACGTCATACGCGCAAGCGCACCGGATCAGCGTCCGGTGATGCGAGCGCCCGCCGCACGGCGGCCGGCACATGAGGCGCGTTTTCATCACCGGCGGGAGCGGTTTTCTCGGCACGCATGTCGCCTCGATGCTCGCGGTGCGTGAGGATGTGGAGATCGTGGTCGCGGCGGATCTGCGCGCCAGCGTTGCACAACGTGGCCACGCGCATGCCGACGTCACGCACGTCGTGCTGGATGTGACGGATGCCGCGAGCATCGCTCCCGTGTTGCGGGAACACCGCATCGACACGGTCGTGCACCTCGCCGCCATCGTCAACCCCGGCGCTGATGTCGATCTCGAGTACCGCGTCGATGTGACCGGTTCCGCAAATGTGCTGGCGGCATGCGTGGAGGCGGGTGTGTCGCGCATTGTGGTGTCCAGTTCCGGGGCCGCCTACGGCTATCACCCCGACACCCCGGAGTGGATCAACGAGTCCCAGCCGCTACGCGGCAATGACGCTTTTCCCTATTCGAAGCACAAGCGGATGGTCGAGGAGATGCTCGCGGAGTACCGCGACACGCATCCGGACTTGGAACAGGTGATATTCCGCATCGGCACGATCCTCGGTCCCGACGTGCACAACCAGATCACGGGGCTCTGGGATGGGCGGCGGATCCTGCGCATTGCCGGTTCCGATTCCCCCTTCGTTTTCATCTGGGTCGATGATGTCGCCGCGGCGATGGTGCGTGCCGCAACCGACGGCCCGGCCGGGATCTACAACGTGGCAGGCGACGGACGCCTCACCGTGTCGGAGATCTCAGCACGGCTGGGTAAACCGCTGCTGACGATCCCGGCGTGGGTGCTGGTCGCTGCGCTCGGGATCGGACGGATGCTGCGGCTGACACCCCACGGCCCGGAGAAGGTGCCGTTTCTGCGTTACCGCCCGGTTCTGGCGAATGACCGGCTGAAGGCTGATTTCGGATTCACACCGACCCGAACCAGTCGCGAAGCGTTCGAGGAGTATCTGGCGACGCATCCGCACGTCGTCGCTTCCCGGACCTGACCGCCCGTCCGAGCGGAGCAGCCCAGATACTCTGGACGTTGTGCACGAGAAGCGACGCCGCCGGATCATGGCCAGAGTTGGATGGGGCATCCTCATCCTCATTGTTCTGCTGCTCGGCGGCGTGCTCGCATGGACTCAGATCGGCGTGATGGCAGCGGAGAAGACCCCGCTCACGAGCGCGCTGGACAACCCACACATCACGATCGAGGATGCCCCGGAGGGCATCGTGCTCTCCCCCACAGACGGCGATTCCGAGATCGGGCTGGTGTTCATTCCCGGGGCCAAGGTTGATCCGTGGGCGTACGTCGCCATCCTGCAGGGTGTGGCCGAAGAGGGCACCACGGTCGTGATCACCCGGCCCTGGCTGAATCTGGCGTTTTTCGATCTTCGCGGATTGGATGCCTTCACCTCCGCTGCGCCGGAGATCGATTCCTGGGGCGTCGGCGGACACTCTCTGGGCGGCGTGCGCGCCTGCCAGCTGGCGGCGGATGCCGATGCTCTCGTGCTGTTCGGATCGTATTGTGCCACCGACCTCTCGGCCACAGATCTCGACGTGCTGAGCCTCGCCGGCAGCGAGGACGGGCTATCGACGCCCGCCAAGATCGCGGATGCGCGGCATCTGCTCCCAGAAAGTGCTGAGCTGATCGAGATTGATGGCGCATCCCACGCGTCCTTCGGTGACTACGGGTCGCAGGCAGGTGACGGCACCCCGACGATCTCTGAAGACGAGATGCACGCGATCGTCACCGACCTGGTCAGCTCATTCCTGAACTGATCACCCGATGCGTGAGATCAGCGAGTCCAACCCCATCCCGTAGTCGATCCGCACCACCGGCAAGGCGTATTTATCGGTGCCGATGACGACCTTCCCCGGTTCAATGGTGCGCGCCATCTCGTAACCAGCATCTGCGACGCCCTGCTTCGCGGTGTCGTTGAAGTGCCCATAGGGATAGGCGATCACCTCTCGCGCGCCGAGGATGTCTCCCGAGGTGTTGAGATCGGCGGCGATCTCCGCGGCCGTCCAATTCACCATCAGGCCATCGCCGTTGGCGCCAGCCTGGTGCATGTCGTGCGTGTGCGAGCGGCGCAGCACATACGGCGACGGCGCCGGGTCGGAGCGGTAGGCGGTCACCATGAACGACGTGGCGAGAACCTGCTGCTGCGCCACGATTGGTACAGCCAGATCGAACCAGGTCTGATCGGCGTCGTCATCGGTCACGATCACCGAACGCTGAGGCAGGTGGAGCCGTCCGTCGATGAAGGCGCTCAGCTCATCCCAGGTCGGCAGGTAGAACCCGGTCGAGGCGATATGCGTCATGTGTGCTTCGAAATCACCGATGTAGGCGTAGTTGCCGCGCAGCCAACCATCCTCGCCCTCCGGGCGGGTGGTGAACTGGTGATACATCAGGATCGGCACCTCGGTACCGGCCGCCGCGTTCTGCTCGGCGGGCATCCATGATCCGAACAGCTCGATCTGCTGATCCTCGCACACGACAGCATCCGAACCGTTGATGCGCGCTTCCGGTTGGAACGCGGCCGCAGCCTCCGCAGTGGTGTACCAGCCTCCGAAGGCCATCCCGTCGCGGGCCGGAATCGGAAGCGCCGCGTACAGAGCGTCCTGCCGCTGGAGCAGAGGATCGTCGGCGATGCCGTCACCGGTGAAGCTCACCACGCACGCCAGCGGATCATCGGCATCGGCCAGCAGCTTTTCCACGGGCGTCAGCACGGTCTGCTCTGGCGTGGGCGCCGGCGACGTGGTCGCAGGCGACACCTCGGCCTCAGCGGGGGCGCGCAGGCTCGACAGCACGACGGTCAGGCTCACGCCCAGCACGACGACCACAGCAATCGCACTGATCAGCCAGATCCGCCGATTGCGCCGAATCCGCGCTCGTCGCTCGGTGCGCTGACTTCGACTGCTCTCGGTGCCCATAGTGAGAATCCTATGGGCTGAGCGTCATACGCCCCGGAATCCCTCAGCAATCATCTCGACGAGTTCTTCGCGCTCTTCCACCGGCAGGAACGCTGCCGAAGCGGCATTGAACTGAAAAGTCTCGAGGTCGTCGAGATCGTAGCCGAACGCTTCGACGAGAAGAGCCAGCTCACGGGTAAGCGATGTTCCGCTCATCGTGCGGTTGTCGACGTTCACCGTGACGGAGAATCCGAGCTGGTAGAGCAGATCGAAGGGGTGATCGGCAATGTCACTCCCCCACGCTTCGATGGCGCCGGTGTGCACGTTCGACGACGGCGACAACTCGAGCGGGATCTCCCGGTCGCGCACCCAGCGCGCCAGGTCGCCGAACTTCACCTGCACCTCATCACCCTCGCGGGTGATGACATCCAGGTCAGAGACCAGACGCACACCGTGGCCCAGACGCAGCGCGCGTCCATCCAACAGAGCGCTGCGAATGGATGCGAGCCCTGCCGCTTCCCCGGCGTGCACGGTGACCGGCATGAAGTTCTCGGCCAGCAGATCGAAAGCCGCACGGTGATCGGATGCCGGGAAACCATCTTCGGGACCAGCGATATCGAAACCGACCACACCGCTATCGCGGTGCTTGAGGGCTAGCTCGGCAATCTCCAGCGAGCGATCGCCGTGACGCATCGCGCTGAGAATCTGACCGATCCGGATGCTGTGCCCGTCGCGGTCAGCGAGATCCTCGCCCTGTTCGAGCCCCTGCTGCACCGCCTCGACAGCCTCATCGAGCGACAGCCCGCCTGCCAGATGCTGCTCGGGAGCCCAGCGGACTTCGCCGTAGATCACGCCGTCGGCGACCAGGTCCTGGACGAACTCACGCGCGACGCGAGTCAGGGCGGGAGCGGTCTGCATGACGCCGACGGTGTACTCGAACGCCGTGAGGTACGCCTCCAGCGAGTCGGTGTCACTCTGCTTCGCGAACCAGTTGCGGAGTCCTTGTTCGTCACTGGCGGGCAGTTCAAGACCGGCCTCGGCGGCGAGTTCGATGATCGTAGCCGGGCGCACGGCGCCGTCGAGATGATCGTGCAACGAGATCTTCGGCAGGGCGCGCAGCGAGACGCCGTCGATCTTGATGTCACCGTCGGAGGCGATCGCCATGGGTTTTCCTCTCAGAGACCGGCGCCTGATCCCGGATCCTGTCCCAGGTGAACGCGCGGCGGATATTCCAGCCTACGCGGTGATGCGCTCGCGAACGAGCGGTCCGACAGTCGGGGCCGCATCGCCGATCGCCCAGGCACCCTCGAGCGCGTCCAGTGCACGCGGGAAGCGGGACTCATCTTCGGCAGACAGCGTGAACAGCGGCTGCCCAGCAGTGACCCGATCGCCCGGTTTAGCGTGCAGATCGATGCCGGCAGCATGCACGACCTGGTCTTCAGCGCGTGCGCGGCCGGCGCCGAGACGCCATGCCGAGATACCGAATGGCAGCGCATCGAGTTGTGTGACGATGCCATCGGCAGGAGCCGTAACGACATGGGTCTCGCGTGCCACTGGCAGCGCAGCATCCGGGTCACCGTCCTGCGCGCGGATCATCGCCTTCCAGGTGTCCATCGCCCGCCCATCGTCCAACGCCGCTTCGACGTCAGCATCCGGGAGTCCGGCCAGTGCGAGCATCTCGCGGGCCAGGGCGATGGTGAGCTCGCGCACGTCGGCGGGTCCGGCGCCGGCGAGAATCTCAACGGATTCGCGCACCTCATTGGCGTTGCCGATAGCCAAGCCCAGCGGCACGTTCATGTCAGTCAGCAGCGCGGTGGTCGCCACTCCCGAGTCGGTACCGAGCGCGACCATCGTGCGCGCGAGCTCGCGGGCACGGTCGATATCCTGCATGAATGCGCCGGAGCCGAACTTCACGTCCAGCACCAGGGCGTCGGTGCCCTCGGCGATCTTCTTCGACATGATGCTCGAGGCGATCAGCGGGATCGCCTCGACGGTTCCGGTGACATCGCGCAGGGAGTACAACTTCTTGTCGGCCGGGGCCAGGCCCGAGCCGGCAGCGCAGATCACGCTGCCGACGTCGCCCTGCATCTGGGCGAACATCTCCTCATTGCTGAGCGCCGCACGCCAGCCGGGAATCGATTCGAGCTTGTCGAGCGTTCCGCCAGTGTGGCCGAGGCCTCGGCCACTCAGCTGCGGCACGGCGACGCCGAAAGATGCCACCAGCGGAGCCAGCGGCAGGGTGATCTTGTCGCCGACGCCACCTGTGGAGTGCTTGTCGACGGTCTTCTTGCCGAGGCCCTCGAAGTTCATCCGCTCACCGGAAGCGATCATCGCGTCCGTGAGCACGCGGATCTCATCGCGCTGCATGCCGCGCTGGTAGATCGCCATCGCGAATGAGGCCATCTGAGCGTCTGAGACGTATCCGCGGGTATAGGCGTCGATCATCCAGCGCAGCTCGGATTCAGGAACGATGCCGCCGTCACGCTTCGCGCGAATGACGTCAATGGCGTCGTAGGGTTCGGGGGTGCTCATCGGATCGTCTCCAGATCTCGCGGGCCGAATGCATCCGGCAGGACTTCGTCAATGGTGCGGATGCCGGACACTGTCTCCAGCAGCATCTCCGGCATCGCGTGTTCATAGAGCAGCTGACGGCAGCGTCCGCACGGCATGATCGTCTGCCCGTCGCCGTTCACGCAGACGAACGCGACCAGCTGCCCACCGCCGGACATATGCAGGTCACCGACCAGTGCGCATTCCGCGCACAGTCCGACACCGTAGGAGGCGTTCTCGACGTTGCATCCCGAGACGATCCGCCCATCGGCGACGAGGGCGGCCGCCCCCACCTTGTAGCGCGAATATGGCGCGTATGCCCGGTGCATGGCTTCGGTTGCGACGTGACGCAACTCGTCCCAGTCGATGTCAGTCATATTTCCTCTAGCTCTTGATGTACGGTTCGCCGGATGCCGCTGGCGGACGAGAGCGTCCAACCAGACCCGCCACGGCGAAGATCGTCACGACATACGGCAGCATCAGCATGAATTGGCTGGGCACCGGAGACCCGATGACGCTGAGCACACCCTGCAGGTTCGTGGCGAAGCCGAACAGCAACGCTGCCAGGGTCGCTCGGATCGGATCCCACTTACCGAAGATCACCGCGGCCAGCGCGATATACCCCGCGCCCGCGGTCATCTCGCGACCGAACTGCGGGTTCGTGACCAGCGTGTAGAACGCGCCGCCCATACCGGCAATGGCTCCGGCGAGCATCACGTTCCAATACCGGGTCGGAATCACCTTGATACCGACCGTGTCCGCGGCCTGCGGGTGCTCGCCGACCGCACGCAGGCGCAGTCCCCAGCGCGTGCGGTACAGCCCGAACCAGACGAGGAACACCGTGATGTACATCAGGTACACGATGATCGTCTGACGAAACAGCACCGGCCCCAACACCGGGATCTCACTCAGTAGCGGTATCGGAATCACCGGGAACAGCGTGGGCGAGTTCAACGTGGCGTCATTGGGGTTCAGCACCTGGCGGTAGAGGAACGTCGTGAGGCCGGCGACCAGCACGTTGAGCACGACACCCACGATGACCTGGTTGACGTAGTACGTGATCGTGAAGACGGCCAGCACCAGAGCCACCAGTACTCCGGCAAACATCGCAGCGACCAGGCCGGCCCACGGACTTCCCGTTGCGGATCCGACGACCGCGGCCATGAAGGCACCGGCAAGCAGCTGCGCCTCGATGGCGATGTTGACAACGCCGACGCGTTCGCCGATCACACCGCCCAGCGCACCGAAGATCAGCGGCGTCGCCAGCGCGAGCGCTCCGCCCAGCAGACCGATCATCGGCAGCGTTCCACCCGCAGCAGCCCAGGCCAGGAAGCCGATCATCAGGATGATGACGTAGATGACGGTGAGCCACAGCGGCAATTTCCGCTTCGCACGCGTCCAGACCACAGCCAGCACGGTCACGGCGGCAAGCAGCACCACGGCGATCCAGGCGGTGAGGTTCGCCGGCAGGACGATCTCAGGGAGTTGAATGGCCGCTTCGGCTGAGCGGACAAGTCGGAAGGTGCTGGCGCCCTCACGCGGAACGAGCAGCGGCAGCAGCGCGAACAGCACAGTGAACAGTCCGAAGATGATCGGCGTCTTCCATGAGGTGACAGTGACGTGGCGCTGCTCGTCGCTGACGACCGTTTCGACGGTGGCGGTCATGCGGACACCTCCTCGGCGATCTGCGCGGCATTCTTCCGCTTCTTCTTTGGCTTCTTTCTTCGTGCGCCGGGCTGCGGCAGACCGAAGATCGCACGCACCAGCGGCGGGGCTGCGATGAACAGCACGATCAGCGACTGCACCACGAGCACGATCTCAATCGGCACGTTCTCCGACGCCTGCATAGCGAAGCCACCGGCCTTGAACGCGCCGAACAGGATGCCGGCGGCAAGAATACCCAGCGGCGTGGAGCGGCCCAGCAGCGCGACGGTGATTGCGTCAAAGCCGATACCGGCGTCGATGTCGCCGCCGAATCCGCTGGTGACGGTTCCGAGCATCTGGCTGACACCGGCGATGCCGACCAGACCACCGGCGATCATCATCACGAGGAAGTACATCTTTCCGACGCTGATGCCAGCAACACGGGCGGCTGCCGGGTTCTCCCCCACCGCACGGAATCGGAATCCGAGGCTGGAGCGCTCAAGCAGCCACCAGGTGAACGCCACCGCGATCAGCGCCAGGATGAAGCCAGCGTGCAGCTTGTACTGCGGCCCGAGGATGCCGGGAAGGATGGCCGATTCGGCCATCGCCGCGGTCTTCGGGTTCTTGGACCCCGGAGCTTGCAGGATGCCCTGCGTTGCCAGCATCCAGGCGAGCAGATAGACCGCGATGTGGTTGAGCATGATCGTGACGATCACCTCGTGCGCGCCTGTGCGCGCCTTCAGGATGCCGGCGATACCAGCCCACAGCGCACCGGCGACGATGCCGGCGAGGATCGCGACCAGCATGTGCATCGGCCACGGCAGGTTCATGCTTGTGCCCACCCAACCAGCGGCGGCTGCAGCCATCAGCATCTGGCCTTGGCCGCCGATGTTGAACAGGCCGGCGCGGAACGCCAGACCGACACCCAGACCAGCCGCAATCAGTGGAGTCGCGAACTTCAGGGTCTCGGTGAACGGCTTGATGCCCGCCGCGAAGCCGTCGACGCGGAAGTTGTAGATCGCACCTTGAAAGAGCGCCGTGTATGCACCGGAGATGGACGCCCAAACCGCGGCGAGCATGTCCTGCGGGCGAGAGAAGAAGTAGCCGGCTGTCCGCTGCACGTCAGGGTCCGTGAACGCGATCATGATCGCCCCGGCGATCAGGGCCAGGATCACGGAGAGCACCGAGATCATGCCGTTGCCTGTGGTGATCCGGCGGAAAGCACCCTGCCAGCGGGAGGGTTCAGTTCCGAAGTCTCCCGGCGGGGAGACGATCGGCTTCATGTCGGTGCTGCTCATGCGCCAGCCTCCTCGGTCGATTCGCTCACTGAGCCTGTCGAAGTGCTGGCCATACCGGCCATCATCAGACCGATCTTCGCGCGGCTGATGTCGCCGGGGACGATGCCGACGACCTTGCCGCGATACATCACCATGATGCGATCGGCGAGGGCTGCGGCCTCATCGAGTTCGGTAGAGATGACGACCACGGGGATTCCCGAGTCACGCGTTTCGATGATGCGCTTGTGGATGAACTCGATCGAGCCGACGTCCACTCCGCGGGTGGGCTGCGCGGCCACGAACAGAGAAAGTTCTCGGCTCAGCTCACGCGCAAGTACGACCTTTTGCTGGTTGCCGCCCGACAGGTTGCCGGCCTGCTGCCAGGGCCCCTGCGTGCGGATGTCGAACTCTTCGATCTTCTCGTGGGCGAAGGTGTCAAGAGCTTTCAGCTGCAGGGTGCCGGCGGTGACGAAGGGGGCGCCCACTGAGCGGTCCAGCATCAGGTTCTCGGCGATCGAGAACTCCTTCACGAGTCCGTCAACGCTGCGATCCTCCGGAACGAACCCGACCCCGTCATCGAGAATCTGGCGCACCGACTGGCCGAGCATTTCCTTGCCATTGAGCTTGATGCTTCCTTCAACCCGCGGCTGCAATCCGACGATCGCCTCGGTGAGTTCGGTCTGTCCGTTGCCCTGTACACCGGCGATGACGAGCACCTCACCGGCGCGCACCGAGAACGAGACATCATCGACAAGCACGGTGCCGAACGGATCGGTGACGGTCAGCCCCTGCACGACGAGGGATTCCTCCCCCAGCTTCGGAGCTTCCTTGTGCACGGTCAGTTCAACCGCGCGCCCCACCATGAGCGAGGCAAGCTCTTCATTGCTGGCAGTCGGAACAGCTTCGCCGACGACCTTGCCGAGGCGGATCACCGTGATGCGGTCAGCGACCTCGCGCACCTCGCGCAGCTTGTGCGTGATGAAGACGATGGATGTGCCGGATTCCTTGAGCTGGCGCATCGTCGCCATCAGCTCATCGGTTTCCTGCGGTGTCAGCACGGCGGTGGGCTCATCGAACACGAGCACCTTCGCGTCGCGCGACAGCGCCTTGATGATCTCTACCCGTTGCTGCACGCCGACAGGCAACTCCTCGACGATCGCATCCGGGTCGACATGAAACCCAAACCGGTCGGAGATCTCGCGCACCATCGCGCGAGCCGCTGCAAGATCAAGTCGCCCGCCGAAGCGGGTCTTCTCGTGCCCGAGCATGACGTTCTCGGCCACCGTGAATACCGGGATCAGCATGAAGTGCTGGTGCACCATTCCGATGCCGGCTTCCATCGCATCGCCAGGGCCGGCGAAGTGCTGTTCGACGTCGTCGAGCAGGATTTCACCGTCGTCGGCCTGATACAGGCCGTAAAGAACGTTCATCAGCGTTGACTTGCCCGCACCGTTCTCACCGAGGAGACAGTGGATTTCTCCCGGCTCGATCGTGAGATCGATGTGATCGTTGGCAGTCAGCGCGCCGAACCTCTTCGTTATGCCGCGCAGTTCAAGCTTCATGTGTCAGATCCTAACCAGCAAAGGTGCTTCATCCCAGGCGCCTGTAGACACCCGAACATCGGCAAGGGGAGACCGGCTGTTGGCCGGCCTCCCCTTGGTGATCGTCTCGATCAGTCGAGGTACGAGGTGACGGTGACGTCACCGTCGATGATCTGCTGCTGCAGGTCCTGGACAGCGGTCCACAGCGCAGGGTCTACCTTGTCTTCGAAGTTGTGCAGTTCGGCGATGCCGACGCCGTCGTTCTCGAGGGTTCCGATGTAAGCCTCGGAGTCGAACTCGTCGTTCGCGCTGCTCATGGTTGCCTCATACACCGAGAGCTTCATGTCCTTGAGGATGGAGGTCAGGACGAAGTCCTCAGTGCTCGGGTCCGTGACGAACAGGTCAGCGTCAGCGCCGATCAGGGCGATGTCGCGGTTCGACTCCTTGATCGCCTGCAGACCCGACTGGTAGATCGGTCCGCCGACGGGCAGCAGCACATCGACGCCCTGGTCGATGATGTTCTGCGCGACGGTCTTCGCCTCGGGGCCAGCTTCGAAGCCACCGGTGAAGGAACCGGTCGATCCGTCCCAGCCGACGACCTCGACGGCGGTGCCGTTCTGCTCGTTGTAGTAGTTGACGCCCTGGTAGAAGCCGTCCATGAAGATCGTCACGGTCGGGAATTCCATGCCGCCGTAGGTGCCGACCTTGCCGGCCTCCGAGTAACCAGCCGACAGGTAACCGGCGAGGAATGCGGCCTCAGCCGTGTTGTACAGCAGCGGCTTGACGTTGTCGGCATCCTTCTCGCCGTCGAAGTCGTTGTCGGCAGCGTCGTCGACGAGGATGTAATCGATGCCCTCGTTGGCCAGTGCGCTCTCGACGGTGGCTGCCGAGAGGGCGAAGCCGACCGAGATGACCGCGTTGCAGCCCTGGGAGACCAGGCTCTCCAGGTTCGGGGCGAAGTCGGTCTCGCTGTTGGATTCGACGTTCTTGTACTCGACGTCGAGCTCGTCGGCCGCCTGCACCATGCCCTCGTAGGAGAGCTGGTTGAACGACTTGTCATCGAAGCCACCGGCGTCCGAGACGATGCAGGGCAGGAAATCGATGGCCTCGCCGCCGCCGGCGGTCCCGCCGTCGGTCTCTTCCGGAGCTGCTCCACAGCCGGCCAATGCGACGGCCACGCCGGTCGCCACGAGCGCTGCGAGTGCGCGCTTCTTGGTGGTAATAGTCACGTTAGCCTCCACGAGTACTGGCCTGCGCCAATCGCAAGGCCCCACTGTACAAGTTACCCAGTGTTACGCATCCATTGAGAACACTTGCGGTTAATGGTTATAAACCCGAAACAGACCGCGAGCTTCTTTAGAGAACATCTCCACGACCGGTCAGTTTGAGCGACTCGACGACGCCCTTCACCCGCTGAGCGTGCTCGGTCGTGGTGACCAGCAGTGCGTCTGGAGTGTCGACGACCACGATGTCCTTCACCCCGACGAGGCTGATAACGCGTTCGGTCTGGCTGACGAGGATCCCGGTGGCGGCATCCGACAGCACCCGGGCCTTCGGACCCAGGACGGCAAGATCGTTCTTGCGGCCATTGCTGATGAGCTTCGTAAGCGAGGCGAAGTCTCCCACGTCATCCCAGTCGAAGTGCCCCGGGATCACGGCGAGGCGCCCCTTGTCTGCCGCGGGCTCTGCGACCGCATAGTCGATGGCGATCTTCTTGATGTTCGGCCAGATGCGGTCAACGGCGGGCCCGCGCCGCTCGCGGTCGTCCCAGGCCTCGGCGAGCTCGAGCAGGCCGGCGTGCAGTTCCGGTTCGTTCGCTGCGAGCTCATCCAGCAACACGCTCGCCTGGGAGATGAACATGCCCGCGTTCCACAGGAACGAGCGGTCGGCGAAATAGGTCTTGGCCGTCTCCAGGTCGGGCTTCTCCACGAAGCGCACCACCGTCGCGGCCTCCGGCGCACCGTCGACGACGAGCTCGTCACCCTTCTCGATGTAACCGAATCCGACGGAGGGCTCCGAAGGCTGGATGCCGATCGTGCAGATGTAACCGGCGCGTGCGACCGCGACTGCCTGCTGCACGGCGAACTCGAAAGTGCGGGTTCCGCGGATGACGTGGTCTGCCGCGAACGCCCCGATGATCACATCGGGATCGCGGCGGTGCAGGATCGCGGCGGCGAGGCCGATCGCTGCTGCCGAGTCGCGGGGTTCGGACTCCAGGAACACGTTCATGTCGGCGATGCCGGGAAGCTCCGCTTCGACCGCTGCCCGATGCGCGCGTCCGGTGACGACCGCGATGCGGTCGGGTCCGGTCATCGGCTCCAGACGATCCCAGGTGTCGCGCAGCAGCGAATTGCCTGACCCGGTGAGGTCGTGCAGGAATTTTGGCGCATCTGCTCTCGAGAGCGGCCACAGCCTGCTGCCGATGCCACCGGCGGGGATCACTGCATAGAAGTCGTCGAACGCCTCGGTCATGACACCAGCGTATCCCTCCAAAACAATCTTGATATCGAGATACTTAGGTGAGCCTTCCTCGTCCCGACCCAGGAACGGGAATAGGATAGGACTCGATCGGGCACCCCTGCGCTCAGTTCGGACTCAGGATGCGGTGCCGACAACGCATCGACCAGGGAGGACGACCGTGTCCGCAGGCACTCGCTTGACACCGTCGATTTCGGAAACCACGTCCAAAGCCCCACGCGGAACCCTCTATCGAGGACGCGAAGGCATGTGGTCGTGGGTGCTTCATCGCATCACCGGAGTCGCAATCTTCTTCTTCCTGTTAGTGCATGTGCTCGACACGGCGCTGATCCGGGTCTCCCCTGAGGCGTACAACGCCGTGATCGGCACCTACAAGAACGAGATCATGGCACTGGGTGAAGTCGTCCTGGTCGCTGCGATCATCTTCCACGCGATGAATGGCCTGCGCATCATCCTGATCGACTTCTGGTCGCAGGGCGCACGTTTCCAGCGGCAGATGTTCTGGGGCGTCATCGCCGTCTGGCTGATCCTCCTCGGTGGGTTCGCCGGCCGTCACCTCGCGCTCGCATTCGCCGGATTCGGAGGAGGCCACTGATGTCTGCACAGACCACTGTCGCACCGGCGCGCCGCAGCCGCGGAATCAACCTCGAGAAGTGGGGCTGGGTGTTCATGCGAGCATCCGGTGTCGTACTGATCGTGCTGATCTTCGGCCACCTGTTCGTCAACCTGATGACCGGTGACGGCATCCACGCCCTGGACTTCGCGTTCATCGCCGGCAAGTTCGCCACGCCGTTCTGGCAGTGGTGGGATGTGCTGATGCTGTGGCTGGCTCTCATCCACGGTGGCAACGGCATGCGCACCATCGTCAATGACTATGTGATCAACCCGAAGATCCGTAAAGCCCTGGTCTGGGCGATCGGCCTCGCGGCTGCACTGCTGATCGTGCTGGGCACCCTGGTCGTCTTCACCTTCGACCCCTGCCTCGGCCTCACCGAGGGCAGCGCACTCGTGGCCGAATGCGCCGCTATGGGCGTATTCCCCGCCAACTGAGCTGAGAAGAGAGCAACGAGAAGTGACTACTGAGACTCAGGATTCCGTCATCCGCGACGGCATTCACTACCACCAGTTCGACGTCGTCATCGTCGGTGCCGGTGGAGCCGGAATGCGGGCGGCCATCGAAGCTGGCCCCGGCGCGAACACCGCGGTGATCTCCAAGCTGTACCCGACCCGCTCGCACACCGGTGCGGCGCAGGGCGGCATGGCTGCCGCCCTCGCGAACGTCGAGGAAGACAGCTGGGAGTGGCACACTTTCGACACCGTCAAGGGCGGCGACTACCTCGTCGATCAGGATGCTGCCGAGATCCTGGCCAAGGAAGCCATCGACGCGGTCATCGACCTCGAGAACATGGGCCTGCCCTTCAACCGCACCCCCGAAGGCAAGATCGACCAGCGCCGCTTCGGTGGTCACACCGCTGAGCATGGCAAGACCCCCGTGCGCCGCGCCTGCTACGCCGCTGACCGTACCGGTCACATGATTCTGCAGACGCTGTTCCAGAACTGTGTCCGCCTCGGCATCAACTTCTTCAACGAGTTCTACGTGCTCGATCTGGTCACGGTCCAGGATGCCGACGGCAACACGCAGGTCGCGGGCGTCGTCGCGTACGACCTGGCCACGGGCGAGTTGCACGTGTTCCAGGCCAAGGCCGTGATCTTCGCCACCGGCGGCTTCGGCAAGATCTACAAGACGACCTCCAACGCGCACACCCTCACCGGTGACGGCGTCGGAATCATCTGGCGCAAGAACCTGCCACTGGAGGACATGGAATTCTTCCAGTTCCATCCCACCGGCCTCGCCGGTCTCGGCATCCTTCTCACCGAGGGCGCACGAGGCGAAGGTGCCATTCTGCGCAACGCATCAGGTGAACGATTCATGGAGCGCTACGCCCCCACCATCAAGGACCTCGCACCCCGCGACATCGTTGCGCGCTCCATGGTGCAGGAAGTCCTCGACGGTCGTGGTGCCGGCCCCAACAAGGACTACGTCTACCTCGACTGCACGCACTTGGGTGCCGAGGTTCTCGAGACCAAGCTCCCCGACATCACCGAGTTCGCCCGCACGTACCTGGGCGTGGACCCGGTCACCGATCCCGTGCCCGTGATGCCGACGGCTCACTACGCCATGGGTGGCATCCCGACGAACAACGACGCCGAGGTACTCTCCGACAACAACACCGTCGTGCCGGGGCTGTACGCCGCCGGTGAGTGCGCGTGCGTGTCGGTGCACGGCTCGAACCGTCTGGGCACGAACTCGCTGCTCGACATCAACGTTTTCGGAAAGCGCGCCGGCCGCAACGCCGTCGCGTACTCGAAGACGGCGGAGTTCGTCCCGCTGCCGGAAAACCCGGCCGCCTTCGTGTCCGGCATGATCGAACACCTCCGAAACAGCAACGGCACCGAGCGTGTCGCCGTACTGCGTAAGAAGCTGCAGGACGAGATGGACCGCGGCGCCCAGGTGTTCCGCACCCACGAGTCGCTTGAGCACGTGCTCGGCGTCATCGCGGAACTGCGCGAACGATACAAGAACGTCTACGTCGATGACAAGGGCCACAGGTTCAACACCGACCTGCTCGAGGCCGTCGAGCTGGGCTTCCTGCTCGACATCGCCGAGGTCGTCGTCTACGCCGCTCAGAACCGCGAGGAGAGCCGTGGCGGTCACATGCGCGACGACTTCCCCAAGCGTGACGACGAGAACTACATGAAGCACACCATGGCCTATCTGACGGGTGACCCGCACTCCTCGACGCCGGCCGATCACATCAAACTCGACTGGAAGCCGGTTGTCATCACCAACTACCAGCCGATGGAGAGGAAGTACTGACCATGTCGAACGCCGTCGCAGAATCTCCTGCCGCCGCAGAGCCGGCAATTCAGTCGTTCCTGGTCACGTTCATCGTGCGCCGCTTCGATCCTGAAAAGGACGCGGAGCCGCGCTGGGTCGATTATGACGTCGAGCTCTACGCGACCGACCGTGTGCTGGATGCCCTGCACAAGATCAAGTGGGAGGTCGATGGTTCGCTGTCATTCCGCCGCTCGTGCGCACACGGAATCTGCGGTTCGGATGCTATGCGCATCAACGGTCGCAACCGTCTCGCTTGCAAGACGCTGATCAAGGACCTCGACATCTCGAAGCCGATCTACGTCGAGGCCATCAAGGGCCTGCCCCTGGAGAAGGACCTCATCGTCGACATGGAGCCGTTCTTCGCCTCCTACCGCGAGGTTCAGCCGTTCCTGGTAGCAAGCTCGACGCCGGAGAAGGGCAAGGAGCGCGTGCAGTCGATCGCCGACCGCGCGATCTTCGACGACACCACCAAGTGCATCCTGTGCGCTGCGTGCACCTCGTCCTGCCCCGTGTTCTGGACCGACGGGCAGTACTTCGGCCCCGCCGCCATCGTGAACGCACACCGCTTCATCTTCGACTCGCGTGACGACAATGCCGAGGTCCGCCTGGACATCCTCAACGACAAGGAGGGCGTCTGGCGTTGCCGCACGACCTTCAACTGCTCCGAGGCGTGCCCACGTGGCATCGAGGTCACCAAGGCCATCGCCGAGGTCAAGCAGGCCGTGCTCCGCGGTCGCCGCTGACCGCTGGTCGCAGACATCGACACGCCCCCGCCCTGGATAGGGTGGGGGCGTGTCTGATTCCCCCGCCGGTGCATCCGGAACCGATACCTCCGAGGCCCGGCGCCTCGATGCCGCCGTGGAACGTGCAACGGCACTGACCAAACGCACCCTGGAGCTCTTCCCGGTACGCGTGTGGCGGCACTTCCTGCAGAACAACGGTTTTCTCCTGGCCGCTGGAGTGAGCTATCAGGCGCTGTTCGCGATCTTCGCGGCCATCTATGTGACATTCGCCACCGCCGGGCTGTGGCTGGGCGGGAGCAAAGAGGCCGTCGACGCTCTGATCCGTGTCATCAACAGCTACATCCCCAGTCTCATCAGCAAAGATCACGGGCTGATCACCCCGGAGCAGGCGCACCACATCGCGCAGACCACGACCGGGGTGCTCACCATCACCGGTCTCATCGCCCTGATAGCGCTGATCTGGACCGCGATCGGATGGGTGACATTCTCGCGACGGGCTGTCCGCGACATTTTCGGCCTGCGTCCGGATCGCCGTAACTACCTGCTGCTGAAAGCGCGCGACCTGTTAGCCGCGGTCATCCTCGGCGTCGCGCTGATTCTGGGCTCGGCCCTGGCGTACGCGAGCGCGGCGGTGTTGAGCTGGGCGTTGCAGTTGCTCGGCTGGGATGCCGGATCGACCACGGTGAACGTGCTGATCCGGATCGGCACGATCGTCGTCTCGTTCGCGCTGATGTCATCGGCGCTGGCAGCGATGGTGCGGTTCCTGACTGGCACTTCCCTCCGCTGGCGCACGATCTGGCCCGGTGCCGTCCTCGGCGGCGGCGCCATGACAGTGCTGCAGTTCGGCGCGGGGTTCCTGCTGAGCTACACCCCGACCAACCCGCTGCTGGCCACGTTCGCGATCTTCATCGGACTGCTGCTGTGGTTCCGGATCAACGGCGTGGTCATGCTCGTCGCCTCGGCGTGGATCGCGGTGACCGCGACCGACCGCGATGTGCCGTTCTTGGCGCAGACCGAACAGGAGCGGCGTCATGCGGCGCACGAGATGCTGCTGGAGGCAGCACGCATGCGTCTGCGCGATGCCGTCCGCGACCGTGAACAGGCGCCCTGGTATCAACGCTGGCTCAAGAATCGCGCGGTCAGAGCAGCCGCGACCGAACTCGCCAGCGTCAAGGCCGCGGCGCCGGACGTCGGAGGCTCTGGTTAGGCTTGAGATATGCCTCATCTGCGTATCGCATCGGTCAATGTCAACGGGATTCGGGCCGCCGCTCGCAACGGAATGAGCACCTGGCTCGACAGCGCAGAAGTTGACATTCTGACGCTGCAAGAGGTGCGCGGTCAGGACGAACACATCGAGTCGGCTCTGCCCGGCTGGCACTTCGTTCACGATGCCGCCACGGCCAAGGGCCGCGCGGGGGTCGCGATCGCCAGCCGCACGCCGGTGATCGCCAGCCGCACTGAATTCGGTCCGGACGAGTTCGATTCGAAGGGGCGCTGGATCGAAGGCGATTTCCTCCTCGGCGACCGCCCGCTGACCGTTGTGAGCGCCTATGTGCACTCCGGCGAGGCGGACTCCCCCAAGCAGGATGAGAAGTGGAAGTTTCTCGACGCCTTCGGCCCGCGTCTGCAGCAGCTTGGTGACAATGATGCCCTCGCCGTCGTCACCGGTGACCTCAACGTCGGTCACCGCGAGTTCGACATCAAGAACTGGCGCGGCAACCGCAAGAAATCCGGCTTCCTGCCCCGCGAGCGCGCCTACTTCGACCGTTTTCTCGGCGCAGCGGGCATCGACGTGACCGGCGTCGACGGCACCGTCGGCCCGGGCCTGGGCTGGATCGATGTCGGCCGGCGTTTCCATGGCGAGATCGATGGTCCCTACACCTGGTGGTCTGCGCGCGGTCAGGCTTTCGACAACGACACCGGGTGGCGCATCGACTATCACCTCACAACACCCGGGCTCGCGGAGCGGGTGCAGGCGTACAGCGTTGCGCGCGCGGCATCCTATGCCGAACGCTGGAGCGACCACGCCCCGGTCATCGTCGATTACTCGTACTGATCCCCACGCCCACTCCCCGTAGGATTGATACGTGACCAAACCTCGCCTTTACTCCGGAATGCAGCCATCAGCCGACTCTCTTCAGATCGGTAACTACATCGGCGCGCTCCTGCAGTGGCGGGATCTGCAGAACTCCTATGACGCGTATTTCTCCGTCGTCGACCTGCATGCCCTGACCGTCGCACAGAACCCGGCCGAGCTGCGTGAGAAGACCCGTCGCACGGCCGCGCAGTACATCGCCGCGGGCATCGAGCCGTCGCAGTCGACGCTGTACGTGCAGTCGCACGTGCGCGCTCACGCTGAGCTCGCGTGGATCCTGTCGACCTTCACCGGTTTCGGTGAGGCCGGGCGCATGACGCAGTTCAAGGACAAGTCCAGCCGCTACGGTGCTGACGCCACCAGCGTCGGCCTGTTCACCTACCCCGTGCTCATGGCCGCCGACATCCTGCTGTATCAGAGCGATGTCGTACCGGTCGGCGACGACCAGAAGCAGCATGTCGAACTCACGCGCGACCTCGCCGAGCGCTTCAACTCGCGTTTCGGTGAGACGTTCGTCGTTCCCCTGCCGGTGATTCAGAAGGACACCGCGCGCATCTACGACCTGCAGAACCCGACATCGAAGATGTCGAAATCTGCCGAGAGCGATGCCGGCGTGCTGTGGATGCTGGACGACCCGGCCAAATCGGCGAAGAAGATCATGCGCGCCGTCACCGACAACGAGGGCAGCGTGCGCTTCGATCGGGAGAACAAGCCGGGTGTCTCGAACCTGCTCACCATCTACGCAGCCCTCTCCGGGCGACAGGTCCCGGCAATCGAGGATGAGTATGCTGGCCGCGGCTACGGCGATTTCAAGAAGGGCCTGGCCGAGGTCGTCGTCGCAGAGTTCGAGCCGGTACGCGCTCGCGCTCTCGAGCTGCTCGATGACCCCGCCGAGCTCGACCGCATCCTCGCGGCGAACGCCGCCCGCGCCGACGAGGTCGCGGACGCGACCCTGACTGACGTCTACGACAAGGTCGGGCTGCTGCGTCGAGTCTGACGATCGGGTCGGTCACGCCCAATAGGATGGGGGCGTGACCGATCCGCAGTTTCCGCCGCCCGTCCCCCACGGCTCTGTGCCGCCGGTGCCGCCCGCACCGGGCTACCCGGCAGCGCCAGCGCCCGGATACGCGGCACCTGCGTACCAGCAGCCGTACGCCACACCTCCTGGCGCCTTTGCTGCTCCTGTCGGCGGCTACAGCGCACCTTCCAGTGGTTATCAGGCACCGCAGCCCACGCCACCGCAGTCCCCTCTCCTCGGCGTGATCGCTGTCGTGCTCTCATCCATCGCCGCGGTGGTCGCGCCGATCCTGGCCGGCACCGCCGGGTACCAGATCGGGGCCGGCCTACCTTCGATCATGATCGATATCGACAGCGCCGATGAGGATCTCTCCTTCCTGTCCCCCGTGCGCGATCAGGTGCTGTGGGGCGAGATCGGATTCTGGATCGGCACGCTTGCCGGCATCGCGGCGATCGTGCTCGGCATCATCGCGATCATCCAGCAGAAGGGACGAGGTTGGGGCATCGCAGCCGTAATCGTGAGCGTCATCGCTCCCGTGATCTTCTTCATCGTGCTCTTCATCGCACTCAGCGCCGGGGCTGCTGCCGGAGCAGTCTCGCTCTACGGCACCTAGGGACGCACCTAGCGCGGAGCGTGATGCTTCTGCTGCGCGGCAAGCAATCCCTCGGCGACGAGCAGCTCAACAGCATCCGCCGCATCCGAGACGAGAATGCCGAGCGTCTCGCGCTCCACCTTCCCGAAGGGTGAAAGCACCCAGTCAGCCGCGTCTTGGCGTCCGGGAGGACGCCCTATTCCGACGCGCACACGCGGGAAGTCTGCCGTGCTGATCGCCCGAGCGACATCGCGCACCCCGTTGTGGCCGCCGTGGCCGCCACCGACTTTGAGCTTGACTGTATCGAAGGGAATGTCGAGCTCGTCGTGCACGACGACCGTGCGCTCCGGCGGAACGGAGTAGAAGCGCGCCAGAGCCGCCACCGGAGTTCCGGAAACGTTCATGAACGAATTGGGCTTGGCCAGTACCAGTTTGTCGGCACCGGGACGCAGCCACGTCTCCACGACTCGTGCTCCGGCTTTGTGCTCACGGAAGCTCTCGTTGCGTCGCCCCGCCAACTCATCCGTGACGAGCTGGCCGATGTTGTGCCGCGTGGTCTCATAGCGGGGTCCGGGGTTACCGAGACCCACGATCAGCCAGGTATCAGCCATTTCCCTCTCGTTCCTCAACGGGCGTCAGCATACGACAGAGGGGACGCGATGTGCTCGCGTCCCCTCTGTGCACAGCGCTGGTGATTACTCGGCAGCAGGCGCTTCGGCGGGAGCTGCTGCCGCAGCTTCCTCGTCCTCAGCGGAAACTTCAGCAGCCGGGACCGAGACGGCGAGCAGCAGCAGCTCGGGCTCGTCAATCAGAGTCGCTCCCTTGGGCAGCACGACGTCGCCGGCCGTGATGTGAGCGCCCTCTTCGAGACCCTCAACCGAGACCTCGAGGCTCTGCGGAATGTGGGTGGCCTCGACCTCGAGCTTGATCGTGTTGAGCTCAACGGTCACGATCGTGCCCGAGAAGGACTCGCCGACGGTGTGCACCGGAACCTCAACCTGAACCTTCTCGCCCTTCTTCACGACGAGGAGGTCAATGTGCTCGATGATCTGGCGCACCGGGTCACGCTGCACGTCCTTGACCAGCGTGAGCTGGCCCGTGCCGTCGATGTCGAGATCGAGCAACGCGTTCGCGCGGCGGATGATGAGCGAGACCTGGTGGCCGGGCAGTGCCACGTGCACCGGCTCGGTGCCGTGACCGTAGATGACGGCGGGGATCTTGCCGGCAGCGCGCAGACGACGGGCGAAGCCCTTGCCGAACTGCTCGCGAACCTCTGCGTGGACCTTGGTGTCCTGAGACATGAATTCTCCTTCGGGGCACGCGACGAATTGCTCGTCGCGTGGTGGTCTAATGGTCAGATTCTCGGACGTCGACACACGAAAAAGCCGCGGAGCTCGATTCGCCGCGTCGATAACGGATGCGACGCACGCGAAGCATCCCTCGCCGAGGAACTCCTTTATCGTACCGGATGACCGGGTAGGCTGAAAGCCAGGCCCTCTTCCCCTCGCAGAATTTGGAGTCCGGCATGCTTGACGCCGCTTTTATCTCACACGCCATCTTCTGGCTCATCGGCGCGATGACGCTCGGCGCAACCGTTCTCACCATCGGGGCGCTGTTCGCGATGGGCCGTACCGGCTACCGCAAGGACTGACTGCTCGTAACCGGTAATGCGGGCCGGAGCTGCCCACACGCGGGACTAACCTGGAAGCGACCCGCACGCTTCTTTCACCTGCCGCGGGCTCTCCCTCACGGAAGGTGCATCAATGTCCTCTGCCGCTACGGCAAACATCGGAGTCGTCGGACTCGCAGTCATGGGTTCGAATCTCGCCCGCAACCTCGCCAGCCGCGAGGGCAACAGCGTGGCGATCTTCAACCGCAGCTACGAGAAGACACAGACCGTCCTGGATGAACACCCGGAGGCCGGTTTCGTTCCGGCATCCACCTATCAGGAATTCGCCGACTCCCTGCAGAAGCCGCGCACAGCGATCATCATGGTCAAAGCCGGCGGTCCGACCGATGCGGTCATCAACTCGCTTGTTGAGGTGTTCGAGCCCGGCGACATCATCGTCGATGGCGGCAATGCTTACTTCCCCGACACGATCCGCCGGGAGAAAGCGGTCCGTGAAACGGGTATCAACTTCGTCGGCGCCGGGATCTCCGGCGGCGAAGAGGGTGCGCTCCTCGGCCCGAGCATCATGCCCGGTGGCTCGGACGAGTCCTGGGTCACGCTCGGCCCGATCCTGCGCTCGATCGCCGCGGTAGCCGAGGGCGAGCCGTGCGTCACGCACGTCGGCCACGACGGCGCCGGGCACTTCGTGAAGATGGTGCACAACGGCATCGAGTACGCCGATATGCAGCTGATCGCCGAGGCCTACGACCTCATCCGCCGCGGCACCGGCAAGACGCCCGCTGAGATCGCCGAGATCTTCGCGGAGTGGAACACGGGCGAGCTCGAGTCGTACCTGATCGAAATCACCGCCGAGGTACTGCGCCAGGTGGATGCTGAAACCGGCAAGCCGCTGGTGGATGTCATCCTCGACCAGGCCGGAGCCAAGGGCACCGGCGCATGGACGGTGCAGACCGCGCTCGCGCTGGGCGTTCCAGTCTCCGGTATCGCCGAGGCCACCTTCGCCCGCTCGCTCTCCTCTCACCCCGAGCAGCGCGCGGCCGCTGCGAACCTGCCCGGCCCGGAGACAGAGTTCGCGGTCACCGACCACGATGCGTTCATTGAAGACGTGCGTCTGGCCCTGTACGCATCGAAGATCGTCGCCTACTCGCAGGGGTTCGACGAGATCCGCGCCGGCGCCGAAGAGTACAACTGGAACATCGACCTCGGTGCGATCTCGAAGATCTGGCGCGGCGGCTGCATCATCCGCGCCCAGTTCCTCAACCGCATCGCCGACGCTTACGACGCAGCACCGGAGCTTCCCGCTCTGCTGACCGCGCCGTACTTCGCTGAGGCGCTCGGACGCGGCCAGGCCGCATGGCGCCGTGTCGTCATCGCCGCAGCACAGGCTGGGATCCCCGCTCCCGCGTTCTCGTCGTCGCTGTCGTACTACGACGGCATCCGGGCCGATCGCCTGCCCGCAGCCCTCGTGCAGGGTCAGCGCGACTTCTTCGGTGCGCACACTTACAAGCGCATCGACAAGGACGGCACCTTCCACACGCAGTGGTCGGGCGACCGCACCGAGATCGAAGCGGTCGACACGCACTGATCTGAACGACGAAGTCCCGGCCCCTGCGGCCGGGACTTCGTCGTTTCACATCAGCACGCATGAGCTCGGTCATCTCGTCACCAGTCGTGAACGGTGCCGTCGGCGAGTCGGTTATAAGGAAGGTAGGCGCGTTCGTACGGGTACTTGCCGGCCTCGTCGAGGTCGAGGCTCACGCCGAGTCCCGGCTCGTCGCCAGGATGGAGCATTCCATCCGACCACGTGTAGGACTGCTGGAACACCGAGTCGGTCTGCGACGAGTGCTGCATGTACTCCTGGATGCCGAAGTTGTGGATGCTGAGTCCCAGATGCATCGCGGCAGCCATGCCGACCGGCGAGATGTCGGTCGGTCCATGCACGCCCGATTTGATCTGGTACTGCGCGGCGTAGTCGAGCGTCTTCTTCAATGCCGTGATGCCGCCCATGTGGGTTACGGCGCCACGGACGTAGTCGATCAGCTGCTCGCGGACGAGATCCTTGAAGTCCCACACCGTGTTGAAGATCTCACCGATGGCCAGCGGCGTCGTGGTGTGCTGACGCACGAGCCGCAGCGCCTCCTGGTTCTCGGCCGGGGTGCAGTCCTCCAGCCAGAACAGGTCGTAGGGCTCCAGCGATTTACCCAGCTTCGCCGCCTGGATCGGCGTCATCCGGTGGTGTCCATCATGCAGGAGCGGCAGTGCGGGGCCGAACTCGTGGCGCACAGCCTCGAAGACGCCGGGCAAGTGCCGCAGATACGCGCGCGTGTCCCAGTCCTCCTGAACCGGCTGCGCGCCGCGCCGAGCCGGCTCGTGGTCGTAGCGGACGTCGCCGCCACCGGCATCCACCGCCTGCGATGCGATCCCGTAGATCGACTTGAGACCCGGCACGCCGGTCTGCACGCGAATCGCTTTGAAGCCCTCCTGGAGATGCGCATGCACGCTGTCGAACAGCTCCGGCAGTTCCTTGCCCGACGCGTGCCCGTAGGCGAGCAGTCCGCTGCGCGAAGCGCCGCCCAGGAGCTGATATACCGGCATCCCCGCGGCCTTGCCCTTGATGTCCCACAGCGCCATGTCGACGGCGGCGATCGCGGCCATCGTCACGGGGCCACGGCGCCAATATGCCGAGCGGTACAGGAATTGCCAGGTGTCTTCGATGCGGTGTGCATCACGCCCCAGCAGCAGCGGCACCACGTGGTCCTTCAGATACGACACCACCGAGAGTTCGCGGCCGTTCAGCGTCGCATCGCCGAGGCCGACATGCCCGTCGCTGGTCGTCAGGCGCAGGGTGACGAAGTTGCGGCTGGGGCTGGTAACGATGACCTCTGCCTTGTCGATGATCACAGCGAGTGCTTCCTTTCGTGCGGTGAATGCTCGTCGATGACGGCGCGATAAGCGCCGGCGCGTGTGGCGAGCGCGGCCAGGTCGCCGCCGGGCCCTGCGGCGTCGCCCACCAGCGTGCCTCCGATGCCGAAGCCGAAGGCTCCCGCCGCGAGAAACGTCGGGATGGATTCCAGCGAGACTCCGCCGACCGGGATGATGCGTACGTCGGGGAGCGGGTCTCGAACGGCTTGGATGAATCCCGCGCCAAGAACGGATGCCGGAAACAGCTTCACTGCGGCAGAGCCGAGGTCCATCCCGCGTTGGATCTCGGTGGGAGTGAACACGCCCGGCAGAACTCCGATCCCCTGCGCGATCGCGTAGTCGACGGATGCCGTCAGCGTGGGGGTAACCATGAACTGCGCCCCGGCGGCGACGGCGCGGTCGACATCGCGCTCGGTGAGGACGGTTCCGGCGCCGACCAGCGCTTCATCCGGAGCATCCGACACGATCTGGGCGATCGCCTCTTCGGCGTCTGCCAGCGTGAGGGTGACCTCGAGCGTCGTGATGCCAGCGGCGATCAGGGTGCGCGCAGCGGCCACGGTGGCATCCACGTCCGTTCCGCGCAGAATCGCGATCAGGCGATCGGACGCGATCCGGTCACGGAGCTGTGCGTTGTCTACGGTGCTCATAATCTCCTCGTCACCACTGCGTCACCACTCCGCCATCGAACCATCGGCGTGCCGCCAGATGGGGTTCTGCCACGTCCGCCAGCGACCGGCGGCGGCACGCACGGCCTGCTCATCGATCTCGATACCCAAACCAGCCCCGGCCGGTCGCGCGAAACCGCCATCGACGAACTGCAGCGGGGTCGTGTCGAGAACGTAATCGAGCACCTCGGCGCCCTGGTTGTAGTGGATGCCGATCGACTGCTCCTGAATGAGATAGTTCGGCGTCGCAAATCCCACCTGCAGGCACGCGGCGAGCGCGAGCGGCCCCAGCGGGCAGTGCGGCGCAAGAGTGACATCGAAGGTTTCGGCGAGCGCGGCGATCCGGCGCACTTCAGAGATTCCGCCGGCGTGCGACAGATCAGGTTGCGCGATCGCGATCCCCGCTTGCAGCACCGGCAGGAACTCCTGTCTGCTGTAGAGTCGCTCCCCCGTCGCGATCGGAATGGTCGTGGCATCCACCATCCGCCCGATCACGTGCGAGTTCTCCGGGACGACCGGCTCCTCGATGAAGAAGGGATGCAGCGGCTCCAGCAGCGGCGCGAGCCGACGTGCGGTGGCCAGTGTGAACCGGCCGTGCAGATCGACGGCGACGTCCCGGTCTGGACCGAGCACTTCCCGCGCACTGGCGACGCGGTCCACCACGCCCTGCAGCTCGGCGACCGAGCCGTTGCGGCCCATCCGTCCCGAAGCGTTCATCTTCACCGCGGTCAATCCGACATCGAGCTGCGCGGCGATGTGGTCGGCCACCTCCAGCGGGTCGTCGCCGCCCACCCAGCCGTACGCACGGATGCTATCGCGAACGGCGCCGCCGAGCAGGTCGTGCACTGGCACCCCGAGGCGCTTGCCCTTGAGATCCCACAGCGCCTGATCGACGCCGGCCACGGCGCTGGCGAGCACCGCGCCGCCCCGGTAGAACTGCGATTTGGTGAGCACCTGCCAGTGGTCTTCGATGAGCCCTGGGTCGCGGCCGAGCAGGTACTGCGCGAACTGATCCACGGCTGCCCGCACGACATCGCCGTACCCTTCCAGAGAGGCCTCTCCCCAGCCGACCAAACCGTCGTCGGTCTCGATGCGCACGAACAGCCAACGCGGCGCTACCGGGAACGATTCGACCCTGCTGATGGTGGCGGTCACTGCATGGCCCCAATGCTCACGAGGTAGTCGGCGCAGATCTCGGCAACGATCTCGTCGGGTGCCGGAACCACGCTGACCCGGATCCCCTGCTCGTCATCTGCCAGCGGCTCGAGTGTCGCGTACTGCGACTCCAGCAGCTCCGGTGGCATGTACTCGTGGGATCGGGCCTGCACGCGCTCACGGATCAGTTCGATCGGCGCCCACGGGTCCACGAAGTAGGTCTGCGGTGCATGGGTGCGGATGAGATCGCGATAGCTGCGGCGCAGAGCTGAGCAGGCCACGACGACACCGCCGGATGCGGCGTGCTCGATGAGGGTCTCCCCCACCTCGTGCAACCAGGGCTCGCGATCGGCGTCCGTGAGCGGTGTGCCGGATGCCATCAGGCTGATGTTGTCCGCGGAGTGCAGAGTATCCCCGTCGATGAACGGCACGTCCAGCCGTTCGGCCAGCAGACGTCCGATGGTGGATTTTCCGATTCCCTGCACGCCCATCACGATGATGGCAACGCTCGCAGTCACACGCATACTCAGCCTTTCGTGGCGCCGGCGGTCAGCCCGCTGACAATGTATCGCTGTGTGAACAGTGCGATCAGCATGATCGGTGTGGTCACGACGACGGATGCCGCCATGAGGGCTCCCCAGTCGATCGAGGCATACCCGATGAAGTCGAAGATCGCCACCGGCAGCGTCTTAGTGGAGTTGCCGGAGAGCACCAGAGCGAACATGAAGTTGTTCCACGAGAAGATGAACGACAGGATCGTCGCCGTGGCGATGCCGGGCACCGACAGCGGCAGGGTGATCCGGAAGAATGCCCCGATCGCGGTGAGGCCGTCCACCTGCGCGGACTCTTCGAGTTCCTCCGGCATCTGATCGAAGAACGACATCATGATGTAGAGGATCAGCGGCAACGACACGAACATGTGCGACAGGATCAGCGGCAAGTACCCGCCGGTCAGCTTCAACTGGGCGAAGATGAAGTACCAGGGCACCAGCAGGCTGACGCCGGGAATGATGCGCGCCAGCAGCACGGCCATCGCGGATTTGTTCATCAGGAATCGGCTCATCGCGTATGCCGCCGGAAGGGCGAGCACCATGGACAGTGCGGTCGCCATGAATGCGACGAAGAACGAGTTCCAGATGTAGACGAGGTAGTTGCCGCGTCGCGGATCGAATACGGTGCCGTAATTGTCGAGCGTGGGATCGAAGATGAACGCCTTGCTCGCGTCGTAGATCTGCACGTTGTACTTGAAGCTGGCCAGCACCATCCAGACGATGGGCCCGAGGAAAGCCAGCACGATCACCACCAGGCCGATGATTCGTCCGACCGTGCCGATGCGGACCTTCTTGCGCCGGGTTCGCCCCGGCTTCTGGCCGTTCATGACGAGGGTGCGGGTGTCGGTCGTGGTGGTCATGAGTCCTTGACCTTTCGCTGCATCTGGATGACCCAGATCACGCCGAGGATGATGAGGAAGAACAGGATCAGGACGGCCGAGGCCAGGCCGTACTCGTTGTAGTCGAAGCTCAGACCGTAGGCGTAGATGTTGAGCGTCTCCACGTCGTGGAAGGCTCCACCGCCCTTACCCTTGGTGGCATAGAGCAGGTCGAAGGTCTTCAGCGCGTCGATACCGCGCAGGAGGACAGCCGCGACGATGACGCTGCGCATGAGCGGCACGATGACGTACCAGAACCGCTGCCAGCCGTTCGCCCCGTCGACCTTGGCCGCTTCCTGCGGCTCCTCGGAGAGGCTGGTGAGACCGGCCAGCAGGATGAGCGTGACCATCGGCGTCCACTGCCAGATATCGACGAACACCAGAGTCGCAAGCGATGTGGCCGGATCTGCCAGCCACGGCTGCGGCGGAATTCCGACCCAGCCGAGCATCTCGTTGACGAAGCCGATGTTCGGCTCGAACAGCAGCCGCCACATCATGCCGACCGCGACCGGGGTAGCCACCAGCGGCAGGAGAATGATCGTTCGCACAGCGCCCTGGCCACGGAACGGCTTCCACAGCAGCAGTGCGATGATCATCCCGAGGATCAGCTCGAAGAAGAGGGCGCCGCCGGTGAAGGCGAAGGTGCGCCACACCGCCGGCCAGAAACGCTCGGTGTCGGTGAGTACCTCGGCGTAGTTCTCGAGGCCGTTGAAGTCGAACTTGCGGCGCACCGATCGCTGGGCATCGGTGAAGCTGAGAAACAGTGTCCAGCCGAGCGGGATGACCAGCAGCAGCGTCGTGAACGCGATCGCGGGACCGGCGAACAGCCACTTGCGGTGCCGGTTGGCCCAGCGGCTGAAGCGCTCCTGCGTCCCGACCTGCTCGGGGCTCTGTAGTGCAGTCATGAGAGTTTCCGTGTTGGTTGGCCGTGCCCCGAAGCGTCGTTGCGGATGCTCCGGGGCACGGCGGACGGGAATGGTTACTCGGAGTCCTCGAGAAGGAACTCGTCGAAAGCGGTGTTCGATGAGTCCACGGCAGCATCCACATCGCCGCCGGCGATCGCGACGACAATCGGCTCACCGACGATCTCGCGGGCCTCGGACACCTGGATCACGAGCGGACGGTCCTGACCGATGCCGTTCTCGCCGTTGATCTTGATCGCCTCGACGAGCTCTTCGGGGTAATCCGCGGTCGCCTCAGGGTTCTCCCACACCGAGGTGCGGGCGCCGGAGACGCCGAGCTTCGCCATTTCCAGGGTGATGTCTTTCGACGTCGCCCACTGCACGAACTGCCAGGCGGCCGACGGGTTCGAAGCGGTTTCGTTGACCGCGAGGGCCCACGCCGCCACGTTGTACGGCTTGGATCCGGCCTCGCCCTCGGGGAACGGAGCAAAACCTACCTGCTCCGAGACCGTGGACTGTGTCGGGTCGGTCATGTTCTTGTAGAGGCTGTCGGCATCGGCGATGAAGGCTGCCTGCCCCTGCTGGAACACCGCGAACGCCTCGGCCCAGCTCATCTCGGGGTTGATCGTGGCGTCGGTGTGGTTGCGGATGAGGTCGCCGTAGTACTGGTAAGCACCACGAGCCTCATCACTGCCAATGGCCGAGGTGCCGTCGTCATTGATCCACTGTCCGCCGGAGCTGAACAGGAATGCGCTGAACTGAGTGACGGCAGCTGACTTTCCGGTGCGGCCGATGTAGCCGGCGACGTCGGGGTGCAGTTCATGAATGGCGGCAGCTGCCGCATCGAGCTCTTCCAGTGTGGTCGGAACCTCGAGGCCGGCCTCTTCGAGCAGGTCCTTGCGGTAGTACAGCACGGTGCGCTCGGTGATAATCGGAACGCCGACGATCTGGTCATCGTAGGTGGTCAGGGATGCCGGACCCGGCTGGAAGTCGGACCAGTCCCAGTCGGCGTCGGCCTCGGCCAGTTCGGTGAGGTCGGCGAGGTATCCGTTGCTGGCGAACAGCTTGTTCTCCTGCAGCGGTCGATACATCAGCACGTCGATCTCATCGGTGCCGGCGTTGAGCTTGACGTTGTACTGGTCGGAGAGCTGATCTTCGGCGAGCTGACTGATCTCGACCGTCGCGCCAGTCTCCTCCTCGAACTGCGGAATGAGTTCCTTGATGGTCTCGGTCCACACATGGTTGGCGAGGGTGACCCGAATCGTCTCGCCCTCGATGCCTTCGGTCTCGTCGATCTCTGAACCGGTGCCGCCGCTGCAGCTGACCAGCGCTCCGGCGACCACTGCTGTTGTTGCCGCCGCGAAGAAGCGGGCGGTCTTGGATCCGTACTTCACTGTGACTCTCCATCCTGAGACTCGCATCATCGCGGGGCTCGTGGCGCAGGTGCCCTGTTACATCTGCTCAATGGCCAAGTTATCTTCAATAAGTCATACTTTTCAACCCGTCGTGATGAAAAAGATAAGATCTAACCATGACCGCAGAGAATGTACTTGATCCCGCCTCTCCCGCCGTGGTCGTGCGAGGCGATCTGCGAAACCTCGTCCTCGACACGCTGGGGCGCGAAATCTGCTCGGGCGTGATCGGGCCGGAGACCACCTTCACCACCGAGTCGATCGAGTCGCGTTTCGAAGTCTCCCGCTCGGTGGTGCGTGAAGCGCTGCGTGCACTCGAGGCGCTGGGACTGGTGGCGCCCAAGCGACGGGTAGGTATGCGCGTGCTCCCCCTCACCCGGTGGAACGTGTACGACTTACAGGTCATCCGCTGGCGCCTCGCCGGCCCCAGCCGCGTGGCGCAACTGCGTTCGCTGACGGAGTTGCGCGGTGCGATCGAACCCGCAGCAGCACGCCTGGCCGCGATGCGAGCACCACTGAATCAGGCCAGCGATCTCGTCGGCCTCGCCGGACGCCTGTGGGCCGCAGGAAAGGAGGGTGACACTGCTGGCTTCCTCGCGCTCGACAAGGAGTTCCACTCCCTCATCCTCACTATGAGCGGCAACGAGATGTTCGCGCAACTGCACCATCTGGTCGCCGAAGTGCTCACCGGACGGACCCAGTACAACCTGATGCCGAAGTTCCCAGCATCCGAGGCATTGCAGATGCACGTCGATATCGCCACGGCCATCCAGACCGGCAACGCGGACAAGGCCGCGTCGTCCATGATCGCGATCATGGACCGCACCCTCGACGAGATGAGTTCGATCTGGACGCAAGAACTCACAGGGAGCGCATAGCGGACTCCATAGATTCTTCATAGCTGATTCCACAGAATGGTCGTATGACCCACGATCTGCCTGAACTGCATCGCGCCGACGGCTCTGCACTGCGCATCCTGGCTGTCGACGACGAGCAGATGCTCACCGACCTGCTGGCGATGGCGCTGCGGATGGAGGGATGGGAGGTGCGAACGGCATCCTCCGGACTCGAAGCCCTCCAGGTCGCCCACGAGTTCGAACCCGACGCGCTGGTGCTCGACATCATGATGCCTGATCTGGATGGCATGAGCGTCCTGCGTCGCCTGCGTGAATCCGGCAACCTGGTTCCGGTGCTGTTCCTGACCGCGAAGGATGCCGTCGGCGACCGTATCGCCGGTCTCACGGCCGGTGGCGACGACTACGTCACCAAGCCCTTCAGTCTCGAAGAGGTGATCGCGCGCCTGCGTGCCATCATCCGCCGCACCGGCCTCGCCAGCAGCGACGAGGGGCAGTCGATCCTGCGCGTCGGTGACCTCACCCTGAACGAGGACAGCCACGAGGTCGAGCGCGCCGGCACCGAGATCGAACTGACCGCAACCGAGTTCGAACTGCTGCGCTATCTCATGCGCAATGAGCGCCGGGTGCTGTCGAAGGCGCAGATCCTCGACCGCGTGTGGAGCTACGACTTCGGCGGCAAGTCCTCGGTGGTCGAGCTGTACATCTCGTACCTGCGCAAGAAGATCGACGCCGGGCGCACTCCCCTGCTGCACACCGTGCGCGGCGTCGGATACATGATCAAGGCCCCGCAGTGACCTCACTGGGGCTGACGAGACCACTGACCCTGCAGACGCGCCTGCTGTGCGCCGTCATCGGGTTCGTGTCGCTCATCCTCATCATTGTCGCGGTCATCACGAGCGCGACGCTCGGGCGGGCGCTGGAGGGCAAGCTCCAGGAGCAGGTGAAAACGACCGCAGCCCAGACGACGTATCTGACGGCAGCACAGGCAGAGTCGTCCGCCGACTCTGGTGAACCGATCACCGCGCAAACGGTTCTGGCCGGCCAGCATTTCCCCTCGTCCGCCGTCCTGCTGGCCATAGCCTCAGCCGATGGAGCAAGCGGCGTCGTCGCCACAGCCGATGGCACGACTGTCCTCACCGACACACAGTTGATCGCGATCGACAGGGCCGTTCAATCCTCGGGCAGCGCATCGATCAGGCTGGGCGATCTGGGCGCTTTCCGGGTCACAGTCACTCAGGTCGCCGATGCCCGCGGCAACGAAATCGCCATCGTCACCGGACTGCCGCCGGATGATCGAACCCTGGCGCAGCTGCTCACCGTGATCACACTGGCGACGTTGGGCGGGCTCATCCTGCTCGCGCTGACGACGGCCGTGACGATCCGCTTCAGCCTGGCGCCGCTTCGCGCCGTCGCCCGCACAGCCACGCGCGTCGCGAACCAACCGTTGGACCGCGGAGCGGTGACGATCACCGAGCGCGTTCCCGCAACGGAAGCCGATCCGCGCACCGAGATCGGCATCGTCGGCGCCTCGCTGAACACGCTGCTCGATCACGTCAACGACTCACTCGCCTCTCGTCAGCAGAACGAAGAGCGGATGCGACGCTTCGTCGCGGATGCCAGCCACGAACTGCGCACGCCGCTGGCTTCCATCCGCGGATACTCGGAGCTCTCATTGCGAGCACTGCAGACCGAAACGCCGGGGGCTGCGCGCACCACCGAGGACACTCGGATGGCGCTGGAGCGCATTCAGGCGCAGTCGCTGCGAATGACCAGGCTGGTCGAAGATCTGCTGCTGCTGGCACGTCTAGATGAAGGGCAAGAGCTCGTCCACGGTACGGTCGATCTCACCCAGCTTGCGCTGGAGGGCCTCGCGGATGCGCGCCCCACCGGGCCGAATCACAGCTGGAGCATCGATGTTCCAGAAGAACCCGTCATCATGCCCGGTGATGCCGGACGCCTGCACCAGGTCGTTGCGAATCTGCTCGCGAACGCGCGCACCCACACTCCGGAGGGCACCGAGATCACCCTGGGCGTCGCGCGCGAGGGCGATGAAGCGCTCATCCGCGTGCACGATAACGGCCCCGGAATCGACCCGCATGTTCGTGAGGAGCTGTTCGCCCGATTCGCCCGGGGCGACGATTCCCGTACCCGTCAGACCGGGGGCACCGGTCTCGGGCTCGCCATAGCCAAGGCCATCGTGGAAGGCCACCGCGGCACGATCACGGTCGAAAGCGCTCCCGGCGATACGACGTTCACGGCACGGTTCCCCCTCCCCGCGAGGTCTGCGGCCGCCTAGCCCCGCACACTTGCAGGGCCAATGCCCAGTTGCAGGGGCATCCCACGGCGTTTCGCCCTGCATCTGTACGATCGCCCTGCATCCGGACCGGCACCAGGCACCAGGCACCAGGCACCAGGCACCAGGCACCAGTCACCAGTCACCAGTCACCAGTCACCAGTCACCAGGCCAGGGCATCAGACGAGTCTGGCGAGGGCGGCGAGGATCGCCGCTTCGACGATGGGCCAGTTGTACACGACCATCGCGTAGTCGAAGCGGAGCGTTTCGTACCCAACGGCGGATGCCGCGGCATCCCTCATGAGATCTCTGTGCCGTTCGGACTCGCCATCGTGATTCTCTTTCCCATCCGTCTCGAGAATCAGTCGGCCCGCGACGACGAAGTCCACCCGTCCGACAGTCGGTATCGAGACCTGACAGTCGAGCCGGATGCCGAGCAGCTCAAGACGCAGGCGCAGCAATGATTCCAGCCCGCTGTCAGCGTCGGAACGGGCAAGGTCGACCAACCATCGTGCGCCCACCGGGAGGCGCTGTCGGATTCGAGCTTTCGCAACGGCCTTGATCTTCCGCTGGCGCAGCGCCGATTCCAGCGCAGCGAAGAAGGCTTCATCGCCGTGGCAATGGTAGACATGCACCAGCACCACATCCAGCGGCGCCAGTCCGAGCTTCATCGGTCCGGCGAAGAAATGGCCGACACACGAACAGGTTGAGGGATGATGCACTCTCCCGGTGCCGCCCAACCAGACGTGCACGGCCTCATCCTCGTTCAGGGTCCAGACACCGTGCAGGCGCAGCGCGCGAGCGCAGGTGACGGCGCCGCCGTGGCGTGCAGCCTCCACAAGGTCGGGATTCGTGTCGGGTAAGGCGAACACACCCGGGCGTAGCCGCAGAATGTTTCCGCCGCGCACAGCGTGCGACAGCATCCGACGGGAAAATCCGAACTCCTGCAATCGGACTCCACGGGCGATGCCGCCCTCGGACGCAATGATCTGAGCTGGTTGAAGCATCTGCCGATGATCCCGCGTCCTCGGTGCCGGAATACGGTCCACACGACGAATGTGGAAGAATCCTGCATCCGTACGGAGTGTGCAGAACTAGTGAGGGCCGCACACTTGCAGGGCCGAAGCACGCCTGCAGTGGCATCCCACGGCGTTTCGCCCTGCATCTGTACGATCGCCCTGCATCCGGACCGAGGGCGGGTCTGGCGGGTCTGGCGGGCCTGGCGAGGCTGGGCGAGGCTGGGCGAGGACGAGTCAGTATCCGGCGAAGGCATCGGTCGTGAGTGACCGGGCCTTCTGCAGGGCCGGGGCGAGGTCGGCGAGCAGCCGCGGCGGCCCGGAGATGAACGCGTGCCGACTCGGCAGATCAGGCACGACTCGCTCAAGCCCAGCGGCATCCAGGCGCACGCCCTGTGCCCAGTGCCAGTGCTCCGGCAACGCCTGCGGGGCATCCCGAGTGAACACGATCGTGGGTACTCCGGTCGCTTCGAGTTCCGCGCGGAATGCCAGCTCCATCGCTTCGGCTGCGACATAGACGAGCACGACGTCGCGCTGCAGCCCGTCAGCCTGCAACTGCCGCAGCTGCGAGACGAACGGTGTCACGCCGATTCCGGCCGCCACCATCAGCACCGGCGCATCGCCGTGCGGCAGGACGAAGTCGCCCCAGGTTCCGGTCACAGCCAGCGTCGCTCCCGGTTGCGCGGCCGCAAGCGCCCGTTTGTACGACGAGGGATGCTTCTGATCACCGTTCTTGTACGCGATGCGCAGGGTCGGAAGATCTGCCGGCGCAGAGACGATGCTGAACTCGCGGCGGGTGCCTCGCGCATCCGGGCGGTGATGCGGCACATCGAGCTCGAGGTACTGACCGGGGATGAACTTCAACTTCCCCTGAGCTCGGAAGGTCAACTCCTGCGCGGTCGGGGTGATGAACTCACGTTTCTGCAGTGTCAGCCGCACCGACCCGCGCAGTGCGAAGGCGACCGCGAGCAGATTGCCGATCAGCAGCGCCCGCTCCTGTCCGAGGGTGAACAATCCCCCGATGAGAATCGGCCAACCAGCGAGCAGCCCCACCAGCGCTGCGACAGCGAACTGCTGCCAGCGCCGGGGCGGACTGGTCAGCGGCTCGGACACCATGAACACCCCGAGGAACAGGAACGGCGACTGCAGCACTGCGAACTGCACAGCCGCAGACAGGTCGAACTCGACGCCGAGCTGCTGGGCCTGCACGGCCTGGCGCACGACCGCGGTGCCGACCGCGATCAGCACGAACACCAGCACGACCCGAATCTTCTCGGTGCGCCACAGCACGAGCAGTCCGAACAGTGCAACGGGAAGCGCGAGCGCCGCGTTACCCACCCACCACGATGCCGACGTTCCCAGCCATTCGAATGCGCCGAAGGATCCGATCAGCGTGACCACGGCTGCACCAAATGCCGCCGGATTGAGGATATGGCGGCCACGCCAGGCGATGACGTACTTCGACAAGCTCGCCACAGCGCCCGTCAGAGCGAGCCCGATGAGGGCCGCAGGGTCTGTGCCGGGACGCATCACGAACAGCAGGATCAGCGCGGTAACGAGCGAGGATTCCACGCGCCACGGCAGATGCAGCACCCGCTGGGCCGCGGCATCGACAGCGGAGATCACCGCAGCCAGCACGACGAACGAGACCACGATCTCCACCGGGGTCGGCGACACGATCCCGCCGATCGCCGAAAGCAGTAGCGCGATGAGCGCGAGCGCCACGAGCGCGAAGAACACCAGCCGATACATCGACACGGCACCGAGGATCGAGAGCACCCGCTGCCGCACAGCGGTGAATGAAGACATCACAGAACCTCGGGCTTGCTGAGAGCGCGTGCTAGGCGTCGCCGCCGAACATGCTGGTGACCGATCCGTCCTGGAACACCTCATGGATCGCCCGGCCGAGCAGCGGAGCGATCGGCAGGATCGTGAGTCCATCCCACTGCCGCGAGGCGGACAGCGGGATCGTGTCGGTGACGACGACCTCATCGATCGACTCGTCCTGCAGACGCTCGGATGCCGGGTCGCTGAAGATCGCGTGCGTTGCTGCCACGATGACGCGGCGCGCACCAGCCGCCTTCAGTGCCTGCGCAGCCTTGACGATGGTGCCACCGGTATCGATCATGTCGTCGACCAGCAGACAGGTGCGCCCCTCGACCGCGCCGACGATCTCGTGCACGGAGACCTGGTTGGCAACCTTCGGGTCGCGACGCTTGTGGATGATCGCCAGCGGTGCATCCAGGCTGTCCGACCAGGTGTCGGCAACGCGCACACGGCCCATGTCCGGCGAGACGATCGTGAGCGTCTCACGGTCTTCAGCGGTCAGCGTCTCACGGAAATGCTCGAGCAGCACGGGCTTGGCGAACAGGTGGTCGACCGGTCCGTCGAAGAAGCCCTGGATCTGCGCGGCGTGCAGGTCGACGCTCATGACACGGTCAGCACCCGCGGTCTTGAGCAGATCAGCGACCAGACGGGCGCTGATGGGCTCGCGCCCGCGACCCTTCTTGTCTTGCCGCGAATACGGGTAGTAGGGGGCGACGACGGTGATGCGCTTGGCCGAGGCACGCTTAGCCGCGTCGATCATGATGAGCGTCTCCATGAGCCACTCGTTGACCGGTTCACCGAATGTCTGCACCAGGAACAGGTCGCAACCGCGGATCGACACCTCGAAGCGGGCGTAGATCTCCCCCGAAGCGAACGTGCGGTGCTCTACGGGCGCCGGCTGGATTCCGAGGCCGTTGGCCACCGCGGCTGTGAGCTCCGGGTGCGAACGGCCGCCGGCCACGACGAGCCGCTTCTTGTTCTTCGCGATGAGCCCGGGGGCCACGCCGTTGTCCCGATCCAGTTCAACGGTCTTTTTCTTGTGCCCCATGCCCTGCCTTACTCTGTGGCTGTGTTGGCCCGGGAGGCCGCTTGTGCAGCGCCCGTCCCGGCTCGATTCTTCTCGACCCACCCCTCGACGTTTCGTTGAGGGGCGACGCTCAAGGCCAGTGCACCAGCGGGGACGTCCTTGCGGACTACCGCTCCCGCTCCGGTCTTCGCTCCAGCACCAATCCTAACCGGCGCGACGAAGACGTTATGCGATCCGGTGTGCACCTCGTCACCGATCTCGGTGCGGTGCTTGGCGATGTCGTCATAGTTCGCGGTGATTGCACCAGCGCCGAGGTTCACACGCTCACCGATCGTCGCATCGCCGACGTAGGAGAGATGCGGCACTTTGCTGCCCTCGCCGATCTGCGAGTTCTTCGTCTCGACGAAGGTGCCGATCTTGCCGTTCGCGCCGAGGACGGTGCCCGGGCGAACATACGCGAAGGGCCCGACGTTCGCTCCGGCGCCGATGACGGCGAGTGTCGCGTCGGCTCGGCGCACAACAGCATCCGCACCGATCTCGCAGTCGACCAATGAGGTGTCCGGGCCGATCACGGCTCCGGCTTCAATGACGGTCGCGCCGGCGATGATCGTGTTCGGGAGGACCGTCACGTCGGGCGCGATCTTCACTTCGTCGTCGATCCAGGTCGTCGCCGGGTCAATGATGGTGACGCCCTCGCGCTGCCAGCCACGGACGATCCGCTGGTTGAGGAGTCGGCCGACCTCGGCCAGCTGCACGCGGTCGTTGACACCGTAGGTCACCGTGACATCTGAGACGACGGATGCCGCCACTCGGTCCCCAGCACGACGCAGCAGCTGCGGCACATCTGTCAGATACTTCTCCCCCTGGGCATTGTCGACACCGACCGTCGGGAGGTGCTCGCGCAGCGCGGAGGCGCGGAAGACGTACATGCCGGCGTTGATCTCTCGGACAAGAACCTCGTCGGCAGAGGCATCCTTCTGCTCGACGATGCGATCGACGTCACCCTCGGCATTGCGGATGACGCGGCCGTAGCCAGTCGGATCGTCAAGGACCGCGGTCATGAGCGTTGCCGCAGCGTCGGCTGCACGATGCTCGGCGATGAACGACGTCAGCGTCGCAGCATCCGCCAGCGGGCAGTCGCCGGAGAGGATGAGAACATCGCCGTCGAAAGCGGGAATCGCCTCGAGCGCGACCTCTACAGCACGTCCGGTGCCCGGAATCTCATCCTGGTCGACGATGATCGCGTTCGGATGCGCGGATGCGAGCGCCTGGACGAGTTGCTCGCGTTCGTGTCTCACCACGACCTCGACGGACTCGGCGCCGAGGCTATCCGCGGCCTTCAGCACATGCCCGATGAGCGAGCGTCCACCGATCGTGTGCAGCACCTTGGGCAACCGGGACTTCATCCGAGTGCCCTGCCCTGCAGCGAGCACGATGATCGCGAGTCTGTTCTCCGTCATGCTCCGCCGCCAGGACTCGAACCTGGACTTAACAGCTCCAAAGGCTGTCGTGCTGCCATTACACCACGGCGGACCACAGCCCCGAGAGGCCGCGTGACAATTCTGCCATGCTCACGGCGGCTGGTCTGCCGAAGGCATCCGATAATGGAGATATGAACGAGACAGACGAGGTCGATCGGATCGTCCGCGCGTGGAACGCCCAGCGCCCCGACCTCGACTTCTCCCCTTTGGAGGTCCTCTCCCGGATGGACCGGCTGTCGAAGCATCTCGACCGCGCCCGGCGTGATGTCTTCCGCCGTAGCGACATCGACTCCTGGGAATGGGACGTACTCTCAGCGCTGCGCCGGGCCGGTGATCCCTTTCAGCTCTCGCCGAAGCAGCTCATGCAGCAGACGCTCGTCTCCAGCGGCACGATGACGAACCGCATCGATCGTCTGGTCGGGCGCCGTTTTGTTCGGCGGCAGGCTGATCCCGGTGACGGACGCAGCGTCCTGGTGACCCTGACGGACGACGGCCGCGTGCGCGTGGATGCCGCGATCACCCGCCTGGTCGATATCGAGGCCGAGCTGCTGCGGGCGCTTTCCCGAGCAGACCGCGACCGAATGGCCGCGCTCCTGCGCAAACTCAGCCTGAGTTACGACGCCTGATGGGTCGTTTCTGATGGCGATGGCATCGCCGCTGCCCATGCGAGACGGTGTGGGGGCGACGCGTCTGCACCTGCCACACACCGGGCCGTGGCCGACAATCAGTGCGTACATGGTGGAGCGCTTCTTCCACCTGGATGAGCAGTTCCTGCTGGAGCGGTTCGATCGCGGCGAGATCGTCATGGCCGACGGCTCAGCGGTGAGTCGGGATGCTCCGCTGGATGCTGCGGAGTTCATCTGGTACTACCGGGAGCCGCCGGTTGAGACCGAGATTCCGTTTCACGCCGAGATCCTGCATCAGGACGATGATCTCGTCGTGATCGACAAGCCGCACTTCCTGCCCACCACCCCTGCCGGAAGATATGTGCAGAATTCGGCGCTGGTGCGGCTGCGGCGACAGCTCGACAATCCCGATCTCGCACCGATTCACCGGCTGGATCGAGCCACTGCCGGGATTCTGATGTTCTCCGCCCGGGTGCAGACACGCGGCGCCTATCAGATGCTGTTTCAGCGCCGCGAGATCGAGAAGGTCTATGAAGCGGTGTCCGCCCGTCCTGAGCGCTGGGATCCTGACTCCCCCGCACTCGACGGGCAATCGTTCCCGCTGACGGTGCGCTGCCATATCGAAAAGCTTCGTGCGCAGGTGTGTGTCGAGGTCGATCACGTTCGTGAGCCGAACTCGGAAACCGTCGTCGAACTCATCGATTCCGACGACGACGTCATCCACACGCTGCTTCGTCCGCACACCGGAAAGATGCACCAGCTGCGGGTGCATCTCGCGTCGGTGGGCGCCGGCATCCTGCACGACAATCTCTATCCGGTACTCACCGACGAGAAGCCAGATGACCACCAGCGCCCGCTGCAGCTCCTCGCCAGAGAATTGCGCTTCATCGACCCACTGTCGGGAAACGAGCGCGAATTCATGACGCGGCGCACTCTGCAGTACGCGCCGACATCACAACTCTCTCAGGGCGTCAGCTGAGCTGTTCACTGAGCTCGAGCCAGCGCAGCTCGTGCTCTTCGATCTCCGCTTCCAGCGCGCTGATCTGCTTCATCTTCTCGCCCAGCCCCGCGTAATCGGACTGGTCGTGTTCGACGAGTGCGTGCTTGGCCTTGTCGACCTGCTGAGTGAGTTTCTGAATCTTGCGCTCGGCCGCGGCTACTTCTTTCTGCGCGGTGCGCAGGGCCGCACCATCGAGCTTGGGCGTCTTTGCGGTTGCCGTTGCGGTTGCCGCTGGCGCGCCGCTCTGCTCAGCAGTGCGCAGACGGAGATACTCGTCCACGCCTCCGGGCAGGTGACGCAGCCGCCCGCCCATCACGGCGTACTGCTGGTCGGTAACGCGTTCGAGGAAGTAGCGGTCGTGGCTGACAACGAGCAGGGTTCCCGGCCACGAGTCCAGCAGATCTTCGATCGCTGCCAGCATGTCGGTGTCCATGTCGTTGGTCGGTTCGTCAAGGATCAACACGTTGGGCTGGTCCAGCAGCACGAGCAGCAGCTGCAACCGGCGCTGTTGACCACCGGAGAGATCCTTCACCGGCGTCGAGAGCTGGGCGGAGGTGAAGCCGAGACGCTCCAGCAGCTGGCTGGGAGTGAGCGCCTGCGCCTTGGATCCGCTGCCGAAGGTGTACTCGGTGCGCAGATTCGCGATGACCGTGCGCACCGGATCGTTCCAGACGGCCCCGAGCTCATCGATGCGCTGGGTGAGCGTCTTCACCTTCACCGTAGTGCCGCGCTTGACCCGGCCACTGGTGGGTTCGATGGTTCCGGCCACCAGTCCCAGGAGTGTCGATTTCCCGGCGCCGTTGACACCGAGGATGCCGGTGCGCTCCCCCGGCGCGATGCGCCATTCCACATCGCGCAGTACCTCGCGCGGGCCACCGAATTCGCCGGCAGGGTAGGTGACCCCGGCATCCAGCAGATCGACGACGTCCTTGCCGAGGCGGGAAACGGCCAGCGACTGCAGCGACACCGTGTCGCGGATCTCCGGCACGTCCTCGATGAGAGCGTTCGCGGCATCGATGCGAAACTTCGGCTTGGCCGTGCGTGCCGGCGCTCCCCGGCGCAGCCAGGCGAGCTCCTTGCGAGCGAGGTTCTGTCGCTTGGCTTCGGTGGCCGCGGCCATCCGATCACGCTCAACGCGCTGCAGAATGTATGCGGCGTAGCCGCCTTCGAACGCTTCGACGACGCGGTCGTGCACCTCCCAGGTCTCCGTGCACACCTCATCGAGGAACCACCGGTCGTGTGTGACCACGAGGAATGCGCCGGAGTTCGTCGACCAACGCTTCTTCAGATGCCCCGCAAGCCAGGTGATCGCCTCGACGTCAAGGTGGTTGGTGGGCTCATCGAGCGCGATGATGTCCCACTCCGAGACCAAGAGAGTCGCGAGCGCCACGCGGCGCCGCTGCCCACCGCTGAGGCTTCGCACCGGGGCATCCCAGTCCAGATCAGCAAGCAGTCCCTGGATGACGTCGCGCACACGTGCGTCGCCGGCCCACTCGTACTCGGGCATGTCGCCGACGACCGACTGTGCAACCGTGAGGGAGTCGTCGAGGGTGTCGGCCTGGTCAAGCACGCCGACCGTCGTGCCGGCGCGCATCGTGACGCGCCCGCCATCGGGCTCCTTGCGCCCCGCGAGCATCGCGAGCAGGCTCGATTTTCCATCGCCGTTGCGTCCGACGATACCGATCCGATCGCCCTCCTCGATGCCGAGGGTGATGGAGTCGAAAACGACCTTGGTGGGGTATTCCAGGTGGAGGCCTTCGGCCCCGAGAAGATGTGCCATGTCTTTACCAGGGTAGCCGCGATCCTACGCAGCGAGCCGCCCGGGCGCCAGGCCCGGACGGCTCGCACGTCCCCAGCGGAAGTCGTTACTTGTACGACTCCACAATCTCCAGCAGGCTCGGCACGTTGGCGTACGCCTCAGCGGCGTTGTCCTTCGTGACGATCAGCGGCTCGAGCAGGTACGCCGGAACGATCTTCGCGCCGTTGTCGTACTGCTCGGTGTCGTTGACCTCGGCGTCTTCGCCCTTCTGGAGCTGGCCGACCATCTTGATGGCCTGCTCCACGAGAAGTGCCGTGTCCTTGTTGATCGTGGAGTACTGCACGCCCTCCATGATCGACTTCACCGATTCGACCTCGGAGTCCTGACCGGTGACGACCGGGACGTCCTTACCGGCCTGCTGCACCGCGGTGAGGATGGCGCGGGCGAGGGTGTCGTTCGGCGAGAGCACACCGTCGATCACGGTGTCGCCACCGTAGGTGGAGGTGATGAGCGTGTCCATGCGGTTCTGCGCGTTCTCCGCCAGCCAGCCCTCTGTGGCGGTCTGTCCGATATCGGTCTGACCGGATGCGACGACGAGAGTTCCATCATCGATCTTCGGCTGAAGCACGTCCATCGCCCCCTCGAAGAAGACCTTCGAGTTCGCATCGTCCGGCGAGCCGGAGAACAGCTCAATGTTGTACGGGGCTTCGTGGCCGGCGTTCGCGTCGAGGCCTTCCAGCAGGGCGTTGCCCTGGAGCTGGCCGACCTTGAAGTTATCGAAGGCGACGTAGTAGTCGACTGCTTCGGTGTTCTCGATCAGTCGGTCGTACGCGATCACCTTGACACCAGCGTCCTGGGCCGCCTGCACCTGGGTCGCCAGCTGCTTGCCGTCCTTCGCACCGATGATGATGACCTTCGCACCGCCGATGACCATCGCCTGGATCTGGTTCTGCTGCTCGGCGACGGTGTTGCTGGCCGGTGCGTACTGCACGTCCGCCGTGAAGCCGGCCTCTTCCAGCCCGTCCTTGAACAGCTGACCGGCCAGGACCCAGTTCTCACTGGTCTTGTCCGGAAGTGCGACGCCGATGGTCGCATCGGCTGCAAAACCGGTGGTCTCTTCGCCGCCGGTGTTCTCGTCCGTGCCGCCGCCGCGCTCGGCGCCGGCACAGCCGGTCAATGCCAGTGCACCTGTGACGACCAACGCTGTCGCCGCTACTGCGATTTTCTTCATGCGATCACTTTCTCTCAAGGGGTCGGGGAACGAACGCGCTCAGCGCGAGCTCGTCCCCTTCTTCCCGTTCGCGCCGTCGGCGACGGGGGTCTGCAGGGTCGAGGAGCCGAAATCATCTGTCCGGGCTCGACGACGGGTGAGGAATCCGATGATGGAGGGGCGTCCCTGCTGCTTGTTCCAGACATCGATTCCGACGGCGAGCAGCAGCACGAGTCCCTTGACCATCGAGACGACGTCGGCGGAGAGCCCGAGCAGCGCCATGCCGTTGTTGAGGAAGGCCATCACCAATCCACCGATGATCGATCCGATCACCGTGCCGATACCGCCGGATACGGCCGCACCGCCGATGAAGACCGCGGCGATCGCGTCGAGCTCCCACATGTTGCCGTCACCGGGACCGGAGGCCTGGGACCGGGCGACGAAGATCATTCCGGCGAGGGCTGCCAGCACCGACATGTTCATGATGACGAAGAAGTCGACCCAGCGGTCTTTCACGCCCGACAAGCGCGCCGCCTGACGGTTGCCGCCGACCGCGTAGATGTGGCGTCCGAAAATGGTGTTGCGGGTGATGAAGGTGTAGAGGATCACCAGTGCGAGCAGGATCAGCCCGGAGATCGGGAAGCTGGTGCCGGGGCGGCCGGTGGCGAACAGCCAGCCAGCGCCGAGGATGATCACCGAAAGAACGATGATCTTCGTCGCGATCACCCAGACCGGTGCTGTTTCCGAGCCCATTCGGCGCTGAATGCGACGGGTGCGCAACTCGTAAAAGATCACCCAGGCCACCGCGATCACCGCGAGAATCATGGTCGGAACGTTGAAATTCATGCCGGGGATCGGAATCTCCGGCATGTACCCGGCTCCGATGACGACGAACTCCTTCGGCACCGGCACGGTCGTGGACTGGCCGATGAACTGGTTCGCACCGCGGAAGAACAGCATGCCCGCCAGGGTCACGATGAACGCCGGCACCCCGACATAGGCCACCCAGAACCCTTGCCACGCTCCCACCAGAGCGCCCACGACCAGACCCAGCACGATCGCCAGCGGCCACGGGAGGTTCCAGTCGGTCATGGACTTGGCCACGATGATTCCGACGAACGCCGCGACCGACCCCACGGAGAGGTCGATGTGGCCCATGATGATCACCATCACCATTCCGATCGCGAGGATCAGGATGAAGGAATACTGGTTGATGACGTTGATGAGGTTGTTCGGCGAAAGCGTCGCCCCGTTGGGGTTGCGCATCATCGTGACGACCTGGAAGAACAGGACGATCGCCACCAGGCTCCCGAGGATGCCGAACTGGCGCAGCGACGAGGTGCCGTTACCTCCCAGCATCTTTCTGATGTCGCCGAAGTGGAAGCCGCGCTTCTCGGTCTCAGTCGTCGTGCTCATGCCGTTGCCTTCTGGTTCGTGGAGGTCATGCTGCGCATGAGCGCCTCCGGAGTTGCCTGGTCCGCGTCGATGCAGTCGGTGACGCGTCCCTCAAAAATCGTGTAGATGCGGTCGGAGATGCCCATCAGCTCTGGTAGCTCACTGGAGATGACGATGACGCCTTTCCCCGCTGCGGCCAGCTCGTTGATGATCGAGTAGATCTCGTACTTCGCGCCGACGTCGATGCCGCGGGTCGGCTCATCGAGGATGAGCAGGTCGGGGTCGGTGAACATCCACTTCGCCAGCACCACCTTCTGCTGGTTTCCGCCGGAGAGCTTTGAGACGCCCTCATCAACCGTGGGCGTCTTGATGCGCAGCGTCTTGCGATAGCGCTCCGAGACCGCATACTCCTCGCGGTCGTCGACAACCCCTCGACGCGCGATCTTCGACAGCTTCGCCGAGACGATGGCCCGCTTGATGGTGTCCAGCAGGTTCAGGCCCAGAGCCTTGCGGTCTTCGCTGACGTAGGCGAGGCCGTGGCGGATAGCGGATGCCACGTCCGGGAGGACGATCTCCTCGCCGTCTTTGACGAGTGTGCCGCCCAGATATGTGCCGTAGGAGCGGCCGAAGATGCTCATCGCGAATTCCGTGCGCCCGGCGCCCATGAGGCCGGCGATGCCGACCACTTCGCCGCGGCGGACATTGATGCTGGAGCCCTTGACGACCATGCGCTCGGAGACCGTCGGATGCTGCACGACCCAGTCCTTGACCTCGAAGAAGACTTCACCGAGCTCCGGAGTGCGATCCGGATAGCGGCTTTCGAGAGAACGACCGACCATGCCGCGGATGATGCGGTCCTCGTTGATCTCACCACGGCTGATGTCGAGCGTCTCGACTGTGCGACCGTCGCGGATGATGGTGATCTCGTCGGCGATCTGCTCGATCTCGTTGAGCTTGTGGCTGATCATGATCGAGGCGATGCCCTTGGCCTTCAGCCCGAGAATCAGATCCAGCAACTGCTGGGAGTCATTCTCGTTGAGCGCCGCGGTCGGCTCGTCGAGAATGAGCAGGCGGACGTCCTTGTTCAGCGCCTTTGCGATCTCGATCAGCTGCTGCTTGCCGACGCCGAGGTGCTTGACCGCGACGTCGGGGTCCTCGTCGAGTCCGACGCGTGCCAGCAGCTCGATCGCCCGTGTCTTGGCCGCACGCCAGTCGATCGTGCCGAAATGGGCGATCTCGTTGCCCAGGAAGATGTTCTCGGTGATCGATAGTTCGGGGATGAGCGCAAGCTCCTGGTGGATGATGGCGATGCCCGCCTGCTCACTGGCGGCGATGTCTTTGAAACGCTGCTCTTGCCCGTAGATCAGAATGTCGCCGTCATAGGTCCCGAACGGGTAGACCCCGCTCAACACCTTCATCAGGGTTGATTTGCCTGCGCCGTTCTCTCCGCAGATGGCGTGGATCTCGCCGGTCTTGACGGTGATCGAAACGTCGGACAGAGCCTTCACGCCCGGGAACTCCTTGGTGATGTTGCGCATCTCCAAGATCGGCCCGGCCACCGCTGGCATCGTTGCTGTGCTGCTCACGAATCATCCTCGATACTTGACGGCCCACCTCAATGTGACCGTTCACATGAGACACAATATTGCGCCTGCCGGACGCCGCTGTCAAGCAGAGAATGTTTCTGCCCGCCTATCGAGATGCGGTCGTTACCGAGAGATGCTGGAGGCGCGCACCCGAAGCTCCGGCACGATCGGCGAGAACTCCGGCACTGCCGTACCCCGGATCTCCGCCAGCAGCATGGCCACAGCTCGCTTCCCGAGCGCCGCAAAATCCTGATGCACGGTGGTCAAGGGCGGCCAGACGTGGGCTGCGACAGGGATGTCGTCGAAGCCGACCACACTGATCTGACCGGGCACATCGAAACCGGCATCCCGGAACCCGTGCATCAGCCCGATCGCCATGAGATCGTTGGCGGCGAACACCGCGGTGAAATCCGGCCGACGAGCGAGTTCGGTGCCGGCGAAGTAGCCGAAATCCGCCGTCCAGTCACCGCGGATGGGGGGAAATGTCGGCAGATCCGCCTCGCGCAGCGCTTCGAGATAGCCGCGCATGCGCGACTCCGCCTCGATCCAGTCCTGCGGACCTGCCAGATGCAGGATGTCGGTGTGTCCCAACGAAATCAAGTGCTCAGTGACCGCGCGCGCACCGGCGACCTGGTCCGCCGACAGTTCGAAGCCCGCGGCACCGGAGGCCGCCTGCAGACTCACGATCGGGACCCCGGCCGCCATCCCGCGCAGCACGTTGAACACCCGCACCTGTGGGGCCAGGGCGACAACACCGCTGACCTGCTCGCGAGCGAGTTGGCGAATTGCTTCACCGATGGCTTCCGGAGTCGTATCGGGAAGATTCACCGTGGTCACCGAATAGCCCTCCGCACGCGCAGCATCCTCGATGCCGGCGATCGACGCGGTGGGGCCGAATTCTCCGATGGTGGCCGACAGGACACCGATGGTTCGCGACTTGCTGGTGACCAGCGCGCGGGCGGCGAGGTTCGGCTTGTAGTCGAGCACCTCGATCGCGTCCTGCACGCGCTTCTTCGTCTCCGGCCGGATGCTGGGGTGCTCGTTCAGAACGCGCGAAACAGTCTGATGGGACACGCCTGCGAGGCGCGCGACGTCACGAATGCTCGGGATCCGTGCACGTTCGCCAGAGGCTGCCATCGCATCGCCTCCTTCAGCGTGTGCACGGTCACATACGTCACCCATTATGTCCCTTTGCACGCGAAGCGCGCATTTCTGCGACGGTTTGCGGGACGATCGCGGTGAGCGACGCGCCGGGAGCCGGGGACGATCCGAGGACGATCTCAGGAAGCGATGATGCGTGCCCCGGGCACCGGACCGTGCACATGCAGGGCTGTGTATCCCAGCCCCTGCAGCGAGTTCTGCACGTACTGGGCAGCCTCGGGAGTCTCGCACAGCAGGGCGACGGTCGGCCCTGAGCCGGAAACAATTCCGCTGAGCGCGCCGGCGTTCAATCCCGCTTTGATCGTGTCATCCAGCGCCGGACGCTCCAGCAGCGCCGGAACCTCCAGATCGTTATGCAGACACGCGGCGAGCTCCCGCGGATCTCCGGAGCGCAGCGCCTGCAGCACGAGGACCGGGACGTCGAGAGACAGGGGCGGGTCATCGGCGAGAGCACCCGTCTCCTCACGATGCTCGTCGAGCCGTGCGTAGATCGTCGGAGTCGACAGCCCCTCATCGCTGGTGACCAGCACCCAGTCGAAGCGCCCGCGCGCGAGCGCCGGATTCAGCTGATCGCCACGCCCGGTGCCGACTGCCGTTCCGCCATGCAACGCGAATGGCACGTCTGCCCCCAGCCGTGCTGCGAGCTCGTGCAGGCGCTGGGGCGATAGCCCCGTCTCCCACAGTGCGTCGCACGCGACGAGGGCGGCCGCGGCATCCGCTGAGCCTCCGCCCATGCCGCCGGCGACCGGTACGCTCTTTCGCAGCTCCAGGTGCACACCGCCGGCGTATCCGGTGGCGGCGGCCAGGACCTTGGCCGCGCGCATGGCAAGGTTGCGGTCATCCACCGGCACCGTGCTCGGGTCGTCCAGCCCCGATACGCTCAACGAGAAGTCATCGGCCGGGTAGGCGATCACGTCTTCGTACAGCGATACCGCCTGAAAAACCGTGGCGAGGGCGTGGTAACCGTCATCGTGTCGGCCGCCGACCCCGAGGTACACGTTGATCTTGCCCGGGGCACGCACGTGCACCTGTGCGGGGACGGCGGCGAGTGTCATGATCGGCTCACAGTGTGGAGGACACAGCCCACAGATCGACGTCGATGCCGTCGGAGAGCGCATCGATGCGGGCGAGCTCGTCGGCAGTGAACGCCGGGCCCTTGACCGCGGCAATGTTCTCGTCGAGCTGCTCAGGGCGCGACGCGCCGATCAGCGCCGAGACGACCACCGGGTCGCGCAGGGTCCACTGCAGCGCCATCTGCGCCAGCGACTGGCCGCGCTCCTGGGCAATGCCATTGAGTCCGCGCAGAATCTCCAGGCCCTCGGGCGAGAGCGGCTTTTCCGAAATAGAACCGCGCTTCTGCGCACGATCTGCGGTGCCGTCACCGAGGTACTTGTCGGTGAGCAGTCCCTGGGCAAGCGGGGTGAAGGCGATGGCCCCCAGGCCCTCCGTACGCAGGGTGTCGTTGAGCTCGGCCTCGGTCCAGCGGTTGAGAATCGAGTACGAGGGCTGGTGGATCACCAGCGGAGTGCCGAGTTCACGGGCGGCCTCGACCGCACGAGCGGTGCGCTCAGCGCTGTACGAGGAGATTCCCACGTAGAGAGCCTTGCCCTGGCGCACGAGCGTGTCCAGCGCTCCGACGGTCTCTTCGATCGGGGTCACCGGGTCGACCCGGTGCGAGTAGAAGATGTCGACGTAGTCGAGGTTCATGCTCGTCAGCGACTGCTCGGCGCTCGCGATGAGGTACTTGCGGCTGCCGAAGTTGCCGTAGGGGCCGGGCCACATGTCCCAGCCGGCCTTCGACGAGATGATCAGCTCGTCGCGGTACGGGCGGAAGTCCTCGCTGAAGATCCGACCGAAGTTCTTCTCGGCGGAGCCGTACGGCGGGCCGTAGTTGTTGGCCAGGTCGAAGTGGGTGATGCCGCGGTCGAAGGCGTGGCGCAGCAGAGCGCGCTGGTTGTCCAGCGGGATGTTATCGCCGAAGTTCCACCACAAGCCCAGCGAGATCGGCGGCAGGTACAGGCCTGAAGTACCGACCTGACGGTACTCGAACTGCTCGTAGCGGTCGTCCTTCGCCACATAGGGGCGGTGGATCTCGGGAACGTTGGTGTGGAAGCGCGGAGATTCAGTCACGCCTCCAGATTAGCCGTGAAGCGCCTCAGCGATGCGCACGAAATCGTCGATGCTCAGTTGCTCTCCGCGCGCGGTGGGCGCGACACCGGCTTTTTCCAAAACTGCGGATGCCTCGGCCGCTGTGCCGCCCAGAACTGCCGCCAGTGCCTGTCGCAGCATTTTGCGACGCTGCTGGAAGGCGGCGTCGACAATACGGAAGGTGGCCCGGCGGAGATCTTCGTCACCGCGCACGTCGTCTGACCGCTCGAAGGCGACCAGGACGCTGTCGACGTTCGGAACCGGCCAGAACACCTGCCGTGACACGGTGCCGGCCAGACGCCATTTCCCGTACCAGGCAGCTTTGACGCTCGGGACGCCATAGATCTTGTTTCCGGGACCGGCAGCGACGCGTTCGCCGACCTCGGCCTGCACCATGACAACGCCGCGCTGGAGCTGCGGGAAAGTCTCCATGAAGTGCAGGAGCACCGGCACGGAGACGTTGTACGGCAGGTTCGCGACGAGCACTGTGGGGTCGCCAGGAAGCTCCGTCACGCTCAGGGCATCGGCGTCGACGACGGTGAGAGCATCCGCGGGTACGCCGTGTGCTGCCGCTGTTTCCGGGAGCCGCGCCGCCAGTCGGTGGTCGATTTCGACCGCGGTGACGGATGCTCCGGTCTCGAGAATCGCGAGCGTCAACGATCCGAGCCCCGGGCCGACTTCGACAACCCGCTCGCCCGCCTGCACGCCGCCCACCTGCACGATCTTGCGCACGGTGTTGGCATCGACGACGAAGTTCTGCCCCAGCTTCTTGGTCGGAGTGACATCGAGCTCAGCGGCGAGGCGGCGGATCTCGGTGGCGCCGAGCAGTGTGACAGTCATCCTGCCATTCTCCCCCATGCTGTGCGCCGACCCTGCGGGTACACCTGTCGGTCGAAAATTACGGGAGTCGATCGAATCGAGGGGTCTCTGCATACAGGTGTAGAAATCAACCGACATCTGTACCGAGTTTGAGCGCGAAAACTCAGTCGGTGAAGGAGCCGTAGACCGCGAGGGTGTTCGCGGCAATTCGAGTGGCCAGTTCGTCGACGTCGAGCGCGAGCTCGGATGCCATGAACCGCAGCGTGTGCGCGATCAGGTACGGGGCGTTCGGACGGCCGCGCAGCGGCACCGGGGTCAGGAACGGCGCATCCGTCTCGATCAGGATCCGATCGATCGGGGTGACCTTGAGCGCATCGCGCAGGTTCTGCGCGTTCTTGAAGGTGAGGTTGCCGGCGAAGGACAGGTAGTACCCGGCATCCGCGCAGATCTTCGCCATCGCGTCATCGCCGGAGAAGCAGTGAAACACGGTCGCCTGCGGGGCCCCGACTCGAGCCAGGGTTTCGAGCACCGCATCGTGGGCATCCCGGTCGTGGATCTGCATCGCGATGCCGTGCTTCTTCGCGAGCGCGATGTGGGCTTCGAAGCTCTCGAACTGGGGCGCGTGACGATCGGCTTCGGTGCGGAAGAAGTCCAGGCCGGTCTCGCCGATGGCCCGCACACGGGGATGTGCTGCCAGCTCATCGATCACGCTGATCGCATGGTCGAGCTGGCCGGCTTCGGCGTATACCGGCGCGTCGTTCGGGTGGATCGCGATGGCCGCGAGCACGCGCGGATCGGATGCCGCGGCATCCACCGCCCAGCGCGAAGACTCGATATCGCCGGATGCCTGAACTACGCCCATGACGCCGACGGCCTGTGCGCGATCAAGCTGCTCAGTCAGACTGAGCGGTTCGACCCCGTCCGTGATCTCCAAATGCGCATGGTTGTCGTACACACCCACGGTGAGCGCCTCCGGCGCCGCCGGGTACCTGAGATCCTTGCGCCCTCCAGGCTCGCGAGACTTCACGTATGTCACTACTTCGGGCACTTTTGCAGACATAGGTGAAGTTTCGCGGGGTGGTTATGGGGTGGACTCTACGCGGGGGAACAAGGGAGCCAAGGTCTCGACCTTGGTTCCGGGGGCGAGTTGGCCCCAGGTGCCGGCCTCTCGGACGGGCTGCTGCTGAAGAGCACCCAGGCGCTCAGCGGCGCCGAGCGCCGACCAGAGCTTCTCGGTCGATTGCGGCATCACCGGCGACAGCAGCACGCTGAGCGCTCGCAGGCCCTCGGCGCAGGTGTACAGCACCGTGCCCAGGCGTCCGCGCTGATCCTCATCGCGGGCGAGCGCCCACGGCTCGTTCTCGGTGATGTAGCCATTCAGGGCGTCGACGATCGTCCAGATGGAGTGGATCGCCTCGTCGATGCGGAACTGCTCGATAGCTGCGTCAGCTGCGGTCGCGGCGTCCGCCACGATCTTCTGGATCGCGAGGTCCTGCTCGGTGTACTCGGCGGCTTCGGGCACGATGCCCCCGAAGTACTTCTCGATCATCGCGACCGTGCGCGAGGCGAGGTTGCCGAAGCCGTTGGCGAGCTCTGCCTGATATCGAGCCGCGAGGTCTTCCCAGCTGAACGAGCCGTCCTGGCCGAACGCGATCGCGGAGAGGAAGTAGTAGCGGTACGCGTCGGAGCCGAAGACGTCGGTGATCTCCGTCGGTGCGATGCCGGTGAGCTTCGACTTGGACATCTTCTCTCCGCCGACCAGCAGCCAGCCGTGCGCGAAGACGCCCTTGGGCACCTCGACGCCGGCCGCCATCAGCAGCGCTGGCCAGATCACAGCGTGGAAGCGCAGGATGTCCTTGCCGACCACGTGATAGGCAGGCCAGCGGCGCTCGAACAGCGCCTCGGCCTCAGTTCCAGAAGCAGAGCCGTACCCGACGGCGGTGGCGTAGTTCAGCAGCGCGTCTACCCACACGTAGATGACGTGCGACTCGTCCCAGGGCAGCGGGATGCCCCAGTCGAAGGTGGAGCGGGAGATGGAGAGATCCTTCAGCCCCTGACTGACGAACGAGATGACCTCGTTGCGAGCCGAATGCGGGCGGACGAAATCAGGTTCGGTCTTGTACAGCTCGAGCAGTCGATCCTGGAACTCGCTGAGCTTGAAGAAATAGTTCTTCTCCTGCAGCAGCTCCAGCGGCTTGGAGTGGATCGCACAGACCTTCAGCCCCTCGAAGGGACCGGTGCCGTCGACGATCTCACTGTCGGGCTTGAACTCCTCGCAGCCGACGCAGTAGAGCGCCTCATACTCGCCGGCGTAGATGTACCCCGAGTCGTAGAGCCGCTGGAAGAAAACCTGCACGTTGCGCTCATGCCGCTCCTGCGTGGTGCGGATGAAGTCGTCATTGGCGACGTCGAGCGTCTCCAGCAGCGGAAACCAGCTCTCCGTGACGAGTTTGTCGACCCACTGCTGAGGGGTGACGTTGTTCGCCGCGGCGGCACGAAGCATCTTCTGACCGTGCTCGTCGGTTCCGGTCAGCATCCAGGTGTCATCACCCGACTGGCGGTGCCAGCGCGCGAGCGTGTCGACCGCCACCGACGTGTACCCGTGGCCGATGTGGGGCACATCGGAGGGGTAGTAGATGGGCGTGGTGATATAGAAAGATTCGCCTGCGGGCATGCTCTCGATTCTAGGCCGGATCGACTGGGTGGTTACGTCGTATGGCGGCCGAGCTGCCCCAGCAGCACACGGGTGGATGCCCCGGTCTTGTCGTAGAGCGCGCCGACATGCGTCTTGACCGTGGTGATACCGATGTGCAGGCGGTCGGCGATCTGCTGATTCGTCAGCCCAACGGAGACCAGAGCGAGCACCTCGCTCTCGCGCGGGGTGAGATCGGGAAGCGGTGCTGCGGGCGCCGACTGCTGGTCGCTCCGCCGATTCAGCTGCGCGATGAGTCCGCCCGCGATCGCAGGATCGATGACATGACGGTCCGCGGCGACATGGCGCACGGACTGGATCAGCTCCGCGCCGCGGGTCGTCTTCAGCAAATAGCCGTGCGCGCCGGCTGCCAGCGCAGCGGCGATGAGGTCGTCGGAATCAAAGGTGGTGAGCATCAGCACTCGTGTTCGGGTCGCGGCGGTGATCCGCTCCGTCGCCCAGATACCGTCGGTCCCCGGCATCCGCAGGTCCACGAGTGCGACGTCGGGTTGCTCGCGCAGGCACAGGTCGACGGCGTCGAGGCCGTTCTCTGCCTCGCCGACGATCTCGATACCCGGGTCCACCTGCAAGATGGCCGCGACACCCCTGCGGACTGCTTCATGGTCGTCGACGATGACAACGCGGATGCCGTCAGCCATATTGCTCCTCCTTCAGGGCAAGGCCCGCCCTCCAGCATCCGTCCCCCGTCGGCGCGGATTCGACACTCGCACCGATGCCGCCCAGCAGCAGGGTCGCACCCGAGATGCCGATGCCGGATCCGGCGATGGCGGTGCGGGATGCACCCGGCGAGGCGATGCGGTTCTCGATCTGCACAGTGACCGGTCCGGACTCTCCCGCTCGCGTGCGCAGCACGATGTCGCCCTCGCCGTGTTTGACCGCGTTCACCACGAGTTCGTGGATGGCGCGCATCGCAACTCCGGCTGATCGCGGCGTTGCGGTCAGCGCGACGTCGAGGTCGGCGCCTTCGCGCACGAGAGTGCGGCCGATAGGCACAAGGTCGTCGATGTGCTGGATGCTGAGCGGCGCGGTCTCGTCGGCGAGGTCGTCGACCGTGGTGAGCACGGCGATGAGGCGACGCAGCTGGCGGTGCGCCTCGTCGGTGCCGTGGGCTGCCTGTGTGAGGCTCTCCTCCGCCTCAACACATATCTCGGTCATCTGTCCCAAACGCAGCCGCGCAGCTTCGATATTGAGCCCTGCGACGGCGATCTGGTTGGCGACGAGGTCGTGCAGATCGTGGGCGATCTTCTGCCGCAGCTGCTGCGTCGCCTGCCGATGCTCCGCGCTCATCACCGTGCGGGTGCGTTGTCGTTCGCTGCGCACGTTCCAGCCCCACAGCGCACCGATCAGCACAATGAGCGCCCATTGGAGGACGACCGTGACGACCTGCACCGAGACCCCGGGCCAGAACAGGAGGGTCAGCGCCGTCGCCGCGATCGTCCCGACGATGGTCGCCAGCAGGGTCCGCACGCCACGATCGCCGCCGTAGCGGAAGGCGCAGTAGACGAAATCGGCGAACAGCAGCACGACCCCGAGACTGCCGCCGAGGAAGAAGTCGAACGCAGCGAGTGGCGTGCCGAGCACCAGGACGAGGAACGGGCGGGATGAGCGCAGGACCGCCAGCGCCGACATGAGGATCAACAGCAGCAGAAAGCCACTCCCTGTGCTCCACGGCCCCATCGCCGGGAAAGAGAGAAGAGCCGCCCAGATACCGTAACCGCCGAACTGCAGCAGCAGGAGACCCAGCACCAGGTACGCGACGGCGACAATCGTGTCGCGGGTACGAGGCCGGGCATTCACCTGATGAATGCCCCAGGCAAGGCGCGACCACAGCATATGTTCATCCTGCCCGATCTCCAGGCCTCCGACCTCCTTCGAACGGAGGAGACGATCCCGGCCGGTCGCAGGATCCGTGCCCGCGACATTTCGATCAGCGTGGAAGCATGAACATCTTCGCCGCCATCCTCGCCTGTGAGATCGGCTTCTGGGTCGTGCTCTTCGGCGGCCTCGCCGCCCGCTATCTGTTACGGATGAAACGGCTCTCCACGCTGCTGCTGCTCTGCGTTCCGCTGCTCGACATCGCCCTGCTGAGCCTCATCGCATGGGATCTCACTGTCGCCGGCGCTACCGCCGACTTCGCACATGGTCTCGGCGCCGTCTACCTCGGCTTCACCGTCGCGTTCGGGCATCGCGTCATTCACAGCGTCGACGTCTGGTTCGCGCACCGTTTCGCGAATGGTCCAGCACCGACGAAACTGCCAGCGCGCGGCCGCGCTCGAGTCCTGCACGAGTGGAAGGACTGGGGCCGAATGGTGCTGTGCGCGGTGATCGCCACCGTTGTACTCGGCGGCATCTCGTGGATTGTCGCAGACCCCACACGCACCGCTGAACTCACCAGTTGGATCTGGCGGGTGTGGCTCGTGACGGGTGTGTGGTTCATCGGCTGGCCGGTCTGGGTCAGCGCCGCTTCCCTCGTGCAGCCCGCGGGCCAGGAGGACGAGACTGCATCGGAGCGGTCATTGTGAGCGCGCGGCGAGCGCCTGCTGGTAGAGGTCGCGCGAAGACAGGCCCGTCGCCGCAGCGACTTCTGCGCAGGCGTCTTTCAATCGGATGCCGGAGGCCACGAGCTGCTGCACCTGGGCGACAGCATCCTCCGGCGAAGTCTCGACCCGTGCCCCGCCCTCAACGACGACGACGATCTCGCCCTTGACTCCGGCTTCGGCCCACTTGGCCAGCTCGGGGGCCGTGCCGCGCCGAACCTCTTCGTAGAACTTCGTCAGTTCACGGCAGACGGCGATGCGGCGATCCTCTCCGAAGGCCGCACCCATGTCGGTGAGCGCTGAGGCAAGGCGTGCGGGAGATTCGAAGAAGACCATGGTGCGAGGTTCTGCGGCAAGAGCACGCAGCGTCGAGCGTCGCTCCCCCGGCTTTCGCGGCAGGAACCCTTCGAATGTGAAGCGATCAGTCGGCAGGCCAGAGATCGCCAGAGCCATGAGAACAGCGCTGGGTCCGGGGATCGCGGTGACGGTGACCCCCTGTGCGACGGCTTCGGCCACCAGAGCGTAACCGGGATCGCTGACCGCGGGCATCCCGGCATCGCTGACGACGACGATGTCCTGCTCCGCTGCGAGCGCGACCAGTTCGGCGGCCTTGTGCTTCTCGTTGTGATCGTGCAGGGCTATCAGCCGCGGACGGTTCTCGATCTCGAGCGCCCGCAGCAGCCGCTGGGTGGTGCGCGTGTCTTCGGCCGCGACGATCTCGGCGTTCTCGAGCACCTCGATGAGTCGACGGGAAGCGTCTCCGAGGTTGCCGATCGGTGTCGCAGCAAGGATGATCACACGTTCAGCCTATGTGCGACGACTTAGGCTTATCCCGTGACCGCGCCTGTGCCCCTGCCTCCAGCATCGAGCGAGCGCCTGACGCGATGGGGCCGGGTGCGTGATCGTCTCCTGCTCGATCCGGAGTGGAACCGCGTCATCCGCTGGCTCGCCCCGCTGGTGATCACGGCACTGGCCGCGGCGCTGCGCCTATCGAACCTGGCGCATCCCTACGCTCTGGCATTCGACGAGACGTACTACGCCAAGGATGCCTGGTCGTTGTGGGCCCTCGGTTACGAAGGCACGTGGGGTGACGGCGCGAACGAGGCGTTCGTCACCGGAGACACGGGGACCCTCAGCGAGACCGGCAGCTATGTCGTGCACCCGCCTCTGGGCAAATGGCTCATCGCCCTGGGAATGGGGCTGTTCGGAGCGGGAAACAGCGCGGCATGGCGCCTGAGCACCGCAGTGATCGGCACCCTGACCGTGTTGCTCGTGTACCTGGTTGCCAAAGAACTGACCCGGTCGATCGTCGTTGCGAGCGTCGCCGGCCTCCTGCTCGCGATCGATGGCCTCAGCATCGTGATGAGTCGCATCGCACTGCTCGACGGTCCGCTGACGTTCTTCATCCTGCTGGGCTTCTTGTTCATCCTCTACGACCGCAGGCGAAACATACCCCCAGAGCTGCCATCCGATCACCACGATGACCGCGAGCGCCTGTGGGGCCGGATTCTCTGGCGCCGCCCCTGGGTGGTGGCTGCCGGTGTGGCGCTCGGCGCTGCGTCCGCGGTGAAGTGGTCGGGCCTGTACGCTCTGGCCGGCTTCGGGCTGTATCTCGTGATCTCCGATGCGCTCGCTCGCCGCCGCGCGGGGATCGTCTTCTGGCCGATGGATGCCGTTGGCCGGCAGGGTCCGGTCTCGTTCCTGTTGCTGGTGCCGGCGGCTCTGGTCACGTATCTGATCACCTGGTCCGGGTGGCTCGTGACGGCAGGGGGCTACGACCGGAGCAGTTCAGACAACCCACTGGTCGCCCTGTGGAACTATCACCAGTCGATCTATGGATTCCACGTCGGGCTCAGCACCGGGCATCCCTATGCCAGCGCTGCTTGGCAGTGGCCATTCCTGATTCGGCCGACAGCGGTGTGGGTAGGAGATGACCAGTCCTGTGGCACGGACCATTGCATCTCGGTCGTTTCAACTCTCCCCAATCCACTGATCTGGTGGGCCGGCGTCGCGGCGGCGGTGTTCCTGCTGTACCGGATCGTGCGCGGTCTCATCGTGCGCGAACCGGCGCCGTGGACATTCGCGATGCCGCTGGTGGGGCTGGCCGTCACGTATCTGCCGTGGCTGCTGTATCCGACCCGGACGATTTTCCAGTTCTACACCGTGGTGATGATGCCGTTCCTCGTGCTTGCGCTGGTGCTCGCACTGCGCGAAATCGCTGGAGGTCGAGATGACCGATTGCATCGCCGCCAGGCCGGCGAGCGCACCGTCATCGTCTTCCTCGTTGCCGCGGTGCTCGTCTCGGCGTTCTTCTATCCGGTGTGGACGGGAATGAACGTGCCATACGACTTCTGGTTGATCCACAACTGGATCCCCACCTGGATCTGACCCGGCTGGTCAGCGTCACTGGTCACTGGTCACTGGTCACTGGTCACTGGTCACTGGCCACTGGCCAGACGGGTTGCCGCGCTTTCGGCCGACTTTTTCTGGCCGGCCACCAGCGCCTTTCGCGATCCCACCATTCCGGACCCCGAATCTCAGGCAGCCCGTCTCGCATTCGAACCTGCCAATGCGAAAGATGCAGTGTGCGATGGTGGAACCAACACAGCAGTACCCCGTTATCCGTGTGGGTCGGGCCGCCGGCCGCGTGTTCCTGAACGTGGTGCACTTCGCACCAGGTCGCCGGGATCATGCATCCGGGAACCACGCATCCGCCATCGCGAATCACGATCGCCCGTCGCTGCAGGGCGTTGAAGATCCGGGCGGAGGTTCCCAGCGACACGATGCGGCCATTCTCATCGAAGAGAACCCGCTGAATACCGCCAGCGCACGCGGTCTGGGCGGCGACGCTCATCGGCACGAGGTCTCCGGTGTTGACGACCGTTCCCCAACCGGTTCCGGTGGCGTAGTCTTCGGCGTTCGCTGTGACGATGAGTGTTGGCGCGGCTCCACCGAGATCGGAGACGTCTCCGGCCCGAGCAGCAACATTCACCATGCTCGCGAAGGCATCGTGCTGCTTCTGCGTGCGAGTGCGCGTGTCGACGTAGGTCGTGTCGGGGCATGAGCCGTCATCACCGAGCGCTTCGTCTTCAGAGGGAACAAAGTGCACGCCCAGATCTTGCGGGCCGTCAACCTGAGGATTCAACGAGCTGTCCATCAGCAGTTTCAGTTGAGCGGCGACCTCGGGCAGCAGGTTGCCGGCCACGCGAGCGGTGCCGTTGCGAACCCGCCCGATGGTGAAGCTGCGCTCGCGCTGTGCCACGTCGTCGGAGGGTTCGGCACCATCGGGGTCAAGGTAGGCAACGAGCACCGTCGCGAGCGCTCTGAGTTCTTCGGGGGTCGGCAAGGGGCCCTGCACAGCATCCGAACCGGAATCAAGATCGCTGTAGATCCCCCGAGCGAATGCCCCCAGCTGGCGGTCGGCCTCGATTCGCGCGCTGGCGGTGATCCGCGTACCAGCGGCCTCGAGCGGTTCGGTCGCAGCGAGGAAGCCCTCCAGACCCAGGTCGCCCGAAATCATCGCGTCCCGCAGCATCGGGTAACGCGGCGGAAGAAAAACCCCATCGGTGATGCCGCGTACTCGCTGCACGAAGCCGGCTGCCTTCATCCGCTTGTTGGCGGAACGTGAATCGCTGAGCGTCAGCATCCGCACCATCTCGGTCGGACGCGCGCAGCCGTACGCCGTGGTGAGTCGCTCATCGCGAATGCCCTGGGAGCGTTCGCTCACCTGCACTGCTGCCTCTACCTGTAGTCCCTCGAGCCGTCGCTGCAGCTTTCCGGTCGCCACCAAAAGCGCCGCGATGTCTTCGCCCGCAAGATCGGGAATCGTCTCGGTTGCGAACATTTCGCGCACCGCGCTGGCGAGAGTCTCGTCGAGACTCTCGATCTGGGCGACAACGCTGTTCATACCTTCCATTTAATCGACCACCACCGACATTCGAACAAAGATTCGCCGCAAACCCTCAACCACGAGTTGAACCGAGTTTTTGCGGGCAGAATGGCGACCATGATCCGCGCCGTCCTCTTCGACCTCGACGGGGTTGTTCGACACTTCGATTCAGCCGCTGTCGCCGACATCGAACAGCGCGCCGGGGTCGACCCCGGCGCGCTCACCCGCGCAGCACTCTCGACCGCAGCCCTCGATCAGGTCACGACGGGCAGAATCAGTCGCCAGGAATGGATCGGGCAGATTGCCGTCGACGTCGCCAATGAGGCCGCTGCCGAAGAGTGGGGCCGCCAGCGCCCCACCGTGGACCAGGCCGTCGTGACGCTCGCGAACGAACTCGCGCACCTCGGGCTCACCACCGCAATCCTCACGAATGGCACCGACACGATCCCCGAAGAGATGGTGGCGGCCGGGCTCACCGCGCACTTCGACCCGATCTTCAATTCCGCCGCCATCGGCCACGCGAAACCTGACCAACGCGCATTCCAACACGCTCTCGACGTCCTCGGGCTCCCCGCCGGCCAGGTCTTCTTCACCGACGACTCGCCCGCAAAACCCACCGGGGCAGAAGCCCTCGGCATCCGCACCCACCATTTCGTCGGAATCGCAGAGCTGCGAGGCGCGCTCCGCGCCCACGGCATTGCCGTGGGCTGAAGCGCTCAGCGCTCGAGCAGCAGCTCGCCAGCATCCGGAAGATCAGTCACCGAACCGGGCGACCAGGCGACCCGTCACCTCGCCGTTCTTCAGGTTCTGAAGCCCCGTTCCGATCTCCTCGAACGAGATCTCCTCATAGACCGGCGTGATCTCTCCAGAGAGCATGAGATCGAAGACCTCCTCGATGTCCTGCACCGTTCCCCCCAGAGAGCCGATGAGCTTCTTGCCGAGGAGCGTCGAGGTGACGACCGTGAAGGTCTGCTTGCCGAGTCCGACCTGCACGACGGTGCCACCACGCTTGACCGCGTTGATCGCCTTCTGAGTCGTCTCGAAACCGGCGTAGTCAACAATGAGGTCGAAACCGGATGCTGAATTGAGCGGGTCTCCGCCGGGCTCGACTGCCCATTCATCCGCATCCTTGACGCAACTGACGACACCGGCCGCGAGCGCAACCGGCCACACGTCCTTCTTACTCTCAGCGACGTGGACCTCGGCGCCGGCGAGTACCGCGGCGCGAGCACCGATCTGTCCGAGGCCGCCAAAGCCGATGACCCCGACCTTCATTCCTGCCTTCGCGCCGCCCTCCTTGATCATCGCGTGGTACGACGTCATGCCCGCATCCGTGGCGAGTGCGGCCAGTGAAACATCCAGGCCCGCGGGTACCCGTGCAAGATCGCGATAGTCCGCCGCGAGCTTGTCGGCGAAGCCACCGGGCGTGAACATTCCCAGAGGCGGCTGCACGCCGGAGGAGTTGACGCCGACGACATCGCCGATCCGGAACCCGACGACCTCGGAACCGATCGCGGAGATCACACCGGCGTTCTCGTGGCCCTGCGTCATAGGAAGAAAGGGCATCATCCCATCGCCCAGTGCCATGTAAAGCAGGTCAGAGTGGCAGAGCCCAGATGCTTTCACATCGATGATCACCTGCGTCGGTGACGGTTCCGGTGCTGCAACTTCATTCATCTGGATCGGCGCGCCGTCTCCCAGATACTGCCAAGCCCTCATGAATTGCTCCTTCTCGCCGTGCTCCGTACGTTGATTCCGTTCAGCGTAGTTACTTAATCGATTAAGTGGTAGCGTGCCCAGATGATTTCATCTCCCCGTAAGCCAACGATCCGGAATGTTGCGGATGCTGCCGGGGTCTCAGCTGCAACCGTGAGTTACGTGCTGAACGAGACTCGGGGACAAACCATCACCGAGCAGACCCGCAATCGCGTGCGAAGCGCAGCCTCCGAACTCGGCTATGTCCCGCACAGCGCAGCCCGAGCGCTCCGCGAAGGGATGTCCCGCATCGTGCTCCTGAAGGTCGGGGCCATGCTCGGCGGGCACAGCCTCGATCGATTCATCGTCGGCATGAATGAGGAGTTGCGTGCACATGAGCACGCGCTGCTCGTCACCGCTGGCCCCGACACCATCGATGGCGGCGCGCCGGCCGAAGCACTCGGAGCTCTGATGCCGCGTGCGGTGCTTGATCTGCCCGCCCTCCTCGCCGACGCTGATGCCAGCCATCCTCTGTTCGCCATCGTGGATGGATATCGGACGGGGCTCGCTTTTCACACGCTCACTCAACTCCGCCATCTCGCAGAAGGGGGACACCGCGAGATCGCGTTCGCCCTCCCGTTCACTCTCGGCAGAGCCCCAGCGATCTCCGTGGAAGAAGCCTCCCGAATCGCTGCGGATCTCAGAATCGAGCGAATTCATCCACTGCGCATCGCGCTGGGTGAGGACCCGCATCAACGCATCGCCGCGGTCCGCACCATCACCGAGAGCACATCGGTCACCGCAGTCGCTGCGAGCAGTGACGACGTGGCATTCGGGGTACTGAACGCAATGGAGAGTTTGGGGCTTCATGCGCCGAAGGATCTTGCGGTGATCGGTTTCGATGACGGGATGCACGGACAGCTCTGGCGGCCCGCGCTGACCACAGTGTCCATCGATGCCGAGTCCTTCGGCCGCCGCGCTGCGCTGCTCATGCTGGGCCGTGACCCCGGAGCGTGGGTACAGGCTCCATCACGGGTCATCGTGCGAGAAACGACGTGAGCGTGTGGCCTCAGCGCTCGAGCAGCAGCTCGCCAGCATCCGCCGTCGGTAACCGGCAGACGAACGCCCGGCAGTCGTACGCGAGCTCTACGGCCGCGTCCTTCCCCGCGAACAGCTCGAACCCGGCATCCGCGAAAGCGCCTGCCTGCGCGGGCGTCACGATGGCGATCACGTCCGCGTCGAGGCGACGGGATGCCGCGGCGAGCGCACCCGCGCGATCCTCCGTCACCACGACCATCTGACGGGGCGGCTCGATGAGCGCTGCCGCGATTCCGAGCAGCGAGCCGTGCGCGAAGGGGTTCTGCAGAGCGGATGCCGCCTGTGCTCGTACCTGTTCTTCGGCGGCTGCCCGGTACTTCTCACCCGCGCCCAGTCGCCAGGCCGCCAGCGAGGCACCCGCGACCGCTGCTGTTCCGGACGGCAGATCCCCGTCCGTCTGGTCCGGTGCCGCCGCCACATTCTGCGCTGCGAGCACGGGGTCGCCGTCCACGCCACCGTCGAGCACGTCATCCAGCAGCTCGCGCGCCGCCAACGCCCACCGCACTTCTCCGGTCGCCACCGCGAGCGCAAACAGCCCCTCCGCGAACAGGCCCACATCGGCGAGTGTCGCCACCGCCGTCGATGCCACCCCGTCCAGTGAGGCGCGCACGAGTCGACCATCCGGCGAACGGTTCGCCGACGATACGAATGATGCGGCGGCTGCCGCGGCATCCACCCATGTCCGCTCGTCCAACGCCGCGCCCGCCCGGGCGAGGGCTGCGATCGCGAGCCCGTTCCATCCGGTGATCACCTTGCCATCCACCGCTGGCGGCTCGAGTCCTTCACGAGAAGCGGCACGATAATAACCGCCTTCGCTGCGCTGCCCCTCGATCCACGACTCCGAGTCCTGCGCAGCGCCGAACGCCCCACCATCCCGGCGCAGCACGTCAAGGAGGAACGCGACGACCCCGCGAGCCGTCGCGTCGTCGCCGGCTCGCACGGCGACATCCAGCAGTTGGGCGTTATCGGTCAGCATTCGCTCGTAGTGCGGCACGGTCCAATCGCGTTGGGTGGCGTACCGGAAGAAACCGCCCTCGAGATTGTCGCGAAGATCGGATGCCGCCATCGCAGCCAACGAACGTTCCGCCGAGGCCGCCGCATCCGGGGCCTCACGCCGAAGCAACGGCCGCTGCAGAAACCCGAGTGTCGTCGCCACGGGAAACTTCGGCGCACCGCCGAACCCGCCGAACATCGCGTCTTCCCGTGCGGCGATAGCCTCGGCAGCCACGGCCAGCGCCACCGTCGACGGCAGGTCGGATGGAGTAACGACCGCCGCCTGCGCCAGTGCTTCTGCCACGGCATCCGCCGACTCGATCGCCTGCTCACGGCGCAGCATCCATGCCTCGTGCACCGCGGCGAGCACGTCACGAAACCCGGGCATCTGCGCACGCGCTTCTGGCGGCCAGTAGGTCCCCGCGTAGAACGTGCGCCCCTGCGGCGTCGTGAAAACAGTCAGCGGCCACCCCAGATTCTGCGTGAACGCAGATGCCGCGGCCATATAGGCCGCGTCGACATCCGGATGCTCCTCGCGGTCGACCTTCACCGCCACGAAGTCCCGGTTGATGAGCCCTGCGATCTCGGGAGAGGAGAACGATTCCCGAGCCATCACATGGCACCAGTGGCACGTGGAGTAGCCGATCGAGATGAGCATCGGAACATTCCGCCGCCGCGCCTCGGCGAACGCTTCCGGACCCCAGGCGAACCAGTCGACGGGGTTATCGGCGTGCGCCCGCAGGTAGGGGCTGAGCGTGTCGGCGAGGCGATTGACCATGCCCTCACGGTACGCTCCGGCCGGCGAGCCGAACAGCTCAGCTGACCAGCGACTCCACCGACCGTGACGCGGCATACCTGACCAGTGGCAGTGCTCGTTCGGCGGCGAGCGCGATGCGCCCCGCCAACACCTCGGAGTTGACTCGATACCCGTCGAAATCAGTGTTGCTCGCATACACCCCCAGCGGCAGCGTGAGCGCCTGGAAGAACGAGAACAGCGGTCGCAGTTGATGCTCGATCATCAGCGCGTGCCGCTCTCCCCCACCGGTCGCCGCCAGCAGCACGGGCGTTCCGACGAGCGCATACTGCCCGACAAAGTCGAACAGATGCTTGAACAGGCCGGTGAAGGATGCCCGGTACACCGGACTGCCTACGATCAGCAGGTCAGCCTGCTCAATCGCGACCAACTGCTCCTCGATGTGCAACGGCAGATCATCGCGACGCAGGGCTCCGGCCAGCGCCGGCCCGACCGTGGTCAGTTCGATCAGCAGCACCTCGCAGTCCGCGCGCTCGGCGATGGCTGCGGAGATGGCGCGCAGCAGCGCGGTCGTCTTGCTGGGCTCGTGCAGTGAGCCGGAGACGGCGACGATGCGGAATGGCGTGGTCATGGCGACGACGCTAGCGACGACGACGCCCTGTGGCGCACGAAGCGACACAGGGCGTCATGCAACGCAATTATGCGTCTCAGTTGAACTCGTTCGGGTGGCTGCCGACGCGGCCGGATCCGTCGAGCGGGTCGAGTGCGTCGATCGCTGCGATCTCTGCATCCGTCAGTGTGAAATCGAACACGTCGAGGTTCTCGCGCAGGCGCTCGATGCGCACCGACTTCGGGAACACGATGTTCCCCTTCTGCAGGTGCCAGCCCAGCACGACCTGCGCAGGGCTCTTGCCGTGCGCGGTGGCGGCTTCGGCGACAGCGGGGGTGCCGAACAGGTCGTACTTGCCCTGGCCGAGCGGACCCCAGGCCTCGATGCGGATGCCGTGGTCAGCAGCCCACGCGACGACCTCGCGCTGCTGGTACGCCGGGTGCAGCTCGATCTGGTTCACCGCGGGGGTGACGCCGGTCTCCTTGACCACGCGCTCGAGGTGCGGGACGAGGAAGTTCGAGACGCCGATGCTGCGGGTCAGGCCCTGCTCGCGCAACTCGACGAGCTTGGCGAATGCGTGCACGAAGTTGTCCTTCGCAGGCGTCGGCCAGTGCACGAGGTACAGGTCGACCTGATCGATGCCGAGCTTCTCCAGGCTCTCGGCGATCGCTTTGTTCGGCTCGTCGCCATCGTGGCGGTCGTTCCACAGCTTCGTGGTGATGAAGAGTTCTTCGCGGGCGATACCGCTCTTTGCGATAGCGGCGCCGACGCCCTCTTCGTTGCCGTAGATCGCGGCGGTGTCGATGTGGCGGTAGCCGACCTCGAGCGCTTCGCTGACAGCTTTCTCGGTCTCCTCCTGCGGAACCAGGAAGACGCCGTAGCCGAGCTGCGGAATCGTGAAGCCGTCATTGAGAGTGATGGTGGGAATCGTCATGCGTTCAGCCTACGACCTGTGATGACAGGTACCGGCCCGAGATGACTCCGAATGTCGATCATCGTTGTCCGAGCACCGCATGAAGGGCCTCGGTGTAATCCTCGAAAGCGCGTCGACCGGTGCGGGTGAGCCCGATGTAGGTCACCGGAGTCCGCCCCTGGTGGGTTTTTTCCACGGCGATGTAATCAGCATCCTCAAGCTTGCGCAGGTGCGTGGAGAGGTTGCCTGCCGTCATGTCCAGCAGCTCCTGTAGACGCGGAAAGGCGATGCTCCCCTCGTCTGCCAGCGTCGCAAGTGCCGCCGTGATCCGCAGTCGCGCTGCCGCATGGATGACCGGATCGAGTTCGGTCATGATCGCGCACCCGGGGCCATGCGGCTGCGTGCTCGCCGCATCCATATCCACGTCCACAGCGCGACGATCAGCAATCCCCCACCGCCGGCCAGCGCGTAGACGAGGTACTGACCGGGATAGCCGACGAACGGGGCCACAGCACTGACGATGATCGACCAGCCCCCCAGAATCAGCATCGGAACAGCACGCCAGATCGCCGCGGCCGAGACGAACATGACGCCGACGAAGAAGATGTACGCCGACGGGTAGAAGACCCTCAGCAGATCCGGATGCATGCCCTGAAGCACGAGCGCCTGGCCGAGCGCGAAGATCGCCAGGCAGCCGACCCACCAGGACTGTCCGTAGATGATTCCGACGAAGGCGGAGTCCTTGCCGCCGCGCAGGCCCGTGCTCGAACGGATCCCCAGAACGGTCGACAGGACTCCTGCCCCGCCCAGAAGCACGACGAATGCGCCGATCGCCACCCCGATCGGCAGCGAGAACGCGGCACCGGGGCCATCGATCAGCCACAGCGCGCCGAACCCGAACAGCCAGGCGATGCCCCACGACAGCAGGATCAACGGCACGAACGCGCCCTTTTGCCCTGCGACGCTGCGCTGCTGATCCTTCATCAGCGCCAGCATCTCGGCCGGGTCAAGAGGCTCTTCATCGAGTGACATGGTCGTACTCCGTTCTCGGGTCTGTCTGGTCATGGTTAACTTTGTACTGCAAACTACTTTGCATGTCAATGCCCGCGCGCACATCAGGGCGGCCTCGTCATACGATGGAGGGCTATGTCTACTGCCGATTTCGTCATCACCTATCCCTCGGAACTGCCCGTCAGCGCCGCGCGGGATGAGATCGCTGATGCCATCCGCAATCACCAGGTCGTGGTCGTGGCAGGAGCCACCGGGTCGGGTAAGACGACGCAGCTGCCCAAAATCTGCCTCGAACTCGGGCGAGAGAACATCGCGCATACGCAGCCGCGTCGCCTCGCCGCACGAACGATCGCCGAGCGCATCGCGGAAGAGCTGCAGGTGGAGCTGGGAGCCACCGTCGGATACAAAGTGCGCTTCACCGACAAAGTGTCGGCCACAACCAAGATCGCTCTGATGACCGATGGGATCCTGCTCAACGAGATCCACCGGGACCGGCTCCTGCGCCGATACGACACGATCATCATCGATGAGGCCCACGAGCGATCCCTCAACGTCGACTTTCTGCTCGGCTACCTCACTCGCATCCTGCCGGAGCGCCCGGATCTCAAGGTCATCATCACCTCGGCGACGATCGATCCGGTGAGCTTCGCGAAGCACTTCGCGTCCCCTGCCGGCATCCCGGCTCCTGTCATCGAGGTGTCTGGCCGCACCTATCCGGTCGAGATCCGGTACCGAGCTCCGGCCGACGCGAGCACAACTCCTGAAGAAACCGCGGCCGGGGCCTCTCCGGGGCCGACTTCAGCACGTTCTGGCAAAAAGTTCAGGAGTTATGCATCGGGAGCGGCGGCGACAGCGGCCGGAGAAGCCGAGGACGAGGTCTCCGCGATCGTTGCGGCGCTGCGCGAGCTCGATCGTGAAGCGCCCGGTGACGTGCTCGTGTTCCTGCCCGGCGAGGCCGAGATCCGGGATGCCGCGGATGCTGTGCGCGCCGCGTACACGTCAGCATCGGCGCCGGTGGAGGTTCTCCCCCTGTACGGGCGCCTGTCCGCCGCTGAACAGCACCGCGTCTTCGAAAAGAGCCGCGTTGCGGGTGTCCGCCGCCGCGTCGTTCTGGCTACGAACGTCGCCGAGACGAGCCTGACCGTCCCCGGCATCAAATACGTCATCGACACGGGAACGGCACGCGTCTCCCGCTACAGCAACCGCTCGAAGGTGCAGCGACTGCCGATCGAAGCGATCTCGCAGGCGTCGGCGAACCAGCGCTCGGGACGCGCGGGACGAACCAGCGACGGCATCGCGATCCGCCTCTACAGCGAAGACGACTTCGATAAGCGCCCGGAGTTCACCGAACCCGAAGTGCTGCGCACATCCCTCGCTGCGGTCGTACTGCAGATGCTGTCACTCGGCTTCGGCGACATCACGGCTTTCCCGTTCCTCACCCCGCCCGATTCCCGCGGAATCCGCGCGGCCTTCGACCTGCTCACCGAGCTCGGTGCAGTGACCCTTCAACAGGCTCAGGGAGCGAATCCTGAGAGCCCGCGGCTGACGAAGATCGGCCGTGAGATCTCGCGGATGCCGATCGACCCCCGCTTCGCACGAATGTTGCTCGAGGCGCAGACCCCTTCGACGGGATCAGGGGCCGACGTCACCGCTGCTGTCCTCGCGATCGTCTCCGGTCTCACGATCCAAGACGTACGCGAACGGCCGTCCCAGGATGCACCGCAGAATGTGCGCGACTCCGCCGACAAGATGCACGCGCGATTCACGGATCCGACGAGTGACTTCCTCGCGATCCTGAACCTGTGGAACCATCTGCGCGAGCAGCAGCGCGAGCTCGGCTCCAGCGCTTTTCGGCGGATGTGCCGTTCCGAGCACCTGAACTATGTGCGCGTGCGGGAGTGGTTCGACGTGCACCGCCAGCTGCGCTCGCTCGTGAAAACGGGGACGTCATCGAAGGAGGATGCGGCGGCTGACCCCGACGCGATCCATCGCGCGCTGCTGTCCGGGCTGCTGTCTCAGATCGGCACGCTCGATGAGCGCAACACCAAGACACCCCCCAAGGGGCAGGCGAAGAGCCAGAAAGATCCGAAGCGTCGCATCGCCGAATATCGCGGAGCACGCGGCATCCGCTTCTCGATCTTCCCCGGATCGGGCCTGCGCAAGAAGGCGCCGCAGGCGGTCATGGCCGCCGAGATCGTCGAGACCTCCCGAACCTTTGCCCGCACCGTCGCCGCGATCGACCCGGCGTGGGCTGAGTCTCTGGCCGGTGACCTCGCGAAGCGGTCAATCTCGGAACCGCACTGGTCCAAGGATGCCGGATCGGCCATCGCCTACGAGAAGGTCACGCTCTTCGGCGTCGAGATCGTTCCGCGTCGGAGCATTCAGTTCGCCCGCGTCGACCGGGCCGCATCACGGGAGATGTTCCTGCGTCATGCGCTGGTCGAGGGAGAGTGGGATCCGAGCCGACTCGACAAGCGCGTCAGCGCGTTCTGGCGCAGCAACCACGAATTGCGCAAGCGACTCGAGAAGCTCGAGGAGCGCGAGCGCCGCCGCGACATCCTCGCCGGCGATGAAGAGGTGTTCCGCTTCTACGATGAGCGCGTCCCCGCCGATGTGTTCGACGTGCGCTCGTTCGAGAAGTGGTGGCGCGAATCGCTGCAACAGACCCCGAAGCTGCTGGTCATGCGCGAGAGCGATCTAATCGAAGACGACGAGCGCGCCGATCAGAATGAGTTCCCGACCCGCTGGACGCAGGGCGATCAGGTTCTCGGGCTCGCGTACCGTTTCGAGCCCGGTGCTGCGGACGACGGCGTCAGCGTCGTCGTGCCGTTGGCGCTGCTGGCACAGATCGAGGATCGCGGCTTCGACTGGCAGGTGCCAGGCCTGCGTGCAGAACTCGTCACGGCCCTTCTTCGAGCACTACCCAAGACGATCCGCCGACATGTGGTCCCAGCCGCGGACTGGGCTGACAAGTTCGGCGAAGTGCTTGCGGAAGAGGGGCCGGAGCGGCACGGCGGACGGCCGCAACGCTCCATGAAAGAAGCACTCGCCCGCCTGATCCAGCCACTGGCGAATCAGCCGGTGAACGCCTCCGACTTCGACGACGAGCGCGTGCCCGGGCACCTGCGGATGAACTTCCGTGCGGTCGATGAACGCGGCCGGGTGGCAGGTTCCGCACGAGATCTCAGCGACCTTCAGTCGCAGCTGTCAGATCGCGCCCGCGCGAGTGTCGCCCGGTCGATCGCACGGCCGGAGCAGAATCGTCGAGGACCCCGGCCCGACGCAAACGCTGTTGCCGCAGCATCCGCACGGGGGCCGATCGAGCAGGACGGCCTCACCTCGTGGACCTTCGGAGATCTTCCCGAGGTGCTCGACACGAAGGTCGCCGGCGGTGTCGTCCGCGGCTATCCTGCGATCGTTGACCAGGGTAAAACCGTGTCGATCCGCGTCGAGTCGACAGCGGATGCCGCAAACGCCGCGACCAGCGACGGCGTGGTGCGCCTGATCCTGCTGAGCGTTCCCTCTCCCGCCTCGTACGTGCAGGGACATCTCACCTCGCAGGAGAAGCTCGCGCTGGCAGCATCGCCGTACTCGTCGGTCGCTGCTCTGATCGAAGATGCCAGAGTCGCGGTCGTACGCGCCGCGCTGCGATCGGATGCGATCATCCGCACCGAGTCGGAGTTCGTGGCCGCACGGGATGCTGTGAGCGCGACGCACGTCGATCAGCTGTTCACGACCGTCTCCCTCGTCGCGAAGATTCTCACGAAGTCGCGCGAGGTCGAGCGCGGCATCAAGTCGCAAAACTCGCTTGCTCTGCTCGGTCCGCTGAACGATATCCGCACGCAGCTCAGTGGCCTGTTGCATCCGGGATTCATCTCGGCGGCAGGCACCGAGCGATTGGCGCACTTCCCGCGTTATCTTGACGGCATGCTCGACCGGTTAAAGACGCTCGAGAGCGAACCGGGCAAGGATCGCACCCGCATGACCGAGTACGAACGTATGGCGAAGGCGTTTGAGGATGCTGGGGGGACGGTGCCGCTCCCCCGAGATGCAGCCCCCGCGCTTGAGGAGGCGCGCTGGCTGCTGGAAGAGTTCCGCATCAGCGTCTTCGCACAGCGGCTCGGTACCGCACAGCCGGTCTCGCCGCAGCGCATCCAGAAAGTGCTCGCGGCACGCTGAGCGAAACGTCGCGCGAGATACCCTGGCGAGATGAATCGGCAAACGGTCCCGTCAGGAGCTGCCCAGTTGTCCGCAGAAGCGAGCGGCAATACTGACGGCGCCGCGGTACTGCTGATCCATGCGGGCGTCACCGATCTGCGTTCCTGGGATCATCTGGTCGAGCACCTCGGCGCGGGCGTGCGTAGCATCCGGTACGACGCGCGTGGCTACGGCGAGACCACGTACGACGCAGACGACGGGTGGTCGCCCGTCACCGATACCCTCGCTGTTCTGGATGCCTCGAACGTGAACAGAGCGATCGTCGTGGGCTGCTCGATGGGCGGGCGCACAGCGATCGATCTTGCGCTCGCGCATCCGGAGCGAGTCTCAGCGTTGGTGCTGATCGCACCCGCCATCAGCGGCGCTCCGGAACCAGCACTCGAGCCTGTGGTCGCCGAACTTGATCTTGCGATCGATGCGGCCGACTCGCGTGGGGATCTCGATGAGATCAATCGGCTCGAGGCCCACGTCTGGCTGGACGGGCCCGGTCACGAAGGTCGCGTCACAGGGCCCGCGCGCACACGCTTCCTGGAGATGAACGGTCGTGCGCTCGCTGCTGCTGATCCCGGAGACCCCACAGCCACGCCCGATGCTTTCTCCGAACTCGGTCGGATCTCCGTACCGACCCTCCTCCTCGTCGGCGACCTCGATCTGAAGCACGTCCGCGAGAACGCGCGGCATGCCGCGGCTTCCATCCCGCAGTCACAACTGATCGAGCTCCGCGGCGTCGCTCATCTCCCGCATCTGGAAAGCCATCAGCCGACGCTGGATGCCATCGTCGAGTTTGTCGCCTCGACACCGCACAGCCGCAGCGCATAGCCGCAGCGCATAACAAAGGTGTTGCGCGAGGCCTGAGCGCCCGTCACACGGCGTCATCTCGATTAGCGCCAACCGGGCGATCGGGTGAGAATTGATTTCTCACCTCCTCTTCTTCCCCGAAAGGGGCCCTTGGCATTCCTATGATCACCATCGAGCACGTCAGCCGGTCGTTCGGCGGCACCCGCGCACTCGACGATGTCTCGCTCGAGATACCCCGCGGTCAGATCTTTGGCGTCGTCGGCCAGTCCGGTGCCGGCAAATCGACGCTGCTGCGCACCGTCAATGCACTCGAGCGCCCGGACTCCGGACGCGTCGTCGTCGACGGCGTGCAGATCTCGCATCTGGCCGGCAACGAACTGCGCGCGGCCCGGCACGGCATCGGCATGGTGTTCCAGCACTTCAATCTGGTGGGAAACCGTACGATCGCACAGAACGTGGAGTTCGCGTTGGAAGCGGTCGGTCGTGCACGTGGCGACCGCACGAAGGATGCCCTCGAGATGCTCGACCTGGTCGGTCTCGCGTCCCGCGCCGGCTCCTACCCCGCGCAGCTCTCCGGCGGACAGCGTCAGCGCGTCGGCATCGCCCGCGCCCTGGCATCCCGCCCCAGCGTCCTGCTCTCGGACGAGGCGACCAGCGCACTCGACCCCGACACCACCCGCCAGATCCTCGCTCTGATGAAGCGGCTGTCGGGCGAGCTGGGACTGACGATCATGCTCATCACACATGAGATGGCTGTTGTGAAGCAGATCTGTGATGCCGCAGCGCTCCTCGAGCACGGCCGCGTGGTCGAGCAGGGTGCCCTGATCGATCTCATCCGCACGCCGGGCAGCCGTCTGGCGCGAGACCTGTTTCCACTCGGCGATGTCCCCGAGATGCCTGGCTCCGCGGTCATCGACCTCACCTTTGCTGGCGAAGAGGCTGAGCGGCCGACCATCACACTCCTCGCACGCGCTCTGGATCTGGATGTTTCGATCCTCGGCGCCACGATCGAGAACATCGCCGGATCACAGGCCGGCCGTACTCGGCTGGCGCTTCCGGCTGACCCCGCAGTTCTCGCTCGCGCTCAGGCATTCCTCGCCGAGCACGACGTAGCCGTCGAAGTGGTGAAAGCAGCATGATCGACTACACATCCCCGGACTTCTGGCCCGATCTGTTCGACGTCATGCTCAAGGGCACGCTCGAAACGCTCTGGATGACCGCTGTCGCCATCCTCATCACGATCGTCGTCGGTCTCCCGCTAGGCATCGTGCTCGTCGGCACTGAGAAGGGTCGTTTCCTGGCGACTCCGTTCGGCTCCGCCACGGCCGGTGTGATCATCAACCGGCTGCTGGGGTTCATCGTGAACCTGGGTCGATCGGTGCCGTTCATCGTTCTGATGATCGCGCTCATTCCGCTGACCCGACTCCTGCTCGGCTCGTTCATCGGCACGGGGCCTGCGATCTTCCCGCTCACGCTCATCGCGATTCCGTTCTTCGCGCGCGTTGTGGAGATCGCCGTCAAGGAGGTCGATTCGGGTCTGCTCGAGGCGGCCGATTCGCTCGGGGCCACCCGCTGGCAGCTCGTGCGGCGCGTCATCCTCCCCGAGACCGGACCGGCAATCGTGCTCGGCATCGCAACGACCATCACCTCAATCATCAACTTCTCCGCCATGGTCGGCGTGGTCGGCGGCGGCGGGCTCGGAAACGTCGCGCTCACCTACGGCTTCCAGCGCTACAGCTGGGTTCACATCGTCGCCGTCGTGATCGTGCTGTTCGTGATCGTGCTGCTGGTGCAGTGGGCATGCAACGTGCTTGCGCGCCGTCTCGATCACGCCAATCGTGCCTCGCACTCCGCCGACGTCATCGCCGTCGGCGCCTGATTTCCTTTCACCCCTGACACCCCGGAGCATCATCATGTCTTTCTCCTCTCTCACTCGCGGCATCGCCATCGCCGCCGCAGGCGCCCTTGCACTCGGCCTCACCGCCTGTGCCGGATCGGACTCCGCTCCGGCCGCCGACGGCTCTGAGGGCCTCGGCACGCTGAAGGTCGGCGCTCTGCCGGTCCCGGCCGGCGACATCCTGAAGTGGGTCTCCGAGAACCTCGCCGAGGAGAAGGGGCTCACGATCGAGTGGCAGGAGTTCACCGACTACAACACGCCGAACCCGGCACTGTCGGACGGCTCGATCGATGCCAACCTGTTCCAGAACTCGACGTTCCTGGACACCTACAACACGCAGGCCGGTGACGAGTTGATCTCGCTCGGCGACATCTACCTGCCGGCCGCGGCCTTCTACAGCGAGAAGATCGACAGCCTTGACGAGCTCAAAAAGGGCGCCACGGTTGCGATCCCGAACGACCCGACGAACGAGGGTCGTGCGCTCGAGCTGCTCGCCGCCGAAGGCATCATCGAGATCAAGGACAACGCGACCACGATCACCGACATCACCGACAACCCCAAGGATCTGAAGTTTGTCGAGATCGAGAACGCTTCGCTCGCACTCGCTCTGCCCGACAACGACGCTGCCTTCGTGACCGCGTCGTTCGCTATCCCCGCCGGTCTCTCCGACGAGCAGGCGATCCTCCTCGAGGGCACCGACAGCAAGTACTACAACGTGCTGGCCACTCGTCCCGAGCTCAAGGATGACCCGCGCATCGTGGCTCTCATCGAACTTCTCAACGATGACCGCACCAAGGAGTACATCCTGGAGACGTGGAAGGGACTCATCGTCCCCGTCGGCTGATCTCAGCGCCGTTGTGAAGCCCTCACATCTTCGGATGTGAGGGCTTTGCTCGTTGCCGGTAGCCTGGCGTCATGGCTCACGCGATCGTGTACACAGAACTCGGCACCCCTGATGTCCTTCAGCTCGTAGAGATCCCCGATCCTGTCGCCGGCCCCGGTGAGGTCGTGGTGCGGATCGAGGCAGCGGGCGTCAACCCGCTGGATGCGAAGCTGCGCCGCGGCGCACGCCCCGGCGCTCCGATCACCCAGCCGCGCCGCGTCGGTTTCGACGGCGCAGGAGTGATCGAGTCACTCGGCGAGGGCGTGAGCGAATTCGCTGTCGGCGACCGTGTGGCAATCGGCGGCACTGTGGGCACGTACGCCACTCACCTCGTCGTGAAGGTGGAGAATCTCGATCTGCTTCCGGATGCTGTGACCGCTGCCGAGGGCGCCGGTCTCAGCATCCCGATCGGAACCGCCTATCAGTGCCTGCGTTCGCTCAATGTCGGAGACGGCGATGTCTTGCTCGTGCACGCCGGTTCTGGCGCTGTGGGACAGGCCATGATTCAGTTTGCTGTCGCCTGGGGCGCAACCGTTGTCGCCACTGCAAGCCCGGCTCGCCACGAGCATCTGCGCGAACTCGGCGCGATCCCTGTTGCTTACGGCGATGGTCTCGCGGACCGTGTGCGGGCAGCTGTGGATGGCGACGTCACCGTCGCGCTCGACTGCATCGGCACCGATGAGGCGATTGAGACCTCCCTTGAACTCATTACTGACCGCGATCGCATTGCGACGATCGTTCGCGGCCCGGATGCTGCCAGCTTCGGCATCCGTGCTTTCAGCGGCGGCTCTCCCGAGCCGCTCACGGCGCAGGAGCTCGCCTGGCGCGCAGAGGCCGTCGGTGTAGCGATCGAACTTATCGCAGCCGGAGACTTCCAAATCGAGCTCGGCGCCACGCTGCCGCTCGCCGAAGCCGCCGTGGCCCACCGCATGGTCGAGGAGCACTCCGCCCGCGGCAAGATCACACTGGTTCCGTGATCGTCCGCGCCCGTCACCTCCGGCAGTGCCGAGTTTGAGCGATCCCAGCGACTCATCAGTCCCCCCGGAACCATTCACGTTCATGAATGCTCCCGGACGCAGCGGTGTCCCCCGACTCCAGCAGCCGGTCGTCGAGATCCTATTTTTCGGCGCATTCTGCGTTGCGGGGATTCTGCTGTCGGTGTTCCTGTTCACCAGGCACGGAGGCGGGGCAGCCCCTGCCGTCTCCGGCGTAATTGTGCTGATCTTCTGGGTCGTTCCCGGCGCTGTCGGAATGTACATCGGCTTCGCCCGACAGGTCTGGAAGCGGCGCTACAAGAAGGCCTACGGCACCCCACCGTTCTGATCGCGGGCTATGGGTACTGCCGGCCACGACGAAAGCGATCTCGGGCACGCCCAGACGCACACGCAGAGCTGTCGAACAGTACGCGGCCCGTAGCAAGAACAACTGGCGCCGGCGGGCGGCACGCTCTCAGGCGGCCGCACGAGCCTCGTCTCGCCGGCGAGCACCTTCGCGGAGCAGCGGCACCAGTCGCCGCGAACGGCCACACAGCATCTCCCTGATGTCAGCAACGTTGTGGCGTCACGCGACGTCATGAAGCCACACAGTGTGACACGAACCCCTCTTGTGCCCACCGCACACCTCAGAATCGTCAAAAGCGATGAGAGGAACAGGGCATGGCATACGAGAACACCACCCAGCGTCAGATCAAGTTCGGAGCGATTCTGACCGGAACCGGTGGCCCCGGTGATCAACTGCGCTGGCTGGATCCGGAGATCCCCGGAGACGCCAGCGTCGACATCGACTGGTACATCGAGTACGCACAGCTCGCTGAGCAGGCGAAGTTCGACCTGGTGTTCATCGTCGACAGTCAGTTCATCACCCCGCACTCCCCGCCGCACTACCTGAACCGGCTTGAGCCGCTGACGCTGCTTTCTGCCCTCGCGGTCGCCACCGAGCGCATCGGACTCGTCGGCACCGCAACCACGTCCTACAACACGCCGTACAACCTTGCCCGCCGCTTCGCCTCACTCGACTTGATCAGTCGCGGCCGCGCCGGATGGAACGTGGTGACCACCGGAGATGCCGGCACCGCCACCAACTACGGCCTCGATGAGCACTTCGACTACCCCACGCGGTACCGCAGGGCTGCCGAACACATCGAAGTCTCGCAGGCGCTGTGGGACAGCTACGAAGACGACGCCTTCCCGCGTGATCGTGAAAGCCGCGTGTTCCTCGACCCCACGAAAGTTCACGAGCTCCACCATGACGGCGAGTTCTTCCGCGTAGCCGGTCCCCTCAATATCCAGCGTTCCCCGCAGGGCCAGCCGGTCATCTTCCAGGCTGGCGACAGCAATGACGGTCGTGATCTCGGCGCACGCTTCGCCGATGGAATTTTCACACACGCCTCGAATATCCCTGACGACATCGCCTTCGCAGAAAACGTCAAAGGGCGCGCGGCAGCGGCCGGCCGCAACCCTGATCACGTGCTGATCCTCCCGGGCACGCGCATCGTCGTCGGTGACACCGACAATGACGCCCGAGCGATCGAGCGTGCGCAGCACGAATTGAGCAACTCTTTCGACATCACGCTGGCCGAGCTGGGACGACCGTTCGGCTGGCATGACTTCACGCAGTATGACCTGGATGCCCCGTTCCCTGATGTGTTGCATCTCGCCCAGCGCAGCTTCCGAACAAACGCAGAATCGATCGTCCGATTCGCCGAAAAGGACTCGTTGACGCTGCGCCAGGTAGTCGAGCGTCTGTCTGCGCTGCGCCCATCGCCGTTCGTCGGCTCGGCCGCCACCGTTGCCGATCGACTACAGGAGTGGTTCGAAGCTGGCGCCGTCGACGGCTTCAACGTCTACGTCTCGCATCCGTCTCAGTTCCGCAGGTTCGTCAACGAAGTGATCCCGATCCTGCAGGAGCGTGGCCTTCACCGCGCGGACTACACCGGGACGACCCTGCGCGAGCATCTCGGGCTGCCCTTCCTCGAGAATCGGCATGCCACAACGCCATCCGCTCAGTCAGAAATCACCCGGGCCGACGCGCTCAGCGTCATCGCCTGAGCATCCCGCCATCATCCGCACTCCGCACGCCCCCCACAGAAAGAAGATCGACCGTGACCAGATCCTGGCACTCCCTCGCCGCAGCAGCTATCGCAGTGACACTCACCGTGGGTATGTCGGCGTGCGCTTCGGCAGGCGACGATGGTCCTGCCTCGGGTGAAGATAATTCGGTGCTGCGGTGGTCGTTTGGCCTGCCGACCTCCTGGGATCCGGTGGCAAGTCGCACTGGCAACGACATCAACACCATCTCGCTCCCCTACGCCTCGCTCACCCGGTTGGATGAGGACGGAAACGTCGAACCGAGCCTCGCCGAGTCCTGGGCATATGACGACACCGGGACCGCGATCACGTTCACGCTGCGAGACGATCTGACCTTCAGTGACGGCACCGCGTTGGATGCCGAAGCGGTAAAGGCCCATTTCGAGCGAGGCAAGGAGCAGTCAGGCTCGCATCTGCGTGACCAGCTGGCAGATCTTGAGAGCGTCACCGCTGATTCAGAGACCGAGGTCACTCTGCACCTCGCCACGGTCGACTATCAGATCCCGTATCTGGTCGCCGGCCGCACCGGCGCCATCGCGAGTCCAACCGCTGCAAAAGACCCGAAGAAGCTCGCCGCCGCTCCGGTCGGTGCTGGCCCCTTCGTGCTCACCGATTTCGTCGCGGAATCGCACGCGTCATTCGTGAAGAACGACGATTACTGGGACGCCGACAACATCCACATCGATCGATTCGAGCTCACGACAGCATTGGACGCCGCCACCGTCGTATCCGCAGTGCAGTCCGGGTCGGTAGATGTCGCACGACTGCCCGCCACTCAGATCGAGCAGGCCGAGAAGGCGGGGCTCACCGTGACCATCGCGGGCACACTCGCGGCCAGCGACGCTTCACTCAACCTCAACCAGGATCCGCTTGATGACCCGGCCGTCGTCGCGGCTCTCCGCTACGCGTTCGATCGCCAGGCCTTCGTTGACGCCGTCACCGCCGGCACCGGCACGATCACGCATCAGCCGTTCCCGGAGGGGTACATCGCCTTCAACCCGGAGATTGAGAAAATCTGGGGCTACGACCCCGACAAGGCACGCCAGATCCTCAGCGACGCGGGCTACGAAGACGGTGACCTCTCGATCGAGATCACCGCGCACGCTGGCAGCGAGTTGGATGCACAGCTCACACAGTCACAGCTCGCCGATATCGGCATCGACTCCACCATCAGTCTGGTGCCCACCGGCTCCACGACATGGCAGGACGAGGTTTACGTCGCTAAGTCGCCGCAACTCGCTCTGGACGGGACGATTGGGCGCGAGTCACCCGTCGCGAACCTGCTCGCGACATACGGCCCTGACGGCATCATGAACCTGAGCGGTCCGCATTCCTCAGACGAGTTCCTCGCGGCTTTGGATGCTGTGCGCGCGACGCCGATCGACTCCCCGGATTACCAGGAGGTCCTGTGGAACGCCGTGCGTGTGGGCGTCGAGCAGTCTCCGACGAACTACTTGTACAGCAATCCCTGGGTATTCGTCTCTCGCTCCAGCGTGAGTGAACTCAATCTGCTTCCCTCACAGGTGCGCTGGGAAGGAGTGCAGGTCAGCGGTTGAACCCGCAGACCTGACGTCATGATGAAGTTCGCGCACCTACTGGGCAGCACAGCACTCATAGTCGTGCCGGTGTTCATCTTCGCGACGCTCATCACCTTCGTCCTCGGCGCAGCGAGCGGTCTGAGCCCTGCCGCATCGCTGTCGGGGGATGAGGCGACACCCGAGCGCATCGCGCAAATCAACGCGGAACTGGGCCTCGATCAGCCGGTGCTGCTGCGCTACTTCACGTGGATGGGGTCGATGCTGAGCGGAGACCTCGGCGCCAGCTGGTACAACGGATTCAGCGTCTCGGAGCTGATCGGACAGCGTCTGGCCATCACCGCCTCGATCGTCTCGGTCGCCCTCGTCTTGGGGATCGTATCGGGCGTAGTGCTGGGCGGTATCGCCGCGGTGAACCAGGGGCGCCCGATTGACCGTGCGATCACAGCCGTCACCTCAGTGGTGTCGACGCTGCCTCCGTTCGTGGTCTCGATCGGCCTGATCGTCGTATTCAGCGTATGGCTGCACCTGCTGCCATCTTCGGGGTACGTTCCGTTCGGCCAGAACCCGGGCCTGTGGTTTCAGCTGATCATCATGCCCGCAGTGGCGCTGAGCCTGGATCCGGCAGCGGACATTGCCCGTCAGCTTCGCACCGGACTCGTACATTCGCTGGATCAGCCATACATCATCGGTGCGACTGTGCGGGGTCTTCATCCGCGGCGCATCCTGCTCAACCACGCACTTCGCAACGGGGCCGGTCCCGCGGTCGCCGTGCTGGGAATGAAGATTCCTGCGCTTCTGGGAGGTGCAGTCGTCACCGAGACGATCTTCAATATGCCGGGCTTCGGTCTACTCTCGGCCGATTCCGCACTGCGTGGCGACGTTCCTGTGGTGCAGGGCACTCTGGTCGTCGCGATCGTTCTGGTGCTGTTGTTCAACGTCCTCGTGAACATTACGCTGACGGCTCTCCAGCCTGCTTCGCGAAGGAGTGCGATATGAAGTTCATCGCTGTCATCCGCCCGACGAGCGCGAAGCTGGCGTTGGCGATTCTCTTGCTTATCGCGGTGCTCACCGTGTTCGGCCCGCTGCTGGCACCGCAGGATCCGTACGCGCAGGACACATCCGTGATGTTGCAGGGGCCCAGCCTGGCTCATCTGCTGGGCACCGACGAATTGGGGCGTGATGTTCTGAGCCGACTTCTCACTGGCTCGCCGCTCTCGGTCCTGTCTGCGCTGATGGCCGTCGTGATCGGACTTGTCCTCGGCGTCGTTCCGGCGCTGCTGTCAGTTCACCTCTCTCGCACATTCGAATGGTTCGCGCTCCGGCTGACGGACGCACTCATGACGTTGCCTTTTCTCGTGTTCGCGATCGCGATGACGGCTTTGTTGGGCAACGGAGTACCCCAGGCGATGTGCGCCGTCGGCATTCTCATCTCCCCCGCGTTCTTCCGGGTGACGCGCGCGGCCGCGTTGACCGCATCGCACTCGCAGTATGTCGAGGCCGCAGAGTTGATGGGCGCGTCCACGTTCTGGATTCTGCGCAGGCACGTCTGGCGTCATGTCTTGCCCGCCATCACCGTCACGGCCGCAGGGCTCACCGGAGCTGCGCTCGTCATCGTCGCCTCGCTGACCTTCCTCGGGATCGGCGTCGTCCCGCCCGAACCGACGTGGGGTGGCCTGCTTGCGAGCGACCTGAAGTATCTGTATCAGCGTCCCCTCGGTCCCCTCGCCCCGGCTGCATTAATCGTCGCTACCGTCTGGGCATTCAACGCTCTGGCCGATGCGCTGCGCGACGCCCAGAGTCACCGCGCTTCTACACCAGCTGAATCGTCGACACCCCAGGAGGTATCCGCATGACACTGCTCGAGGTCTCGCATCTGACGATCACAACCGATGACGCTCTGGCGCTCGTCGATGATGTGTCCTTCCGTCTCGAGCGAGGCGAGGCCCTGGGCATCGTCGGTGAGTCAGGCAGCGGCAAGTCGCTGTCCTGCCGCGCCGTGCTCGGAATCGTGCCGGAGTCGCTGAACGTCACTGCTGTCGGAATAGTCTTCGATGACGTCGACCTCGCGTCCGCAACGCCATCGCAGTGGCGCCGAATCCGTGGCACGCGCATCGGCGCAGTGTTCCAGGATCCAGGCTCCTATCTGAATCCCTCGATCAGTGTCGGACGACAGCTCGCAGAGGTACACCGGCTCAAAAATGGCAGCGGTCGGCGCGATGCTTGGTCCAGCGCAGTCACGGCTCTCGGAGACCTCGGCCTGTCCACGCCCGAGCTAACAGCTCACCGACTCCCCCACGAACTCAGCGGCGGCATGCTGCAGCGCGTGCTTCTGGCGATTGCGATCGCAGAGTCTCCGGAACTACTCATCGCCGACGAACCCACCACCGCGCTCGATGTCACGGTGCAGGCCGAAGTGCTCGATGTAATCGCTGACCTGCGCGCTACGACTGGGCTCGCCGTGCTGTTTGTATCGCACGATCTTCCTGTCGTCGCCCACCTGTGCGAACGCATTCACGTCATGCAGCACGGTCGGATCATCGAATCCGGAACCTCTGCCGATGTTCTGCAGTCACCCGCGCACCCGTATACGCGCTCTCTCCTCACAGCTCACGCGGAATACGGGCTGGATCGCTTCCTGAATCGCGAAGTCGCGCATGTCTGATCTTGTGCGCATTGAGAACGCCACGCTCGGCTATGGCGGCCGCACGCGAGGCCGCGCCGTACTGCGTGACATCTCACTCACCATTGGCGCCGAGGAGCGAGTCGGCCTGATCGGCGAAACCGGATCAGGAAAGTCCACTCTTGCTCGCAGCCTGCTCGGCCTCACCACTGTGTTCTCCGGCACGGTGTCCGTGGACGGTAACGACCTCGCTGGCCTGCGGGGACGGCCGCTACGCGCATTTCGGCGATCCGGAACGGTGCAGTACGTCTATCAGGATCCTTTGCGCAGCCTCGACCCCGACGTGAGCGTGGATCACTCTGTCGCAGAGGGACTCGCAATTCGTGGTGGGATCTCGGTCGCGCAATCACGCGAACGCGTCGCAGAAGCAATCCGACTCGTCGGACTTGACCCGGCGCTCGGAGCCCGACTTCCGAGCGAACTCTCCGGCGGACAACGTCAGCGGATCGTGCTCGCTCGGGCACTCGTGCTGGCGCCGCACCTGCTCATTCTTGACGAGCCGGTCAGCGCGCTCGATGCCTCCAGCCGGGTCCAGGTGCTCGATCTGCTCAGGCTCGCCGGTACTGAACGGCAGTTGGCGCAGCTGTTCATCTCACACGACCTCGGCTCCATCGCGGGCGTTACCGATCGGCTGATCGTGCTGTACCAGGGCGAGATCGTGGAGGATGCACCCACCATCGATGTCCTCGCAAATCCGCAGCATCCCTACACAAAGTTGCTCATCGAATCCGCTCCGACGCTGACGGTAGCTGGCGCGAATCGAGAACGTCGGAAAGAGCTGCGAACCGCACTTCAGAGCTTCACACTATGACCGGGGCCGCAACAGTTCGACACATCCCGCGCGCCGCGGGGTCCCAGACCCAAGGATGGATCGCATGAGCACGAACATCTCTCCCTCCGCCGTCTGGCCTGCCGTCCGCGTGCGCGGCACACTCGCCGTTATCACCGGCCGCGGCGAGCGCGCCGCCGTGTACGAGCGATTCGGACGCCGGCTCAGCGCCGACGGATACACCGTCGGCGTTTTCGAAGCGGATGCTGATGCCGCAGGCGCGTGGCTCGACACCGTGGATGCACCGCGCGTGCTCGTCGGTTCTGATTCCGGCGCTGCATCCGTTCTCCGCGTGCTCGCGCAGGGCGCCACAGCCGATGCCGCCATCATCGCCGGGACCCCGATCGATGCCGAGGGCGACGCCGTCACCGCCCAGCCGACCGACGCGGAACGCACGGCTTGCCCGCTGCACCTCGGCGTGCTCGGCACGGATGAGGCGCGCACCGCGCCGGTCGCCGTCGAGCCTGTCCCCGCATCCGCTGACCTGGCCGCCGTTGCCGTTCCGGTGCTCGCCTTCCACGGTTCGGCAGATCGGGTTTCCCCGATCACCGAAACTGCCTCCCTGCTGAGCGCGGTGCCCGATCTGGAGCTGGTCGAGACCATCGACGGGTTGCACGACGCACTGAACGACGTCTCGCACCGTAGCGTCGCAGCATCCATCGTGCTGTGGCTCGAGCGCTTGCGCGGCGGAGACGTGCACACACCCGTGCTTCGCGCCCTTCGACAGGTTCAGGGAGCAGACCGACACGAACCCGCCGACGCATGACCGCGTTCGCGACCCAGCAGGTACAGGCCGGATACGTCACCGGCGTGCCGCAGAACAGTGCCGTCGCTCCCATCTATCAAACCGCCGCCTACGAGTTCGCCTCGCTCGCGGATGCCGCAGACCTGTTCGCCCTGCGCACCCCGGGCAATCTGTACAGCCGCAACGCGAGCCCCACCCAGCAGGTTCTGGAGGAGCGCGTGGCGACGCTGGAGGGCGGCGCATCAGCCGTCGCCGTCGCCTCCGGGCAGGCCGCCGTCGCCGTCACCCTGCTCGCTCTCGCTGCGCGCGGTGGGCATATCGTCGCCGCCAGCCAGTTGTACGGCGGCACGGTCGATCTGCTCCAGGACACGCTCGACGATTTCGGCATCACGGTGTCGTTCGTCGACCAGGATGATCCGGATGCCTGGCGCACCGCGATCCGACCGGAGACCCGTGTTCTGTTCGCCGAGTCCGTCGCAAATCCCATCGCACAGGTGCTCGACATCCACCTCATCGCAGATATCGCCCACGATGCCGGCATCCCCCTCGTCATCGACAACACTGTCGGCACGCCGTATCTGATCCGTCCCGGTGAGCATGGCGCCGACTTCGTTGTGCACTCGGCGACGAAGTTCCTCTGCGGGCACGGCACTTCGCTCGGCGGTGTCGTCGTTGACCAGGGCACCTTCGATTTCGGCGCAGAGCCCGAGCGCTGGCCGCAGTTCACCGCGCCGTACAAGCGGTTCGGAGACCTCATCCTGTGGGAGCGCTTCGGCATCGGACTGGCCTTCGCGGCGCTCGTGAAGTCGAAGTATGTGCACGACCTCGGCCCGTCGCTGTCGCCGTTCAATGCCTGGCAGATCCTGCAGGGCATCGAGACGCTCGATCTGCGGGTGTCCCGTCAGAGCACGACGGCGCTCACGATCGCGCGGCATCTGCAGAAGCATCCGAAGGTCGCGGCCGTCCATCACCCCGGCCTTGCTGACAACCGCTGGCATCCACTCGCCGAACGCTACCTGCCGCGGGGTGTTCCCTCCGTGTTCTCCTTCGATCTCGCAGGCCCCGAGAACGACGCGGCACAGGCCCGCGCCGGCCGGGTGATCGATGCCCTCGAGACCGTGCGGCTGGTCGCGAACATCGGCGATGCTCGCAGCCTCGTCGCGCATCCGGCATCCATGACGCACTCGCACCTGGATCCGCAGCAGCGGGCCGCCGCCGGCATCTCACTGAACACCATCCGCCTCAGCGCCGGTCTGGAAGATCCTGCCGACATCATCGCCGACCTCGACCGCGCACTCACGTACGCCTGACGACTGGAGCACCATGGGCATCAACCTCGGATACTGGACACCCGTCTACGGAGGCTTCCTGCGCAACGTCACCGACGAGGGGCGGATGGCTGCGACCTGGGACTACATCCGCGAAGTGTCGGTGAAAGCAGATCGGCTCGGCTTCCACACCACCCTCGTTCCCGAGCTGTACCTGAACGACCGCAAGGGAATCGACGCACCCAGCCTGGAGGCTTGGTCGCTGTCGGCGGCGATCCTCGCCGTCACCGATCATCTGCGCGTCATGACCGCCGTCCGTCCCGGCTTCCATCTCCCCGCCGTGCTCGCCAAGACCGTCAGCACCCTCGACACGGTAGCTCCCGGCCGCATCGCTCTCAATGTCGTCGCGGCCTGGTGGGCTGAAGAGGCACGGCAGTTCGGCGGCAACTTCCCCGCCCACGATGCGCGCTACACCCAGGCGAAAGAGTTCGTCGAGGTGCTCAACGGGCTGTGGGAGCGGACGCCGTTCAGCTTCGCCGGCGACCACTATGAGTTCGAGGACACCATCGTCGAGCCGAAGCCGTCCACGCATCCGGTGGTCTTCGCCGGCGGCGAGAGCGAGGCCGGCCGGGAGGCGATCGCCGACTTCGCCGATGCCTACGTCATGCACGGCGGCACACTCGACGAAGTGCGTGACAACGTCGCCGATATGAATGCCCGCTCCGATCGTCTGCATGGCCGCCCGGTATCAGAATTCGGGATGCCGGCATACGTCATCGTCCGCGACACCGAGGCCGAGGCGCGGCGAGAGCTCGACCGGATCACTACGGTCGATCCGGCCTCCCCCGGATACGCCTCGTTCGAGCAGTTCCGTGAGAATTCACAGCTCTCCCTGGAGGTCAGCAGGCGCGAGTATTCCGTCGGCACCCGCGGTCTGCGACCCGATCTGGTCGGCACCGCCGAGCAGGTCGCCGAGCGCATCAACGCATATGCCGAGGCCGGTATCACGCTGCTGCTGATCCAGGCTTCCCCGCTGGATGAGGAGCTCGAGCGGATCGCCGAACAGGTATTTCCGCTGGTCCCGCAGGATGCCCTCACATCTGCTCTACGCTGAAAGCATGACTGGTCTTCGCTGGGGAATCCTCGCCACGGGCGGCATCGCCCATTCGTTCGCTTCTGATCTGCGCACCGCCGGACTCGATCTGGTCGCTGTCGGCTCGCGTTCGCAGGCTTCGGCCGATAAGTTCGCGGCAGAGTTCTCGATCCCGCGTGCGCACGCCTCTTACGAGGCTCTCGTCGCCGATCCGGATGTTGACATCATCTACGTCTCCACCCCGCACCCGATGCACCATGCCGGCGCGAAGCTCGCTCTGGAAGCCGGCAAGCACGTGCTCGTGGAGAAGTCGTTCACACTGAACCGCGCCGAAGCAGAGGATCTGCAGCGCATCGCCACCGAACGCGGGCTGCTGGCGATGGAAGCGATGTGGACGCGGTATCTGCCACACATGGTGCGCATCCGCGAGATCATCGCCGAGGGCACGCTGGGAGAGATCCGAGCTGTCACCGCCGATCACACGCAGCTGCTCCCCTCCGACCCGACTCACCGCCTCAACGCGCTGGAGCTCGGCGGTGGCGCACTGCTGGATCTCGGCATCTACCCGGTCTCGTTCATCTGGGACATCCTCGGTGCCCCGACCTCCATCAAGGCCGTCGCACGTCTGGTGGAGACCGGCGCCGACGCCGAAGTCGCAACGCTCATGACGCACGAGGGCGGCGCCGTATCAACCAGCATCTCCTCCTCGCGGGCAGCCGGTGCCAACGTCGCCACGATCGTCGGAACCCAGGCGCGCATCGAGATCGACCGTGTCTGGTACTGCCCGACCTCGTTCCGTGTGATCGGCCCGGACGGCTCGGTTCTCGAGAGCTACGAGTCGGAGATCGACGGCCGCGGCATGCAGTACCAGGCCTTCGCCGCCGAAGGCGCAGTAGCCGCTGGAGACACCGCGGGTGCCCTGCTGCCACTCCCCCTCGCGGAGTCCGTCGCGATCATGGGAACGCTCGATGAGATCCGCGCCCAAATCGGCGTCCGCTACCCGAGCGAGGGGAACGCAAATGTCTGATCCCCAGGACCCTCGCGTCGCGGTCTACCTCGACTTCGACAACATCGTCATCTCTTGGTACGACCGCGTGCACGGGCGAAACGCCTACGGCAAGGACCGGCAGCGCATCACCGAGAACCCGAATGATCCTGACGTCATCGAGCGGCTCCGGGGCGCGATGATCGAGGTCGGTGCGATCATCGACTACGCCGCATCCTTCGGCACGCTGGTGCTCACTCGCGCCTACGCCGACTGGTCATCCCACGTGAACGCTGAGTACCGCTCGCAGCTCGTCGCTCGTGCGGTCGACCTTGTGCAGCTGTTCCCCGCCGCCGCGTACGCGAAGAACGGTGCCGACATTCGTCTGGCCGTGGATGCTGTGGAAGACATGTTCCGCCTCCCCGACCTCACCCACGTGGTCATCGTCGCTGGCGACAGCGACTACGTGCCCCTCGCACAGCGCTGCAAGCGCCTCGGACGCTACGTGATCGGCGTGGGCGTCGCAGGATCCACCGCCAAGTCGCTGGCCGCCGCGTGCGATGAGTTCGAGTCCTACGATTCGCTGCCGGGTGTCGTACGTCCCGTGCCCAAGCAGGCGGCCCCACCTGCTGAGCCTGTGACACCGCAGGTCACCGAGCCGGTTGCGTCGCGGAAAACTGCGGATGCCGAGCCGGCTGCGCCGCGTGCCACCCCGGATGCCGCGCCCGAAGCCCCCGCGACGAAGCCCAAGGCCGCGTCCAAGGGCCGCACGAAGAAGGCGACCAAGCCTGCCGAGCCCGCAGCGCCCGCCGAAGAGACTGAGCCGACTCCGACCACCGAGCAGGAAGAAGCCACCCTGCTGCTTGAGCGCGCGCTTCGCCTCGGGCACGACAAAGCCGGTGCGGATGAGTGGCTGCACAGCTCCGCGGTGAAGACGCACATGCGCCGCATGGATCCGTCGTTCAGTGAGAAGGCGCTCGGCTACCGGTCGTTCTCGGACTTCCTCAAGTCTCGCGACGACATCACCGAGCTTGAAGAGACCGGCCACGAGCGGGTGGTCCGCCTGCGCGAGGGCGCTTAGGCAGCGGGGAGGCTGCCGAGCTGACGGCGGATCCCCAAGCTCTCCCCCTCTAGGGTCAGCGGACCAGCTCCCGCGCGTCGAGGTGCAGACCGGCGATCATGCAGCGCACTGATCCGCCGGCGAGCTCGATCGTCGGCACCGGCAGGGCGATGATCTCGCAACTGCGCTCGATGACAGCGCGCTGATCGTCCCGCAACGCTGCGAGCGCGCGGGTCGAGAGCGCGAGGATGCGACGACCGTCCGCCTGCAGCTCAATCGCATTCCCGGCGAATGATGCGATCTGCGAGGCGGTCAGGTCGATGATCTCCCGCCGCCCGCGTGCGCCCAGGCGCATGACGACCTCTTCACGACGAGCATGATCGGCAATGAGTCCGAGGCCCACCATCACGAAGTCCGTGGCAATCGTCATCATCACGTTGGTGTGATAAATCGGTGCGCCGGTCTGGTCGACGGCATCCATCACCATCGGCTCATAACCGAACATGGAGCAGAATCTCTCCAGCAGTACGGGATCGGCGCGCCGGGAGCGGGCCACGTACACGATGCGCAACTCATGATCGATGACCATCGCGCCGGTGCCCTCCAGGAAGAGGCCGTCAGGCTCCATCCCGGAGTAGTCGATCACCTGCTGCACCCGGTACTGCCTCTTCAGCATCTCGACGATGTCGGCCCGACGCTCCGTGCGCCGGTTCGGCGCATACATCGGGAAGAGTGCGACGTGGCCGCCGGGATGCGTGGAAAACCAGTTGTTCGGAAACACGCTGTCCGGTCGCTGCGGATCGGTGTCGTCAAAGAGGTGAACTCTCACGCCCGCCTCGGTGAGTGTCTGCGCGGCACGCGTGACCTCGTCGTGCGCCAGTCGGGCGACCTCATCGCGGGCAACTTCCGGCAGCGCCTGAAACACGTTGTCGGCCGCTGTCTCCGGGTTGGGGAGGAATCGCTGCGGCCGCACCATGACGACCGCACTGGGCGCCTGGACCGACACCTCAGCCGACCGGAGAGAACGCGCCGAGCATGCCGAACAGATCCTTGGGGTCCTCCGGTGCTGCGACGAGATCGATCTCGCTCTCGTAGTCCGTACCGGCGACCTGGTCACGCACGTAGCGCAGCGCCGAGAAGTCTTCGATGGCGAAGCCGACTGAGTCGAACAGGGTGATATCTGCCGGGGAGGTGCGCCCTTCCTTACGGCCGAGCAGCACTTCCCACAGCTCGGTGACGGGGAAGTCGTCGCTCTGGTGCTGGATCTCACCCTCGATGCGGGTCTGCGGCGTGTACTCGACGAACACGCGTGCACGGTCGAGGATCGCCGGGTCAAGCTCAGTCTTTCCGGGGCAGTCTCCGCCAATGGCGTTCACGTGCATCCCCGCTGCGACATCGGCATCGTGCAGCACTGTGGCGAGCTGCTTGTCGGCCGTGCATGTCGTGATGATGTCTGCACCGCGAGCCGCGTCAGCTGCCGATGAGGCGGCGTCGATGCTGAAGCCGAGCGGTGTCAGATTGCGAGCGAGCTTGGCGATGGCATCCGGATCCACGTCATAGACCCGTAGCGTGTCGATGCCGAGCGTCTGCCGGAAGGCGAGCGCCTGGAACTCCGCCTGGCTGCCGGTTCCAATCATCGCCATGACCTGCGAATCCGGGCGAGCCAGAGCGCGGGCGGCGAGGGCTGAGGTGGCGGCCGTGCGGAGAGCCGTGAGCAGGGTCATCTCGGCGAGGAAAGTCGGATAGCCGTTGTGGACGTCGGCGAGGACGCCGAAGGCGGTGACGGTCTGGAATCCGCGCTGCGGGTTGGAGGGATGCCCGTTGACGTATTTGAAGCCGTACGTTTCGTGATCGCTGGTGGGCATCAGCTCGATCACGCCGAAGGGGGTGTGGCTGGCAACACGGGGCGTCTTGTCGAACTGCTCCCAGCGACGGAAGTCCGCGTCGAGGTAATCGATCATTCCCGTGATGCAGCGTTGGGGACCATGATCTGCGATCCACCGGCTCATGTTACGGACATCGACCAAGCGCGTCATGATCTTCCCCTTCTTGTCGTTGTTCTGTCACCACGGTACGCGTTGGCGATATGCAAGATCAATGCGCACATTGCCGAGCGGATCATCAGAACATGCGCATTCTGGTCAGTATCGCTTTACGATGTGTACATGAAACACCTCGATGACCTCGACCGCCGGCTGCTGGCGGCACTGCGCCAGGATGGTCGGGCATCCAGTGCGGCCCTGGCGCGAATGCTGGATGTCTCACGCGCGACCGTGTCGGCCCGCATCGACCGGCTGCAGGAGAACGGCACGATCATCGGCTTCACAGCGCGTGTGCGCGATGAAGCCGATCCGCTGACGATCCACGCCATTGCGCTCATCGAGGTCGAGGGGCGCACCACCGACACGGTCATTCGGCGCCTGCGCGGCATCCCCGAGATCATCGCCCTGCACAGCACCAACGGCGGGTGGGATTTGGTCGCCCAGCTGCGCATGGAAACCCTCGGTGACTTCGACCGGTTGCTCGGGCTGATCCGCTCGATCGAGGGCGTGCAGAACTCGCAGACGAGCCTGCTGCTGTCCAGTGTGCTGCGCTGAGCACTCCGGCGGATAGGCTCAGAGCGTGCGCCACGTCTCGCAATCGCCCTACGCCGAGATACTCGGCGATCGCCTGGATCAGCTACATCCGCACCTGCGTGAATACTTCTCGTCGCTGCCCGAGGGACACATCGGTATCGGCGAAGGCACCTTCAGCCGAGTCGGCACACCGCGACGGTGGCTGTGGCCGCTGCTGCGCCCGCTGCACGAGCGCAGTGTGATCTACGCCGGGTGGCAGCTGAGCGTTCCCTTCCGCGTCACCAACCGCTTAATCGACGGCCGCGTGGTCAGCGAGCGAGAATTTCTCCTCCCCGGTCAGGGGTGGACGATGCGTGACGCGGTATCGGTGAATCCGCATGGACGACTCGTTGACGAGCTCGGCGAATCCGGCGTCGTGGCGGCGAGCTTCGCGGTCGACGTGCGCGATGGTGCACTGCGGATGCGCAGCCACACGGTCGGCATCCGGTGGGGATCGCTGCGGGTCAGGCTTCCGCGGTTCCTCTCCCCCGTCGTCGATCTCACCGAGAGCTTCGACGAGGTGATCGGCCGGCAGCGCATCCTGGTCACGATGGAGCTTCCCCTCGTGGGCCGTATCTACGAGTACGCCGGCGACTTCAGCTATCGCATCGAGGAGGAGAAGCCGTGAGCGCAGGCGAAGTGGCGACCGGCCGCGTGGTGATCGGCGGGTCGTCCGGGTTCATGGGACAGCACCTGCAGCAGAAATACCGGGCAGAGGGGCGTGAGGTCGTCACGATCTCGCGTTCGAGTGCGGATCTGCGCTGGGGCGACCAGAACGGCATCGACCAGGCAGTCGATGGCGCGACTCTCGTGATCGGGCTTGCCGGAAAAAGCGTGAACTGCCGGTACACGCCAGAGAATCGGGCTGAAATCTTCCGCTCCCGCCTCGACACGACGGCATCGCTCAGCGCCGCGATCACCAGGGCGTCAGCACCGCCGGCGTTGTGGGTGAATTCATCCACCGCGACGATCTACCGGCATGCCGAAGACCGCCCGATGACCGAATCAGATGGAGAGATCGGCACCGGATTCTCGGTCGAGGTCGCCCGGGCATGGGAGCGGGCGCTGTTCGCCGATGACCTGCCGCAGACTCGTCGGGTTGCCCTGCGCAGCACCATCGTGCTCGGGCACGGCGGTGTGCTCGGACCGCTGAAGAACCTGGCACGGATCGGGCTCGGTGGTGCACAGCACGACGGCTGGTGGCCGGTTTCGAAGTCTCGACGCGCGGCGGGGACGGGTCATTTTCCCGGAGCTAAACGCGGCGCGCAGCGGTTCAGTTGGGTGCACATCGACGACATCGACCGCATCATCGACTTCGTCGAGCAGCATCCGGAAATCGATGGTCCGGTGAATGCTGCCGCACCCTTCCCCGTTGATAACACCACGTTCATGGCGACGGTGCGGCGGGTTCTCGGTGCGAAGTTCGGCCCGCCGATGCCGCGATGGATGCTGGAGCTCGGTGCCATCGGCATCCGCACGGAGACGGAGCTCATTCTCAAGAGCCGGTGGGTGCTTCCAGAGAAACTGTCCGCGGCCGGGTTCGAGTTCGCGTATCCGACGATGGAACCAGCAGTGCGGGAGTCTTTCGAGCGCGCTTAGTCTGCGTCGCCCTGCTCGCGGCGCTTCTCGATCGCCTGGCGCAGGCGCCACTCCTCGATCTCACGGTCGAGGTCTTCGATCTGCTGTTCAGTGGTTCGAGCGGCGGATGTCTGCGTCCACGTCTGCTGGATCGGCGGTTGCGCCGTCGTGCGCGGTGCGCGTTGGGGCATCTTCGGCAGTGAGACACCGCCCTCGCCGGGCTCGCGCCCGAGGGCGAACCAGAGAACGCTGCCGACCAGCGGCAGCAGGATGACGATGATCAGCCACACCATCTTCGGCAGGTACTTCACCTGCGAGTCATCACGAGTGATGATGCTGATCAACGCACCGACCATTAGCGCGAAGGTGAGAATCATGAGAATGAACGGCATGGCTTTAGGGTAGCGAGTCGGCCGAGACGTTGCTCGCGCTCGTCCGGCGCGATGGCAGACCAGCCGCTGATTTAATGAGGTATGGCTTTTCGCACCGACCCTGCACCGCTCACGCTGACCGGCTCGCTGGTCGAGCTGCGTCCCCTCGACCGGGCGCATCACGATGGGCTGGTGGATGCCGTCCGCGAGGACGACCTCTGGCAGACCGCCTGGTACACCTCAGTCCCCTCGCCGGACGGCGTCGCAGCGGAGATCGAACGCCGGCTCGGCCTCTCCGAGAAGGGCGAGATGGTGCCGTTCACCGCGTTTGATGCGGCCGGACGCGTGATCGGGATGACGACGTACTACGACATGGCGGCGGATGTTCCCCGGTTGCACATCGGGTACACCTGGAACCGTCCTTCCGCGCACGGCACCGGCACCAATGCCGAGTCGAAGCTTTTGCTGCTGACGCATGCCTTCGAGACGCTCGGCGTGTTCCGGGCGGGGTTCACAACACAATGGGTGAACTTCCAGTCGCGTGCAGCCATCGAACGGCTCGGTGCGAAGCAGGACGGCGTGATGCGCGCGATCTCGCGTTACCGAAACGGCGCGCTGCGCGACAGCGTGGAGTTCTCGATCCTGGAACCGGAGTGGCCGGCGGTCAAGGCGAACCTCGAAGCGCGGCTCGCAAAGCGGCGCTGAGACTGATCAGAGCGACGCTAGCGAGTTCTGCCCCGCGGCGAAACCCCCTCCTGGGTGGGACGAACGGTGGCTAGCCTGCGGTCATGGATACTCAATTGACCGCACTGATGATCAACTGCACGCTCAAGCCGTCGCCCGCCGATTCCAGCTCGGACGTTCTCGGCGGACAGATCCTCGCCTCGCTTGCTGCGCACGGCGTCTCTCCCGCCAGCATCCGCGCGGTGGATCATCTGATCCTCCCCGGTGTGCAGACGGATATGGGCGAGCGAGACCAGTGGCCATCGCTACGCGAGCAGATCCTGCGCGCAGACATTCTTGTTTTCGTCACCCCGACCTGGCTCGGACAGCACTCCAGTGTCGCTCAGCGCGTGCTGGAGAGGCTCGACGCCGAACTCAGCGAAACCGACGAAGAAGGTCGGCCGACCATGTTCAACAAGGTCGCGATCGCCGGGATCGTCGGAAATGAGGACGGGGCTCATCACATCGCAGCGGTCCTGTTCCAGGCGCTGAACGACGTCGGATTCACCGTGGCAGCACAGGGATCGGTGTATTGGAACGGGGAGGCGATGCAGGCTGTGGACTACAAGGATCTCGACGAGGTGCCGGAGAAGGTCGCACAAACGACCGCTACTGCGACGGCGAACGCCGTGCACATCGCTGAACTGTTGCGTGAGCGCAGCTACTCAGCAGCCTGACCGCTCACGCCGTGCGGCGCTCACTGAGCGCCGGGACCGCCATCCCAGTTGTTGGCGCGACGCGTGGCACTGCCGGGCTGCCGCATGATCCAGGCGAGCGACAGGCAGAACGCCACGAGGCCCGCGCAGAAGACAAGCGCCTCGAAGCCAGCGACCTCGAAGGACTTACCCATCAGGATGATTCCGCCGAGGAATAGGACGACGTAGACGATAAAGCTGAAGATCACGATTGCCTCCTGTTGTGACTGCCTTCTCCAGGATACCCGGCGCCGCGACGGTCGCAGACGCCCCGCATCACGAGCATCTGCGTCGGGCTCGAATCGGCGGCGAGGAGGTGCCCCACAGCGCCCATACGACAAGCACCGGCTGGAGCAGCAAGCGTGCGAATCGTCGACGATCAGTGTCCAGCAGAGGCGCGGATCGACCGGTGCGCCACTGGTGCACGTTCCCCGGGAACACAGCGACGAAGAAAGCGGCGACCGCCCATCCGATACGTTTGCGCTCCTTCGGAAGCGCGACAAGTGCCACAGAGAGCATCACCTCGACGGCGCCGGATGCGACCACGATCGCGTCCTTGTCCAGGTGAGACAACCGTGTCGCCCAGTCCGGCACGGTGATGCGGAAACCGCGCCGCCCCCAGCTCAGGTGACCGAGCCCCGCGGCGGCGAGCAGAACGGCGAGGGCCCAACGAGAGACGGTACGCGGCATCCTGTGCTCCTGTCGAACGTGACGTGCTCAGCGTACCGGCCGCGGGTGCAGGAGAGCTGTCTCGTAGTCTGATCTCATGGAAGCTTCGCGCCGTCAGCGCTTGAGCGCGATGGATCGCGTCGTCGATATCGGATTCGCCATCCTGCTCGTCGTATGCGGGATGCGGTATTTCAGCAGGCATCCGCTTGAGGGCGTCGGCTTTGCCGCGCTTATCCTCGCGATCGGAGCGGGTGTGAGCTACGCGATCGCGGTGATCGGCCGCCGCAGCCTCGATTCTGCTGCGCATGCTGCGGGACTGGACGCGGTCGGATCTAGACAGGCGATAGGACTCCTCATCGCTACGGGTTTCTGGCTGCCTCTCGCCGTGCTCGCTCCGTCCTTCGGATGGTGCGGTTTCGCGCTCTTCTTCGCGGTGCACAGAGTGATTCGCGGCCGCCTCGCGATCATCATCTCCGCTGCCATCGTCGTGGCCGTGAGCGTGGGGCTCTTCCTCATGTCGAATGGGGACGACCTCGGGTTGGTACTGGGTCCGTTCTTCGGCGGCGTCGTGCTCACCTACGCTTACACCGCGCTCGATCGTGCGCTGGACGCGCAACGAACGCTCATCGCGGAACTGGTCGATACACGTGAACAACTTGCACGTTCTGAGCGAGATGCCGGAGCGCTGGCGGAACGTGAACGCGTGGCCAGCGAACTGCACGACACAGTGGTGCAGCGAACAGCGACGGCTCTTCTCATGCTCGAATCAGATGACCTGCGTGGTGAGCAATCCACTGCAGTCGGGAAAGCGCGTGAAGCGCTGCGCGACGGCCTCATGCAAACACGGCAGCTTCTTCACGGGCTCGCTGACCCGCGGGAGAGCGGCGTCTCCCTCGCGATCGCGCTTCAGGCGCAGGCACGGGCCGCGGGCGCAGAGTTCGTCGTCGTCGGGGACGAGCGCGCGGTCTCCGATACGATTTCTCACGCACTCCAGCGCGTCGTTCAGGAAGCTCTGGTCAACGCTCACAAGCACGCTCAGGCAACGTGGACACGCGTCACCCTCACCTTCTTCGACTCAGAGATCGGTGTGGACGTGGCCGATGACGGGATCGGGCTCGCCGCCGCTGCACACGACTCGACGATGATCGATTCCGGTTCCGGTGGCTTCGGCATTCGAGCGATGACGTGGCGCGTCGAGAACCTGGGCGGAATGCTGACCGTCGAGTCATACGCGGGCGAAGGAGCGACCGTGTCCGCGATCGTGCCGGATGCCGCGCAGGAAGAGAGCAGATCATGATCCGGATTCTGCTGCTGGATGACCACCCTGTCCTGCGGCACGGCGTGAGGTCATTGCTGGACACTCAGAACGATTTCGAGGTCGTCGCCGATGTGGGCTCTGCTGCGGAGGCAACCGCGGCAGCTCAGGGAATCGATGTCGCGCTCGTCGATCTCGACCTCGGCGACGATGTCCCAGACGGAATCGAAGCGATCCGCGAGATCCGCCGGGCGAGCCCGACCACGAGCGTGCTGGTGTTCACTGCCTACGACTCCGACGCAGATATCGTGCGAGCGCTGGATGCCGGGGCTGCGGGTTACCTCGTCAAGGACAGCAGACCCGCGGAACTGTTTCAAGCGATCCGCGCGGCCGCGGATAGAAAGATTCGCCCGCACGGCGCGATCAGCGCACAGGCTCTCGAACGCATTGATCGACCGGGGGCGCTCACGCTGCGCGAGCTCGAAGTTCTCACCCTGGCTGCCGACGGACTCTCCAACCGTGACCTGGCGCGAGCGCTGCACGTCAGCGAGGCGACGATCAAGACTCACCTGCATCACGCCTTCACCAAACTTGGCGCGGATAATCGTCAGGCAGCGATTGCCATCGCGGTCAAACGCGGGTTCATCCGAATCTGAAGCATTCAGGTTCCTATCAGGCAGGTTCAACTGATCGATTGATGTGCCGGTTTTCTCGAATTCCTAACGTGGAATGTGTTCGCTTCGACTACTTGAGTCGGAGTTTCACACTCACTTCAGGGAGAAGAAGACTTGACGAAGAATCGCATCGTGCCGACACGCCGCACCATGATCACCGCGTCGGTGGTCACCGCTGTAGCTATCAGCCTCGCCCCGACCGCAAGCGCATTCGCCGCTGAAACCACGGCCGCCCCCGTCTCAAGTATTTCTGCTGCGGTTGCCACGCCGTCAGATGTACTGGCAGGCACACCGTGGGAGACCACAGGCGCTGTGGACCAGGACGAAAACAACGTCCCGCTGACAGACGAGAACGTCGCCAACTTCGTCGGCTGGGCCTACTACAACACCGACGGCACATTCACGATGTACAACCTGGACGACACCCCGAAGATGCAGGGTGACTGGACCGTATCGGCCGACGGCTCAGAACGTATCCTCCTCGCGAAGGACACCAACGGCGACGTGCTCTTCGAGCGCGCAGTGCCAATCACCGAACTCACCCCCGAAGAGTTCACCTACCGCGTCATCCCCGACGAGGCCAACCCCGAGGTCTACTACGACATCATCCACACTCCCACTGACCACGCCGAGCCCGCAGCCACCGCCCCGGATGACAGCGAAGCCGCGTCTGACGACGAAGATCTGGCCGAGACGGGCAATGCGGGCCCGATCGTTGCACTCGCTGCCGGATTGGTCGCACTGGTCGGCGGTGTCGCAATCTACGTAACCCGCCGGATGCGCCCGAGCAACCAAGCCTGACCCGCCTGCCCACCTCTCCGAAAGGTCACCATCATGAGACCGCGATCGATTTTTCTCGCCGCCGCTCTGTCTACGGCTCTCCTCCTCGCAGGATGCACCGCGACAGAGCAGGCGCCGAGCACAAGCACGACACCCCATCCGGAGGCGTCCGCAGAGGCTCTCGAACAGGAGGAACTGAACATGAACCTGATCGCGGCGGCCTGGGCCAACGATCTCGAGACATCCGCGCAGCTCATCGCAGCGGGCGCCGATGTCAATGCCAAGGATTCAACCACTCAAAGCGCGTACCTGATCGCCACGAGCGAGGGGTACCTTCCGCTACTGGAGCTCACTCTCCAGAACGGAGCCGACGTCGCAAGCCTTGATTCCTGGCACGGCACCGGCCTCATCAGAGCGAGCGAACGGGGCCATGCCGACGTCGTGGGACGCTTGATACAGGCGGGGATCGACACTGACCATGTCAACAATCTCGGTTGGGTGGCGCTGCACGAGGCGCTGGTCTTCGCGAAGCCCGAACAAGTCGAAGCCTACGTAGACACCGTGCGCGTGCTCGTGGCAGGAGGAGCCGACGTGACTATTTCATCTGAACGCGACGGGATGAGCCCCGCGCAGCTCGCCGAAAAGCACTCTCTGACGCCTCAGTCCGAGTTGCTGCGCGCTGCTGCTGCCGACGACGCTGCCACGGCCGGTGACGGTGACGGTGACGGTGACGGTGAAGCCGACCAGCGGCTTCTCACGGCCGCGCAGGCAGGCGATGCTGATGCGGCAGCGCTCGCGCTGCGCGCCGGAGCAAATCTGGAGACACGAAATGATCTCGAACAGACTCCCCTTCTCCTGGCATCCACTTATGATCACGTCGAGGTTGCTCGTCTGCTCGTCGCCCTCGGCGCCGACGTTGATGCCCTCGATCATCAGCACGACACCCCTTGGCTCGTCACAGGAGTAACAGGCAGCGTCGCGATGCTCGAAGCCCTTCTTCCCGCGGATCCGGACATGTCGATTCCCAATCGGTTCGGGGGCCTCTCCCCGATCCCGGCTGGCGAACGCGGGCATGCGGATTACATCAAACGGGTCGTGAGCACAGGCGTGGACCTGGACCATGTGAACAACCTCGGCTGGACGGCGCTCTTGGAAACGGTCATCTTCGGAGACGGCTCCACGCGTTACCAGGACATCGTCGCCACGCTCATCGACGCTGGCGCAGATGTCACCATCGCAGACAAGAACGGTGTCACGCCTCTCGAGCACGCTCAGTCTCGCGGATTCGGAGAAATCGCGGCCGCATTAGAGAAGGCTTCTCGCTGACGGGCACAGGGCTCGCCCTGGCAGCACCGCTGGTACCGCCGCTCAGCGTATGCGACCGCCATGCCACGCGCGTGCGACAGCACCGGTGTCGCGGCTGATACCCGTGCCGATGACCATGCCGATCGCAATCGCGAAGATACCGCCGATGGTCTGCAGTAGGGCGTTTCCGCCACCGGCAGTTCCCACCACTGTCTCGGTCAGACCGATGAAGCCCAGAGTGCCGGGCACCATCATCCAATAGGCGCACGTGAGCATCACCGCGGGTTGCGGAGCGCGAGGAATATGCGAGGCGAGATAGATGGCAGGCACCGCGATGAGAGCCCCCACGAGCCCGGACAGCGTTGCGCCGAGGAGCAGGTGTCCGAGCAGCTGTCCGGCGTAAGCAACGCTCAATGCGAACAGAATCCAGATCAGGGAGCCTTTGGGCGCAACGGAATAGAGATAGTAGCCAACCGCCACGAACACGATGCCCACCCACGGAGCCCAGGCACCGAGACGATCTCCCGTGGCAGTGTGCGGGGTCGCGATGCCCGTGACGACAATGCCCATGTAGAGCCCGAAGGCCAGCAGCGAGAGAGTCGCGAAACCGTAGAGCAGACGGCTCGCGCCGGCGATGATCTGACCGTTCGTGAGTTCGACAGTGGCGATCGTGAGGGTCAGCCCCGGAAGCATGCTGGCGATGGCAGGCGTGACGAGGCTGAGCATGCTCTGACTCGCCAGCTCCGGAGCGATCAGTCCGGCGATCGCCGTTGCGATGAAAGCAGCCACGACCGGGAGCACGAGCGCGAGCGTGCGCACCCGTGAACCCAGCAGCACGAGCAGCCCGACGAGCAGCCCGAGCGCCGCATATATGGGCAACGCCGGCAGCGTGGGGCTCAGCACGAGGCCGAATCCGACGGTCAGTAGGACGTGACCGCTCAAGGATGCCCAGAAGCCGAATCGTGGCGGAGTTCTGATGATCTGCGCTACCTCTTCCGACACGGCCGCTGGCGCGAGTTGGGTTTCGGCCGCCCGGTGCATGAGTCGTTCGATTGCATCGACCTGGTCGAGGCGCAACGCGGGCTGATCGGCGTCGAACACCGATGTGTTCGCCGGCACGGTCAGCGGATCCTCGATCAACACGAGGGTAGGAAGGGTGATGATGCGCAGTTCAGAATTTCCATAAGTGCCGGCCAATGAGCGAAGTGATGCTGCCACCTCATTGGTGGGCTGCGACCCGGCCAGCAGCATGCGTCCGAGCATGCCGAGCATGTCGACCAGCTGCGCACCATGCGCATTGGTCGGTGGTGCGGAGTCCTCCTTCTTGAGGACAGACAGCGCACGTTGCAGGCGCGTTCGGCGAAGGTTCAGAACTATCCTCCCGGTCGTGGATGGTGACGACTTCGATCTCACATGAGTTTCGTCGACTGCAGCATGCCCTCCATCTTCGCGTTGATGCCGATGAGCGGCTTGCGCAGCGCCAAGCCCAGAAGCAGCATCGGCACGATGAACGCGAGCAGCAGACCCAGTGAGATCCAGTAGTCCGCGTGGTAGATGCCGGCAAGCGCGGCCCGGAAGGCGTCGATGGCATGCGTGGCTGGCAGGAACGGACTGATGTTCTGGAACCATTGCGGTAGCAGGACGAGCGGATACGCACCTCCGGCACCTGCAACCTGGATGACCAGCAGAAAGACGGCTAGCGCCTTTCCTGCATCGCTGAACGACACCACGAGCGTATAGATGATGAAGGTGAAGACGAGCGAGGTCACCCAGCCGAGCAGGAGGAACAAGAACGGATGCACGGGTTGCAGCCCTACGATCAGAATGTTCCCGAGGAACACCAGGGTGCTCTGAGCCAACCCGAGCAGCGCGAAAAGACCGTAGCGACCGAGGAACCGCTGATGAAGCTTCAGCTCGGGCCCGCCGTCGAAGGGCCGTGCGGGCGGGTTGACGCGCAAGGTCACGCAGATCAGCAACGCGCCGACCCAGAGCGAAAGGGTCGAGTACAGCGGTGCCATCCCGGCCCCGAAGCTCACCACCGGGAACAGCGGAATCCGATCGAGTCCGATGGGCTGGGACAGCGCAGTGGCCAGCACTGACGGGTTCGAGCCGATGATCTTGCTGATCTCACCGAAGTCGCCGGAGTCGACTGCTGTGGACAGCAGGCCAGCGACCCGCTCAACCTCCACTGCGGTATCACCCAAGGTTGTGGCGAGTTCGCCATTCTGAGCTACGGCATTGTCGAGCATGCTGGTGACGCCGTTTGCTGTGTTGCCGAGGCCCGCGACGCTGCCGGCGACGCCCCCGAGCCCGATACTGACCGCGTTGAGTGTTGTTGCGAGCTCATCAAGCGTTGGCTTGAGGTTGTTCGTGAACACGGCCCCGGCGTTATCGAGTGAAGCCTGCGCAGCCACGATCCGTCCATCGATATCGGCACGGAACCCCTGCACATCGTTGTTGCCCTGAGCCACGCCGTCCGCCGTCTCCTGAAGGCGAGATTGCAGAGCCTGCTCCCCGGCGATCGCAGCGTCAAGATCTGCCACGACGGCATCGAGCGCGGGGCGCTCTTCGTCGGACAGCGTCGGCGCTACGTCGTTGATGAGTCGCTCTCGCAGCTGCACATGCCGATCGATGAGGTCGCCAATGTCGGTGACCATCACCCCGATCAGCTCGACGCTGGACGCGGCATCGGAATCGAGGCCAGAGAACACTCGATCGACTTCGCCGGAGAAACGGCCGAGCTGAGCCGAGCTGGCTTCGAAGGCCGCAGTCAGCACATCGGACGCGTGAATGACCGCAGCATCCGCATCCTGCGCGGCGGCGAGACCTTCCTGGATCTTTCCCGTCGCGGTAGAGAACTCGGATTCGACGGCTCCGAACAGGCTGGAGCTACTACTGACCAGCGGGATGCTCGCTTGGAGGATCCCCGTGAACATCGTGGCAGTGCCCGATGCTGCACGCAGCTGCGCTGCCACGTCGCTGATGTGCGCCTCGATGCGAACGAATGTTGCCTGAGAGTCACTACTGCCCAGGTTCTTCGCGATCGACGAAACGAGGCTCAAAGCGATGTCGCTGAGCTCGTTCATGAACTCGGAGTTGATCTTCGCAGAAAGGTCGTCGGCGCCTTCGCTGGTGATGAGGGGTGCCAACGGATTCGATTTGTCGTTGGTGTAGTAATTGATCTTGGTCTGCTGGGAACCGGCCGTATAGAAGGTGAGCATGCGCTCGCTGAAGTCTTCCGGCAACACCATCGCGGCGTAGTACTCACCGGACTCTGTGCCGGCGATCGCATCTTCCTTGGTTGTGATGACCCAGTCGAGCTGGTCGTTCGCACGAAGCGCTGACTCGACCAAGCTCGCGATGTTCAGGTGGATCGGGATCAGCGGGCTGGTGTAGCCCTTGTCCACGCTCGCCACAGCGACCTTGAGGTTCTTGGTGTTGTTGAAAGGCTCCCAGCTGCCGATCACGTTGAACCAGGTGAACGCGGAGGGAATGACAACGAGTCCGCACAACACAATGACCGCCATCACATTGCTTGTCACGCGACGCAGGTCCGATCGGAACTGCTGCACGATTCCCCTCATCGCTTGGACTCCAGTTCCGCCAGCTCTTCACGCAATTTCTCTTCGGGCATGTCCCCCACCTCCGCGGAAAGGCGCAGGCTGTAGCGGATGTACTCCAGTGCGACCAACGCGACGAAAACTATGATGAGCCACAGAATCCACAGACCCACGAATTCGATCTTCGTGCTCGGGAAGACTATTGCGCACACGGCCAGCACCAACACACCGATCAGCCCAACGACGACGATCCCGCTACGGAACCCTCGGTATGACCGCGCGAACGGCAGGGCACGTTTCTTGAGGCTCTCCTTGTATCTGGCGCGATTGGCCAGGGCACGCAGCACGTGATTGAGCCGGTAGCCGCGGCCGGTAGGAGCACCGTCCTCGCTGGTGAACAGCTCCGTTTCGCGGACCTGGCTCGTGAACAGCCGCGTGACGTTGGCGACGTGTCGTCGAAGCACCAGCCCGAGGAAGAAGGACAGTACAACGAAAATTGCCAGCATCCCGAGGTAGCGCCAATAAGCGAACCCAGCGAAACCGCTGATCACCTCACGCATTGCGTCGATCCCGTATGTGAAAGGGAAGAAGGGGTACAGCGATTGGAAGAACTCCGGCATGAGCTGGATCGGATAGATTCCAGAAGCTCCCGGGATCTGCATGATCACGAGAACGACAGCGAGCCCCTTGCCGACGTACCCGAATGTCACAGACAGTGCGTAGATGACGCTGAGATAGGCCAGTCCGATCAGTATCGGCGTGACGACGAATGCGAACACGTTGACGTGTTGCACCCCGATTATCAGGTTGCCGATGCTGAGGACGATCGCCTGCATCACAGCGATGCACGCGAACAATGACCAGCGACCGAGGTACTTCTGACGTTCCGTGACGTCGGCGATATCTTCATCGTCAACATCAAGCTTCAAGATCACGACGAGCACGAAAGCGCCGATCCACAGCGACAGGTTGATGAACAGAGCTCCCATCAGTGATCCGTATGCCGGGGTCGGGAAGATGGTGTGCTGATCCACTTGCACGGGCGTCGCCATGAACTCAGCAATCTGCTCGGCATTCAGATGAGTGAGGGCCTCAAGATCTTGGAAGAGGGCCACCCCTCCCAGCGTCTGCAGATCAGAGACCGCGACGCCCATATCCGCTTCCACTGCAGCGAGGTTGCCATCGAGACTGCTCAGCGCGCTCGATGTCTGCTCGAGCTGGTGGTCAAGGCCTCCCAGCAGAACCGACGACTCCCCCAGAATGACACGCTGCGCGTCCACCGCCGCTAAGAGCGCACTGCTCGCCGCGCTCACGCGTCCGACGGCGCCCAAAGCACCTGAGGCTGCCTCGCCCACTTCTGCGGAGCCGATCACATGACCAGTTGTCGCCTCTCCGGCGAGTTGAAGCAACTCCGTCTGGGCGCGTTCCGCGAGTGCGCTGACGTCGGTGAGCGTCGTCTGAGCATCTGCGAGGGCAACGTCGATGTCGCCCAAGACCACTTCGCTGCTTTGCAATCCCGCCCGTGCATCGGTGATATCACCGGCGAGCACGCTCAGGCTGGCACGAGTCTGCCCAATGGCCTCCGCTACTCGCTGCAAGTCGCTGACGACTTGGGCCTCGGCGGCCAGCAGGTCATCTTCGGCTGCGACGCCACCCTTCTGGATCGCCGTCGCGACAGCATCCGCGACCTGTTGGGTGAACGAGTCAGTGATCTGCGTCTGCAACGTTGTTGCCCCGGTGTCCGTGATCTCCGGCGTGACTCCGTTCTCTTTCTCGTTGACGTAGTAGAGCAACTTGGGTTTGGTGAAATCCCCCGAAGTTATGCTCAGCAGATCCTTCGAGAAGTTCTCTGGAACGACGAACATGGCAAAGCTCTCGCCGCTGCGCACGGATTCCATGCCGGCGTCCTCTGAGAGGAAATGCCAGCCGAGATCGTCGTTGTCTTTGAGCTTTGCGACGAGCTGATCGCCGACATTCACCTCGCCCGTGAGCGAGTTGGATGCCCCAGCATCGAGGTTGACGACCGCGATGCTCAAGTTCTTCGTGTTGTCGAACGGGTTCCAGAACGCCGTGATGTTGAACCATGCATACAACGCGGGCGTGATGAGGGCACCACCGATGATCACAAGTGCCAGCGGCACACGAACGAGCCGTTTGATATCCCGTTTCAGAACCCGCCAGACATTGCGCATTCGTTCGCCCCTCACGACACCTGATCAGTCCTACACCGTCGGACGCGACGCCTCCGACGGTCAATCCATAGCTCCGATGTGCCCTACCCTAGCGGCAGGCGAGCGCCGCGATGCGCACCCCTCAGAAATGTGCGAGATGCCGGCCTGGTCGGTGTTGCGCGTGCCCGGTGGATAGACTGAGGCCCGATTGCGACCGCCCGGCAGTGAGAGGCCCTCCGTTGTCACACACCACAATGCACATCCTCGGCATCAGCCTTGCCGTGCTTTCCGCCGCAGCGTTGTCGTTCGGAAACCTCTGGCAGGCCAGGGGCATCGCGGTCGCCACCGCAAGCAAAGGCGACGGCAAGCTCTTCATCACGATGGTCAAGACGCCGATCTGGTTGCTGGGCACCGCGTTCTACGGGATCGCAATACTGCTGCAGGTGGCCAGCCTCGCCTTCGCTCCCCTGATGCTCGTGCAGCCCGTCGGCGTGCTGGCTCTCGTATTCGCGGTCTTCCTCGGCGCGAAGATGTCCGGCAAGATGCCCACTCGCGGGATCTACCGATCGATTCTGCTGTGTTTGGTCGGCGTCATCGCATACGTGATCATCGCAGCGCAGGTGAGCAAGCAGAAGGCGATCACGGACGCGGAGCTCATCGGGGTGCTGGTCGCGCTCTGCACCGGTCTCGTCCTCGCGGCCGCCGCCTGGCTGCTCAGCCGCGGCAGATCGAAGCTCGCCCCCATCGTCTACGTCCTCTTCGGCGGGCTCTTCTCGGCGTTCGTCGCAGCGCTCGGCAAAACGGTGCTCCTGCGCGTGCAGGGACTGTTCGCCGGGCATCCGTTCACGCTTGACTCCGAAGGCATCCTGACCCTCGCGTGCGTGCTCGGCATCGGTGTGGCCTCGGCTCTCTCGATCTACTTCGTCCAGACGGCGTACACGTGCAATCCGTCGGATGTGGTCGTCGCCGGCACAACGGTAATCGACCCTGCGATCTCAGTGTTCATCGGAATCGTCATCTTGCACGAGGCTGCGGGCGCATCTGTCTGGTCGCTGCTCGCGATCGGCGGTGCAGGTATCGTCGCCACGATCGGCGTCTTCAAGCTTGCCCAGGCCGAAAAGCTCGAAGAGGCTTCTGATGCGGACGTCTCCCAGACGCGAGATGCTGACGACGCAGACGCGCCCAGCGACCTTCCCGAACGGTGACCACGGAACCCCTGCGGCCGCTCATCAGCCTGTGAACACGAAAGGGGACCGGCCCTTCTCGGACCGGCCCCCTCTCTTCGTATGCTCGCTGGCAGAGAGCGTCAGCTGGCCTTCGCCAACTTCAGAGCCTTGAAGCCCTTGGCAAGCTGAGCGAACTCATCCTGCTTGCGCGCGACGAACTCAAGCGCCTCACGCCCGGTGTCCACAAGGCCGAGACCGAGGTCGTCGACTGCCTCGAACTTGTGGCTGCAGTCCCCCGCGAGACCGCCTTCGAGCGAGAGCTTTCCGATCAGATCCAGCTTGAGGATCTCCGTTCCCTCGTTGAAGCTCATCTTCTCGAAGTCGAGCCACACGATGTTGGGGCGCGTCGTCGATTCGAATGCATAGCGCTTGTTAGTCATATCCGCGACAACCTGCCAGATCGTCTGCGATGCATCCGGTTTCCCGGGCTCCGGAGTCCGGAACGGCTGCGCAGCATTGCGGATGATGCTGAACATCGCCGCCATCGCCTGCAGCTCGGTCTTCGGCTGCACCTGGTGCTCGATGTAATAGGAGGCACGAGCGAAGCGGTCCGACGCAAGCGTCGACCCGGGAAGCGGCTTGTCGCCGCCGAGGCCATCGATCTCCTTGACCAGCTCGAGCTGCTTGTCGAAGGTCGGAGAGTTTGTCATGACCTTGTAGTCACGGTTGTGGTAAACCGTCGCCGACCCCTGGGTGTACTCGATGATCGCGGAGTCACCGGTGGCATCGTTGATCGCGAGGTGCAACGTCGGGACGAGATGTCCAGTCGGATCGAACAGCTGCGCGATGCGTACATCGCTGCTCTTCGTCCATTCAACGGCTTCGGCGACCGTGGCGAAGTTGTCGAGGTAGTACTGCAGCCAGATCGACTGGCTGAGCTGAACATCAGAGTCCTCGGGCTTGCCGTAATTCGACTCCGCGAGCCACAGGATGTGTCCTGCGAGGCCCTCTTCGTTCATGCCATCAGTAGCGATCAGGTCGAACGCCGTCGCGATGACGCTGCCGTACTTCGCCTTCCATGTGAGCTTGCCGTTAGCGCCATCCTTGCGTTCGATACCGCGGGGCATTTTCCACAGGTTGGTAAGCAAATCCATGTGGAAATCCATGTTTCGGCCGACGATTACCGCGCCGTTTGCGTCGGGCCAGAGTACTCGTGTGCACATTGGGTTGGTTCCCTTTCTTTGCATGCACTCCTGGAGTGCGTTACACCGGTATCGAGGTGATCCGATGAGAATAGGTGCTCAGCATCCTCCAACGGATACGGAGAGAACGAGCCGAACTTTCATCGCTTCGCCGGCTTCTTGAGCGGCACCGTCGCAGAATCGAATCGCACGGTGTTCCAGGGCATCTTCGGCAGCGCGATGACGGAAGCTCCGACAAAGCAGAGCGCGCCGATGAACGTGCCCCAGTTGGCGACGTTCGCGTCTTTACTGCCGCCGTCGTCCGTCACGAAGGCGCCGATCGCGGAGACGCCGAACGCGATGCATCCCGCCATGTTGACGTGGGCTGCCCACCAGGCGGGCTTGGTCAGGCCCCACAGCGTGTCTTGCTCGCGATAAAAGGCTATATAGACGAAGAAAGCGCTGATGAGGAAGGCTGCCGAGCCACCGGCATCGGGATTCCACACGAAGTGCTTCTCCACGGCGACGGATTTCGCGGTGAGTGCCGTCGTCGTACTCACATTGAAAAGGATCGTGCCGAAACTCTGCGTCGCCGCAGCCAACCACTCGGCACGGAACGCTTTCGCCTGACCTTTATGGACACGGACCGTCGCGTCACCACTGAGAACCAGCTGGAAAAGTCCGGCTGTGGTGAAGAACCACGCGCCGATGAAACAGACCCAGTTGGTGAATGCGACGTCACCGAATCCCCAGATCGAGGCCGCCGATCCGAGAGCGAACAGCGAGCCTCCAATAATGAAGTACACGCTCTGCTTTGTGAGACTCGGCGTGAGAAAGGGCGCGCGGAGGTCGGCGCTCGGCTTCGATGTCATCGCGGATTCCGTTCGGTTACAGTCGGCTGAGTTCGGTGGTGGGTGCCGCCATTCAGCGGCACCCACCTCAACGGTCAGTGCGCGAAGCTCTGCTTCTTCGCTTCACGCGGGAGCGGCGTGGACAGGCCCTCCAGGTACGAGACCTCTTCCTTGATCGCGGTGAGCAACGTGCCCGCAAGATCCTTGCTCAGGTCGGAACGCACGACGATGCGCTGCACGATCATGTCGCTCATGTTGTCCGGCATCGGGTACGCGGGGACGAGCCAACCACGCATGCGGAGTCGATCGGCGAGGTCATACAGGTCCCAGTTGCGGTCTTCCGCAGTGAGCCGCCATGCGAACACGGGGATGGTGTCCCCCTTGCTGACGAGTTCGAAGTTCTCCATCTTGGCGATCTCTGACGACAAGTAGGTCGCCACGTCGATCGAGCCCTGCTGGATCGCCGTGTAGCCCTCGCGGCCCAAACGCAGGAACTGGTAGTACTGGAGCAGCACCTGCGAGCCGGGGCGCGAGAAGTTCAACGCGAGCGTCGGCATGTCGCCGCCGAGGTAGCTGACGTGGAAGATGAGGCTCTCCGGGCAGACCGCCTTGTTTCGCCAGACAACCCAACCGACGCCCGGGTAGACGAGACCGTACTTGTGACCCGAAGTGCTGATCGAGTTGACGCGGTCGATCCGGAAGTCCCACTCAAGGTCCGGCTGGCAGAACGGTGCGATCATTGCACCGGAGGCACCGTCCACGTGGATCTTCACGTCGACGCCCGTGTTCGCTTGAATCTCATCGAGCTTCGCAGCGATCTCCTTGACCGGCTCATAAAGCCCCGTGTAGGTCTGACCGAGGATGGCGACGACACCGATGGTGTTCTCATCGACATACTTCTCCAGCTCGAAGCCGTCCAGCACGAGGTGCTCCTCGCTCACCGGAACGTAACGAGCCTCGACATCCCAGTAGTTGCAGAACTTCTCCCACACGACCTGCACACCGGACGAGAGCACGAGGTTCGGCTTCTCCGTTGACTTGCCTTCCGCCTTGCGACTCTCCTGCCACAGACGCTTCAGCGCGAGACCGCCGAGCATGCAGGCCTCAGAGGAACCGATCGTGGAGGTACCGATGGTGTCGTCTGCGTCCGGCACGCTCCACAGGTCGGCGAGAATCCTCCAGCAGCGGTCTTCGATCTCCGCAGTTGCGGGGTATTCGTCCTTGTCGATCATGTTCTTATCGGCAGCTTCGAGGTGCAGCTTCTGCGCGTTCTCATCCATCCAGGTGGAGACGAACGTGGCGAGGTTGAGCCTGGAGTTGCCGTCGAGCATGGCGGTGTCGTGCACGATCTGGTATGCGGTGTCCGAAGCCATCATGCCTTCGGGCATCTTGAACTTCGGAAGCGTCGAGGCTTCGCCCGGGCGGGTGAAAACTGGGGCAAGCTCAAGCGCTGCATCGGAGCTCTGCTCGGACGCGATACGGAAACGTTCTGACATGGATCGTCCTCTCGGATGTGAAAGATGGAAATACAGTCGTCCGCACTTGGTGCGGATCAGCGCGATCGGCATCCGCCTCAGAAACGGACTCGTTCGACTACTCGGCAGCCGCAACGAAGCCTGATCCGGTTCGCTGCACCCGCATGGAAAATGGGCGACAATACGCGCCGCTTCTCGTTTCACCCCCCTGTGCAACCTCAGTTACCGGTCACCATAGCAGTGCCGCACGACCAAGGGATATCGCGTCGGCCGGGCGTGTACGTCGGCGGCTCGCCGATCCGATAGTCTCAGCGTGAAATGTTCATGCTGCCCCTTTGAGAGGACGCTCGATGCGCATCCTGGTCACCAGTTCACGTAATACGTTCGCCTTAGATCTCATCCGAAAGCTCGGCAGCGCCGGCAATTATGTTGTCGCCGCTGACACTTTCGCAGGCGCGATGGGAAGCCACTCCCGGTTCCTCGCCGCACACGAGGTGACGGCGTCACCACGGTTCGAGACTGATCAGTTCATCGCGGATGTGAACCGGATCGTCGCCGCGCACCAGATCGACACGATCATTCCCACCTTCGAGGAAGCCTTCTACCTCGCAGCCCGGGTCGCGGACCTCTCCGAAGGCGTCCGCCTCTTCACCGGCAGCTTCAGTGCGCTCGCGCAGCTTCACGACAAGGGCAGTTTCCAGCGCCTCGTGGAGCGGGCGGGAGTGCCCATTCCCGAAACAGTCGTCGTCTCCGATGAGGAAGAGCTCCACGAGGCGATCGCCCGCTTCCCCCAGTTCTTCGCGCGCGCCGTCTACTCGCGAGGCGGTGTGGGACTGCTGACGAACACCGGCCCCCTCGCGGGGAAAATGGCCGTCGAAGACTGCCACCCGACCCCCGAGCAGCCCTGGCTGGTCCAGCCGTTCACAGACGGGCCCATGATCTGCACGTACAGCGTGATCGTGAACGGTCGGGTCACCGCGCAGTGCACGTACAGTGCGCCGGAACAGTGGGCGCACAGCACAGGCATCGCGTTCCTGGCCGAAGACAGCACGAAGACGCTCGAGTACACGCAGAAACTCGTTGACGAGCTCGACCCGACCTTCACCGGCCAGCTCTCATTCGACTTCGTCAACCACCATGGCGAGCTCTACGCGATCGAGTGCAACCCGCGTCCGACGAACGGCGTGATTCTTCTTGAGACCGCAGAGTTCCTGAAGGCATTCAGCGGCGAGGTCGACGAGCCCATTCTCGTTCACCCGGGCGTGGAGCGCCAGGTCCGTCTCGCGGTGTTCGCCGACTCGTTCGCGGAACCGGTCAAGCACCTGAAGACTTCGCTGCACGACCTGCTGCACGTGCACGACATCGGGCACGGATGGCACGACTCCCTCGCAATGATGTGGGGACCGGCTGCGCTCGTCCACGGCGCCAAGCTCGCCGACGGACATCGTGAGGAACTGCTCAAGGCGATGGGCGCGGACATCGTGTGGAACGGTGAGCCGATCGCTGGCATGACCGACGAAGACGCCGCGGCGCTGATGAACGTACACGCGCAGCGCGTCTGACGCTCGCGAAAGCACAGGCCAACGGTTACGGTAACCCGTTGGCCTGTGCGCCTAGCTCTTGCCGCCAATCACCGCCGCGAGCACACCGGGTGCGCGTGCGGCAATGCCCTTGCGAGGCAAGCGGTCCAGTTGTGCAACGATTCCAGGCAATCCATTCTGTTTGCCACGGACAAGCCAGTCGAGCGCGTTCAAGAGTGCAACGGGATGGGTGTCCAGCGCGCTGTGCCCGTTCTCGATCGGCACGGTGATCGTCTGGGGTGCCGCCACCACTACACGCGCTGCGATCGCGGGGGGTGTGCGCAGGTCCCGGGAACCGGTCAACACCACCAGCGGCCAGTCGAAGCGTTGCACGCCGGTGATCAGGTCGAACGGCTCCCTCTCGAACGCAGGGAACTGCGAAGCGAGCGGGGCGTATGTCAGCGCCGGATCGAGCGGCAGCCCGTCGCTCTGTCCCCCATAACCAAGTTCGCGAAAGCCGATCGTTCCGGCAAGATCGAACTCGTAGATACCGGGGAAGCGGATGAGCGAAGAATCCCGCGTGGCGTATGACTCCAGCATCCGCCATGCCCAGCTGCGCTGCCAGCGCAGCCGATGACGAAGCAACGGGATCAAGAGCGCGTCTCCGCCCAGCTCATATGCGGCACGCGCTACGTCCAGCAGTATGCGCTGACTGATCCCGGCCTCGGCAAGGCGCCGAACGAGACGCGCTGATTCGCCGTGCGCATCCCACAGCACCCCGCGTACGGCGGCTCGTTCGATGTCGATGTCACCTGCGGACTGGAGAGCTGAGTCAAGAAGCATCCCTGCGACGCGATCAGGGTACGCGACTCCGAAGCTCGAGGCGAGGTAGCTGCCGTATGACGATCCGACGATGTGCGCCTGTTGAACCTTTTCGTGATCGAGAACTGCCGCGATATCACCGAGCACGTCAGTAATCTGCATGCTCGAGCGAGGGAGGTCTCTTCCGGACACGTCTTTCCGTGACAGCCCTATCCCGCGGTGCTCCACCATGATCAGGTCGAGCCCCCGCCGGGATGCCAGGCTACGCAGTGCCCGATAGGGCAAGACCGATCCCAGCCCCGGTCCGCCCGGGATCACGACCGCGGGCGGCCGCTGTCCGACCGGCCCGGTGCGGACATAGGCGAGGTCGAATGCCGGCGCGTCAGCGGTGGCGGGACGGCGCACGAACCGCACGCCCGACGTGCGTTTGGCGATCGCCAGCAGCACTCGATCCAGCGGTCCTCTCTGCTGCGCGGCTTCAGCTGAGCGTGTCATCTCACTGGCGTTCCGAGGATCTGAGACCGGCGCGGCCATATCCGAGGAAGTTCACCAGCAGCGCGGCAACCACCGAGAGTCCGGCGCCCACGATGGTGAAACCGAACCGTTCCGCATCGAGCAACAAGGTGCTTACGTCCGACGTGTCCATAAGTACGACGGTGACTGTGAGGAAGAATGCGTATTGCCAGTACGGCTTCTTCAGGAGCATGAACAACAAGCACAGCCAGAGCGCCGGTATCGCCAGGTAGATCAGCACCCCATCGGGTACACCGAGAAGCGAAATCAGCGAGACCACCACGAACCCGGCGAGTGTGCCCAGCACCCGGCCCCACGTCTTCGCGCGCGAATAGAGCTGCTGCGGATCAGCGAGCACGTAAAGCGTGAGTGTGATCCAGACCCAATGCGTCTTGACATCGGTGGTGGTCCCGATAATCATCACCGCCGCAGAGAACAGTCCGAGAATCGCACCGTAGATCAGTGGAATACGGAGATTGTGCACTTCCAACGGCTTCAGCGCGCGCTTGCCTACGGCCAGGTGCAGAACCAGAATCGTCCAGAACCCGACGGCGATCATGACGACGATCACGCCGATAATGTACGTGGCATCGATGACGGCGGGATTGTTGAAGAGCGCCGGAGGCTTGAGCATGAAATAGGGCGTGAGTATCGGCAGCTGCAGCACGATTTTGCCAACGCCTCGACTGGCCGCGAAGCCATATGCCAGCCCCAGCAGTAGCAAGATCAGGGCGAGCGCCCATGTCTGTCCGTGCAGCAGGACCGAGACCACGCCGAGTACCGCCAGGGAGGCCACGATCGCCGCCCCACCCCGTGGGCCACCGCTGATCCACCCGAAGGACGCTGCGAGAACCCCGTAGAACGCGACCTCGCTGATGCCGGGCACCCAGTTCGAGGCGATCAGCACGGGCGCGGCGATGATCACCAGACCGACGAGCAGCTTCAGAGCGAGGCCGACGATGCGCCTTCGACCTGCCGCTGCGGGCGAGGCCTCCACTGTGGAACCTTGCATGCTCACTCCCTCTGCGCTTGCACCGAGGTTACCGTGCCGAGCTCGCCCACCGCACCCGCCGCGCTCGGATAGGCTCAGCGTGACGCGCCGGACGACCTGCGGGCAACGGAGCGCCGCAGAGAATTCACGTCTTGAGGGGGGCACCCGTGCGAAGAGTGTGGCCGAATGACTTCGGGTTCGGAGGGCTTTTTCATCGTCAGCCAGTTGAACAGAGTTCTGACACCGCCTATCTGAGCGGCAAACTGGCCAGATATGTCGTGGATGGTCTTCCCGCGCCCGTTCCCGAGGGGGTGTCGGTGGCAGAGGCCACCGCGTTCGCTCGTGACAACTCAGGTCATATGGCGATGTTCCTGTACGCGAATCCCCGTGCTGATCAGGTCAACGAACTCGCAGAAGCGTGGGATCTTCACCCGGTGCTGATCGAGGATCTCATCAATGCGGGACAAAGACCCAAGCTCGAGCGCTACGGCGAAACACTCTTCCTCGTCGCGCGGGCAGCGAGATATGTTGACAAGACCGAGGAAGTGGACTTCGGGGAGTTTCACGTCCTCTTGCGTCCGGGTGCGGTTGCAGTGATCTGTCAGGATGACCGGTGGATCAGCGCCCCAGCGACCGCCACCGTTGACGAGGACAACGTCGACTTCGGCGATCGGGAACGTGCCTTGCTCGCCGATCAGACACTACTCAGAATGGGGCCGATCGCAGTCGTTTATATGCTCCTCGACACGATCGTCAACGGGTACGGACCGGTCCTTCGCGGCATTGCGCACGATAAAGAAGAGATCGAACGACAGGTATTCAGCGGCGATATCTCCGTTGCCGAGCGCATCTATCGGCTGAGCCGGGAAGTAATAGAGATTCAACAGGCAATCACCTCGATGACGGATGCCGTCGACATGCTGCGATCGGGTACGGATAAGCAGGCAATCTCACAAGAGTTGCTCATGCGCTTGGATGCGGTAGCCGATGATCTCACGCAAGCAGCCGCGAAGACGGCGATGCTTCGAGATGCGCTCACACAGATCCTGAGTGTGAATGCGACGCTGGTGAACCAGCGGCAGAACGAAGACATGAAGAGGATCTCCGGGTGGGCCGCGATTCTCTTCGCACCATCCTTGATCGGTGGGGTCTATGGCATGAACTTTGAGATCATGCCCGAACTGAGCTGGGGGCTCGGGTATCTCTTCGCTCTGGGGCTGATGCTCGCGCTCGCCGTTATGCTCTACCTCGTCTTCAAACGCAGTAAATGGATCTGAGGAGTCGAATGTCGCGTGGAGTACGCGTGAACTCGCCAACCTGGCGGCAACGACGGCAAACATCATCCGGCACTTTCACCCACAGAATCTGAAAAAGCCCGAACCCGCGAGATTTCGCGGATCCGGGCCTCTGACCAGGCTTTTCAGCCGGGGCTCTTCAAGAAACTTCTAGAAGTCCCAGTCGTCGTCTTCTGTCGCCTCGGCCTTGCCGATGACGTACGACGAACCCGATCCGCTGAAAAAGTCGTGGTTCTCATCCGAGTTCGGAGACAGCGCCGACAGGATCGCCGGGTTTACGTTCGTCACCTCGGAGGGGAACATTGCCTCATAGCCGAGATTCATCAGAGCCTTATTGGCGTTGTAGTTCAGGAACTTCTTCACGTCCTCGGTCAAGCCGACGCCGTCATAGAGATCCTGTGTGTACTGCACCTCGTTCTCGTAGAGCTCGTAGAGCAGGTTGAAGGTGTAATCCTTCAACTCGTCGCGACGCTCCTGGGTCTCCTTCTCGAGGCCCTTTTGATACTTGTAGCCGATGTAGTACCCGTGCACAGCCTCGTCGCGGATGATGAGGCGGATGAGGTCGGCCGTGTTCGTCAGCTTCGCCTTGGAAGACCAGTAGATCGGCAGGTAGAAACCCGAGTAGAACAGGAACGACTCGAGAAGCGTCGAGGCGATCTTGCGCTTGAGCGGGTCATCGCCCCGGTAGTAGTCGGTGATGATCTGAGCCTTCTTCTGAAGGTTCTGATTCTCCACCGACCAACGGAATGCCTCGTCGATCTCCTTCGTCGAGCACAGCGTCGAGAAGATCGACGAGTAGCTCTTCGCGTGCACCGACTCCATGAAGGCGATGTTGGTGTAAACGGCTTCCTCATGCGGGGTAATCGCATCCGGGATCAGCGATACCGCGCCGACCGTGCCCTGGATCGTATCGAGCAGGGTCAGTCCGGTGAAGACGCGCATCGTCATCAGCTGTTCCTCGGGTGTCAGCGTGTTCCACGACTGGATGTCGTTCGACAGCGGCACCTTTTCGGGCAGCCAGAAGTTGTTCACCAGGCGGTTCCAGACCTCGAGGTCCTTGTCGTCCTCAATGCGGTTCCAGTTGATCGCCTGCACGTGGTCGACCAGCGCGAGCTTCGGTGAGGGGGTCATCGTCTATCTCTCAATCTCAGAAAAATACCTGGTCAGAAGCATCACAACATGCAGCTGACGCACTCGTCCATGTTCGTACCCTCGAGCGCCATCTGGCGAAGACGGATGTAGTAGATCGTCTTGATGCCCTTGCGCCATGCGTAGATCTGCGCCTTGTTGATGTCGCGCGTGGTGGCGGTGTCCTTGAAGAACAGGGTCAGCGACAGACCCTGGTCGACGTGCTGAGTGGCGGCGGCGTAGGTGTCGATGACCTTCTCGTAGCCGATCTCATAGGCGTCCTGGTAGTACTCCAGGTTGTCGTTCGTCATGAACGGCGCCGGGTAGTAGACGCGTCCGAGCTTGCCTTCCTTGCGGATCTCGACCTTGGATGCGATCGGGTGGATCGACGACGTCGAGTTGTTGATGTACGAGATCGAGCCGGTCGGCGGAACAGCCTGCAGGTTCTGGTTGTAGATACCGTGCTTCTGGATGGAATCCTTCAGCCCAGCCCAGTCTTCCTGCGTCGGGATGTGCTGGCCTGCAAAGAGCTCCTTGACCTTCTCGGTCTCAGGCTCCCAGGCACGCTCGGTGTACTTGTCGAAGAACTCACCCGACGCGTATGTCGAGTCTTCGAACCCGTCAAAGGCCACACCGCGCTCCTTCGCGAGCAGGTTCGACGCGCGCAGCGCGTGGAACAGCACCGTGTAGAAGTAGATGTTCGTGAAGTCGATGCCCTCTTCGGAGCCGTAGTGCACGTGCTCGCGAGCCAGGTAACCGTGCAGGTTCATCTGGCCGAGGCCGATGGCGTGCGAGCGGTCGTTGCCGTCTTCGATGGAGCGCACCGAGGAGATGTGGCTCTGGTTACTCACCGCGGTCAGGCCGCGAATTGCCGTCTCGACCGTCTTGCCCAGGTCACCGGCATCCATCGCCAGCGCGATGTTCATCGAGCCGAGGTTGCACGAGATGTCCTTGCCGATCTGGTCGTACGAGAGGTCCTCGTTGTACGTGGTCGGCGTGTTCACCTGCAGGATCTCACTGCACAGGTTCGACATGTTGATGCGGCCCTTGATCGGGTTCGCGTCGTTCACCGTGTCCTCGAACATGATGTACGGGTAGCCCGACTCGAACTGGATCTCGGCGATGGTCTGGAAGAACTCGCGCGCGTTGATCTTCGTCTTCTTGATACGCGGGTCGTTGACCATCTCGCGGTACTTCTCGGTGACCGAGATGTCGCCGAACGGCACGCCGTAGACCTTCTCGACGTCGTACGGCGAGAACAGGTACATGTCCTCGCCGTTCTTGGCGAGCTCGAACGTGATGTCGGGAACGACAACGCCCAGAGACAGCGTCTTGATGCGAATCTTCTCGTCAGCGTTCTCACGCTTGGTGTCGAGGAAGCGCATGATGTCGGGGTGATGCGCGTTGAGGTAGACGGCACCTGCACCCTGACGGGCGCCGAGCTGGTTGGCGTAGCTGAAGCTGTCTTCGAGAAGCTTCATGACGGGGATGATGCCCGAGGACTGGTTCTCGATCTGCTTGATCGGCGCACCGGCCTCGCGGATGTTCGACAGGAGCAACGCCACGCCGCCGCCGCGCTTGGACAGCTGCAACGACGAGTTGATGCCTCGGGAGATCGACTCCATGTTGTCTTCGATGCGCAGCAGGAAGCAACTAACGAGCTCGCCGCGCTGCGCCTTGCCCGAGTTCAGGAACGTCGGGGTCGCCGGCTGGAAGCGGCCGGAGATGATCTCTTCGACGAGGTCGAGTGCGACCTGCTCATCGCCGTCGGCAAGGCCGAGAGCGGTCATCACGACGCGGTCTTCGAAACGCTCAAGGTAGCGCTTGCCGTCGAAGGTCTTCAGCGTGTAGCTCGTGTAGTACTTAAAGGCACCCAGGAAGGTCTCGAAACGGAACTTCTTCCCATAGGCGAAGTCGTTGAGCTTCTGGATGAACTCCATCGAGTACTTCTCGATGAGAGCACCCTCGTAGTACTCCTTCTCAACGAGATAGTCCAGGCGCTCCTTGAGCGAGTGGAAGAACACCGTGTTCTGGTTCACGTGCTGCAGGAAGTACTCCTGCGCGGCCCGCTTGTCGGCATCGAACTGGATCTTGCCGTTCGCGTCGTACAGGTTCAGCATCGCGTTGAGCGAGTGATAGTCAAGACCCTCGAAAGCAGGGTTGGCCTTGAACGCCACCTGGTCGTTCGTCACTGCACGCTCTGCATGCTCGTCGATTGCAATGCCCACCATCGCTCCAATCCGTCGCTCACGCGATCAACATCATCCTGTGTGCCGAATACTTCGAGCCGATACAAGTGCGGCACCTGGCACTTGCGGCTGATGATCTCTCCAGCGAGGCAGAATGCATCGCCAAAGTTGGTATTTCCCGCGGCGATCACTCCGCGAATGTGACGCCGGTTTCGCTCGTCGTTGAGGAATCGGATCACTTGTTTGGGCACTGCGCCCTTTTCCACGTCGCGTCCCTGTCCCCCGCCATACGTGGGCGTGACAAGGACGAACGGTTCATCGATGAGCAGGGGATCTTCGTTGCGATACAGCGGAATGCGCTCCGCTCGCAGACCAAGCTTCTCGACGAACCGGGCAGTGTTGCCGGACACGCTGGAGAAATAGACAAGGAGTGGCGCAGCCGTTGCGACGACTGTCATGACTCACCCCGTTTCTTTCGATCCTGAGCTTGTTCTGTGGCCCTGCTCGCGACCAGAAGCGCTTACGCCAAGCGAGAAGCGAGCTCGCTGATCTTGTCGGGACGGAAGCCCGACCAGTGGTCCTCGTCCGTGACGACGACAGGTGCCTGCATGTAACCCAAAGCCTTGACCTGCTCGAGCGCCGCAGCATCTTCAGAGAGGTCGTGAATCTCGTACTCGAGGCCCTGTGCATCCAGCGCGCGATAGGTCGCATTGCACTGAACGCAAGACGGCTTGGTGTAGACCGTGATCGACATTTCTTTCCCCTCAAATCTAGGTTTTCCGGCAGACCCCCGCCGGGACTTCAATACTACATATAGGTACGGACATTGAGAGCGACCACAAGGTCTAGTAGTTACATCCGTGTAGTTTTCCACCGCTCTCCACTGGTACAACACAGGTTGTCCACCGTTTCATCCACAGATCGCCATCTATTTTTCAGCCCCGCGAAGCGCATGATCTCGCGGCTCCCGGGCCCCGGTCTCGGATCCATCCACAGGGGGCACCTTACGAGCGGGTTCAGACATTCAATGTTCTGTGGAAAAGTCCTCTCCGGCGTGTCGCGGCGTGTTGTTCCGAGTCGCGCTCGAGGGTGTTCATCGGCCGCGAGTATCGTTGCCTCGTGGCGGGATATCGGGACCTTCTTCGCACCCCTGGCGTGGGGCGCATGATCATTGCTCAGCTGACGGCGCGCTTCCCCAGCGGAATGACATCGCTGGCGATCCTGCTGCACGTCGAACAGCAGACTGGATCGTACGGCGCAGCCGGCCTGGTACTTGCTGCGACCTCAGTCGGCCAGGCAGCAGCCGGGCCCGTCACCAGCCGGTGGATGGGCGTGTGGGGCATGCGCCGCGTGCTCACCCTCACCGCCGCCGTATGCACCCTCGCCGTGCTGGCCCTGGGATTGCTGCCGCTGAGCCTGCCCGGATACATGGTCTGCGGCCTGATCGCCGGCCTGTCCACCCCGCCGGTCCAGTCCGCAGTGCGCACGATCTACCCCAAGCTCGTCAACTCATCCCAGCTGACGCCGCTGTTCTCACTCGATGCCTCTCTGCAGGAGATCATCTGGATCATCGCCCCGGTCGTCATCACACTGGTCTCCACCCAGATCGGTACGACCACCGGGCTCATGCTGGTGGCAATCATCCTCGTGCTGGGCTGCGGCTGGTTCATCTCTTCACCGGAAGTCGGACGCGTACGTATCCCGCGCAGTCGCCGCGCATTCGGTCGCGTGCTGCTGCGCCCACCGGTGGCATTGGCGACCGTCCTCGGATTCCTCGTCGTCGGCGCATGTTCCGCGGTCGAGGTGGGCGTCGTCGCCACGTTCGACCACGGCAACCTCAACGCCGGCCTGGTGCTGGCGGTGTTCGCCGCGGGAAGCCTCGCCGGTGGCTTGTCGTTCGGTCACATCCCGATCGGCCCCTGGGCGATGGCCCGGCGACTGATCATCGTCGCCGTCGGCCTCGGCTTGACTATGGTGATGCTCAATGTTTACTGGCTCGGAGGCGCGCTGTTCCTCGCGGGCCTCGGCGTCGCCCCGGCGTTCGCCGTGATGTTCGCCATCACCACGGCAAGCGTCAAATTCAGCGAGACTGCCGAGGCGTTCGGCTGGGCCGGCACCGGACAGCTCATCGGCGCCGCCGCAGGATCGGCGATCGCCGGTTTCCTCGTAGACGGCACGGGAGGCGCAACAGGCGCCTATCTCGCCGCCGCGCTGTTCGCTATCGTCGGTCTCATCGTCTCGGTGGCGTTCGTCCGCGCACTCCCTGATCTGCGCCACCGCGATCCCAGTCCCATTCCTGACACCGAACCTGTGGCGGTCGTATCCTCATGAATTCCTCTCCCCTTCCCGAGATCGTCTGCGTCGGCGAGACGATGGCGCTGATCACACCGGTGGATGCTGCGCTCTCCCACGCCCACGAGGCGAGCATCGGCCTCGCCGGAGCGGAGTCGAACGTCGCAGCGGGACTCGTCGCGGCCGGACGGCGAGCGGCGTGGGCCTCCCGGCTCGGCGCTGATCCGCTCGGCGCGCGCATCGGCTCGGAACTGGAACGACGCGGCATCGATCTGTGGATCGAGAACGATCCGGATGCCCCGACCGGCGTCATGTTCAAAGACCCCGGCGCCGAGGGCTCCGCTGTCTACTATTACCGCCGCGGCTCGGCAGCATCCGCAATGATGCCCGGATTTCTGTCGGCAGAGCGACTCGCCGGCATCCGGTTCGTGCATACCACGGGCATCACGCCGGCACTCTCCGAGACCTGCCGCCAGATGGTCGATCAGCTGTTCATCGACGCGCGTGCCGCTGGGGCACGCGTCTCGTTCGACGTGAACGATCGCCGCGCACTGTGGTCGATGGAGGATGCCGCCGCCACCCTCGCACGCCTGGCCAATGCCGCCGACATCACCTTCGTCGGCCGCGATGAGGCCGAGCGCATCTGGGGAACGGCAACTACCGCTGAGATCCGCGCTTACCTCCCGGGCTGCGCGGTGCTCATCGTAAAAGACGGCGACATCGGCGCTACCGCGTTCGACGGCGACGCCGATCCCGTTTTCGTGGCGGCACCGACGGTCGACGTGGTCGAGCCCGTCGGCGCGGGCGATGCCTTCGCCGCAGGCTTCCTCGCCGCAACCGTGGAGGGACTCCCTCTCACCGAATGCCTCCAAGCCGGTCATATCGCCGCGGAACGCGTGCTCACCATCGCCGCAGACATGCCGCCCATAGGCTGAAGATATGCCCGCCCCCGTTCAGCTGCCCCGAATCTCGTGGGGATCATCGGATGCCGCCCACGAGGCGCTTCTCGTGCACGGACTCGGCTCATCTGCCGCGCTGATGTGGCGGGTAGGCGCAGCGCTCGCCGACGCCGGTTGGCATGCCGTCGCTGTCGATCTTCGCGGCCACGGCGACGCTCCACGAGCTCTGGACTACACGATCCCCGCCTACGCCGCTGACCTCGGTGCCACCCTGCCCGGTCGAGGCGGCGCCTGGGATGCCGTGATCGGACACTCGCTCGGCGGCGCATCCAGCACAGTTGCGGCAGCATCCGATCCCTCGTGGACGAACAGGCTCATCCTCATCGACCCGGCCATCCTCGTTGAAGGCCGTGACGAGACCATCATCCGGCGCAGCCAGGAGCGGGCGTTCGCAGACAACCGCACCGAGGTCGTGCAAGAGGAGCATCCGCACTGGCATCCGCAGGAGATCGAACTCAAAGTCGACGCCGTCAACCGGGCGAGCCGCTGGGCGGTTGAGCAGACCAGTGCACAGAACACGCCCTGGGATGTGCGGGCGGATGCTGCGCGCCTGACGATCCCCACGCACATCATCGGCGCCGACCCGAAGATCTACAGTCTGTTCACCGGTGCCACCGCCGAATCGGTACTCACCGCCAACGCGAAGATCTCGATGTCGGTTGTCACCGGCGCGGGGCACTCCCCGCACCGCGACAAGCCCGACGACACCATCCACCAGATCCTGGAGGCACTCGCATGACACGTACTGAGCGACCGAAGGGAGTCGAAGTGACCTTCGATCCCGCAACCCACCTGCCCGACGATCTGCTCGAGCGCATCCGTGAGCGGGCGCCGATCCACGACCGCCACAACACTTTTCCGGAACAGGACCTCGAGGAACTTCGCGATGCCGGGTATCTGAAGATCCTCGTCCCCACCGAGTGCGGCGGCGCAGGGCTCGGTCTCGAGCAGGCGGCAGTTCTGCAGCAGCGACTCGCGACCGCATCGCCGGCCACCGCGCTGGCCATCAACATGCACCTCGTCTGGACCGGCGTCGCGAAGGTTTTCAGCGACCGCAGCATCACCGGGATGGAGTTCGTCCAGGACGGAGCAGCCCGCGGCGAGGTGTTCGCCTTCGGGATCAGCGAGGGGGGAAACGACCTGGTGCTGTTCGGCAGTGACACCGACGCCGCGCCGCAGCCGGACGGCGGCTTCGCCTTCACCGGCACCAAGATCTTCACTTCACTCGCGCCGGTGTGGACGAAGCTCGGTCTGCACGGCCTCGATACGACGTCACCGGATGCTCCGAAGCTCGTGTTCGCATTCATCGACCGCACCGATGCGGTCACCACCAAAGATGACTGGGACACCCTGGGCATGCGCGGCACGCAGAGCAGAACCACAGTCCTCGATGGCGCGCTCGCCCGCCCGGAGCACGTGGTTCGCCGCATCGATCCGGGGCCAGGCCCCGACCCGATCATCTTCGGGATCTTCAGCGTGTTCGAACTGCTGCTCGCGTCGGTCTACACCGGCATCGCCCGGCGCGCATTGGATCTTGCTGTCGCCACCGTGCAGAAGCGCACGTCGAAGAAGACCGGGCTGACCTACAGCCAGGATCCCGACATCCGCTGGCGCATCGCCGAGATGAGCCTCGCCTACGACGCTCTCCCGCCGCAGATCACTGCCCTTTCTCGCGACGTCGACGAACAGGCAGACCACGGCGCCCGCTGGTTCACCCTGTTGTCGGGCGTCAAGCACCGCGCTGTGACGATGGCGAAGAGCGTGGTCGATGAAGCGATCCTGACCGCGGGCGGCGGGTCATACTTCTCATCGAACGAGCTCTCCCGCCTCTACCGGGACGTGTTGGCCGGCATGTTCCATCCGTCCGACCCGGAGTCGGCGCACTCCACCGCAGCGAGCGCCCTATTGGGCCCGCCTACCGTTCCCTGAGCTACTTCCGCTCGAAGTCGAACGCCTTCAACAGCTCACCGACGGCCTGCTCACGCTCATCGCCGCCCTCCTCGAACATATGCGTCACGTGGGTGCGCAGATGATTCTCGAGCAGGAGACGGTTGAGGGATTCCAGTGACTTCTGGATTGCGCGGGACTGCGTGATGATATCCATGCAGTACTCCTCGCTTTCGATCATCCTGGCGACTCCGCGCAGCTGCCCTTCGAGGATGCTGGTGCGGTGCAGAGCGCGCTTCTTGATGTCTTCGATCACCTCTTGAGGGTACCCTTCGACAGGCAATTGCGGGCCTGCCGAAGGACTCAGCGGCCGAGCGCGTGCGAGGATGACAACCATGCCGCGCACTCCGATGGCCCTCCTCTCTCCTGCCGACCAGGAGCGCCTGCGGGCGCTGCGCCGAATGAAGGCGATCGCGGTCGGCGCGCTGGTGTTCATGGCGGTCGTGTTCGTAATCGCGTTCTGGCTGCAGAGCCGGCATCCGTGGTTGGGATATGTCCGTGCCGCAGCCGAAGGCGGCATGGTCGGTGCCCTCGCCGACTGGTTCGCCGTCACGGCGCTGTTTCGGAAACCGCTGGGCCTGCCGATTCCGCACACCGCGATCATTCCGAACCGCAAGGACGAGATCGGGCGCACCCTGGGCGAGTTCGTCGAGACGAACTTCCTCGCCGCTGATGTGGTGCGCACGAAGCTCGCCAGCACAGCCATCGCCCGGCGCGCCGGAGAGTGGCTGCGCGAGGAGGCGCACGCTGAGCGGGTTGCAGCCGAAGGTGCGACGATCGCGACTGCCGTCCTCAACGCGCTCAGCGACGATGACGTCCGCGACCTCATCACCGACCTTGCCCGCGAGCATCTGGTCGATCCGGAATGGGGCCCACCCGCCGGCGCCTGGCTCGAGAAGATCGTCGAAGCAGATGCCCACCATGGCGCCGTAGACCTCGCGGCAGACAGCATCTCGACATGGCTGGATTCCAACGCCGAATCATTCACCGGCCTCGTCTCGCGGCGGCTGCCATCGTGGGTGCCGCGCCTCGCGCACCGCTTCGTCGACGACACGGTTTATCACGAGGCAGTCAAGTTCGTTCATGCTGTGCAGGCAGACCCGCAGCATCCGGCCCGCCTGGCGATCGACGGCTATCTCGGTCGCCTCGCCGACAACCTGCAGACCGATCCCGCCACCCGCGCGAAGTTGGAGAATGCGAAGGCATCGCTGTTCGACAGCCCCCGCGTGGGTGCGCTGGCAGCGGATGCCTGGAACACCGCGAAGGCAGGCTTGCTGAAGTCTCTCGCGGATCCGGCGAGCGGTCTGCGTGCACGCGCGGCGCAGGCCGTGCAGGAGGTTGGCGAGCGGCTGACGACGGATGCTGCGCTGCAGAAGCGCGTGGATACCTGGGTCTCCGACGCCGCAGTGTTCCTCGTTGACCGGTACCGGCACGACATCGCCTCGATCATCACCGACACCGTCGAGCGCTGGGATCCGGCCGAGACGACGGAGAAGATCGAGCTCATGGTCGGCCGGGACCTGCAGTACATCCGGTTGAACGGCACGGTCGTCGGAGCCCTCGCGGGGCTGGCGATCTTCACCATCGCCCACGCTGTGATTCCAGGAGTCTGACATGGCACTTTCCTACGACGCGCTCTGGCCCCGGGCCGGCGGCTGGCCCTCCTTCGACGGTGCGGCAGACGCTGTGCTCCTGGGCGTTCCCACCTGGCGGACATCGCTGTCCCCCACCGGCGCGCATGCCACGCCCGGCGCGATCCGCGAAGCGCTGCAACGGTACAGCGCAACGCTCATGGGACCACCCGCCGTGGATCTGAACGCCGCATTGCGAATCGCCGATGCCGGCGACATCGATGAGCCGGACGGCGACAGCGGCATCGCCTCGGTCATCGCCCGCATGCAGGAGTTGGCGCCGGCTTTCGTCATCGCACTCGGCGGCGATAACTCGTTGACCTATCCGGTCGCGCAGGGCGCTGGGGCCGACGGCCTCATCACATTCGATGCGCACTTCGATCTGCGCGACGGCGTCTCCAATGGGTCACCGGTGCGCCGCCTCATCGAGGATGCACCGGACGGTGCTCGCATCGATCCGACGCGGATCGTGCAGATCGGCATCGCCGATTTCGCGAACTCGGCAGCCTACGCGCGCAGGGCTGAGGCCTGGGGCATCCGGGTCATCACTGTTGACGAGGTGCGGCGTCGCGGCATCGATACCGTCGTCGACGAGGCATTGTCTATCGCTGGAGCGGGCTCTCGGTCACGCATCCACCTCGACATCGATGTGGACGTCTGCGACCGCGCTGTCGCCCCCGGCTGCCCGGCGAGTGTCCCGGGCGGCCTGGCCGCGTGGGAGCTGCGAGCGCTCAGCCGGGCGGTCGCCGTCGATCATCGTGTGGTCAGCGCCGACATCGCTGAGGTTGACGCGACCGCCGATGCCGACGATGCTCGGACCGTGCGTCTCGCCGCCCTGTGCGTGCTGGAACTGTTGGCAGGTCTCGCCGCGCGGCGTGCGGTGTAGCGTTCGCCACTTCTGCGTTCACACCTTCTGCGTGCACAACTCCTGAAGAATGGCCGGAGATGTCGGATCTCGGCCAGTTTTCCCCCTTGCTGGCGTCGTTCTTCAGGAGTTATGAACGGTCGAAGACCCGCACACCGTCCTTCCACACCGTCCGGACCAGCGGGACACCGGGCCGGTACGAGAGGTGCAAATGACTCGGAGCTTCAAGCAGCACCAGGTCGGCACGGGCACCGGGGACGATGATGCCGATGTCATCCCGGCGCAGCGCCCGGGCGCCTCCCGCGGTTGCCGCCCAGAGCGCTTCCATCGGTGTCATCCCCATCTCACGCACAGCGAGGGCGATGCACAGCGGCATCGATGAGGTGAAGCTCGAGCCGGGGTTCGTGTCGCACGCGATCGCGACGGTGACGCCGGCATCAATGAGGCGCCGGGCGTCGGGATACGGCTGACGGGTCGAGAATTCCACACCGGGCAACAGCGTCAGCACCGTGTCGGAACCAGCCAGCGCCGCGACGTCCTCATCGGTCAGATACGTGCCGTGATCGATGGATGCTGCGCCGAGTTCGACTGCAAGGCGTACTCCGCCGCCCGGTCCGAGCTGGCTGGCGTGCACCCGCGGCATCAGGCCACGAGCTATTCCGGCTTCGAGCACGCGGCGGGACTGAGCAACGGTGAAAGCACCCGTCTCGCAGAACACGTCGATCCATTTCGCGTAGGGGGCACAGGCATCCAGCATCGGCCCGACGACGAGGTCTACGTAGTCATCCGGCCGATCGGCGTACTCGGAAGGAACCACATGCGCGCCGAGGAATGTCACCTCGTCGGTGACCTTCGCGGCGATGCGCACCAGCCGCTCTTCGGTGCCGACGTCGAGCCCGTAGCCGCTTTTGATCTCGACGGTGGTGGTACCCTGTGTACGCATCTCATCAATGAATCCCCGCAACCGCGCGCGCAGCGCATCGTCACTGGCCGCGCGCGTAGCGGCAACGGTGGATCGGATGCCGCCGGCGGAATACTTCTCCCCCGCCATCCGCGCCTCGAACTCGGCAGCGCGATCGCCGGCGAACACGATGTGACTGTGGCTGTCGACGAATCCCGGAATGATCGCGCGTCCCCCAGCATCCACCACCTCCATTTCCTGCCCATGAGTGGTGGGGGCGGATGCTGCTGGCCCGACCCATGCGATGCGCCCGTCCTCGATGAGCACCGCCGCGTCACGCAGAATCCCCGCGTCGGCGTTCGTCACCAGCTCCCCAATGTTCGAGATCAAGGTGCGCATCATCTACCTCTTATCAGTCATCGAGTGGGCGTTGGTGGCTCGAAAATCCCGCAAAACCGAGCCACGAGCGCCCACTCGCAAGTGGTGGGGTGGGGGTGGGGGGTGGGGGGTCATGGCATCGGGAGCTTTAGGCCGCGAGTGCGGGCAACCTCGCGGGCACGTTCGTATCCGGCATCGGCGTGGCGCATCACGCCCGTTCCCGGGTCGTTGGTGAGTACGCGCTCGAGCTTCTCTGCGGCGAGCGCAGTGCCGTCGGCGACACATACCTGTCCGGCATGGATGCTCCGCCCGATTCCGACGCCTCCGCCATGGTGCAGCGAGACCCACGACGCGCCGGATGCCGTGTTCAGCAGTGCATTCAGCATCGGCCAGTCCGCAATCGCATCCGAACCGTCAGCCATGGCTTCTGTCTCCCGGTACGGCGAGGCAACGGAACCGGCATCCAGGTGGTCCCGACCGATGACAATCGGTGCCTTCAGTTCGCCGGACGCCACCATCTCATTGAACTTCAGCCCCGCGAGGTGCCGTTCCTTGTACCCGAGCCAGCAGATCCGCGCCGGAAGGCCCTCGAACTGCACCTTCTGGGCCGCCTGATCCAGCCAGCGGTGCAGCGCCGCATCCTCGGGGAACAGTTCTCGCACCGCACGGTCGGTTGCGGCGATATCGGCCGGGTCCCCCGACAGCGCCACCCATCGGAACGGCCCCTTGCCCTCGGCGAACAGCGGACGGATGTACGCCGGCACGAATCCGGGGAATGCGAAGGCCCGCTCGAACCCGCCGAGTTCAGCCTCTCGACGAATGGAGTTGCCGTAGTCGAACACGGCCGCCCCGGCATCCTGGAATCCCACCATCGCGGCGACATGCGTTGCCATCGACTCGCGCGCGCGGCGTGTGAACTCCTCAGGATCGTGCTCCGCCTCGGCCTTCCACTGCCCCACCGGCATCCCCACCGGAAGGTAGGCGAGCGGATCATGCGCACTGGTCTGGTCGGTGACGATATCGATCGGGATGCCACGACGCAGCAGTTCCGGGAAGACCTCGGCCGCGTTACCGACGATCCCGATCGAGAGCGCCTTACCGGCATCCTTCGCGGCAAGCGCACGCGCGACAGCGTGATCGAGGTCGACGGTGTACTCGTCGAGGTAGCGACGCTCGACACGACGGGCGAGGCGCGTCTCGTCGACATCGACGATGAGCACCGCTCCCCCATTCATCGTGACGGCCAGCGGCTGAGCGCCGCCCATCCCGCCGGCACCGGCGGTGAGCGTCAACGTCCCCGCCAGTGAGTCCTGGCCCAGCGATCGCGCCACCGCCGCAAATGTCTCGTAGGTGCCCTGCAGAATGCCCTGTGTGCCGATGTAGATCCACGACCCCGCCGTCATCTGTCCGTACATGGTCAGCCCGAGCGCCTCGAGTCGGCGGAACTCCGGCCACGTCGCCCAGTCGCCCACGAGGTTCGAGTTCGCGATCAGTACGCGCGGCGCCCACTCGTGCGTGCGGAAGACTCCGACCGGCTTCCCCGACTGCACCAGCAGGGTCTCATCGGGCTCGAGCTCATCGAGCGTGCGGATGATCGCGTCATACGCTTCCCAGCTGCGCGCCGCTCGGCCCGTACCGCCGTAGACGACGAGTTCTTCGGGGTGCTCGGCGACGTCCGGGTCGAGGTTGTTCATGAGCATGCGCTTGGCCGCCTCCGCACCCCAGCTCTGAGCGGTGCGTTCGTTGCCACGAGCGGCATGGATGCCCCTATGAGACAGCGGGGTTTTGTCAGACATCGGCGTTCTCCTTCGCGGTGCGGGCAACGGCGCCCGATCGGACGAGCTCAGTGACCGCTTCTATCTCGGGCGAGAGGAAGCGATCAGGGCCAGGGCCCTCGACGACTGTGCGGACGAGGTCGCGGACGGCTCCGGTGGCGGGTCCAGACGAAAGCGGCGCACGAAGGTCGAGAGCGCGAGCGCCCGTGAGCACCTCGATCGCGAGCACCCGTGTCAGCCCGTCGATCGCTCGACGGAGTTTGCGGGCCGCAGACCATCCCATCGAGACGTGGTCCTCTTGCATTGCGGATGACGGTATCGAATCGACGGATGCTGGAGCGGCAAGGCGCTTCAGCTCAGAGACGATCCCCGCTGCGGCATACTGCGCGATCATGAGCCCGGAGTCCACGCCGACTTCATGTGCGAGGAACGGCGGCAGGCCGCGGTTGCGGGCGGGATCCAGCGCGCGGTCGGTACGGCGCTCGGAGACGCTGGCGATATCGGCCACCGAGATCGCCAGGAAGTCGAGGACGGCCGCGACCGGAGCCCCGTGGAAGTTGCCATTCGATTCGATGCGTCCGTCCACGGTGATGACGGGGTTGTCGATCACGCTCGCCAGTTCCCGCGAGGCGATGGTGGCGGCGTGTGCCATCGTGTCACGCATCACCCCGTGTACCTGGGGTGAGCAGCGCAGCGAGTACGCGTCCTGCACTCGGCCGTCTTCCGGGCCCCTGTGGCTAGCGAGAATGGGCGAGTTCGCCAGAAACATACGCAGGTTCACCGCCGATTGTGCCTGCCCGACCTGCGGGCGCAGCGCCATCAGATCAGCGGCGAACACGGCATCCGTGCCCAATTGGCTCTCGATCGACATCGCCGCCGCCAGGTCTGCGGTGGTGACGAGGGTTTCGAGGTCGTGCAGGGCGAGCAGCAGCATCCCGAGCATGCCGTCCGTACCGTTGATGAGGGCGAGCCCCTCCTTCTCCACGAGGACGAGCGGTTCGATTTCTGCGGTCGCGAGCGCCTCTGATGCGGGCTGGAGGATGTCATCAACGCGCACCTTCCCCTCGCCCATCGCTGCCAGTGCAATGTGCGCCAGCGGCGCGAGATCGCCAGAACAGCCCAGCGAGCCGTATTCCCTGACGACAGGGGTGACACCTGCGTTCAGCATGGCGGCGTAGGTTTCAGCGACGACGGGACGTACGCCGGTGCGACCGGATGCCAGGGTCTGCAGCCGCAGCAGCTGCAGGGCCCGCACGACCTCGGCCTCAACCTCGGACCCCGTTCCGGCAGCGTGTGAGCGGATGAGACTGGCCTGCAGTTGGTGCCGGCGCTCCGGCGCGATGAACGTCGTCGCGAGCGCACCGAAGCCGGTAGACACTCCGTAGTGCGGATCCGGGTCTACCGCGAGCGCGTCGACGATGCCGCGGGTCTCGGCGATCTGGTCGAGTGCGGCGTCATCGAGCACGATCTGCGCACCGTAGCGAGCGATCGCCACGACGTCGGCCGGGCTCAGGACGTCGGCGCCGACGCGCACGGCGTCGTCCGCGTGGGTGTGGGGGAACTCTGCCATGTCTTGATTCCACACCCTGGCAGTGGCGACGAACAGGGGCGCGTGACATCCTTTGTCTGTGATACCAGACAATAGGAGCGGCACGCAGGTTCCTGCTGCCGACCAGACCCTGCGCATTCTGCGGTATCTGGCCGGGCGCCCCGCCTCCGTCGCGGCATCCGCGATCGCTCGCGAGCTTGCCCTTCCCCGCTCGACTGTGCACCATCTGCTCAATACGCTCGCCGCGCACGGGTTCGTGCTGCACCTGCGCGAGGAACGACGATGGGCGCTGGGCATCGCGGCATCCGAGCTCGCCGGCGGATTCGCCCGCCAGCAGCCACTGGCCCGGCTCGGTCGACCTCTGGTCGCGGCTCTCGCCGACCGGCTGGGACAGAGTGCGCATCTGGCTGTGTTGAGCGGCAGCGATGTCGTCTACATCGTCGAAGAGCGTGCCCCCCGGCGTCCGGCACTGGTCTCCGATGTGGGTGTGCGGCTGCCAGCGCACCTGACCGCGACCGGACGTGCGATGCTTGCGGCCCTTCCCCGTGAGCAAGTGCGGGCGCTGTATCCGAACGCCGGAGTGTTCTCCACCCGCACCGACCGTGGCCCTTCGACGCCCCGGGCGCTTCGTGAATTGCTGCGCAGCATCCGCGCCGCCGGTTTCGCGTCGGAGGACAGCGAAGTGACGGAGGGCATGCGCTCGGTGGGTGTTGCGGTGCAAGACGCATCAGGATGGCCGCTGGCCGCCGTCGCGGTCACATGGGCGAGCGATACCGGTCCCGCAGAATCCGATGCGGCAAGCGCGGTCATCCAGACGGCGGCAGATCTCCAGCGGAGACTGCGCCACTGATCTGTCGCAGAACTGAGACAGTGCTGCAGCGGCGCGCATGCTGGCGCGCGCACAGATCGCACTGCGCTGACAAAATGCGGAGGGAGCCGCAGGCGTACTCGCCCGCGACCCCCTCCGAGGAGCCGGATCTCTCCGTAGATCAGCCGGCCGCACCCTTGCGGGGCTTGAGGAAGCTCTCCGGCTCCTGCTTTTCGCGCTTGGCCGCGCGCTTCTCCTTCGGCGACAGCTTGGCTGCCTTCTTTCCTGCTCGTGTAGTGGGCGTCTTTCCAGCCATCGGGACTCGCTTCCCCTTTCGGGCGGTTGGGCGGGTGTCATCACTGACCATAGCCAGTCCTGCAGGTAAGTCAAATTTCCCGATGAGAAGGAAAAAACGTGCTCGCAAAACCGGCGCGCTCATTCGGAGCCACTACGCTCAGAACGTGCTCGATACACTCACCGGCTTCGCCGTTGTCGCAGTCGCGATCGCCGTCGGGTACATCCTCGGCCGCATCGATCTGCTCGGCCCGCACGCACGTCACGTGCTCAGCCGGCTGACGTTCTTCGTCCTGTCGCCATTCCTGCTGTTCACGGTGCTCTCTCAAGCCGACGCATCCATGCTCTTCTCCGCGCTGCTGCCGGCGTCCGCGGTCGCGGCCGTTGCTGTGATCGCTCTGCACACGCTCGTCGCCAGGCTCGTCTGGAAGCGGAACGTCGGCGAGACGCTGATCGGCGCCCTGGCTGCCGGCCAGGTCAACTCGAACAACATCGGCATTCCCCTCTCGCTCTACCTGCTCGGAAGCGCTGCCTATCCCGCGCCGGTGATCCTCATGCAGCTCCTGGTTTTCACCCCGATCTCGCTGACCATTCTCGACACCATCACGGGTGGTCGAACCTCCCCCATCCGCACCGTCGTGCGCACGGTGACGAATCCGATCATCCTCGGCTCCGTGCTGGGAACTCTCGTCTCCGTGATCGGTATCGATCTGCCGCCGATCGTGATGGAACCGGCAACGCTCCTGGCCAACGCCTGCGTTCCCGTACTGCTGATCAGCTACGGCATCTCCTTGCACGGGCAGAAGGTTCTGGGCACCGCAGGCCACCGCCGTGATGTGCTGCTGGCCAGCACTCTGAAGCTGCTGGTGATGCCACTGATCGCCTGGGTGGTCGCACAGTTCCTGTTCGGCCTGTCGACCCACGAGGTGCTCATCATCGTCGTGCTCGCAGCTCTTCCCACCGCGCAGAACGTCTTCAACTATTCACAGCGCTACGATATCGCCGAGCCGATATCCCGCGACACGGTGTTCATCACCACGGTCGGCTGTGTGCCGGTACTGCTCATCGCAACACTGCTGCTGGGCTGACTGGCGCACTTCTGGCAGAGTGTCGCCATGAGCAGTCTGCGCATCCTGCATCTCAGCGACACCCATTTCGCCGGCGACGGCGGCCGCCACTACGGCGTGGTTGACACCCGTGAACATCTGCAGCGGGCTTTGTCGCACGTAGGTCATCTGCTGTTCGATCTCGTGGTCATCTCGGGAGACGTGAGCGACGACGGCTCCGAAGAGTCGTACCGGCAAGTTCACGATGCGGTGCTCCCCTGGGCTCTGGCGCGAGGTGCGCGCCTCGTATTCGCGATGGGAAACCATGATCGTCGGGACACGTTTCGTGCGGTCCTCGGTGGCGGACAGCCGGATGCCGGTGAGCAGGAGCTCGCAGGCATCGACCTCGATCGTCCGGTGGCTTCAACCGCCGAGAGCAGTGGATGGCGTGTGATCGTGTTGGACAGTTCGGTGCCGGGCGCAGGCTACGGGCGGGTGGATGCCCCCCCAGCAGCAGTTCCTGCGCGACGCCCTGTCCACGCCCGCCCAGCACGGCACAGTCGTGGTGATCCATCATCCGCCGGTTCGTGCGCACACTGACCTGCTGCAGGCTCTCGCGCTCGACGAGAAAGACGCCCAGTCCCTCATCGACATCACGCGCGACACGGATGTGCGCGTCATCCTCTCCGGCCACTACCACGCGCCAATCGTCGAATTCGTCGACGGCGTTCCCGTAGTCGTCACCGCAGGGGTGGCGAACGTCTCCCGCACTTTCGCCGACGCTGCCGAGGAGTCGGCGATCGATGCCTTCGGCGGCGCGTTGGTCGAGATCGATGGCGCACGCGTCCGAGTAGTGCCGTTCCTCGAACGCCTGACGCCCGATGACGAAGTCTTCCACTTCGATGCCCAGGCCGTCGAGCAGATCATTCAGGATGCCGGGCGGCCGCACTGACACCGGAAAGCGAAGAAGCCCCGCCTGTCGGCGGGGCTTCTTCTTACTGTCTCAACACAGTGTGGACCTAAGGGGATTCGAACCCCTGACCTCCTCGATGCGAACGAGGCGCGCTACCAACTGCGCCATAGGCCCAAGAACCTCAGCTAGATTATCACGCCGGAAACAGGGGCAGCGACGAGGGCGCGATCACCCGACAGCGCGGCGGGTGAGCAACTGGCGCACGTGTTCTTCGATCTCCGCGTCATCCACAAAACCCATCTGCGCGTATGGCGAGGCTTGGGCGGCAGGAAGAGCAACCGGTGCCGGCGGCCCCATCTGCTCGGCGCGCTCACGCAGGCGCGCGACGCGTTCGGCACGACGCAGCTCCTGGGTGGCTTCGATCTCGGCCCGCGCGGTATGGGTGAGCGAACCGCTCACCGAGGCCATCGGCGCAGGCAGCGGCCGTGGCGTCCACGTTGCACGCCCTTGGTCATGCAGCGGCGGCGAGACGCGCGGTGCAGTGTCGGTGGCGACGCTGCGCACCGGAAGGCGATCGATGCGACGTGCCACAGCTGTCATCTTCTGCAGTGTGACCGCGGCCACCAGAGCGAGTGCTCCACCGAGCCAGATCATCAGCTGCGCGCCGCCGGTGACGACCTGCCAGATTCCGAGCCCTGCCAGCACAAGACCGGCCAGCAGCAGCACGGTCGCCGTCATCCGCACTGTGCGGCGGGCACGGGCCTGACGAACAATGGGATCCGCTCGAGCGGCAGCAAGCTCGGCGCGCAGACGCACGAGCTCTCCAGCTTCTTTCTCGGACTGCAGCCGTCTTGCCAGCTTCTGCTGGGCGAGCGCAGTGCGGGCGTTGAGTTCGAGGTGCACCTCGCCGGGTGTCTCACTCGTCTCCGCCAGCACACGCAGTGCCTGATTCAGTCGCACCGCGTTTCTTTCTGACGAGTTGTACTGGTACCTGCCGCGCCAGGAGGGCAAAAGGTACAGCATCCAGAGCAACACCGACACAAGGACGATGACGCCCCCGCTCAGTACTGGCCCGTTCATAGGGACAACGGTATGCGACCGTGACCGGCCTTCGCCTCACCGGCGTCGCGTGTCGTTCCCGGGATTTCAGAAAACTCAGATCGAAAGACGATCAGACGGCGGAATGCTGGCAGCTTCCTGCGGCGCTTCGCCACTGATCCAACGACGCAGGACGCCCTGGGGCACATCTTCGCGAGTCAACGCGAAGGCGTAGTGGTCACGCCAATCGCCGTCGATGTGAATGTACCGACGCCGTAATCCCTCGTACCGGAATCCGAGTTTCTGCACCACCCGCAGACTCGCGATGTTCTCCGGGCGAATGCAGATCTCCATCCGATGCAGCCCGAACTCGTTGAAGCACGCATCCGTCGCCAGGGCCACCGCTGTCGGGGTGATGCCGCGACCGGCGAAACGCTCACTCACCCAGTAGCCGATGGTCGCCGAGCACAGCGAACCCCGGGCGACGCCCCAGACATTCAGTTGCCCGGCGATCTCACCGTCGTATTCCATGACGAAGGGATACCCGGCACCGTCGCGGTACTGCTGCAGCAGGCGCCTGATCCCGAAGCGCATATCGAACGACGCGACACCGTTGGGAATCGTCGCTTCCCACTGCTGCAACCAAGTGCGGTTCTGCAGCAACTCGCGTTGCAGCACACGTGCATCACGCGTGCGGACGAGCCGCAACTCGATCGGCCCGTGACGACGCCCCGGCAACAGATCCATCCGACCCTCGAGACTGAACGCCTACAGGCGTTCGCCGAACGCCTTCAACCACGGACGAAGGTCTGGTCCGAGGTCTTCACGGTCAGCAGCGAGCTGAACGATCGCCTTGATGTAGTCGACGCGGTCTCCGGTGTCATAGCGGCGTCCGCGGAAGACCACACCCACAACACCGGGGCCGTTCTCGTCTGCGGCCAGCTCCTGCAGAGCATCCGTCAGCTGGATCTCGCCGCCCTTGCCGGGCTTCGTGCGCTCGAGAATCGGGAACACGGATGCCGGCAGCACGTAGCGACCGATCACGGCCAGGTTAGAGGGAGCTTCTTCTTTGGACGGCTTCTCCACCAGTCCGGTGACACGAACGACATCATCCGAATCGGTGGGCTGGGCAGCGGCCGCGCCGTACATGTGGATGTGGTCGGGATCGACCTCCATCAAAGCGACCACTGCTGCGCCGGTGCGCTCGTGCTCCGCCATCATCGTCGTGATCAGCTCGTCGCGCTCATCAATAAGGTCATCGCCGAGCATGACCACGAACGGACTGTCACCGACGTGGGTCTTGGCGCGCAGCACTGCGTGCCCCAGCCCCTTCGGCTCGCCCTGGCGAAGGTAGTGAATGTCAGCGAGGTCACTGGACTTCATAACGTGCTTCAGGCGATCGAGGTCGCCCTTCTCCGTGAGCCTGACCTCGAGCTCCGGGACAGAGTCGAAGTGGTCGGAGATGGCGTTCTTGTTGCGTCCGATGATGACGAGGATGTCATCGATGCCCGCGGCCGCTGCTTCTTCCACCACGTACTGGATGGCCGGCTTGTCGACTACCGGGAGCATCTCCTTCGGCATGGCCTTGGTGGCAGGCAGGAATCGCGTGCCGAGACCCGCCGCCGGAATGACTGCCTTCATTGACTGTTTTCCCATTTGGCCAGCTTAGCGGCGAGGCGCACCCTGCCCGACACGTAGACTCGAAACATGTCGACAGACATCGAACAGCAAAAGCGGGCACTGCGTGCAGAATTGCGCGAGCGCCGGCAGCTGCTTTCTGACTCGCAGCGCGAAGCCGCGGCATCCGGCATCGCCGAACAGCTCGACATCCTTGTGAACACGCGCAATGCGCAGTCGATCTCATGCTTCCTGTCCACGACCACAGAACCCGGCACCCGGGACTTCGTCACCGCCGCTGTCAAGCGCGGCATGCGGGTACTTCTCCCCATCACACGCGCCGACGGATTGCTGGATTGGGCCGTGGCAGACGACTCGCCACAGGTCGCCGAGGGCCTGTTCGGTTTGCCCGAGCCGCAGGGTGAAGTGCTCGGTCCGATCGCTGTCAACGACGTCGACCTCATGATCATCCCCGCCGCAGCGATCGACTCCACCGGCACACGGCTCGGCTGGGGACGCGGTTATTTCGACAAGACCATCGGGTCCATGGAGAAATGCCCTCCGGTGTACGCCGTGATCTATGATTCCGAGATACTCGACTCCCTCCCGCGGGAGATGCACGATCAGCCGGTTGACGGCATCGTGACTCCTTCCCGCATCCTCACCCTGTCGCCAGCGCGACACTGAACCACCTGAAACGAACATGCCTACCTACGCCTACGCCTGCACCGCGTGCAGCCACGCTTTCGACGCCGTCCAGAGCTTTTCCGACGATGCCCTCACCATCTGCCCTGAATGCGGCGGCGCCCTGCGCAAGCAGTACGGGTCGATCGGGGTGACGTTCAACGGTTCCGGTTTCTATCGGACGGATTCCCGGAGTGGCTCTGGTGCAAAGCCGAATGGTTCGGCATCATCGAAATCGGAGTCGCCGACGAGTTCCACTCCGGCGCCTGCGTCGGCTCCTGCCTCAGCCTGAGGCAGCATCGATAGATGGGGGTTCCCATGTTTCAGGGATTCAAAGAATTCATCACCAAGGGCAATGTCATCGACCTTGCCGTCGCGGTCGTCATCGGCGGGGCGTTCACAGCCATTGTCAACGCGGTGGTGTCGAGCATCATCAACCCGATCGTCGCTCTGTTCTACCAGCCCGACGCTTCCGGCAACATCGGCCCGACACTCACCGGAATCTACGGCCAGCAGGTGACCTTCCCGCTGGGAGACCTCATCAGCGCGATCATCAGCTTCCTCGCTGTCGCGCTCGTCGTCTACTTCGTTTTCGTTGTGCCGATGAACAAGTACAACGAACGCAAGGCCGCACGGAACCCTGCGGTCGAGGAGGACACCCTGCCGACCGAGCAGGACCTGCTCATCGAGATCCGTGATCTTCTCCGCAAGGACAGCATCCGCTGAACGCAGGACCACAGCGTCAGGCCCTCATCTCCTTCGGGAGGTGGGGGCCTTTCCGTATCGTGGGGGGTCTTCAGTAGTGCGGCGGAACGTCGCCGAGCATCCGGTCATCATTAGGACCGCGGCCGGTGATCTTCTCTTTGGCCGGCGCTTTATGCGTGACCACGTCCGGAGAGGTGTCGGTGCCGGCCACTGCCGTCAGTCGCGCACGACGACTCCCCGTCACTCGGACGATCCGCTGACGCGGACTCTCCTCAGGGTTGTGCTCACCCATCGAGATCGGGGAGGTTGATCGGCTGCGTGTCGGTTTCGACCTTCGCAGCATCCGCCGCGATGTCGAGCACAGCTGCGATTCGGGATGCCGCGGTGACCGGGTCGCTGTACAGATCAAAGGCGTGCACGCGTACGTAGTGCCAGCCGAGTCGGCGCAGCACGTGCGGGCGCAGTCGCAGGGTCTCACGCAGCGAGTCACCCAGTGTCTCGGGGTCGCTCTCGATCACAACAGCCTTGCCGTTGTACTGCGCCACCAACGGCAGCAGGCCGCGATAGTCGACATCGACGGATGCCCCGAGGCGCCGCAGTTCGCGGGCCAGCGCCAGCGTCAGCGGATCGGCGAGGTCTTCCAACCGTGATTCGCGGCTGCGTGAGGCCAGTCCACCAAGAATCGACATCAGCGTGGATGCCCCGTGCATGAGGCGTCCGTCATCGAATGCCGACGGGCGAATGGACGACACCAGAACCATCGAGCGCCGGGCCCTGGTCATGCTGACTGTCAGCAGCCGCTCACCGTCCGGTGTGGACAGGTCTCCGAAATCGCTGAGCACGCGGCCGTGCTTGGTGAGTCCATACCCCAACGAGAAGATCACACGATCGCGGCTCTCCGCCACTGACTCCTCGAGCGTGAGTACCGCGAACGGCTCTGCCGTGTAGCGTCCGACGAAATCGGCAACATCGGAGCGGCCGGCGAACGCCGACGTCACCGCTGCACGGATGCGCTCGGCGTGCTTCGCGCTGGCGGTGATCACCATGAGCGACTCGGTCGGACGGTGCACTGCATGCTCGACCACCAGCGTGACGACGCGCGACACCTCAGCGTTCGGGCTCTCCACGGCCCCGGAGATCGGGTCGGGTGCTCCGACTCCGCCCTCGACGTAGTCGACTGTGAGGCTGCCCCGACCGAGGTATGAGCCGGCCCAGGGCAGTGAGACGATCTCGCCGCCGTAGAAGGCGTCGTTGATCAGTTCGGCAAGGTCTTCTCCGCCAGCGCGGTAACTGCGCGTCAACGTCATCACCGGGAGCAGTTCGGCGAGGCGCTCGAACACACTGACCTCGTCGAACGGCACCTCCGCTTCCCATTCGGTATCGGGGTCCACTGCCATCGTGAACGGCGTCGGGCGCTGCGTCACCGGGTCGCCGAACGCGACGACCTGGCGTGCCCGGCGGATCGCGGGGGCGGCCTCAGCCAGGTTGATGGCGGCAGCGTCGGCCAGCAGCACGGTGTCGAACTCCACAGAGTCGGGGATCTCCGGCACCTGATACGGCGAGGAGAGCCAGGCCGGTGCGAGCACGCTCATCAGGGTCGGCGCCGCCGACACGATCTCCGCTGTCGACGGGGTGCCCTGCGTCAACGCACGACGGAGGTTCTGCGACTCAGTGGGCTCATCGACAATGGCGATGCGCCACTGGTTGGCGAGCTGCCATGCGAGCAGGGGCCCACCCATCGCCGCATGTGCTTCGTCTACGAGGCGGAAGTCTCGTTCGAGTCGATCAACGACTGCGGTGTTCGCTCCGAGCAGTGCCCGGTTGTCTTGCAGTGCACGCTCCAGCAGCGATTGCCACCAGGCGAACTCCAGCTCTTCGGCGACCTGTTCTTCAGACACGTGGCGCACCGAGAGTTCTGCCAGCAGCGGCTCGAGTCCCAGCGTTGCGAGCTTGTCGCGGATAGTCGCACGCTCGACCAGGTTGTCGAATACATCCGAGCGGGCAGCGAGCCCGGCAAGCGTGCGCTGAACCCGTTCGATCGGGAGGGTGGCCAGCGGCTCGCGCCGTCCGAGTGCAGCGTCGAGCTCTGCGAGCTCGGCACTCACCCGCCGCCAGGATCCGAGCACGTCAGACAGCCCGAGCGGAATTTCGGGCGCAGCACCGGCATCGACGTAATGCTGCCACTGGGTGCGCTGCTGCTGGATGCGCAACAGCGCCTCGTGCATTTCCGGGATGTGCACGCCGGGCCGTACATACTCTCGGGCGAGGCGACGCAGGCGTCGGCGGTTCGCTCCGGACAGCTTCGGGGCATCGCGGCGGGAGCCATGCGCCTGGATCAGCTCGCCCAGCGGGCGTTCGAAAACAGTCGGGCTGAAGCGGTCGAGCGAGTCCCGGATGCCCTCCAGGAGGCTCAGATACTCCCCCAGCTCGTCAATCGTGGTGAACGGACGCATGCGCGTCTGCGAGATGAGCTCGAAACCTCGCTCCAGCAGTGCTGGAACGCTTGACGCGTGCAGCCGACCGGCAAGCTCGTGTGCGGCGCGTGCTGACTCGGTACTCGTGAAGCTGACGCCGTACCAGGGCGAATCATCCGGTCCGAAACGGAATTCACCGAGGCGCGCGGCCTGCACGAGCGCGGCGGCGGCGTCACTGCGGTCTCCCGACAGCCGGCGCAGCGTCTCAGTGCTCAGTCGCGCAGTCGTCGACGGCGGCACCGGCAGCAGGGCCAGGCGCGTGAGGTTTCGGGTGGCATCCAGCACGGATGCTTCAAGTCCGGCGATCGGCGCCGTCAGCGCCTTACGGTAATCGAGCAGCACGGCGCGAAGGCGCACGAGTGCATCATCGACATCGCTGACTTTGGGAGCGGTCGCCTTCTCGTTGCGCCCGATCGCGCGGACGAGATCACGACGGATGCTGGCGGGCGAGACCGCGAGGCTGTCCAAACCGATTCCCGCCAATCGGTGGCGCACACCATCGAGCGTGGAGCGCCGAGCAGACACGACGAGCACACGCTTGCCGGCCCGCACCAGTTCACCCAGGGCGTTGATGACGGTCTGCGTTCCGCCGGTTCCCGGAAGGGTCGAGACGACGAGCGAGTGGCCCGCGGTGATGCGTGCCAACACCGACTCCTGCTCGGCGTCGGCATCGAGCAGGAGCGTGTCGGATGCTGGTGCGCGCTCATCCGGGCTGGTGCTTCGCGGCGCGGGACGGGCAGCGGTGACCTGCTCACGATCGTCGACGTGCCCGGCGAGGGCGTTCAGTAGTTGGTGATCGAGGCTAGTGCTGTCGCGCGACATCGATGAGGCAATGTCGGCGAAGGTCGATACGACCAGGCGCGGCAGCACCGTGAAGGTATCGATCGATTGGGTGGCTGCGCGCAGATGATCGATGACCGGCTGCGGTTTGAAGATGCCACTGTCGTAGGCGAGGGCAGCCAGTGCCTCCGCGTCGATGGTGATCCCGAAGTGCTCGCGCGCAACGCTCACCAGTTCCGGGTTGACGGTGAAGGATCCCTGCAGCTTCAGCTCGAAATCAGCATGGTGCCGCCGGATCGCAAGCGGACGCAGCAGCACGGGAGCGGCGAAGTCGGCTCCGCCGATGCGCCACCCGGCCAGCCCCACGGCCAGATGCACGGCGTCGACGCCGCGCACGGTGCGCAATTCCGTGTGCTTCGCGGTGATCCGCTCCGCAGCCAATCGCGCAGTTCGCAGCCCGACCTCGTCACGGAAGAGGTTGGACAGCAGCGTCGATTTTCCGGTGATGAACTGCGGCAGGCTCCCCGGATGAGCCTTGGAGATATCGATCCCACCCTCGACGGTGTCGCGGTACGTGATCAGGGGTGAGGGGCCACCAAGGTCAGCGGCCTCGGCGCGAAGCCGAGTGCGTTCGGCGTCGGCAACGTGAGCGAGCGCGATGGCGGTGTGGTCATCATGCTGACCGTCAAGCGTCATCGCGGCATCCGCAGCCTTATCTTCACGTCGCCACACATAGAACACACTAAGCTCCGCAGGTGCGCGATCCCTGTATCCCCGGCGGGTTTCCTCGGATTGAGCCACTTTTTCTCCACCGATCATGCCCTTTCCCAGGTTCTCCCCCATCCGCGCGATCAGCACCTCAAAAGTTCGGTCTGCACGTCAGGATGGGGTGATGACATTCCGCTACGACTTCGCACCCACGCCCTTCGGCGATGCGCTGGTGGTCTTCTCCGACGAGGGGATCGTGCGCTTCGACCTCTCAGAATCAGCAGACCCTTCCGTTCCCTGGCTGCTGGAGAGCATCTCCGCGCGCCTTCGCAGTGTGCCCGTGGCAGATCCGGGTGCGGCCGACGAACTCGCTCATCTGCTCGATGACTACTTCGCCGGCTCCCCCGTGCGCTTTGATGAGCTTGTACGGCTCGATTGGCGCCTGGTGAACGGTTTCCACCTGTCTGCCCTGCAGACGATCAACACAATCGAATGGGGCGAGACGATGAGCTACGGCGAAGTCGCCGCCCTCGCCGGCAGCCCCGGTGCCGCCCGCGCAGTCGGAACGGCGTGTCGATTGACGCCCTTCTCCGTCCTCGTTCCGGTGCACCGGGTCGTGCGCTCTGATGGCACGCCGGGGCAGTACGGTGCTCATCCCGAACACAAGCGCTACCTGCTTGATCTCGAGAAGCAGTGAGGCGATACCCGGCGAATGGTAGGGTCGACGCTACGAAACGGGGAACAGCGATGTCTCCCGAAAGCAGGCAGTCGATGAACACCACGATCACACTCGATCCCGATACCGACCTCGTCGCTCAAGCAGTGCGAGAGCTCTCTGCGCGCACCCGGTTCCCGGTCGCGTTCGGTGGCCTGATCGAAGACGGCATCGTCTCGGTGACCAGCATCGTCGGAAACCGCACGCACAGCCTGGAAGGCCTGAAGGTGCGTCCCGAACGCGGCCTCGGCGGACGGGCAATGACCGAGTTGCGACCGCGAATGACCAACGACTACGGAGCGTCGCTGCACATCACCCACGATTACGACGGTTTCGTGCTCGGCGAAGGATTGCGAACACTGCTGGCGCTTCCGATCATTGTCAACGGTCGCTCACGCGGGGTCCTCTACGCCGGGGCATGGAGCGAATCGCCGATCGGCGGTGTCACCACCGCACCGGCGATGACAATCGCTGATTCCGTGGCATCCGAACTGCGAATCCGCGACGAGGTGGACCGACGCGTGGAGTCGATGAACCTGTCGACGTCAGCCTTCACCACCTCCGATCGAGAACAGCTGCGCGAAAGTTTTGCCGAACTGCGCAGCATCGCCGGAGAAGTCGATGAACCGGCGCTGCGCGAGCGTCTTTCCCGGCTCGAGAATCAGCTCCTCGCGGTCGCCGGTGAGCAGGCGCCTGCGACGACCGGCGCGATCCCCACGGTTCGCCTGTCTCCACGCGAGACCGACGTGCTCGCCTGCGCGGCGTTGGGATGCACGAACGCCGAGATCGCCGCGCAACTCGGATTGCGGGCGGGCACGGTAAAGGCCTATCTGAGCACAGCGATGTCGAAATTGGATGCCTCCACCAGGCACTCCGCCGTTACTCGAGCGCGCCGCGCCGGGCTTCTGCCGTAACCACGCTGTTTACCGCGCACCGATTGTCCTCGACAATTGCCTCATCAGTGACAAGTGAATTGTTTACACGTAAGCTGGCGAAATGGCTCGACGTATTGTGCACCAGTTGGTTGACGACATCGATGGAACGGTACTCGGAATCGGTGAGGGCGAGACCGTGCATTTCTCTCTCAATGGCACCGCTTACGAGATCGACCTGACATCAGCGAATGCTGAGGAATTCCGCGAAGCAATGGCGCCTTATGTCTCCGCGGCGCGACGCTCATCAGCATCTGCCTCGCGTGGGACGACCCGCAAGCGCGCGACGAGCTCGCCGGAAAGCGCCCTGATCCGGGAATGGGCACGCGCTAATGGGCACGCCGTTTCGGAGCGTGGCCGTATTCCTGCAACGGTGGCTGAGGCGTACCGCGCAGCGCACTGATCATTCCTCGCGAGCCCACAGTTCGTCTGTGATCGCAATTTCGCGAGTCATATCTTCGAGAAAGCGAATCACCACTTCTCGCTCATCGGAATTCAGCCGCGCCCCGGAATAGAAGCGCTTCGCCTGCTGGCGCCCGACCGTCTCCATTGCCGCCTCATACGTTTCGGGGGTAATCGTGATGGCCAGCGCTCGACGGTCGGTCGGGTGCGGCGATCGCACGATGTGTGCCCCCTTCTCGAGCCGGTCGAGCAACTTCGTCGTAGACGCGCTGGAAATGTTCAGGTGCTGGGCGATAGCCCCGGGCGTGGCGATTGTGCCGCGGTTGCTGCACACGATCAAGAAGTGCAGAGCGCGCATATCGGTCTCGTTCAGCTTCATGTAGCGACGAGACGCTTCGGAGAGGCGCTGCTCCGCTTCGCGCAGCGCACCCAGCGCAGCCATGACACGTGTGACTTGAGCGACCTCTTCAGCCGCCATCCCCGAACGATCCACAAGAGTTCCGCGCGGATCACTCGCATCGACGTCGTAGATCGGCGGTGACGTCTCCAGGTGTGCGGCGTCGGGCCCCGGGGAGATCATCTTCACCTGCATCCTCCGGCCGCGAACCGTGCGCCGGCATTTTGCATCACTCTACACATGATGATTAGATGCTAGCGTTATTACTTGCTTGGCTAACGAAATCGATGACGTGGCCGTTCCGCCGCTTGCGCCATCTTGCTGAAGGGCTTCTCCATGACTTCTCCGGATTCTCTCCGAAGCGACACCCCGCGACGACGTGTGCGGCGGCGCTCCTGGCTGCGCGTGCTCCTGCCCGCCATGCTGATCATCGCCTGGCTTGCCGGAGCAGGGCTGGGCGGGCCGCTGTTCGGCAAGGTGGGCGAGGTGTCATCGAACGATCAGACGAGTTATCTGCCGTCATCGGCGGATGCAACCCAGGTGCAAAACCTCCTCGGCGAGTTCAACGACTCAGACGCGATCCCCGCGATCGTCGTCTTCGTCGGTGACGGTGAACTCGAAGAGAATCAGCTCACCGCGATTGCGGATGCTGTCGCCGCGGCGCCCGACATCGAGGGCGTGGCCGCTGAGGTCTCCCCCGCTATCCCCTCCGAAGATGGCCGTGCAGTTCAGGCATTCGTCCCGATCTCCAGCGACGCCGACCTCGGCGATGCGGTCGCGGCGCTCGGAGACGAGCTTCGCAGCCAGGCGCCCGATGGGGTCGTCGTCTACGTGACCGGTCCTGCAGGATTCTCCGCCGACCTAGTCGCCGGCTTCGCCGGAATCGACGGCCTGCTGCTGGGTGTCGCGCTGCTCGCCGTGCTCGTCATCCTCATCCTCGTTTACCGGTCATTCCTGCTTCCCGTGGTCGTCCTATCGACGAGTCTGTTCGCCCTGTGCGTCGCGCTGCTGGTTGTCTGGTGGCTGGCCAAATGGGAGATTCTGCTGCTGAGCGGGCAGACCCAGGGAATTCTGTTCATCCTTGTCATCGGCGCGGCGACGGACTATGCGCTCCTGTTCGTCGCCCGGTTCCGAGAAGAGCTGCGCAGCACCCAGGACAAGGGCGTTGCAACGATGGCTGCGTGGAAGGCATCGCTGGAGCCGATCGCGGCATCCGGTGGAACAGTGATCGCCGGGCTGCTGTGCCTGCTCCTGAGCGATCTGAAATCGAACAGCACGCTGGGCCCGGTGGCCGCGATCGGCATTCTGTTCGCCATGCTCTCAGCCCTCACTTTGCTGCCGGCACTGCTGTTCACGTTCGGTCGCGCGGTGTTCTGGCCCCGGCGCCCGGCGTTCGAGCCGGACGTTGTCGCGGCTGAGACCGGCGTGGCGACGAAGGGTCTGTGGGCGTGGTTGGCGCGCGGCATCCAGCGCCGCCCGCGCCTGATCTGGATCGTGACGACCCTCGTGCTCGTCGCGGGTGCGGCAGGGTTCACTCAGTTCAATGCGTCGGGCATCCCGCAGTCGGACCTGGTGCTGGGCGCTTCTGAGGCGCGCGATGGTCAGGTGGCGCTCGGCGAGCACTTCCCCGGCGGATCCGGAAGCCCCGTGTACGTCGTTGTGGCCGAGGACGCACTGCAGGACGCTGCCGATGTTCTCCTGGCCAACAGCGGCATCGACTCCGTCGCTGTGTCTGCCGCAGACTCGCCCAGTGGTACTGCGGGCGTGGATGCTGATGGCATCACGGCGTTCGGCCCTCCGGGATCGCCTGCCCCCGAGCCGACGGTGGTCGATGGTGATGTGATGTTGCAGGGCACGCTGACCGACGCCGCCGATTCCGATGCTGCTGCTGAGACGGTTCGCGAGCTGCGCGGCGAGCTGGCTGACCTCGATGCCCTCGTGGGCGGCGTGACGGCGACCTCTGTCGATACGAATGATGCCTCAATCCACGACCGCAACCTGATCATTCCGATCGTGCTCGTCGTCATCCTCGTCATCCTGATGCTGCTGCTGCGCTCGGTGCTCGCACCCGTGCTGCTGATCCTGACCACGGTGCTTTCGTTCGGTACAGCGATGGGCGTGTCAGCGCTGGTATTCAACGGTGTCTTCGACTTCCCGGGCGCTGACCCGGCCGTGCCACTGTACGGATTCGTGTTCCTCGTGGCGCTCGGCATCGATTACAACATCTTCCTGATGACGCGCGTTCGTGAGGAATCGATCAAGCACGGCACCCGCGAGGGGGTGTTGCGCGGACTCTCGGTCACCGGCGGCGTGATCACCTCAGCGGGCCTCGTGCTGGCTGCGACCTTCGCCGCACTGTCGGTGATTCCGATCCTGTTCCTGGTGCAACTGGCATTCATCGTCGCCTTCGGTGTGCTGCTGGACACCTTCGTCGTGCGATCGCTGCTGGTGCCCGCGCTCTCCTACGACATCGGCCGCTCGATCTGGTGGCCGTCGAAGCTGGGCCGCGGCAAGCGCTGAGCTCAGGTGAAGGCGGGGATCATCGACACGACGAGCCCGATGATCCCCACACCGGCGAAAACGATGCCGAGGGTTGCCAAGAGCCGGCGCAGCATCGGAGCGGACATCCGCACATGACCGGGGCTTCGCACGCTGACGAATCCCTCGTGCCATCCGTCGGCGACGTTCTCGCGCTGAGTGAGGGGGCGTTCGCGGAAGTCGCCTCCGGCAAACCAGCGGGCGATCGCTTCCCCATCACGTTCGATGACGGCGATGTCGACCGGTTCCCAGCGCCCTTCGGCGAGCGCGATCATGCCAGCGACGATGAGGAGCGGGATGCCGGCGCCGAGACCGATCCAAGACAGCACCTCGCCGACGGCTGCAAGGGCGTCCAGTGGGCTCACCTGTTCATCGTAGAAGACACGGCGGCCTAGTCCGGCATCGGGGATCAGTCAAGAGGGTCGTGAACGCTGTTCGGTGGACGTAAGGTCGCGGACACCAGCGAAAGGAACTCTCATGTCCAACCCTCCCTTCCCCCCTCTGCCCCTACCCGATGACGATCGCATCACTGACGAAGGCGTAGCCGAACCCGGTGTCGACGACATGGCGACAATCGAGCACGATGGCAAACGCGTCGTCGATCCTGACATCGATCCCGCCCAGGTTGACAGCGCCGCAGCAGATCGAATGGCATCTGGCGCACCGACAGAAGAAGGTGACCTGTGAGCGGCATCGAAGACCAAGGAATGCGCCCTCCTGGCGTCGAGCAGGCACCCGTGGAAGAGTCCGAAGATGCGGCAGAGCACACAGAGACCGGGCAGGTCCCGGCCGGTCGGGCCGGTGCCGATTCCGGCTCAGCGGACAGGGTGCGCATCGATCCGGATGATGAGGCCGAGATCCCCGACGCATCGCGAATGAATGACGCCCCGGGAGTCGGACCTCGACCGCCTAAGCCGTAGTTGTTGCTTCGATGTGCTCATCGATGAGCGTGATGCCACCCGTGGAGTGAGCAGAATTCGCCAAGTCCTCCACCCATTTCCGACTGATGTCCGACGGCTCGACGGAGTCGAACACGAACCGGAGTGGAATCGAGGGGTGTAGCCAGATCGTGCTGCGACCGCTTACTTCCCCTTCGGGGTGACGCCACGAGAGCGTGAAACTCTCGCTGCGACGCAACTTGGTGGCCACGACGATCTTCAGGTGCGCGAGCGCACGATCTTCGATATTGATGGGCTCATTCGAGTCACCGTAATAAAGACTTCCCATGAGCGTCCTGGCCTTTCATCACGCGCAGCTGAACTGCCGACCGTGCGGGGTCGCGCGTCACCATTGAATCTAGCCTCTCCGGGTCGCCGTGTCCTCATCGGCGAATGTCGCGCGCCGCGGCTGCCTCTTTTCGATCGCGGCGCACGCTCTTCGCGATCCGCGTCGCGTCTCTGAGCGGTACCTGCACCTGCGTCTCGGCGTGGATGCCCGCTTGCAATTGCCGCACACGCTCCACTTCCGCATCGAACTCCGCGCCCAGAAGCAGGGCCATATTCGCGATCCACAGCCAGAGCGCGATGATGATGACACCGGCGAAGGCACCGTAAATGCGATCGTAATCGGCGATGGTCGATACGTAGAGGCGGAAGCCGAGCGACGCCAGCACGAGAGCCACAAGCGCAATGGCGGCGCCGAGACTCATCCACCGGAACCGCGCCGGCCGTAAGTTCGGTGCGAAGTAGTACAGGAAAGCCAGCACGAAAACGACGACGATGGCCAGAAGCGGCCAGCGCACGATACGCCAGACGAACAGCGCCGTTTCGCCCAGACCGATCGCACCACCGATCGCTTCCGCGATACCGCCGGACACGGCCAGAAGCGCGGCGATGGCCGCAACACAAACGATGATCACCAGTGCGATCAGGAGCTGCCCGATTTTCAACTTCGCGGCTGTGCGCCCCTCAGCGACCCCGTAGATGCGATTCATGCCCCGCCCCAGCGCTGCAACGTAGCGCGCGACAGCCCACAACGTCAGTGCGAGGCCGAGCACGAGCACGATGCCCGACAGACGCGCATCAGCGATCTGACCGATCACGTCGCGAATCGCTTCCGTCGAGGCATCCGGAACCAGGGATTGCGCAACCGCGCTGATGATTTGGGCTGTTTCCTCCCCACGCCCGAGCAGGCTCACCACGGAGAACGCGACCATCGCAGCCGGCACCAGGGCGAGCACTGCGTAGAACGTCAAACTCGCGGCGACGTCAGGACACTCATCTGTACCGAAGGCACGAAAGGTACGCCGGACAGCGAGCTTCCATGAGCGGCGTTCGATCTGCGCGGGTGACCCTGGTTTTTCGGAGCGATTCAACGGCATGACAGGCTCTCCTTTTGTTATCAGGATGGCAGTCCGGATCCGTTTCGCTTACTCCCTTGACACTCCACGCGCTCTCGCCGTAACGAACTCGGTCATCGATTCTCGTTTGTCAACCCGGTTCGACCCGGGCGCCTGGTGCGCGAGGGTTGACGGATACCCAGAGGAGAGAATATGAGCAACTCAGATCAGCCCACCGCAGACCGCCCGGATGAGCCGGACACTCCCGACGAAGAGGAGATGCCCTCCACAGAAGACCTCCAGGAGCCGAGCACGGAGAAAGAGCCGGGCGAGGAGCCCAAGGCGCCAGAGAGGACCGACCCCGAGCCGAGCCATGAGGCCGTCGGCATCGGGATCATCGGACGCCCTCAGGTTGAGCCGGAGTCTTCCGATTCCTGACCCAGCAATGATGGTCGAATCAGCGTGCGGACATCCGGCGAATCACCGATGCATAGGAGTCAAGCGCATCGAAGATGCCCTGATGCTGCCAGACACGACCGCGGCTCTTCCCCGCGGTCTCGGTGAGCACCGCCCGCTCAGTGAGCGAATCGAGCGCGCGGAGCGCGGTCATCTCACCGAAGCCAAGCGTGTTCTTGAGGTACTTGAGATTCACCGCGGGCTGGCCCACCAAGTTGCTGGTACCCAGCTTCCGCTGCGCGTGATGATCGAACTCGAGATGACCAGCGACCAGGTCACCGCATCAATGCGAACGAGACTGCCGGCAGCTGTGGCCAATGAACGATGCTACCCACACATATCGCTATACGTGTTAGTAATGCTCGTCGTTGTAGCCGACCTTCCTCAGGAGCGCCAGTGCGGCATTCGAATCAGGAACGTCCACTCCGCCCGGACCGGCACAAATAGCATTCGATCAGGACGTTACGTTTGGTGCCCCTGGAGGGACTCGAACCCCCAACCCTTTCCTTAGGACGGAACTGCTCTTCCATTGAGCTACAGAGGCTGACCAGACCAGTCTAACCATTCGCGCCAGCGCTGTTCCTCGCGCCCTACGCCGCCAAAGCCAAATACGGCTCCCAGCATGGGTCACTGCGCTCGGTGCCGCGGACAGTCCATGCTGTCCCCCGCGGCGGACGCGGATTGAACCGCAGTTGCCAGTGCATCTCCTGCGGGGTGCGATTGCTTTTGACGTTGTTGCAGCGCAGGCAGCAGGCGACAAGGTTCTCCCATGAATCCGCCCCGCCGCGAGAACGTGGAAGCACGTGATCGATCGTGGATGCCGCGCCCCCGCAGTAACTGCATCGATGGTTGTCCCGTCGCAGAACACCGCGCCTGGTCACCGGAGCGCGCCGGCTCATCGGAATGCGCACATAGCGGGAGAGGATGATGACGGCCGGTCGATCATAGGCACCCTGGGCAGCCCAGACGGGATCGTCTTCGACCCGCTCGACGACAGTGGCTTTCTCATTCATCACAAGCACCAGCGCTCGTTTGAAGGAGACCACCGCAAGCGGTTCATATCCGGCGTTAAGAACAAGTGTGCGCATTGTCATCCTCTCGATCCGCCGGGACGGCTTCCCGGCACTCTCGACTCACACGACGCCACATGGACGACAGAGGAAAGTACGCAGGAACCAAAAAAGGCGCCGTCTTTACAGACAGCGCCTTTCGCACACGACAAGCTCAGTGCATCCCTGCGGGCAATGCCGAAGAACGTAACGACCGAGTGCATCCATGGTGCGGATGCTCGGTATTCGTTCCATCGGCTTTCTCCCATCCGTGCGACGACGGGTACAGGCTAACCCATCGTGCCGACAGATGACGAAACAGCAGGTGAACAATTCGGCGCGTGTCGCGCCCGAACAGCAGAGAGGATCAGCCGGCGTTAGCGCGCAGCCACGCGATCGGCTCCATCAGCCCACCGTTGACGCGCACTTCGAAGTGCAGGTGGTTCGCGGTGGAACGACCGGTGCTACCGACGAAGCCGATGAGCTGACCGGCTGCGACATACTGACCGACCTGGACCTGACGCGAACCGTAGACCATGTGACCGTAAACGCTCGAGGCGACCTGACCACCGATGACGTGATCGATCATGACGGCGACACCGTAGCCACCGATGCTCTCCGCGGATGCGCGAACCGTTCCGGCCGCGGTGGCGTAGATAGGGGTGCCCTGTGGTGCGAGCATGTCGGCGCCCTGGTGCGCACCGCCGACGGTGCGACTGACGTTGTACGAGCCCTGCGGAAGCGGATAGCGAACTTCGCCAGAACCGGGTGAGACCAGTTCGTAGTTTCCCGTGTTGATACTGACGCCCGGTGAAGCGACGGATGCCGCGGCAGCGGCAGCGGCGGCCCGTGCAGCAGCGGCCTCTTCAGCCTTCTTCTTCTCGATCTCCTCAGGAGTCGTCGCCGCGTATGTACCGCGATCCAGCGGCGACGCCGTCGCCTCGGATGCGACAACCAGCGACTGAGCGTCATCGAATGCAACCTGCTGCAGAGTTGCCGGAGCATCCGCAGAGGGAGTCGATGAGGCAGCGAATGAGGGAAGAGCGATGCCGGCAACCAGAACACCTACTGCTCCGAAGATCGCCATCGATCGCATCGGCTTAACCATCTTGCGAGCCGCGTCGCGGGTGACCACAGTGCGGGGTCGCTTGGCGGCCTTCTCAGTCGTGTTCGTAGTGGGTTCGATATCTAGGGCCAAAAGGTGATCCTCCTGCGCCTCGACGCTCGGGTTGCGCTGGCTCGTCGGCACTCTGCTTCTCGTGGCACTTGCTCGGGGCACTTGGTGCGATCTGTCCGAGAAGATGACGAGCCGGTGAGGCAATCTTCTCGGTTCTGCCGCCAACGGGCTTCTTCTTTGGCGACCTGTCCGAGGTTACCGGATGATAACGATTCTGTCACCCTGGGAACCTGACAATCCCCCGTCAGGCCGGTTCGCCCACGAGGAAGATGTGTGAAGCCAGTTCAACCGGCAGCTCCAGGCTCTCTTCATTGCCGTCCATCTCGATGAGCACATAGCCCTCGTTATAACGGTAGTTTCCATGAGCGCCAGGCACGACTCCTGCGTCGCGCAACTGCTCGAGCAGCTCGGGATCAACCTGGGCAGGCTCGGCGAGACGACGAACTGTTCCCTCGGTCGACTCACCCGCAGCATTGAGCTTTGCGACCAGCCCGATCACGCCTTCGTCAAACACTCGCGCAGGCGCGCCGCCGAGCTGATCGAGTCCGGGGATCGGATTGCCGTACGGCGACTCGGTCGGGTGTCCGAGCAGTTCGATGAGGCGCCGCTCGACCTGTTCGCTCATCACGTGCTCCCAGCGGCAGGCCTCGTCATGAACGTAGGCCCAGTCGAGTCCGATCACATCGGACAGCAGCCGCTCCGCAAGGCGGTGCTTGCGCATGACGTTGACGGCCTTGCGCCGACCGGCCTCGGTCAGTTGGAGCGTGCGATCGTCGGACACGATGACGAGCCCGTCACGTTCCATGCGCCCGATGGTCTGCGACACCGTCGGACCGGAATGACCGAGTCGTTCGGAGATGCGCGCGCGCAGGGGAACAATGTTCTCCTCCTCGAGTTCGAGGATGGTGCGGAGATACATCTCCGTGGTGTCGATCAAGTCTGCCATCTGGCCCTCCGGGTCTTCTTAGGTAAGCCTACATTCCCGGCCGGACATCGGCGTCGAGTCACACGTGAAGGTCGTCGGTCCGACACGGCCCTAGAATCGACCCATGGCGATCGAGATTCCCCGTGACCTTCTGCCCGTTGATGGCCGCTTCGGCTGCGGCCCGTCCAAGGTGCGCCCAGCGCAACTTGAGGCGCTCGTCACCGCCGGTGCGAGCATCCTGGGCACATCTCACCGTCAGGCACCGGTGAAGAACCTTGTCGGCAGCGTCCGCGAACAGTTCGCCAGCCTGTTCCGTCTTCCTGATGGCTACGAGATCCTGATCGGCAATGGCGGATCGACGGCGTTCTGGGATGCTGCCGCCTTCGGCCTCATCGAGCGTCGCAGCCAGAACCTCACCTTCGGTGAGTTCGGAGGCAAATTCGCCAAGGCTGCAGCTGCCCCGTGGCTGCAGGCACCTGACGTGCGTAGCGCCGAGCCTGGCTCGCTCATCGCTCCCGAAGCGGCCGACGGCATCGATGTGTACGCCTGGCCGCACAACGAGACCTCGACCGGCGTCGCAGCACCCGTCGAGCGCGTAGCCGCCGATGGAGCGCTGACCGTGATCGATGCAACCAGCGCCGCCGGCGGCATCGACTTCGACCTCGCCCAGGCCGATGTCTACTACTTCGCCCCGCAGAAGAACCTCGGATCCGACGGAGGCATCTGGTTCGCCGCGGTGTCACCTGCTGCAATCGAGCGGATCGAGCGGATCGCGGCATCCGACCGTTACATCCCCGAGTTCCTGAGCCTGAAGAACGCCGTCGACAACTCGCGGTTGAATCAGACGCTGAACACGCCCGCCCTCACGACACTGCACCTGCTGGATTCCCAGCTGAAGTGGATCAACGACAACGGCGGTCTCGCCTGGGCCGGCGCACGCACGGCTGAGTCGTCGCAGGCGCTGTACGAGTGGGCAGAGGCATCGGCTGTGGCGACGCCTTTCGTAACGCGCCCGGAGCACCGCTCCCCCGTTGTCGTCACCATCGACTTCGACGAGAGCATCGACGCGGCGGCCATTGCCAAGACTCTGCGCGCGAACGGCATCGTCGACACCGAGCCGTACCGCAAGCTCGGCCGCAACCAGCTGCGCGTCGCGACCTTCGTCTCGATCGAGCCGGATGACGTGCGCCAGCTGACGCGTTCGATCGACTACGTCCTCGCGAACCTCGGGGCGTAAGCCGGACGGTCCGACGGAGGACTACTCCTCTTCGTCGGACTCCGATACGTCCGCGTGGGTTACTGAATCGTCGAGCTCGTCGATGTCGACGCCGTCGAGGTCACCGGCGTGCAGCACGCGCGACTCCGTCACGTCATCATCGTCGTCGTCGTCATCGTCGTCGTCGTCGAGATCGTCGTCGTCGTCGTCGTCGAGATCGTCGTCGTCGCCGTCGTCATCGGATGCTTCGACTGTCCCGGCCTCCGCGGCCTCAGCCGCAGCCTGCTCGGCGAGCTCTACCTGGTGTGCGCGATACTCGGCGAGGCGCTCGGCCCACGGCACCCATTCCGGGGCCAGCAGTGCGCCGTCGTTGGGCAGCAACTCCAACTCGAGCACGGTGGGCTCAGCATCCTCAACGCGGGCGAGCGTGACAGTCCAGTACCACCCCGGGTAACCGGACAGACGGTTCTCGAAACGCAACGACACCGATCCGTCGTCCTCAAGCAGGTAGCCCGCGGGCGGACCGACAGTCGAGGCAGGGGTGATCTCGTGCAACGCCGCGAGCGCGACATCGTGCGCGCCGATCAGGCGAGCATCCGGCTCAGGCGTCGAGGTCATCAGCGACCTTACGCAGAACTGCCGCGATCTTGCGGCTCTGACCGTTCGCTGGATAGCGCCCACGGCGCAGATCGCTGCCGATCCCATCGAGGAGCTTCACCAGATCCTCGACGATGATGGCCATGTCATCAGCGGGCTTACGCTTCGCCTTTGCCAGCGAGACCGGAGCCTCGAGAATCCGCACCGAAAGCGCCTGCAGACCGCGTTTGCCGTCGGCGACGCCGAACTCTACGCGGGCACCTGCCTTCACTGTGGCGTCTGTGGGCAGGGCGGATGCGTGCAGAAAGACATCCTGACCGTCATCGCTGGCGATGAAGCCGAATCCCTTTTCGTCGTCGTAGAACCTGACCTTGCCGGTGGGCATGGAAGAACCTCGCTGTGTGATGGTACTGAAGCAGCCGTGCACATGCGCGACCACCGATCAGCTTACCGCTGTTCCAGGGGCTAGGCTGAGAGGGATGAGCACGCAGAATTCTGGATCAGAGGTTCCCGTCCGCAGGGTCGATCGCATCCTCGCTTACACGGCGCTGACACTGGCTGCGCTCTCCGTCATCTGCTTCTTCGCCATCATCATCGGCAGCGCCGCAGGACTCGATCAGCACGCCTTCAACGCGGGTGCTTGGCCACTGGTCGCCGCGGTTCCGCTGTACGGGCTGCCGATCGCATTCGTGCTGATCATCGCGCTGCTGATCATGAGCTTTATACGGAAGGGACGCGCCGCCAAGCGCTCCTGACCATGAGCACGCACGCACGTCCGCTTGCTGTATGGCTGGCTGCTGCGCCCGATGCACAACTCGCCGCACTTTTGCGCGCGCGTGGCGTGCGTGCTGAGGTCGACTGGCTCGACTTCTTCGATGCTGCTGAAGCACTGCTGGATGCAGCATCCATCGATCGAATACTGACGCAGCTGACTCTCCCCGAAGCGACGGCACTTCGTCGTGCGGTGGATGGGCACGATGCCGGTGATCAGACTGAAGCGCTGCTCGCTCTGGCACTGTTGCGCGATGACGGTACCCCGCCGCCGCCGGTCGCCGAGGCCGTCTCCGCACGCCCTGAGCCGCAGCAATCACCGCAAACGATCCGGCCCGCCCTCTCGTCCGCCGACGCGCAAGCTCATGCGGCAGAGCGGGCGTTCACCAGCGTCGCAGCCCTCGCCGACGTGCTGCTGCTCGCCAGGGAGGCGCCGCTGGCACTGCTGACCAATGGGAATCTTGCCGCAGGCGAAAAACGGCGCATGGCCGAGGCCGGGATGCCCAGCGAAACGGCCGACGACCTCATCGCGATCGCCGGTGTTGCCGGTCTCGTCACCACGGATGCTCGTCAGGTGCGACTGACAGCCGAGGGCGAGAGCTGGCTGGTGCTGGCGGCATCCGAACGGTGGGCACAACTGGCCGAATCGTTCCGTGTCGCTCTTCCCCGTGGCCTTCGCACTCCGTCCGGCGGGTGGCTGCCGGTGCCGACGTGGCCTCACCAGCATCCCTGGGATTCATCGTGGAACGACCGCAGCACCCAGCTTCGTCGACGCGCGCACCTGCTCGGCCTGATCGCTGATGACGGCAGCGAGCCGGCGTGGGTGCTTCCGCTGCGCGATGGCGAGAGCGCGGATGCGACGGCGCTGCAGGCGATGCTGCCCGACGAAGTCGACCGCATCTTCTTGCAGAACGATCTCTCAGCGATCGCTCCCGGCCCACTCGTCCCCGCCCTGGATGTTCGACTGCGCGGCATTGCCACGCGCGAGTCGGCAGCACAGGCATCCTCGTACCGATTCACCGTCGAATCGATCTCGCGTGCGATCGCTGCCGGTGAGACGACATCGTCGATCCTTGAGTTCCTCGACGCGCTGTCGCTGACCGGCATCCCGCAGCCGCTCGAGTATCTCGTTACCCAGACCGCGCAGCGTCATGGCTTGGTTCGCGTCTTCACGGATGATGACACCGGCCGCACCCGCGTCGTCAGCTCGGATGCGACGATGCTCGACGCCCTGGGCGTTGACCAGGCACTACGGCCGATCGGACTGACTCGGGATGCCGAGGGCCTGAGCTCTCGCGTCAGCCGCGACACGGTCTACTGGGCTCTGACGGATGCTCGATACCCGACGACGATCGTCGGGTCGGACGGACTGCCGCAGATTGTGGAACGTAACCCTGCTCCGCCGCGAGCGGATGCCACTCCAGAGACGTATGCTGCGCTGATCACCCGGCTACGCGCCCAGCAGGGGCCGGACGCTGATGCCGCTTGGCTTGACCGCGAGCTGGAAGCGGCAGTGCGCGCCAAGGCCCTGCTGCTGATCGAGATCATGATGCCGGACGGCTCCATCCGCGAAATGCAGCTGGAGGCGAATGGCCTGGGTGGCGGGCGTCTGCGCGGACGCGACCGGGCAGCAGATGTCGAACGCACACTTCCGGTCAAAAGCATCCGCTCCGCGCGCGTCGTCGCCGCAGACACGGCCTCGTGACACCGCAGCGCGGTAGACTGGCCTGCTATGTCTGATGGCCCACTGATCGTCCAGAGCGATCGCACCGTCCTGCTCGAAGTCGCGCACGCAGACGCCGAGAGCGCCCGCCACGAGCTGGCGATCTTCGCCGAGCTGGAGCGCGCTCCCGAGCACATCCACACCTACCGGATCACTCGTCTGGGACTGTGGAATGCGCGGGCAGCCGGCCACACCGCAGAAGAGATGATGGAGACGCTGGAGCGCTGGTCGCGCTTCCCCGTACCGCCATCCGTGGCCGTCGACCTCCGCGAGACGGTGAACCGGTACGGACGTCTCGTGATCGAGCGCGACGACGAGGGTACTCTCCTGCTGCGATCGACGGATCCGGCCGTGCTCACGCAGGTCGCCGGCAACAAGCGCATCCAGCCGCTTCTGATCGGCCACCCGACCCCTGACACCTTCATCGTGGACGCCTGGGCGCGCGGTCAGATCAAGCAGGAGCTGCTCAAGATCGGCTGGCCGGCTGAGGATCTCGCCGGTTACACGCCGGGCACCCCGCATGAGATCGAGCTCGCCGAGGACGGCTGGCAGATTCGCCCTTACCAGCAGGATGCTGTGGATGCCTTCGCCAAGGACGGCTCCGGCGTCGTTGTGCTCCCCTGTGGAGCGGGTAAGACCATCGTCGGTGCGGGAGCGATGGCGACGACCAAGACGACCACACTGATCCTGGTCACGAACACGGTTTCGGCACGCCAGTGGCGCGATGAGCTCCTCAAGCGCACATCCCTCACGCCCGAGGAGATCGGCGAGTACTCCGGGCAGGTCAAAGAGGTCAAACCGGTCACGATCGCCACGTATCAGATCCTCACGGCGAAGCGGAAGGGGCAGTACGCGCACCTGTCACTTCTCGACGAGCTGGACTGGGGCCTCATCATCTACGACGAGGTGCATCTGCTCCCGGCTCCGGTGTTCAAGCTCACCGCCGATCTGCAGGCCCGCCGCCGCATCGGGCTCACCGCCACGCTCGTACGAGAAGACGGTCGCGAAGGCGATGTCTTCAGTCTGATCGGACCGAAGCGTTTTGACGCACCCTGGAAGCAGATTGAAGCGCAGGGATTCATCTCCCCGGCTGCCTGCTACGAAGTGCGGGTGGATCTTCCGCCGGATGACCGGATGGAGTACGCGGCCGCAACGGATGAGGATCGCTACCGGCTCGCAGCCTCTGCGCCGGCGAAGATCGACGCGGTTCGCGAGCTGATCGCCAAGCACCCCGGCGAGCGCATTCTCGTGATCGGCCAGTATCTCGACCAGCTCGACACGCTCTCTGATGCGCTGAACGCCCCGCAGATCACCGGGGCGACCCCGGTCGATGACCGCGAGAAGCTGTACCAGCAGTTCCGTACGGGCGAGATCTCACTGTTGGTGGTATCCAAGGTCGCGAACTTCTCGATCGATCTGCCTGAGGCCTCGGTCGCGATCCAGGTCTCGGGATCGTTCGGCTCCCGCCAGGAAGAGGCTCAGCGTCTCGGACGCCTGCTGCGCCCGAAGCAGTCCGGTCACACCGCGAGCTTCTACACGCTCATCGCCCGCGACACCGTCGACCAGGATTACGCGCAGAATCGCCAGCGCTTCCTTGCCGAGCAGGGCTACAGCTACACGATCCTCGACGCAGACGCGCTGGAAGCGGCTTAGCCGGTCACTCCGTATCGTCGGCTGACGCCGGCGCTGTACCGCAGCGCCAGCACGGGCTGACGCGATCGTCCAGCATCGCCCCGCACTCCGGGCACACCTGTGCGAGCCAGCAGGCGGAGTCACCGCCCGTCTCCTCCTCGATCATGCCGTCAGGCTACTCCGCCATCGCAGCCGGCGCTGTGCGGGCGAGCCTTCGCACGCGCGCCCAGCGATCAGCAAGAAGCGCATACACGATCATCGTAATCACGGATGCGATGAGGTCGACGGGGGCTCCCTCCGACGCTGAGCCCGCCCCAGATGTCGTAACCGTGACGAGTGCAGGCAGCATCAGGATCAACGGCACCATCAGAGCGACGAACAACCAGGGTTGATATGTCGATCTTCGTCCCACCACCGCGGCATCCGCATCGACCGAAAGAGCGGGCGGTGACCGCCATCGGTCATCCTTTCGGTCGATACGTCGCCTCGCACCAGCCCCCTAGTCTTAATACGTGGCCTCTCGTTCGTCTTCTGCACGCGGGCGCTGGTGGAGCGGCTTCTGGCGCTGGGCCTGCGCTGCATTCATCGGAATGCTGGTCTTCGTCGGCGGCTACGGAATCGAATTGGAACCCGTCGATCCAAACGGCCAGGAACTGGCGGCGATCGGCGCCCGCATGCTGATCGATGTGGCCCTCGGCATCGTCGTGCTCGGCCTGTACGCATTCCGCCGCCGTGCCCCGCGGGTCATTCCCGCAGTGGGAATCGCGTTGACCGCGTTCTCCTGGCTGGGTGCTGGCGCTGCCGCTGCCCTCCTCGTATTCGTCTCCGCCCGCAGGCGTCCGTCGGAAATCATCGTCGCCGCGACGCTGTACACCGCGGTGAACTGCATCGACATCACGGTGCACCCGTTCGATGACGGCACACCGTGGTGGCTGGTGCTCATCATCGGTGGAATCCTCACGGGTGCATTGGTCCTGCTCGGCCTTCTGATCGGCGCACGACGGCAACTGGATGAGGCGGCCGACGCCGCGCACACAGCGCAGGTACAGCAGGCGCGCACCCAAGAGCGCTCGCGTATCGCTCGCGAGATGCACGATGTGCTGGGACACCGATTGTCGCTCATCGCCGTGCACGCCGGTGCGCTCGAGTATCGCCGGGATCTTTCTCCACAGCAGTCTGCGGAGGCGGCCGGGGTGATCCGCGAGAACTCCCACCGGGCTCTGGAGGAACTGCGTGATGTGCTCGGGGTTCTTCACGACGAAGTTCCGGGTGACACGGAGCGCGCTCCGCAGCCGGTTGCTGCCGATATCCATACGCTGATCGCCGATGCGCGCGCGGCAGGAAGCCCGATCGTGATCAGTGCGCTGGAGACCGACGCCGTGCCGGCAGAGCTCGGCCGTCATCTGTTCCGGATCGTGCAGGAGATGCTCACCAATGCTCGCAAGCACGCTCCTGGCGAGCGCGTCTTCCTCCAGCTGACCTCGGATGCCGTCACCGGTGTGCGTCTGTCCGCTCAGAACCATGTGGGCGCGCCCGTCGCCCCGCCCGGTTTCGGACTCACCGGCGTCGCGGAACGCGTCCGTCTGGCCGGCGGCGAGCTCATCATCGACGACACGGACGGATGCTTTCGAGTCGAGGTGGTACTGCCATGGCCGAGTTGAGCGTCCTGCTCGTCGATGACGAACAGCTCGTGCGCACGGGCCTTCGCCTGCTGCTGGATGGCAGCGATCGTATCCGTATCGCCGGTGAAGCAGCCGACGGCGAAGCAGCGATCGAGGCGACGCTTCGGCTGCGACCCGATGTGGTGCTGATGGACATCCGGATGCCTCGGCTCGACGGCATCCGCGCGACAGCACGCATCCTCGCCGAGCGACCCGATGCGCGCATCGTCATGCTGACGACATTCGACGCCGACGCCGAAGTGCTCAGTGCACTGGAGAGCGGTGCGATGGGCTTCCTGCTCAAGGACACACCGCCGGCGGAGCTGATCGCGGCGTTGCATCAGGTCGCAGACGATCGGATGATGCTCTCCCCTTCAGTCACTCGCCAGCTGGTAGTCGCCGCCACCGACAGTCGGGGCGCCGATCGGCGCCGACTCGCGAACGCCCGGCTCAGTTCACTCACCACCCGTGAACGGGAGGTCGCAGGCGCGGTCGCACGCGGTCTGAGCAACGCCGAGATCGCTCGTGAGCTGTTCCTCAGCCTCGCGACCGTGAAGACCCATGTGGGCCGGATTATGGACAAGCTTCCGGCGGCTAATCGCGTGCAGATCGCCGTCTGTGTGCACGAAGCTGGGGATGACAAATCGGGCGCTCCGCAAGATAACCAGCCACTACATCACTGAAGTCACCATAATGGGGTCATGACTGATGCGCGCATTCTGGTGGTCGACGACGAGCCGAACATCCGCGACCTGCTGTCCACAGGCTTAAGCTTCGCCGGATTCCAGGTGAGGACGGTGGCAAACGGTGCGGCCACGATCTCGGCTGTCCTCGAAGAGGAGCCGGACCTCATCATCCTCGATGTCATGCTCCCGGATATGAACGGGTTCAGCGTGACCAAGCGCCTGCGCGGAGCAGGATTCACCGCACCGATCCTGTTCCTCACTGCGAAGGACGATACGCAGGACAAGATCGAAGGGTTGAACGCCGGCGGTGACGACTACGTCACCAAGCCCTTCGCGCTCGATGAGATCGTCGCCCGCGCACAGGCGATTCTGCGCCGCACCATGCAGGCGGATGAGGAGTCGATCATTCGTGCGGGTGAGCTGTCAATGGACCAGGACACCCACGATGTCTTCGTCGGCAAGGAGCCGATCGAGCTGAGCCCCACCGAGTTCAAGCTGTTGCGCTACCTCATGCTGAACCCGAACCGCGTGCTGTCGAAGGCTCAGATCCTCGACCACGTGTGGGAGTACGACTTCAACGGCGATGCCGGCATCGTTGAAAGCTACATCTCTTATCTGCGCCGCAAGATCGATCCGCTCACCGAAGAATCTGTTATCCAGACCAAGCGCGGCTTCGGCTACATGCTGAAGGTGGGCAAGTAGTCCGCGAGGAGAACCCGCATGGGCACTCAGCCTGACGCGATCACCGGATGGTGGCGGCGCATCAGCCTCCGCGCGAAGGTCACCGGCGTCACCGTTGCTGTCCTTGCGCTCGGATTGCTGGTTGCCGGCATCGGCACCGTGCCGCTGTTGCGCAATTCGCTGGTCCACAACATCGAGACGCAACTGCCGTCTCTGGTGACCAGCGATCTGACCAGCCGGTGGTTCCACCTTCAGGCTGTCGGCGGAGAGCTGCAGGTGAGTGACGCCGAGACCGCACCACGTTCGTCCGATTACGTCTTCGCCGTCTACGCAGCCGACGGCACACAGCTGGCACAGGCGCCCCGCTTGTCTGACCCCGAAGCACAACCACTGTTTCCCGAGACCTTCACGCTGGAGCAGGCATACGCGCTCGAGGGCGAGATCATCACGCTGGAGAGTGCGGACGGCAGCGTGTTCCGCGCATCCGTCGCCGGGCGCGGCGGCCCCGGCGCCACGCTGTACGTGCAATATGTGGCTTTGCCGCTGGCAGAAGCGGATGCCATCATCGGGCAGTACTTCGCCGTTTACACCACCGTCGCGCTCGTCACGACGCTGATCGCCGCGCTCCTGATCCGCGGCCTCGTCACGTTGACGTTCCGCCGGCTGGGGCAGGTGGAGTCCACCGCAATGCTGATCGCCTCTGGCGACTTCAGCCAGCGCCTTACCGATCTGGAGCCGTCCACCGAGGTCGGCCGGCTCAACTTCGCGATCAATACGATGCTCGAGCGCATTGATCAGTCCATCGCTCAGCGTGACCGCACCGTGCGTCATATGCGCCGTTTCATCGGCGACGCCAGTCATGAGCTGCGCACTCCGCTGGTGAGCGTGCGCGGCTACGCCGAGCTGTACCGCATGGGAGCGATTCGCGGCGACGAGGACACTGCTCGGGCGATGGAGCGCATCGAGAAGGAGGCGATCCGGATGGGCGTGCTCGTCGAGGATCTGCTCGCCCTCGCGCGCCTGGACGAAGAACCCGAACTGCAGATCGTGGCGCTGGATCTGCGGCCGGTGGCCCGCGACGCAGCCCTCGATCTACGTGCTGCCGCCCCGAGACGGACGATCACCGTCATCGACAAGACTCTGGATGCTGTCGCCACCACGCCGATCCGCATCCCCCCCTCCTCCCCGCAGACGAGCAGCACTCCGGCAGCCCGAGCCCGGGCCAGCGCGCTCGCTCGACTGCGCCGGAAGCCTCGCAACTCCGGGCCGGCGATGCCCGAGATCGACTTCACGGAAGCCGAAGACATCCCGGTGCGGACACCGCCGATCGTTTTGGGCGAAGAGAACAAGATCCGTCAGGTCATCGCGAATCTACTGGGCAACGCGCGCCGGTTCTCGGCAGAAGATAGCCCGATTGAGCTCGTCGTCGATTCGGATCGTTTAGCTGGTACTGCAAGCATCGCGATCGTCGATCATGGTGAGGGCATCCCCCCGCAGATCCGCGAGCAGATCTTCGAGCGCTTCTGGCGCGCCGATACCTCCCGCGCCAGGGAGACCGGCGGCTCGGGCCTCGGCTTGGCGATCGTGTCGTCGATCGTGGCGGCGCTGCACGGCAGCGTGCGCGTCGACGAGACCCCCCAGGGCGGCGCTACCTTCACCGTGACGTTCCCGCTCGCTTCGGCGCAGGCGACGCCGGAGCACCTACTGGCAGACACGCAACCGCTGGAGCGTTTGGACCTCGACCAGCTCTGAGCCGGGCAGCAGGGACTCTTTCTGCACAGCTGCGGGATCTCGGCGGTCATCCACCGAACACGGGTTCCGCGCTCCTGCGCCGTCCCGCTCTCTCGTAGCGTATGAGCTCCGACGAGAGGAGTTCCCATGTCCGTATACACCGTTGACACTGAGGCCGTCTTTGCCGCCAACGCGGCAGCACGAGCCACGATGGAGCGACTGCGCAGCGAGTCGCTCGCATTGAAAGCGCAGCTCACCCAGTTGCAGTCGTCCTGGACCGGCGCCGCATCGGTCGCGTTCCAAGGATGCAGCGATCAGTGGAGTGCCGCGCAGATGCACGTCGAGCAGGTGCTGGATTCGATTGGAGTGGCACTGGGCTCTGCGGCAACGCAGTACTCCGATGCCGATCAGTACTCGGCAAGCCTGTTCCGCTGACCCTTCGACGCAACGCAGAAGCGCCCCGGCCGAGGCCGGGGCGCTTNCCCCCCCCCCCCCCCCCCCCCCCCCCCCCCGCTTCTGTCTGTGCGTGTGGACTTAGAAGTCCATGCCACCCGTCGGGTCGCCAGCAGGAGCGGCGGCCTTCTCGGGCTTGTCAGCGACAACGACCTCAGTGGTGAGGAAGAGGCCGGCGATCGAGGCTGCGTTCTGCAGCGCCGAGCGCGTCACCTTGGCGGGGTCGATGATGCCAGCGGCGAACATCTCCACGTACTCACCGGTTGCGGCGTTGAGGCCGTGACCGCTGGGCAGCTCGGAGACCTTGTGCGACACGACACCGGGCTCGAGACCGGCGTTGAGCGCGATCTGCTTGAGCGGAGCCGAGATGGCCACGCGCACGATGTTCGCGCCCGTTGCCTCGTCACCGGTGAGCTCGAGAGTGTCGAGCGCCTTGGTGCCGGCCTGGATGAGCGCGACGCCACCACCGGGGACGATGCCCTCTTCGACGGCTGCCTTCGCGTTACGAACGGCGTCCTCGATGCGGTGCTTGCGCTCCTTGAGCTCGACCTCGGTTGCTGCTCCGGCCTTGATGACCGCAACGCCACCAGCAAGCTTCGCAAGACGCTCCTGGAGCTTCTCACGGTCGTAGTCGCTGTCGGTGTTCTCGATCTCGCGGCGGATCTGGGTCACGCGACCCTCGATCTGCTCGGTCTCGCCAGCACCCTCGACGATGGTGGTCTCGTCCTTGGTGATGATGACCTTGCGGGCACGACCCAGGAGGTCGAGCGTGGTGTTCTCGAGCTTGAGGCCGACCTCTTCGGTGATGACCTGTCCACCGGTGAGGATCGCGATGTCCTGCAGCTGAGCCTTGCGACGGTCGCCGAAGCCGGGAGCCTTGACGGCAGCCGACTTGAAGATGCCGCGGATCTTGTTCAGCACCAGAGTCGCGAGGGCTTCACCCTCGACGTCCTCAGCGATGATGACGAGCTCCTTGCCGTCCTGGATCACCTTGTCGACGATCGGGAGAAGATCCTTGATGTTCGAGATCTTCGAGTTCGCGATGAGGATGTACGGCTCCTCGAACACGGCTTCCTGGCGGTCTGCATCCGTCACGAAGTACGGGTTCAGGTAGCCCTTGTCGAAGCGCATGCCCTCGGTGAGCTCAAGCTCGGTGCCGAAGGTCTGCGACTCCTCAACGGTGACGACACCTTCCTTGCCGACCTTGTCGATGGCCTCGGCGATGAGTTCGCCGATCTCGGTGTCAGCAGCAGAGATCGAAGCGGTAGCCGCGATCTGCTCCTTGGAGTCGATCTCCTTGGCGCTGGCGAGCAGCTCCGCGGTGATCGCCGCAACAGCCTTCTCGATGCCGCGCTTGAGCGAGATCGGGTCTGCACCGGCTGCGACGTTGCGCAGGCCTTCGCGGACAAGTGCCTGAGCGAGGACAGTCGCGGTGGTGGTTCCGTCACCTGCGACGTCGTCGGTCTTCTTGGCGACCTCCTTGACGAGCTCCGCGCCGATCTTCTCGTACGGGTCGTCCAGCTCGATCTCCTTGGCGATCGACACACCGTCGTTCGTGATCGTGGGGGCGCCCCACTTCTTCTCGAGAACAACGTTGCGACCGCGCGGGCCGAGGGTCACCTTGACAGCGTCGGCGAGGATGTTCAGGCCGCGCTCGAGACCGCGACGGGCCTCCTCATCGAAAGCGATGATCTTTGCCATGAGTTTTGTCGTCCCTCCTGGACGTAGACGTTCTGGTTAGCACTCACAGTGCGAGAGTGCTAACGCCCATTCTGGCACTCGACCCCATCGAGTGCAAGCCACGGGACGTCTATTCTGCGGGAGTCTCCGCAGACTCGGGAGCGGCGGCCGTACGGTCGAGGCCGATGACGACAACGAGTTGCTTCTGCTCCGGGTCATTCGGGTCCGCGTAAAAATCGCTCTGTTCGACCTGAGCCCCGCCGATGAGATCGGCCAGGCCGATTGCAGCGAGCTCATCCGCAGTCGATGCGTAGTAAATCGTCGTGTCCGCGAACTCCGGAGATTCGGCTAGTCCGGTAGTCACGCCGTCGGCGGTCCAACCCGCGTTGAGCAGCGTGTCACGCAGCTGCACATCGAGGCCCTCCTCCGATGTGGCATTGAGCACGATCACCGAATACGTCGTATCAACGACACCCTGTACCTCGGGCGCGGACGGTCCGGGAGTATCCGCGTCCGGGAACAGCGCGATGCGGCCCATCATCACGAGGGCGACGAAGATGCCTACCACGATGATCACGAGGGCGGCAACGAGCGACCACAGCAGCACGACCCAGCCGTTCATTCCGGGGGCTTCGGCGCGATGAGCTCCTACGCGTCCAGAGGAACGGGGAACATCATCGAAGCGATCTTTGACGAGCTGAGTCACTCGTCGATGTTATCGGGCACGGCCTTGGAATCCACTCTCAATGCCGTTCGGCGACGCTTCAGCCGGCGAATCCACGCATTCGCGACACCCGCTGGTCTGCTTTTTTCTCGCGCAGCCGACGCAAACGCCGCACGAGCAGCGGGTCATGATCGAGCGCCTGCTCGGTATCGATCAGGCGTCCGAGCAATTGGTAGTAGCGTGCCGGGCTCATACCGAGCTTTGCGCGGATCGCTTCTTCCTTCGCTCCGCCGTGCCGCGGCCACGCCGACTCCAGCGCGAGGATCGCACGATCGCGATCGGTGAGGTCTCCGAGCATGCGTCCAGGCTAGGCGCGGTGCGCCCCGAACGCGGCACGCCACTCCCACCAGCGCCCCAATGGGTCGGCTGCGCCGCGCACCTGCCCGTCCAGCGCGACGACGAATCCCGGCCAGTCGTCGGCGTCGACGGCCGGATTCCAGGCGTCGTGCAGCGCCGGGGCATCGATCGTGATCCACCGGGCCGGAAGCTGCTGCAGCTGAGCGATCAGCGCCTGCCGCGCCTGCCTCGGGATGTGCACAAGCACGCCCGGCGTGGTGATCACCAGCGTCGCTTCGGCAGGTGCGGATGCGGCGAGCGCAGCGACCTCGTCGACGGCATCCCCCGCCACCAGCAGGGGCGGATCCGCTGCCACGATGTCGAGAGCGGCGACGATGCGCTCCTGACGTCCGGTTTCGCCCGGCCAGACGAGAGCCTGCAACCAGGCGCGGTCGCGTTCCTCTCGTGCGTCGAGCGGAACGAGGTCGATTCCGGCCCGCCAGACGATCTGCGGCATCCGCATCGCTGGCATGCGTCCGCGCACCTGACTGGTGAGGATGACCTCGGAGGCCCCGTCTGCAGGGTCGAGCGCTGCTTGTACGTGTCCGGCGGCATCGAGGAAACGATACGAGTAGCGATCGGGGTACAGGCAGAGACCGGCGGATGCCCCGATCTCCAACAGCGCGATCGGCCCCGCGATCTCGGAGAGCACGGGCAACAGCGGCGCCAGGCGCAGTGGTTCGTTGGTCTGCACCCGTCGCGCGGCGCATTCGGCGACGACCTCGTCGGCGTGCGTGAGCAGAAACTCCCGCCACTGGTCGAATCCGTCGAGTTTCACCCCGAGCATCCGGGTCACGGCGAATACCAGCGGCGGTTGCCGGTGCGTCTCCGGGATGCGCGCGAGCACTGCTTGAACCTCGGCGTCGCCGGCGACCCCGGCCGCCCACTGCTCGTACAGCGCGGAGCGGCCCGGCGCTTCATCACGGGCGAAGCGGTCGTAGCGTTCGCGCACAGCATCCGTCATCTGTCCATTCTCGCGTGCCGGAGCGGCCCCGATCGGCCTCGTGAGGGGGACAATGGAGAGGAACCAGGAGGACTGATGGACTACAGCGTGAAGAAGACGGATGCCGAGTGGCGCGAGCAGCTCGGCGATGAGGAGTTCTCGGTATTGCGCAAAGCCGCGACCGAGCGCGCGTGGACCGGCGAGCTGCTCGATGAGGAGCGCTCCGGGCTGTACACCTGCGGCGCTTGTGATGCGGAACTGTTCAAGAGCGGTACGAAGTTCGATTCCGGATGCGGGTGGCCGAGCTTCTACGAATCGATCCGCCCGGATGCCGTGCAGCTGATCGAAGACAACACGCTGGGCATGCAGCGCACCGAAGTACGCTGCGCCGCCTGCGGCTCGCACCTCGGGCATGTGTTCCCGGACGGATTCGGCACGCCCACCGGCGACCGTTACTGCATGAACTCGCTGGCGCTAAACTTTTCTCCCGAAGCTCCCCAGGCGTGAGCGCACTCGAGGCGGCGCTGGCGCGTCAGTCTTGGTCGAAAGTCACCGAAGAGGCGCCGACCAGGCAAGAGTTGCTGGCGCTGATTGCCGCAGCAGGGCGCGTCGCTGATCATTCCGCGTTGCAGCCGTGGCGGCTGATCGAGCTGCGCGGTGACGACCGGTTGGCGCTGGGCGCAGCGATCGCGAAAGCGCAGGGTGACACGAAACCGTCAACCAAACCACTGCGGGCGTCGTTGCTGATTGCGGTCGTGGCGAGCTTCCGCAAGAGCGACAAGGTGCCGCACTGGGAACAGGAAGCAGTCGCTTCAGGAGTCGCGCATACTCTCAGCCTGCTGCTGGATGAAGCCGGGTGGGGCGTCATCTGGCGCACTGGCGGACACACGCGTTCGAAGCCGGTCGCGAAGGTTCACGGTTTGAAGAAGAACGAACAGCTGCTGGGCTGGCTGTACGTCGGCGGCAAACCCGCGGGCAAGTCTCCGGGGCGCCGCAAGAGCGTCGACGCGTCCGCGCTCCTCACCGAGATCCCCCGCCCCGCTTCAACCTCCGGTCGTTGAGCGGCGAAGCGCGAGAAACAACGCTCACCGTTTTCTGCGCCACGGCACGGCGACCACGACGGATGCCACCGCAACCAGAACCATCGTCACCAGCTGCCATAATGCCGGCCCCGCGGTGGTCGGCCAGAGCAGGTCGATCACGACCGAGGTGACGAGCTGACCGAGGACGGCTCCGAGACCGAGCAGCAGCACACCGGTGTGCGCGACGATCACAGCTCCCAGCAGGATGTACACGAACCCGAGCAACCCGCCGACGTACAGCCACGGTTCGCTGGGCAGAGCAGCCGGCATCCCGCGCACCAGAATGCTGATCCCCGCGGCCACGCACAGCACCAGGGTTCCGGTGATGAAGCTCATCAGGGTTGCCGTCATCGGAGACTGGATCTGCCGTGCGAGGCGTCCGTTCGTCGCCACCTGCCACGCGATACCGATGCCGGCGGCAAGAGGCAGCAGAAGCAACCACAGCGGCGTGCGGGCCAGCACGTCTCCGCTGAGCGAGATGCCGACGGCGACCAGCGCCAGCGCGCCACCAAGCACCCGTCCCGGGGTGACGGCGACCACTCCGGATGGTCCGAAGCCGATACGATCCAACACCAGACCGTTCATGGTCTGCCCGGCGACGACTCCGACGGTGAACAGCGACACACCGAGGACACCGGCTGTCACGCCCTGTGTTGAGACGGTGAGTGCGCCGCAGGCGCCGCCCAGTAGCATCCATGCCGGAATCGAACGCGAGCGAACGCCTCGCCACAGCCGAGCGACGCTCGCCCGGGAGCGCGGCGCTGTCGCGGTAATGACGATGAGGACGACGAGTCCGACGCTGAACGAGATGAGACCGGCGATGATCCCATCATCAATCCGCGCACCCAGCACACCGTTCACCCGGGCCTGAATCGCGGTCATCGCACCGATGGAAGCTGCGCCTGCGAGGGCAATGGGGGCAGGGAGCGCCCGCGTCTCAGTCACCCGAGCACACTACCCGAGTCGCAGCGAATGTCCGTGGGCGGGACTACTCTTGCCGCATGTGCGCGAGTTATGGGTTGGATCCGCGGTTCACCGACGCTGAGCTGCTGGCCGAGGCCGACGCCGACATCCTCGACGGTCTGCGTGTCTGGGCTGAGCGCAACGCCGGTGAGACGGTGCGTCCGACCGGCAAGAATCTGCGCAATTTGAATCCGCTGATCGTGCCGCGCGATGGAGACGCAGCGTGGGAAGCATCTTGGTGGGGGTATCTTGTCCGCGGTGAACCGGCGAAGTTCCCGTCCATCAACACGCGATCCGAACGGCTGCAAGAGCGGCCCGGCGGGTTGAAGGGCCGCGGAATCGTGCCAATGAGCAGCTGGTTCGAGATGCACAAGCCCGACCGCGTCTGGCAAGAGTTCGCCCTCGACAACGACGCCCTGTTCGGGGTGGCCGCCGTCACGCAGCCCGGCCGCACCGCCGATGGTGAAGAATTCACCTGCTATTCGATCGTGATGCGTCCGGCCGCTGATCATCTTGCCGAAGTGCACGACCGGATGCCTGTACTCATCCCGACCGCGTTCGCGCACGACTGGCTGCACGCCGACGGCGGTCGCGAGATCATCGATGAGGCACTCCTCGCAGCGGCATCCCTCGATGAGCGGGTGACGGTCACTCCACGTAAGAGCGACAAGGGCGCAGCCAACCGGCTGTTCTGAAGGCGGGAGCCTCAGGCCGCGGGCAGCAGCGCGCGCTTCAACTGCTCGCGCACGCCAGCATCGGCACCGGCCTCGTCGAGGTACCCGAGCACACTGCCGAACTCGCTGTCGATCCACTCCAGCACCCCGCTGAGCAGCGTCGGCGGTGAACCAGCGAGAACCTCGACGAGCTGATCCGTCACCGGCACGCGAAAGCGTCGTATCTTTCGCAGCATCCGCTCTGTCCACTCCCCCGAAAGATTCGCCGCTGTCGCGGCATAATCGGCGAGGATCACGTCTCGATCGATCCCGATCGCCGTCAGGGCGAGGGCTGCGACCAGACCGGTGCGATCCTTGCCGGCTGTGCAGTGCACGAGGGTCGCGCCGTCAGCCGCGGCGATGGTGCGCAGCACTCGGCCGAAATCGTTCTGGTGCCGGGCGAGCACGACTTCGTAGACCTCGCGCAGCGTCACCGTCTTCGGGTCGACATTCGGCGGCGCACCATCCATAGGAACGGAGAGATAATCCACGCCAGTGCCGCGCAGACGATCGCGCCCACCGATTCGCCGGTCGAACCCTGAGCGCAGGTCGATGACCTGCCGGATGCCGAACTCCCGCAGCGTGCTTCGTCCGACGCGGGTGAGACGGTGAAGCGCATCCGAGCGGTACAGCACTCCCGGCTTCAGCACCCCAGGAGCAACCTCGCGGAAGTTGAACGTGCCCGGCACATTGAGCCGTGTGATCCCGACATCCATGCGGCCATGCTAGCCGCGCCCACGCACCCGTCGGCTAGCGTGGGGCTCTGGAGGATGAGACATGACCGATGAGAAGCCGCGTCCGCGCGCTCTGCGCGACGGCACCGTCGAACCGCGATTCGCTGCCCGCTATGCCACCATCGACGAAGTCGCAGCGCTCATGGGCGTGACGCCGGTGTCGTTGCGCCAGACGATGCGCCGACGCGATTCCGGTGAAGCATCCGCGGCGAGCGATGCGTTCATCGATCCGATCGGCAATGTCTCCGGCTATTTGTGGGACCGCGACGATCTCACACCCGAGGCGATCGAAGCCTGGCACAACCGTCCGCGGCGTGGGCGCAAGCCCGGTACCGGCAGCTGACTCAGCAGGTGACCTTCAGCGTTGCGGTGGGAAGCTGCGTGCCAGCCTGATCCCACGCTCCGCCCACGACGATCAGGTCGGTGTCGCTGAAGTCAGCGACCACGATATGACCTGCGACGGTCCCCATCGCGACGAATTCATCGGTGCTCTGCAACTTGGCCGTCGCCCCGAAGTCGATGCGTGCTTCGCCGTGCGGGAGGTCGGTGAGTGCACCGAAGTCGCCATTCAGATACCCGACTTGCTCTCCTGCATCGTCGTATGCCATGCCGTGAAACAGGGCGTCCTCGGTTCCGCTGAGTGAGCAGAACTCCAGCTGAGCGGAATACGAAGTGTCGCCGTAGCTCAGTACGGCTTCGCCCTGAGCGCTGGATGCTCCCGCTTCGTCCTCGTCGCTTGCGGTGGACGCACCCGCTTCGTTCTCGTCGCTTGCGGTGGTGGTGTCTGACTGTGCGCCGGCGCCCGACGATGCCGGTTCATTGCTGGCCGGTGAACCACAACCGGCAAGGAGCAGTGCGGCAATTCCAGTGACGATGACTGTGGACAGGGAAGTGACTGTGTTGCGCGGCATCTTGATCCAGTTCCAATCACGAGGCCACCAGGACACGGACGTGCGATGGCAAACTGTGGCTCACGGTAGCAGGGTTCCTCACCCGCGGCGGGCAGAGCAACAGCACACGATGCTGATAAACCATTGGACCAGGTGTTTACATGGAGCCGACTGCGAGGTTCGAACTCGCGACATCCTGTTTACAAGACAGGTGCTCTACCAGCTGAGCTAAGTCGGCATGCGGCACCGGAAACGATCCCGCACTACAAATTCTATGACACCAAACCTCAACAGTTGACCGCGCGATGTCTGAGACGCACTGCACACTGGAGATGTGATTCAGCGACTACCGATCCGCCGCGTCGAGATGCACCCTCTCGCACCGGCCCCTCAAGACGAATGGCCAGCGACGTTGCCTCCGGTGAGGCAGGTGCTGCAGAACGGATGGGAGCTCGGCCCGGTCACGGTTCTGACCGGCGAGAACGGCAGCGGCAAATCGACACTGGTCGAAGCCATCGCCATCGCCTACGGATTGAATCCTGAGGGCGGCTCGACGGGCGCCATGCACACCACCCGGTCGACTGAATCGAATCTCAGCGAGCACTTGCAGCTGGTCCGCGCCGGCGGAGCACCGAAGAAGGGCTTCTTCCTGCGCGCGGAGAGCATGCACGGTTTCTACACCTACCTCCAAGAAGTCGGGTTCGGTGGCGATCGCTTGCATGCCCGCAGTCACGGAGAGTCGTTCCTAGACCTTGTCGCCGAACGCGAGCACATCACGGGCCTGTGGATGCTGGACGAGCCCGAATCCGCGCTCTCCGTCTCCGGATGCCTCGCATTGATCGGGCAGTTGCGTGACTTCGTCGCTCGTGGCTCGCAAGTCATCCTGTCCACGCACTCGCCGATCCTCGCAGCATTTCCCGGCGCAGACTGCTACGAGCTCGGCGACTGGGGAATGCGCCGCTCAGAGTACGACGACCTCGACCTGGTGCGAACCTGGCGCGGGTTCCTCGATTCACCCGAGCGCTATCTGCGCCACCTCGACTGATCGATCCAGATCCAGTCGGTGATCGAGATTACTTGGCCGGAGTCTCTTCCGCAGCCGGTGTCTCGACTGGTTCTTCCGTGGTCGACGGCGAAGGTGTCGGCGTCGCATCCGAATCGGCTGCGACCGTGATCATGAACTGCGAGAACTCGGCCGGATCCTTCAGCGAACCGACGTACGCTTCGCCGTTGACGACGACCATCGGGGCGCTGGTGAGCACCAGGTCGTCAGACCCGGCGAGGGGTCCCGCCAACGCACGAGACGTTGCTTCCTTTGCCCAGGAGACGTAGTCCGCATCTTCGATGCAGTTGCGCACAGCCTTCGGGTTGTCCGCGCCGACGGCGACTGCCAGATCGGCGAGCTCGACATCGGTTGAACCGTTGCTGTCGACCTCAGGCTGATCGATGAGCAACTCGTGGTTGAAAGCGTAGAACTGCGCGCTGGAGTGCGTAGCAACGCAGGCCGCCGCTGCCGCTGAGCGCAGCGAATACTTCGTGCCGTTCGAGCTGGCGGTGAGCATCGACACCGGGTGATACGTCACCGTGGCGACACCCTCGTTGATCCATCCAGCAAGCTGCCGGGCATTGGCGCGCTCGAACTCGCCGGACCCGGGAGACAGATAGTCGACGTAGATGTGCACATCAACCGCGGCCAGCGAAGCACTCGGCTCCGGCGTGGCCTGTTCCGTGGGCTCGGCCGACGGGTCACTAGGCACAGGCTCGGTCGCCGACTCGATGACGTTCTGCACGACGATGCCGTCGCTCGTCATACCCTTGGGGCTCATCGTCGGCTTCGAGATCGTCGAAGTGACGGCCATGGTCACCGCCGTGCCGATGGCACCGACGGCGACGATCGCGACCGCACCGATGATGATCCGTCGCATGATGCGAGCCCTCGACTGCTGGGCATGCACCTGCTGAGCCTTCTCCCGAACCGCCTCACGAGAATTGCGAGGGGTAGGGACATTCGGCGTTTCGTCGCTCGACATCGTTCCTCTTGAAAGTCTGGTGGGGACGGGATCCCCGACGCCCGCTTCTCTAAGCAGGACCGTCTTCGATGTTAACCAGCCAGGCTGGGAAACACCCAGGTACGCCCATCCGTGACATACTGAGTTCGGCCCGATGACGGGCCACGGTGGGCATTTCCACCGCATCCATCACAACGGATCGTCCGGCACGTACCTGCCGGTGAAGGAGAAAACAATGGCATCCGTAACTTTCGATGACGCCACGCGACTGTACCCCGGCGGCACCCGCCCGGCAGTTGACAAGCTCAACCTTGAGGTTGCAGACGGCGAATTCCTCGTCCTCGTCGGCCCTTCCGGCTGCGGTAAGTCCACCTCGCTGCGTATGCTCGCCGGCCTCGAAGAGGTCAACGACGGCCGCATCCTCATCGGCGACCGCGACGTCACCGACGTGCCGCCGAAGGACCGTGACATCGCCATGGTCTTCCAGAACTACGCGCTGTACCCGCACATGACCGTCGCCGAGAACATGGGCTTCGCGCTCAAGATCGCCGGCGTTGGCAAGGAAGAGCGCGCCTCCCGCGTTCTGGAAGCAGCCAAGCTCCTCGACCTCGAGGAGTACCTGACCCGCAAGCCGAAGGCGCTCTCCGGTGGTCAGCGTCAGCGCGTCGCCATGGGCCGTGCGATCGTCCGCCAGCCGCAGGTGTTCCTCATGGACGAGCCGCTGTCGAACCTTGACGCCAAGCTGCGCGTGCAGACCCGTACGCAGATCGCTTCGCTCCAGCGCCGCCTCGGCGTCACCACGGTCTACGTCACCCACGACCAGACCGAGGCTCTCACCATGGGCGACCGCATCGCGGTGCTCAAGGATGGTCTGCTGCAGCAGGTCGGCACGCCTCGCGACCTGTACGAGAAGCCCGAGAACCTCTTCGTCGCCGGCTTCATCGGTTCGCCGGCGATGAACCTGTTCCCCGCCGACCTCGCCGAGGGTGGCGTGCGGTTCGGTACCGAGGTTGTTCCGCTCGACCGCGACACCGTCGGCCGTGCGAACGGCAGCCAGGTCACGGTCGGTGTCCGCCCCGAGGACATCGTCGTCGGCCCCGCCGACGGCAAGGGCCTCTCGGTCACGATCGACCTCGTCGAGGAGCTCGGCGCTGACGGCTACCTCTACGGTCACGCAGACGTCAACGGCAAGCGTGCCGACCTCGTCGCTCGCGTCGACGGACGTAACCACCCGAACGCCGGCGAGACGGTCACGCTCGCGGCAACCGCCGGTCACGTGCACGCATTCGACCTCGAGTCTGGTCTGCGCCTGAACGACAAGCCGGTCATCTCGGCCTCGTAAGTTCGTTACACACGCGGCGCGGGCTACCTTCGGGTCGCCCGCGCCGCGTCGTTTCTCCGGGAGAACCATGCAGGACGCACTGCGCATCACCGCCAGCAAGATCAACCCCGAGTTGCTCGCGCTGCCCTGGTCGACAACGCTCGCCAAATGGCCCTCCGAGCGGATCGTCTCGCTCCCCAAGGGTCTGTCGCGTCATCTTGTGCGCTTCGCTGATCTGTCCGGTCGTGTCGTGGCGATCAAGGAGACCACCGCGCAGATGGCACAGCGCGAGTACGACATGCTCGGCAACCTCGCCCGCCTGGACGTGCCGTGTGTCGACCGTGTCGCCGTGATCGCCGGTCGATCGGATGCCGCGGGCGATCCGCTTCCGGCCGCCCTCGTCACCGCGCACCTGCGCTTCTCCATGCCGTACCGCGCGCTGTTCACTCGCGTGCTGCGGCCCGACACTGCCACCCGATTGGTGGATGCGCTCGCGCTGCTGCTGGTGCGGCTGCACAACGTCGGCTTCTACTGGGGCGATGTGTCGCTGTCCAATACGCTCTTTCGCCGCGACGCCGGCGCCTTCGCCGCCTACCTCGTGGATGCGGAGACCGGCGAACTGCATGAGGAAGGCCTCACCGAAGGCCAGCGCCTGTACGACCTCGACCTTGCGCGTACCAACATCGCCGGCGAGATCATGGACCTTGCGGCCGGTGGGCGGCTCGAGCATGGTGTGGATGCTGTCGCCATCGCCGATGGCATCGTGTCGTCGTATCACTCGCTGTGGGCCGCCCTCACCGCCGAGGAGTCGTTCTCCGCTAACGAGACCTGGCGTATCACCGAGCGGGTCGAGCGCCTCAACGCCCTGGGCTTCGATATCGACGAGATGTCGATGTTGACGACGGCAGACGGCACGGTGGTCGAGATCCAGCCGAAGGTGGTGGATGCCGGGCACCATCAGCGCCGCCTCATCCGTCTCACCGGTCTCGATGTCGAGGAGAACCAGGCGCGTCGTCTACTGAACGACCTGGACGAATTCCGCGCACGCTCGAAGAAGGAGTGGGTCGATGAGGAGATGTTCGCCCACGAATGGCTCACGCGTGTGTTCGAGCCCGTGGTCCGAGCCATCCCCTACGATCTGCGTGCGAAGCTCGAGCCTGCCGAGGTATTCCACCAGGTGCTGGAGCACCGCTGGTATCTCTCGCAGGCGAGCGGCCGTTCGGTTCCGCTCGCTGAGGTGCTGACCTCGTACATCAACGAGGTGCTGCGGCACCGCCGCGACGAAGCGACGATCATGGGCCCGCCGACCGAGACCATGTCACTCCCCGTCGTCACCGGCACCATGCTGCTGCCCGATGACGACGAGGTCGACTGGCGAGACCTGGTCTAAGCCCCCCCCCCGGTCTAGAGCCCCTCCCGTTCATTGCGAGTGGGCAGCTGTGGCTCGAAATTCGCAGAAAATCGAGCCACAATTACCCACTCGAACGCGGTTTTCAGTACCCGACGGCGAAGTTCTCGCGGTGGTGCTTCGGGTTTTCGATCTCGTCGACGAATGCCACCCCGAGGTCGCGGCCAGAGATGAAGGACTCCCCCGCCTCATCGGTCACGAGCACCGGGCCGCCGTCGCGGTAACTCCCGGTGCGCTCCCCCGGATTCCAGACGCCGAAGCCGCCGGCGGGGTGCACGAAGAACCAGTCCTTGCCGCTGGCATCCGCTTGAAGATCCTCGAGCACGCCAATCGCCTCGAAGGCCTCCGCCTTGAATTCTTCGGGGAAGCCAGAGTCGATGACGCGTGCACCACCGGGCGCCACCAGGCTTCCGCCCGCTCCGCCGACCACACCGAGCCGTACGCTGTCCGGCAGCGCCGCGAACAGCTCAGCGGTTGCCTGACGAACTTTACCGACCATGTCCCCGCGCGGCGAAAGCGCTTGGACGACCACATCGACCTCACCGATCTGCGTCATGAGCGTCGGAACATCAAGGATCGTGCCCTCGAGATATGTCGCGCCCTCCACGCGCTCAGCCGGGGCCGAACGCGCCACCGAGACGACCGAATGACCGCGCGACACCGCCTCAGCGACGATATTCGATCCGGCGTAGCCGGTTCCTCCGATGACAGCGATGCGGGCCATGTGTTCTCCTTCTGAGCGGATGCTTCATGGACAGCATCCGCCGTCGAAGGTTTATTCCGCGGCCTGCTGCGCTCGCGCAGTGGCGACCTGGTACAGCGCCACCGATGCGGCGATACCGGCGTTCAGCGACTCGGTGGCAGCCGAGATCGGGATGGAGATGATCTGATCGCAGTTCTCGGTGACGAGCCGCGACAGTCCCTTGCCCTCTGAGCCGACGACGATGACCACCGGGCGATCAGCAAGCTGGAGCGCCGGCAACGAGACGTCGCCGCCACCGTCCAGTCCGATGACGAAAACGCCCTGTTTCTTGAATTCCTTCAGCTGCGTGGTGAGATTCGTCGCCATGGCGACGGGGAGGCGTGCTGCAGCCCCTGCACTCGTCTTCCATGCCGCCGAGTTCACTCCGGCGGAGCGGCGCTGCGGCAGGATGATGCCATGGCCGCCGAAGGCAGCCGTGGAGCGGATGATCGCTCCGAGGTTGCGCGGGTCGGTGATGCCATCCAGCGCGACGAACAGCGGGAGCTCCCCCCGGTCGATGACCTTCTCGAGCAGATCCTGCGGGTGCGCGTATTCGTACGGCGGCACCTTGATGGCGACACCCTGGTGCACGCCGTCGAAGCCGGCCATCCGGTCAAGCTCCTGACGGGTGACCTCCATCACGGGGATACCGCGGTTCGTGGCGATCGACAGCATCTCCTTGACACGGTCATCCATCTCGACGCGCTGGGCGATGTAGAACGCCGTCGCCGGGATCTTCGCCCGCAGAGCCTCGAGGACGGAGTTACGACCGGTCACATTCTCGGTGTCATCGCCGGACTTCGCCTTGGATGAGCGGTTCGGGTTACTTCCCGATGCCGGGCGTCCGCCCCGTGCAGCACCCGCTGCGGGACGAGCCTTGCCGCCGGCCGCTGCAAAACGCTCATTGGCCGCCTTGCGCTTGCCGGCGACGTGCCAGGCGCGGTCCTCGGCCTTCGGCGTCGGTCCACGTCCCTCAAGCGACTTGCGCCCGAGTCCGCCGGTGCCCTTGGGAGCACCCTTCTTCTTGCTGTTGCCCGCTCCGGGGCGAGGTGGCTTAGCCATCAATACTCCAATGAGTTCCGGCCGGAGTGTCCTCCAGCGTGATTCCTGCGGCCGCGATCGCGTCTCGAATGCGATCCGCCGCCGCCCAGTCTTTGTCGGCTCGTGCCTGAGCCCGTTGTGTGATCATCGCCTGCACGAGGGCGTCGAGAGCGGATGCCTCGGCTCCTCCTGCGGCGGCTTCAATTGCGCCGTCGAATCCGAGCACCTCGAGCATTGCGGCGAGCGCTGCAGCTGCCTGAACGGCTGCAGCGGTGTCACCGGCGTCCAGCGCCGAATTTCCGGCCCGTACCGCCTCATGCACGGCGGCAAGCGCCTGCGGCACGCCGAGATCATCGTCCATCGCCATGGCGAAAGCCTCCGGAAGCGTCCCTGGAACCAACACGGCAGGATCGGCATCCGCTGCCCGAAGCACACGCTGACGGAACATCTGGATGCGTCCGAGGGCAGCTTCTGCCTCGGCGTACGACGAAGCCGTCAGATCAAGGCTCGACCGGTAATGCGCGGCGGCGAGGGCGTACCGGATCACGAGCGGGTCATGCTCAGCGAGCACGTCAGCCGCGAGGGTGAAGTTCCCCAGCGACTTCGACATCTTCTGACCGCCGACGGTGACCAGCCCATTGTGCAGCCAGTAGCTCGCGAATTCTTCGCCGGCGGCAGTCGACTGCGCCAGTTCGTTCTCGTGATGCGGGAAGCGCAGGTCGAGACCGCCGCCGTGGATGTCGAAGGCGGATCCGAGGTAGCGCTTCGCCATGGCCGAGCACTCGATGTGCCAGCCCGGGCGGCCGGCTCCCCAGGGCGACTGCCAGGTCGCATCAGTAGGCTCGCCGGGCTTCGAGCCCTTCCACAGGGCGAAGTCCTGCGGGTTGCGCTTGCCGCGCGGGTCCGCGTCTTCGGCGGCTTCCATGGCATCGATCGTTTGATGCGTCAGTGCACCGTAGGCACTCCATGAGCGCACATCGAAGTAGACGTCACCGGAGCCATCCGGCGCCGGGTAGGCGTGGCCTCGCTCGATGAGCGTCGTGATGAGTTCCTGCATCTGCGGAATGGATGCTGTTGCCCGAGGCTCGTACGTCGGCGCAAGAATGCCGATACCGGCATAGGCCGCCGTGAACTCCTGCTCCATCCGGTACGCCAGCGCCCACCACGGTTCAGCATCCGTTGCGTTGACGAGAACTTTGTCGTCGATGTCGGTGACGTTGCGAACGAAGGTGACCCGGCCGTACTTGCGCACGAGCCAGCGACGAAGAATGTCAAAACTCAGTGCTGCGCGGACATGCCCGATGTGTGGCCCCGACTGCACCGTGGGTCCGCAGACGTACATCGTGATGTTCTCGGGGTCGAGCGGCACGAAGTCGCGCAGCTGCTGAGCGCGGGTGTCGTAAAGGCGGAGGGTCACTGCTCTAGCGTACCGGGGCGCCGCTGAGCAATTACCTATCGGATCGGATGCACCGAGGCGATTGCTGTTGCCGCGATGCCTTCGCCGCGACCGGTGAACCCGAGTCCGTCGGTCGTCGTCGCCGAAACGGAAACCGGCACGCCCCCCAACGCGGCAGACAGCACGGCCTCGGCTTCTGCCCGTCGAGCACTAAACCGCGGCCGATTCGCCTGGAACTGCACGGAAACGTTGCCGATCGCATATCCCTCTTCAGCAAGGATCTCGCGGGTGCGCGCGAGGAACACGTCACCGTGTGCTCCGGCGTACTCCGGATGCGCGGTGCCGAAGTGCTGTCCGATGTCGCCGAGCCCGGCAGCTCCGAGCAGGGCGTCAACGATCGCGTGAGCGACGGCGTCACCGTCGGAGTGCCCGGACAGCGCCTGCTCCCCCGGCCACTGAAGGCCGGCTAGCCACAGATCGCCTTCGCCGCCGAAGGCATGCACGTCGGTGCCGATGCCCACGCGGGGAATCGTCGGCACCGCGCTGAAGGAATCGCGTGTGCCGCCAAGCAGGTGCCGCGCGCGGTCCAGATCGTCCGGAGTGGTGATCTTGAATGCCAGCGGCGACCCGGGGACGTGCCGCACCGGGTGCCCGGCAGCAGCGAACAGCGCCGCATCGTCGGTGTACTCGGCACCGGATGCGAGCGCAGCAGCGTATGCGCCGGCCAGCAGCTCGCGCGGAAAACCCTGCGGGGTCTGCGCCGCGGCGAGCTCAGAGCGGTCCACCGCAGCCACGATGCTCTCAGCATCCACTCGTTTGATGGTGTCGATCACGGCAAGTACCGGGATGACACCCGAGGCGTCTGTGACCGCTTGCGCGACAGCGTCGATCTGCGATGACGGGGTCAGCGCCCGTGCCGCATCGTGCACGAGCACGGTGGTGATGTCGCCCCACAGCGCGCGGAGACCAGCAGCGACCGATTGCTGGCGGGTCTCGCCGCCGACAACGACCCGGCCGAGGTCTCGCCGGTCGCCGGCGGCCTCGATCAGTACGGTCTCGGCATCACCGGCGCGCTCGGCGGGCGCGACGACGATCACCTGCGCGGGGCCCGCGGCAAACACGCCGTCGAGCGCGTGGCGCAGAACGGATCGCTCATCGATGCCGACGAACGCTTTGGGCGCGCCGGCACCCAGCCGCGAACCAGAACCAGCTGCGACCACGATGATCGCGGTCGTTGGCACAGGAAGGAGAGTCACCATCCCAGGCTACCGCCGCCCGAGAGCCGCCTGAGAGCCGCCCGAGAAAGGAACTGCGGCATGAGAAACGTCGAAGAACGATGTTTCTCATGCCGCAGGATGTTTCTCGCGACGCTGCTACTTAGGAGGCAAGAACCTCGTCAAGAATGACGCCGGCCTTGTCTTCGTCGCACTTCTCAGCGAGCGCAAGCTCGGAGATAAGAATCTGACGCGCCTTCGCAAGCATGCGCTTCTCACCAGCGGACAGGCCGCGGTCCTGATCGCGGCGCCACAGGTCGCGGACGACCTCGCTGACCTTGATCACATCGCCAGAGGCGAGCTTCTCAAGGTTCGCCTTGTATCGGCGAGACCAGTTGGTCGGCTCTTCCGTGAACGGCGCACGAAGTACCTCGAACACCTGGTCGAGCCCCTCCTGGCCGATGACATCGCGAACGCCGACCAAATCGACGTTCTCGGCGGGTACCTCGATGATCAAGTCACCCTGGGTGACGTTGAGCTTCAAATACTTCTTCGTCTCGCCCTTAATGACGCGATCCTTGACCTCGATGATCGTCGCAGCCCCATGGTGCGGATAGACGACAGTTTCGCCAACCTCAAAAAGCATAAAATCGTGTCCTTTCGGCAACCTCCAGAATACCACAGGCGACATGCGCTAAGGTTTGCCCCCGCACGGTTCCCGAGCTACCTCTCCGATACCCATACAATGGATACGGATATCCCAAAGTCTTCAGGAGGACTCGTGAAAACGCGCCTTGTAGTGTCAGCCGCCCTCAGCGCCCTTGTTCTTCTCGGCGCGACGGGATGCACCTTCATCACGCCGCAGGCGACATCTATCGATCCGTACAACGTGTCTGACGGTGTCGGCGTTCCTGACTCCGATGGTCCGCTGCAGATCCGCAACGCGATGGTCATCGCCACCGACGACGGATCCACCGGAAACCTCATCGCAGCGATCGTCAACGACACCGAAGACAACGCGACTCTCACGGTCGAGATCGAAGGCCTCGAGCCGCTGTCGGTCCGCGTCGAAGCCGGCGACACTGTGAGCCTGGGCGCGAACGCCGACCCGCTGCGCATCGACGGCCTCGACACGAAGCCCGGCGCCACGGTCGAGATGTACTTCCAGTCCGGTGACGCCACCGGCGCTACCGCTGAGGTTCCCGTCCTCGACGGCACCACGCCTTACTACGCAGACTTGGTTCCGCAGGAGGACTGATCCGCTCCTGCTGAACACAGAAGAGGCCGACACCCGATGGGTGCCGGCCTCTTCTGCGTTCGGCTCAGCCTTCGAAGCGGTAGCCCAGTCCGCGAACGGTCACGAGCATGACCGGCTCACTCGGACTCTCTTCGATGCGCGAGCGGATGCGCTTGATGTGCACGTCAAGCGTCTTCGTGTCGCCGAAGTAGTCGCTGCCCCACACCCGATCGATCAGCTGACCGCGCGTGAGCACACGTCCGGAGTTGCGCATGAGGAGCTCGAGCAGCTCGAACTCCTTCAGCGGCATATTGATCTCCTCGCCTGCGACGGTGACCGTGTGCCGGTCGATGTCCAAAGCGACACGGCCGCCCTCGAGAACCCGTTCGTCGACGTCGCTGTCCGCCTGCACCGCCCGGCGCAGCACTGCACGCATGCGCGCAAGTAGCTCCCGCGAGGAGTACGGCTTGGTGATGTAGTCATCGGCTCCGAGCTCCAGCCCGACGACGATATCCACTTCGGAATCCTTCGCGGTGAGCATGATGATCGGCACCGCAGATGTGGACCGGATCTGACGGCACACTTCGGTGCCGGGCATCCCGGGAAGCATGAGGTCGAGCAGGACTACGTCGGCGCCTCGCTCACCGAACGCGGCAAGTGCTCCGGGTCCGTCTTCGGCGATGTCCACCTCGTATCCCTCTCGGCGCAACAGGTAGGCGAGCGGGTCGGCGAGATCGGGTTCGTCCTCGACGATCAGGATGCGGGTCATGCAGTCTCTCCGTTTCGGACGCGCACGGGTACGGCCTGCTTGGCCGCCTTGCGTACGCGCTTCTTCTTGGTATTGCGGTCGTCGGTGTCCCCCAGCGCCGGGGCTTCGACGCGCGGCAGCGCCATGGTGAACGTAGAACCGCGACCTGGGCGGGACCACAGCCGCACTTCACCGCCGTGTCGCTGGGTGGCGTGCTTCACGATCGACAGGCCGAGTCCCGTTCCGCCGGTCCGGCGCGAGCGGGCTTCATCCGCGCGGTAGAACCGCTCGAAGATGCGCTCCCGGTCGGACTCGGTGATTCCGATTCCCTGGTCCGAGACGGCAATCTCGACCACGTCGCCCTCGATGCGCACACCGATGCCCACGCGTGATTCCTTGGGCGAGTACACGATGGCGTTCGCTATGAGATTACTCACCGCCTCGATGAGGATCTGCGCGTCACCGCGGACGTACGCGCCGCGGTCACCGCCGCGCAGAAGTTCTACCCCGGCCGAATCTGCCTGCACGATGTGCGCCTCGATCGAGGAGGTGATGACCTCATCGAGGGCAACCGGGCTGAAGTCGGTGATCCCATCAGCTGCCTGCAATCGCGACAGGCTCATGATGCGCCCGGTGAGCTGGCCGAGACGGGCCGCTTCGGCTGAGATACGCGAGGCGAAAATGCGCACCTGCGCGGGATCATCGGCTGCCGATTCGATGGCCTCGGCGAGCAGACTCACCGCACCCACCGGAGTCTTCAGCTCATGACTGGTGTTGGCAACGAAGTCGCGGCGCACCTGATCCAGTCGCTCCTGCTCGGTGACGTCCCGGATGATGAGGAGGGTCAAGCGTGACCCGAGAGCGCTCGCCCGTGCAGACACCAGGCGCGGATCCAGGCTGACACCAGGCCGCGTGATGCGCATCGTCTCGGTATCGGTTGCACCGGTGGTGCGCACCGTGCGCACCAACTGTCGCAGCTCCAGGTTGTCGAGGGTCGCTCCGACGTCGATGCCGAACCGTGCGGCGGCCTGAGAGCTGCCGAGGACGAGTCCGGAAGCGTCGATGATGCAGGCGGCATCATCCATACTCTCCAGCACCTCGGCTGCACCATGGGGAACATCCCCTGAGGCTTCCTGAGCCACTCTGGCGCGGACGCGATACGCCCACACGATCAGCACCGACAGGCCCACACCGATGGCGAGGCCCACAGCGAGTGCGAGCAGCGCAATCTGCGGGGTGGTCATACTTACAGCGTAGGCGCCATTCACCTCCGCTTCGGCGGGTTTCCGCGGCAGATCAACGAACGGAGAACTAGTATTCACCTATCGGGCACCATTCGTTAACCTTCAACGAAGACAATCGCTGAGGGCCGTTGCACGTCTTTCCACGGCCGCCGGACCCGCCCGAGTTCCGAATGAAAGGTTGCGCCGCACATGCGCGAAGTCTTCCACCAGTCCCTTGAGGATCTGCAGTCCCGTCTCGTGGAGATCGCCGACCTCGTCACGGTCTCCATCGATAAGGCCACCCGCGCCTTTGCCACCAGCGATGTCTCGCTCGCAGAAGAGGTGATCGCCGACGACCCGATGATCGATGAGCTCGCGGTCAAGCTCGATGAGTTGGCGATCGAGATCCTCGCCCGCCAGCAGCCGGTCGCCCGCGACCTGCGCATCGTCGTGTTCGCGCTGCGCGTCAGCGCCTCCCTGGAGCGCATGGGCGATATGTCTGAGCACATCGCCCAGCTCGCCCGCCTGCGCTTCCCTGAGCGTGCCATCCCCAAGGGGCTCAAGAGCACCTTCACGAAGATGGGCGAGAAGGACGTCGAGGTCGCGCGCACCCTGTCAGAGCTGCTGCGTACGCAGGATCTGCGTCTGGCCGACGACATCCGCAATGCCGATGATGAGGTCGATGAGCTCCACGCTCGCGTGTTCGAAAAGGTGCTCAGCGACAATTGGAAGGGTGAGGCCGGCGCAACAGTCGACGCCACCCTCGCCAGCCGTTACCACGAGCGCTTCGCCGACCACGCCGTCGCCATCGCGAAGAAGGTCGTTTACCTTGCCACCGGCGACTGGGCCGTCGACGAAGAAGACATCGCCCTCGCCGCGGCCGAGATCGCATCCGAGGACACCGGAAGCAGTGGCCTCGCCTGATCTTCCCCGCACGATAGCCGAAACCCCGGGTTCCTCACGAAGGAATCCGGGGTTTCGGCGTAGAACGGTGGGTTACTTCTTACCCTGCGAAGCCACAGCAGCGGCACCGGCAGCGGCGGCTTCGGGGTCGAGGTAACGGCCAGGACCGGTGGGGACGTTGTTCTCGTCGAGTTCGTAGACCAGCGGGATGCCGGTGGGGATGTTCAGCTCGGCGATGTCCTCGTCACTGATGCCATCGAGGTGCTTGACAAGCCCGCGCAGCGAATTGCCGTGCGCCACGACGAGCACAGTCTTGCCCGCCTCGAGGTCAGGAACGATCGAGCTCTCCCAGTAGGGCAGCATCCGGTCGATGACGATCTTGAGCGACTCGGTGCGGGGCACCTCGCCGTCGATGTCGGCGTAGCGCGGGTCGTTCACCTGGCTGAACTCGCTGGCGTCGTCGAGCAGGGGCGGCGGCACATCGAAGGAGCGACGCCACAGCTGGAACTGCTCCGGGCCGAACTCCTCCAGCGTCTGTGCCTTATCCTTGCCCTGCAGCGCACCGTAGTGACGCTCGTTGAGGCGCCAGGAGCGGGTCAGCGGGATCCACAGCCGGTCAGCTGCGTCCAGCGCGATGTTCGCCGTCTGGATGGCGCGGCTGAGCAGCGAGGTGTGCAGCACATCGGGCAGCAGGCCGGATTCGGCGAGGAGCTCACCGCCGCGGCGCGCCTCGTTCTTTCCCTTTTCGGTGAGGCGGACATCCACCCAGCCGGTGAAGAGGTTCAGTTCGTTCCACTCGCTCTGGCCGTGGCGGAGCAGGATGAGGGTGCGCGTCGCAGTCATGCCTCCAGTCTATCGAGCACCCTCGCCGCCGATGCCAGAATGGTCGTATGGCGTCATCTCCTCTCGGACACCCAACCAGGGGAACGACGGGGACCAACCGACTCCGCCGCAACGACCGCTGGATCGCGGCATCCGACGCTTTCCGACGGGCCAGCGACCCGCTCGTCATCGACCTCGGCTACGGCGCCAGCGGCGTGACGGCGTTCGAACTGGCCACCCGACTGGCGAAGGTGCGACCCGACGCCGAGGTCATCGGTTTCGAACTCGATCCCGAGCGGGTGGCCACCGCGCGCCGCCAGCTCGAGGACGTCCGCGCCGGACGGACCACGTTCGCCCCCGATCTGCGTGTCTCGTTCGCGCGCGGCGGCTTCGAGGTGCCGCTTGCCGCCGGACGCCGCCCCGCGGCGATCAGGGCGATGAACGTGCTGCGCCAGTACGACGAGTCGGACGTCGCACAAGCGTGGCGTTCGATGACCGCACGTCTAGCCCCCGACGGGATGCTGTTCGAGGGCACCTGCGATGAGATCGGCCGGATCTCCAGCTGGGCCGATGTCTCGCCCACGGGCACCCCGGTACGATTCACGATCTCACTGCGGCTGGCTGAGCTGGAGCATCCCGGGATCGTCGCGGAGCGGCTCCCGAAAGCGCTGATTCATCGCAACATCCCCGGTGAGCGCATCCATGACCTGCTGGTCGATCTGGATCGCGAGTGGGAACGGGCGGCCGCGCTGTCGACGTTCGGTTCGACCCAGCGTTTCCTGGCCGCGGTGAAGGCTCTGAAGGATCAGGGCTGGCCGGTACTGGGCGACCGTACCCGTTGGCGCCTGGGCGAGCTCACCGTGCCGTGGAGTGCCGTGGCACCCGCCGCTCATTGAGCTGGCCGAGATGCCCGGCCACCCGCGAGAACTTACCGCCTGTCAGCCCCAGCGCTCGGTGAGCCAGGCGACACCGGCGAGTGCCTCGCTGCGCTGGAATGCACGCAGCGTCGGCATGCTCGGCGGCGCAGGCAGACGGGCCTGATCGAACCAGCGGCCGACGATGCCGGCGAGCATCGCATCAACCTGGGCGTCGGTGGTCTCGGCGAAGAGCGGATGCGTGCGCAGCAGTTCCTCCGCATCGATCGGCTCACCGCGCAGACGCGCGTCGAGCAGATAGGGGACGCCGTCCACCCAGCGGGCGCCCACAGCAGCCCACGGCCAGTCAATGAGCCACGCCCGTCCACTCGGATCGATGATCACGTTGTCGGCGCGCACGTCGAGATGCAGCAGATGCTCGCCATCGACCGCCTCGCACACTCCGGATGCCGCGTCAGCCAGCCTGTCGAACGATGCGACGACCCAGTTCGGCAGATCAGCGCCCGTGCTGTCTGCCGCCAGAGCCTTCCAGCTGTCGCGCTCCGAGACGAACTCGTCCGCGGCTCGAGGGAGGGCTTCCAGTGCAGTGCCGGTGACGACCGGCAGCGTGGCGAAGGCGTCAAGGATGGCGACGAGGTCGCGCCCGTCAGCGGGCTCACCCGGATGACGTCCGTCGATGTCTTCGATGATGAGGCCGATCGTGTCATCATCACGCCAGGATCCCAGCAGGCGTGGCGCGTCGACGGTTGCCGGAAGAGCCGCCATCACGACGAGCTCGCGCGCGTGCAGTTCGAATGCGCCGGGGTTGTGGTCGCGCTGGATCGCCTTGACAAACGCTCGGCGTCCGTTCGCCGCGACCAGACGATCAGCGCTGCCCGGAGAGAATCCACCCGCCTGGCTGGTCGCCGAGCTGATCGGTGCGCCGAGGATGCGCTCGCTCTCGGCTCGCAGGCCTGCGGGGAGGTCTTCCCATCTCGTCCGGGTCTTCACATCATCGAGCATCCGACAACGCTATCGCGGCGGGGACTATGCCTTACGCGGGTCCTGGCCCTCAGGGCGGCGGGACAGTCGCGTCAATCGCGGCACATCAGCGGTCGCTCCGGCGTCTGCGGGAACGATGACCTGCTGCGCGGCAGCGATGTCGGTGCCATCGGAGTGCACGACGAGATCTCCGGCCGGCGCACGACGCGACAGGATCGCCAGCGCGATCGGGCCGTCCTCGTAATGACGGGCGGCCGAGGTGATCTGGCCGACCTCCTTGCCGTCTGCGAGAACGGATGCCCCGGGCTCGGGCAGCACGTCATCGCTGCCATCCAACTGCAGCGCTGCGAGGCGACGCGGCGGATGCCCGAGGTTGTGTACCTTCGCGACCGTCTCCTGCCCGCGGTAGCAGCCCTTGTTCATGTGCACGGCGCTGCGGATCCAATCCGATTCATGCGGGAGTGAGCGCTCATCGACCTCGCTCACCCAGCGCGGGCGCCATGCGGCGATGCGCAGGGCCTCGGCGGCCAAGATCCCTGCGACGCCGATGTCTGCTGCGCGCTGCGCGACGGATGCCGCAGCATCCCCATCAACGATCGCGACGTGCCAGTTGTACTCGGCGGCCGGGTGCGACGTCACGTTCGCATACTGGTGACCGCCAGCCTGCACCGCCGTCCACGGGTCGCTCCACAGCAGCGATAGGCCGTTCGGCGCCAGGGCGATCTCACGCAATGCGCTCTCGGCGTCGCCGCCGCCGAAGAAGCCCAGCAGACCGAGTTCCGGACGCAGCGTCACGGTCACGCGCGAGCGGAACACCATGCGTCCCAGCCAGGCCGCCAGCGGCTCAGCATCCGCAGCATCCGCGATCAACCACACGGACGTGCCATCCTCGAGAACGCCGGCGGCGTGCTCGACTCGGCCCTGCGGGTCGAGCACCAGCAGCTCCGTGCTCTCACCGGGTGCAAGGCGCGCAACCGACTGTGTGGTGATGGAATCCAACCAGCTGAGCCGGTCCTCACCCGCGACCTCGATCACGGTGCGATCGCCGAGCGGTGCGACGGCCGAACCGCTGACCAGCCGGCGCTGCTCGCGCATCGGGTCGCCGAAGTGCATGATGACGCCGCCGGATTCGACCGCACCAGCAAGCCCGGCAAACGCCGTGGTCAACGCAGCGGCGCTCATACCCGCGCCAGACGTGCCGAAGCGTGCGAACTCATCTCAGCGCCGAGCGCCGCGATGTCCCAGGCCCAGAGCAGATGCCCCTCGACCAGGCCGTACATGCGGCTGGCGGCGTTATAGGCCTTGCCACCGGCACCACGGATGACCGCATCGGTTCCGATGTCAATGCGCGGGCCGTTGGCCTCGCCGAGATAGAGCTCGAGAGTGCCATCGGAGTGCGCGATCGACACTTCCAACGGGAATCCGCCGGATTCCAGACGCAGCTCCTCGACGTCGTGAACCGTGCGCACGGCTGCGGCGGCGCTCGGTGGCAGCAGTGCGGGACCGGCATCCGCCGCGGTCGCCGGACGCGCCAGACGCCAGAATCCGCTCTCAGCGACGAGTGGGACCGCGGCTTCAGCGCCGTCGGTGTTCATCGAAGCGGTGGCCGCATAGTTCAGGTACCCGACTCCGTCATGGCTGAAACTCACCCGATGGGTGAACTCGCCCTGGAATCGGTGGTCGCCCGCGGTGTACTCGATGACTCCGGTGCCCTCCCAGACCCCGATGAGCCAGCTCAGCGGGGCGAGGTCTGCCGGAAGATCAGCGGGAAGCTCGAGCACGGAATCCTCGGTCAGCGCTGGCCGCGGAAGAGGTTGCGTAGCACGACGCCTGCGACGAAGACGATCGCGAGACTCGCAAGGCCCAGCAGACCGATGAAGAAGAGTTCAAGAGCGACGAGATCCATAGCCCCACTCTACCCCCGCTGCCACGGATGAAGACGAAGCTGTGTTACGCAGGCACGAGGGCGGCGAGCGCGAAGCCTGCCGACACCACACCCAGAAGCAGCAGCGCGCCGGTCACACTCACCGCGAGCCGGAAGATGAAGCCCTTCGCCTGGCCGTACCAGAGCTGCACGGCGAATGACAGCAGAATCGAGCCGCCGAAGGCGACGAGCAACCATTGCACCTGCCAGATCTCCGGCACGAAGATGCCGATGGCGATGGCAGCGGCAAGCGCGATAGCCCAGACGATGAGCACACCGCTGAGCGGGCTGCGTGGCGCGAGAGCGGGTTCCGACATGAGTCCATTGTTACGCATTCGACGCACATTGCTCTTCTCTGCGTGCGAAGGCGCAAGCTCGGTCGGTATTATTGGCGCACGGTATTGACTGCCGTACTGGGCGTCGCACACGTCGTCCGAGAGGAAAGTGCGTGGCCCTGATCCTGATTCTGTCGTCGGCTCCTCCTGCGGAGCACGCTCTGCCCGCCCTGGAGCTGCTCGGCCATCAGGTGCGCCAGATCCCGGCAGAACCCGCGCAGCTGGTGACCGCTCCGGACAGTGACGTCGTGATCGTGGATGCCCGTAATGACCTGGTGGGCGCGAAATCGCTGTGCAAGCTTCTGCGCACAACGGGCCAGGATGCGCCGCTGTTGCTCGTGGTCACCGAGGGTGGGCTGAGCGCCGTCTCCGGGGACTGGGGCATTGATGACGTCCTGCTCACCGGTGCCGGTCCCGCCGAGATCGATGCGCGCATCAGGCTCGCTCTGGCCCGCAGCACGGTGACGGCTGAATCAAGTCGGGTGCAGGCATCCGGCATCACGATCGACGAGCAGTCGTACGCGGCGAAGCTCCGCGGCAAACCGCTGGATCTGACATACAAGGAGTTTCAGCTGCTGCACTTCCTGGCCACCCACCCCGCACGGGTCTTCACTCGTGAGCAGCTACTCAGCGAGGTATGGGGATACGACTACTTCGGCGGTACCCGCACGGTCGACGTGCACGTCCGGCGCCTGCGCGCCAAACTCGGCGACCAGGAGCAGATCATCGGCACTGTGCGCAACGTCGGCTACCGCTTCAATGTGTACGACGAAGACCAACTGACCGCCACGTCACGGTAAGACACCGGATTCGTTCACACCTAAGCCACGTCTCGATGCCAAGATATACAGCATGATCGATCCAGCTCTCGCAGACGCCGGCCTGGGTGACGCCGAGGACGATGACTTCGACGCCATCGAATCTCCGGACTCCCAGTTACCCGACCATCGCTTCCACGACCGAGAGATCAGCTGGCTCGCGTTCAACCAGCGCGTGCTCGAACTGGCGGAGGATACGAGCCTTCCCGAGCTGGAACGATCGAACTTCCTGGCGATCTTCGCGAGCAACCTCGATGAGTTCTTCATGGTGCGCGTCGCCGGGCTCAAACGCCGTATCGTCACTGGCCTCGCGGTGCCCTCCAATGTCGGCCGCTCCCCCTCTGACGTTCTCGCAGACATTTCCCGCGACGCCCATGCGCTGCAGCTGCGCCATGCCGCCGCGTGGATCGATCTGGTGCGCCCGGCGCTCGCGGATGCCGGAATCGAGATCACCGAGTGGGACGAACTCGTCGACTCGGAGCGCGAAGCTCTGACCGAGTACTTCCAGCTGCAGGTCTTTCCCGTTCTCATGCCGCTCGCCGTGGATCCGGCGCACCCCTTCCCGTACATTTCGGGACTGTCGTTGAACCTCGCCATTCGCATTCGCAATGCCCGCACCGGCCGGCAGGAATTCGCGCGTCTGAAGGTACCGCCGATGCTGCCGCGGTTCGTCGAGGTTCCGGGCACGGGTGAGATCAAGCGGTTCCTGCGTCTGGAAGAGCTGATCGCCAATCACCTGGGCGATCTGTTCCCCGGCATGGAAGTACTCGATCATCACGCGTTCCGACTCACCCGGAACGAGGATGTCGAGATCGAGGAGGATGAGAGCGAGAACCTCATCCAGGCGCTCGAAGCTGAGCTGCTGCGTCGCCGCTTCGGGCCGCCGATCCGTCTCGAGATCAACGATGACATGGATGATCTCACCCTGGATCTGCTCATCAAAGAGCTCGACATCACTGAGCAGGAGGTCTACCGACTTCCCGGCCCGCTTGACCTCCGCGGACTGTTCTCACTGTCCAGGGTCGACCGCCCTGATCTGCGGTACCCGCCACATCTGCCGACGACGGCGGTGGCGTTCCAGCCGGCTGGTTCCGCCACCCGCGCCGATATCTTCGCCGCGATCGGCAAGGCGGATGTGCTCGTGCATCACCCCTACGAGTCCTTCGCCACCAGTGTGCAGGCGTTCCTCGAGCAAGCAGCTCGCGACCCGCATGTCCTCGCCATCAAGCAGACTCTGTACCGCACCTCCGGTGACAGCCCTGTTGTGCAGGCGCTCATCGATGCGGCTGAGGCGGGAAAGTCTGTGCTCGCCCTCGTCGAGGTGAAGGCTCGCTTCGATGAGGCCAACAACATCGTCTGGGCCCGCAAGCTCGAAAAGGCCGGCGTCCACGTCGTCTACGGCCTGGTGGGGCTGAAGACGCACTGCAAGCTCGCCCTCGTCATCCGTGAGGAAGAGGGCAAACTTCGCCACTACTCGCACGTCGGCACCGGAAACTACAATCCGAAGACCAGCCGCGTCTATGAGGACTTCGGCCTGTTCACCGCTGACGCACAGGTCGGCAAGGACCTCACCAGACTGTTCAATGAGCTCAGCGGCTACGCGATCGAGAAGAAGTTCAAGCGCCTGCTCGTCGCCCCGCTGCACCTGCGCAAGGGACTGCTGCGCCAAATCAACAACGAGCGCACGAATGCCCTCGAGGGTCGCCCGGCGCACATCCGCATCAAGGTGAACTCGCTCGTCGACGAAGAGATCATCGACGCGCTCTACCGCGCCAGCCAGGCCGGGGTGAAAGTCGACATCTGGGTGCGCGGCATCTGCAGCATCAAGGTCGACCTGCCCGGAACCAGTGACAACATCACCGTGCGCAGCATCCTGGGCAGATATCTCGAGCACTCGCGAATCTTCGCGTTCGAGAACGGTGGCGACCCGCAGGTGCACATCGGCAGCGCCGACATGATGCACCGCAACCTCGATCGACGAGTTGAGGCGCTGGTGCGCGTGACCGATCCCGCCCATATCAAGGAACTGCTCACCTTCTTCGATCTGGCAATGGATGACGGCACCAGCTCGTGGCATCTCGGAGCCGAGGGCACGTGGGAGCGGCACGCCGTCGACGCCGAGGGCAACCCGCTGGTCGACCTGCAAGATAAGACCATGAACCAGGTTCGACGCCGTCGGCGTCCGCGTTCGGTTCGATGACGTTGCGATCGGCTGAGGGAGCGACCGAGATCGTGCAAGACGACAAGGCTGTGTACGCGGCAGGCGCCGTGGTCTGGCGGCTGGTGGACGGCAAACTCCGCGTGCTGCTCATCCACCGCACGAAGTATCGGGATGTGACCCTTCCCAAGGGGAAGGTCGATCCCGGCGAGATGCTCGCCCAGACGGCGGTGCGCGAGGTCTTCGAGGAGACCGGCATCCGCGTCGCCCTCGGCGTCCCCGTCGGGGTGAGCAGGTACTTCATGCGACCCAAGCGGCAGAAAGTCGTGCACTACTGGGCTGCTGAGGCCACCGAGGAGGCCATCCGCAACTCGGCCTTCGTCCCGAACCACGAGATCTCGGGTCTGGAATGGGTCAGTGTGAAGAAGGCCCGAAAGTGCCTGAGCTACCCCGTGGATCTGGAAATCCTGGATGGGTTCGAAAAACTCGTCGATGACGGCATCCTGCGCACCTTTCCGATCATCGCGCTGCGTCACGCGAAAGCTGTCGGACGCTCCGATTGGGAGATGTCGGATGCTTCGCGGGTGCTGACCGAGCGCGGCAAGAAGCAGGCCGCCGCCATCGTCGCACCGCTCCTCGCTTTCGGGGTCCGCAAGATCATCACCAGTGACGCCGTCCGGTGCGTGCAGACGATCACGCCGCTGGCGAAGGCGCTCGATCGCAAGCCCGTGCAGACCGAGCTCATCAGCCAGGATGCCTGGGAAGACGGGCGTTCGGACGCACGGATGGTGATCGGCAAACGCGTGCGCACCGGCAAACCCGCGGTGCTGTGCAGTCACGGCCCGGTACTCCCCGACATCTTCAGCGAACTCGCCCTGGCCACCGGCACCATGCCGGGGTCGTACCTGGGCAGCGCTTCCGCGCTCGAAGTGGCGGCTTTCTCGGTCGCACATCTGTCGGCGACCAACCCCGGCTCGGGGATCATCTCGATCGAGACGCACGTCCCGAAAGTCTGACGCTTCGCCAGTCGTTCACCTTCTGTTTACCTCCGCGGGACAGTCTCGTTAACTGTCGCACTTAGCGTCACTGTGTGCCCTGCACCGGGCCCAACCATCCACGATCGAAGGATCCACAGTGAAGATCTCCCGAATCGCACGAATCGGCGCCGTCGGCGCCGTGGCCGCTCTCGCTCTCGCCGGCTGCGCCGCGAACGAAGCCCCTGCAGGCGAATCATCCGATGCACCCGCCGAGACCGGCGCAACCGCACTCTCCGGCACCATCGACGCCACCGGCGCTTCCTCGCAGGCAGCAGCCCAGGAAGCCTGGGTCGCCGCGTTCCAGACCGCCAACGTTGAGGTCACCGTCAACTACGAGCCCACTGGCTCGGGCACCGGCCGCGAGAACTTCCTCGAGGGTGGCAGCAGCTTCATCGGCTCCGACCGTGCGTTCAACGCTGAGGAGATCGCCGCCGGCGGCTTCGGCGCCTGCACCACGGACGACATCGTCGAAATCCCCGTCTACATCTCGCCGGTCGCCGTCGCGTTCAACCTCGAGGGCGTCGACACGCTGAACCTGGACGCCGCCACCATCGCGAGCATCTTCGGCGGCACCATCACCAACTGGAACGACTCCGCGATCGCGACGCTCAACCCCGACGCCACGCTCCCCGACCTGGCCATCTCGCCGGTTCACCGCTCCGACCCTTCGGGCACGCAGGAGACCTTCACCAACTACCTCGCGGCGACCGCTCCCGACATCTGGACCTACGAGGTTTCCGACGAGTGGCCGATCGAGGGCGGCGAGGCCGCACAGGGCACCTCCGGCGTCGTTCAGGCCATCACGGCCGGCAACGGTGCGATCGGCTTTGCTGACGCTTCCCAGGTCGGCGACCTCGGCCAGGTGCACGTCGGCGTCAACGGCGAGTACATCGCGTACTCGGCGGAGGCCGCATCGCAGCTCGTCGAGGGCGCAGAGCTCGAAGAGGGCCGCGGGGCCGGCGACCTTGCGTTCGCTGTTGACCCTGCTGCTGCAGCAGACGGTGCTTACCCGATCGCCCTGGTCAGCTACCTGATCGGCTGCGAGCAGTACGAGGACGCGAACGTCGCTGAGCTCGTCAAGTCGTACTTCACCTACATCGCCAGCCCCGAGGGCCAGGATGCCGCCGCAGACAACGCCGGCAACGCCCCCATCTCGGACGGCCTGCGCGACAAGGTCCTCGCTGCGATCGACCTCATCCAGGTCGGCTGATAACGCCCTGATGGCATACAGCTGACGTCGATGCCCTCGCACCCAGACTAGGGTGCGGGGGCATCGACGAGCACGCTACGATTCACTCCGACTCCTCCGCCCGAAACAGGGAGACCATGAGCACGACCGAGCAGGTAAAGACCGCGCGCACCGATCCGCCGGCCACGATCAAAGCCAAGCAGCGCCTCGGCGACCGGGTATTCTCCGGAACCGCGCTGGGCGCCGGGGTCATCATCCTCATCGTCCTGGCCGCTGTTGCGACGTTCCTCATCATCCAGAGCATCCCCGCGTTTCAGGCCGACACCAGCGATAACCACATCCTCAAGGGTGAGTCGTTCTGGACATACGTCTGGCCGCTGGTCTTCGGCACGCTCTGGGCCGCGTTCATGGCGCTGGTCATCGCAGCTCCGATCTCCATCGGCATCGCGCTGTTCATCTCCCACTACGCACCCCGCAAGCTCGCCTCGCTGCTGGGCTACATCATCGATCTGCTCGCCGCGGTCCCCTCGGTCGTCTTCGGCCTGTGGGGCGGCCTCGTGCTCGCCCCGATGCTCCAGCCGATCTATGCGTGGCTGAGCGAGAACGCGAGCTGGATCCCGTTCTTCCAAGGCCAGGTCTCCTCGACCGGAAAGACCATCCTGACGGCAGCTCTCGTGCTCGCCGTGATGTGCATCCCGATCATGACCGCGATCTGCCGTGAAGTCTTCCTGCAGACGCCCACCCTCCACGAAGAGGCGGCGCTCGCGCTCGGCGCAACGCGCTGGGAGATGGTGCGGATGGCTGTGCTGCCATTCGCTCGCGGCGGCATGGTCTCGGCCGCGATGCTCGCTCTCGGCCGCGCACTCGGCGAGACGATGGCCGTGACGATGGTGCTCTCACCGTCCGCCGTCATCAGCTTCCTGGTGATCACCGCCACCAACCCGACGCCGATCCCCGCGAACATCGCCCTCGCTTTTCCGGAAGCGCACGGCACCGGCGTCAACACACTGGTCGCAACCGGCCTCATCCTCTTCGTCGTGACCTTCGCGGTCAATGCGCTGGCACGCTGGATCGTCGCCCGCCGCGCCGAGTTCTCGGGAGCGAACTGATATGACCATCACCGTCGAGCCCGACGTCTCACCCGCCAGCGCCCCCAACGTCTCGCTCACATCGGGCAGGCTCCCGAAGTGGGCACCCTGGGCACTGCTGCTGCTGTCGTGGGTCATCTCGTTCGCTGTGTTCGGCGTTACGAGCATCGGTGAGGATCTCGCCGACTTCAACATCGTGGGCGCATCGATCATCGGCATCCTGATCTACATGGTGCTGATCACGGTGCTGTCGATGATCGTGGAAAGCCGCCGCAAGGCGGTCGACCGGCTGATGACGGCACTCGTGGCAACAGCATTCCTGATCGCCCTGATGCCCCTGGTCTCACTACTGTGGACCGTGGTCTCCAACGGCCTCAACCGCTTCGACGCCGAGTTCTTCTCCTTCTCGATGCGCAATGTCGTCGGTGACGGCGGCGGCATCGTGCACGCTATCTGGGGCACGCTGCTGATCACGCTCACCGCCGCCGTGATCTCGGTGCCCATCGGGCTGATGACGTCGATCTACCTGGTCGAGTACGGCCGCGGAAAGCTCGCGAAGGGCATCACGTTCTTCGTCGATGTGATGACCGGAATCCCCTCGATCGTCGCCGGTCTGTTTATCTACGCGGTCTTCTCATTGATCTTCCGGCCCGGCATCTCGATGGGCATCATGGGTGCACTGTCGCTGGCAGTTCTCATGACCCCGGTGGTCGTTCGAGGCAGCGAAGAACTGCTGAAGATCGTTCCGAACGAGCTGCGCGAGGCCGCCTACGCGCTCGGTGTGCCGAAGTGGCTGACGATCCTCAAGGTGGTGCTGCCCACCTCGATCGCGGGCATCATGACCTCGATCACCCTCGCCATCGCTCGCGTGATCGGTGAGACCGCACCGCTGCTGCTGACCGCCGGATTCACGATGAGTATGAATACGAACATCTTCAACGGGCAGATGATGACTCTGCCTGTGTTCGCCTACAACCAGTACATGAACCAGGGCACGAACCCGGATGCTGCTCTCGACCGAGCATGGGCTTCTGCTCTCACCCTGATCCTGATCGTCATGGTCCTGAACCTGCTCGCGCGCCTGATCGCGAAGTGGTTCGCCCCGAAGACATCCGGCCGCTGAGCCGCACCCGATCCGTTCGTAAGGAAACCACACGTGTCCAAGAGCATCGAAGTCAACGACCTCAACGTCTACTACGGCGACTTCCTCGCCGTGGAGGGCGTCTCTCTCGAGATCCAGCCGCGCAGTGTCACAGCGTTCATCGGGCCGTCCGGTTGCGGCAAGTCCACGTTCCTGCGCACCCTGAACCGCATGCACGAAGTCATCCCGGGCGCTCGCGTGCAGGGTGAAGTGCTGCTCGATGGCAAGGACCTGTATGGTCCTGGCGTCGACCCGGTGCTCGTACGCCGCCAGGTGGGCATGGTGTTCCAGCGCCCGAACCCGTTCCCGACGATGTCGATCAAGGAGAACGTGCTGGCCGGCGTGAAGCTGAACAACACCCGGATGACGAAGAGCGATCAGGACGCACTGGTCGAAAGTGCGCTGACCGGCGCGAACCTCTGGAACGAGGTCAAGGACCGGCTCGACCGCCCCGGTTCCGGCCTGTCCGGCGGCCAGCAGCAGCGTCTGTGCATCGCCCGTGCGATCGCGGTTGAGCCCGAGGTCATCCTCATGGACGAGCCCTGCTCAGCTCTGGACCCGATCTCGACCTATGCGATCGAGGAACTGATCGGCGAGCTGAAGAACCAGTACACCGTCGTCATCGTCACGCACAACATGCAGCAGGCGTCCCGCGTCTCGGACAAGACCGCGTTCTTCAACATCGCCGGTACCGGCAAGCCCGGCAAGCTCATCGAGTACGGCGACACCACCTCGATCTTCACCACCCCAACCGTGCAGGCCACTGAGGACTACGTCTCCGGCCGGTTCGGGTAGTCGGTCGGTTCCCGGTCGGTACCCGCCCCTGTCCCGAATCCCAGAGGCCTCGGGTTCGCCTCGGCGTGCCGCGCCCCGTCGGAGCCGCGACACGCCGTACAAGCACGCAACCGTCTGCGATTCGGCACCGCCGACACGTTCTGCACATCTTTAGGAACGGCCGAGTTTTCCACGAATCGTGGGTTCTGAGGGTTCGGCTGTGACCTGACGAGCGGATGCTCGGACGATGTCCTTCGTCCTTGCATCCGCTGCCCTCGCTGTCTACGGCCCGATCGTCCGCACACACGAACTGCGTGCTCACGGCGTGACGAAACGGGAGATCTCTCGGGCTCGCGCCGCCGGCGAGATCATTCGCATCCGGCAAGGACTGTATGCGGCTCATGACACCTCGGAGGAGCTTCTGCATGCCGCATGGCACGGCGGTACACCGTCCTGCCTGGTCGCCGGACGGATGCACGGTTTGTGGATCTTCGACGAGCGAGAGCCGTGCGCTGCTGTCTCGTCGCCGCGCCACGTGTGGATCGGTCACGCGGGGCAACGTCATCCATGCTTTGGCGATGGGTGTGATGAATCACTCATCTGGCACTGGGACGACGGCGATGCCGCGCCTGGGGATCTTCCTCCTGTTGCGAATGTGCTTCTGCAGATCGCGGTGTGCGCAGACGACGAGACTTTCTTCGCAGCGCTGGAGTCTGCTCTGCGCAAGGCGCTGATCCCGCCGAGCGGTATGACCTGGCTGAGTGCGCGCCTTCCGAGTGAGCTGCGTTGGATGCTCGGCTTCGCGCGCGCAGATGCCGACAGCGGTCTCGAGTCTCTGATCAGGCTCCGCCTGCATCTTCTCGGGATATCGGTGCGCACGCAGGTGTCCATCGAAGGCGTCGGCGAAGTGGATTTCGTCATCGGCGATCGACTGATCGTGGAGGCTGACGGAAAGGAGAACCACGACGATGATCCATCAGCCACGGCCGCGCGAACCTCGCGTCGCCATAAAGACCTTGTGCGCGACGCGAAGGCTGCTGCACTCGGCTATGAGACCCTGCGGTTCGACTACGCCTTGATCGTGCATGACTGGCCGACGGTGGCTGCGGCGATCATCGCGAAGGTGCAGGCGGGCGCTCATCTCCGAGGGTGATCGGCATACGGTGCGCCGAATCCCGAGGGTGATCGGCGCCCGGTGCACCGAATCCCAGACGCGCCGTTGCACACGCGGCGTGTCAGGCGCCAATCCCCCGCCGACACGCCGAGGCCGACCGGAGGCGTCTGGGATTCGGCACCCGCGGATCAGCCGTGCGGCGAGGCCGCCGGTCGGGTCGGGTCGGCCCGGGTCGGGCTATGCCGAGAGCATCCGGTCTCGAACCTGACGCCGCAGCACCTTGCCGATGAGTGACCGAGGCAGATCATCGACAGCGGTGATTCGCCGGGGCACCTTGTAGGACGCGAGTCGGGTGCGGCAGAAGTCCCGCAGTGCGCCTGCATCGAGGACCGCTCCCTCACGAAGCACGACGGCCGCCACGACGTCTTCACTGCCGTTCGATCGCGGGACCCCAACGACGGCTGCGGAGACGACGTCTGGATGCGCCTCAAGAGCCTGCTCGACTTCGGTGGGCGATACGTTGAAGCCGCCGGTGATGATGAGCTCCTTGAGCCGATCGACGATCGTCACGAAACCGTCTGCAGAGACCTCAGCGATGTCGCCCGTTCGCAGCCATCCGTCAGCGAGCAGCACGGCTGCCGTGTCGCCAGGGCGCCGCCAATAACCTTGGAACACCTGCGGCCCGCGGATGAGGAGTTCGCCTCGTTCTCCGAACGCCAGATCAACAGCGGGATCACTCGGATCGACGACACGAATCTCCGTGCTGGGGAAGGGCACGCCCACGGTGCCGGGCCGTCGAGTGGGACCCATCGGGTTGCCGAGCGCCACCGGTGAGGCCTCCGTCATGCCATACCCCTCGACGAGAAGACCTCCGGTGGCTTCCTCCCAGCGCCGGACCGTCTCGACGGGCAGGCTCATGGCGCCGGAGATCGCGAATCGCACCGTCGAGAGGTCGATGGAGCCGCGGGATGCAGCACGGGCGAGCTGGTCGTAGATCGGTGGCACCGCAGGCAGGAAGGTCGGCGGACTCGTGCGCGCAGCATCCGTCACCAGGTCGAGATCAAAGGTGGGGAACAGCACGAGCTTCGCGCCGATGCTCATAGCGAAGGTGAGACACAACGTCATCCCGTACGCGTGGAACAGCGGCAGTACGCCATAGAACGTCTCCTCACCGTCGACGAGTCCTGGCACCCAGGCGCGGCCCTGCATGGCATTCGCGCGCAGATTCGAGTGTGTGAGGATCGCGCCCTTCGGGTCACCGGTCGTGCCACTCGTGTACTGGAGCAGGGCGACGTCCTCAAGCCGGGGACCGGCAGTGCGCCGCGAGATCCGACGATTGTCGAGCAGTTTCTTCCAGGTGAGCGTCCCCCTCGCCTGGGGCGTTCCGGTCAGCTTGTTGCGCGATTCGCGAGCTTTCCTCAACGGCAGACGCAGAGCCAGCCGCTTTGCGAACGGGAGTGCAGTGGTGATGTCGACGCTGATGATGCGCTCGAGCTTGAGATCCGCGGGAAAGTCGGCGAGCGTGTCGACGCTCTTGTCCCAGACGATCGCGACGCGGGCGCCGTGGTCCTCGAACTGGTGACGCAGTTCACGGGCGGTGTAGAGCGGGTTGTGTTCGATGACGATTGCGCCCAGCCGGAGCGCCGCATAGAAGGCGACGACGTGCTGCGGACAGTTCGGCAGAACCAACGCGACGCGGTCCCCTTGCTTCACGCCCAGGCGCCGCAGCCCTTCTGCAGCTCGCTGGATCTGCTCCCCCAGATCCCGGTAGCTCGTGACGGCACCGAAGAACTCGAGCGCAGGCCGCCGCGCGAACGCCTTGACGCTCGCATCGATCATCTCCGGAAGCGTCTGTGCGGGCACGCCTATCTCAGCGGGAACGCCATCCGCGTATGCCGCAAGCCATGGTCGTGATTCGTAAGTACTGGCAGACATATCTCCATCCTGCCTCGAACGCGGGCCGCTGTCAGTCTCGGGCAGACAGCAAATATCGGTTCATCTCAGCGGTGAATTCGGTGTCGACGGACAGCGCGGTGCCGTCGATGGCCGTGATCGGTACGGCCAGCCGCACACTCGACACCAGCCACGCGGCATCCGCCTGTGCGAGATCGGATGCCGGAATCCGGTCGTACCCCGTTTCGAAGCCGCGTCGGACGAAGAATTCGTAAACGCTCAGCTGTGTGGTGCCGTGCAGGATGCCACCCGCCGGCGCCGGCGTCAAGAAGCGGCCACCGAACCGCAGGATCAGCGACGCGGTGGGAGCTTCGAGCACGAAACCGTCCGTCGACACGAACACCGCATCATCCGCCCCGCGTCTGCGCGCTTCGCGCAGCGCTGCCATGTTGACCGCGTACGACAGCGTCTTTGCCCCCAGTAACAGCCAGGGTGCGCGCTCTGCCACATCGAGGTCGTAGCCACGCTCCAGCGTCACCACGCGCACTCCCGCTTCGCGCACGGCCGCGAAGTCGGTTGCCGGCGCAGCCGTCACCCACGCCGTCGGCGTGGGCCCATGCTCGACCCCGCGACTGAGGATCAGTTTGATCACGGCCTCGCCCGGCGGGCACTGGGCAGCAGCCACCGCCACTGCTTGGCGCCACTGCTCTGCATGGGGCACGGGGAGGTCGCAGATCCGCGCGGAGTTGGCCAGTCGCTCCAGATGCGGCAGCACCTCTTGCGCGTGCCCGTCGATGACTCCGATCGACTCGAAAACGCCGTCACCGCGCTGCGTACTCAGCTCTCCGACACTCAGGGCCGGGGCTGCGGCATCGACGATCGTGAATGTGTCCGCGTAGTCGGCACGCTCCTCGGAGGCGTCCACAGGATCGATGATCAGGGCGAAGCGCTGTGCCATGACCCGACTCTACGGCAGAGGCCCCAGCGGGAATACCTTCGGTTCCGGGGCGTTACAATTGAATGGCCGGGCCGCATAACCCCGGGCTCCAAATTCTGCCGCTACGAGCGGCCTCCCGCCGAGAGGCGTTTTTGCGGCCCGGTCTTCTCATTCCCAGCGTCAGTTCGGCTCCGCACCGGTTCAGGCTCCGCACCGGTTCAGATCCCAGGGCCCGACCCTGTCAGTTCAGTGAACCGACACGCCACAGGCCTGCCGCGGCGGTCAAATCGTTCGCGAAGGTGTGCAGCCGCCGCGCCCTGGCAGTCAACTGTGTGGCCCGCTCGGCTTCCGTCGCCTCGTAGTCGTCGGCGACGTGCGTCGCCCCGGAGACCTGCACACGGCAGAACGCCGCGGCCCGTTCGAGCGCGACCGCGAAGTCCCCCTGGAACACGCCCCGCAGAATCGTGTCGATCAGCGTGACAAGCTCCTCCGGGCTCGCGGGTGCCGGAGCGCCGGCAATAACAGCATCCACCGATCGCAACTCAACGCGACCGCGCTCATACAGCAGCGCGGCGGTCTGCGAATCGTTGTGAATCGAGAGTTGCAGCAGATACAGCCGCCAGAGTGCGCCGGGCAGCGACACGGCCGGTGCGTCCGCCCAGAGTTCCGCGATGTCGTCAATACCGAACTCGCTGGTGAACTCGATCAGGCGCCGGGCGCTTTCTCCGCTCTCGTCGTCGCGGGCGCGCTGCACGAGTGCGGATGCCGTGGCATGAGCGACTCGTCGAGCCTCGACCGACCCCGACGATCCGACAAGATTGTCGAACGCCGTGGAGGGTCGCCGGATAGGACGGTGAAACTGCTCAGGCATCCCTCCAGGCTACTCGCGCTCAGGCGGTGGGGATCACGATGATGGGATCCGTTGTCGGAAGCCCCGTGGGAGAACCCCCCGCTGGCTCCACGGTGACGGCGATCACATCACCGGCACGCATCGGCCCATCGAGCAGTGCTGTCGCGTTTCCGCCATCCGTCTCGAACAGTCCGGCAGGCACCGGCTGCTCGCCGCGCACGAACCACAACTGGTACGTCTGTTCATCATCGAGTGCGTCCAAGCCCTCAGCGACGAGAACCGCGTTTCCTTCTGACTCGGCCCAGTGCGCGGTCGCCTGCAGCCCGGAGTCCAGCTCGACGCTGGCCTGTTGGGCATCCGGCGCCGCTTCGATCTGCTCCAATGCGATGACGGATGCTGGGCGCATCAGTTGCGGAATCAGAACGGCCGCGCCGACTCCGAGACCGACGATCAGCACCACCGAGGCGGCGAGCGCGAACAGCCCACGGCTCCAGCGTCGAGGCGCGCGCGCATGCGCGGGTTCGGCATCGGTTGCCGGGGCGGGGCCAGATGCCAGGGTGGGGCCGGGCGCTGGTCCCTGCGTCTGCCCCTTCGCGATTTGGACGAGCAGGGCCTCGCGAATACTGGCAGGCGGTTCGACAGCGGACACAGCATCCGCCATCAGATTTGCCGTCTCGGCATCGTCCGCGGCGATCGCAGCCCACTCCGGATGAGACTCGAGCGCATCGATGAAACGCCGCTGGTCGGCATCGGACAGCGCATCAAGGGCGTGGCCTGCAGCGAGCTCGGCGAATTCCCTCTCGTTCATGCGGTCACCCCCATCACACTTCGCAGACGTGAGAGTCCGTCTCTCATCCTCGTCTTGATCGTTCCCAGCGGCACCTGCGTCAGGACCGCGATCTCGCTTTGACTGTAACCGCCGAAATACGACAGCACGAGCGCTTCACGCTGGGATTCCGGCAGCGTTCCCAGCGCTGCCACCACGCGGTCACCATCGATACTCAGTTCGACCTGCTCGGCAACGCTGTCGTGAGCCACAACCACGTCGCGGGTCCCGACCCGGATGTCGCGGTCGGTGCTCGATTGCGACGAACGGACGCGATCCACAGCGCGACGGTGAGCGATCGTGAGGACCCAGGTTCGTCCCTGTCCTTTGTTCGGAGCGAACCGCCCCGCGGATTGCCAGATCTCCAGGAAGACCTCCTGAAGCACTTCTTCGCTCTGTGAGCGATTGACGAGCACGCGCAGGATGAGCCCGAAAACTCGCGACGAAAGCAGATCATAGAGTTCAGCAAACGCCCGCTGGTCCCCGTCGGCTACGCGGAGGAGGAGTTCGGCAACGGGGTCTCCCGCTGTGCCGTCCTCCGGCATCTCCACGCCGTCGATAACCATTTCGATAAGCATGCCGCATCTCCTCCCCTCCTACGAACCACGCGCCGATCAGGGCCGCATCTCGTCAGGACTTAACCGAAGGTGAACGAATAGGCTTGGACGCCGATCGGAATCTCGACGGTCAGCTCTCCCGTCTCCCCCGCGTCGACCTTCAGCAGCTCATACGACTTCGGTGTGCCGTCGACAGTGATCGTGCGCGACTTCCCGTCCTGCGCGGTCACGACCACGTCTCCCTCGCCCGCCAGTACGATCCTGATCTCGGATGCTCGATACATCAGGCGGATGCTTGCTCCCTCAGCGGTCGGTGTCGCGTACTGCGTCGCGATCTCCCATTCACCGTTGAGCGCGAAGGAATCATCGGGCTGTTCGTCCGGGAAGGCGAAGGTGGAGGTTCCCGCACGGTACGCGTCGCCACCGCCGTAGTTGACGTCCTTGGACGAGCCGAGGAATGTCTCGGGCGTGGTTGATCCGAGTTCAGGTGTCTCGTCCGCGATCTCGGTCGGCACCGGCAGTTGGACGTCGGGATCGGCGTCCTCGAGCAGCTCGCGGATCATGCTCTCGGTGGCGGCGTAGTTGCCCTCGCCGAACGAAATGTGCCGGACGACGCCTTCGGCGTCGATGAGGTAGTGCGCGGGCCAGTAGCGGTTGCGATAGTTCGTCCAGGTGGACAGGTTGTTGTCGAGCGCCACGGGGTAGTCGATGCCGTGCTCCTCGATACCGGCAGCCACATTGGCCGCATCCTTCTCGAACGCGTACTCGGGGGAATGGATGCCGATGACCTGTAGACCGGCGTCTTCATATGCTTTGTTCCAGGCAACGACGTGTGGGAGGGAGCGCTGGCAGTTAATGCACGAGTACGCCCAGAAATCGATCAGCACGACCTGCCCGCGCAGATCATCCAGGTCGATCCCTTCACCGCCGGTGGTGTTCAGCCACTCCTCGATGCCGCGAATCGATGGTGCCGTCCCGCAGGACTCGAGCTCTTCGGCTCCGTTGGTGCAGTTGTCGAGTTCGCGGTTTTCGTCGGTGACGAGGCCGCCGAGGTCGAGCGCATCGGCCTGCTTGTCCGCCAGGTCTTTTTGGATCCCGGCCGTGTAGTCCGGAACCAGCCGCTGCAGCATCTGCGGCACGTTGAAGACGAGCCCGACAGCGAGCGCGATCATCGCGATACCGGCGGCGATGCGCAGTCCGCGCTCTCTCGTGCGGAAGGCGCGGATGCGCTCGACCACGCCACGCCCGGCGAGCGCGAAAACGAGGAGCGGAATGGCCACACCGATGGAGAAGGAGAGTGTGAGCGCCACGGTGCCGATGCCGATCTGACCGGTGGCGCCTGCCACGATGATCGCCGCGAGCACCGGACCAGCGCAGGGAACGAAGACCGCGCCGAGCGCGAGCCCGACACCAAAGCCGCTCCCCTGGTTCTTCACTTCCTTTCGAGACTGAAGACGTTGGAAGGGCTTTTCCAGCAGCCGCTCGAACTTCGGCACAAGAAGCCCGACGCCGAGCAGCGCGAGGACGACGATCCCCACCCATCGGATGATGTCCTGCGGGAGGTTGAGAAGCCGAGGATGAGGGATCCGACCAGAGTGACCAGGCTGAAGCTCAGAACGAGTCCGGCAATGACCAGGTAAGGACGACTGCGTCGTGCCGGTGTTGTCTCACCGTCGAAGCGCGCCGACTGCGCGCCTCCCGTGAGGAAGATGACCGGCAGCACCGGCAGGATGCACGGCGAGATCCCCGTGATGAGGCCGCCGAGCAGCCCGATGATGATGAGGTCCATTTCCTCGCCTTCCGTTGCGGGTACTTCGGATTGAGCGGCCGAACGGATTGGCTCAGAAGTTTTTCAAGAAAGTTCCCATCCAATGCGGAAGGGGCTCCGAAGAATCATCAACGCCACGGGAAGTCCGTGGCTCCGATTCCCGGAGGTAGACATGTTCAGCACCAAGAAGAAGATCACCGCAGCTCTGTCGCTCGGCTTCGCCAGCGTTCTCGTGCTGTCGGGTTGTTCGATGAGTTCAGACACGACTGATGATTCGGCCGAGTCCACCGCACCTGAGACGTCTGAGACGACGGCTGAGACATCCGAGGCGATGCCCGACGAGAGCATGGATCCGGCGGCGAACCTCGTCGGTCCCGGCTGTGAGGCGTACGCCGAGGCTGTGCCAGACGGCGACGGTTCGATCCAGGGAATGTCGCAGGACCCGGTTGCGGTCGCCGCATCCAACAACCCGATGCTGACGACGCTGGTCGCAGCCGTAAGCGGTCAGCTCAACCCCGATGTCAACCTCGTCGACACGCTCAATGGCGATGAGTTCACCGTGTTTGCCCCGGTGGATGACGCGTTCGCGATGATCGACCCCGCCACCATCGAGGGCTTGAAGACTGACTCGGCCACACTGTCATCGATCCTGACCTACCACGTGGTTCCCGGCCAGATCGAGCCGGCCGATATCGCGGGTATGCACACCACCGTGCAGGGTACGGACGTCGAGGTCACCGGCAGCGGAGATGCGTGGATGGTCAACGATGCAAACGTGATCTGCGGCGGCGTCCAGACCGCCAACGCGACCGTGTACCTGATCGACTCGGTTCTGATGCCTCCGGCCGAATAGTCCGGAACGTGCCGAGTGGGGTTCTCGGCATTTGGACGCAGTGCGGGCGCCGGTGCACCAGACATCGACGCCCGCACATATGCGTCGTACGTCGCCGCAGGCATGTTCAGCGTACCCAAGGCTGAACCTTCCGAGCTCCCGTGAAACGGACAGGCGAGAAGTGCCGCTAGACTGAGATACGCGGGCCTCTAGCTCAGTTGGCAGAGCATCGGACTTCAACAAAATAGGAGCGCCTCGGGGGAAACTCCGGGGATGACACCACTCAAAGTCGGGGAACCCTTCCTGAGAAATCAGTTGGCAATCCCGAGCCAAGCCGGACGCAAGTTCGGAAGGTGTAGAGACTGGACGGGTGGCACCTAAAGCGAAAGCTAAGGTGAAGGGACAGTCCAGACCACGAACGCCCAGTGGGCGGCGGCGAAAGTCGAAGTGGTATGTTAATCCGCGGGTCACGGGTTCGAGCCCCGTGGGGCCCACCGCATATAACGTCTGACCTCGGCGTTAAAGTGCCGCTATGAAGAACTGCGGCACCTGTCAGAAGGTCAAACCGTTGACCGACTTCAATCGAAAAGCCTCACGCGCCGACGGACGTCAGGAAGTCTGTCGGGACTGCAACCGAGCGTCCTCTCGCCAGTACTATCAGCGCAATCGCGAGCACCACATTGCTGTGATCCGTGCGCGCAACAATGCTCAACGCGCCACGAATATCGCGCTCGTCACTGACTACCTCATGTCCCACCCATGCGTCGACTGCGGCGCTTCCGACTTGCGAGTCCTCGATTTTGACCATCGTCCGGGCACCAACAAGCGCGACGGAGTGATGAAGCTGGCCCGCGATGGCTTCAGCCTTCGTATAGTTCGTAACGAAATCGACCTGTGCGATGTCCGGTGTCGGAATTGCCACGCGATCGTGACGTACGAGCGGATGGGGAGCAACTGGCGGTCCGCAGCGATGGCAGCATCCGCATCCGGCGCCCCGCCCGCTGACTGAATCGCGTGTGGCTAGCACGCCTCACTGTGCCCGGCCGCCCCTTCTCGGCATCCATCCTCTGAGCGAGTCCAAACGTCCCGGAAGCGATCACCGGCGCTGGCGCGCATGCGCATGGACCAAGCCCAGACCGCCTGATCGCTCGCCCGGACGCAATCATCCGCGTATTCGCGGCACCCCCACCAGACGCTCGATTCCAGTTCGCTCGGCGGCGACAGCTCCACCGGAGGCTTCCGCAACGTGCGCCGCCAGCAGCGCCAGCTCGGCCGGCGGCGCCCATACCTCGAACGTCGCCTCTGCCGCATAGACCGGATCGCCGAGCACGGCACCGTGCGCCTGGACCCACTCACGCAAGAGGTTGTCGAAGCGCCCGGCATCCGCATGCTCAACAGCGACGGTCACCGCGGCCAGCACGTGCCGGTCCACAATCGTCGCCAGATCCAACGCTTCGGATACGGCCGACGAGTACGCGCGCACCAGCCCGCCGGCGCCCAGCTTGATGCCGCCGAAGTAGCGCGTCACCACCGCGACGATATCCGTCAGCTCGCGCCGCCTGAGCACCTCGAGCATCGGCACGCCCGCCGTCCCCGACGGCTCACCATCATCCGACGACCGGGCTCTGTCGCCGAGCACGCCGGTCACCTGTGCTGCACAGTTGTGCCGAGCATCCCACGCGCGCTTCTTCACCGCGGCGATGACAGCATCCGCCTCCTCCGGCGACGCGACGGGAGCGACATGCGTAATGAACCGGGACTTCTTGATCACCAGCTCATGTTCAACGGTCGCCGCGATCGTAGCCGGGTACGCGGTCATGCCGTCAGCTCGGCGAGCTTACGGACGGTGCGCAGGTTCCGCGCCGTCCCCGCCACGCCCAACGCACGATCGAACACCGCCGTGGTCAGCTTCGTCGCTGCCACGCCGCCCGGAGAGTACGCGATCCACAGGTCGGACCCGACGAGCGCGATCTCCTCGCCGGGCACCAGCCGTTCCTCCAACGCCGTCACAGCGCCCGCGGCCGGGGCCGCCTCCAGGAACATCGCGTGCACGAATTTCTCCTCATGCTCCGCGAACGGGTGCGCGGCAAGCGACGCGGTCAGCGCTGCATGCGTGCGGGCGATGACCGCGGTGTCGACGTCGAACTCCCTGGCGATGACTTCGCGAACGAGCGCGCACGCGGCTGCAGCATCCGCTGGTTCGTCACAGATGATATTGCCGCTGGCGATGTAGGTGGACACTCCCGTGAGGTTGGTTTCGGATGCCAGCACCTCACGCAGCCGCGCCATCGGGATGAGATTTCGGCCGCTGACATTCACCGCCCGCAGCAGCAGCACGCTCCCGCTCACGCGTCGGAACTCGGCAGCAGTTCGGCTCCTGCGTGGGCGAGCTCTGCCAGCGCCGCCGCGCTGCTGTCAGCACCCACTCCGGCGACTAGATCGGTCAGCACACGAACGTGCACACCGTGCGCGATGGTGTCAAGGGCGGATGCCCGCACGCAGTGATCCGTAGCGATACCGACGATGTCGGCGCTGAGCACACCGCGCTCGGCCAGCACAGCAGCAACGGCACTGCCGTCATCGGTGACGCCCTCAAACATCGAGTACGCCGGCACACCCTGGCCCTTGCGGACGTGGTGCGTAACCGCATCGGTGACGAGCAGCGGGTCGTATTCAGCGCCGTCGGTGCCGGCGACGCAGTGCACCGGCCAGGTGTCGATGAAGTCCGGATTCTCGGCGAAGTGCCCGCCGTTGTCACCGGTGGCATCGTGCCAGTCGCGTGACGCCACGATCACGTCGTAGTCCCCCGCCTTACTGGTCAGAAAAGCGGCGACACCGGATGCCACGGCATCCCCGCCAACGACGGCGAGCGCGCCGCCCTCGGTGAAGTCGTTCTGCACGTCGACGATGAGAAGTGCCCTGGTCATGATTCGAGCGTACGCGGTTCCGGAACGAAACGGCCCCGTGATGCTGTTCGCATCACGGGGCCCGTGGAGCCGCCTGTCAGAATCGAACTGACGACCTTCTCATTACGAGTGAGATGCTCTACCGACTGAGCTAAGGCGGCGTGCGCTACGAAAGCGGCACGATGAACGATATTACCCTGTTCATGCCATCACCGCGAATCAATCGCACTCCAGCCCGTCCTCGGGCACAACATCGTCGAGGAAGAAGCCCACCACGGCCTGATCAACGCAGATGTTGCCCTTGTTGTAGCCGGTGTGGCCTTCACCCACGCGAGTGACCAGCACGCCCTCTTCCAGCTGATCAGCCAACGAAACCGACCACTCGTACGGCGTCGCCGGATCGTTCGTCGTGCCGATCACGACGATCGGTCCTGCACCTTCGGCATGGATTTCATTCCGCGTACCGGTGGGGTCATGGGGCCACACGGCGCAGGTGTCCGGGCCGCTCCAGTACGGCGCGACAGTCGGCGCCTGTGCGTCGATCTTCTTCATCGCGGCGTCTTCAGCGGCTTGGTCGTCCTCGAGCGGATAGTCCATGCAGTTGTAGGCGGTGAACGCCTCGGAGGAGTTGTCGATGTAGACGCCGTCTTGACGCCCGTTGTACTGGTCGGCGAGGTAGAACGCGACATAGGCATCGCCCTGCAGGACACCGTCCAGCGCCTGGGTGAGCACCACCCAGTTCTCCTCCGAGTACAGCGTGACGATGATCGCCGTCATGAGCGAATCGGCACCGAGCATGCGCCCATCGCCATTGCGCAGCGGTCGGCGGTCAACGCTGGCCAAAAGCGCACCGAGATCATCCATCGCCTCATCGACCGTGCCGTTGAATGGACAGGAACCCGAATCAAGGCAGTCCTGCATGTACGCGCGCAGCGCCGATTCGAATCCGAGGGCCTGGGTGGTACCCACCTCGAGCCCGGAGACAGAGGGATCAACCGCGCCATCGAGCACGAGACGGCCGGCCTTGTCGGGGTACAGGTTCGCGTAGGTCGCCCCGAGGAACGTCCCATACGAGAAACCGATGTAGTTCAGCTGCTCATCTCCGAGCACTGCACGGATCAAGTCCATGTCGCGGGCGGAGTTGATCGTCGTGATGAACGGCAGGATGCCGTCACTATTGGCCTCGCACGCAGCAGCGAACTCCTTGTCGCGTTCGGTGAGTTCTGCCTCCCACTCGTCGCTGCCGCGATCGGCCTCCGGGATGTCGTAGAGGTAGGCGTCCATCGCTGCGGCGTCGAAGCAGGTTACTGCGGTGGATTCGCCCACCCCGCGCGGGTCGAAACCGATCACGTCGTAGTTCTCGATCAGCTCGCTGCCGACCGCGTAGTCCAGGCTGTTCAGGATGAAGGACCGCCCACTGCCGCCGGGGCCGCCCGGGTTCGTGAGAAGTGACCCCATCGGAGAATTGACGGCCTGGTGGCGCACGATCGACAATTCGATCTCGCCCGCATCGGGGTTCTCCCAGTCGAGCGGCGCATCGATCACGGTGCAGTCGAATCCGGGGCCGCCTTCATCGCACGGTTCCCACTGGGGTTCCTGTTCGTAGAACGGCAGCAATTCCGCCGCCACGCCAGCGGTATCGGGGCTCTTCGTCTGGGATGGTCGCGGTGCGACACCCTCGGGGATCACCGCGTACAGGCATCCGCTCAGCGCCACAGAAGCGGCGACGAGCCCGGCCGTCATCACGGAGAAACGGCGTAGACGAGAGGTTGTCTGTCGAGTGCTCACGGTTTCCTTCCGCTCGCGACAGTCACGAGCAAACTTTCCAGTGCGAGAGTCGGCGCGACGTTACGCTCCAGCGATTCCCGCGTCTCGGCGAGATGGTCGAGAACGACCAGCGTACGTTCGACCGGCCAAGCGGTAGCCAAAGCGCTCAGATCATCATGTAACTCACGGTTTATGAGATCGTCGGCACGCCCAAACTGCAGCATCACCACATCGCGGAACATCGACTGCAGATCTGTGAGCACGCGATCGATTCCATCGCGGAGGCTCCGGGTGGCCCGCTTCTTCTGATCGTCTTCGAGCGCCGAGATCTGCGCACGCAGCGCTGGAGGGACCGCCTGCCCCTCGGCGATTCCGACTGTGCGCAGCAGTGAGGTGCGTTCGGCAGAATCACGCTCTACCGTGAGTGATTTGGCGTCATCTGTTGCCGCCTGGATGATCTCACCGGCAGTCTCAACAGCGCTTCCCACGCCGCGCACGGCCAGCACCGAGCGCAGCGTCAGATCGCGGCGGCGACGGGCTGCATCATCCGTCGCCAGCCGCTGCGCCATGCCGATGTGTCGTTGCGCGTGCCGAGCCGCCTGCTCCGCCGTGGCCTCATCGGCACCCGTGCGCTGCACAATCAGGCTGGCGACGTCGCTGACATCGAGCTCCCGCAGACGCAGTGGACGCACCCGCGAGCGAATCGTCGGCAGCAGATCGGCCTCGCTCGGCGCGCACAGGATCCACACGGTCCGCTCCGGGGGCTCTTCCAGCGCTTTCAGCAGCACGTTGGAGGTGCGCTCGACCATCCGGTCGGCATCCTCGACGACGATGACCCGGTAGCGGCCCGCCGACGGCGCGAAGTACGAACGCTCCACGAGCGCGCGGGCCTCTTTGATCGTGATGATGACTTTGTCTGTGCGCAGCGCCGTGACATCGGGATGCGTACCGGCGAGCACCTGACGCATGGTGTGCTCATCGTCTGGTCCGCTGGCGATGAGGGCAGCCGCGAAGGCATAGGCCAGCGTGGAGCGGCCTGATCCAGGCGGGCCGGTGATCAACCAGGCGTGCGAGAGCGCGCCAGGATCGGATGCCGCGGCCCGCAGAGTTTCGACCGCGTCATCTTGCCCCGAGACGTCCGTCCAGGGGAACGGGGCAAGGGTCGCGGTCATATTCTCAGCCTAACTTGAGCCTGCGACAGAGCCTGCCGGTCAGATCAGAACCTGCCGTCACGACAGCGCCAGTCGCGATCAGATCAGTGCGTTGACGCGTTCGGCGATGTGCGCGGCGAGCGAGTCTGCGGGTGTCGCGGCATCCAGTACGAGGAATCTCTCCGGTTCCGCTTCCGCCAGCGCGAGGAATCCGGCACGCACACGGGTGTGGAATTCGGTCTTCTCCGCTTCGAGGCGGTCGAAGGGCTTTTCGTCCGAGTTCAGCCGCTCCCGCGCGATCGCCGGATCAAGATCCAGCAGGACGGTCAGATCCGGCAGCGCTCCCTCTGCAGCCCACAGGGAAAGTTCACGCACCTGATCGGCGTCGAGCACGCGACCAGCGCCCTGATAAGCGACGGAGGAGTCGAGGTAGCGATCCTGAAGCACGATCTCGCCGCGCTCCAGCGCTGGCTTCACGACCGTCGCGATGTGGTGGGCGCGGTCGGCCGCGTACAGCAGCGCCTCCGCCCGCGGGGCGATGTCACCACGGTGGTGCAGCACGATATTGCGGATGAGCTCACCGACCTCGCTGCCACCAGGCTCGCGTGTGCGCAGCACGGTGTGCCCGGCATCCGTCAGCGTGGCCTCGAGCAGCTGAGCCTGGGTTGTCTTTCCCGAGCCGTCGCCACCCTCCAAGGTGATCCAGGTTCCCCGTCGTGGGGTCACGAGTCCGCCTTCTGCTTCGCAGCCTTCGCCGCGGCGTTCGCCGCGCGCGTTGCCGCGGCCTTCTTGGCTGCCGCCGAGCGTGCTGCCGCCTTCTCCTCGTCCGTCTTCGCAGGAGCCTTCTTTGCTGGAGCCTTCTTCGCGGCCGGCTTCTTGGCAGCGGCCTTCTTCGCCGGCGCCTTCTTCGCACCGCGCTTGGCGACCGGACCCTTGGCACGCTTGTCGGCGAGCATCTGCACGGCGATCTCGAAGGTGATGTCTTCCGGCTTCTGACCGCGCGGAATCGTCACATTCGTCTCACCATCGGTGACATAGGCGCCGAAGCGACCATCCCGGATGCGGATCGGCTTGCCACTGACCGGGTCAGCCTCGAACTCGGCGAGCGCGCTGGATGCCCGGCGGGACCCCGCCCCATACTTCGGCTGGGCGTAGATCGCGAGTGCCTGCTCCAGAGTGACGTCGAAGATCTGCTGCTCGCCCTCGAGAGAGCGCGAGTCGGTGCCCTTCTTCAGGTACGGACCGTAACGGCCGTTCTGGGCGGTGATCTCGTCGCCCGATTCCGGGTCCGTGCCGACGATGCGCGGCAGGCTCAGCAACTGCAGCGCGGTGTCGAGGTCGACGGTGTCCACCGACATCGATCGGAACAGCGATCCGGTGCGCGGCTTGGGCGCATCCTTCTTCGCGGTCTTCTTCTTCTTCGGAGCATCCACGACTTCACCGGTCGTTTCGTCGACGGCGACGTCTTCCTCGGGCAGGTTCTCCTGCACGTAGGGGCCGTAACGGCCATCCTTGACGACGATGATCCGCCCGTTCTCCGGGTTCTCGCCGAGAACGCGGTCTCCGGCCACAGGCGCGTCGATGAGCTCCTGCGCCTTGGCCGCGGTCAGCTCATCCGGAGCGAGCTCTTCGGGAACGTTGACGATACGGCCGCGCTCGTCGGGCTTGGCCGGGTCGATGACCTCCAGGTAGGGCCCGTACTTGCCGAAACGGAGTGTTGCGGTGTCAGTGATCTTGGTCGAGTTCAGCGCGCGTGCGTCGATCTCTCCGAGGTTGTCGACAACGTGGCGGAGGCCCACATGCGCATCGGATCCGAAGTAGAACGACTTCAGCCATTCAACGCGCTTCTGCTCGCCGCGGGCGATCGCATCCAGGTCATCTTCGAGCGACGCGGTGAAGTCGTAGTCGATGAGGTCTGCGAAGTGCTCCTCCAGCAGACGCACGACACTGAACGCCATCCAGGTCGGCACGAGTGCCTGGCCGCGCTTGGTGGCGTAGCCGCGGTCGATGACGGTGCCGATGATGCTGGCGAACGTCGACGGGCGACCGATGCCATATTCTTCGAGCGCCTTCACCAACGATGCCTCAGTGAAGCGGGGCTTCGGGTTGGTCTTGTGGCCCTTCGCCTCAGCATCCGATACGGCCAGCTCGTCACCGACGGCGACGGCAGGCAGGGACTGGTTGGTGGCGGCGTCGGAGTCGCTGCGCTTCTCGTCGCGCCCCTCTTCGTACGCCTCAAGGAAGCCCTTGAACGTGTACACGGTTCCGGAAGCCGTGAACTCGGCCTTCTGACCTGCTGCATCGACGGACAGCGTGACCGTAGTGGTCTCGTACTTCGCATCGGCCATCTGGCTGGCGACGGTGCGCTTCCAGATCAGGTCGTAGACGCGTTGCTCTTCGCGATCGAGTTCACCGGAAACGGATGCCGGAGTGCGGAAGGTTTCACCCGAGGGACGGATCGCCTCGTGCGCCTCCTGCGCGTTCTTGCTCTTGGACTTGTACATCCGCGGCTTCAGCGGCACGGCCTTGTCACCGTAAAGCGAGACAGCCTGGCTCCGTGCAGCCTGCACCGCCTGGGTGCTCAGCGCGACGGAGTCGGTACGCATATAGGTGATAAAACCCTTTTCGTACAGACGTTGTGCGACGCTCATCGCCTGCTTTGCGCTCATCGAGAGCTTGCGGCCGGCTTCCTGCTGCAGCGTGGAGGTGGTGAACGGTGCGTATGGGCTGCGCGTTCCCGGCTTGGCCTCAACCTTGGTCACGGTGCCGGCGCCTGCGGCGTCAACGGCATGCGCGAGGGCGGTGGCGCGGGTTTCGTCGAGGACGACGACGGCCTTCTTCAGCTTTCCGGCGTCATCGAAGTCGGTGCCGCGGGCGAGCTGGCCGCCGTCGACACGCACCAGGCGCACCTTGAAGGCGGTACCGGTGGCGGAGGCGGAGGCGTCGACGTCCCAGTATTCGGCCGAGACGAACGCCATGCGCTCGCGTTCCCGCTCGACGATCATGCGGGTGGCGGCGGACTGCACTCGTCCTGCCGACAGACCCGTCTTCACCTTGTACCAGAGCACAGGCGAGACATCCCAGCCGTACAGGCGGTCAAGGATACGACGGGTCTCCTGAGCGTCGACGAGCGCGAGGTCGAGCTCACGGGTGTTGCCGACAGCTGCCTGGATCGCGTCCTTGGTGATCTCGTGGAACACCATGCGTTTGACGGGCACCTTCGGCTTCAGCGTCTCCAGCAGGTGCCACGCGATGGCCTCGCCCTCGCGGTCCTCATCAGTTGCGAGCAGGACTTCGTCGGCATGCTTCAGCGCGCGCTTGAGTTCGGCGACCGTCTTGGTCTTCCGATCGGAGACCACATAGTAAGGATCGAAACCGTTGTCGATGTCGATCGAGTACTTCCCGTAGGCGGCCTTGTCGGCGGCGGGGATGTCTTTCTTATCAGCGAGGTCGCGAATATGGCCGACAGAGCTGAGTACCTCGTAATCGTCGCCGAGATACCCCTGAATCGACCGCATCTTCGTCGGAGACTCGACGATGACGAGCTTTTTGCCTTCAGCCAAGGGTGCGTCCTTTCTTCGAAGCACACCATACACACCGCTTTCGTGGCGCGTTCACAGCAGAGCCGTGATCGGAGTCCTGAATCATTGCCGTCAGAATCCCTCGGGTGGCCCAGCGCGGGCCCGGGAGACGGCAGCTAGACCAGCGTACGCCGCTTGAACCTCAACTGTTGCCACCGGGCCGGAGATCGCACATGAGGTGAGGGTCGCTCCGGATGCCGCGGCTACCCGTGCGGCGAGCGCACAGGGGTCCTCATCGGTGATGATCGCCCCGGATACGCTGTCCGCTGCAGCCAGGGCTGCGGCGTCGGCTGCCCCGGCCGCGCGCTGTGCGATCACTGCGGCGCCGCCGACCGCCGCGAGCCCGAGAGAAAGGGACGCCGCGACGGCCAGCACTCCGGCAGCCAGTGCGGATCCTGCCATCACAGACCTCCGCTGAGCGCACAACTCGATGCTGCCAGCGGGATGCTGATGACCGAGCCGATCGACACGTCGATGCGTGCGCTGACACAGGACAGATCGCCCTGCGGCCCGCTCGTCACCTGCGCTCCGCTGACGGCGGCTGCCACGACGGCGTGCGCGGCCTCGGCGCTCTCGCCGCGACCGAGCAACCGCGCCGCATCAGCAACGGAATCCTGCAGTATGACCTGCTGCGCCGCCGCGCCCAGCGCGCCCGCCCCGAGCAGAAGTGCAAGCACCACTGCAGGCAGGGCCAGGGCGAGCTCTGCGGCGACGGATCCGCGATCGTCGCTGCCGGTGTTCGTATGCATCGGCCTACGACACGGTCAACGCCCGGCGCACGAGATCGGTGAGGATGCCGCGCACCTCATCCGAGCGCATGATGACCACCAGCAGCCCGGCGAACGCGACCGCCGCCATCGTGGTCACGGCATACTCTGCCGTTGCCGCACCGCTTTCGTCGGTGAACAGCGCGGCGGCGCGCTGTCTGGTGAGAGTGGGAATGGTATTCATCTTTTCCTTCTTTCTTCAGTGGCGCTGTCAGATCGGCAGCGGGGTTGAGGTGAGTACGGCGAGCATGAGCGGCGCGACGCCCAGCAGCAGAAAGGCCGGCAGCGTGCACACGCCCAGAGGGATGAGAAGCTGCGAGGAGAGTTTGGCCGCACGGACGCGGCCGCGGATGCGCGCATCGTGACGCTCCTGCGCGGCGGCCGCGCGCAGCAGTTCACCGGCGGGGACACCGGCTGCCCGCGACAGCTCCAGCACTCCCCCGGTACGAGCGGCGCTGAAGCGATCCCGCGCAGGGCTGTCTTCGACCAGGCGCAGCGAACGCTCGATGGAGGTTCCACCCGACAGGGCGACAGCGACGAGCTCTGCGTGCATCCCCGGAGTCCCCGGGTCCGGTTGCGCACGGCGAAGCAGACGCCGCGTCCACATTCGTGCGCAGAGCACGAGCACGAGCCCGGCAACCAGACACGCCGTTCCGATCGGGTTGCCGATGACGACACCCACAGTGTCGAATCCCAGTGCGACTCCCAGCAGAAGCCCTGCAAGCGGCATCCACAGCAGCAGCCGGGCGGTTCCGGCAGGTTCTGCGAGGGCGATGCGCACGTCGTCGGCGGCGGACGCAGCATCCTGCATCGTCTCAGCGAGCGACCTGAGCACGTCGGCGAGCGGCGCCCCGACTGTCGTGGCGATATCCCATGCGGCCGCGACATCACTCCACGCGCCGCCATCGGCCTCGATCGCCGCGACCAGCGGCATGCCGTCATCGCAGCGTTCGACCACGCGTTCGGCATGCGCATCACCGGCGTCCGAGAGGTGCCGCCAAGCGGTTAAGGGCACAGCCCCCGCCTGCAGCAGCACCGCGAGCGTGCGCACCGAGACGGCGGCCGCCTCGGCGCTGTCATCGGTCGGTGCGCTCGGGCGCGACAGCAGCTTCACCATGGCTGCACCTCCTCGATGTCCAGCCGATCAGCGCGCAGCATCATCCGCCCCGCCTGGGCGATCCTTCGCACACCGTCCGTGCCACGGGCCAGATGGATCACCACGGTGAAAGCGCTCACCGCCTGCCGAGCAAGCGCCGTCGCATCGAGCCCGGCAAGCGCGCCCAGCGCCTCGAGCCGGGCGGGAACATCGACGAGGCCGCTGGCATGCAGAGTTCCGGCACCGCCGTCGTGACCGGTGTTCAAGGCCGACAGCAGCTCGCGCACCTCCTCGCCGCGGCACTCGCCGACGACGAGCCGATCGGGGCGCATCCGCAGCGACTCGCGCACCAGACGAGCAAGGGTGATGGATCCGGCGCCCTCCAGGTTCGCCTGCCGCGCTTCCAGCGCGACGTGATGCGGATGCTGCGGCCGAAGCTCAGCAACATCCTCGATCGTCACGATCCGCTCCGATGCGGGAACCGCGTGCAGAAGTGCAGCCAGCAGCGTCGTCTTGCCGGTGCCGGTGCCTCCGGTGAGCAGAATGTTCGCCCGCTCGATCACGAGCTGCTCCAGCCAGACACGCTGACGGGAATCGAACGCGCCGAGCTCGGCCAGCGCATCGAGATCTGCTGCCCGGACCCGCGGGATGCGCACCGACAGCGCCGTGCCCGAAGTTGAAACCGGCGCTAGCACAGCGTGCACACGGATGCCGGAGGCCAGTCGCACATCGACGCACGGGGACTGATCGTCCAGATGACGCCCACCCGCGCCGATCAGCGCGACCGCAAGATCCCGGACCTCGCGCTCGGATGCTGCCCACGCTCCGACGCGCTCGGCGCCGCCGCCGCGATCGACGAAAAGCCCGTCGCCACCGTTGACGAAGATGTCGGTGACGCGCGGATCAGCGCAGTGCTCGGCGAGCGGGCCGAAGGCGGCATCCAGATCGGCCGGAATGACCGCTGCGGCGCCAGCGGTCCGCATCCCGGTGCGCGGCTGAATGATGAACGGCTGTGGCATGCCCCGAAACTATGCCGCGCAGCATCCGCACGGAGGGCCAGAACCCCATCCCTGTGAGCAACTCGCAGCATCCGTCGATTGTGCACAACGACTGCAATCGCACGTGTGCTGGCAGGCGTAAACAGAGGAGGGCGGCACCTCACGGGGGGAATGAGGTGCCGCCCACTGGCGCACCGATGCTTGGGGGAAGCGGGCACGCCAAGGCCAGAATCAGAATTCGGCTGTCGTCGAGTGTACGCAACCAGGCTGTGGTCGCAAAAGCCCGAGTACTACCAACTTTCGGCAGTATTGGCAGAATCAGGCGCAGACTAGATTCACCCTGTCCCGGTCGTGCGTTTCGCGCGACCTGTCCCGCCGCAAAGGAGCGCGTGCCATGAGCAGCCAGATCGACCATCTCCTCGACGAGACCCGGCAATTTCCGCCCTCGGACGAATTCGCCGCCGCTGCCGTCGCACAGCCGGAGATCTACGAACGAGCAGCCGGCGACCGTGAGGCCTTCTGGGGAGATCAGGCCCGCGAGCTGCTGCACTGGCACAAGCCCTTCACCCGCGTTCTGGACTGGTCTAACCCGCCGTTCGCGAAGTGGTTCGACGACGGCGAACTCAACGTCGCATATAACTGCCTCGACCGTCACGTCGAAGAAGGCAACGGCGACCGTGTCGCGCTCCTGTGGGAGGGCGAGCCGGGCGACTCCCGCCGCATCACCTACGCCGACCTCACCGATGAGGTCAAGCGTGTCGCCAACGTGCTCGCCGGCTATGGCGTGGGTGCCGGGGACCGTGTCGCCATCTACCTGCCGATGATTCCCGAAGCCGTCGCATCCATGCTCGCTGTCGCGCGCCTCGGCGCGATCCACTCGGTCGTCTTCGGCGGATTCAGCGCCGACAGCCTGCGCTCGCGCATCGACGATGCCGGCGCGAAGGTCGTCATCACCGCTGACGGCGGCTATCGCAAGGGCCGCGTCTCCGCACTCAAGCCCGCCGTCGATCAGGCGCTCAGCGACCGCGGCGACGGTGAGCAGCAGACCGTCGAGCATGTGCTGGTCGTCAAGCGCGGCAATAACGACGTCGATTGGATCGAGGGGCGCGACCACTGGTGGCATGAAGAGGTCCCCGTCGCCTCCGGCGAGCACGAAGCCCAGCCGTTCCCCGCCGAGAACCCGCTGTTCATCCTGTACACCTCGGGCACGACCGGAAACCCCAAGGGCATCCTGCACACCTCGGGGGGATATTTGACCCAGGCGGCGTACACGCACCGGAACGTCTTCGACCTGAAGCCCGAGACCGACGTGTTCTGGTGCACGGCTGACATCGGTTGGGTCACGGGCCACAGCTACGTCACCTACGGTCCGCTCGCCAACGGTGCGACCCAGGTGCTTTATGAGGGAACCCCGGATGCCCCGCATCCTGGCCGCTGGTGGGAGCTGATCGAAAAGTACAAGGTCTCGATCTTCTACACCGCCCCCACGGCGATCCGCTCGTTCATGAAGACCGGACGCAGCATCCCGGAGAAGTTCGATCTGTCATCGATCCGACTGCTCGGGTCGGTGGGCGAACCGATCAACCCCGAGGCCTGGATGTGGTACCGCGAAGTCATCGGCGCGAACCGCGCTCCGATCGTCGACACCTGGTGGCAGACCGAGACCGGCGCGATCATGGTTTCGCCCCTGCCCGGCATCACCGCGGCGAAGCCGGGCTCTGCGCAGGTTCCTGTCCCGGGCATCTCGCTCGGTGTCGTGGATGAGTCTGGAGAAGCAGCCAGCGCTGGCGACGGCGGGCTGCTCGTGATCACCGAACCATGGCCGGCGATGCTGCGCGGCATCTGGGGCGACCCGGAGCGCTACAAGGAGACGTACTGGGACAAGTTCGAAAAGCAGGGGTACTACTTCGCCGGCGACGGCGCCCGCCTCGATGAAGACGGGGATCTGTGGCTACTCGGCCGAGTGGACGACGTGATGAACGTCTCCGGGCACCGGCTCTCCACGGCCGAGATCGAGTCGTCCCTGGTGGCACACGAGGCAACGGCCGAGGCTGCTGTGGTCGGGGCATCCGATGAGACCACCGGGCAGGCGGTCGTCGCCTTCGTGATCCTCAAAGAGAGCTACCTGTCGGCGCATGACCCCGCGGGCCTCGCCACGCAACTGCGTCAGTGGGTCGGTGAGCAGATCGGTGCGATCGCTCGCCCCCGCGACGTCTACATCGTGGGAGAGCTGCCCAAGACCCGCTCGGGCAAGATCATGCGGCGCCTGCTGCGCGATGTCGCCGAAGGCCGTGAGGTCGGCGATACGACGACGCTCGCCGACACCGCGGTGATGAGCATTATCTCGGCGCAGGTGAAGTAGCCCGGTCACCCTGCCTGGATGCTTATCGCAGCCATCTGAGCGCGTACGACCTGAATCAGCTCGAGATCGATCGGGAATTCCCCGTCCACCTCGCGCGCGTGACGCTGCACTTCGTCTCCGAGCGCGATCGCCAGGCCGACCGTCACCCTTGCTTCGGCGACATGATTGGCGTCGTCCAGACGCGCATACTCCGGATGCGCATCGAGCCACGCGGCGAGCACATCAACAAGTCGGTCGCGGCTCACCCCGCTCCCCCAGGAGACCGTGCTGGTAACGCCCGGTTCACGCACGAACAGCGCGAACCGGCGGCGCGTGAGGTCATCGCCAGCCTGCCCCCGCACCGACGCCATCACGATCAGGCTGGCCGCGACCACAAGATCATGTGCGTGCTGCGTGAGGATGCGATCGGTGAGCGCAGGATCGTACTCCAACGCCGAGCCGAAGATCGCCTGGTCAAGCGAGGAAAAATAGTTGAAGAACGTACTGCGAGAGACCATCGCGGCTTCGCACACGCGGTCGACAGTGACCGCCTGCACCCCTTCTTCATACGCGAGATCCACCGCCGCGCGCTCCATCGAACGCCGGGCGACACGCATTTTGCGCTCGCGAAGCCCCTCAGCCATGTTCGCTCCTCCGCAACGTCTCTCACCACAATACTCAGTCAAGGTTTGGCTTGTGTGTAAGTTTGGACTTAGTCCATACTTGTCGAGATAGCCACGGCTGAAAGGCACCCCATGCGTCGCCCGATTCATAATCGCCCCGCCCCCACGAGGGCCTTCACGCTCACCCGAACCAGCGGCGCAATCGCCACGGTGATCGGTCTGACGCTGATGTCCGTGCCGCTGGTCGCTCACGCCGAGGAGTCGTCGACACACACCGTTGACGTCACCACGAATATCACCGATGGGATGGATGCCGCATCCCTCGCCGGCGTCGAGATCGCGATCCGCAGCCCCTACGGCGACGATACGGTGATCGCCTCCGGAACCACGGGAGCCGGTGGCACCCTCCAACTCGAGGTGACCGGCGCCGAGTCGAGCTATGTAGTGGATGCCGAGTGGCCGGGCGCCATCGGCGACCTCGAGACGACCTCGACGCGCACCGAGTTCCCGATGAGCAGAGATGCTCCCGTCGAGGTCATGCTGTGGGGCACATTCGGTGCTGTTTCCGGATCCGTCGTCGCGACAGCGGATGGTGAGCCCGTAGCCGACCTCAGTGGAGCCAGCATCCTCATCGCGAGCGCGGGCACGCTCGTACAGCAGGTGCCGATCGCCGCCGACGGCTCGTTCGCATCCGGCGCACTACCCACGAGCGATTCCCCGGACTACAGCGTGCGATTCCTACCGCCGACCGGGTACGACCTCGACCCCACGCAGACCGCTGCGAACGAGCCGTTCGCGCTTCCGTCCGCTGAGAGGAGCCCGGCAGCGCTAACGATTGAGCGCAGGTTCGCGATCGTCTCGAACGGTACAGTGCCGACACCGGAGCCGGAACCCACTACGGAACCGACACCGGAACCCACGACCGAGCCGACACCGGAACCCACGACCGAGCCGACCCCGGAACCCACCACGGAACCGACGCCGGAACCCACGACCGAGCCGACCCCGGAACCCACGACCGAGCCGACCCCGGAACCCACCACGGAACCGACGCCGGAACCCACGACGGAACCGACACCGGAACCCACCACGGAACCCACCACGGAACCGACACCGCAACCCACGACCGAGCCGACCCCCGAGCCCACCGCGGAACCGACTCCCCTGCCCACTTCCACTCCGACACCGACACCGTCCCCGATCACCCCGCCCGCACCGACGCCCGTCCCCCCGATAACGCTGGGCAACACCGCGGACCTCGGAGCAGCCATCGGCGGCATCACCAACGCCCAGTTAAGCCAACTGCTATCGGCCGCTCGCAGCAACCAGCCCGTCCCAGTCACCAATGCAGCAGGCCAGTTGCTCGGCCTGGCGTGGACGCCTGCACCTGCATTGCAGCCGGGGCTGTCTGCCATGAGTTCAGCCACGCTGGTGACCGCCCCTGGTATCGCCTTGATTCAGACGCCGGTGGCAGCAATGAGTCTCGAGGCCGCACTAATGGCCGTCCAGTCATCCCGCGCCTCCGCACTCGATGCCGATCTGGCGGCGCAACTCACCGGGATTCAGGCGCGCAACACTGAGATCGGATTGTTGAACGCCGCGGTATCCGCCGTGTCCGTGTACCTCGCCTCACCTTCCGACACGACTTACGCCGCATCCGTTGACGAAGTGAAGGCCGCCGGCGTCGATCATCCTTTCCTCTCCGCTTCCGCTGAGGACCGCGCGTCGGACGCAGCATCGCTGCTCCAGTCGCTGCGCACCATGATCGATACGACGGCGAACAGCCAGCAAATGGACATGCTGAGGTTGCAGGCGCTCACGGGCAAGCGCAACGAAGAGTTCGACTTGATGACGAACTTCGTCAAAAAGATGAACGAAGCGCGCTCGAGCATCATCGGCAACATGCGCTCGACGCCGATCGCTCTGGGCACTGTGCACTGGGATAGCGGCACGGTGACCGGCAGCTTCGATCTGGCCGCAGTACAAGATGGCGATCACCACCTCATCCTGGACGTTGCCGATGCCGGGGTCACGCTGATCTCAAGTGTCACCGTCCAGCAGAACTCCACCTCACATCCACAACAGCAGGGTTCGCTTGCGGCGACCGGCATCGAGCCGACCGCAACACTGCTCACGGGAGCCGGACTCCTCATCGTGGGTCTCGCCGCATTCCTCGGTGCCCCGCTGCTGCGGCGGAGAGTTGCCGCTGACCCCCAGTAGGCGGAAACGCGAACAGCCTCCCCATCAGGTGATGGGGAGGCTGCTTTGCGCGCCACAGGTCAGGCGAGGATGAAGGTGACCTCAACCTCGACCGGGCTGTCCAGCGGCAGCACAGCGACGCCGACGGCGGCACGGGCGTGCACGCCCGCCTCGCCGAAGATCTCGCCGAGAACCTCGCTCGCGCCGTTGATCACACCAGGCTGGCCGGTGAACGCCGGATCGGATGCCACGAAGCCACCGACGCGCAGAACTCCACCGAGCTTGTCCACCCCACCGGATGCAGCGGCAGCGGCCGCCAACGCGTTGAGGGCGCACGTGCGGGCGTAGCCCTGGGCATCCTCAGCCGTCACATCTGCGCCGACCTTGCCGGATGCCGGCAGCGTTCCCGAAGCGAACGGCAACTGTCCGGACGTGTAGACGAGGCCCGCGTGCACCACTGCGGGCACGTAGGCTGCAACGGGCGTTGCCACCTCGGGCAACTCGATGCCGAGCTCGCTCAGACGCGCAGCGACGCTCATGCGCCGTCACCCTCGAAGCGGCGAGCGGCCTGCTCTGCGGCGGCGAGACCGGCGGTGTTCGAGTCGTCACCGGCGACCGGGCGCTTGAGGTAGGCGACGAGGCCGCCTTCCGGTCCGGTGATGACCTGCACGAGCTCCCAGCCTTGCTTGCCCCAGTTGTTGAGGATCGCCGCGGTGTTGTGAATCAGCAGCGGGGTGGTCAGATACTCCCACGTGGTCATGGCACTCCTGCACGTCAGAGACGCTCGGCAGAACCGCGCGTCAAAGGTTGTATTCAGGGAAATCCCCTACGATCTAGCGTATGCCTCAGAAGAATCGTACGGCGAAAGGCGTGCTCGGCGGCCTTCTCGGCCTGGTCGGGCTCGCGGCTGTCGCCGGAGTTCTCGTGACCGCGACAGTCACCCCTGCTCTGGCCGTCGCGGGTGCCGCCGGATCGCAAGCACTCGACCTGTTCGACAAGCTGCCGTCGTACCTGAAGCCCGATGCTCCGATGGAGCCAGGCAAGCTGTACGGCACCGGCCTGGACGGGCAGCCGTTCGTAATGGCCACCTTCTACGACCAGAACCGCACCCAGGTCGAATTCGATCAGGTCGCCCCGGTCATGTACGACGCGATCCTCTCCAGCGAGGACAAAGACTTCTACACGCACGGCGGCGTCAACATCGGCGCCACGGCGAAGGCGCTCATCGACAACCTCAACGGCACCTCGTCGCGCGGTGCGTCGACGATCAGTCAGCAGTACGTCAAGAACGTGCTCATCCAACAGTGCGAGCAAGGTGTTCTCCCCGGAGACGGCGAGGAAGCCCAGCAGAAATACGCCGAAGCGATCGAGCAGTGCTGGTGGGATGCCGCGAACGCGGTCGGCAGCGACGGGATCGAGCGCAAGCTGCAGGAGATGCGCTATGCGATCCAGATCGAGAAGGACTACTCGAAGAACGACATCCTGCTCGGCTACCTGAACATCTCCAGCTTCGGCGGAACCGTCTACGGCATCGAAGCCGCCGCGAACCGCTACTTCAGCACCACGGCCGCCAACCTCACACTCGCACAGGCGGCGACTCTGGCTGGCATCGTGCAGAATCCGAACACCTACCGCATCGATAAGCCTGAGGGCTCGTGGACCGACAAGGACGGCGTCGCGCACAACTCCGCGGCCGATGGCTACGCGACCGCGTTGGATCGCCGCAACTATGTGCTCGGACGCATGCTCGAACTCGGCAAGATCACCCAGGCCCAGTTCGATGAGGCTGACGCTTCTCCGATCACTCCGGTGCCCTCTGATCCGATTCAGGGCTGTGCGGCTGCGCAGGACAACGCCTACTTCTGCCAGTACGCGAAGACAATGGTTCTCGAGAACCCGATGTTCGGCGACGATGAGGACCCGTCAAAGGCCCAGCAAGCCCGCCGGAAGGCACTGTTCCGCGACGGCCTGGAGATCTACACTTCGCTCGACATGCGCGTGCAGCAGCCGGCGATCGACTCGATGCGCACCTACGTGGGTGCCAATCTTGACAACCAGTATCTGGGTGCTGCCGGAGTGACCGTAGAACCAGGCACCGGCCGCGTTCTTGCCATGACGCAGAACACGCTCTTCCGCGAGACCGACGACGGCGACCAGGCGTACACTTCTCTGGTCTTCGCTTCAGACGAGGATCACGGTGGATCCCGTGGCTTCCCCGTCGGCTCGACCTACAAACTCTTCACGCTGCTCGACTGGCTCGAGAAGGGGCACTCGGTCAACGAGTCCCTCAACGGCAACAACCGCGTGATGCAGATGACCGCCTCATGCGGCCCAGGCTTGGCCCCTTTCAATACCAAGGAGATCGGAAACTTCAACGGCCAGGCCGGCTACACCGGCACGCCGATGACGTTTACCCGGAACTCGCTGAACTCAGGCTTCTTCGCGATGGCATCCAAACTCGACATCTGCGATATCAATGCCGTGGCCGATCGGATGGGCGTCCAACTCGCCAACGGAGACAAGACCACGAAAGAAAACTTGGCCTACGACGTACTCGGGTCGAAGTTCATCTCACCGCTAGACATGGCCGGCGCCTATGCCGCTGTCGCCAACAAGGGCGTGTATTGCGAGCCGCGCGCGATCGACCGTGTCGTCCGCCAGGACGGCACCGAGATGGAGGTGCCCGCTTCCTCCTGCAAGCAGGTCATCACGCCTGAAGTTGCCGCCACCGCAGCCTACGCACTCGCCAGTGTGATGAACGGCGGAACCGGCGCGAGGGGCAATCCCGGCGATGGCACCCCGCTGATCGGCAAGACCGGTACGCACCAGGACTATTCGACGATGATGATCGAGTCCAGCACCAAGGCCACCACGGCAGTCTGGGTCGGCCGGTGGAACACTGTTCCTGATCCGGATGATCCGACAAAGGGCATCTTCGCGAGCATCCGGTGGCTGTCCCAGAAGGGCGCGATGACGGACGCCCGCTACTACATCGCTCGCGACATGCAGTACGCCGCCAACCAGCTGCTTGGCGGTGGCGAGCGGTTCCCGGCGCCGGACCGTAACCTGAGCCGCGTCGTCCTCACCGACCTGCCCAGTGTCGTCGGTCTGACGATGGAAGACGCCCGACGCACTCTGCAGCAGGCAGGCTTCTCCGTGCAGGACGGCGCACCGATCGACAGCGACATCGCCGAGGGTCTCGTGGCCGCGCAGGATCCGGGTGCCGGCAAGGCTCCCGGTGGCGCGACGGTGACGATCTCGCCGAGCAACGGTCAGGGATCGACGGTACCCGACGTCACCGGCCAGGAGCTCGGCGACGCGATCAACACGTTGAACGCCGCTGGCTTCGGCAACGTCGCGCCGCACGGCTCCTGCTCGAAGGAAGACGCTGAAGTCAAGAGCACGAACCCGGCGGCCGGCAGCGCTGCGACCAAGTCGACAACCGTGACGGTCCGTTGCTGACCGCAGCCTCGCGCTCCGCTCATCCTGCCCTCATCGCGCTCGGCGCGGTGGGGGCAGTGGGCGCCGCGTGCGCGGTGTGGGGCATCGGCATCGAACGGTACCTGTTCACGGTGCGCGAGGCATCCGCTCAGGCCTTGCCTGCCGGATCGCGGCCGCTGCGCATTCTGCATATCTCCGATGCACACATGGCTCCGTGGCAGCGCCGCAAGCAGGATTGGCTCGCCTCTCTGGCAGAGCTCGAACCCGATCTGGTGATCAACACCGGCGACAATCTCGGACACCGCGACGGACTGCAGGGCATCCGTCGCGCCTTCGATGCCTTCGCTGGCGTTCCGGGAGTATTCGTACACGGCTCCAACGACGTACTCGGGCCCACCCCCCGCAACCCGCTGCGCTATTTCTTGGGACCGTCCGAGCGCCACCTTGACCCCGAGATGCTCGATACCGCCGCACTGGATTCCTACCTCATCGAGGAACTCGGCTGGTCCACGCTGAACAATGCGGCCGCCCGCCTGGACGTTGCAGGCCTCACCATCGACCTGTTTGGCGTCAACGACGCGCACCGGGACTGGGATGACCTCGATTCGGTGCCGGCCACCATAGAATCGCTCGGCGCCCGGGATGCCAGCATCCCCCTGCTCGGCGTTACACACGCCCCCTACCAGCGTGTGCTCAACCGCTTCACCGACGTCGGCGCTGACGCCATCTTCGGCGGGCACACCCACGGCGGACAGGTCTGTCTTCCCGGTTTCGGAACGCTCGTAGCCAACTGCGACATCCCGCTGAAGCAGGCCAAGGGTCTGAGCACCTGGAACCATGGCGGACGCACCATCCCGCTGAACGTCAGCGCCGGATGCGGGCACTCGATCTATGCGCCGGTTCGCTTCGCGTGCCGACCTGAGGCGACGCTGCTCACGCTCACGGCGATGGACACGCCCGCGTAACTTGGATGCCGCCCCGGATTCGGTGTGCAGCGGTTTTCCCTGTAGACTCAAACGGTTGCAACGGGGTGTGGCGCAGCTTGGTAGCGCGCTTCGTTCGGGACGAAGAGGCCGCAGGTTCAAATCCTGTCACCCCGACCAGTTGCAGGAAGGCCGCCCTCCGGGGCGGCCTTCCCCATATCATCTGGAGAGTTATGACCACGCCTCGTCTCGTCGCCTTCGATCTCGATGACACGCTTGCCGCTTCCAAGAGCCCGATCGACCCGCGCATCGCTGCGCAGTTGCGCTCATTGCTCAGCCGCGTCGAGGTGGCCATCATCTCTGGCGGCAACGAGGAGCAGTTCCGCACGCAGGTGATCAACCAGCTCGGAGAAACGGATGCTGCGGCACTCAGCCGCCTGCACCTGCTGCCCACCTGCGGCACGCGCTATCTACGCCACAACGGCACCGAGTTCGCAACCGTCTACGCCCACGATCTCTCCGATGAGGAGAAGAGCGCTGCCCTGCTCGCGCTGCGCGAAGAGGCCGAGCGGCTGGGGCTGTGGGAAGAGAACCCGTGGGGAGATATCCTCGAGGATCGCGGTTCGCAGATCACCTTCTCGGCGCTGGGGCAGAAAGCCCCCGGAGACGCGAAGCACGCGTGGGATCCGACCGGCGAGAAGCGCCTCGCACTGCGGGATGCTGTCGCCGCCCGCGTGCCCGAGTTGGAAGTCCGCGCCGGCGGTTCGACCTCGATCGACATCACCCGATCGGGCATCGACAAGGCCTACGGTATGACCGCGCTGACCGAGCACACCGCCATCGCGCTCAGCGATATGCTGTTCTACGGCGACCGCCTGGATGAGGGCGGCAACGACTACCCGGTGCTCGCACTCGGCGTGCGCTCGATCGCGGTCGAAGGCTGGCAGGACACCGCCGACAAACTCGACGAGCTGCTTCCTTCGCTGTAGCCGGGATGGGTATGTCACAGAACCTGCGGGTGTGACAGCATCCGACCCTCGGCTTCTGAGACACGACCGCGGCCCATGTCACAAAAGAGGCGGGTGCGGTAGCCCGACACCCGCCACTTCTGTGACACGAATGATGACCGGGGCTACTTCGCGACCGGGATCAGGCGCTGCAACTGCGTGACGTGACCGGGCTCGAGTTCTGCCAGCGACGAGACTCCGAGCAGACGCATCGTGCGCTCGATCTCCGTGCGCAGGATCGTGATCGTGCGGTCGACACCCTGGCGCCCGCCCGCCATCAGCCCGTACAGGTATGCCCGCCCGATCAGCGTGAAGTCGGCGCCGAGCGCGACGGCTGCCACGACGTCCGCCCCGTTCATGATTCCGGTGTCGATCATCACCGTGAAGTCGTCACCGACGGCCTTTCGCACCTTCGGCAGCAGGTGGAACGGGATAGGAGCGCGGTCCAGCTGGCGTCCGCCGTGGTTCGACAGCACCACACCGTCGACGCCGCTGTCACGCAGCTTGACGGCATCCTCCACGTTCTGCACGCCCTTGATGACGATCTTGCCGGGCCACAGCCCACGGATGACCTCAAGGTCGTCATAGCTGATCGTCGGGTCCATTGCCGCATCCAGCAGCTCACCGACGGTGCCGCCGGTGGTGCTGAGCGACGCGAACTCGAGCTTCGGGGTCGTGAGGAAATCGAACCACCACCACGGACGCGGAATCGCATTGATGATCGTGCCGAGCGTGAGCTGCGGGGGGATGCTGAAACCATTGCGCTTGTCGCGGAGCCGGGCGCCAGCCACCGGTGTGTCCACCGTGAACTGCAGAGTATCGAAGCCGGCGGCAGCCGCGCGGCGGGTGAGCTCGTACGAGATCTCACGATCGCGCATGACGTACAGCTGGAACCAGTTACGCCCGGGAACCGGCCCCTGAGGCTCTGCGAGGGTCGCCTCCTTTACGCCTTCGATCGAGGTCGTACCCAGTGTGGACAGGGTGAACGGGATGCCCGCGGCCGCAGCAGCTCCCGCACCCGCGACCTCTCCCTCGGTCTGCATGAGGCGCGTGAATCCGGTCGGCGCGATGCCGAACGGTAGCGCGCTCGGTCCGCCGAGAATCTCGACGGAGGTGTCGACGTCGGGCGCGGGCTTCAGGACTCCGGGGTGGAATTCCACATCCTCAAACGCCTGCCGTGCGCGCGTCAGCGAGACCTCGCCCTCGGCCGAGCCATCGGTGTAGTCGAATGCAGCCTTGGGCGTGCGACGCTTGGCGATCGTGCGCAGATCGTTGATCGTGAGCGCTGCGTCCAACCGACGCTTCTTACCGTCGAGCTCGGGCTTTTTGAACTTCATCAGATCGAGGATCTCGACCGGGTTCGGGAACTGGCGCTTGACCATGCTGGTCCTTTCAGTGGATGTCGGTCGACGTCGCGCGGCTGAGCCCCGCGGTCGTGTAATAGCCGGTGATGTGGTCGTGGATCAGGGTGCGCGCAGCATCCGATTCACCAGCATCGATCGCCGCGACGATCGCGCGATGCTCGTCACGCAGGCGTTGAACCATCGCTTCCCAGTCACGGATGCCCTCGGCCCCGGCCTGCACGTACGATTCGATGGAGGTGCGAAGTCCCGCCATCATGGCGGCGATCACGGTGTTTCCGGATGCTTCGGCCAGAGCCAAATGCAGCTGCCCATCGAGGGCGAGGAACTCGGCTGGGCTGAGGCTGTCGGCATCCATCACGTCGAGCAGATGATGCGCGTCGGCGAGGTCGCGCTCGGGGTCGGCTGCAAGGGATGCTGTGACCGCATCCTCGAGAACCAGACGTGTCTTCACGACATCGGCCAGTGCGAAGCCCTGTGCGGCCACCTGAAGGCGCAGCAGCGCCGACATGCCCCCACCGGGTGTGGCGATGACGATCGCGCCGGACTGGGGCCCGGAGCCGGTCGCGGTGCGGATCAGCCCCATAACTTCGAGGACGCGCAGTGCTTCACGGACGCTCGAGCGGCCGACGCCGAGGTCTGCGGACAGATCGCGTTCGGACGGCAGTCGATCGCCGGGGCCGAGACGCCCCTCGAGGAGGTCGCGCTCGATGTGCTCGAGCACGATGCGCCAGGCGCGTTGCGTCGTTGGCGCTGCCATGTTGCCCCCTAGTACGTCGAGTGCGCTCGTGCGCACTGAACTGTGGTCAGACCACAGGTTAGCGCGTGTGGTCTGACCACGCAAAGTGCCCCCGGTTCGCACGGTGCCGCATCCAGTCGCTTCGTCCCGGTCGTTGCTTCCGGCCGCCGCATCCAGTCGCCGCATCCGGCCGCCGCATCCTCAATCCCCGCTCCGGTCGCACTTGGTGTCGCTATGACGCGCGTTTAGCGACACCAAGTGCGACCGGAGCAGGTGAAAACGGTCGACAGTGGTCGGGTCGGAGCGGGAGCGGGAGCGGGAGCGGGCGGAGCTCAGCCCAGGCGTCCGCCGGACTCTTCGAGGTAGCAGTTTCCGCACAGCGATTCGTAGGTGACGACATCGGCGGGTGCTCCCCCACCGGTGCCCTCATCGATCGCCACCTGGTCCCCGTCGAACACGAAGCTTCCGCTGACCACTCGTCCGTTGAACACGGCCTTGCGACCGCAACGGCAGATCGTCTTCAGCTCTTCCAGCGAGTGCGCGATCGCGAGCAGTCGCGCGGAGCCAGGAAAAGCGTGGGTCAGAAAATCGTTGCGGATGCCGTAGGCGATGACGGGGATGCCGTCATCCACGGCGATGCGGAACAGGTCATCCACCTGCGCCGCACTGAGGAACTGCGCCTCGTCCACCAGCAGGCAGGCCACATCGATCGGGTCGGCAGGGATCAGCCCCTCGGCATTTCGCTGCTGCATCCGCTCTCGTTCTGCGTGGAACAGCGCGCGAGCGTCACCGTCCGACGGAATCAGAAAGTCGACCTCGCGGGTCATGCCCAGTCGGCTCTCGACCTGATTCGCACCCTTGGTGTCGATCTCGGGCTTGGCGAGCAGCACGTGCTGACCGCGTTCCTCATAGTTGTACGCGGCCTGCAGCAGCGAGGTCGACTTGCCGGAGTTCATCGCCCCGTAGCGGAAGTAGAGCTTCGCCACGGCGCGGTGCTACTTCCAGATGTTGAGCGTGGCGGCGGTCGAGGCGACGGATTCTTCCGCCGCAGCGGCGTCGTCGTTCAGCTTCTGGCCGTACGTCGGAATGAGCTCGCGCAGCGCAGGCTCCCACCCGGTGTACTGCTCGGGGAAGCAGCTCTGCAACAGCTGGAGCATGATCGGCACGGCTGTGGATGCTCCGGGCGATGCACCAAGGAGTCCTGCGATCGAGCCGTCCGCGGCCGAGACGACCTCGGTTCCGAACTGCAGCACGCCGCCCTTCTTGGCATCCTTCTTCATGACCTGCGCACGCTGACCGGCCTCGATGAGAGTCCAGTCCTCGTCCTTCGCCGTGGGCATGAAGACACGCAGGCTGTCGACCTTCTTACGGTGCGTCTTGGTCAGCTCGCCGAGGAGGTACGTGATCAGATCAGGATTCGCGAACGCGACACGGAGCATCGGCCACAAATTGTGCGTGCGCACCTGGGTGACGATGTCGAGCATCGAGCCGTTCTTGAGGAACTTCGGGCTGAACGTCGCGAACGGACCGAACAGCAGCGACGCTTCGCCGTCGACGACACGGGTGTCCAGGTGCGGCACCGACATCGGCGGCGCGCCGACGGATGCCTGCGAGTACACCTTCGCCTTGTGCTTCGCGACGACATCCGGATTCGAGGTCTTGAGGAACTGTCCACCGATCGGGAAGACGCCGTAGCCCTTGATCTCGGGGATGCCGGAGCGCTGCAGCATCTTGAGCGCCCAACCGCCAGCGCCGACGAACACGAACTTCGCGTTCACCTGCCCGGGGGTGCGGCCGAGGCTGTTGCGGAACTTGACGTTCCAGGTGCCGTCCTTCTGCTTCTTCAGCTTTTGGACCTCGTGGTTGGTGCGCAGTTCCACGCCGTTGGCCTTGAGATGGTCGAAAAGCTGGTGGGTGAGTGCGCCGAAATCAACGTCAGTGCCGGCGGGCACGCGCGTAGCGGCAAAGGGTTCGCCCTTGCGGCGCTGCTGCATCAGCAGCGGCGCCCACTTGTTGATCACACGAGAGTCTTCGCTGTACTCGATGCCGTCGAACAGCGGTTGCTTCTTGAGCACCTCGTAGCGGTCCCTGAGGTAGGCGACGTCCTTCTCGCCCTGCACGAATGTCATGTGCGGGGTAGCGTTGATGAAGGTCGAGGGCTCGTCGAGCACACCGCGCTTGACCAGCGACGACCAGAACTGCCTGCTCTGCTGGAACTGCTCATTGATCGAGACAGCCTTGGCCGGGTCGAGCGGACCATCGGTTCGGGGCATGTAGTTCAACTCACACAGGGCGGCATGGCCGGTGCCCGCGTTGTTCCACGGGTTGGAGCTTTCCTGGGCCACATCCGACAGTCGCTCGTAGGCGACGATCTTCCAGTCCGGCTGCAGTTCGTGCAGCAGGGCGCCCAGGGTGGCGCTCATGATGCCACCACCGATGAGTACAACGTCGACGGATTCAGTCACCCGTCCATCCTAGTTCGCCGGCCGTACACCCAGAACCACCGACGAGCATCCGGCATCCGATATCCGACCTTCCGGCGGCACAGATGTCAGCCGAAAGTACGGATGTCAGCCGAGACACGTTGGAACGGCCGACATCTGTGGATACCGACCGACAGGTGTACCCAGCGCAGCAGCGGCAGCCGCCCGCGCAGCGCAAGCAGCGCGCGTTACGCGGCTACGGTGAGGCGAGCTGCGACGATCTCGGCGATCTGCACAGCGTTGAGGGCTGCGCCCTTGCGGAGGTTGTCGTTACTCACGAACAGCACGAGGCCCTTGTTCTCCGGCGCGGACTGGTCGGCGCGGATGCGACCGACGAAGCTCGGGTCTTTGCCTGCCGCATGCAGCGGTGTCGGAACCTCTTCCAGCGCGACACCCGGAGCCTCGGCGAGGATCTCGCGTGCACGCTCGGGCGTGATGTCTTCGGCGAACTCCGCGTGGATCGACAGCGAGTGTCCGGTGAAGACAGGAACACGCACACAGGTGCCAGCGACCCGCAGTCCCGGCAGCCCGAGGATCTTGCGGCTCTCGTTGCGCAGCTTCTTCTCTTCGTCGGTTTCGTTCAGTCCGTCTTCGACGACGGATCCGGCCAGCGGGATGACGTCGAAAGCGATGGGAGCCACGTAGTTGTTCGGCGCCGGGAACTCGACGGCCGAGCCGTCGTGCACGAGGCGCAGGGTGTCACCCTGGGCGAGGACGCTCTCGACCTGTCCGAGCAGCTCCTGCGCACCAGCAAGGCCAGAGCCGGAAACGGCCTGGTAAGTGGAGACGATGAGGCGCTCGAGGCCTGCTGCTTCTGCCAGCGGCTTCAGCACCGGCATGATCGCCATGGTGGTGCAGTTCGGGTTGGCGATGATGCCGCGCGGACGCTCATCGATCGCGTGCGGGTTGACCTCGCTGACCACGAGCGGAACCTCGGGGTCATTGCGCCACGCGCTGGAGTTGTCGATGACGACCGCTCCTGCCGCTGCGAATCGGTCGGCGTAGGCACGGCTGGCCGTGGCTCCTGCCGAGAAGAGCGCGATGTCGATGCCCGAAGCATCCGCTGTCTCGACGTCCTCGACGACAACGTCGACGCCGGCGTACGCAATGGTCTTGCCCGCCGAGCGAGCCGAGGAGAACAGTCGCAACTCCCGAATTGGGAACGCCCGCTCGCTGAGAATCTCGCGAATCACGGTGCCCACCTGGCCGGTGGCGCCGACGATGGCGACGGAGTGTCCTGAGTCAGAGATGCGGGTCATGAGAGTTTCCTTGGCGTCATGCAATACAGCGAACGAGACGCAAGGCACGGCGTCGGGATGCGGATGCCGCGCCTGGCGCCGATGTCAGGGTTCTCGCGAGTCTACCCTTCGACAGGCTCAGGGGTCGACAGGCTCAGGGACCAACAGTCTCAGGGATCGAAGCGTCAGCGGCCGGTGCCGGCATGAACGACGGCTTCCACCTGGCCGTCGAGACCGTAGGCGGTGTGCACGATGCGAGCCGCATCCGCCAGATCGGTGTCACGCAGCACGACCGAGATGCGAATCTCGGAGGTCGAGATCATCTCGATGTTGATGCCGGCAACCGACAGGGCTTCGAACAGAGTCGCAGATACACCGGAGTGCACGCGCATTCCGGCCCCGACGACCGAGAGCTTGCCGATCTGGTCGTCGTGGATGAGGCTATCGAAACCGACTTCGGACTGCTCAGCGGCCAGCGCCTTCAGTGCGGTCGAGGCGTCACCCTTCGGCAGGGTGAACGAGATGTCGGCGCGGCCGGTCGCCGCCGCAGACACGTTCTGCACGATCATGTCGACGTTTGCACCAGACTTCGCGACGATCTTGAAGATCTCGGCGGCCTTTCCGGGAACATCCGGGACGCCGACGACGGTGATCTTCGCCTGACCCATGTCGGTGGCCACACCTGCGACGATCGGTTCTTCCATGACTTCTCCCTCAGCTTCGCGGGGGTTCTTCATACCCTCGCCCAGAACGTATGTGCCTTCGCTCGACGAGAACGTCGAGCGGGCGTGGATGAGCACACCGTGGCGGCGTGCGAACTCGACAGCGCGGATGTAGAGCACCTTCGCGCCGTTGGCTGCCAGCTCCAGCATCTCCTCGCTCGAGACGTGGTCGAGCTTCTGCGCCTGCGGGATGACACGCGGGTCAGCGGTGTAGATGCCGTCGACGTCGCTGTAGATCTCGCAGACGTCGGCATTCAGTGCCGCGGCCAGTGCGACGGCGGTCGTGTCCGATCCCCCGCGCCCGAGCGTGGTGATGTCGCGGGTGTCGCGGTTGAAGCCTTGGAATCCGGCGACGATCACGATCGCGCCCTCATCGAGCGCTTCACGCAGGCGCACCGGGGTGACATCGACGATGCGCGCCGAGCCGTGGTGGTCGTCGGTGATCATGCCTGCCTGGCTGCCGGTGAATGATCGAGCCTCGAAGCCCATCGAGTGGATCGCCATGGCCAGCAGCGCCATCGAGATCCGCTCGCCGCTGGAAAGCAGCATGTCGAGTTCACGCGGCGCGGGGATCGGCGCCACCTGGTCGGCGAGTTCGAGCAGTTCGTCGGTGGTGTCGCCCATGGCGCTTACCGCCACGACGACGTCGTGCCCGGCGCGTCTGGTGTCGACGATGCGCTTGGCTACGCGTTTGATGCTTTCGGCATTCGCGACGGACGAGCCGCCATACTTCTGCACAATGAGGGCCACGTTCACTCCCAGGGATTTCGGGCAGTTCCGCCCAGGGGCCATTGTACTTTCGCTGCGTATGCTGCCAAATGCATGTGACGGCGCTTCAGCGCAGACCCAGCGAATCTGACCGATGCCCAGGTGTGAAGCAGGTGCCCCGCCAGCGGCAGAAGCGGGAAGGCGAGCCAGACGAATTCGGCTGAGACGAACAGCATCCCGAGCCAGAGGATGCTGAGCGTGCCCAGCCACCAGCCCGCGAAACGGGTGCGCGCGAAGGTGCGCGCGTCGAATCGCAGCTCTGAGGATCGGGTTCAGGGCGTCTGCGGCGGCGCGAGTACGCGCTCGCGGGGACGCAGGCGCCCACCTGTTCCAGCGAACCAGCAGCCGATGATGATGAGCGGGAAGCCGATCAGCAGCCCCGGGGTCAGTGGCTCGGAGAGGACGATCGCTCCCAGGATGATCGCGACGACCGGGTTGACGTAGGTGAACAGCGGCGCGCGCACCGGGCCGACTTCGCGGATGAGTGCGAAGAACACCAGGAATGCCACCGCCGTACACACGATTGCCAGGATCACCAGCGATGCCGTGGCGGCGATGGTGGGCACCTGATGCTGCGTAGCCAGCGCGATCGGCAGGTAGAAGATGCCGTTGGCGATCAGTGCCAGCGTGATGACGCCGATCGATGGCACATCTCCCAGCTTCTTCGCCACGATGAATGGGGCGATCGCATACAGCACCGCCACCAGCAGCACCTCACCAGCGGCGAGCAGATTGCCGTGCGCGAGTGCGGGGCCCGCGACCACGACTGTGACGCCGGCGAATCCGATGATGAGACCGATCGCGCGCGCGGGGCGGAGTACACCGCGATCACCTCCGCCGAGTGCGATGAGCGCGGCGAACAGCGGAACGGTGGCGACCAGGAGTCCGGTGAGACCTGACGGCAGGCTCATCTCCGCATGGCCGAGCAGCACGAAGGGCCCGGCGATCTCGACGGCGGCGAAGGCCAGCACCCACGGCCATTTACGCAGCGCCGGCTTCAATGCACCGCTGCGCAGAGCGAACGGCAGCAGCACGAGAGCGCCGATGATCGCGCGGCCGGCGACGATCGCCGGCGGAGAGTAAGACTCGACGGCGATGCTGATGAACAGGTAGGGGATGCCCCACAGGAATCCCATGGCGCCGAACAGCAGCCAGCCCTTTCGGGTGAAGCCGCCGTGAGCGTTCATCGCATCGCCCGAAGGCTGCCGCGCTGACTGCTGTTCACAACGTGCGTCGTCCTTCGAACGCGCGGCCGAGAGTGACCTCGTCTGCGTATTCGAGGTCACCGCCGACAGGCAGACCGGATGCCAGACGCGAGACCGTGATCTGCATCGTGGTGAGCAATCGGCTGAGGTAGCTGGCGGTTGCTTCGCCCTCGAGGTTGGGGTTCGTGGCGAGGATGACCTCTTGCACGGTGCCATCGGCGAGGCGCGTCATCAACTGTGTGATGCGCAGGTCGTCGGGGCCGACGCCCGCGATCGGACTGATCGCACCGCCCAGTACGTGGTACAGCCCGCGGAACTCACGGGTGCGTTCGATCGCCGACACATCCTTGGCGTCTTCGACAACGCAGATCAACGCGGGGTTGCGGCGCGGATCACGGCAGATCGTGCAGCGATCCTGCTCGGAGACGTTTCCGCAGACCTCGCAGAAGCGCACGCGCGCACGCACCTCGGAGAGCAGCTCAGACAGCCGCGCCACGTCGAATGACGGCGTCTGCAGAATATGGAAGGTGATGCGCTGCGCGGATTTCGGACCGATGCCGGGCAGCCGACCGAACTCGTCGATCAGTTCCTGAACGATGCCGTCGTACATCAGGCGAACCTCGTCGGGGGCTCATAGGGCTCTTCGCGCACAAAAGTGGCGTCGAGGACCTGTCGAATGACGGCCTCGCCGTAGCGTTGCACTCCCCCGTTGCCCGGCGTGCGGGTCGTGATGGTGGGCGCGGCGCGCTGCGGGGCGGGTGCGGCGTCCGGTGCCGCGGCCTGCGGGGCGGGTGCGGCAGGTTTCGCAGCGGAAGCCTGATACGAACTCGGCGGCTCGTACGGTGGCTCGTCATCGGGGTACGGAGCGTCATCGTCGCCGGGCAGCGGCGGCTCGTCACGATCCGGCACACCATCACGCGGAGGCAGCGGTGCGGATGCTTCCACCTCAGCGGGCTCTTCATCGACCGGGAACTGCTGCGGTACCGCCACGGGGTCCGCACTAGGGATCGCGGCAACTGCCCACTCAGTCACGGGCGTCGATGGCGCTGCCTTCTGCGGTGCGGACTGCTGCGGTTGCTTTGGAGCCGTGTGCACAGGTGCGGGCGCAGCCGCGTGCGCGGACGTCGTCGGAGGCAGCGGCGCGGGGCGGTACTTCACTCGCACGCCGAGCTCCTGTTCGATGGCCGTGCGCAGGTGATCGGATGCCCCGTCACCGGGTTTCGTGCCCTTGAACTGGGCGACGTCCTGCTGGTTGACAAAGCCCACTGTCAGCACATCGGAGTCGGAATCAAAATCGAGCGGCTGTACCGTCGTGACCAGCAGCCACGACATCCGGCTGAGGCCCTCGAGTCGGGTGAGGATGGCTGGCCACGCCGCGCGGATGCGAGCGAAGTCGACCGGGCCGGATGCCGCGGGCGCGGACTCCGGGGCCGACTGTGCGACCGGAGCAGCGGCTGGTTCAGCTGGCACAGGGGCAGCGTCCAGGCGCGACGGTGCGGGTGCGGGCGCAGCTTTCGGAGTCGGTGATGCGGCGTCCGGGGTTACCGGCGCGGGTGCAGCTTTCGGAATGGCGGGCGCAGCGTCCGGGGTCGGCTGTTCGGGTGCAGCTTTCGGAATGGCGGGCGCGACCGGAGCAGCCGCAGGCACAGCCGCGACCGGAGCAGCGGCGGCAGCGGGCACAGCCGCAGCAGCAGCCACAGCCGCAGCCACAGCGGGCGCAACATCCACCGCCGAACCTGTACCGACGGCGCTGAGCACGCGGGCGATCATGAGCTCCAGGTGCAGGCGGGGAGACGTGGCGCCGGCCATGTCATCCAGTGCCGCACTGACGACATCGGCCGTCCGGGAAAGCCGCGCAGTGCCATAGGCCGCAGCCTGCGCGCGCATGCGCGCCAGCTCGTCTTCGGCGAGCCCGCGCAGCACTGCCGAGGCGCCGTCGCCGACCGCGGCGATCACGATCAGATCTCGCAGCCGCTCGAGCAGGTCATCGACGAACCGGCGCGGATCCTGTCCGGTCTGCACGACCCGGTCGATACCGGTGAAGGCTCCGGCGGCATCTCCCGATGCGAGCGCGTCGACGATCTCATCGAGAAGCGCACCATGCGTGTAGCCCAGCAGCGAGACCGCGCGTTCATAGGCGACCGAGTCGCCGTCGGAACCGGCGATCAGCTGGTCAAGCAGCGACAGCGTGTCACGAGGCGAGCCGCCACCGGCGCGCACGACAAGCGGCAGTACGCCCTGCGCGACCTGCACGCCCTCTTCGACGCACAGCTTTTCGACGTAGTCGAGCATTGCGGCCGGTGGGACCAGACGGAACGGGTAGTGGTGCGTGCGTGAGCGGATGGTGCCGAGAACCTTGTCGGGTTCGGTCGTCGCGAAGATGAACTTCACGTGCGCCGGCGGCTCCTCGACGAGCTTCAGCAGCGCGTTGAACCCCTGTGGGGTCACCATGTGCGCCTCATCGAGGATGAAGATCTTGAACCGATCGCGGCTGGGGGCGAATGTCGCCCGCTCCCGAAGGTCGCGCGCATCATCGACACCGTTGTGGCTGGCGGCGTCGATCTCGACGACGTCCAGCGATCCGCCGCCTGCACGGGACAGTTCGACACAGCTCGGGCAGGTGCCGCACGGGGTGTCCGTGGGGCCCTCTGCACAGTTCAGACAGCGCGCGAGAATTCGAGCTGACGTGGTCTTTCCGCATCCGCGGGGGCCGGAGAAAAGATACGCGTGCCCGACTCGGTCGCTGCGCAGCGCCGTCATCAGCGGGTCAGTCACCTGGGACTGCCCGATCATCTCGCCGAAGTTCTCAGGCCGGTATCGGCGGTACAGGGCTGTGGTCACCTCAACAGCCTACGGCGTACCGCTGACATCCGGATCTGTCCTGTGCAGTCAGCCCGCTGTGGTTACCGACACCACGCCGGCCTCCGTGTCGTAGGTGGTGATCTCCCAGACCGTACGCCCGTCTTCACTCTTCTGCGTCAGCCCGATCAGCCGCGGGCCCGGATAGACCTCACCAGAAAGCTGTGCGGCCTCGTAGGCACTCATCTCGACGCCAGCGAGCTCTGCCTCTGTCAGCACGACGTGGCGCTCGTCGACCAGCGTCAATGTGCTGGCGTCGATGAGAGCTTCTCTCGCCCGATCGGGTTCCGTAATCGATTCGCCGAAAATATCGCGACCGGGGTCGGGGTTGCGCACGCGCCACATCCATCGCCCGTTGACATGCTCCAGCTGCAGCCCCACGATGGGCCAGCCGGCCGCGTGGGATTCGCCGGGGACTCCCTCCAGCCAATCCGATGGCCAGGCGACAGACACTGGGATCGCGCCGGGATAATCTGCGCCGATCGTGTTCGGTGGCTCCGGAAACGGCGGAGCACAGGCGGTGAGACCCAGCAACGCAGCAAGAAGCACTGCGCAGCCCCGCAGGCGCATTCGTCGTGGGTTGACTGCCATCTCGATCAGGGCAGTGCGTCGAAAACGCCGCCGACGAACTCGGCCGCAGAGCCTGCGGCATCCGCCAGTTCCCCCACCGAGCGCACCAGCTGGAGCACTCCGCCCACGAGTTCGATCACGGCGAGAACCTCGAATGCTGCATCGGCGATGTCGCCGATGTCTCCGAGATCGCCGGTCGAGCGCAACTCGCCGGCGTGCTCCCCCAGCGCAGCCAGCCACGACTTCTCCATGCCGAACAGCACCGCGTAGGGCAGCATCCGTTCGTTCAGCAGAAACCGTTCCAGACCTTCATGCCGCGCTGCGGCTGACACATCCGCACTCGGCAGAGCGCCCTGCACCGACTGCAGAAACCGCAGCGGCTCTTTCTCCGCGAGATCGATGTACTCCCGCATCCCGGCCAGGTGCGCACGCAGCGGCTCAGCCTCGCGAGTGAACCGTCGCCATGGTCGGGGGATGACGAAGAACACGGCGAGGACCACCAGAAAGCCCACCAGCGCAGCGCTGAATGCGAGCCAGTCCGTCCCGGTGTCCGAAGACATCGTTCCGAGCATCCAGATAAGGGAGCACAGCACCCCTGCCGCAGCGAAGATCCGCAGCAGCACAACCGGCCAGGTGCATCGGCCTTGCGCGATCAGCCCGGCGCTGACGCCGCGGTGCTCTTCGGTATCCAGCACCGCACGCACCCGACGGCCGAGCAACCGGGAGTCCGAGCTGAACCGGCGCACTCGCTCGGACGCGCTCTCCCGGCCGAACAGCGCCTCCAACACCGCGACTTCGGATGCCGTGAAGGACGCACCTTCAACCGTCTCCACCGAGATCGCAGCGCGCTTGCCATCTTCTGCGGCCGGGCGCAACAGGCGCACTTTCCGCCTGATTGCAAGGTCGACCAGAGCCGCGGCCATCGCTCTGCGGTCCTGATTCAGCAGCAGTGCGTCGCGGATGACCGTCCCCTCAGCTTCCGGCGCGAAGCGCGGCCCAGGAGAGTTCGGCAGCCGATGCGACTGCACCTGAGCCACGATGGCGAGTGCAAGCAGAATCAGCACAGGCACGACGATGATCACGATGGTGATGAGGAGAAGGACGGGTCTCACCGATCAGTCTTCGAACACGCTGATGATCGGGAGGGCGTTCGTCATGACCGGAACGGATGCCGACAGCCGTGTGCCGTCCTCACGTCGGGCGTCCTGGAACGCGCGCAGGGTCGGGCGTCCGGGAATGACCGGCCCCTGATCTGCCAGCGCGACCACGACATCCTGCTCTGCAGTCACGGTGCATTCCTCCCCGCGAACGGTGAACGACACGGGGTCACCGTCTCGCACAGCCACCCTCAGCTCTTCCCGCGTCAGCGTCACATCCAGTGTCGTACCCTGCCACTGCAGCGGATACGACAGCGACGGCCACTCCGCGGGCAGCCGCGGGTCGAAGCTCAACTCCCCGGCGTGGTCGCGCATGCCACCGAATCCGCACACGAGCGCCGTCCAGACGCCACCGGCCGATGCGACATGCACACCGTCTGACGAGTTGTGGTGCAGGTCGCCGAGATCGACGAACAGCGACTGCTGAAAGTACTCCAGCGCGAGATCCTGATACCCGACCTCGGCGGCAAGAATCGCCTGCACCACGGCCGACAGCGTCGAATCCCCGGTGGTCAGCGGGTCGTAGTACTGGAAATCTGCGAGCTTCTCCTCGGCGGTGAAATGGTTCCCCTGCAGGAAGAGTGCGAGCACGACATCCGCCTGCTTGAGCACCTGGAAACGGTAGATCACCAGCGGGTGGAAGTGCAGCAATAGCGGATGCTGCTCTTTAGGCGTGTGCTCGAGATCCCAGATCTCGCGTTCGAGGAACATGGCGTCCTGCGGGTGGATGCCCAGTCGCTCGCTATACGGGATGTTGATCGCCTCGGCGGCCTGATCCCAGGCATCCGGTTCGCCCTCTCCCAGCCCCACGCGCTCGACGAGCGCCTCGTACGCGGCCGGGTCATCCTCGGCGATCTCACGCACAACACGGGCGGCATAACGCAGGTTGTGCCGGGCCATCACGTTGGTGAACAGGTTGTCGTTGACGACGGTGGTGTACTCGTCGGGCCCGGTGACACCGTGGATGTGGAATGTGTCGGTCTCCGGATGGCGACCGACGCCGGTCGACGCACCGTTCGACGTGCGCCAGAACCCGAGCGTCGCCCACAGCCGGGCCGTCTCAACGGCAACATCTGCGCCCTCGCGATGAAGGAAGTCGTCGTCGCCGGTCGCCCGTACGTATTTTCCGAGTGCGAAGTTGATGTCGGCGTTGATGTGGTACTGCGCGGTACCGGCGGCATAGTACGCCGATGCCTCTTCACCGTTGATGGTCCGCCAGGGAAACAGGGCGCCCGCTTCGTTCAGCTGGGATGCCCGGCGCCGGGCGGCCGGCAGCATGAGCACCCGGGCGCGCAGCGCGTTGCGTGCCCACTGCGGTGTCGTATAGGTCAAGAACGGCAGCACGTAGATCTCGGTGTCCCAGAAGTAGTGGCCGCTGTAGCCAGACCCGGTGAGGCCCTTGGCCGGCACGCCGGTCCCGTCAGCGCGCGCAGAGGCCTGTGCGAGCTGGAACAGGCACCAGCGGGTGGCCTGCTGCAGATCTTCGTGCCCTTCGATCCGTACATCGGAGCGATCCCAGAAGCCGGTGAGCCACTCGGTCTGCTTGCGGTACTGCTCGTCGACACCCTCGATGGCGGCTCGATCGAGCGAGCGGCGGCATCGGTCGATGAGCTCACGCGGTGGGACTCCGCGAGAGGTGTGATAACTGACGAGTTTGGTGATCCGAATCGGGATGCCGGCCTTGGCCTGCACCCGGATCACATTCTTCGCGATGTCGGGTTCGATGTACTGACGTGCGCTGTAGTCGTTGTCGGTTTCGATCACGTGATCGGCGACGACGGCGACCGTCATACCGGAATCGGCGACCCGGTACGACAGCGCAGAGCGCAAGCCGTCCTGCCAGTACTCGCCGGGTTCCAGCACTCGCTCCGTGATCCGCTCGCTCTTGCGCGGGTCGAAGCCGGCCTGCTGCTTCTTCCCCATCGGATCACCGGTGTAGACGTTGCCGCCGTCCTGACGGTTCAGCAGCTGGCAGCTGATCGTGACTGGGGCATCCGAGTTCTCCACCGTGATGTCCAGACGCAGGATCGCGAGGTGGCGCTCTTCGAAGCTGACCAGACGCTCATCGCGCATGCGGATCCGCTTGCCACTGGGGGTTTCCCACACGGTGATCCGCTCCAGGACTCCGGTGCGCATATCCAGCGTGCGGGAATACTCGCGCACATCGGCCTCGTCGAAGGAGAGCGGCTCGTCATCGACGTAGACGCGCATGACCTTGGCATCCGGAGCGTTGACGATGGTCTGTCCGACCTCGGCGAAGCCGTATGCCTGCTCAGCGTGGCGGATCGGCCAGGTCTCGTGCAGTCCATTGACGAAGGTGCCGTGCTCGTGCGCTCCGCGGCCTTCGATGTGGTTTCCGCGCAGGCCGAGATAGCCATTGGCCACCGCGAAGATCGTCTCGGAGACGCCGTCCTCGGTGTACCGCGTCTCGGTGAGACGCCACGGGTCGACGGGAAAGCGGTCGCGATCGATCATGCGGTCTCCGGGGCATCAGTGTCGGGCGGGAGCAGTCGGGCAAGGTCGTCGATGACAGTGGTGGCGCCGACTTCCCGGAGCACGACGGCACCAGCACCTCGATCGACGCCGATGACAGTCGCGTAACCGGCAGCGGCAGCCGAAGCGACGCCGGCCACAGCATCCTCCACGGCCACGCTCGCGCCCGGGTTCACACCCAGCGAGACGGCTCCGGCGCGGAACATGTCCGGCGCGGGCTTAGACGCGAGCCCGTCGCGTGCGGCGACTTTGCCGTCGATGACGACGGTGAAGAAATCGCGGATGCCGGCGGTCTCCAGAACCTCCTCGGCGTTCGACGAGCTGGACACGACCCCCATCGGCACGCCTGCTGCGGCCAACACCTCGAGCAGTGCGAGCGAGCCGGGGAACGGTGCGACACCACCACCGCGCAGCGCGGCAGCGAACGCGGCGTTCTTGCGGTTGCCGATGCCGCAGATGGTCTGCATATCGGGCCCATCACCGGGATCTCCCCAGGGAATCTCCACATTTCGGCTGCGCAGCAGACTCGCGACGCCGTCGTAGCGGCGCTTGCCGTCGACGTACGCGTAATAGTCGGCATCGGTGTAGGCCGGCGCGATCCCCCAGAGCGCGAATACCTCCGCGAAGACCGCTGTCCAGGCGTGCATGTGCACCTCGGCGGTGGGAGTGAGCACTCCATCAAGGTCGAACAGCACGCCTTCGGCGCGGCGCAGGTCGGGCACGGTTTCGGGCACGCAGTCCTCCAAACAGCGAGAAAGAATGGTCCGGCACCTCGGTGCCATCAGGCCAGCGTATCGGGGCCCTGGGGTCCGGGAGAAGACCAGCGCCGAACGCACACGCCTCTTACAGACTCAGCCCCACGGATGTGTTGCTGTAGATGTCGGGCTGCTCGAGCGACTTCACCAAAAAATCTGCCACCGAGGCGCGCGGGATCGGGCGGGACATCGGCGGCATCCCCTCGAATGTCTCGACATAATCCGCGATGAACGCGGCATCGTTCAGTGAGGTGGGCCGGGCAACGGTGACGTTGAGTCCGGCCGCATTGATGTGATCGAGCGCAGCGCGGTGATCGGCGAGCGCGTTGCGCAGCACCCAGGCGATGCCCTTTCCGATCACACCGGTCAGCTCGCCATCGACACCGGCCGAGGCGCAGTACGCGATGCGGCTCACACCCGCCTGTTGCATCCCACGGATGATGTTCTGCGTCATCCGCTCGAGTTCGTCGGATCTCTTCAGAGCCTGCGACGATGACAGCGCCGAGATCACGGCGTCGTGCCCCGAGACGGCATCAATGACCGCGGCCGCGTCGAAAGCGTCACCCTGCCGGATAGTGACGCCGTCCTGCTGTTCGAGTTTTTCGGGGGTTCGCACGAAGGCGGTGACATCGTGACCTGCCGCGAGCGCGCGCCGCACGGTGTGCTGACCGACGCCGCCGGTGGCGCCGAAGATGATGATCCTCATGCTGCGCTCAGCGCCTGGCGAGCGATCTCGAGCTCTTCGTCCGTCGGCACAACGAGAACATCGACCGTCGAAGCATCCGTCGAGATGCGTCGGGTGCCTGGCGCGCGCGTGGCGTTGCGCTCAGCGTCGATCTCGACGCCGAGGAAGCCGAGCGTGGCGAGGGCCTCTGCGCGGACGCGGGCGGCGTTTTCGCCGACGCCGGCGGTGAAGGAGATGACATCCACCCCGCCGAGCTGGGCGATATATGCGCCGGCGTAGGAGCGCAGCCGGTGAATGTAGACGTCGAAGGCGAGCGAAGCAGCCTGCTCCCCCGCTTCGACGCCCGCGAGGATGTCGCGCATGTCGGCGCGACCGGCAAGCCCCAGCAGGCCGCTCTTCTTGTTGAGCAACTCATCGATCTCTCGGGTACTCATCTGCGCGACCCTGCTGAGGTGCAGCACCACCGCCGGGTCGATGTCGCCCGAGCGGGTGCCCATCACCAGCCCCTCCAGCGGTGTCATCCCCATCGACGTCTCCACCGACAGGCCACCGTCGACAGCAGTGACCGAAGCACCATTGCCGAGGTGGAAGACGATCTGCTTGAGCTCTGCGAGCGGGCGGCCCACGAAAGCCGCCGCCTGCTCAGAGACGTACTTGTGGCTCGTGCCGTGAAAGCCGTAGCGGCGCACCCGGTGTCGGGCGGCGACCCTGGTGTCGATCGCATAGGTGTAAGCGGCCGGTGGCAGTGTCTGATGGAATGCCGTGTCGAAGATCGCGACGTGGGGCACGTCGGCAAAACTGCGGCGCCCGGCGCGGATGCCGGCGACGGCGCCCGGGTTGTGCAGCGGCGCGAGCACCGAGAGGTCTTCGATGTTGATCTCGATGAGGTCGTCGATGACCGTGGGCGCGAAGAAGCGCGCTCCGCCGTGGACGACGCGGTGGCCGACAGAGACGGGCGGATGCTCGGACAGCTGCGGGCCGTGCTCGGCGAACTGCTCGAGCATCACCGACATCGCCTCGTCATGATCGGCGATGCGGCGCTCGCTGCGGTGATCGATGTCCAGCAGCGTCGGGGCTGGTTCGCCGGGGCTCGTGACGCGCCGCACGGTGTGCGTGATCTCACCAGACTCCTGGCCGATCCGCTCGATGAGCCCCTCGCCGAGCGGCACCTCGCGCTCCATGTCCATGAGGCTGTACTTCAGCGAGGACGAACCGCTGTTGATGACGAGGACGACGCTCATACTGCTCCTGTCTGCGCCTGAATCGCAGTGATCGCGACGGTGTTGACGATGTCGTCGACAAGCGCTCCGCGTGACAGATCGTTGATGGGTTTGTTCAAGCCCTGCAGCACCGGGCCGATCGCGACGGCTCCGGCCGAACGCTGCACGGCTTTGTACGTGTTGTTGCCGGTGTTGAGGTCGGGGAAGACGAACACCGTTGCTCGGCCGGCGACAGCCGAATCGGGCAGCTTTGCTTTGGCGACCGCAGCGTCGGCTGCGGCGTCGTACTGGATCGGCCCCTCGACCGGAAGCTCGGGTGACCGCTCGCGTACGAGCGCGGTTGCCTCGCGAACCTTGTCGACCTCGGCGCCGGATCCTGATTCACCCGTCGAATACGACAGCATCGCCACGCGCGGGTCGATTCCGAACTGCTGTGCGGTTGCGGCCGATGAGATCGCGATGTCGGCGAGCTGGGTGCTCGTGGGGTCGGGAATCACTGCGCAGTCGCCGTAGACCAGGACTCGGTCGGCGAGCGCCATCAGGAACACGCTGGAGACGACGTCCACACCGGGGCGGGTCTTGATGATCTCGAACGAGGGCCGGATCGTGTGCGCCGTGGTGTGCGTGGCACCAGAGACCATGCCATCGGCGAGTCCGAGGTGCACCATCAGCGTCCCGAAGTAGGAGACGTCGGTGACGGTGTCTGCGGCCTGCTGGAGTGTGATGCCCTTGTGCGCGCGCAGTCGCGCGTACTCCTCCGCGAAGCGCGCGACGTACTCCGGATCGGTCGGGCTGAGAATCTGGGCAGCGGAGATGTCGATGCCCAGCTCGGTGGCGCGGACGTGAATGCTGGCCGCATCGCCAAGGATCGTCAGGTCTGCGACATCGCGAGCGATCAGCGTCGCCGCTGCCCGCAGGATGCGGTCGTCCTCACCCTCAGGCAGCACGATGCGCTTGCGGTCAGCGCGAGCACGCTCGATGAGCCCGTACTCGAACATGAGCGGTGTGACCACGCGCGATTCGGCCAGGCCCAGCTGTGTGGTGAGTTCCGTGATGTCGACATGGGTCTGGAACAGCCCGAGCGCCCGGTCGTAGCGATGCCGCGAGTCCGCGGCAAGACGCCCGCGCGCACCCATCACCCGCACCGCCGTGTCGTAGGTGCCGTGGTCGGTAGCGATGATCGGCACCGACGAGGCGAGCCCGTCCAGCAGCTGTTCGATCGGCGCCGGCAGGGGGAACGGCCCGTTCAAGATCACACCGGCGATCGAGGGGAATGTGCCCGCGGCATCCGCCAGCAGAATCGCCAGCAGCACCTCGGTGCGGTCGGCGGGAATGACGACGACGGAGTCCTCGGTCAGGCGCGGCAGCACATTGACCATCGACATGCCGGCGACCACCACGCTCAGCGCTTCGCGCGTGAGCAGATCGGGGTCGCCCTTGACCAGGCGTCCGTCAACGGCGGCGAGGATGCCGCGGATGGATGGAGCAACCAGCGTCCGATCCTCCGGGATCGCCCAGACCGGGGTGGTCGGAGCGTGTGCTGCGCGAACCGCATCGATGGCCGGCTGCATGGCATCAGGGTCGGCCCGGTTGACGATTACAGCGAAGAGTTCGGCGCGTTCCTCCTCGAGTTCCGACAGCGCAAGCGAGGCGATCTGTCCGACGGCGGCGGCGGTGCGCGCGGTCGATGTGCCGAGCTGCTCGGCATGGGCCTGCTGATCGCGACCGCCGAGAACAAGCAGCACCGGGGCGCCGAGGTTGGCGGCGATGCGGGCGTTGTAACCGAGCTCGGCGGGGCTGGCGACATCGGTGTAGTCGCTGCCGATGATCACGACGCTGTCGCACTGCGCCTCGACGGCTTTGAACCGCGAGACGATCGTGGCAAGCGCACGGTCCGGGTTGTCGCGCACCTCGTCGTAGCTGACGCCGACGCAGTCGTCGTATTCAAGATGCACGCCGTCGTGAGCGAGCATGAGCTCGAGCACGTAGTCGCGCTCCGCCGACGAGCGCGCGATCGGACGAAAAACGCCCACCCGCGGGGTCACCCGCATGAGCGCATCAAGCACTCCCAGCGCAACGGTCGATTTTCCGGAATGGCCTTCGGCCGAGGTGATGTAAATGCTACGAGCCACGCGGTAAGCCTACGCCTGGCACGGACCGGAAAGCGCGTCGACGATGGCGGTGGCATCCGTCTGGAAGCGTGCGTAGTGCTGCGGGTCGGTGTTGATCTGCACACGGTGGATGGCCAGCGTCGGCTCCATGCTCTGCCAGTCGGGCAGGCGCGCAAGGCGCGTGTAGAAGAGGGATGCGGCTCCAGCCGGGTCCATCCGTGTCTCCACGCTCCCCCACCACTCCTGCTGCTGGAACAGTCCGATGCTGCTGGTGCGCTGGCCATCCGGGTTAGTGACCCCGGATGTCTCCCAGTCGCCGTAGTCGATGTTGCGCAGACTGCTCTCGCCCATCGCGGTCATCACGCCGAGGATCTGCCCGTCGCGGGGGAACCCGTGCCCGGATGCTGTGCGGATGATCACCGCCGCATTCTCCAGCTGCTCCCCGTTCCACCCGGCGATGCCGGACTCGGGAAAGCTCGCCGGATCCTCAGCGCACAGCACGACCGGATCATGGGCGGTCGCTACCGGGATGAGCACGATGAGCAGAGCGGACAGCGTCAATGCAGCGCCAACGACGAGGCCGGGGCGCCAGGAGCGCCGCCGCCGAGATGACGGCTTCTTTCTGGCCTTCTTCGTCGGCGCTTTCTTCGTCGGCGCTTTCTTCGTCGGCACTTTCGTCATCGGCGCTGTGCTCCCGCGAGCGCGGCGATCCCTCCGCCGATGCCGCCGAACAGGTGCGCCTGCCAGGAGATTCCCGGCCCAACGCCCACGATGCCGGCGATCATCGACCCACCGTAGAGCACGATGACGATCAGGGCGATGAGCGCGTAGGCGATGCGGTGTGCGATCGGACGAGGTGACAGCACCCGCACGACGACGTACGCGAAGTAGCCGAAAACGAGACCGGACGCACCGACCGTCAGCGCGCCGGGCGCGTTCACCAGCCAAGTGCCGGCGCCGCCGATGAGAACAACGATCAGTGTGACGAACCAGAATCGGCGAGCGCCCTCGATCGCGACCAGACACCCGAGCACGAGGAACGGGAACGTGTTCGCGATCAGATGCGGCCAGCCCGAATGCAGCAGCGGTCCCAGCACGATGCCGGGGAGGCTCGCGAAGTCCCAAGAACGCAACCCGAAGCCCGTGAAAGAGCCGGGGAGCACGGCATCCGCAATCTGGATCAGCCACATCAATGCGAGCAGCGCCACGGGCGAAGCGAAGCGCGCGACGGCGTTCGGTTTCTCGGCGGCGGGAGTTGTGCTCACGTGATAATCCTCGCAGGCCCAGCTGGGCGACGCCCGGATCATCGGGACAGGATTCCGGGCAAAGAAAAGACCCTCCGCGCACCCAGCAGAGCCCGGTTACCCTTGCTACGTTTCCGTCCTGGGGGAATTGGCCTGGATGCTGCCACGCGGAGAGCCGCCAATAAGTCTACCTGCTGCGCAGAGTGCGGTGCGCCATGGTGCACTGCCCGCTCGCTGAGCCGCCCCATCCGCTCGCTGAGCCTGTCGAAGCGTGTCGCGACCACGTACGATCAATGACATCGCAGCGCCGCACGAGAGGGACCACATGCACGGCACTCAGAACTCGATCACCGCCGAGCAGTTCGAGGCGCAGACTTCGGCGATCCTGGCATCCGTCTCGCGGGTGATCGATGGCAAAGCGGATGCGGTGCGCAGCGCGCTGGTCTGCCTGCTGGCCGAGGGGCACCTGCTCATCGAGGACGTCCCCGGCGTCGGCAAGACGATGCTGGCGCGTGCGCTGGCGGCGAGCGTGGATGCCACGGTCCGTCGCATCCAGTTCACCCCCGACCTGCTGCCCGGAGATGTCACCGGCGTCTCGGTGTACAACCCGGTCGATCGGGAGTTCGAGTTCAAACACGGCGCGGTTTTCGCCCAGATCGTGATCGCCGACGAGATCAACCGCTCCTCGCCGAAGACCCAGTCCGCGCTGCTGGAGGCGATGGAGGAGGGGCAGGTCACCGTCGATGGGCAAACGCACCCGCTTCCCGATCCGTTCCTCGTGGTGGCCACGCAGAATCCGCTCGAGATGGAGGGCACCTATGCTCTGCCCGAGGCACAGCGCGACCGTTTTATGATGCGCGTGTCGATGGGATATCCGGATGCCGCGGCCGAAGCCCTCATGCTCCGTCAGCGTGACAGCGCGAATCCGCTGTCGACGATCACGCCCGTCGCCGAGGCCGCGGCGATCAAGCAGATGATCTGCTGGTCTCGGGCCGTGCACGTCTCCCCCGCCGTAGAGGAGTACGCGGTCGCACTGGCGCAGGCCACACGCAACGACCCCAGTCTGCATCTGGGTGCGAGCCCGCGCGCGACGCTGCAGCTCGTGCGCGCGTCGAAGGTGTGGGCAGCGCTGGACGGTCGAGACTTCGTGATCCCGGATGATCTGACGACCCTCATCGTGCCGGTTTTCGCGCACCGACTGCTGCCCGCACGCGGCGTTCACCGGGCCGGCGCGCAGCCGATCGAAGCGGCCCTCGGCCAGATCGTGGAGCGCGTGCGCGTCCCCCTCGCCGCTCGAGTCTGATCCGATCATGCGTCGCCGTCGCCCTCTCACCCGCCGCGGTGTCGCCGCGATCATTGCCGGGCTCCTGTGCATGATCGCAGCGAATCTGCTGGCCGCGCCGATTCTGCTGTACATCGCGATGCTGCTGTTCCTGCTGGTGATCATCGCGGTCTTCGTCGTCCACGTGCCACGGCGCAGCGGCGGGGTCTCCCGACGCATCTCCACGGATCTGCTCACCGTGGGAGAACAGTCCCAGGTCGCCGTGCGCTTCGACCTCCGCGCCCTGCGGGTGCCGAACGGTACCTGGCGCGATGCGCTTCCCTCGGCTGTCGTCGGCGACGCTGCAGGCGAATTCCCCACCGACAACGGCACCAATATCCGCTACGCGATCACGGGGGTGCACCGAGGCGTCTGGCCGGTCGGACCACTGCTGCTGCGCACCATCGATCCGTTCGGATTCTCCCAGCGTGAGCAGGAGTTCGGTGACACCCGCACCGTCACCATCGTGCCGGAGATCGTGCCGCTGGCCCCGATCAACAGCAATGTCGGCGCCAGCGGCGGCACCGCGCACACCGCATCGACCAGGCTCGGTCAGGGCAGCGACAACCTCTCGCCCCGGCACTACGTCTCGGGCGACTCCATGCGGCGCATCCACTGGCGGGCCACCGCGCACCGCGGGGACCTGATGGTGCGTCAGGAGGAAGAGGAAGCCAGCCCTGATGCCCTCGTCGTTCTCGATCGCACCGCCCAGCGCTGGGAACGCGCTGGTACCGGTTCCGACCCGGCGTTCGAGGCGGCCGTTTCTGCTGCAGCATCCGTCGCGCTGCATCTGGTGCACGAAGGCTATAGCGTCGACGTGCTCGATTCCGCGGGAGCTGTGCTCGGATCTCTGCGCGGACATGAGGATGATCGAGACTCGCTGCTCGTCGCCCTGGCGATGGTCACCCCGCGCGGCGAAGGGCGCGACCTCATCTCCCTCTACGACGGTGCACCGCCGGGGCCGGTAGTGATGATCACCGGGCGAATCGACGAAGAGGATGCCGCGCTCCTGCGCCATGGCGGAGCATCCGCGCCGATTCTGCTGGCGTCCGATCCGCTGCCCGGCGCGCTCGATGCCGCAGCCGCCTTGGGCTGGTCGTCCGCAACGCTGGGCGACGACGTGGCATCCGCCTGGGAAGACGCACTGCCAGCGCGCGTGACCACGGGAAGCGGCCATGTTCCGCGCTGAGAATCCGCCGGTGGTGCCCGTTCGTGCAGAGCGACGTGAAAGCACCCGGCAGACCGAACGCACATTCGCCGTTGCGGTTCTGACGACGATTTCGAGCTTCCTTGTCCTCTGGCCCTATACCTCGGTGATCGCGGCGGGTGTCTGGTCACTGATGTGCATTGCCGTGATCATGCTGATCGCCGTGACCGGGTTCATCGTGCGGCAGGTGCGCTCCGGGCACGCTGATCGGCCGTGGTCGACGCTGGGTGCGCAGTTGCTCGTGTCAGTGTTGGCCCTCACCGCGATGATCGAACCGTTCGGTGCGTTCTTCGGTGTCGTCCCCACCGAGGTGACGCTGCGCTCGGTCGGAGTGCTGGCATCCGAGGCGTTCCAGCAGGTGCAGTTCGGCACGGCACCGCTGGAGAGCACCCGCGGTTTGAACGCCATGCTCGTGATCGGGTTCTGCGTCATCGCGATCCTGCTCGATCAGCTGATCGCCGCCCGTCTCGCTCTGCTGGCGGTCATCCTGGTGGCGGCTGCTGGGGCGATGCCGACGATCATCACCCGCGGCGACGCCGATGTGGTGTGGTTCGTCGGGCTGGCGCTTGTAGCGCTGTTCCTGTTCCGGCACAGCACCCGGCATGACCGCACCGCGCCGCGGCAGGCGTCGGTCGGTGTCATGGTCAGCGTCGGGGCTGCCGTGATCGTCGCCGCCCTCGTCATCACACCGGTGCTGCCGGTGTCGGCCACGTGGATCGGTGCCGGCACCAGCGTGCAGCTGAACCCGTCGCTGCGACTGGGCGACGATCTGCGCCGTCCCACGCCGTTCACCGTGATGACGTTGGCGACGAAGTCCACCTCCGCCCCGTATCTGCGCATTGCGAGCCTGTCGCAGTTCGACGGCGAGACGTGGACTCCGGACGAAACCGACCGGCAACCGCTTCGTGCGGGATTCGGGGCCCCGGACTGGGCCGAAGACTTGGACTCGATCGAGCAGCGCACCTCGATCCGGGTCAGTGGTATCGCGAGTTCGATGCTGCCGGTGCCGTTCCCCGCGACGAAGATCGTCGGGGTCTCCTCGGGCTGGCAGGTGGTGCCCGCCAACCGCACGGTCATCTCGTCGACACGGGATGCCGAGGGCGAGGATTACACCGTCACAACCGAGAACGTGCTGCCGACGAAAGAGCAGATTCAGGCAGCGCCCGTCACGAGCGCGTCGACCGAGCCCGTCGAGGAGTTGCCGGCTGTGATCGGCGAGATGGCTCGCGAGGTGACGGCGGATGCTGGCACCGCCTATGACAAGCTCATCGCGCTGCAGAACTGGTTCCGGTCGCAGTTCAGCTACTCATTGGACGCCCCGGTCGACGGAGGTTTTGATGGGACAGGAGCGGAGGCGGTCGCAGAGTTTCTCGACGCCCGCTCGGGCTACTGCATCCACTTCGCTGGCGCCTTCGCGCTGATGGCGCAGTCGATGGATATGCAGGTGCGCATCGTGGTCGGTTACCTGCCGGGCCGAATGACCGATGAGAAGCGCGGCACCGAATCGATCTACGCCGTCAGCAGCGAGCAGCTGCACGCCTGGCCGGAAGTGCACTTCGAGGGGATCGGCTGGGTGTCGTTCGAGCCGACGGCGTCGCTGGGTGTGCCGACGAGCTTCCAGGCTGCCTCGACCGGTGGCGGCTCAGCTACCGGTCCGGCTGCACCCGCGCCGAGCGCCGCACCATCGGCCGCTCCCACGAACGGTCCGGAGATCGATCGGGATCAGGGCGGGACCTCCACCGCTGACGGGCAACCGCTGCGCCAGCTGAATCCGACACCGGTGATGCTGGGCGTGCTGGGCGCAGTTCTCGTGCTGTTGCTGCCCGCGCTGGTCCGGTTCGTGCTTTACCTCGTGCGGCGCGGTCGCGCTCGTGACGGAGATGCGATGACGGCCTGGCGGGAGGTGCAGGACACGCTGATCGATCTGCGGTTGCCTGCCTCCGACGCCGACAGCCCGCGCGTGCGCGGGGCCGCGTTGGTGAAGAGCGGTGCGGATCCGGCGATGGTGCGGGTGCTGGTGGATGCTGTCGAGCGCGCGAGCTTCGCCCGCACGGCCGGCGATGGCGGAGACCTCTCCCCCGCCGTCGCACAGATCACCACGGCACTTCGGCGCAGCGTCGATTTCCGCGCACGGGCGGCTGCAGCGCTGGTACCCCGGTCGCTGTTCATCTCGCGGACGTCGGCCGCCACGGCGACCTCTGGAGCCCGCTGACGCGTCTGTGCCGGCTGCGGGTCAGCTGACTGCGGCGTGCTCCTCGCAGGGCACGGATGCGCAGCTGTCGCAGACGACGAACTGGCGGCGGCACGAAGCATCCGGGCAGTTGGCGGTGCGTTTGCTGGCATTGCCGCAGCCAGCGCAGGTGCCGATCACGGCGGCGTGATCGCTGAAGTCGATCGAGCCGCGCTTGTCAAAGACGTAGAGCGACCCCTCCCACAGGCCATCGTCACCGAACTTCTCGCCGTAGCGGACGATGCCGCCGTCGAGCTGGTAGACCTCGCCGAAACCGCGAGCGGCCATGAGGCTGGAGAGCACTTCGCAACGGATTCCGCCCGTGCAATAGGTGACGACGGGCTTGCCCTTCAGATCGTCATAAGCTCCGGAATCAAGCAGCTCGACGAAGTCGCGGGTGGTTTCGGTATCGGGCACGACAGCATCCTTGAATCGCCCGATCTCCGCCTCCAGCGAGTTGCGCCCATCGAAGAAGACGACGTCGTCGCGCTCAGAGAGTAGCGCGTGCAGGTCGTCCGGGCTCAGCCTGGTGCCGCCGCCGACGACTCCAGCCTCATCGACTAGGAGTTCCCCGGGGGCGCCGAACGAGACAATCTCATCTCGCACCTTGACGCTGAGCTTGGGGAAGTCGAGGCTGCGGCCGTCGGCATCCAGTCCCGTGCCCTCACTCCATTTGATGTCAGCGTCGCGGAAGGCCGGGAAGGAGCGGAACGAGCGCGCCCACTTCTTCAGCGCCGCGAGGTCTCCGCCGAGGGTGCCGTTGACGCCGTCCTTCGAGATGATCAGGCGTCCGCGCAGACCCAGCGCCTCACCGAAGTCACGCTGCCACAACCGGATAGCATCCGGGTCGGCGAGCGGGGTGAAGGCGTAGAAGAGAACGATCTTGGGAGTTGCCACGGTGCCGATTTTACGCGGGTCGCCTGTGCGGACTCAGCGCACCACTCGACCGGAGACGCAGCCCTCGGTCTCACCGGTGGTGCCGGTGATGCTCGGCGGCAGCGCGACGGCGGTCTCACCCGGCGCCGGTGAGGGAGCCTCCCCCTCGACCGGGGCCTCACCATCGACGGGAGCCTCAGGCTCGACCGGGGCCTCCGGCGCTTGCCCCGCGGCGTCGGCGAGCAGTAGCGGCTCGTTGCGCTCGAGCGCTTCGAACAGCTGGTCTGCAGCATCCCTGATCGGAATGAGCCGGTTCGGGTCATCCGGAGCGTCGGCTACCGGATACCGGACGAAGGCGTAGTCCGACACGGGGATGTCCTTCAGAGCCAGCCCCATCTCCACGAGCGTCACCGGATTGGTCAGCGTGGTGCTCGGGTCGATCGCCGACAGCGTCGTGCGTGCCAGTTTGAGCAGCAGCCCGGGATTAGTGAGCACCTGTTCGCTGGTGATCTTTCGCACCAGACTCGACATGTACAACTGCTGGTTGCCGATGCGGTTCAAATCGCTGCCGTCCTCGGTCGAGTACCGCGCGCGCAGGAACGCAAGCGCATCCTGCCCGACGAGGTTGTGCGTGCCCGGCTGCAGATCAATGCCGGAGTCGGCATCCTTCATCGCGGTCGCCACGCAGATATCGACGCCGCCGACCGCGTTGGTCACCTCGATCACGCCACCCCAGTTGATGGATGCCGCGTACTGCACATCGACGCCGGTGAGATCCTCGATCGTCCGGGCGGAGCAGGCGAGCCCGCCGATGCTGAACGCGGAGTTGATCATCTGACGGTACTGCGGCGCGCTCTCGCCGCCGTCGGTGACGCACGAGGGGATGTCGACGAGCAGGTCCCGGGGGAAGCTGACCACGGTGACCCGGCGCGGTTCGTCGGAGATGTTCACCAGCATGAGCACATCACTGCGCACACCATCTTCCGGATTCGCGCAACGGTCGCCGAAAAGATCAGCGTATTCGGGCTCGCAATTGTCCGTGCCCGCGACGAGGATGTTCGCACCGGTGGTGAGTTCGGAGAATCCGGGTGGCGGGTCGCCGCCGAGGTCGACCGCGTCGGCCGTGTAGGTCGCACCGAGGTCGCCGACGACCCAGCCGGTGATGCCGACGGCGGCGACGAGCACTGTCGCCAGCGCGACCCCGACCATCTTCAGCAACTGCCCGCCTGCCGACGGCGTGTGCTGCTGCCCGTGCTGGGCGATCGTCGATCGCTGTGGCTGTCGTCCCATCCGCACAGCATAACGACGCCGTGTTGTGAGCTGGCACGGAGACCACGAAGGATCGGATAGACTGTTCAGGTTGTTCCCTGGTGACGTGTCCGAGCGGCCGAAGGAGCACGCTTGGAAAGCGTGTGTTGTGCAAGCAACCGAGGGTTCGAATCCCTCCGTCACCGCCAGAAATCAGTGGGCCTCGCATTGCGAGGCCCACTTTTTCGTTCCCGCCGTACGTTCGTACGCGCCCTCGGTCGCAACTACTACCCGCTCCCGTCGCAGTTCGTGCTGCTAAAACACCGGCAATGTCAAATGGTGGGAGCAACGCCGGGGGTTTAAGCGGCGAGTAGCAGCTCGTTCAGCCGGTTGGCTGGGGTCTGAAGCTCGAGGGTGGGTCGGGGCCGACGATTCAGCGTCGCAG